>NZ_BBPM01000066.1 GCF_000787775.1 Streptacidiphilus carbonis | reverse complement strand
AGCCCTGCTGGCCACCGCCGGAGGCCAGGCACAACACGTCCTTGCCGGTCAGGTCCGTCGGCAGCCAGGAGCGGTCGACTGGCTCACGCCCGATGAGAACAATCGACCAGTCGCCCATGCGGGCCCGCTCGACATCCTCAGCACTCACCGGCCTCGACCATTCGTTGCCCTCTTGGACATACCTGTCCCAGGCTGCCCGATTGTGGGCAACCGGGTCGACAACATCGTCCTGCACCTTGGACTCCCTGCTACAGCCAAGCGGACACCTGCGGTACTGACAGTTCGGTGCCGCTAGCCAACACGATTGCAGGGTGCGGGCTCAACGAAATTAGCGGGCATCGAGGTGTCCACGGGCTCGACGGGTGCCACCTGGCGCGGCCTCGCCATCGGCGCCCTCCGGCTCGCCGGCGCCACCAGTATCGCCGCCGGCCTGCGACACAGCGCCCGAGGCCTCCACCGACCCACGCCCTCCTCGGGATCGGATGATCGGGAAACGGGCGAAGCGTTACTTTGCCGAGGACCTGTCCCCAGGGCCGAGTTGTCCTCACCCTCCGCACTGTCAGCAGCAACGGCGACTTCCCCGACTGGTGGATCTTCCATGAGCGGCAAGAGCACTAACGACTCCGTCCCCTAACCAGCCAGCACGTCCGCCCACTTCATGCCTGACTCGCGATCGCACCCTACGAGCTGGCGGAATCAATATGGGCCTGGCGCATATCGATCATCGTCCGCACGGGGAGCGGCAGCCAATCCTCTGCGGGGGAGTGATTCGAGGTGAGCAGGCCGAGCACGTCGGCGGGACTCGGGCGCTTGGCTGGATCGTGGTCCAGGCATCGGGTGATCACGCTGACGAGCCAGGAGGGCAGTAGCCCGAGAGCCACGGCAAGCGGTTCGCCGTCGGGAAAGGGAGCGGCTCCTGCGGCGTGGCACAGCACCATGCCGAAGGCGTACAGGTCAGCGGCAGCTGTCACAGTTGCGCCGGTGAGCTGCTCTGGAGCGAGGAATCCCGGAGTGCCGATGACGTGATTGGTGCGGGTGAGGGCCGTGCCGTCAAATGCACGGGCGATGCCGAAGTCGATGACGCGTGGCCCGGCGCTCGTGACGATGATGTTGCCGGGCTTCAGGTCGCGGTGAACGACGCCGCCGGAGTGGATCGCCTCCAGTGCCTCAGCGATGCCGAGGGCCAGGGCGTGGACGGTGCGCACCGGCAGGGCGCCCTGCTGCCGCAAGACCTCCTGCAGGGACACGCCGGGGATGTACTCGGTGGCCAGCCAAGGCGGATCACCTTGGGCATCAGCGTCGACCACCGCAGCGGTATAGAACCCGCCGACGCGGCGCGACGTCTCGATCTCTCGGTTGAACCGTCCGCGGAAGTCCGGGTCGGCGGCGAATTCGGCCCTGACGACCTTGACCGCGACCAAACGTTGTCCAGGGGAGCGGCCGAGGTACACAGTTCCCATGCCTCCTTGACCCAGACGGGCTGTCAGACGATAGCGACCGATACGCCGGGGATCGTCCTGTCCCAGTGCTTGGTGCACCTCAAGAGGGGCGATGAGGGCCGGAGGCGAGGTGTCACGCGACTTGGGACCCTCGCGTATTTGGAGTTGCCCGCGCGCCTGGCTCTGAGCGGCCTTCAGCTTGGTGCTGAGGTCCTCGTTGTTGGCGTGGAGGTCCTCGACCTCCCCAATGAGTCGCGTGAGCTCGGCTTCGACCGCGTCGAGGAAGTCATCGACCTGTTTCATGTCGTAGCCCTCGCGAAGGCGGACAGTCGTGAACTGCTTCTTGCTAACGTCTTCGGGAGTCAGCGGCATCTGTCACCTCAACGCGATCGTCGACATACCGTCAGACCGTACCGTCTGCCGTTCGCCTACGGAGGCCCTCAAAAGCGTAACGGCGCTATCCTGCCTCGGCATCGGTGGAGATGTCGCCCGGGTTGCCCAGGTGCTCGACGACGTACCCGCACACGTCACCGAGCACCCCGTCGTCCCAGTGGATCCGAAACCGCTGGATCCGGATCTGAGTGCGGCTCAGTGAGACGGCGGCTGCCACCGCTCAGGGGGGAGTCGGCACCACCACGGCGACTGGCTGCGGGCCGCCTGTTCCGAAGGAGGTGGTCAGCGGTGTCCTGGGCGGAGTCCTCGGGTGCTCCGACGGCTGTGAGGGCGGCGTTTGCCCGTGCCGGCGCTTCCGGCGGCAGTTCGTCGTCGGCGAGCAGCGGCAGCAGGAGCAGGAGTCGTGCCTCGGTGTCGTGCACGCCCGGTGCGGTCAGGTCCGGCGTATCGGCGATGTGAGAGATGTCGCGCCAGGACAGGCCGGCCAGGGCGTCCGTGTCGGCGCCGTCGTCACCGAACCACTCGGGTGCCGGCCGGATCTCACCCGAGGTGAACCGGCACATGGCCAGTAGGTGATTGGACCAGAACCCGGAACGCTCAAGCAGCCACTCGCCTGCGACCAGCGGCCCGTAGTCGTATCCCTTGATCAGCATGGACCAGAGTGTCTCAAGCCCCACCGACACATCTCCGCCGCCAGCCTGTGGGAGATAACGGGACAGCCCTTAGCCGGTATGTCCAGGTGTCGAGTACCCGACCTACCCGACCCCTGCCCCTCTGATCCCTTCGGCCTCAGCGATTCGCCGCGCCCCTGCGTTGAGAATGGTGGGGGTCTGGGCAAAGCTGTCCGTGAAGGGATTGTCGAGGGCCGACGGTAGGTTTACGGGCCAGGGCATCGGGACGAGGACGGCGACCCATGAGAGAGCAGGACGGTGGGTCGGCGGGTCACCCGCATGGGCCGTTCGGGGAGGAAGCCAGCGCCCGCGTGCGGGTGGACGGCTACGGAGCCGTGACGGAATGGAACGCCGGCGCGACCCGGCTGCTGGGCTACGCGGCCGAGGAGGTGGTGGGCCGTCCCGCCGCGGAGTTGCTGGCCGGTGCACAGGACGCCGCACCGCCCGCGGCAGGGGACGTCCGCTGGAACGGCACGGCTGTCCTGCGGCATCGGGACGGAAGGCCGGTGAAGGTGCGGCTGTTGGCCCACGCGGTGGATCCCGACAAGACACCGGACGGCGGATGGTTGCTGGTCAGCGCGCTGCCGCAGCCGGGGCCGGAGGTCGGGCAGGACGATGTGGCCAGGTGGGGCTTCACCCGGTCACCGTGCCCGGTCGCGGTGTACGACACGTCTCTGCGGTTGCTCTCCATGAACGACGCGATGGCTGAGGTCATCGGGCTGCCCCAGGAGGAGATCCAGGGCCTGAGGCTCCCGGAGATCGGGGGCAAGCCGCAGAGTGCCGAGCTGGAGACGCAGATGCTGCGCGTGCTGAGGACCGGCGAACGGCTCGATGTGGAGACCTTCCTGCGCACCGGGGGAGAGAACCGGGAACACGCCTGGATGGCGAATCTGACGCCGCTGGCCGACGACGACGGCAATGTTCACGGCGTGTGCCTCACCGCTCACGACACCACCGAGCGATATCTGGGGGCGGCGCCGGCTGCTGCTTGTCAATGAGGCCAGCGTGCGCATCGGCACGACCCTGGACCTCACTCGTACGGCCGAGGAACTGGCCGAGGTGTGCGTTCCGTACCTCGCGGACTTCGTCACCGTGGACCTGCTGGAGCACCCCGCCGGCGACGGTGAGCCGAGATCCGGGCTGCCCGGACCGTCCGCCGCAGGCGTGGTTCTCACCCGCACGGCCCACCGATCCATCACCGAAGGCTGCCCCGAGGCCGGCCTGGAGCTGGGGACCGCGGACGTCTACCCGCCCGCCTCACCGCACGCGCGATGCCTGGCCACCGGGTCCCCGGTCATCCAGGACGTCGCGGGAATGACGGTGCACGGCTGGCCGGAGGCCGGGTCGCCCAGGGCCGGGCGCATCGAGCGGTACGGGCTGCACTCCGTCATGGCAGTGCCGGTCCGGGCCAGGGGAACCACCCTCGGGGTAGCCGTCTTCTTCCGCTATCGGCAACCGGAGCCCTACGCACCGGACGACGCGCTGCTCGCCGAGGAGATCACCACCCGGGCCGGTGTCTGCATCGACAACGCGCGCCGCTTCTCGCGCGAGCGCGAGACCGCCCTGTCCTTGCAGCGGAGCCTGCTGCCGCAGTCGCTGCCCCGCCCGGCGGCCGTGGAGGTGGCGTCCCGGTACCTGCCCGCCGCTCCGCACGCCGGTGTCGGCGGCGACTGGTTCGACGTCATTCCGCTGTCCGGCGCGCGGGTCGGCCTGGTGGTCGGCGACGTGGTGGGCCACGGTATCGAGGCGTCCGCGACGATGGGACGGCTGCGCACCGCAGTACGCACCCTGGCGGACGTCGATCTGCCCCCGGACGAGTTGCTGACCCACCTGGACGACCTGGTCGTCCGGTTGTCCATGGAGAACGACGCCGACCAGCTGGCCGGTGACGTCGGGGCCACCTGCCTGTACGCGGTGTACGACCCGGTCACCCGCAGGTGTTCGATGGCCTCGGCCGGGCACCCGCCGCCGGCGCTGGCGCTGCCCGACGGCTCGGTGGAATTCGTGGAACTCCCGGTCGGACCGCCGCTGGGCGTCGGCAGTCTGCCGTTCGAGGCGGTGGAGCGGGATCTCCCGGAGGGGTCCCTGCTGGCCCTGTACACCGACGGCCTGGTCGAGGACCGCCGCCGCGACCCCGACGCCGGCAGCGCGGCCCTGGCCGAGGTGCTCCGCGGTGCCACCGGTTCGCTGGAATCCATCTGCGACTCGGTCCTGGACGCCCTGCTCCCGGGCCGGGAGACGCCTGATGACACAGCCCTGCTGCTGTCCAGGACCCGGGGCCTGGACCCCTCCCGGGTCAGCACCTGGGAAGTGGAGCCTGACCCCGCCTCGGTGTCCGTCATCCGCCGGCTGGTGGCCGAGCGGCTCGTCGAGTGGGGGCTGGACGAATCAGTCTTCACCACTGAACTGGTGGTGAGCGAATTGGTCACCAACGCCATCCGGCACGCCACCCCGCCGATCCGGCTGCGGCTGATCCACGACGCCTCGCTGATCTGCGAGGTGTCCGACGCCAGCAACACCTCGCCGCATCTGCGCCGGGCCCGCACCTTCGACGAAGGCGGCCGCGGGCTGCTGCTCGTCGCCCAGCTCACCCAGCGCTGGGGCAGCCGCCAGCACCACACCGGCAAGACGATCTGGGCCGAGCAGACCCTGCCGGGGGCGTGACCGCACTCCAGGACTCCCATTCGGTCGGGGCCCGGGGCGGCGCAGGGCCGCGCGCGCGTCGTCACGGGTGGCGAAGCCGCCCCTGCGCGCCGTGGAGTTCTGGGAGTTCCAGGGCGACGAGAATGCCGAGGACGCATTCCGGCCGTCGTGACCAGCCACCCGGAAACCGGGCCGAGGCCGTCGTCGACCGAGGTCAGGAAGTGACGACGTTGAATGCCGGGTAGATCTTGGGCTGAACGTCCGGCGCGCCGACCTCCTTGAGCATCGGCATGAGCATTTCGCCGAACTTGCGGAACGCGTCTTCGGACTCCCATACGTCGACGACGAGCCAGCCGTTCGGCGTGGGGGCGGCCGCGTGTGAGATGAGGCCCGGGACAGGCCAGTCGGACGCCTTCTTGACGCCCCCGTGCCCGCCGGTGATCTGGTTGGTGCCCTGTTCATACATGGCCTGGGTCATGCCAGGCGCATCGAAGACGGCGATGATCGCCACAGTGCTCTCCCGTGTCGGGGTGGGAATGGGACGAGCCCCAGTCGAGCATGCGGCCGCTCCTGTCGCACGCCGGCCTACGACCATCGAGTGATCCCACCCCACGTCCTTGTGCATCCAGGCGTGGACTGCGTTCACCCGCGGCAGCGCAGGCGGTCCAGCCGACGGACACCCAGCTACGACGGGGTGATGCACATGCTCGCCGCCCTCGACCTGGACACCGGGAAGGTGTACTAACGTTCGGACGTCCTAGCGCGACTTGTCACCGGTGCGGAGGAACAGTGTTGCAAGGTATGACCGCGGTCGTCACGGGTGGGTCCCGGGGTATCGGCCGGGCGATCGTCGAACGGCTGTGCCGTGAGGGGGTGGACGTGGTCTTCAACTACGCCACCAGTGAGGCGGCCGCAGCCGAGGTCGTCGGCGTCGTGCAGGCGGCCGGCGGCAGGGCCCGGGCAATGCGCCTGGACCTCAAGGAGCCGGACGGGCCGGAACAGTTGATGGAAGCCGCCGAGGCACATCTCGGCGGCCTGGACATCCTGGTCAACAACGCTGCCATGTCCTTCACCCCGACGCCGCTGGCCCAGACCGACGCGGAGTTGTTCGACAGCGTGATGGCGGTCAACGCCAGGTCGGTCTTCCTGACGATGCGCTACGCGGCCAGGCACATGCGCGACGGCGGCCGCATCGTGAACATCTCCACACTGAACACCGTGCGGCCGGCCCCGGGCATCGCACCGTACGCTGCCAGCAAGGGTGCGGTCGAGCAGTTGACCGCGGTCGTCGCCAGGGAGCTCGGGCCTCGCGGGATCACCGTCAACACCGTGTCCCCCGGCGCGACCGATACCGAGCTGCTGCGTGGGACCAATCCCGAACAGGCGCTCCAGGCGGTCATCGGCCTGACGCCCCTCGGCCGGCTCGGGCAGCCGTCCGACGTGGCCGATGTCGTCGCGTTCCTCACGGGCCCGGACGGCCGGTGGATCACCGGCCAGAACCTGCGGGCGTCCGGCGGGCTGGCCTGACTCCCTGTGACGGGCCGGCCCCGTACGGTCGCACCGTGCGTGGTCAGGCGCGGGATCTCCGCTCCCGGCTGCGGACTCGGCGAGCAGAGCCCATCGACCCCGCCGTTCGTGGGGGTGGCACTGGTTTCACCGTGGATCCGGGTACAGGCCTCATGGCAGGCCCCCGTCGGGCTGTCCTAGGGTCGAGCCATGACGATTCCAGCCGTGCTGAGGCGCTCGGCGCTTCGGGTGCGGCGGGACGCCGGCTTCCTGGCCGCCGGTGTCCCGCTGCACCTGGCTCTGGTGCCCGTGTGGTCCTGGGGTGTGCTGACCCTCGCCGAGACGGGGAACTGGGCTCTGGTGCTCCCCGTGTCGGCCGCCCTGCTCCTGGTCGGTGTCCCGGTGCTGACGGCCGTTCAGCGGTTCCGCCACCGGGCGCTGCTCGGCGTGGACATCCCTCGGCCGGCGCCCGTGCAGCAGCGGTGGTCGTGGGCGTCGGCCGCCCGCCGGCTCTCGGTGACGCGTCCCTGGCGCCGGCTCGGATACCACCTGCTGCTGGGCCCGTTGCTGGCCGGGCTGGAGCTGTCGGTGCTGGTGGTGGCCATCGCGGGCCTGGCGGGCGCGACCGCCGGCGGTTGGGTGTGGGCGCTGCCGGTGGGGGTCCGCCAGGACTGGTTCGGCTACGCGACGCAGCTGCCGTGCTACACGCTGGGCGGTCTGGCCCTGCTGTGCGTCGTGCCCTGGGCGGCCGGGGCGGTGGCCCGGTTGGAGTCGCGTCCCGCGTTGGTGCTGCTCGGGCCCAGCCGGGCGCAGCGGCTCCAGGAGCGGGTCGACTACCTGGCCGGGAGCCGAACCGACCTGATCGAGGCGGTCGATGCCGAGCGCCGCCGCATCGAGCGTGACCTGCACGACGGCACCCAGCAGCGGCTGGTCTCCCTCGCGGTCAACCTGAGCCTGGCGATGGCCACCCGCCCCGACCTGTCGGGCGGGGCTCGCGAGGTGCTCGCGGAGGCTCATCTCGAGGCGAAGGAGGCGATCGCCGAACTCAACGACCTGGTGCGCGGGTTGCACCCGCCGGTCCTCGAAGACCGAGGGTTGGACGCGGCGTTGTCCGGGCTGGCCGCGCGGGTGCCGTTGCCGGTCCGCCTACGGGTGGATCTCGACGAGCGGGTCGCGCCGGCCGTGGAGTCGGTCGCCTACTTCGTGATCTCCGAGGCGCTGACCAACGTGACCAAGCATGCCCGTGCGACGCGGGTCGTGGTGACCGTCCGACGGGTCGGGAAGGTGTTGCGGGTGCACGTCACCGACGACGGGCTGGGCGGTGCCGACGCCTGCGCCGGGACGGGGCTGAGCGGGCTGGCAAAGCGGGTCGGCTCGGTCGACGGCACCTTCCGCGTCAGCAGCCCCGCCGGGGGACCGACGACCGTGACGGCGGAGCTGCCGTGCGGGCTGTGATCGCCGAGGACTCGGTGCTGTTGCGGGTCGGCCTGGTCAAGGTGCTGGAGATGGGGGGTTTCCAGGTCGCCGCGGAAGTCGGTGATGCGGAGGCGCTGTTGGCGGCGGTGGAGGAGCACCGGCCCGAACTCGCCCTGGTCGACGTCCGGATGCCGCCCGGCTTCGGCGACGAAGGGGTGCGCGCGGCGACGGAGATCCGCCGGCGCTGGCCGCGGACGGCCGTGGTGCTGCTCTCGCAGTACGTGGAGGAGCGGTACGCGGCCGAGCTGCTGGCGGCGAACTCCAGCGGTGTGGGCTACCTGCTCAAGCAGCGCGTCGCCGATGTCGGGGAGTTCGTGGCCGCGGTCCGGCGGGTGGTGGGCGGTGGCACGGCGTTGGATCCGCAGGTCGTCGCCCAGCTGCTGCTGCGGCGGGACAGCGACCCGCTGGACCGGCTGACTCCTCGGGAACGGGACGTCCTGGGCTTGATGGCCGAGGGGCGCTCCAACGCCGGCATCGCCGAGGCGCTGTCGGTCAGCGATAGCGCGGTGGCCAAGCACATCAACAGCATCCTGGCCAAGCTCGACCTGCCGGTGGCCGACGCCGACCACCGCCGGGTGCTCGCCGTGCTGCGCTTCCTCGGAGCCCCCCGGGCCTGACCGGCCGCTGCCGCCGGTCCTCTCATTCAGCAATACAACTGATCAATCCGTTCTCTTTCTTCTGTTGGACGTATCGCTGGGGCCCGGACAATCATGCTCGGGTGGCGGTTGACCGGGCGGGGCGCCCTGTCTGTCGTGCCTGGATCGAATGCGTGTCCCACCAAGGAGGATTCAGATGGAGTACCGTCCGCTCGGAAACAGCGGCTGCAGTGTCTCGGCTCTGGCGCTCGGCACGATGACCTTCGGCGCCGAATCGGACGAGGAGAGCGCCCACGCGCAGCTCGACCGGTTCGTCGAGGCCGGCGGGACACTCGTCGACACTGCGGACGTCTATGTCGCAGGGGTCTCCGAGGAGATCGTCGGCCGCTGGCTCGCCGCCCGTCCGGCGGAGGTGCGCGACCGCGTGGTGCTGGCGTCCAAGGGCCGCTTTCCGACCGGTGGTTCGCCCAACGACGTGGGCCTGTCCCGTCGCCACCTCGACCGTGCGCTCAACGCCTCGCTGCGACGGCTCGGCGTCGACTGCATCGACCTCTACCAGGTCCACTCCTGGGACCCGTTCACGCCGATCGAGGAGACCCTGCGGTTCCTGGACGACGCCGTGCGCCAGGGCCGGATCCACTACGTGGGCCTGTCGAACTTCACCGGGTGGCAGGTGCAGAAGACCGTCGACACCGCGGAGTTCCGCGGACTGAGCCGACCGGTCACGCTGCAGCCGCAGTACAGCCTGCTGGCTCGGGAGATCGAGTGGGAGATCGTGCCCGCCTGCCAGTCCGAGGGCCTGGGGCTGCTGCCCTGGAGCCCGCTCGGCGGCGGCTGGTTGACGGGCAAGTACCTGCGGGACGCCCGGCCGACCGGGGCCACCCGACTGGGCGAGAACCCGGAACGCGGCGTCGAGGCGTACGAGCGGCGCAACGGCCTGGCGCGGACCTGGGCGGTGGTCGACGAGGTGCGCGCAGTCGCCGACGAACTCGGGGCGTCGATGGCACAGGTCGCCCTGGCCTGGCTGATGGACCGCCAGGCGGTGTCCTCGGTCGTCCTCGGCGCTCGCACGGTCGACCACCTCGCCGACAACCTCGGCGCTGCGGACCTGCGCCTGACGTCGGAGCAGACCACCCGGCTGGGCAAGGCCAGCGACCCCGGCGCCGCGGACTACCCGTACGGGGGCCCCGGCATCGAACAGCGCAGCCGCAACATCGGCGGCGGACGCTGAACGCAGGCCGGTCGGCCGTCATGCGGGCTTGACGCCGAGCGGACGCAGGACGGGGGACGGGAGGCCTGCCCAAGCAGGCATGCTGGGCGGGCCTCCCCGTTCACGCTCACGGTCGTGACCGGGCTTCGGCCTGATGACGGCGTGCTTCAGTGCACTGTCCCCGAGACAGGGGTTCCAGTGGCGGGGTCGGCTTCAGGCCTTCTCTGCGTAGTGGACCGCGCCCTGCCAGTCCACGGCCACCACCGGCTCGTCGCCGACCACCCACGCGTCGTGGCCGGATGGCAACACGGTGATGTCGCCGGCCTTCGCGTCGAACTCTGTCCCGTCGGCCATGCGGATCCGGATCGTCCCGGACACGTGGTACTGGAAGTGCGGCGCCTCGCACCACTCCGTGCCGGCCAGCGGCTTCACATCCTTCGACCAGCGCCAGCCCGGCTCCAACACCAGGCGGCCGACCGCCCCGCCGCCCACATTGATGATCTCGGCGCGGCCGTGGGGGAAGGTGCGGACCTCGTCCGGGCGCGAGAAGTCCAGGCGTTCGGCCCGCGCGGCCGCGGCCGCCCCCTGCGCTCGCGTACCCTCGGCCTCCTCGTCCCAGGCCTGCAGGCTGGTCTGGCTCATGATCCGGCCGTCCCGCAGGTCGAGCATCGAGGTGGACAGGACTTTCGTCCCGTCCGGGTACCGGCACTGCTCCAGGTAGGCCGCGTGGCTGCCGTCGGCGGAGACGACCACCTCGCCGAGCTGGTGCTCCATGTCGCGGCCGCACGCGTCGTCGAGGAACTCCCCGATCGCGGCGGTGCCGGTGAGTTCGTGCGGGTGACTGGGCTGGTCGCGACGGTCCACGACGGTCATCCGTGCGTCCTCTGCGTACAGGCCCCGCAAGGCCGAGGCGTCACGGCCCTCAATGCCGCGGCGCAGCGTCTCAACGTCGAACCTGGGTCCGCTCTGCGTCGTACTCATGTGGATGCCACCTCCGATTTCGGTGGGCAGGCCGCCGGACTGGCCGGGGCGGCTTTCGGATGTCCCCGGCTGCCGGCGCCTTCGGGATGCGCCTGCCACAGCGCTGGCTCGGCAGGTGCTGGGAGAGCCGGGCGGGGGCCCCTTGTGGCCAAGCCCTCGTGCGTCGGCTCGTACGTGTGCGGCGTCAGTCGCGTTGGTCGACGAGCAGCACTTCGAACTCCTCCAGGGCGATCACGTTCATCGGCACGTCCGAGGTCGCCCTTGCCCTCGACGCGGCCTGTGCGCCTCGGGACGCGACCAGGGCGTCGCGGGTGGTCCACAGGGTGCCGACGGAGCCCATGCCACTGCGCCGGTCCGCGAGGAGCGCTGCCCCCGCGAAGCCCGGCGTCGCCTCGAACCCCGGCAGGGCCGTGTCCCGGAACAGCTCGGCCATCTGGTCCAGCCTGTCCGGGGGGATCTGGAAGCGCCCGAGGCGGAAGCCCGCATCCACTCCGACCTGCAGGTTCGGTGTGTACACCAGCGCCTCCAACGTCATCACCGACAGCGACGACGCGAAAGGCGCCAGCAGTTCCGCACGCCGCTGCTGCACCTGTTCATTGCTGGACTGCGCCGCCTCGACGCTGTCCCACCAGCTCCCCATGGCGATCTTGCCGAGCTCGCGATCAGCGAACAGCCCGTAGCCCCGGTAGCCCGGCTGGTCGGAAAGCAGCTTCACGGCCTCCACCAGCAACCCGTCCAGCGCGTGGTCGATCTTTCCCGGATCGCCCGTCACGTAAGCCGTGCGCACATACATGACCGGCCTCCAATCCTGTGTTGGCACCCGCTGCATACCACGCTCCTCCTGGCGGAGAGCGGTCGCAACCAGGCCCTGCCCGCCTCGGGGCCGGTGCCGCGACGGTCTGTCCGACCCTGCCCGCCGTCATCGGCGACGTCGCCCCCCGCCTGGCGCGCCGCGCGCGATCGGCGTCTGACGCCTGTGGCGCGACGGCGGGTCCGCCGCTACTTCTGCGACCGCGAGCGCTGCGGCCGACTGACCTTCGTCGAGCAGGTCAGGGCCTGAGCTCAGCCTGTTCCGGCAGGGCACCCTGCTCATCACTGCGGCGTGGTACAGCGGGCCCGACTCGGAGAGTGGAACAGAGCATGGCGCAGCTGTTCGGCCAGCAGTGGGAACTCGGTCGCGAGCTGGTCGCGCCGGCCTCGCTCAGAGGGCGGTGGTGACGTCCCGTCCTGTGGACTGATTGTCTGTGAGCGCTCCTGCGGCACCGGAACCTCAACCAGCTCCGACAAGGAACCGACCTCTCATGACCACACCGGCCTCAGTGATCATCTCGACCGAGTCGCCGTTCGCGCGCGACGTCTTCACGAAACGCCACCCCGCTCTCATCGACCGGGTCATGGCGGCCTTCCCATTCGGGCGGGAGCAGCGCCAGGCGCTGGCGCTGCTGGCGGAGGAGAACGTCAGCGGTGTGATCGAGCCGCTGCCCGGAACCGCCGTCGACGCCGAGCAGTGGACTGCCTGGGGCGCCGGATTCTACGGGCAGCCGTGGGCGGCGGTGCCGTTCCTGTGGGCCGAGTCCTACTTCTACCGGCGTCTGCTGGAGGCCACTGGCTTCTTTTCGGAGGGTCCGTGGCGCGGGGTCGACCCTTTCGCGCCGTTCAAGCACGCCGAGCTTGCGGGCGAGCAGGTCGCGGAGGAGCTCCGCGCCCTGGATGGATGGTCCGGCCTGCCCGAGGAGCAGCGGGCCGGGCTGCTGCTGCAGTCCAGCCTGTGGGGCAACCGCGCGGATCTGGCGCTGGAGATCACCGAAGGAAGCAGTAGAGAGAGCTCGGGCCTGGTCGCCGACGACAGCGTCGAGCTGTGGCGGCTGTTGGAGGAAGGCCGCGGCGGCACCGTGGTACTGGTCGCGGACAATGCTGGCCGCGAATTGCTCCCTGACTTGGTCCTGATTGACCATCTGCTCGCGAGCGGTCTGGCCGACACGGTGGAACTGCACGTCAAGCCGTCGCCCTACTACGTCTCGGACGCGACGCCGACCGACGTCGCCGAGTGTGTGCAGGAGCTGCTGCGCGGCCAGGGAGAAGCTCGCACCGTCGGCCTGCGCCTCCGGGAGGCCGCGGCGGCCGGGCAGCTCCGGGTCCGCACTCACGCCTTCTACTGCGCCCCGCTCGACTTCAGCGAGATGCCCGCGGATCTGGCGGAGCAGTTCGCCGCGGCCACCGTGACCATTTTGAAGGGCGACCTGAACTACCGGCGCCTGGTCGGCGACCGCTGGTGGCAGCCGACCACCACCTTCGCCGATGTGACCTCGTACGTCCCGGGGCGGGTCGCCGCGCTGCGCACCTTGAAGTCCGATGTCGTCGTGGGCCTGACGATGGAGACGGTGTGCGGTCTGGACGCGTCGGGATCGGGATGGCGGACCGACGGTACGCATGGCCTGGTGCAGGTGCGCTAAGACGATGAGTCCCGGCACCCCGACACGCTCACCACCCGGATCGTGCCGAGCATTGCCTCGGACAAGGACGGCGCTGTCGACTCCAGGGCGGCCACCTGGTCAGGGCCCGGGAGGCTCTGGTTGCGCGGCATCTCTCCTCGTGGTGGCTTGGGTGGGGGAAGAAGTTTTGATGCAGGTGTCGATTCCGCCGGTGGCCGTTCGTGTAGGGGGTGACGGGGCCGCGGAAGAGCGGTCCGCAGGAGCAGGGAGCATGCCATGCGTTCGATCAATGCCACGTTGTCCATCACCCTCGACGGCGTCGTTCAGGGCCTGGGCCGTGCGGATGAGGACACCCGCGGCGGCTTCACCCACGGCGGCTGGGGTGGGAAGTACAACGACGAGGTGATGGGCCGCGAGATGGGCAAGGGCATGGCCAAGCCCGGGGACATGCTGTTCGGGCGGCGGACCTGGCAGGACTTCATCACCGCCTGGGCAGGTGCGACCGACGGGAACCCGTTCACCACGCACATGAACGCGGCCAAGAAGTACGTCGCGTCCAGGACGTTGGACAGCGCCGATGCCTGGCAGAACTCGACCCTGCTGTCCGGGGAGGCCGTCGAGACTGTGGCGGGGCTCAAGGCCGGACCGGGCAACGACCTTTCGATCATCGGCAGCGCGTCGCTGGTCCGCGACCTGCACGCCGCCGGCCTGGTCGACCGCTACACCCTGTTGATCCACCCGCTCACCCTGGGCACCGGCACGCGGCTGTTCGAGGGCCCCGCCCCGCTGACCGAGTTCGACCTCACCAGCAGCGTCACCACCACCAAGGGCGTGATCATCGCCCACTACACCCGCCGGTGAAGTAGGAACCATGCGCACGCACCTGCTCTCGATCCACTAGCCCGAAGGCGTGGCCGACCCCGAAGCCATGGCCCGGATCGCGGCGAGGTCCGCCCGTTCCAAGACGTCGAGCCCTATTGAGCCCGGCTCCGCAGGTGATCGCGGCCGTGTTCCCCGCCGAGTACGGCAGAGCCGTTGCCATACGCGTACGCGCGCTCGGGCTCGGGCTCGGGCTCGGCGACATCAGCACGGCCGAGGACGCGGTGGCCGAGGCGTCCACCACAGCCCTGCGACGCCGGCCGGTCGACGGCACACCGCCCAGCCCGGCCGGCTGGATCATCACCAACGTCCGCAACCGGGCCATCGACCAGCTACGCGGCGAATCGGCCCGTGCGCACAAGCACGCCGAGGCGGCACGCCTGCACGCCCCGGCTGAACCCGCTGAGCCCGGCGGCGGGCAGGACCAGGGCGCTGGGGGCGTCGGGGACGCGGGCGAGCAGGTCGGCGAGTTGCCGGGCGTCGTCGGGGTCGGCCCGGTCGGCGACGACCAGCATCCAGGGCAGCGGAACCTATTCGTCCTGGTGGGCGGTCACCTGCTGGGCAGTCACCTAGTGGGCGGTCAGTGGGAGCTCGGCGAGGTCCTTGACGGCCTCGCTCGGGTGGCGCAGGTGTGCCCGCAGTACCGATCCGGACCTTCCCGCGAACGCCCGCACCGGCCGGCTCCAGAGTGTCCCCGCATGTCGGCATGCGCGTGGCAATGCCTCCGTAGCAGGGCCTGGGCGGCCGGGTCGGACTCTCGGTAACGCTCTGTCGTCATGGCTGACGCCTGCATGCGGCCCTCACGGTCCGTGGGGATGGGAGTTGCACGAGTGGCGAGCGAACTGAGCACGTGATCGTATGCCCACGAAACGGAGCCAAAAGGAAGGATCTGCACATATGGGTACTTCTGAGGCCTCGGAGCGATCTGGCACCTTCATGTCGCATGCGTTCGTCGAGCGGACTTCACCTGAGCGGGTGAGCACTGTTGGACGGCAACCGTGCCCGAGCACGCGACCAGGGCCCGGCCCGCGCCACGTCCTGCACCCGCCGTATCGCCGTGACCGCGACGTTGGGCTGCACAGTGCCGGCCGTCGGCTTCGCCCACGTCCTGCCGGGCCACATCGCCGCCCAGATCGCAACCAGCATCAACGGCGCCACGAAGTCAGTGCCGGGGGTCCGAGGAAGACCTGCACCACTTCCGGGCCAGTTGTGAACCAGCAGTTGGCCGGACAGGGAATCGGGCCGACGCAGCCCGGCCAAGGAACCGTGCCGGAACCCCGGTCTCCCATGTGGGCACCACCACGGCAACATCCCGGCCCAACCCCCCAACTCCGGCTCCGGACCGCTCACTTCAGGCGCCTCCTCATAGACCCGGTGCCCAATGCACGCGGGCCCCGCCGACTGCGGAAAGGCAGGACACGGTGACACCGTCGTCGAAACCCGAAACGGACCGGCCCGCAGCAGAAGCGGGCCCCGATCCCGATCCCCGGGCCGGATCACCGATACGCGTGCGGATCCGGGGACGACGGCTGCGGCACCTGCTGACGCTGCGCTCGACCCGGGCTGTGCTTGCCCTGGCAGTGGTCCTGTTCGGGTGGTTCGCCTGGTCGATGGGAGAGGCACTGACCGCCCCCGGTGACGACTCCACAGCGGCACGGGTGGCGGAGTGGGGCCGCGACCACCACCTCGGCGCCCTGGTCACCTTCCTGGAGACCGCGCAGTACAAGGCCAATCCCCCCAAGATCGGTGGCACACCGACGATCCCGCTGAGTCCCCCCGGCTCCTCGGCCGCCGCCAGCACTCCAGCGGCCGGTTCCGCCTCACCGGCGGGGCCGCAGCTGCCGCCGCGGCTCGTCTCACCGGCCGGGGTCCCGCTGCCCGGCGAAGGCACCTGGCGGATCCTGGCCACGGTGCACGGACGCCCCGCTCTGCTCGGCGCCTACCTACGTCCGGACGCCGCCCACACCTCCTACGTCGCCGCAGTCGCCTCCATGGACCCGCAACTGCTGCGATTCGCCCTCCACCCCGGGCTGAACGACCCGGGGCCGGCCGACTGGGGCGTGCCCGCGACCATCGCCCCAGGTGCCCGCACCGGCCTGGTGGCCACCTTCAACGGCGGCTTCAAGGTCAAGGAATCCGGCGGCGGCTTCTACCTCAACGGCGTCACCAAAGGAACCCTGACCAACGGCACCGCCTCCCTGGTCATCTTCAAGGACGGACACGTCGCCATCGGCCAGTGGGGCCGCGACCAGACCATGGGCCCCGCCGTCGTGGGCGTTCGGCAGAACCTGAGACTGATCGTGGACCACGCAGTCGTGCCCGCCGACGTGGACAACAACATCGAAAACGGCTGGGGCCTGACGATGGGCGGCAAGTACTTCGTGTGGCGCTCGGGGCTCGGCGTCACCGCCGACGGACGCGTGATCTTCACCTATGGTCCCGCCCTGTCCGTACGCACCATGGCCGACCTGCTGCAACGCGCCGGCTGCGTCGAGGCGATGCAACTGGACATCAACCCCGCCTGGATGTCGTTCATGTCCTACACCTCTGGAACCGGCCCCGCCGACCCCGTCCCGGCCAAACTCCTCGCAGGTCAGGAACGCCCCGCCGACCGCTATTACACGCCCACCAGCCGCGACTTCGTCGCCGTGTACGCCCGGTGACCACCACCGGAACGGGCCGCGCCCAGAGTCCGCCGCTGTCCAGGCCGCCGCGACTCCTGCGACTGCCCGGCGCCCTGCTGCGCACCGCGCGCCCGCACCAGTGGCCCAAGAACCTACTGGTACTCGCCGCCCCCCTGGCCGCGGCGACTCTTGGCCGGCACGGACACCGGACTTCCGACCTGGCTCTGGCCGTCGGCGCCTTCATCTGCGCCTCGGCCGCCGTGTACGCCGTCAACGACGTCATGGACGCCGACCGCGACCGCGAACACCCCCGCAAACGCACCCGGCCGGTGGCCAGCGGCCAACTGGGCCCAGCCCAGGCGATGACCATGGCCGCCGTGTGCGGGCTGTGCACCGCGCTGGGTGCCACGGAGATCGACAGCCTCTGGTTCACCCTGCTGATCAGCGCCTACCTGGCCACCAGCCTGCTGTACAGTCTGGGCCTGAAACACCTGCCCGTACTGGAGTTGGCAGTGGTGGCCTCCGGATTCGTACTGCGCATCCTGGGCGGCGCGGCGGCCGGACGCATCGCCCCCTCCGCCTGGTTCGTCCTGGTGTGCAGCCTGGGCGCACTCCTGGTGGCGACCGCGAAACGCGCCACCGAACTCGCCGCACTGGGCACCACCGCAGCCCGGCAACACCGTCCGAGCCTGCGCCACTACACCCCGGCCGGGCTGCGCCTGGGCAAACGGTTGACCGCACTCGCGATGCTCGCGGCCTACTACGCCTGGTGCCTGACCGAACCTGACCTCCAAGCCAGGGCCTGGCACCTGGCCACCCTGCTCCCCCTGACCGGGGCACTGCTGCGCTTCGACCGGCTCACCGCCGGGTCGGGCCTGGTGCGCGTCGAAGACCTGCTGACGAGAGACCGCGGCATGCTCTGCTGGGAGCTGCTGTGGCTCGCCCTGTTCCTGCCGGGAGTCCTGACATGACCACACGTCTCGACGGTCGTCCCGAAGAGCGGGTGCTCACCGGCTGGGGCCGCACGACGCGCTCGCGAGCACGAGTCGTGGGCTCCCTGGACGGCGAGGCCCTGGCCGAGTTGATGGCGGCCCAGCCACCGCGCGGAATCCTGGCACGGGGAGCCGGACGCAGCTACGGCGACGCGGCCCAGAACGCGGGCGGCATCGTCGTGGCACCGGATGCCGCACCGCGCATCGAACCGGACCTCAGGGCCGGCACCGTACGTGCGTCGGCCGGCAGCACCTTCGCGGACCTCCTCAGCGCCCTGGTCCCGCACGGGCTGCTGCTGCCTGTGCTGCCCGGCACCCGGCACCTGACGCTGGGCGGCGCGATCGCGGCCGACGTGCACGGCAAGAACCACCACGTCGACGGAAGCATCTCCTCATGGCTGGAGTCGATCGAACTCATCGACGGACAAGGCAGAGCACGGATCCTCAGCCCGCTCCTGGACGGCCCCGCATTTCGCGCCACAGTCGGCGGCATGGGCCTGACCGGCATCATCCGAGCCGCCACCGTGCGCCTGATGCCCATCAGCAGCAGCCGCCTACAGGTCAGCACCCACCGGGTGGACCACCTCGACGACCTGATGGCCGGCCTCCACCAGGCCACCCAACGCTATGCGGTGGCCTGGATCGATGCCACCGCGCAAGGACGTGCCCTCGGGCGCGGAGTCCTCGACCTCGGCGACCACCTGGACGCCCCCGACCCGCTCCACGAACCCGACGGCCTGCACTACCGGCCGACGCAGCCACCTGCAGCACCGCCGCTGCCCTTCAACCCGGCCACCGCACTCACCGCCCGTGCCTTCAACACACTGTGGTACCGCAAGGCCCCCAGGCACACCCACCGGACCGCTTCCCTCAACGACTTCTTCCACCGGCTCGACGCCGTCGCCCACTGGAACCGGGCGCTGGGCCCCCGCGGCTTCCTCCAGTACCAGTTCGCCGTCCCCGAGGACTCGGCGCACCTCATCGCCCACGTCCTGCAGACCTTCCAGAACCATCGCACGGCCGCCTTCCTGGCCACCGTCAAACGCTTCGGGCCGGCCAACGGCAACCCGCTGTCGTTCCCGCTGCGAGGATGGTGCCTGGCCGTGGACATGCCCGCCGCAGCACCTGGTCTGGGGCCTCTGCTCGACCAGCTGGACCGAAAGATCGCGGAGGCCGGGGGACAGGTCTACCTGGCCAAGGACGCGCGCCTGAGCGCCAGTCGCTTCACCGACATGTACGGTGACCTGAAAGACTGGCGTACCGTCAGAGACGAACTGGACCCCCGCCACCTGATGCGCTCCGACCTGGGCCGACGACTGGGGCTGTGCCGATGAACGACGCACAGGGCCGCCCCTCCCGTATCCTTCTCCTCGGCGGCGCCAGCGAAATCGGGCTCGCGATCGTGGCCGCCCTGCCCCTGGCCCCGGACACCCACCTGATCCTCGCCGGCCGCAACCTGGCACAGATGGAGGAACGCGCCGCAACGCTGCCCTGCACCGTCACCACCACCGCCTACGACGCCACCGCACTCGAGACCCACCGCGACTTCGCCGACACGGTCTTCGCCGACGCCGACATCGACCTGGTCATTTCCGCCGCCGGCATCCTGATCCCGCAAAGCGAGCTCGACCGCGACCCGCAACGCGCCGGAGAACTCGTCCAGACCAACTTCACCGGCCACGTCACCACCCTCCTCGCCGTCACCCGTCACCTGCGCAACCAAGGCCACGGCACCCTCGTCGTACTGTCCTCGATCGCCGCTGTACGCCCACGCCGAGCCAACTTCGTCTACGGAGCCAGCAAAGCCGGCCTCGACGCCTTCGCCCAAGGACTCGCCGACTCCCTCCACGGCAGCGGTGTGCGCCTCCTGCTGGTGCGCCCAGGGTTCGTCACCGGCCGCATGACCCAGGGCATGCCCCCGACCCCCCTCTCCACCACTCCCGACCGGGTCGCAGCTGCCGTCGCCACCGCCCTGACTACTACTACCGCCACCGCCGTGTGGGTACCGCGAGCACTGGCCCCCATCGCCCTGCTCATGCGCCTGACCCCACGGGTACTCTGGCGGAGAGTCAAACGCTGACCGGGCCCCAGCACGCACAGCAGAAGACCAAGGGGCCCGCCCGCCGCCGGCCTTCCTCCTGCACGGTTCGGGCCTGAGGGGAGCGGCTCCCTCGTCGGTCGGGCAGCTTGCCGGTCCAGCGTTCTCCGGGGGCAGCCAAGGCTGCCCCCAGTCCCGTGAGCACGGGTCAGGGTTCAGCAGTACCCGGTGCTCGGGGTGCCCCAGTCGGAGCCGGTTCCGTAGTACCAGTACGTGCCGGCTGCGTAGCCGGGATTGCAGCCGTACAGCGACGCTTGGGCCTGCCACGCATCCGGAGTCGCGTGGTGGATCTCTACGGCGTCGGAGTACACGTCCTTGCGGTTCGTCAGCCCCTCTTCCGCTCCTTGATCGCTGGAGTTGGTCGCGTAGATCCGGACTTCAACCGCGCTGTTCGAATACTCATACTGGAACCAGCTGGACCACTGGAAGTGCGCACGGGCATTGACGACACCACCGCCACAGTTCTGGTACTCCTGCTCGACCTGACCGGCGTAGGCATACTGGCTGATGGTGTTGTCGTAGTGGTACAGGTTGGCAGGCGAGCCGACGTTGTTCCACGCGGCCCCGCAGTCGCCGTCCGCGTGGGCGGTGCCGGCGGTGCCGACCAGCCCTGCGGCGACCAGGGTAAGGCCTGCTGCCATGGTGACTGTGAGGCGCTTGAATCGAGTCATTGTGTCCCCCTGCACGTGGTGAAGTGCCGTCAGATCGCGACCCTAAGGCAACGCACAGGAAGCGGGACAGCGCGGAATGCGCCATACCGCGACGCCGCAGCCGCGTAGCTGATCCGGGCAGGTGAGACGGCGGAGCCTGTCCACGCGCGACCGCCGGGTCCTGGCCTGGATGGAGCAAGAACCAGTCGGTGCCGATGCAGCCGCTGACCGCAGCGGTGGTGGACAGACCAGGCACCGCGCCTCCGCTCACCGAGCGCCGCGCCACGTCGTCGCGGGCGGGAGGCGATAGGGCGGTGACAACATCTAAAGAGTGCGGGCTGCCCACATGCCGGCGGCCGCGACTACAGCGGCCGACGTCCGTAGTAGGTGGCCAGGACGTCTCGGTATGCGGTGTCCGGGCCGCCCATGACATCCTCGGTGCGCCGGTATTCGGGAGCGCCCTTGATCTGGTCCTTGCTGCGGCCCACGTGGATGGTTTCGTGCTCCTGATCGATGCCGGTGATCAGGCCGGCGGGCAGCAGCACGTGTTTGCCGATCAGCCAGGGCTTGCAGTTGACCACGACGCAGGCGGAACCGACATCGTAGGTTGCCTCGTCGACTTTGCCGATGGATCCGTCGGTGGCCTCCACCTGGTAGCCGGTCAGGTCCGTTCCGACGGTGTAGTGGGCGGGGTCGAAGCCCCAGATGTCCTCAGCCACGGTGCTTTTCCTTGTCGCGTTTCGAGGGTCGGGCGCGCTCCCGACCCGGTGGGCGGGTTCAGGTGTGGAGGTAGCCGTTGGTGCCGTCGTGGCCGTCCGCGTCCGGGTCATCGAACCAGTGGTCGCCCTGCGCGAGGTAGCGGAAGCAGATCCTGGTCTCGGCGGGCATGGTCACCGAGACCGCGCGCATGCCGTCCTTGCGTGGGCTCAGCGGATGGGTGCCGGGCGTCCACTCGTTGAAGTCGCCCACGACACTGACCTGTCCCATCGGCTGGTCGGCGGGCAGGACGAAGGTGACCTGGGTGGCGTTCTTGCGCCGGGTGCGCTCCAGCATGGCGGACGAGACTCCTCTACAACGAAGACGGACGAACAGGTGTGCCACCTGGGTCCGGATGTCCTCTCGATCATGACCCCGGGGAGGCGGGTGCCGCGCGCCGGAGGCTGTATCCGGACCAGGACGACCACCCGTTCGGCCTTCTGGAGGCCTGAAGTGGAGCATGCTGCCATCCGGAGCGCTGGTTCAGAGACGGGCGACGGGAAACGCATGCTCGGCAGCTCTCGCCCGGGGGACAGCGGCGCAACGGCGGGAAGGGCAAGCGAGATGCGGCCGACGGAACGTCCTCGAAGAGCTCATCGCGGACTGCCAGGAGGTTTGTCCGGGCCGCATGGGGGCGGGGTGGCCTGGGAGATGTCGGCGACGACGTGGAGGTGACCGGTTGTGACGGGGAAGAGCGCGGTGGTGTCGGTCACCTCGAGTATGCGGCGCACTGCGCCGCTGGGTGCCACGAGCACCATGTGGATCCTGCGTGAGGCGGCGATCTTCCGGGTCCGCAGCAGCGCGTTCAGACCGGCCGCGCTGAAGAACTCCACCCCTGACAGGTCCGCCCGCAGCTCACCCGGTGGCCGGACGCGTTTCAGCGCCCGGCACAGGGCCTTGACCACCTGCGGCGCGGTAGCGATGTCGACTTCTCCGATGATCCCGCAGACGACGGCCCCGGGGAGGGTCCATGTGTCGGTCAGTACTCCCCAGGACGCGTCCGGCCCGGACCGGCGGATGCTGCGGGAGGTCGTGGTGGCCATGGTGTGGCCCCTTTCGGGGTGGCGCCGGATGCTACTGGCCGATAGGGCCGGTGTAGACGAGTTCGGCGCTGGAGTGCTGGGCCTGGCGCAGGTGGCCGACGGCCTGTTCGATGCCGGCGATCGCGCTGCCGAGCTCGGTGGCGATCTGGGCCTGGACCCGGGCGGGAGTGGGCGGGTCGGAGAGTACCGCGAGGTGGTCGTCAGGGATGGCGTTGAGGGCGGCGGCGACCAGGTGCAGGGTGCGGGGGAGTTGTTCGAGCATGCCGGCGAGCGCGCCGAGGGCGTGGTGCGCGTCGGTCGGGTAGGGACAGGCGCCGGGCCTTGCCGTTGCCTGGTTGAGCAGGCGCACCTGTTCGGCCGCCGTGGCGGCGAGTTCGTGGGGGGTGGGAGCGCCGGTCATGGTCATGGTGTCTCCCGAGATGCCGGGGCGGAGGTTTGCTCGTCCGCGTCAATCCAGCTGCCCTTGCTGGGCGGGCCGGGCTGGACCGGCTGGCGGTGCGCATGGGAGCCGAGCAGGGGGGCATGGTGCCGCTCGGCGCGGTGGCCGATCGGGTCGTTGACCGCTTCTCGTGGCCGCTCCGATAGGCCGGGCGGGGTGGGGACAGGGCGTCGGGCCAGGACGCGGCCGACCCAGCGGTGGCCGCAGCCGGGGCATGCCTGCGCGCCGCGCGGGGTGTAGGGGGATTCGGCGGCCCGGCCGTCGAGGCCGAAGTATTCCCACTCGTGCCCGTCCTGGTCGGTATAGCGCTGGGCGTCGTAGTCGCAGCTCCACTGGCGCCAGCAGTGACCGCACGTGAACTCCACCCGCTCCACGGCAAGCTCGGTAATCATCCTCGTTCACCTCCGTTGCCGGCTGGGCCTGCCGCGGCTCAACTCCAGGGCAGGTCGCTGATGTTGACCGGGCCCGCGACCACGGTCGCCCCTTTGGGGCGAGGGCGCCGCACCGGTCGTGTCGGCGGCGCCTGTGCCGCGGGGGATGCAGATTCGGGGTCCGGACCGCCCGGTCGGCTCGTCTGGGGGGCACTCGCGGGCGCGCTCCGCCGCAGCTGCCGGTAGGCGTCCACGACGCGGGCGAGCCGCTCGGGGGCGTCGGGACTGGGATTGGTGTCCGGGTGCCAGAACCTTGCCTGGGCGCGGTAGGCCCGCTTGGCCTGCTCCTGGTCGGCGCCCTGTTCCAGGCCGAGGACCCGGTAGGCGTCCACCCAGACCCGGGGTCGCATCGAACTCACCTCCCTACGCCTTCGTGCCGCTCGGCAAAAGCGCCCGCCGGTCGGCGGACTGCGGACCTTGCCCGAGGAGACCGCGGGTCGGGACCTCGGGAAGGCGTCGACAGACACGTACGGGTCCGCGGCGGCCTTCCGCTGAGGGGTGGTGGCCCGTCGGGCCGGGGCGGGGAGGAGTCCGGTCCGGCCAGGTCCGGGTTGGACAGGACCAGGTCCCAGAACGCGTCCACGCTGCTTCGTATGGTGGGTGCGGTGGTGTGGGTCATGGCTCTCGCCCTCACGTGGATGCCGGGCGGGCGGCAGGGAACGTGTTTCCGCCCGCTCGGCACCCTGTGGATCCAGGCTGACGGGCCACGGTGTCAGGCCTGGAGTTCCTTGCGGTCCTCGCCGCCGCTGATCTGGATCTTGCGGGGCTTGGCCGTCTCGGCGACTGGGATCTTCAGCGTCAGCACGCCGGCCTCGTAGGCGGCGCTGATGTGTTCCGCATCGAGGGTGTCGCCCAGGAACAGCTGCCGGGAGAACACCCCGAGCGGTCGCTCGGAAACCTGCACCTCGGCGTCGTCGCCGCGCTCGGCCGGGCGGCGCTCGGCCTTGACGGTCAGCACGTTCTGCTCGACGTCCAGGTCGATGGCCTCGGGGGTGATGCCGGGCAGGTCGAACTGGACGTAGAACGTGTCGCCGTCGCGCCAGGCGTCCATCGGCATCGCGGAGGGACGCGACCACGTACCGGTCGTGCCGAACATCTGCTGGGTGATCCGGTCCAGCTCGCGGAAGGGGTCAGTGCGCATCAGCATCGTCGAGCACCTCCTCGTCGAATCAGCTTTCCAACATCGATGCGCTCACACCAGCCGGTATACCACGTCATCGGATGGGCGACAACTGTAGGACGAACAGGCTGCGGGCGCGGCGGCTTTCAGGGTCCGCTCGACCGTCGGCGCGGGGGGTACGCAGGGCGGGCGGCCGAGCCCGGGCGCCAGGTTCCGGCCCCGAGCAGGGTGCCGAGGCCTGCGCGGTCGAAGAACGTCACTCGCCACTGGCCCTCACCCTCGCGCAAACCGGGCTCCGGTGTTCGGCGGTGGGAATGCGTCGCCGCCCTGCCGCCCGGGCGGCAGGGTCGTGCTCGTGCCGGTATCGGCTGTAGTATGTCACCTAGACGATGACAACGATGTGATGCGGGGTTGTGTGATGGCGGACAGGCGCATCCAGGCCCGGCCGTCGGGTCCCGAGGTGGGCCCGGCGTCGTTCGTGGCCGCCGCGGCGGCGTTGGGGATGATGGACGCGGCCGCGCGCACCGCCCGCCACGCACCCCCGGACGAGCCCGGCACAGGCGAGGGGAACGACCCCGCGCGGGCACTGGCGGTTCTGTCCCTGCTGCGGCAAGTGCGCGAGGAACTCGGCACATGGGAGACCTCGCTGATCGAGAACGCCCGCAACGCGGGCGCGACCTGGGCCGACCTGGCCGCGCCGCTCGGGGTGGCCAGCCGGCAGGCAGCCGAACGCCGCTACCTGCGGCTGCACCCCGACCACCGTTCGGCTTCCACAGGCGAGGAGCGGGTACGGGCGACCCGGGACCGGCGCGCGGCCGACCGCGCCGTGGCGGCGTGGACTCAGGACCACGGGCCGGAGCTGCGCCGACTGGCCGCGCAGGTCAGCGCGCTGCCCGACCTCGGTCCCGGCGCCGGACCCGCGAGAGAGAGCCTGTTGGACGCCCTCGGTGGAACCGACCCGGCCCAGCTCCTTCCCTCCCTGGTCGCGGCTCGGCCCTATCTGAGCGAGGGGCACAGGCCGCTGGCGGCGCGGGTCGACGCGATGACTGCCGAAACGGGGCGCCTGCGCGCGGCCAGCGACCGCCAGCGCGGCGCGACCGCGCCACCCGGTTGACCCGAAAGGGCACGGTCAGGGGGGAGGACGGGACGGATCGTTGGAGGTGAGAGTAGTGACCACCACGTATGAACTGCGCGCGGAGCACCGGCCCGCAGAGGTCGGCCGCCGCGTGCGCCGCTGGCACATCGCCCACACCCACCGCCTCAAGGGCTGGTGCGGGCGCCTGCTCGACCCCGTCTCGGACGTCCGGCCGATTACGCACGCTCCCGTGGTCGAGCAGGCGCTGCGCTGCCCGGACTGCTGGCGCCTGTTCGCCGCCGGCAGAGCCTTCCCGCCCTGGTCGGCAGGCAACCGCGCGAGCTGACGAACCGCCAAACAACTGTGCCCGCGGCGAGCCCACGGTCATCGCGCATGCCGAGGGCGCACGCGGCGTCGAAGGCGGGGCCGAGACGGCCTCGGGCCGGAATGCACCGCAAGATGACGCCAGCGCTTCGACCGCGGCGCGCGGCGGCGGCCAGCGTCGGCCCAGGTATCGCTCCCACGAGGAAATGCCGTAACCGGTACGGGCTGCCAACCGCCGCAGACCGAGCCCGCTCTCGTCCTTGACCTGGCGCAGCTGCCCCACGAACTCCACGACCGCCGGGTCAAGCCCTCCGGGCAGAGCCTTCCACCTGACCATAAAGCCCACCCCATTCCGACCGCCAATGGACAGCCCCACGGCTTCAGCCGGTGATCGTGGCCGCCCTCGCAATGTGCACGGACCAGGGCCGACCCGGGAAACGGTCCCGCAGCGCCGGGTCTTCGCAGCTCGGAACTGGTGCTGTCCCGTGATTTCACCAGATCCCGTCCCACCGTCGACAGCGGAGGGCGATGCGCCCAAGGATCACCGTCGGCGGTGGCAATCCCCGTCAGCGCCGCCCGACCGCCAGTCCGGCGAAGCCGGGCTGACCCCCTGGACGCCGGAGATTTCTGGCCCGTCAGAGGAAGAGGTAACGCATATGTCTATCAATCTGCGCCCCGGAGGGCGGCTTGGCCGTCTCGCGCTCACTGCAGGTGTCAACCGCCGCTGGCTCGCGGCCACTGGCTTGACGCTCGCGTTCGCAATAGCGGGCACCATCCAACCGGGCACGGCTTTCGCGACCGGCGTCTGGTCGGCGTCGGGCCCGGTAACCTGGCAGGACAACAACGACTACCGGTACGTGTGGTCGGACGGCGACAATTCGTCGTGTCCCACGGACTCTTCGTGCAACGCCGCCACGAACACGTGGGATGCCACCAACAATGGCAACAACCAGAAGTGGTACGACCCGTCCCTCGGCGGGGGGCTGTACTACGAGCTGTGGGCGACGTCGTGGGACGGGTCGACGAACGTGAGTTCCGCCCATGACCTGTGCCTGGACAGCGACTCGACCTCCACCACGTGGGGCACGGGCAGGGGACACGTCTACGTGATCCCGTGCAACCAGGGCACCCACCAGAAGTGGTACGAGAAGAAGACCAACACCGGCTGGGAGCTCCAGAACGACGCGACAGGGCTGTGCCTGGACGCGGGTGGGGATCCGACGATCTCTGGGAAGGAGCTGTACGCCTACACGTGCTCGGGCGACGGGGACAGCTACCAGCGGTTCCACTGAGCCCGTTCGTCGGCTCGCCCGGCCCGCCTCGGCGGGTCCGGGTGCCCCGGTGTGCCTGAGCCGGACATCTGCGGTGGACACGCAGTTGGCTCCGGCGGTGTGGGAGCGGGACGGGCCGCGGACGGGTCGGCCGTGGCCGCCTGCCGCTCATCAGGTGATGCCCGCTGGGCGGGAGGCCGGGAACATCGCCCGTTGCGCCGGGCGGTCGGACCCCCGCACGCCATGGCCGTCAGTTCGACCGGGTTCAGGATCCCGAGGTGTCGACCGAGATCGCGAACGGCACCGTCGCCTGGTGGGCTGGCATCGGCTTCATCCGGTGGGCTACGTTGTGCAGCCATGACTACCGGGACGGCATTGCGCCACACACGGATTGGTGACCCGGTGCTCTTCTGAGCGCCGTACGGGCCGTTACCGGCCCGCTGTTGGATCGAGGATCTTGCGCTGCTGCGCGGGCTCCGCCTCCGTCGTGTTGATCACAGGCTCGACACGTCAATCACGACAGGAGAATTCATGCCCACCAAGATCCTGCAGATTCCCACCGCGGACGGCCAGGCCGACGCGTTCGCCTCCTTCCCCGACGACGGCGGGCGGCACCCGGGGGTGCTGATGTACGCGGACGGCTTCGGCATCCGGCCCGTGCTGCGGGACATGGCCAGCGAACTGTCCGGGCACGGGTACTACGTGCTCGTCCCCAACTTCTTCTACCGGCACGGCCCGGCACCGGTGATCGAACTTCCCGAGTACATCGGAGAAGAGGTCCGGCCCGCGGTCTTCGCACAGTTGATGCCCTTGATCGAGGCGCACACCGCCGAACGTGTCCTGAGCGACGCGGACGCCTATCTGAAGTTCCTCACCGCTCAGCCCGAGGTCAGCGCCGGACCGGTCGCGGTGACCGGCTACTGCATCGGCGGTCTCCTGGCGACGCGCACCGCCGCGGCCCACCCCAGCCAGGTAGCCGCTCTCGCCGCATTCCACGGCCCAGTGGGAGTCGACGGACCCGACAGCCTCTCCAAGCTCACCGCCGAGCTCCACTTCGGCCACGCGGAGAGCGACTTGACGCCAGAGGCCCTCGGCGAGCTCAACCAGGCCCTGGACGCGGCGGGTGTCGGCTACACCTCCGAGATCTACCCCGGCACCGTCCACGGCTTCACCATGTCCGACACCGATGCCTTCGACCCCACCGCACTGCGGCTTCACTGGGACCGCCTGCTGCCCCTTCTCGACCGCACCCTGACCAGGAGTTGATGCTCCGGCCCGGACGTTTCCGGAGTCCTAGCGATGTCCGGAGTCCGTGGAGGTCGGGCTTCGCCCGCCCTCCACGGATGCGTAGTCGGTCAGGTCTCGCCTCGCCGATGCGGGGACGTAGATCTATCCCGCAGACCCGCCCTCGGCGATCGCGGCGGGCAGCCAGAAGCGGCTGTATCCGGTCGGTCCCGGACCGGTGGGGATCTCCGACTCGAGGACGTGGGCCTGCTCGGACGGGCGCACGCCGGTGCGGACCATGAAGTCGCGGAACACGCAGTTGCTGCCGCCCAGTTGGTCGCCGCCGGCCGTCGCCGCCGGCCGTCGCCGCCCGATGGTCCTGGACGGATGTGATCACCCGAGCGGTCCAGCGACTCGCGGACCTGCCGAACCCCGGCTGACCAGCGAATCCGACCACCCCGACAAGCCACGGCAACATCCCGGAGCCGTGGAACCCCGACGCCCACCCGACGGGCATCAGCCGGGCCGTCAGCCTGCCAAGACTCCGAAAATCCCGGTCAGCACACACCACAGAGGGTCCGTCAGCATGCTGACGGACCCTCATGAACGATCGAGGCTAGGATCGCTGCCGGAGAGGCAGGGAAGCCCTCCGAAGCTGGTTCGATTGAGGGGCGAAATGGCACGATGGCGGGCCCTGCCTGGGGGACTTGATCCGGTGGTTGCGCGATTTGTCATTCAGCTGCGCGAGCTAAAGGACACCAGCGGGCGGACTCTTCAGGAGCTCGCCGGCGAAACCGGATACAGCTCATCCTCCTGGGAGCGATACCTGGGCGGTCGGTCGTTGCCGCCTCGCGCCGCGGTGGAGGCGCTCGCAAGGATCGCAGGTGGGGACCCAGTGCGTATGCTGGCCCATCTGGAGCTGGCAGCGGACGCCTGGCGGGCCCAACTGGAGGCCAGGGGCGCCGCCGGTGACGCCCAGCCGGAGACCGCCGAGGGGCCTGTCACTACTGCGGCGAGCACCCCTGTCGAAGATCCCGCAGTTCCGGTTACGGCCCCGGCGCAGAGAGACACACGGCCCAGCCACCGGCTTCGTACGGGATGGCGAGGGATCGTCACGCTCGGCGGCGCGGCCGTAGTGGGCGCCGTGATCACGCTGCTGCTCGTCCAGCCGAGCCAGGGCGCAGCGGCTTGTTCACCGACGCCCACCGCGGTCCACAAGCCGGTGACCTACGCCTGTACATGGAGCCATAAGGCGGGGGCATGGTACGCGGGCAACAGCACCACGAATTCACTGCAGCTGGTAGTTGACATGTCCGGACCTGATGTGGCCGAGCTTCAGTGCCTGCTCCAGCGCGCAGGGATCACGCCCGGCGGAATCGACGGGAACTTCGGACCGCTGACCGAGTCCGCCGTGATCAAAGCACAGAAGCAGTTCCACCTGGATGTGGACGGCCAGGTCGGCCCGCACACTTGGGCTGCCCTGCGCGGATGAACCACCATCAAATGCTGCGCCAGGCCCGAACCAGTAGTCAGCGGCAGTGCGTAGTCCTGGCCGCCGAACTGCGCCTCCTGCGCGAGCGCTCAGGTCTCACCATCGCGGCCTTGGCTGAGGAGTCCGCCTACAGCCGGTCCTCCTGGCAGCGATATCTGACCGGCGCCGCACTGCCGCCCTGGCTGGCCGTGCGGGCGCTGTGCCATCTCGCCGGCGAGCCGGAGCCGCGGATCCGAGCCCTGTGGGAACTGGCAGAGGCCGCCTGGAGCGGGCGCGGGGGCGTTGCCTCGGTCCCCGCTGCGCCCCCGCCTCCGGCTCCGGCTCCGGAGCCGGAGCGTCAGTGCGACCCGGTTCCGCCGAAGAACGCGGAGGAGTCGGGCCGCCTCTCCGAGCAGGCCCATCACTTCGCACGCGGAACCCGCACCCGTGCTGTCGCAGCTGTGCTGCTCCTGTTTGCCGCACTATGTACTGCGGTCTACCTCAAGGATCATGCGGGTGGCCATGCCTCCGCGCAGTTGTCCAGCACGACGTCCGGATTCCACGTCGGCTGTGTCGGCACCGCCTGCAACGGCCTTGATCCGGGGACGACACTGTGCGGCGTGGAACCGGAGACGCTGCTGGAGCTACTGCCCCGGAACGGGGCCGGGCTGGAAGTGCGGTACCAGCCATTGTGCCGTGCAGCCTGGGCACGTACCTGGAACAACCAGCTCGGTGACAAGCTCACACTGTCCAGGCCGGGCGCGCCGACTCAGGTCGTCACTGTCACCGACCCGCACCTGCTCGACGCGTTCAGCTACACCCCGCTGCTCGCCTTCACCAGCAACGGCGCCCCTTTGAAGGTTTGCCTGACCACGTTCTCGCCGCCTTCGCCGTCCTCCCACCCGTCCACCACCTGCGATTCGGTGCCGTTTCCTGCTGCCTCCGCGTCCCAGGGGTAGCCCGCTGACCCGTCCCACCGTCATGGGGGCGTGTTTCCGCATGTCAGAGACGTGGACCTCCATCAACGCGCCACTGCGCCGGAGATCTCCGCGTTCCCCGGCCATGACCCGTTCCACCGTCACCCGGGCCGAGAGAAGCGCAGGTCAGAGCCTGGATGCCCTCGCAATCTCGTCAATCGGCGGTCGGGTGTGGTGGGCCGACCGCCGCCGCCGCCAGGATCGGAACCGCACGACCCCGGCGGCCCGGATCCTCACGGCCGTCGACGGCACCGTGCCTCAGCAACCCACGCACAGAAGGAACCCACGCTCATGAAGGTCATCGGCAAGGGGCTCGCCCTCGGACTCGCCTCGGTCGGGCTCGTCGGCAGCGGACTCGCTGTTGCACCCACCGCGGATGCGGCGACCACCGCCGCGTACTCCTCCACCAGCTGCACCACGGTGTACTACAAGAACAACGCGCTGCTGTTCCAGCAGTTGGTCCCCAACCACAACCTGGCCTACGGCGACAACGGCGACTACTGCGTGAAGCTGCTGCAGAAGGGCATCAACGCGTACTACGGTGGCGCCCCGCTGGCCGTGGACGGCAACTTCGGGCCGGCGACCGAGTCCTGGGTCAAGAAGTTCCAGACCGACTCGCCCTGCTCGCAGGGCATCGACGGCCAGGCAGGCCCCAACACCAACAGCTGCCTGGAATACCTCACCGGCGCCTACGGCCCCATCTACCCCGAGTGATCTGCCCCGAGTGACAGAAGAGGGCTTCCGTGAAAGCGGGAGCCCTCTTCCCGTCCGGCGCCCATCACCCGACCAGGCAGATGTGCTGATGGGGTTCAGCGGGGGACGCCGTGGCCGCCTGTGTTCCGGGAGGGCTCGGGGGCGGTGGGCCCGGCTTGCGCGACGGTCAGGACAGGCCGATGGTCTGCGCGCACCAGATGGTCTTGCCGTTTGTGCTGTGCCGGGTGCCCCAGCCCTGGGTGAGCTGGGCGACGAGCAGCAGGCCGCGGCCGCCCTCGTCGAAGGCGCGCGCCCGGCGCAGGTGCGGGCTGGTGTCCCTGGCGTCGGAGACCTCGCAGATCAGCTGCCTGTCGCGGATCAGCCTCAGTTTGATGGGCGGCTCGCCGTACTTGATGGCGTTGGTGACCAGCTCGCTGACGACCAGTTCGGTGACGAACGCGGCCTCCTGCATGCCCCACGCGTCCAACCGTTCCATGGCGACCGCTCGGGCGTACCGCACCTGCGCGACGTCGGGCTCGATGTCCCAGTCGGCGACGTGGTCGGGAGCCAGCGCGTGGGTTCGGGCGAGCAGCAGGGCCGCGTCGTCGGTCCGGTGGGAGGGGAGGAGGGTGTTGGTCACGGTGTCGCAGAGGGCCTCAAGCGAGGTGGCCGGTCCGCTGAGGATCTGGACGAGTTCGCTGGTCCGGTCGACGTCGCACCCGCGGCTCTCCAGCAGGCCGTCGGTGTAGAGGGCGAGCAGGCTGCCCTCCGGCAGTTCGAGCTCTACCGCCTCGAAGGGCAATCCGCCGACTCCGAGCGGCGGTCCCGCGTGGGCGGGCACTGCGGTGACGGTGCCGTTCGGGGCGATGATCAGCGGAAGCGGGTGGCCGGCGCTCGCGAGTGCGCAGCGGCGGGAGACCGGATCGTAAACCGCGTACAGGCAGGTGGCGCCGGATTCGCCGGTGGCCTCGAAGCGGCCCTCGGGGTGGAGGTCGTCGGGGGCGTGCAGGACCAGGTCGTCCAGATGGGTCAGCAGCTCGTCCGGTGGCAGGTCCACGTCGGCCAGGGTGCGGACCGCCGTGCGCAGCCGTCCCATGCTGGCCGAGGCGTGCAGGCCGCGGCCGACGACGTCGCCGACGACCAGGGCGACCCGGGCGCCGGACAACGGAATGACATCGAACCAGTCGCCGCCCACGCCCGCGTCCGCGTCGGCGGGCAGGTACCGGGAGGCCACCTCGATCGCCTCCTGGCTCGGCAGCCGCTGCGGCAGCAGGCTGCGCTGCAGGGTCAGGGCGGTGGTGTGCTCGCGGGTGTAGCGGCGGGCGTTGTCGAGGGCGACGGCCGCCTTCGCGGTCATCTCCTCGGCGAGGATCAGGTCGTCGGCGGTGAAGCTCTCCGGCCGCTCGCTGCGGGCGAACGTGACGACCCCGAGCAGGGCGCCGCGCGCCCGGAGCGGCACGGTGATCCGGCCGGTCAGCCCCTTCGCGGCGATCGTCCCGTCGATCACCGGGTTGCCCGGCGGCCAGTGCGCCGGGTCGGCGGCGAGACCGGGCCCGAAGCCCCACTCGCCGCCTGGGCCGGGTTCGGCGGCAAGATGCACCATCGACGTGTCGGAGGCCATGCAGCGGACCGCGACCGAGTTCGGCGAGTAGTGGACCGATGCGGGCTCGGGACGCCGGTCGGCACCCTCCCGCACGCCGTACCGGCCGACCCGTCGCAGCGTGACGGTTCCGTCGACGGTGAACGCGGCCGAGAGGGGCGGCTCGTCGCCGCGCAGCACCTGCTCGAAGAGGTCGACAGTGACGCGGTCGGCGAAACCCGGCACCGAGACGCGCGCCAGTTCCTCGGCGGTACCGGCAACGTCGAGGGTCTGGCCGATGCCCTTGCTGGCCTCGCCGAGGACCAGCAGCCGCTGCCGGGCCCAGTACTCGGCGCTCATGTCGAAGCCCCAGTTGGCGACCGCGCGGATCGTGCCCTGCTCGTCCCGGACGGGCCACATGCTGGTGGCCCAGGCGTTGGCGTAGTTGCTGCCGAGCGGCCGGAAGACCGTGATCAGTCGGGCCGGTTCGCCTGTCCGGGCGACCTCGGAGAGCTGGTTGGTGTACGCGGTGTCGTCGAGCTCGGGGAACAGCTCGCGGTACTTCTCGCCGAGCACCTGCTGCTCCGAGTGCGCCATCACCCGGCAGGCGGACTCGTTAACCCAGAGAAAGCGCAGGTCGGGGTCGTAGACGCCCAAGGCGAACGGGCACTGCTCGAAAGCCCGGTCGGCGATCACCGGGCGGCGATCCCAGCGCTGCACAGTCACAACCCGCCCGAGCGCCTGGCCGCCGTCGCCGTGCAGTGGGTGCGATGTCACCGCGGTGTCCACGGTGGAACCGTTCCGGTGGCGTAGGCCGACGCGTCCCTCACAGCTCTCGGGGAAGCCGGGGACAGGCTCGGCCAGCAGGGAGGCGCAGGGACGCCCGACGGTTTCCTGCGGTGTCCAGCCCAGCAGCAGCCGTCCGCCCTCGCTCCAGCCGGTCACCAGGCCGTCCAGGTCGAGCACGACCACGGCTGTGGGTGCGTCCTGCTTGTCCTCCGCCGTCTCCACGCGCCACGCCTCCGTCCGGGCAGCCGTGCACGCCAGACTTCGGGTACCGGCGTCCTTTCCAGCCTAGGTCCGACGCTTCCCAGGCGCGCGACCCCGACCGATGCTGGGGAGAGCGCTGTCCCCCCTGCCGGCGCGGGCGTCGCACCTCCCCTGCAGGGCCGGCCGCGAGCGCCGTGCGCGCGCTGCGCGGCGTCGTCAGCGACGGGGAGACCGACCGGCTCGGCACGTGGCGATCGTGATCGCCGGCCTCCGGCAGGGCCCTGCCCCGGAGGCACTCGAATCGTGGTGAACTCGTGGGTGACGAACTGTCACCGGCGTACCGCATCAGCGACCCGCAGCCGTGCACTCGGATGGCCGTCCCACGTGCTGAACTGATCCTCGTTGGCCAAGCTGGGAAGATGCGAAGCCCACTTCCCTGTTCCGTCCGGTGCCGCCGCACGATCCGAGGCCGGATCGCACGCCGCCCGGGGCGGGCGAATGACCTCTGAACAGATCTTCGCGGGTACCGCTCTGATCGTCGTCCTCGCGGTGGGCTCCCAGATTCTGGCAGGCCGGCTACGCCTGCCGGGCATCATCCTGCTGCTTCCGGCGGGCTTCGCCGCCGGTGCACTCACCGACGACGTCCACCCGGACAAGCTGCTGGGCCCGGCGTTCTCTCCACTTGTCTCCCTGGCGGTGGCGATCATCCTCTACGACGCCGGGCTGGAACTGGACCTGCGCCGACTGACCGGCGACGCCCGGCGCACCGTGGTCCGCCTGATCTGGATCGGGACCCTGCTGACCTGGCCGATCGCCGCGCTTGCAGCCGCCCCACTGCTGGACATCTCGACCCAGTCCGCCGCAATGCTCGGGGTGATCCTCATCGTCTCCGGGCCCACGGTGGTCGGGCCGCTGCTCAACTTCGTCCGGCCGGGCGGGGAACTGCGCCGCATCCTGCTCTGGGAGGGGTCCCTGATCGACGCGGTAGGCGGCGTGCTCGGCGCGCTGGTGTTCGCCGCGCTCGAGTCCGGCTATCGGGTCTCCCCGGGCTCTGCCGCGCTGCACGTGCTCAGCAGCGCCGGCGTCGGGATCGCCGGGGGTGTCCTCGGCGCCGGCGTGCTCTGGCTGCTGCTGTCTCGTGTCGGCCTGGGCGAGATCCTGGGTACGACGACGCAACTGGCCGCAGTGGTCGGCATCGCAGCCGGGTGCAACGTGTTGCGCGACGATGCCGGACTGATCGCCGCCATCATCATGGGCGTGGCCATGGCCACGCTCGCCGACCTGCCGGTTCGACGGCCGTTCTTCGAGACGCTGGTGTCGCTGATCATCGGAGTGCTCTTCGTGTCGATCTCCGCGACGGTCGCCCCGGTGTCCCTGCGCCACGTGGTCCTGCCGGCCCTCGGGCTGACTGCGGTGCTGGTCCTGGTCGCCCGACCCGTGGTCGCCGCGCTGTCCACGTTCGGCAGCGACCTCGAACGGCGCGAGCGCTGCTTCCTCGGCTGGATGGCGCCGCGCGGCATCGTCGCGGCCTCGACCGCCGCCACCTTCTCGGCCAGCCTCGTGGACAAGGGCATCGGGGGAGCCGAGAAGATCCTTCCCGCGACCTTCATCGTGATCGTCACCACGGTGCTCCTCTACGGGCTGAGCGCCGTGCCGGTCGCCCGCCGTCTCCAGGTGACGGGCTCCACTCGCTCAAGGCCGCTGCTGGTGGGCGGCGATCCCTGGGTCGTCGCCCTCGGACGCGCGTTCCTGGAGGCCGGCCTGGAGGTCTTGATGTGGGCAGGGGAGCCGGACCAGCGGGACCGGATCAGGGCGGCTGGGCTCGAACTGGCCCCGGGTGAACTGCTCGCCACCGCGGCCGGAAAGGGGGCGGAGCTCGAAGGGATCACCAGCGTCCTGCTGCTGACGAACCAGGACGACTTCAACGCGCTGGCCGCCGTACTGCTGCAACGTGAGGACGGCCCCGAGGTCTACCGGCTTGCCGAACGAGCACAGGGCCGAGGCGTGGTCGCGCCCTTCCTGGACGGCGAGGTGCTGTTCGCCCGGGGGCTGTCGAGCGCTGTCCTGGCCGGTCGCCACCGGGCCGGCGCGGCCATCCGGGTTCACCCCGGGCAGCCCCCGCCGGCGAAGGGGCACGACCTCCTGTTCACGGTCGACGAGAACGGACGCCTGCGCCCCGCGACGAGCCGGGCCGGCTTCGAACCGTCTCCAGGGGGCTATGCGATCACGCTCGGGCCGGGCGGAGCCGACCTGAGAGGCGAGCCGGTCTGACAGATGGCCAACACGTTCTGAGCTGGCTGAGGCGGTCGCCCGCTTGTCTTTGGCTGAGCGCACTGTGGTCGAACGATGCTTCCCCCATTCTGGCGGGGTTGCCGGACTTGGACCGCCCTGCCTTATCCTGGGGCCGCGAAAGTTGAGAAGGGTGACTTCGAACGGCAGTGGGTGCACAGTCCTGACGGTGCTCATGTGATGTGAATCACGGCAACGTTCACGCGGGGTCGGACAGGGCTGGGTATGGACAATTCGATACGCGCCGGGGTGCGCGCCGGGGATCCGGCGGCATTCGGACAGATCTTCGAGGAACACGGCCGAGCCGTCTACCGGTACGCGGTACGGGTATCCGGTGACTGGGCGACCGCCGAGGACGTGGTCTCGCTGACCTTCCTGGAGGCTTGGCGGCTGCGGTCCAGGGTCGAACTCGATGGCGGAAGCCTGCGGCCCTGGCTGCTGGGCATCGCCACCAACGTCCTACGCAACACCCGCCGCGCCGCCCGCCGCCACGGCAACGCCGTCGCCCGTCTGCCTCCACTCGCGGTAGTACCTGACTTCGTCGACGAACTCACCGGCCGCCTCGCGGATGCCGCGCAGATCGCCGCTGCCAAAGCCGCACTGCAGCAACTGCGTCCCGCCGAGCGGGAGGTTTTCGCGCTGTGCGTGTGGGAGGGGTTGGACCACAAGGCTGTCGCCGAGGCGCTGGGCAAGCCGGTGGGCACGATCCGGTCCCGACTCTCCCGCGCCCGGAAGCGGTTGCGGGAGCTGACCCGTGAGCAACTCGCCGACACAGTCGGGGCCCAGGGGGGCGGGCAACGCCGACCGACCCGCGGACAGGTAACAGATGACTGCGCATCCGCAGCCACGACGCTCAAGGAGACCTACCGATGAACGCCACCCCCCTGTCCCGGTGCGATCAGGCCGAGCGGGAGGAACTGGCCCGGCTGCTGCCGGCCGCCGGCGACCCGGAGCTCTCCCCTAGTCGGCACCTCCTGCTGAAGGAACACCTGATGAACACCGTGGCCGACCACAACCGCCGCATCCGCGCCCGGCGTCCCCGCTCCCGCCGAACCCTGGCGCTGCGGATCGCGCTCCCCGCGGGCTTGGCCGCCGCCGGCATCGCCATCGCCGCGTCGGCCGGCCACCCCGCCGCCGGCACCCCCCACGCCTCCCATGGCCCTGTCACGGCCGTCACCATCTCTGCAGCCGGGTACACCCTGCAGAGCAGCACCGACCACACCGTGACGCTGACCGTAGTCAATGCCAAGAACGAGATCGACCTCGTCGGCCTCCAGCGCGATCTGGACCGCGTGGGCGCCCACGCGCATGTCTACGCCGGCGACCCCACCTGCAACAACGGGATCAGCGTGATCAACAACGGTCCCGCCCTCCAGGGCCTGCCGGGCGCCCCCGCCTCCGATAGCACGCACGCTGGGCTGAACGTGGCCGACGAGGGCAGGGCCACCGTCCTCAAGGTCACTCCTGACAAGATCCCCGCCGACGACACCCTCTACCTCTACTTCCCCCTCGCCAGGACCTCTCCCGCCGACACCTACCGGGACTTCCAGATCGGAATGCTGCGCGGCACCATTCCCACCTGCCTGCCGGCCCAGACCTACACCGATCCCTTCGCGGCCCAGGAGACGAAGCACTGAACCGCTGGCCAGTCACCTGAACCCGGTGCCCATTGCGCCCCGGCCCCGCCACACCGGGGCCGGGGCGTGCCCGGCTTGGCGTCCCGGCCGGCAACAACCTCAGCTGCTGGCGAGGACCGGCTCCCGCCCGGGAGGCCGGGTGGGAGCCGGGACAGTCGACGGGCGGATCAGATGCGGCGGATGGCGTAGATCGAGCCGATCTCGGACATCTTCTCGAACTTCACCACGGTGCCGGTGTGCGGGGCGTGGAACAGCAGGCCGTCACCGGCGTAGATGCCGACGTGGGTGTTGTTGTTGAAGAAGACCAGGTCTCCGACTTTGATGTCGGCGAGGCTGATCGCGGTGCCCTTGTCGACCTGGTCGTATGTGGTGCGGCCGATGGCCACGCCCGCCTGGGCGAAGGCCCACTGGGTCAGTCCCGAGCAGTCCCAGCGGTCCGGTCCGGTGCCCCCGCGCAGATAGGGGTCGCCTTGCTGGGTCTTGGCGGCAGCGAGCGCCGCCATGCCGATCGAGCTGCCGGGGGCGTTGGGGCCGCTCGCGCCGTTGGTGGTGCTGGAGCTGCCGCTCGAACCGCCGGTACTCGAGGCGTGGCCGGCGTTGTCGCTGGCGATGGAATTGGCCTGGGCGTCCGCCGTGTCCTGGGCGGCCTTGAGCGCGGCAGCCTGAGCGGTGGTCAGCGAATCCAGCTGGGCCTTGGCCGCATCCAGTCTCTGCTGCATGGCGTTCCTGGCGGCCGCCAGCTGCTTGCCGGCCGCATCCAGCTGCTTCAGCTTGCCTTCGGCGTCGGCCTTCTCCTGGTCCAGGGTCGCCTGCTCGGCCTTGAGGCCGGCGAGCATCGCGGTCTGACTGCTGGCGATGCGACTCTGCGAGGACGCCTGGTTGAGGTAGGTCGTGGGGTCCGAGGAGAGCATCAGCTGGACCGAGGGGTCGATCG
>NZ_BBPM01000067.1:16539-38754 GCF_000787775.1 Streptacidiphilus carbonis | reverse complement strand
GGGTGGGGTGGGGATCCGCTAGGCTGTTGGTCAGCCCCTCGTGTGGCGCTATCTCGCTGAACCCCCCCAGGGCCGGAAGGCAGCAAGGGTAAGTGGGCTCTGGCGGGTGCACGGGGGGTCCTGTCGTTTGGGGGCCTTCTGCCGGGACGGATGGCGTCTGCTTGTCAGTGGGGACCGTTATGGTCAATGACGTGTCGCTCGCTCTCTATCGCCGCTATCGCCCCGAGACCTTCGCCGAGGTCATCGGTCAGGAGCACGTCACCGGTCCGCTCCAGCAGGCGCTGCGCAACAACCGGGTCAACCACGCGTACCTGTTCAGCGGTCCCCGCGGCTGCGGCAAGACGACCAGTGCGCGCATTCTGGCGCGCTGTCTGAACTGTGAGCAGGGGCCCACGCCCACGCCCTGCGGGGTGTGCCAGTCGTGCACGGACCTGGCGCGCGGCGGTCCGGGGTCGATCGACGTGATCGAGATCGACGCCGCCTCGCACGGTGGTGTGGACGACACCCGTGACCTGCGGGAGAAGGCGTTCTTCGCGCCCGCCTCCAGCCGCTACAAGATCTACATCATCGACGAGGCCCATATGGTCTCGACGGCCGGCTTCAACGCGCTGCTCAAGGTGGTGGAGGAGCCGCCGGAGCATCTGAAGTTCATCTTCGCCACCACCGAGCCCGAGAAGGTCATCGGGACGATCCGCTCGCGCACCCACCACTACCCCTTCCGGCTGGTTCCGCCGGGCACGCTCCGCGACTACCTGGCCGAGGTCTGCGGCCGGGAGGAGATCCGGGTCGAGGACACGGTCTACCCGCTGGTCGTCCGGGCCGGGGCCGGCTCGGTCCGTGACTCGATGTCGGTGATGGACCAACTGCTGGCCGGCGCCGCCGACGAGGGTGTGACATACGCCATGGCGACGGCGCTGCTCGGCTACACCGACGCCGGGCTGCTGGACGAGGTCGTGGACGCCTTCGCCGCGCAGGACGGCGCCACGGTGTTCGGGATCGTGGACCGGGTCATCGAGGGCGGCCACGACCCGCGCCGCTTCGTCGCCGACCTGCTGGAGCGGCTGCGCGACCTGGTGATCCTCTCCGCCGTGCCGGACGCGGGGGAGAAGGGCATCATCGACGCGCCCGCCGACCGGATCGCGTTGATGGAGCAGCAGGCCGCGAAGTTCGGCCCGGCCGAGCTCAGCCGTGCCGCCGACATCGTCAACACCGGGCTGACCGAGATGCGCGGGGCGACCTCGCCGCGGCTTCAGCTCGAACTGATCTGCGCACGGGTGATGCTGCCCGGCGCGTACGACGACGAGCGGTCGACGCAGGCGCGGTTGGACAGGCTGGAGCGGCGCGGGGCCTTCACCGGCGGTGGGCACGAGGTGGCCGCTCCGCCGGTGATGGCGTCCGCGCCGGTGCCGGTGCTGGAGGCGGCCCCGGTGCGGCATCAGCCCGCGTCGCCCGCCCCGGAGGCGGAGCGGCCGTCGGCCCCGCACGCTTCGTCGGTCCAGCAGACGCAGCAGGTGCGACAGGCGCAGCCGACGCAGCAGGCCCCCGAGGGCGCGACCGCCCAGTCGTCGCCGGCAGCCGGGCAGGGCGGTGCGCCGCGCGGGGCCTGGCCGGTGCCGCGCAGTTTCCCCGCGCCGGGGGGCGCGGGGGCACCCGCGCCGGAGTCCGCGGCCGCGCCTGCTCCCCGGGCCGCGCCGCAGGCTGCTCCGCAGCCCGCCGGGCAGCCCGCTGCGCCGCCCGTCCAGCAGTCGGCACCGCCGCAGCAGTCGGGCCAAGCGCAGCAGCCGACCGGGCAGCAGCAGGGTGGGGCCGGGCAGGTGCGGCAGATGTGGCCGCAGATCCTGGACGCGGTGAAGGGCCGCCGCCGGGTGACCTGGATGCTGGTCCAGCAGGCCCAGGTCGCCGGATTCGACGGAAGCACGCTCCAACTCTCGTTCGAGCACGCCGGTACTCGTGACGGATTCGTCAACGGCGGCCATGACGACATCCTGCGGCAGGCGATCCAGGACTCCTTCGGGATGTCCTGGCGGATCGACTGCATCATCGATCCGTCGGTCGGCCGCGGCCCGGGGCCGGGCTCGCCGTCGTCTGCGCAGGCACCGGCGCAGGCGCAGGGACAGCAGCAGTACCAGGCGCCGGTGCAGCCGCCGCAGCAGGCAGCACCGCAGCAACCGGCACCGCAGCAGCAGTACCAGGCGCCGCCGGCCCAGCAGTTCAACCCGCCGCCGGCCCAGCACTCCGTGCCCTCCGTCCAGCCGCCGGCGCCGGCGCCGGGCCCGCAGGCCGGGCCCGCGCCGCAGCCCGCGCCGCCGGTGTCGGATCCGCATCCGCTCTCGCCCGACGACGAGACGATCCCTGAGGACGAGGCCGGTTGCGGCCACGGCATGGTCTCGGGTCCGGAACTGATCATGAGAGAGCTGGGTGCGACCGTCATCCAGGAGATCGAACACGATCGGTGAACCCCGACGGGGCCGAGCACGTAGGCTCAGCGGGGTAGCACACGTTCCCGAGCAAGCAGCACCCCAGACAGGAGCGAACCATGTTCCCCGCCGGCGGACAGCCCGACATGCAGGCCCTGCTCCAGCAGGCCCAGCAGATGCAGCAGCAGCTTGCCCGGACCCAGGCCGAACTGGCCGAGGCGACGGTCCAGGGCACAGCGGGCGGCGGCCTGGTGCAGGCCACGGTCAGCGGTGCGGGTGAGCTGAAGGCCCTGGTCATCGACCCCAAGGCGGTGGACCCGGACGACACCGAGACCCTCGCCGACCTGATCCTCGCCGCGGTGCGGGACGCGAACGCCGCCGCGCAGAAGCTCGCGGCCGAGCGTCTCGGCCCGCTGGCGCAGGGCCTGGGCGGCGGCGGGATCCCCGGCCTGCCGTTCTGACCGCCCCCTGCCGCTCCGACCACCTCACGGAGCGCCGCTCCGACGACCCCACGGAGCTCCGCGGACCCCTCGCACGCCCCCGGCGTGAATACGCCGGGTGTGTCGTGAGCCTGTGGAGCAGGCCGCGGTCAGAGGATGATGGCACCCGCGGCATGCACAGCGCACAGCCGTGGCAACGACACAGCCGCAGTCACAGCAGTCACAGCAGTCACAGCAGTCACAGGCAGTCACAGCAGTAGCAGAGACGGACACGGACACACCGAAAGGACAGGGGCGGAAGCGTGTACGAAGGCGTGGTCCAGGACCTCATCGACGAGTTGGGCAGGCTGCCCGGCGTCGGTCCCAAGAGCGCGCAGCGGATCGCCTTCCACATCCTGCAGTCCGACCCGGTGGACGTCCGCCGGCTCGCGCACGCGCTCAACGAGGTCAAGGAGAAGGTCCGCTTCTGCGTGGTCTGCGGCAACGTCTCCGAGTCGGAGCGCTGCCGGGTCTGCCTCGACCCGCGCCGGGACCCCGCGGTGATCTGCGTCGTCGAGGAGCCCAAGGACGTGGTGGCGGTGGAGCGCACCCGCGAGTTCCGCGGCCGGTACCACGTGCTCGGCGGGGCGATCAGCCCGATCGAGGGCGTCGGCCCGGACGACCTGCGGATCAGGGAGTTGATGACCCGTCTCGCCGACGGTGTCGTCACCGAGCTGATCCTGGCCACCGACCCCAACCTCGAGGGGGAGGCGACCGCGACCTACCTGGCCCGGCTGCTCAAGCCGATGGGCCTGCGAGTGACCCGCTTGGCCAGTGGCCTGCCGGTGGGCGGAGACCTGGAGTACGCCGACGAGGTCACCCTCGGACGGGCCTTTGAAGGGAGACGACTTCTCGATGTCTGACACCACCACCACCGCCACGGCGGCCCCCCGCCCCGAGGAACCCGACGACTTCGCGGTGCAGATCGCGGACTCGATCAACAGCTTCGTGCTGTCGGTCCACGAGATCGCCAAGGGCGACGAGCCCGGCAGCGCCATCTCGCTGCTGCTGCTGGAGGTCTCGCAGCTGCTGCTGGCCGGCGGCCGCCTCGGTGCGATCGAGGACGTGCTGCCCGAGGACCGCTACGAGCCGGACACCGGGCCGGACGCCGACGAGGACGAGCTGCGCCAGAAGCTGGCCGCGCTGCTCGCGCCGATCGACGTCTACCACGAGGTGTTCGACCCCTACGGCCCCGCCGACAAGCCGGTCCCCTGCCGCATCTCCGACGATGTGGCCGGTGTGGTCACCGACCTCCAGCACGGTCTGGTGCACTACCGGGCAGGCCGGGTCTCCGAGGCGCTGTGGTGGTGGCAGTTCTCCTACCTGGCCAACTGGGGCTCCAACACCACCGCCGTGCTGCGCGCGCTGCAGTCCCTGGTCGCCCATGTCCGGCTGGACAGCCCGATCGGCGCACCCGTCGACGGCGCGGACACCGACGACGACGGTCTGACGGACGAGCAGTTGGAGCAGCAGGCCGGTGAGCTCATGGCCGCTGAGCTGGGGATCAAGGACCTGTCGTAGCCGGGCGGCGCCGACCCGGTGCCGGACGGGGTCGGACGGCGTCGGACGGTGCGTGGTCGAATCTCCTGCGGCTGCGGCGCCCGGCCGCAGAAACCTCGGTGATCTCGGCAGGTGAGCATCAAATCCCACCATTTGGAAACTCTGGGGGCCGTTCCTGCTGCTCGTTAGACTGAGGTGACCGCGCAGTAGCAGACGTATGCCATCAGACGTACGTCGCAGTACCGGAAGATTCGAGGAGCGCACGTGGGCCTTGTCGTGCAGAAGTACGGCGGCTCCTCCGTCGCTGATGCCGAGGGCATCAAGCGCGTCGCCAGGCGGATCGTCGACACCAAGAAGGCCGGCCATGAGGTCGTCGTCGTGGTGTCCGCGATGGGTGACACGACGGACGAGCTCATCGATCTCGCGGAGCAGGTGTCGCCCTTCCCTGCGGGCCGCGAGCTCGACATGCTGCTGACCTCCGGGGAGCGCATCTCCATGGCCCTGCTGGCGATGGCGATCAAATCCCTCGGCCACGAGGCCCAGTCGTTCACCGGGAGCCAGGCCGGGGTCATCACCGACTCCGTCCACAACAAGGCGCGCATCATCGATGTGACGCCGGGCCGGATCCGCACCGCCCTGGACGGCGGCAACATCGCGATCGTGGCCGGCTTCCAGGGGGTGTCCCTGGACAGCAAGGACATCACCACCCTGGGCCGCGGCGGCTCGGACACCACGGCCGTCGCCCTGGCGGCCGCTCTGAACGCCGAGGTCTGCGAGATCTACACCGACGTGGACGGCGTCTTCACGGCCGACCCCCGGGTGGTGAAGAGGGCCCGCAAGATCGACGAGATCGCCTACGAGGACATGCTGGAGCTGGCCTCGTCCGGCTCCAAGGTGCTGCTCGCCCGTTGCGTCGAGTACGCCCGCCGGTACAACATGCCCATCCACGTGCGGTCGTCCTTCTCGGGGCATGTCGGCACGTGGGTCCGTAACAAGCCCACAGAAGGGGGCGAAATGGAGCACGCCATCATCTCCGGGGTCGCCCACGACACGTCGGAGGCCAAGGTCACCGTCGTCGGCGTGCCCGACAAGCCGGGCGAGGCGGCGCGGATCTTCCGTGCCATCGCCGATGCCGAGATCAACATCGACATGGTGGTGCAGAACGTCTCCGCCGCGTCCACCGGGCTGACCGACATCTCCTTCACCGCCCCCAAGACCGAGGGCCGCAAGGCCATCGAGGCGCTGGAGCGGGTGCAGCAGGGGATCGGCTTCGAGTCGCTCCGCTACGACGACCAGATCGGCAAGATCTCGCTGGTCGGCGCCGGGATGCGGTCCAACCCCGGGGTCACCGCGACCTTCTTCGAGGCGCTCTCCGCAGCCAGTGTCAACATCGAGCTGATCTCCACCTCGGAGATCCGCATCTCGGTGGTGACCCGCGCCGACGACGTGAACGAGGCGGTCCGCGCCGTCCACACCGCGTTCGGCCTGGACAGCGAGTCCGACGAGGCGGTCGTCTACGGCGGCACCGGCCGCTGAGGCCCCGGCCCGGGCTTGCGGCCCGGGCCTGCGGCTTGTGGACTGTGCACCGGCCCGCTCCTGATCCCCGGACCAGATCTCCGGACCAGGGGCGGGCTTTGTGTCGGTTGGGAGTAGGCGCTGACGCGACTGTCCCCGCCCCGTACCGTTGTACCTGGCCGTCGGACAGTGCCGTCGGAACAGGCCGCCGGAACGAGTCGTCGCAACAGCAACGGCACGGGAAGCGATGCGGGCACAAGAGGCGATGCGGGGGAGGGCAGCGGGATGAGCGGGCTGCTGCTCCCGTACAACCAGCACAGCCCGTACAACCATCGAGCGCGGTTGTCCGTCCAACTGTCGTGGCGGAAACGACGGGGAGCGTACTCATGGCCGGGGGCGGCCTCATGACCGCGCCGTTCCCGAACGTCCGACGCAGCGTCGAGCAGGTGGTCGAGAGCGCCGTCGACCGGGCCGGCCACGCCGCCGCTGCCGTGGTCGCCGAGGGCACCAGCGTCGACCAGCTCACCGAGACCTACCAGGCCCACTACCGCTCACTGCTGGGCCTGGCCGCGATGCTGCTCGACGACACCGCCTCCTGCGAGGACGTGGTCCAGGAGGCGTTCATCAGAGTGCACGCGGCCCGCCGCCGGGTGCGCGACCCCGAGAAGACGCTGGCCTATCTGCGGCAGACCGTGGTCAACCTGTCCAGGTCCACGCTGCGCCGCCGGATCATGGGGCTGCGGCTGCTGCCCAAGCCGATGCCGGACATGGCCAGCGCGGAGGAGGGCGCGTACGACGCCCTGGAGCGCGACCAGCTGCGCAAGGCGCTGCGGGGATTGCAGCGGCGGCAGCGTGAGGTGCTGGTGCTGCGCTACCTGGCCGATATGACGGAGGCCCAGGTCGCGGACAGCCTCGGCATCTCGGTCGGATCAGTGAAGGCATACGGTTCGCGGGGCCTGGCGGCGCTGCGGATCGCGATGGAGAGCACGTCATGAGCACCTTCAGCGGCGGCGACGAAGACCGCGAGGACCGGCAGCCCCTCCCGGACGGCGACAACGGCACACCCGCGGGCAACCACACGTCTGCGGGCGACGGCGCAGCTGCGGGCGACGGCACACCCGCGAGCGGGAGCGGGTCCGGGCCGGACGACGCCCGGCCGAAGTCCGAGCCGCGGGCCCGGGTACGGGTGGTCCGCCCCGGCGGCGGCATCGCCGGCGCCCCGCCGATGCCGGTCGCGCCCCCCACCGCGCTGCCGCCCTGGCTCGACCCCGCCAACGCGGCGGGTCCTGCGGCGGCCCTGCCGCCGACGGCGTCGGCCGGACACGGCCCGCGACCCGACCCCGCCCTCCGATCCGACCCCGTCCTCCGATCCGATCCCGGACCCCGACCCGGCACCGGGCCCGGCGGCCCTGCCGCCCCCGCTCCGGAGTTCCGCCACGGCAGCGCCCTCGACCCGGATCAGCACCTGGCCCCCGACGAGCGCGAACTGCGCGATCTGCTGCACCGCGCGGTCGGCGGGCTGCAACCCTCCGCCGGCGCCCTGGACCAGCTGCGCCGTGCCGTCCCCCAGCGCAGGCAGCGCCGCCGCCGGATGTACGGCTCGGCCGCCCTGACCGCGGGCCTGTGCCTGATCGGCGGCCTGGCCCTGCACTCGGCGGCCGGTTCGGTGCTGGACTCCGGACCGCAGACGACCCAGGGCTACGGCGACACCGCCAGCAACCACTCGGCCCCCGGCGGCGCCGGGATCAGTTCCAGCCCCAGCTACTCGCCGCTGCTGCCCTACCCCAGCCTGGGCAGCGGAGGCATCCTCGGCGGCACCACTTCCGGGGGCGGCAGCTCCAACGCCGTCTCGGCGCTGCCAGGATCGCCGGGCAGCGGACAGCTCCAGCCGTCCGGCCGCTCCTCGGGGGGCCGGGCCGGCACCACCACGCCGTCCCCGGGCGCCCCGATCGTGCCGGTCGCCTCCTCGGGCCCGGGGTCCTCCTCGGTCGCGTCCCCCGTGTCGACCGCTCCGGCCGCCGCCGAGTGCGTCCAGTCGCAGCTGGGGGCGGGCAGCTCGAAGGTCGGCGCCGCGGACTCCGCCGGGGTGGTCTACGGCACGTTCCTGGTCACCAATGTCTCCTCGAAGACCTGTGCGGTCTCGCTGCCGGGAACGGTCTCGGTGCTCTCGGTCAGCGGCACGGACGCGTCCCGGGTCACCATCACCCAGCACACCGCGGGGGACCCGGCCGGCGGCCTGCCCGCCCCGGATCCCCATCCGGCGCCGGTGACGCTGGCGCCGGGCAAGTCCTACGCGGTCGGCTTCGCCTGGGTGCCGACGACCGGCGCGGGCGCACCGAGCTGCGTCACGGCCAGTCCCACCGGCTCCGACTCGGCCGCGGCCACGGCCGGCTCCGGCAGCGCCCAGACGCAGTCGGGCGGCACCGGGCAGCCCTCGGTGACACTCGGGCACGTCCCGGGCGCGGGCGGCAGCGCGGTGTCGGCGACCGTCCCGAACGCCTGTGCCGGCACGGTGTACCGCACGGCGCCGCTGGCCACCGCGGGGTGATCCCCCGTCGGCCGAGCACCGCGGCGGCGGGCTGACCACAGGACCTCGGATACCCCCCGGCGTCGACAGGGGCCCGGTCGGAGCCGCCGGGTCCGCCCTGGTTACCGTGGTACGTGTGTACCGGTTCCTCCTCACTCCCCGCTGGCTGGGCATCAATCTGTTCGCCCTGCTGGCCATCCCGGTGTGCATCTGGCTCGGCGTCTGGCAGCTGGGCCGCTTCGAGCAGCGCACCCACGCGGGTGAGCAGCGCTCCGCCGCCGCTATCGCCGCCGCGGACCGGTCTGTGCCGCTGGCGCCGCTGCTCAAGGGTCCCGACCGGCAGACGGTGATCGCCAGCGACGTGGGCCGGGAGATCACCTTCAGCGGGACCTACGACACCGCCCACCAGCTGCTGGTGCCGCAGCGCACGGTGGACGGGAAGAGCGGCTACTACGTGCTCACCCCGCTGCGTCCGCAGGGCGGCGGCCTGCCCGTCGCCGTGATCCGGGGCTGGACCGCGAGCGCCCGTTCCGTCCCGGCGGCGCCGACCGGTCCGGTGGACCTGCGCGGACGGCTGCAGACCTCGGAGGACGCGAGCACGCCCGAGGTGATCAGCAGCGGCGGCCTGCCGCCCGGGCAGGTGGGCATGATCAGCCCGTCCACCCTGGTCAACCTGCTGCCCTACTCCGTCTACGACGGCTGGATCGCGCTGGACGCCGGCAAGGGCGGCAACGGCAGCGCCGACGGCACGGACGGGCTGACCGCGGTGCCGACGTACCAGCCCTCGGGCGGTAACGGACTGACCCTGCAGGCGTTCCAGAACCTCGGCTACACCTGCCAGTGGTTCGTCTTCGCCGGTTTCGTGGTCTTCATGTGGGCCCGCTTCGCGCGCCGGGAACTGGAGCTGGCCCGGGACCGGGCCCTCGGCCTCGCCGGACCCTGACCCGGACGAACCGCCCGCCCCTCCGCACCCGTCCCCCGCTCCCGGGCCGTCTGCTGCCGCCCCGGCCGCCCCGGCCGCCCCGCCCGCCCCGCCCGCAGGCGGCGAGCGCCGGCAGCGCGAAGCCCAGCAGCACCAGCACCGCGGCCCGGGTGCCATCGGGACCCGGCACCAGGTGCAGCGTCAGTGTGACCGCGGCCACGCCCAGCGCGGTGCCGATGCCCCGCCCCATGTTGACCATGCCGCCACCGGTGCCCGCCGCGGACTGCGGGACCGCCCGCATGACCAGGGTGTTGTTCGCGGGGGTGAACACCCCCAGTGAGAGGCCGAGCAGGCCCAGCGGCAGCGGCAGGACCGCGGCGGTGGACGGCAGTACGGCCATCAGCGCCAGCGCGGCCACGCAGCCGCCCATGCCGACCCTGGACCGCGCCCCGTCGTCCCAGCGCTCCGGCAGCAGCCGCTCGGCCAGCGTGGCCGCGAGCGCGAAGCCCAGTGGGAGCGCGGTCAGCACCAGCCCCGCGAACAGGGCGGAGTCGCCCCTGCGGCCGAGCTCCACCGGCACCAGCACCAGCGGCCCGAACAGCACGAGGTAGCCGCAGAACCCGCTGAACAGGCCGGGGGCTATGCCGCCGGGGCGCAGCAGGCTCAGGTCCAGCAGCGGGGCCGTGCAGCCGGACTGGCGCCGGACGAAGGCCCACCCCGCCGACACCGCCGCCGCGAGCAGCACGGCGGCGGTCCAGACCGGCAGGCCGAGTCCGGAGCTGACGGACAGTCCGAGCAGCGCGGCGGTGGTGGCGGTGGCGAGCAGCAGCACGCTGGGGCCGTCCACCCCGGAGGCGCCGGAGCGCTGCCGGGTGCGCGGCAGCAGGAAGTGCCCGGCGAGCAGGGCGAACAACCCGACCGGGACATTGACCAGGAACACCCAGCGCCAGCCGACGGTGGCGACCAGCGCGCCGCCGACGGTGGGGCCGAGGGCCAGGCCGATAGCCTGGCCTGCCGCCTGCATGCCCAGCGCCGAGCGCATCCGTCCCGGCGGCGCGCTGGTGGTGACCAGGGCGACGCTGTTGGCCTGCATCAGCGCCGCGCCGAGGGCCTGGACCACCCGGAACGCGACCAGCGCGGCCAGACCCGGCGCCAGGCCGCAGGCCGCGGAGGCGGCGGTGAACACCGCGAAGCCGTACAGGTACATCAGCTTGCGGCCGTGTGCGTCGGAGAACCGCCCGGCCGGGACCAGCAGGGCGACCAGGGCCAGCAGGTAGGAGAGGGACACCCATTCGACGGCGGCCGGCCCGGCGTGGAACTCGGCGCCCAGCGACTGGTAGGTGAGGGTGACGATGCTGGCGTCGAGCTGGCCCATGAAGGCGCCGAAGCAGACCGTCGCCACGGCCAGCCGCCAGGCCCAGGGGCGGGTCCGGAGCCGGTCGGGGCGGGGGCGCTCCTGGGTGAGGAGGGCCCAGCCCCGGGGTATCGGCCCCGGCGGCAGCGGGGTGAGCGGGCCGCTGCCGGTCATGGAGCGGCCCGTGGAGGAGTCGGCCCCTGGAGGAGTCATGGGTCCATCTTATATCGGTAGCAGACATATTCGGAAGGCGAGGTGATCTGCTATGGATGCATCGGGGAGGGGTGCGGACCCCCGCTGCGGACCCGTTCGCCGCAACCCTGGGCTGTCGTACGGGTGACGCCGCCGTGGCTTCCGGGATGCCGAGCTGATCGTCGGCTAGAGCGGATGTTGAAACGAACATCAACCCACTGTCGAACGGACGACCGCCTTGCCTCTGCACACATTCCGACGGAGAGTCAGCGGCTTCGCCACGCTGGTTCTGGCGGCCGTCCTGGTACCGGTGGCGGCGTCGCCGGCTTTCGCGTCCGGGTCCGCGTACGGGGAGTGGGCTGCCGACTCGCTCACCGTTCCGGCGGTCGGCTTCCCGGCAGCCACGGTGACGACCACCAGTTCCTCGACGTCCGTCCCCAGCGGCAGCAGCGCCTACCTCAACGACAGCACACCCTTCGGCTCCGCCTACGGCAGCTCCCGAGGACACGCCTACCTGGCCCTGCGAACCGCGACCGGCCTGCAGCCGTCGGTGACCACCATCGACTTCGCCCGCCCCACGCCGGTCGGCTGGGGCTTCGCGCTCGGCGACGTGGACGCCGACCATGTCAAGGTCACGGCCACCGGGGCGGACGGCTCCCTGCTGACGGCCGCGCAGCTCGGCTTCCAGGGGTCCTTCAACTACTGCCAGGGGACGCCGAAGCCGTCCGCCTGCACCGGCAACGGCCCGTTCACCGACATGCCGCACTGGGACGCGGCCACCACCACTCTGATCGGCAGCAACACCGGCGACACCAGCGGCGCCTCCGGCTGGTTGCGGCCCACCGTGCCGGTCAAGTCGCTGACCCTCACCTTCTCGGTGCAGAGCGGCATCCCGGTCTACCAGATCTGGGCTGCGACGAAGACGGTCCAGGTCAGCGGCAGGATCACCTCCGAGTGCGGGACGCACGACCCCGCCGAGCTGGAGCTGCTCGACAGCAACGGCGACCCGGTCCTGAACGCCGCCGGCCATCCCGTCACCACCACGTCGCACGACGACGGCAGCTATTCGTTCCCGGACCTGGCCGAGGGCTCCTACCGGGTGGCGCTCCGGGTCCCGGAGGGCCTTGAGGCCGACACGACCCGGCTGGGCGCGGACGCGACCAAGGGCGACGTGACCGGTGCCGACTTCAACCTGCGCTGCGCGCCCGTCGTCGAGCCCCCGGTCACGCTGCCGCCGAACTCCGCAACGCCGCTGCGCTTCCCCATCTCGATCATCAGCGGTCTGGCAGGTCCGATCGCGATCACGGACCCGCCGGAGCATGCGATCGTGGTCGTCGACCCGGCGCATCCGGGAACCCTGCTCTTCGAACCGGAGCCGGGCTTCTCCGGTGTCGCCACCTTCGTCTATGAGGGGCGGGACAAGAGGACCGGCAAGGTGGTGTTCGTGAAGGAGACGGTGCGGGTCCCCAAGGCCGAGCCCGCGCCGCGCGTTCGCCCGGCCGCCGTGACCGTGATCCGCCCGCAGCTGGCGGCGTCCGGTGCCGGCGAGAACGGCTCGGCGCTGGCCCTGGCGCTGGCAGTCGGCCTGATCGCGGTCGGAGCAGCGGTCGCGGCCTGCGCCGGCATGGTCCGCCGCAGGCGCTGACCGCCCGGCCTTGGTCAGGTGAACCGGCAGGACTGATGGCAGGGCTGGGCGGATGCGCCACCCTGCCATCAGCCGCCCACGAACCCTCGGCCGACGCGGCCGGGACAGCCGGGGCTGAGCGCCGCGCTGCTCCCGGCCCGGCGGCGGTGGCGGCCCACCCGGCCGTCGGCCGTCCGGCCGGCTCAGGAGGTGAGGGTGAACGTGCCGCTCTCACCGAGGGCGTAGCACAGGCCCTGGTCCGTGACCGTGGTGACGTTGAAGTCGTACTTGCCGGGCGCCTTGTAGGTGTGGGAGGTGACCACGGTGTAGGCCTCGGAGCTGCCGGGGAAGTCGACCTTGGTGGTGGTTCCGTCGCCCCAGGTGATGGTGCCGGTGAAGGTGCAGCCACCGTCGTTGTCGTGCCCCGCACGCAGTTCCACGGTGGGGTTGTCGCTGCTGCACGTCGTCGTCGGGGTGAAGACGCACTCGGCACCCAGAGGCTTGGTCGTCCTGGCCGTTCCGGTGCTCGCACTCGTGGCCTTCGTGGTGGCGGCCTTGGTGGAACCGCCCGCGCCGGAGCCACTGCCGCCGCCGCTGCCGGAACCGCCCTGCGGGGCGGCGGCGGACAGGGACGGCGAGGCGGAGTGGGAGGCGCTCGGCGACGTACTCGGAGTGGCGGAACCGGAGGCGCCGGCCGTGCCGGACGCGGAGCCGCCTGCCGAGGCGGAGGCCCCGGACGCTCCGGACGGGGAGGGCGACGCTGAGGCGGAGGGTGAAGTGCCGTACGGTGAGCCGCCGGTGACGGTGTGTCCGTTCGACGGGCTGCCCAACAGGTAGACGACCACCGCCAGCACGGCCAGCAGCGGCAGCGCCGTGCGGTAGACGACGGGCCGCCGGGCGGTGCCGACCAGAGCGAGGACGCGATCGCGGGTGCCGGTGCCGCCCCCCGGGGCGGTAGTTGCGGCCGGGCCGGTGCCCGGACTTGTGGCGGCGGCCAGGACCGGGCCCGCGGAGCCCACGTCCGTCCGCATCCGGTCGGCGTCCTGCACCGCCGCCGCCAACTCCGCTGCCTTGAGGGCGCGTTCGGCGACGTCCTGGTGAACGGCCGGCGGCAGCCACGGTCCTGCCGCGGGAGATTCTGCGGCGGCCGCCGCGAGCGCGGTCGCGACCTCGCCGGCCGTGGGGCGCTGCGTCGCATCGCTCGCCAGGCAGGACTCGACCAGGGGCCGGAGGTCCGCGGGGACGCTCTCCAGGTTCTGTTCGCCGTTGACGATCCGGTAGAGCAGCGCAGCGGCGGGCCCCTCGCTGAACGGCCCCTCCCCGGTCGCCGCGAAGACCAGCACCGCGCCGAGGCAGAAGACGTCGCTGCTCGGCCCGACCCGGTTCCCCAGCACTTGCTCGGGCGACATGAACCCGGGCGATCCGACCAACTGTCCGGTACGGGTGAGGTAGCTGGCGTCGGTCGCCCGGGCCACCCCGAAGTCGATGACCACCGGGCCGTCCGGCGCCAGCATGATGTTCGACGGCTTGATGTCACGGTGCGTCAGTCCGGTTGCGTGGATGCTCGCCAGCGTTGCGGCCAGTTGTGCACCGAGCGACCGGAGTTGGGCGACCGGGATGGGCCCGTGCCGGTAGACGGCCTCGGACAGGGTGATCCCCGGGATGTACTGCGTTGCCAGCCAGGGCCGTTCGCACTGCGGGTCGGCCCCGACCACGGCGGCGACACCGGCTCCGCTGATCCGCCGCGCCGCGTCCACCTCACGGGCGAAGCGAGCCCGGAACTCCGAGTCCCTCGCCAGCTCCGGCCGGATCGTCTTGAGGGCGACGTTCACCCCGTCCGCGCCAACCGCCAGATAGACCTGGCCCATTCCACCCTCGCCCAGACCGGCGAGAATACGGAACCCGGCGAGCTCGCGCGGGTCCTCCGGTGTCAGTTCTCTCATCCCTGCATCCCCACGGACGTGTGTACGGACGTCCGTACGGGGAGATCGTAGTGGGCCGACGGCCGGCATCGGGCGTGCACGGAGAAGGTTCTGCCTCGGCCCGTGGCGTCCTCCCGCTGATCGTCCTGTAGACCTGTGGGTATGACGTGGATCGATGACCTGTCCCTGGCTCAGCAGTTGGCCGAAGCCGCCGACTCCATCTCCGCGCGGTACTACGCGGCGGGGAGCGTGCCGACGCGGGCCAAGGCCGACGGGAGTCCGGTCACCGACGCGGACCGCGAGGTCGAGCGGGTGCTGCGGGCCCGGCTGGCGTCGGACCGTCCGCAGGATGCCTTCCTGGGGGAGGAGTTCGGGGGCGGGGACAGTGACGGGCGCCGCTGGGGCGGGCGCCGCTGGGTGGTCGACCCCGTCGACGGCACGGCCAACTTCGCCGCCGGGCGCCCCGAGTGGAGCACCCTGATCGCGCTGGAGACGGGCGGCGAGGGGGTCACCGGGACGAGCGAAGGGGTCACCGGGACGAGCGAGGTGGTCACCGGGATGATCAGTGCACCCGCGTTGCGGCGCCGCTGGTGGGCGACGCGAGCGTCGGGGGCGTGGACCGCGAAGTCCACGGAGAGCGGGATGGGGCGGCCCGAGGCCCTGGCGGTGAGCGGGACCGCGACCCTCGCCGAGTGCACGGCGGCGTACTGGCCGGCGTGGGACTGGGTCCCGGCGTCCCGGCTGGCTGCGGCCAAGGCGTTGCTCGGTGTGTGCCTGGGCGGCGGCCCCCTGTCGGACTGGCCGGGGGTGTGCCAGGGCGCGATGCTGGTCGCGTCCGGAGAGGCGGACGTCTTCCTGCATCTGACGGCCGAACCCTGGGACCTCGCCGCCGCCGTGCCCGTCGTCGAGGAGGCCGGCGGCCGCTTCAGCGACTTCGCGGGCGGACGCAGCATCACCACGGGCGCCGGCCTGTTCACCAACGGCCGCGTCCACGAGGAGGTGCTGGACCTGCTCGCGCCGGTCCTCCACATCCCCGGCATCCTTCCAGATGCTTCACAATCCCCGACAGAGGTTGAAAGGTAAATGATCTATGCTCATCAACGCCGTACGCGCTGTAATTCGCCTGTGGCAGATACCTGTTCACAACCTGTGGAACAGCCCTGCCCAAGACCGTAGCGGCCGGCGTCACTGCTCCCGACGAACGGACGACGGCCCGTGGCCCACATGGACGGTTTCACCCACGGCTGGCTGAACCCGGCGCTGGCCTACCTCGTCGCCTGCCTCGGCGCGGTGATCGGACTCCGTTGCACCGCAAGGGGCCTGACGCTGCCCCGGCGACGCCGGCTCAGTTGGCTGCTGCTCGCCTCGGGCTGTATCGGCGGCGGGATCTGGGCCATGCACTTCATCGCGATGATGGGGTTCACCGTCACCAATATGGCGATCACCTACAACCTTCGGCTGACCATGCTCAGCCTGGTGGTGGCGGTCGTGGTGGTCGGCTTCGGCGTCTGCTGCGTCGGCTACTGGCCCGACTCGCAGCTGGCCCTGTACCTGGGCGGGGCGCTGACCGGGTTCGGCGTCGCCGGGATGCACTACCTGGGCATGGCCGCGATGCAGATCGGCGGTGCCGTCGACTACAACCCCTGGATCGTCGCCGCCTCGGTGGCCATCGCGGTGTTCGCCGCCACCGCCGCGCTCTGGATGACCCTCAACATCAGCCACGCCTGGGCGAGCATCGCGTCCGCGCTGGTGGCGGGCATCGCGGTGTGCGCGATGCACTACACCGCGATGCTGGCCGTCTCCGTACACTTCGGGACGGAGGAGGGCCCGGCCGGCGGCGTTCCGGTCGACCAGTTCGTCTTCCCGGTCGCCGTCGGCATCGTCGCGTTCATCACCCTCTCGGTGATCGTGATCGCACTCGCCCCCGAGGTGCAGCTCCAGCAGGAGCGCCGGCAGCGGGTCGCGCCGCAGGCACGGATCCAGGTCGACCTCTTCGACGGCTCCCTGCGCTGACGTTGAGGCCGGCGCTGACGTAGACGCCGGCGCTGACGGGGGGACAGCAGTCACCGGGACGGAAGTGACCGCGGACGGACGGCAGTGACCGTCAACGCGCCGCTATGGTCTTCCTTCCAGCTCCTTGAGTACTGTTCAGATCTTCAACGTCAGCGAAGGAGCACCGCGCCATGCCCGCAGGTCCCGGTCGCCAAGCCCGTCCCCGCGCACCGTTCCGGCACCGGACCGCAGGGGCTGCGGCGGCCACCGCGCTGGGCGGCCTCGCCGTCGCGCTGCTGGCCGGCACCGCGACTGCACAGGCGGCCGTCCCCACCGCGAAGGCGGCCACCGTCACCGGCACGGCCAGGACCTCGGTGGCACGTACCAGTCCGGCCTTCGGCACCGCTCCGGCCCTTGCCCCGGCCCCGTCCATGAGCTGGCAAGCCCTGGCTCCGCTCAGACCCCCGGTGCAGCCGTTCCCGGTGGCGGTCACGGTCGGCAGCGCCACCCAGGTGATCACGGTCAAGGCGAGCGGCTCCTACGCGAACGTGACCGCCTGGCAGTTGAGCAACAACGCGTGGACGGCCGTGTACAGCACCGCGAGCGCGCGGATCGGCTCGAAGGGCATCACCAACGGCGCCACCCGGGTCCAGGACACCGACACCACCCCCACCGGGACCTACACCATCACCCAGGGTTTCGGCGTCGGCGCCAACCCCGGCACCGCCATGCCCTACCACCAGGTCACCACCCACGACTGGTGGGTCGAGGACCCGACGTCGGCGTACTACAACCAGATGCGCACCGACACCCTGGGCGGCTTCCACCTCACCGAGTCCGGCGTGGACGGCAGCGAGCACCTGATCGGGTACCCGACGCAGTACAACAACGCGCTGGTCATCAACTTCAACATGAACCCCGCCGTCAAGGGCCGCGGCGCCGGCATCTTCCTGCACGACCTCGGCCCGCAGGCCGGCCCCACCGCCGGGTGCGTCGCCCTCCCGGCCGCGGTCATGACCCAGATCATCAAATGGATCACGCCGAGCGCCCACCCCGTCATCGCCATCGGCTGACCGCTCCCGCCGGGGGCGTGTACGCGAGCAGGCCGTCCAGGGGCCGCGGCACCCGGGCGAGATCGAGTTCGGCGACGAGCGCCTGCGCGTAGTGCGCCTTCCGGCCGCTGGTGGTCCCCATGAAGCGGTGCAGCTGCTGCTCGATCGTCCGGTCCCGCTGGGCGGGCTGGTTCTGGAAGGTGCGGAAGGCCCGCAGGTCGCCCTGAGCCTCGATCACCCCCTCCACCGCCGCCGGACCGTGGGAGCGGATCAACTCGTCCTCCAGGTCCGCCGTGCAGACGAAGAAGCCCAGTGCCTCCATGCCGGAGCGGGTGAGGCCGGTGCCCAGGCCCGACCGCTCCAGACTGCGCCGGAAATAGCCCTCCTCGCCGGCGTCGCAGAGGCCCGCCAGCCGGATACCGAGGCCGGGAGGGCCCAGCAGCTTGAGGAACCGTCCGATGCTGGTGGCTCCCCCGAGCGGGACGATGGCGACGCCCTCCGCGTCCAGGTCCCGGCACCGGCGTGCGGCCAGGGTCTGCAGGGCCGCCTGATCGCTGCCGCCCTCGACCAGCAGCGCGGCCCGCACCCGCGAGTCGGCCACCAGCCCGCGCACGACCTCCGCAGCCGCAGCGGCGCCCGCCCCGTCGGCCGCCCACCGCACCGCCGCCTCCCGGAACCGCTGTGAATCGTCCACGGCCCCAGTCTCGCAGGACCCGGTTCACGTACCGGCGGAACAAGGAACCGGACGGGCGCCGCCCTGGAAGACCTGCCTGGTGTGCCGATCTCCTGTATCTCCCGGTCCGTCGGCATCGCTCCGTGCGGCTTCCGCATCGCTTCCGCCACCCGGTAGCGCCTGCCCCTCCGTACCCGCCGGGTGGACAGCGCCCGTTCCGGCATGGCCTCCGGCCTGTGTGGATAGCCTGGAGACGTTGAGGCGCGGGTGGCCGCGCCGGTTTCGAACGGGTGTGGGAGTGGGTGCCGGGAGTGGCGGGCGCAGTGGCGAAGGGCCGTCCCCCGGCAGGGCCGGAGTCGGCGGCGGACCGGGAGCGGCTGCTTGCCCGGCTGCCGGAACTGGCGGCCGGGGAGGCGCTGTTCCTCCCCGCGGATCCGCCGCGGTCGGGACGGGTGGCGTTCTGGACGCCCGGCGGTGAGCCGCCGGAGCTCGGGGTGGAACCCGAGGAGCTGACCGTGGTCCGCCCGCACGGCCCGTCCGTGCGCCGGGCCCGGGTGATCGCCGTACTGCTGCCGGTGGAGCAGGCGCTGCCGCTGCTGACCCGCTGTCGCGCGCTCGGTGCGGACGGGGCGCTCGGTGCCGACGGGGCGGACGGGACAGGTCGGGTGTCGGGCGGAAACGCCTCCGCCAGCACGGCGTTCTGGGGGACGGCGGCCGTGCTCGCTCTGGGACTGCTTGCCAGGGGCCGGGTTCTGCCCGGTGTCTCACCCGAGGGGTTCGATGCATGGCGGGTCGGCCCGCTGGACGCCGGGGACCACGAGCGGTTGGGGTCCCTGGCCGCGGCCATGCCGCCCGAGGCCCGCGCGGTGCCGGTCCCGGACCTCTCTCCGCTCGCCCTTCCCGCGGCGGAGCCGCTGCTGCGGGCCTTCCTGGACGCCGTGGCCGACTCCCTCACCCGGCCTCCTGCCGCTCGGCACCTCGCCGACGGACCGGCGTTCGCGGTCCGCGCGCCGCAGCAGGTGCCCGAGCGGCGCGCCTGGGCGGCGGAGGTCGCCGCCGGCCGCGACGCAGGCCTGGCGGTCTCGTTGCGCCTGGAGCTGGGCCGCACGGAGTCCTTCCGGGCCGTGGTCCAACTGCGCAGCCTGGCTGATCCCACAGTGCTCGCCGACGCGGCGGATCTCTGGCACGGCGCGGCCACCTCCCCCGAACTCTTCGGCCCTCGGGCCCAGGTGGACACCCTGCTGACGCTGCGTCGGGCAGCGCGCGCCTGGCCCCCGGCGGAGCGGCTGCTGGACGCGGCCGCCCCGACCGGTCTGGACCTGTCGGACGAGGAGGCCCAGGCGCTGCTGGGCGCGGCGGCCGAGAGCCTGGCTGCGGCCGGGGTCGCCGTGCACTGGCCCAAGGAGCTGGTGCGCGAGCTGACGGCCGTCGGGGTCCTGGAACCCGTCCGCCGCCAGGGGACGCAGTCCGCGGCCGAGTCCTTCCTGTCCTCCGGCGGCCTGCTGGACTTCCGTTGGCAGGTCGCGCTCGGGGACCAGCAGCTCACCGAGGAGGAGCTGGAGCGCCTGGTCCAGGCGCACCGTCCGATCGTGCGGCTGCGCGACCAGTGGGTGGTCGTGGATCCGGAGCTGGTCCGCCGGCTGCGTCGGGCCGCGCAGTCCAAGGCGCCGTCGCTGACCGCGATCGACGCCCTCGGCGCGGCGCTGACCGGCAGCGTCGAGGTGGACGGCGAACCGGTGGCGGTCACCGCGAGCGGCGCGCTGGAGGAGCTGCGCGCCCGGATCGCCGACCCCGAGGCCCGCGCCGCGCGCGAGACCCAGGGGCCGCCCAAGGCCCTGGCGGCGACCCTGCGCGACTACCAACTGCGCGGACTGAACTGGCTGCACCGGATGACCTCGCTCGGCCTGGGCGGGTGCCTGGCCGACGACATGGGCCTGGGCAAGACGGTCACGCTGATCGCCCTGCACCTGCGCCGCCAGCAACGGAAGGCCACCGCAGGACCCACCTTGGTGGTCTGCCCCGCCTCCCTGCTCGGCAACTGGGAGCGCGAGATCCAGCGCTTCGCGCCGGGCGCCGAGGTCCGCCGCTTCCACGGCCCCGGCCGCGACCTGGCCGGCCTCGATGCCGGCACCAGGGGCGGCTTCGTGCTGACCACGTACGGGACCATGCGGCGCGACGCCGAGCGCCTCGCCCAGCAGCCGTGGGCGCTGCTCGTCGCGGACGAGGCCCAGCACGTCAAGAACCCGCACGCGCACACCGCCCGGGCGCTGCGCACGATCCCCTCACAGGGGCGGGTCGCGCTGACCGGCACCCCGGTCGAGAACAACCTGTCCGAACTGTGGTCGCTGCTCGACTGGACCACACCCGGCCTGCTCGGCACCCTCACCTCCTTCCGTGACCGCTACGCCAAGGCCGTCGAGGGCGACCGCGACGAGCAGACCGCCCAGCGCCTGGCCACCCTGGTCCGCCCCTTCCTGCTGCGCCGGCGCAAGTCGGACCCCGGCATCGCGCCCGAACTGCCGCCCAAGACCGAGACCGACCGCCCGGTGTCGCTGACCAGGGAACAGGTCTCCCTCTACGAGGCGCTGGTCCGCGAGCTCATGGCCGAGATCCAGGAACGGGAGGGCATCGCCCGGCGCGGCCTGGTGATGAAGCTGCTGACCGGTCTCAAGCAGGTCTGCAACCACCCCGCGCAGTACCTGAACGAACCCGCGAACGCCAAGCTCCCGGGCCGTTCGGGGAAGCTGGAACTGCTGGACGAACTCCTGGACACCGTCCTGGCCGAGGACGGCTCGGCTCTGGTCTTCACCCAGTACGTGGCCATGGGCAGGCTGATCGAGCGCCACCTGGCCGACCGGGGCGTGGACACCTTGTTCCTGCACGGCGGCACCACGGTCAAACGCCGTGAGCAGATGGTCGACGCCTTCCAGGCCGGCGGGACGAAGGTGTTCCTGCTGTCCCTGAAGGCCGCCGGGACCGGGCTCAACCTGACCCGGGCCGGACACGTCATCCACTACGACCGCTGGTGGAACCCGGCCGTGGAGGACCAGGCCACCGACCGCGCGTACCGCATCGGACAGACCCAGCCGGTCCAGGTGCACAAGCTGATCGCCGAGGGGACGGTGGAGGACCGGGTCGCCGAAATGCTCCGGCACAAGCGGGAGTTGGCCGACTCGGTGCTGGGCTCGGGCGAGGCGGCGTTCAGCGACCTGAGCGACAGCGAACTCGCCGACCTGGTCGCGCTGCGAAGGACGGGACGATGACCCAGCGAGCTCGATCACGCGAGGAGTCCGCCCGTACTTTCGAGGCGCTCTCTCCGTCCAAGGGCAGCCGGGCCCCGTTCGCCGAGTCCTGGTGGGGCCGCGAATGGCTGCGTTCCCTGGAGCAGTCCTCCTTGGACCACGGCCGCCTGCAGCGCGGCCGGACCTATGCGCGCGGCGGAGCGGTCGGCCGGATCACGGTGGCTCCTGGAACGGCTGCCGCCCCGGTGCAGGGCAGCCGTCGCACTCCGTACCGCTCCACGGTCCAGGTCGAGCAGCTGACGGACCGGCAGTGGGATCGACTCCTCGACATGATCGCCGAACGGGCCGCCAACATTGCCGCACTGCTCGACGGCGACATGCCCGCCGGGCTCGCCGACGACGCAGCCGCCGCCGGCGTCCCACTGCTGCCCGGCCCCCGAGACCTGGACCCCGAGTGCAACTGCCCCGACTGGGGCTACCCGTGCAAACACGCCGCGGCCCTCTGCTACCAGCTCGCACGACTCCTCGACCGCGACCCCTTCGTCCTGCTGCTGCTCCGGGGACGGGGCGAGCGGGAGCTGATGGACGAACTCGGCCGCCGCAACACCGCCCGCGCCGCCGTCGAAGCCGCAGCGCATGCGGCGACCGCTTCGCATGCGGCGACCGCTTCGCATGCGGCGACTGCTTCGCATGCGGCGACTGCTTCGAATGCGGCCACCGCGGCCCCGGGGTCGACCGCCCCCAGCCGCAGGAGCGATCCCGCCCGCCCCGCCTTCGCCTCCCCCCCCGAACTGCCGCCCCTTC
>NZ_BBPM01000067.1:0-16100 GCF_000787775.1 Streptacidiphilus carbonis | reverse complement strand
CCCCCGGGGTCCGCCCCCCCCCAGCCGCAGGAGCGATCCCGCCCGCCCCGCCTTCGCCTCCCGCGCCGAACTGCCGCCCCTTCCCGCCTTGCCCCCGCTGCCCGAACACCCGGGCCGCGGACCCGCATTGGTGGACTCGGCTGTCCCGGAGCCCGGCGTGGACCCGGCGGCGCTCGAACTCCTGGCCGCCGACGCCGCGGCCCGGGCCCACCACTTGCTCGCCGCAGCGCTCAGCCCCCACCATGCCGCCGGCGCCCCGCCCGCTCCGCTCACCGAGTGGCAGGACGCTGTCCGCCTCGCCGCCGCACACCCCACCACCGCACTCCTCGCCCGGATCGCCTCGGCCTGCGGCCGCACCCCCGGCGAACTCGCCGCCGCCGTCCGCGCATGGCAGCAGGGCGGCCCGGCCGCACTCGACGTACTGGAGACCCCCTGGAACCCGGCGCCTGCACGCCTGGAGCGCGAGCGCGAAGCACTGCGCACGGACTGGGCCCACGGCATACCGCCCCGGCTGCGCACGTGGTGCAACCGCTGGACCGTCGAGGGCAGAGACGCCCAACTGCGCCTGGGCCAGGACGGCCTGTGGTACCCGTACACCAAGGACCGGGGCACCTGGTGCCCGGCCGGACCACCCGACGCGGACCCCGCCGTGGTCCTGACCGCCTTGCTCCTGGGGGAGTGAGTCGGCCGGATGGACCGACGACCGAACGGACCGAACCTGGAACTGGCCGCTTGAGGGTTGCCGTGCTGCTGATACCGCCGCGCACCGCGTTGCCGGCCGGGGCGGGCGTGGTCGGCGCGTCGTCGGGCTGAGTGGGTACTGTGGCTGCGGCCTGCGAAGGCGGGCACAGGCCCGGTCGAATACGGCCCTGCGGGTGGGGCTGGGTCGGACGATGAGGATGGTGTGCGGCGTGCTGGTGGCGGAGCGGTACCGGTTGGACGAGCCCCTGGGGCGGGGCGGGATGGGCGAGGTCTGGCGCGCCTGGGACCAGGTGCTCGGCCGCCCGGTCGCGGTCAAGCTGCTGCTGCCCGGGGTCGTGGATCCGTCGGCCACCGCGCGGTTTCGCCAGGAGGCCCAGACCGCTGCCCGCCTGAGCCATCCCAACGTCGTGGCGGTCTACGACTTCGGCGAGGACCAGGGGCGCCTGTACCTGGTGATGGAGCTGGTCGAGGGCCGCACCCTGGCCGGCCACCTGGCCGCGTACGGGCCGCTGGACGCGGGCGAGACGGCGGCCATCGGTGCGCAGACCGCCGCCGGACTGGCCGCGGCCCACCGCGAGGGCGTGGTCCACCGGGACGTCAAACCCGGCAACCTGCTGCTGACCGCCGACGGCGTGGTCAAGATCGCCGACTTCGGCATCGCCCGCTTCGCCGGCGAATCCACCGCCGCCCTGACCAGCGCGGGACTGGTGCTGGGCACCAGCATCTACCTCGCCCCCGAACGCGCCCAGGGCCACACCGCGGGCCCCGCCTCCGACGTCTACGCGCTGGGCTGCGTCCTGTACGAGCTGCTGACCGGCCACCCCCCGTTCCGCGCGGACAGCGCCCCCGCCCTGCTCTACCAGCACGTCGACAGCGCACCGGTCCCTCCGGCACAACTGCGCCCGGACCTGCCCGCAGCCCTGGATGACCTGGTGCTGCAGCTCCTGGCCAAGGACCCCGACCAGAGACCTTCCGCGGGGCAGGTCGCCCACGTGCTGGGCACCACGCGCGCGCCCGGGGCGACCCAGCTCATGCCCACCCTCGCCCAGCCCCCGCTCGCGCCCCGCCGCACGGAGCGATCCTCCAAGAGGACCGGCGCGCGCCGGTCCCGCCTGCCGATGGGCGCTGCCGCGATCGTCGTTGTCGCAGCCCTGGTGGCGCTCGGCCTGTCCTTGAGCCCGTCCGGTCCGCCCGCGGCAGCCTCCCCCGGGGCAACGTCGCCGACGCCTTCCCCGGCGAGGCCCTCCACGGCGGTGTCGTCTCCCGCTGCCCCCTCAACGGCCGTGTCATCGCCGCTGCATACGGCGTCCCCCTCGCCAGCCCGGCTGTCCGACAACCCGGCCGTCCTGCTGAGCCAGCTCGCCCGCGGACTGCGCGCTGCCGCCGCACGCGGCGACCTGGCCGCCAACGTCGCGACCGAACTGCAGAGCAAGATCAGCCAGGCGCAGGCCAGCCTGAAACAGGGCAAGACGAACGAGGTCCGCGACCGGGTGCACGACATCAACCGCCAGCTCGCCACCGCGAAGCAGCACCATCAGTTCACCTCCACCCCCCAGCTCGACCAACTGCTGGCCCACCTCGTCGCCCGGGTCGGCGCAACGCAGTAGCTCCGGCGGCCTGTGAGAAGGTCCCCCGCCCCGTTCCATGTGCTGTATCCAATGCACCACGGACGGGGCCCGGGGATGATCGATGTACGCGGTCGACGCACCGTCAGGGGAGCAGGAACTTCAGGCGGTCGTCGGCCATGCCGGGGCCATCTCGATGATCTCGGCGCTGACGACGTCCTGCACGACGAACGGGTCGGCCTGCACGCGCTGCTCCAGCGCCTCCTTCGGAATGCCCGTGGGGAGGACCGTGCCAAGAAACAGGTCAGGGCCGGTCTCCCTGAAAGGAGAACCGGCCCTGACCTGCTGTTTCACCAGTCGGGGTGGCGGGATTTGAACCCACGGCCTCTTCGTCCCGAACGAAGCGCGCTACCAAGCTGCGCCACACCCCGGTGCAACGAGGATTACTCTAGCGGACCCGGGGCGTGGGACGAAATCCGGTTTTCCTGGGGGGCTCGTGACCGTGCAGGTCAGGAGGTGACCAGGACGGCGTTGCCGCGGATGCGGCGGTCGCGGAGGGCGGTGATGGCGGCGGCGGTGTGGGACCAGTCCTGGCGGAGGCCGATCTCGGGGTGGAGGCGGCCGGTGGCGACCAGGCGGACCAGGACGGCCAGGTCGTCGCCGTAGCTGCGGTCGCTGCGGGTGTAGTCGAAGTGGCGGATGGAGCCGCCGACCGCGGTCTTGAAGAAGTCGAAGAAGTTCAGGGTGACTGCGGTGCGGCTGGCCTGGCCGAACCAGACCAGCAGGCCCTCGGGGGCGAGGCGGGCCAGCCCGGCCGGGAGCGAGGCGCCGCCGACGGACTCCAGCACGATGTCGAAGGGGCCGGTCGCCTTCTCCACGTCCGTGACCACCTCGGCCGCGCCGAGCTCCAGCAGGCGCACCCCGCGCTCCTCGCTCGCGCTCACCGCGGTGATCTGCGCGCCGCTGCCGGAGGCGAGCTCGGTGAGGTAGTGGCCGACGCCGCCGCTCGCGCCGGTCAGCAGCACCCGCCGTCCGGCCACCGGGCCGGCGGCGCGGAGCAGGCGCAGCGCGGTCAGTCCGGCCAGCGGCAGGGCCGCGGCGGTGGTGCAGTCCACCCGGTCCGGGAGCGCGGCGAGGCTGTGGACCGGGACGCCGACACGCTCGGCCCACCCGGCGGACGCCGGGTGGGCGACCACCCTGGTCCCCTCGGCGGGCCCGCTGCCGTCCGCGGCGGCGCGGACCACCGTCCCGGCGATGTCCTTGCCCGGCAGCCAGCGGCGCCGCGGGTCCTCCAGACGGAAGGTCTCGCCGCGGTTGACGGAGTAGGCCTCGACGGCGACCACGGCCTCGTCGTCGCGCGGCTCCGGTTCCGGTGCCTCGCCGAATTCCACGGCGTTGGAAATGTCCCCGGTGGGAAGCATGGCCTTCATGGTGGATTTCCCCCTCTTTTGCGGTGCGAACGATACGAACGGCGCGATGTGTCAGGCTGCGAAAAGGACGCGGCGGGCGTGGTCGGTGTCGAAGTACTCGCGGACGGCGGAGATGAGCCCGTCCTTCACGATGAAGAAGCCGGCGCACTTCTGGTGGTACTCGCCGCCGTCCCGGGTGGTCGCGTCCGAGGTCCACTCGACCACCACGGTGTCCCCGCTGGCCACCAGATTGGTGGTGTCCAGCACCACGGTGGAGGCGTCCAGGCGGCTGAAGGCCAGTCCGAGGAAGCCCTCGAAGATGCCCTTGCGGCCCTCCCAGGTGCCCGACATCGGCAGGTCGCCGCCCAGCGTCCAGGTGGCGTCCTCGGCGAAGAGCGCCTTAGCGGCCTCGATGTCGCCGCCGCCCAGGGCCTCGATGTAGGCCTCGACAACACTGCGGCTGATTTCGGTGGTGTTCATTTCCGGCCCCTTCGCAATTCCTTCTCGCTGCTGTTGACTCGAATCTACTGAGCCGCCCCACGGACAGGGAAAGACTTGTTTTCCATCGGTCCATGCCGACACGGCATGACCGCACGCCTAGGATGGGTGCATGTCCGAACTGCGTCGCTTGCGTTACTTCCTCGCTGTCGCCGAGGAGCGGAACTTCACCCGCGCCGCTGAGCGCCTGCATATCGCCCAGCCTGCACTGAGCCGCCAAGTGCGGGAGCTTGAGCGCGAGTTGGGCGTGGAATTGCTCAGCAGAACCACCCACAGGGTGGAGCCGACCGAGGCCGGAAGGATGCTGCTGGAGCGTGGTCCTGCGCTGCTCGACGCCGCCGACAGCCTCTGGCGGGGGGTCCGCGGCTTCGCCGACGGCAGCCTCGGCAGCATCAGCCTCGGCTACGGCATGAGCGCCGGGTACGAGACCGCGCCGCAGCTGCTCCTCGCGATGAGCGAGGAGGCGCCGGGGATCGAGGTGTCGGCCCGGGTGATGTCCTTCGCGGACATCGTGGCCGGGGTGGCCGTCGGCACCCTGGACGTCGGACTGGTGCGCTGCGCGCCGCCGCAGCAGGAGCTGGTGCTGACCCTGCTGCGGTTGGAGCGGCAGGGGATCATCGTCAGCCGCGACCATCCGCTCGCCCAGGGCGGCGCGGCCGGCGGCGTGGACCCGGCCGAGCTGGACGGGGTGAAGCTGCTGCTGCACGCCCGGGACCACAATCCGGGCCACTACGACCAGATCATGGACATCTGCGCCAGAGCCGGCGCCAAGCCCGAGGTGCTGGTGCGCGGCCTGGACTTCGACGCCTCCTACACCCCGGTCGCCTCGGGCGCGGCCGTCACCATCGTCGGCGAGACCGGGCGGGTGGGCCTGCCGGCCGGGCTGCTCTGGCTGCCGCTGGACCCCGCCACGACGGTGGAGATCCACCTGATCACCCGGGGGCCGAACCGCTCGCCCGCGGTCGAGCGGCTGCTGAAGGTCGCCGCGGAGACCGCCCGCCAGCACGGGTGGCTGCAGCCGCCGGCCTAGCGTTGAGAGGACGGCGGCGCGGACGGCGGCCAGTGCGGCTGGGTTGGCGAGCGCCGCGGGGGCTCAGGCGTCGGGCCCCGCGGTCAGGGTCAGCAGGGTGGCCTCGGGCGGGCAGGCGAAGCGCACCGGGGTGTAGCGGTTGGTGCCGCAGCCGGCCGACACGTGCAGGTAGGAGTCGTGGCCGCCGGCCGAGTGCCGGGACAGGCCCTTGACCCGGCCCCGGTCCAGGTCGCAGTTGGTGACCAGGGCGCCGTAGAAGGGCACGCACAGCTGGCCGCCGTGGGTGTGCCCGGCCAGCACCAGCGGGTAGCCGTCGGCGGTGAAGGCGTCCAGCACCCGCAGGTACGGTGCGTGGACGACGCCGATCGAGACGTCGGCGGCGGCGTCCGGGCCGCCGGCCACCCGGGCGTAGCGGTCCCGGCGGATGTGCGGGTCGTCCAGGCCGGTGAACTCCAGGTCGAGTCCCTCGATCTTCAGCCGGCCGCGGGTGTTGGTGAGGTCCAGCCAGCCGGCCTCGTCGAAGCCGTCCCGCAGCTCCTCCCACGGGTTGTGGACCGCGCCGACGATGCCCCGGCGGGCCGACCCGTCCCGCCGGTTCATGCCGTGGTCGCCGCTGAGCATCGCGCCGAGGTAGCGGGTCGGGCTCTTCGGGACCGGGCCGTAGTAGTCGTTGGACCCGAAGACGTAGACGCCGGGGAAGTCCATCAGCGGACCCAGCGCGTCCAGGGTCTGCGGGATCGCCTCCGGGTCGGAGAGGTTGTCGCCGGTGTTCACCACCAGGTCCGGCTTGAGCGACGCGAGTTCGCGCAGCCAGCGCTGTTTCTTGCCCTGGCCGTTGACCATGTGGATGTCCGACAGTTGCAGCACGCGCAGCGGCGGGGCGCCGGCCGGCAGCACGGGTACGGTCACCCGGCGCAGTCGGAACGAGCGCACTTCGTAGCCGGCCGAGTAGGCCACGCAGGCCGCGCCGGCAGCGGCGATTCCCAGGGGTACGGCGTAGAGCGGTCGCATCCGTCCATGGTCGCAGAGTGGCCGCGGAACCCGGGTCGGCGGGGCGCCGGTGTTAATCACCGGCACCGGGTTGTCGGGGATGCGAGACTTGCGCACATGACCACGACGCTCAAGAAGCAGCTGCAGGAGGACCTCACGGCCTCGATCCGGGCCAGGGACGAGTTGCGCTCCGGCACCATCCGGCTCACCCTGTCCGCCATCACCAATGAGGAGGTGGCAGGCAAGGTGGCGCGCGAGCTCTCCGACGACGAGGTGCTCAAGGTGATCACCCGTGAGGCGAAGAAGCGCCGCGAGGCCGCCGAGGCGTTCGAGGCCGGCGGCCGGCCGGAGTCGGCGGCGCGGGAGCGGGCCGAGGGCGAGCTGCTGGCGGCCTACCTGCCGAAGCAGCTGACGGACGATGAGCTGGAGGCGATCGTCGCCTCGGCGGTCGCCGAGGCCCGGGCCGCCGGTGCCGAGGGCCCGCGGGCGATGGGCGCGGTGATGAAGCTGGTGAACCCGAAGGTGGCCGGGCTGGCCGAGGGCGGCCGGGTGGCTGCGGCGGTACGGCAGGCCCTGGCGGGGTGAGCCCTGGGGGCTGACGGCAGGGCCGAGAGTGGGGCTGTGTTTGGCTGAGTACGGCCGTGTGAAGGTGAACGCCCGAGGGGCGCCCGGTGGTGTGCCGGGCGCCCCTCGGGCGTTGCTGTGCGCGGGCGCGGCAGAGGATCAGCGGCCGGTGGTGATGCCGGTGTTTCCGGTTCCGCCGGCCAGACCGGCGATGAGGCCGCCGATGGTGCCGGTCCCCGTTCCGGTGGTCCCGGTGGTCGTGGCCCCGGTGCCTGCGGTGGTGCCGGCCGTGGTGCCCGCGGTGGTGCCGCCGTTCTTGTTCTTGTTCTTGTCGTCCTTGGCCTTCTGCGCCTTGGTCTTGACCGCGGCAGGAAGCTTGACGGTGTGGAAGTCCCCGAAGTCGACCCCGCTGAGCGCCCCGTCCATGGCGTCGTGCCATATCGGCCCGGCGATGGTGCTGCCGAAGACCTCGTTCATGCCGTAGGAGGTGCCGCCGATGGTCTGGCCGTCGTAGAGCGGGCTGACCTTGGCGCCGGTGTCGCTGACGACGGTGGCGCCGGAGAGCTGCGGGGTGAAGCCGACGAACCAGACCTGCTTGTGGTAGTCGGTGGTGCCGGTCTTGCCGGCGCTGGGGCGGCCGTCGGAGAAGCCGTCCTGGGCGCCGGTACCGTCCTCGACCACGCCCTTGAGCATGGTGGTGATGGCGTCGGCGGTGCTCTGCTGCATGACCGAGTGGCAGTTGGCCGAGGGCACCGGCAGGTTCTTGTGGTTGACGTCGGTGACCGCGGTGATCGCGGTGGGGGAGCAGTAGACGCCGCGGGCGGCGAAGGTGGCGTAGACATTGGCCATCTGCAGCGGGGTCAGGCTGTTGGTGCCCAGGGTGAGCGACTGGACCTGGTCGATCGGGGCCAGGGTGTGCGTGCCGGGGGAGTAGGTGGCCTGGGTGCTGATGCCCATCTTGGCCATCATCTTCACCACGTTGCACAGTCCGGCGTCCTTCTCCAGCGGCACGAAGTAGGTGTTGACCGACTTGGCCATGGCCGAGGGCATGTTGAACGGGCCGACGAGGGTGGTGGAGTCGTTCTGGTCCGGCGGTTCGCTCACCGAGCGCAGATGGTTGCCCTTGCAGTCGGTCATCGCCGGGTAAGGCTCCTGGTACGGCGCGTCGTACGTCTGGTCCATGCCGATGCCCTGCTCCAGCGCGGCCGCCGCCGTGATCGGCTTGACCGTGGACCCGGTGGGGAAGCCGCCGCCCCCGCCCATGGTGCGATCGACGTTGTAGTTCAGCGTGGTGACGGCACTGCTGGTGCCGTTGCCGTAGGGGCGGCTCTGGCCCATGCCCATGATCTTGCCGGTGCCCGGCTGGACGATGGTCATCGCTGTCGCGGCCTTCTCGTCGGCGTGGACGTGCGAGGTGACCGACTGCTGCAGCGCCGACTGGACCTTGGGGTCGATCGTGGTGTGGATGTCCAGGCCGCCGCGGTCCCACAGGGCCTGCCGGGCCGCCGAGGTCTGCCCGAACGCCTGGTCGCTCAGGAAGATGTGTTCGACGTAGTCGCAGAAGAACTGCTCGCCGTTCCTGGCGGTGATGCAGCCCTCCTTGGGACGGCTCACCTTCAGCCCCAGCGGCTTGGCCTTTTCCGTCGCGGCCTGCGCCGCGGTGATGCTGCCGTACTTCGCCATCGCGTCCAGGACCTCGTTGCGGCGCGTGGTGGCGTCGGTCGGGTAGACCATCGGGTCCAGGTTGGTCGGTGACTGCACCATGCCGGCCAGCAGCGCGGCCTGGGAGAGGGTCAGCTGGGAGGCGTGGACGCTGAAGTAGCGTTCGGCGGCGGCCTCGATGCCGTAGGCCTGCTCGCCCCAGAAGGTGATGTTGAGGTAGTCGGCGAGGATCTGGTCCTTGGAGAGGGTCTCCTCCAGTTTGATGGCGACTTTGAGCTCGGAGATCTTGCGCCCGATGGTCTGCGCCTGGGCCTCGCGCACCTTGGTCGCGTCATTGCCGGCCAGCTCGACGTTCATGTTCTTCACCAGCTGCTGGGTCAGCGTGGACCCGCCCTGGGAGGCACCGGAGGAGGCGTTGGTGGTGAGCGCGCGCAGGGTCCCCTTCAGGTCGATCGCGCCGTGCTGGTAGAAGCGGTTGTCCTCGATGTCGATCAGCGCCTGCTGCATCACCGGCGCGATCCTGCTGATCGGTACGACGGTGCGGTCCCGCGCGTAGACCTTGGCGATGACTCCGCCCTTGGCGTCGTAGATGGTCGATGCCTGGGACAGGGTCGGGGCGGTGAACTCGGCGGGGATCTCGTTGAAGGAGGTCGTCGCCGACTTCGCGCTGAAGCCGATGGCCCCCACGGCGGGCAGCGCGAGCCCGGCGACCAAGGTGCCGGCCAGCACACTCGCGCCCACCAGGTTCAGACCGAGACCCACCTTGTACAACGGAGACCGAGATCGCTTCGCCATGGGGAGACCTTACGACGCGTTACCCGGACAAGCGGGCATCTGTTCGCCTACTCTTGTCACAAGCTTGCGACAAGTTCCCGAGCGCTCACTCGCTTCACTCTTGTGGGTGATGAGATCTGTCCGGATCGCGGTCATATGCCAGGAACTGAGCCAGGAAGGACAGTGTCGTCCAGGTCCCCGAAGCCTGTCCGGCCCTCCAACCTGCACTCACTCCAGTGGGTGATCTATTCCGCACGCATAGTCCGAACGGGCCATACAGGATTGGGCCCCAAGGGGCTGTTGCAACCTGCTCTTCTTCCGTAACGTCCTCAACTGGCAACAGCGAATATGCCGTTGCCGCCGTGGGGGAGCCTCGATTCGGGAGAGGACGGCACCAGCATGGGCTGGGTTGACGACTGGAGTGCGCAGGCAGCCTGCCGCACCAGTGATCCGGACGAACTGTTCGTTCAGGGGGCGGCGCAGAACCGCGCCAAGGCAGTGTGCACCGGTTGTCCGGTACGCACGGAGTGCCTGGCGGACGCCCTCGACAACCGCGTCGAGTTCGGCGTGTGGGGGGGAATGACGGAGCGCGAGCGCAGGGCTCTGCTGCGCCGCAGACCAACGGTGATCTCCTGGCGGAGACTGCTGGAGACCGCCCGTACCGAGTACGAGCAGACGTTCTCCATCGGAGATCCGGACTACGCCGAAGCAGGGTGAGCGCGCAGCACCCGCACGGCTGACCCACGCCCCCTGTCCGGCCGCAACGGGCCGGACCACGGGGGCAGGTCCGTCCTGCCTGCCGTCTCCGAGTCGGCCGTCGTCGAGCCGGATGCCTTCGAGAGCCTTCGATCCGGCGGACTTGTAGCCGGCCGTCGTTCAGCCTGCGGCCAGGCGCTCGCCGATCTCCCGCAGCCCCTCCAGGTCGTGCACGTCCCCGGCCAGGGCCGGTACCTCGACCAGCGGCACGTCCGGATAGATCGAGACGAAGCGGTCGCGCATCCGGCGCTCGTGGGTGATGGTCCTGACCCGGTCCGCGTGGAGTCGGAGCAGACCTGCGGCCAGCACCTCGGACGCCTGGGACCCCTCGGACGCCTGGGACCCCTGGGACCCCTGGGACTCCTGCGCGGTGGCGCTCCCCCCTGCCCCGCCGTCGGTCTCCGCGTCCGCGTCGCCCTGCTCCAGGGTCTCCGCCGCCGCCAGCGCCCGCTCCGCCGTCAGCTGCGGCGCGCCGGTACGGTGCACCCGGTTCAGCACCAGGCCGGCCAGCGGCATCCGGTCCGTCTCCAGCCGGTCCACGAAGTACGCCGCCTCGCGCAGCGCGTCCCGCTCGGGCGCGGCCACCACCAGGAACGCCGTGCCCGGCGCCTGGAGCAGCTGATAGGTGCGGTCGGCGCGTTCCCGGAAGCCGCCGAACATCGAGTCCATGGCCGCGACGAAGGTCGACACGTCCTGCAGCACATTGGCGCCCAGGATCTTGCCCAGCACGCCGGTGAACATGTTCATCCCGACATTGAGGAACTTCATCGCGCTGCGCCCGCCGACCTTCGCCGGTGCCATCAGCACCCGGATCAGCTTGCCGTCGAGGAAGGAGCCGAGCCGGTTGGGCGCGTCCAGGAAGTCCAGCGCGGAGCGGCTCGGCGGGGTGTCCACCACGATCAGGTCCCAGGTGCCGGTGGCCTGGAGCTGGCCCAGCTTCTCCATCGCCATGTACTCCTGGGTCCCGGCGAAGCCGGAGGAGAGCGACTGGTAGAAGGGGTTCTCCATGATCTGCCGGGCCCGCTCGGGGTCGGCGTGGGCGAGCACGACCTCGTCGAAGGTCCGCTTCATGTCCAGCATCATCGCCTGCAGTTCCCCGGGCCCCGACACGGATTTGACGACCCGTGGGGTGTTGTCCAGCTCGGTCAGGCCCATGGACTGGGCGAGCCTGCGGGCCGGGTCGATGGTCAGCACCACGACCTTGCGTCCGCGCTCGGCGGCGCGCAGCCCCAGCGCGGCGGCGGTCGTGGTCTTGCCCACCCCGCCCGAGCCGCAGCACACCACGATCGCGGTCGAGGGGTTGTCGATCAGCGCGTCGACGTCCAGCGCCACGCCCGCCAGCGGGTCCGCCTGCTGCTTCCGTGTCGGTGCCGTCATGCCGCCCCCTCCTCCTTCAACGCCGCCGCCAGCCGGTAGAGCCCGCCCAGGTCCACCCCGCCGCTCAGCAGCGGGAGTTCGTACGTGGGCAGCTTCAGCGCCTGGACGTCGGAACGCTGCTCGCGCTCCAGCAGTACCCGGGCGGCGTGTTCGCGGCCCTGTGCCAGCAGCGGTTCCACCAGCTTCCTCGTCGCCGCGGGCACGGACCGGCCGGCCCCGCCGCGGGGACGGCCGCCGACCCCGGCGTCGGCCAGCGCCAGGCCCAACTCCTCGCGGTGATCGCCGTCGGATGCGAGTATCGCGGCCTCGTCCAGCAGCGGCGGACGGACCATGTTGACGAACACCCCGCCCACCGGCAGCCCCGCCGACCGCAGTTCGGCGACGCCGTCCACGGTCTCCTGGACCGGCATCTCCTCCAGCAGCGTCACCAGGTGGACGGCGGTCTCCGGGGAGCGGATCACCCGCATCACGGCCTGCGACTGGGTGAAGATCGGCCCGAACCTGGCCAGCCCGGCGACCTCGGTGTTGATGTTGAGGAAGCGGCTGATCCGCCCGGTGGGCGGGGCGTCCATCACCACGGCGTCGTAGTGCCGCTTCCCGTCCGGCCCCTTGCGGCGGACGGCCTCGCAGGCCTTGCCGGTGAGCAGGACGTCGCGCAGGCCGGGCGCGATGGTGGTGGCGAAGTCGATGAAGCCGACCTTGCGCAGCGCCTTCCCGGCGCGGCCGAGCTTGTAGAACATCTCCAGGTACTCGAGCAGGGCCTGCTCGATGTCGATGGCCAGCGCGAAGACCTCGCCCTCGCGCCCGGCCTTTCCGGTGCTGCCACGGGTGCCGCTGCGGCCCAGCGCGCCGGGGCCGACGCTGGCGACCCTGCGCTCCTCGTAGGGCAGCGCGGAGATGCCGAACAGTTCGGCGATGCCCTGCCGCTCCTCGACCTCGATCAGCAGGGTGCGCTTGCCGTCGGCGGCCAGGGCCATGGCCAGCGCGGCGGCGACGGTGGTCTTCCCCGTTCCGCCCTTTCCGCTGACGACGTGCAGCCGTACCCCTTCCCAGTCGGGCATGTGCGTCTCCGTCCGCTGGCTGTTCTCGGGCTGTCGGTGGGCTGTCGGTCCGTGCGTCTTCTGGCGAGCGTAACCAGGAGCCGTCCCGGCTGTCGGAGGACGCCTTGCCACGGCGAGGGGTTTGCACCTCTTTGTGTCGCAGATCACAGGAGCTTGGCGGGGTCGGCGACCCGTTAGAGTCCCCTCATGACCAAGTGGGAATACGTGACCGTGCCGCTGCTGGTGCATGCGACAAAGCAGATTCTGGACACCTGGGGCGAGGACGGCTGGGAGCTGGTCCAGGTCGTGCCCGGGCCCAACACGGAGCAGCTCGTCGCCTACCTCAAGCGGGAGAAGTCCTGATGGCCGGACAGGTTGAGGCGGCGCTCGCCGAGCTCGGTCTTGAGCTGCCGCAGGTGGTGCCGCCGCTGGCCTCGTACGTGCCGGCAGTGCAGGCCGGGGACTTCGTCTTCACCTCGGGCCAGCTGCCCATGGTGGAGGGGAAGCTCACGCTGACCGGGAAGGTCGGCGCGGAGGTCACCGCGGAGGAGGCCAAGGCGCAGGCCCGGATCTGCGCGCTGAACGCGCTGGCCGCGGTGAAGTCCGTGATCGGCGACCTGGACCGGATCCAGCAGGTGGTCAAGGTCGTGGGCTTCGTCGCCTCGGCGGGGGACTTCACCGGGCAGCCGGGGGTCGTCAACGGCGCGAGCGAGCTCCTCGGCGAGGTGCTGGGCGCGGCCGGCGTGCACGCGCGCTCCGCGGTGGGTGTCGCGGTGCTGCCGTTGGACGCGCCGGTCGAGGTGGAGATCCAGGTCCGGGTTTCCGCGTAGCGTTCCATGTGGCGGTGGGTCGCTGCTCGCGCATGCTCAGCATGCGCGACAAGCCACCCACCAGCGTAGAACGACCGTACGATCCGTTCATGAGCACTGAGTTGCCTGCGGGCTGGGCGGAACGCATCGCGGCGCTGAGCCGTGGAGAACTGGAGCCGGTGCCGCCCAGGCCCGCGGCGACGGTGGTGCTGCTGCGGGAACGCAGGGGCGGTGGCGGGGCCGAGGCGTATCTGCTGCGGCGCCGGACGTCGATGGCCTTCGCCGGCGGGATGTACGCGTTCCCCGGCGGCGGCGTCGACCTGCATGACGGTACGTCGGACCTGGGCTGGGCCGGCCCGCCGGCCGAGGAGTGGGGCGCGCGGCTGGGCTGCGCGCCGCAGACCGCGCGGGCCGTGGTCTGCGCGGCGGTGCGGGAGACCTTCGAGGAGTCCGGTGTGCTGCTGGCCGGAGTGGACCCCTCCTCCGTGGTCGCCGATGTGAGCGGGGACGAGTGGCGCAGCGACCGCGCCGCGCTGGAGGCGCACCGGCTGACCTTCGCCGAGTTCCTCACCCGGCGGCGGCTGGTGCTGCGCAGCGACCTGCTGCGCGGGTGGGCCAGGTGGGTGACCCCGGAGTTCGAGGAGCGCCGCTACGACACCTGGTTCTTCGTCGCCGCCGTACCCGAGGGGCAGCGGACCGCGGAGGTGCCTGGCGAGGCCGACCGGGTGGAGTGGCTGGACCCGGGCGAGGCGGTGCGCCGGTTCGAGAGCGGCGCCTACCGGATGCTGCCGCCCACCGTGACCACGCTGCGCGAGCTGTCCCCGCACGCCGACCCGGGCGCGGCGCTGGCCGCGGCCGATCAGCGGCGGGTCGAGCTGGTGATGGCCGAGGCGTCGCTGAACGGGGACGGACGGGTGACCGTGCGCTGGCCAGGCCACCCGGAGCTGACCATGGGGGCCAAGGGGGCCGAGAAGTGAGCGGCATCGCAGGTCAGGCCACCGAGCGGGCGTACTGCGTGCTGGCTCCCAATGCCTCGCCGATGACCCTGGACGGCACCAACACCTGGATCCTGGCCGAGCCCGGTTCCGAACTCGCCGTGGTGGTCGACCCGGGACCGCTGGACGAAGGCCATCTGCGCGCCGTCGTCGACCGGGTCGAGCAGAGCGGCCGCCGGGTGGCGGCGACCCTGCTGACCCACGGCCACCCGGACCACGCCGAGGGCGCCGTCCGCTTCGCCGAGCTGACGGGCAGCGGGGTGCGGGCCCTCGACCCGGCGCTGCGGCTCGGCGACGAGGGACTGCGGGACGGCCAGGTGCTGGACGTCGGCGGCCTGGAGCTGCGGATCGTCGGCACGCCCGGACACACCTCGGACTCGCTGTGCTTCCAGCTCCCGGCGGACGGCGCGGTGCTGACCGGCGACACCGTCCTCGGCCGGGGCACGACCGTGGTGGCGCACCCGGACGGGCGGCTCGGCGACTACCTGGACTCGCTGCGGCGGCTGCGCGCCCTCGCGGCCGAGCGCGGCGTGCGCACGGTGCTGCCGGGGCACGGTCCGGTGCTCCCCGACGCGCTGGCCACGGTCGAGTACTACCTGGCCCACCGGGCGGCGCGGCTGGCCCAGGTGGAGACGGCGGTCGAGGCCGGCCTTCGGACCCCCGCCGAGGTCGTCGCCAGGGTGTACGCGGACGTGGACCGGGCGCTGTGGCCGGCGGCGGAGTGGTCGGTCCGGGCGCAGCTGGAGTACCTCACGGAGCACGGGCTGATCTGACCGTACGAGGAATCACGCGTAAGGGTGAGGGGGTGCGGCCGACCGGCCGCACCCCCTCACCCGGTGCGCATCAGTGCTGCGGTACTGCTGCCTACTGCTGCTGCCGTACTGCTGATCAGCGCGAGCGCCGTGCCAGCCGCTCCACGTCCAGCAGGATCACGGCGCGGGCCTCAAGCCGCAGCCAGCCACGGCCGGCGAAGTCGGCGAGGGCCTTGTTGACCGTCTCCCGGGAGGCGCCGACGAGCTGCGCCAGCTCTTCCTGGGTGAGGTCGTGGACCACGTGGATGCCCTCGTCGGCCTGGACGCCGAAGCGGCGCGACAGGTCCAGCAGCGCCTTGGCGACACGCCCGGGGACGTCCGAGAAGACCAGGTCCGACATGACGTCGTTGGTCCGGCGCAGGCGGCGGGCGATGGCCCGGAGCAGCGCGATCGCGACCTCGGGACGGGTCTGCAGCCAGGGCTGCAGGTCGCCGTGGCCCAGGCCCAGCAGCTTGACCTCGGTCAGCGCGGAGCCGGTGGCCGTGCGCGGTCCGGGGTCGAACAGCGACAGCTCGCCGATCATCTCGCTGGGGCCGACCACGGCCAGCATGTTCTCGCGCCCGTCCGCAGAGGTGCGGTGCAGCTTCACCTTGCCCTCGACGATGACGTACAGCCGGTCGCCCGGGTCGCCCTCGTGGAACAGGGATTCGCCGCGCGCGAGCGTGGTCTCCGTCATGGAGGCACGCAGCTCGGCAGCCTGCTCGTCATCCAGGGCAGTGAAGAGCGGGGCGCGCCGCAGAACGTCGTCCACTCGGTCCTCCTTGTCGGCCGTGCAGGCTTGAGGTGCGATCCCCATCATGCCCGACCGGGAAACGGTGCGATCTATCACATCAATTGTGGCGTATGGAAACAGCGGAGCTGCACCCGGGTGTGCGTCGGAGTGCCCTTCAGCCATGATCGGGCATGGTGGCACGGTGCCGCGAGCCTTTGGCAGGACTGGCCGCGCGGGGTTCAGAGGCGGTCGTGGACGGGTCGGTAGCGCACCGGGGCGATCGGGACGGGCAGGACCGGCGCGACCGGCCGGACCGGCGCAGGGGTGGCGCTGGGGGCGGGCGTCGGGGATGCCGGTGGTGGCGTGTGTGTCGGCGGGTGTGTCGGCACCGGCGGGGGGACGGGG
>NZ_BBPM01000068.1:9831-36127 GCF_000787775.1 Streptacidiphilus carbonis | reverse complement strand
GGGGTGGGGAGCGCGGCGGAGCTGCGGGACTGGCTGGTGGACGAGTTCATGGCGATGTTCGCGGTTTCGGCGCTGCACGATGCGCAGTGCGCGGAGGTTCTGCGGGGGATGGCGGGGGGCGGGGCGGAGCTCGCGGGGCGTCTCGGCGGGTTGTTTGGTTCCGGGGGTCGGTGAAGGTTTTCGGCTGCGGACCGTGGGGGGCTGGTCGCGCAGTTCCCCGCGCCCCTGGCTGACTGCAACTGGCCCGGTTGCACCTGCTCAGGGGCGCGGCGAACTGCGCGACAACGACGCCGTCAGGCCTTGCCGAGGGGCTGGCGCATGGTGCCGAGACCGTCGATGGAGAGTTCCATCGTGTCGCCCGGGCGCAGGTAGGGCTTGTCGGGACGGCCCATGGCCACGCCGGCCGGGGTGCCGGTGTTGATCACGTCACCGGGCTCCAGGACCATGAACTGGCTGATGTACCAGACGATGTGACGCACCGTGAAGATCATGTCAGCGGTGCTGCCCTGCTGCCGGACCTCGCCGTTGACCAGGGTGCGCAGCCCCAGCCGCTGGGGGTCGGGGATCTCGTCCGGGGTCACCAGCCAGGGGCCCAGCGGGTTGAAGGTCTCGCAGGACTTGCCCTTGTCCCAGGTGCCGCCGCGCTCGATCTGGAACTCGCGCTCGGAGACGTCGTTGCTGAGGGCGTAGCCGGCGATCACCGAGTCGGCGTCCTCCGGAGTGTCCAGGTAGCGGGCGGTGCGGCCGACCACGATCGCCAGCTCGACCTCGTAGTCGGTCTTCTCGCTGTTGCGCGGGATCAGCACCTCGTCGTCGGGACCGACGACGGTGCCGCTCGCCTTCATGAAGAGCACCGGCTCGGCCGGCAGCTCCGCCCCGGTCTCGGCCGCGTGGTCCCGGTAGTTCAGGCCGACGCAGACCACCTTGGGCGGACGGGCGACGGGCGCGCCGATCCGCTGTCCGGCCGTCTCGAACCGGGGCAGCCCGCCGCGCTCGGCCAGTGCCGCCAGCCCGGCCAGCTCCGCGTCGCCGCCGTCGCGGGCGTCGAGCAGCCGTCCGAGGAACCGTCCGTCGATGTCCGACGTGACGCCGGACAGGTCGTAGACCGTTGTGCCGTCGCTTCCCAGGAGTGCCGGTCGTTCCGCACCCGGGGGTCCTACACGCAGGAATCGCACCTGCACCACCACCTTTGCGATCAGGACGGTCCGGTCGCCCACCGTCGCCAGGAGGTCCGATCTATATCAACATCCGGAACACCCCGTCCAGCTCGGCGCCACCATCCGGACACCGGTCAGGCCCGCTGCCGGTCCCCCGCCAGCATCGACATCACCACCGCGTCCACCCAGCGGCCGTCCCAGCGCAGCGCGTCCCGCAGAACGCCCTCCTGCTGGAAACCGGCCTTCTCGTAGGCGCGCCTGGCGCGCGGATTGAAGGCGTAGACCTCCAGCGAGATCCGGTGCAGGCCCAGCTTCTCGAAGCCGTATCCGCAGATCAGCCGGGTGGCCTCGGTGCCCAGGCCGCGGCCGTGGGCACCGGGCGCCAGGGCGATGCGGAAGTTGCAGCTCTCGTTGGGGCCGTCCCAGTCGTTCAGCACCGCCTCGCCCACGCACTGCCCGGTCGCCCGCTCCACCACGGCGAGGTCCAGCCGGTCGTCCTGCCCGATCCGGGTCCGGTACCAGGCCTGCAGCCGCGCCTCGTCCGGCGCTTCGCCCTGGCTCCCGGTCAGCCGGGCGACCTCCGGATCCTCCAGCATCGGCCGGAGCGCGGGCAGGTCCTGGTCGGTCACCGCCCGCAGCAGCACCAGCTCGCCGCTCAGGACCGGCTTGGTGAGGAAGTCGGGGCGGGGGCGCGTCTCCTGCTTGTCGCCGTCCTGCTCGTCGTCGTCCATCCCCGCATCCTGCCCGCCCCGGGCGTCCCTCAGTGCTTCAGCACCCGCTTCTCTCCCGCCGGCACCGCGAAGGCGAGGGTGTTGCCCGGGGGCGGGAAGGGGCAGATGAAGTGGTCGGCGAAGGCGCAGGGCGGCAGGTGGGCCCGGTTGAGGTCGAGCACGGTCGCGCCGTCCGCGGCGGGGGCGTCCAGGGAGACGAAGCGGAACCGGAAGGCGCCGTCACGGCCGCTGCCCGCGTCCGCGAAGACCGCGCTCAGCCCGCCGTCCTCGTCCTGGCTGACGTGCAGGGTGGTCACGGCCGCCGCGCCGGGCGCGGTGAAGGCGACCGTCCCGGCCAGGGCGAGGCCGCGCTCGCGGCCGTCCGCGTTGCCGACGGCGACGGTGCGGGGCCGCTCGTACGTGGCGAACCGGGCCGGCAGCGCCCACTCCGGCGCATAGGGGTGGGCGTCGATCCCGGCGAAGGCGGTGCGGGACTCGGAGGCCGGGTCGTAGACGCGGACCGCGTACTCCCCCTCGCGCAGGATCAGCAGCAGCCGCCGGCCGCCGTGGGTGAGCAGCGAGGGCTTGGGCGCGGTGTCCGGACAGAGCCGGACCGAGCCGTCCAACGGGGTGTTGTCGACCTCCACGCCGTCATGGCGGGCGGCGGTGAGGACCACACAGCTGCCCTGGAGCTCCCAGCGCCCGGGCACCCCGGGCACGCCCTCGCGCAGGTCGGCCAGCCAGTACGTGCCGGTGAGGGCGAGCGGGCCGTGCGGGGCACGCGCCTCCACCACGCGGTCGTCGCGCCAGTGCTTCCATGCGTCCAGGCTGCTGCTCACGGGTGTACCTCCGGGTACGGATCGGGACGGGAATCGAGACGAAAGAGGACGGACGAATGTACGAAGGGCAGGCGGTCCTTCCGCATTCCCATGGTCGCACCGGCGAAGGGGAGCGGGCCCGGACCGGGAAGAGGGCAGGAGCGGTCAGCGACGACACGCAGCGGACCACACGCGACCGAAGTCGGTGGCCCTCCGCTTCCACTGCTCGATATGCACGGTCCCAGTGACTCCTTGTCCCAGTCGCTCCCAGTTGAGCAGCGGCCGGGCGACCCGTCAACAGGGTCCGAACCGCCCGCCCGCAGCCTGCGCGCCCGCCGGGCCTGCAGAACTCCGACCGGGTCTGACGATCCGACTGACGATCGCTGACAGCGGCCATACCCTGGAACGCATGGCGTCCAGTCCCGGCCCGCAGCCCTACCTGGTGACCGTCCCCGACCTGATCGGCCTGTCCCCGCAGCAGGCCCGTGACTTCGCGCGCCGGGCCCAGCTGGTCGCGGCCGGGCCCGACCCCGACGCCCGGCCCGCCATGGACGGCACGGTCTCCGCGCAGGCGCCCGGCGCCGGCTCGCTCGCGGCGCGCTGGTCGACGGTGGTGATCTGGACCGTCCACCGCGGCGGCGGCCCGGGCGGCGACGCCGGTGTGCGCGAACCGCGCAACCCCAGCCCGCCCCCGCTGGCCGTCTCCGTGCACGATCCCGAACCCGGTCCCGAACCGCCGATGGGCCATGTCACCGTCGAGCAGTTGGACGAGCCCGCCGCGGAGTAGGGCCGCAAGCCATTCCCGCAGCCCGCGCCCGACCCCGACGTTCCGGACGCCCCCGCGCGGTGGAACACTGGGACGGCAAGGAAGTGCCAGTGGCAGCCCGTGATCCGAGGTAGGACGACATGGCAGGCAAGGCTCCCGCACAGGATCCGGCACAGGACAGTCCCCAGGTCTCGGCTCCCAAGCACGCGGCGGCCGGGCTTCCCGCGCTGTTCCACACCACGAAGATCGCCAACGCCCAGATGGGCGCCACCCGCGCGGTCCGCACGCTGCTGAAGCTGAACCAGCCGGACGGCTTCGACTGCCCCGGCTGCGCCTGGCCCGAGCCCGAGCACACCCATACGGCCGAGTTCTGCGAGAACGGCGCCAAGGCCGTCGCCGAGGAGGCGACCCTGCGCACGGTCGGCCCGGACTTCTTCGCCGAGCACCCGGTCGCCGACCTCGCCGAGCGCTCCGGCTACTGGCTCGGCCAGCAGGGCCGGCTGACCACGCCGATGCTGCTGGACGAGGGCGCCACCCACTACACGCCGATCAGCTGGGAGGCCGCCCTCGGGCTGGTCGCCGACGAGCTCAAGGCCCTGGGGACGCCGGACGCCGCCGCCTTCTACACCTCGGGCCGCACCAGCAACGAGGCCGCCTTCACCTTCCAACTGCTGGCCCGCCAGTTCGGCACCAACAACCTGCCGGACTGCTCCAACATGTGCCACGAGTCCTCGGGTTCCGCGCTCACCGAGACCATCGGCGTCGGCAAGGGCAGCGTCCACCTCAAGGACCTCTACCAGGCCGACCTGATCATCGTCGCCGGGCAGAACCCGGGCACCAACCACCCCCGGATGCTGTCCGCGCTGGAGCGCGCCAAGCGGGCCGGCGCCAGGATCGTCAGCGTCAACCCGCTGCCCGAGGCCGGTCTGGAGCGCTTCAAGAACCCGCAGAACGCCCGCGGCCTGGTCGGCAACGGCACCAAGCTCAACGACCTGTTCCTGCAGATCCGCCTCGGCGGCGACCTGGCCCTGTTCCGCGCGCTCAACCTGCTGCTGCTGGAGGCGGAGGAGAAGAACCCGGGCACCGTGCTCGACCGGGCGTTCCTGGCGGAGCACTGCCACGGCTTCGACGCCTGGGCCGAGGACGCCCGCGACACCGACTGGGACGAAGTGCTCGCCGCCACCGGCCTGCCGGAGGCGCAGATCCGCGAACTGGCCGAGCTGACGCTGGCCTCCGAGAAGGTCATCGTCTGCTGGGCGATGGGCCTGACCCAGCACAAGCACTCGGTGCCGACCATCCGAGAGGTCGTCAACTACCTGCTGCTGCGCGGCAACATCGGCCGCCCCGGAGCCGGGGTGTGCCCGGTGCGCGGGCACAGCAACGTCCAGGGCGACCGCACCATGGGCATCTTCGAACGCCCCAGTGCGGCCTTCCTCGACTCCCTCGGCAAGGAGTTCCGCTTCGAGCCGCCGCGTGAGCACGGCCTGGACGTGGTCGACACCATCCGCGGGATGCGCGACGGCAAGGTGAAGGTCTTCTTCGCGATGGGCGGCAACTTCGTCTCGGCCACCCCCGACACCGAGGTCACCGAGGACGCGATGCGGAGCTGCCGCCTCACCGTCCATGTCTCCACCAAGCTCAACCGCTCCCATGTGGTGACCGGGGCCAGGGCGCTGATCCTGCCCACGCTCGGCCGCACCGACCGGGACGTCCGCGACACCGGCCCGCAGCAGGTCACCGTCGAGGACTCGATGGGCATGGTGCACGCCTCGCGCGGCGCGCTGAAGCCCCCCGCCGCCGACCTGCTCTCCGAGACCGCGATCATCTGCCGGCTGGCCCGGCTCACCCTGGGCCCGGAGAACCCGGTCCCCTGGGAGGATTTCGCGGCCGACTACGGCACCGTTCGGGAGCGGATCGCCCGGGTGGTCCCCGGCTTCGAGGACTTCAACGAGCGGATCAAGCAGCCGGGCGGCTTCGCCCTGCCGCACGCGCCCCGGGACGAGCGGGCCTTCCCGACCACGACGGGCAAGGCCAACTTCACCGTCAACAAGCTGACCGCGCCCGAGGTCCCGCAGGGCCGGCTGCTGCTGCAGACGCTGCGCTCGCACGACCAGTACAACACCACCGTCTACGGCCTGGACGACCGCTACCGCGGCATCAAGGACGGCCGCAGGGTGGTCCTGGTCCACCCCGAGGACGCCGCCGAGCACGGGCTCGCCGAGGGCGCGACGGTGGACCTGGTCAGCGAGTGGTCCGACGGCGTTGAGCGGCGGGCACCGCATTTCCGGGTGGTCCTCTACCCGACCGCGCGGGGCTGCGCGGCGGCGTACTACCCCGAGACCAACGTGCTGGTGCCGCTCGACAGCACCGCCGACACCAGCAACACCCCGACGTCCAAGTCGGTCGTCATCCGATTCGCGGAGGACTCCGGGGCAGAAGCCGTCCGGGGCTAGCCACGGCGTTCGACTGCGGCGTCTGCATGGCTTGTCCCGCAGTTCCCCGCGCCCCCAAGGTGCTGCGACTGGCTCAGTTGCACATCCTCAGGGGCGCGGGGAACTGCGCGACAAACCCGCTACGGTCCGCAGCCGAGGTCCCCTGGTTCAGCCCGTGGCCGCCCCCGACGGCGAGTCCGAGGCGGTAGCCGACGAGGCGTCCGCAGACGGCGTGACCGAGGGCGCCGGCCCGACCGAGGCGCCAGTGCTCGCGCTGGCGCTGGCGCCGGCCGACGGCGAGGCACTCGCACTGGCACTGGCCGACGCCGAGGCACTCGCGCCGCTGGAGGGTGCATCCGATGCCGACGGCGAACCGCCGGCCGTCGGCTTGCTCGACGGCTTGGACGTCGCCTTACCGGAGCCGCCCCCGGAGGACGAGCCCGCGGCGGGGGACGACGAACCGGCGGCCGGGCCGGGGCCTATCGGCTGCGGGCCGGTCGCACCCTTCGGGATCGTCGGCGCCGCGTAGGAGCCGAGCGAGGCGCTGTCCGGGTCCGGCCGCACCGCGCCCAGGATCGGGTTCTGCGCCATCGGTGTCACATGCACCACCGCGCCGGTGTGCGGCGCCTGGATCACCAGACCGCCGCCGATGTAGAGGGCGACATGGCTGGCGCCGCTGAAGTAGACGATGAGGTCGCCCGGGCGCAGCGCGTTCAGTGGCACATGGGTCAGCCCGGCCCACTGCGCCTCGCTGGTGCGCGGGATGACCACGCCCGCGTGCAGCCAGGCCTGCGAGGTCAGTCCGGAGCAGTCGAAGCCGGCGGCGTAGGGGCCGATGCCGCCCCACACGTAGGGGGAGCCGATCTGCTGGAAGGCGTAGGCGATGGCCGCCGCGCCCGCCGCCGAGGGCTTCAGGTCGTCCTTGCCGAGCACGCCCGAGGCCAGCAGCGCGGTCTGGGCCGCGTCCGCGTCCTTCTGCTCCAGCAGGGAGAGCTCCTCCTGCTGGGCTCCGGTGAGGGCGGCGACCTGCTTCCGGATCTGGTCGAGCTTCTTGTTGATGGTGTCGCGCTGCACGCCCTGGGCCGCGACCAACTGCGCCGCGTGCGTCTTGGCCGCCACCGCGGCGGCCTTGGCCTGCACCAGCGAGGCCTGGTCGGCCTTGAGCTGCGCGATGAAGGCGGCCTGGGACTTCCCGGCCATGGAGAGCAGTTCGCCGGTGTGCAGCGCCTGCTCCGGGTCCGACGCGGTGAGCAGCTGGCCCAGCTGCGACAGCTCGCTGTTGCGGTACTGGGCCGTGGCAAGCTGCCCGGCGATGGTGGTACCGGTGTCCACCGAGGTCTGCGCGTTGTCGACCAGCACCTGGAGCTCGGCGTCGTCGGCCTGGGCCTGGGTGAGCTGCTCCGTGTACTGGTCGTACGTCTGGGTCGCCACCTCGGCCTGCTGGTAGGTGGCGTGCAGCTGGTCCAGGATCGGCTGCAGGATCTTCTCGGCCTGGGTGAGCGCGTCCACCGAACCGTTCGTGGCACCGGCACCGGCACCGGCACCGGCGGTCGCGGTGGTGGAGCCGGCCGCGAAGGAGGCACCGGCCGTCGGCAGCACCACCAGCGAGGCCGCGACCAGCAGCAGACCGCACCGGAGCACACCTCTGAGCCATGGCCTGGTGTCGGCGCTCAACGCGCCCGCGCCACCCGCCGCGCCGCGAATCCCGCCCCGGACCCTGCCTCTGCTGCCGCCACCTGTGCCCCGCACCGACAATCCCCTCGCTCCCCGTGCAACCTCGCAGATCCTTCCACGCCGCACCGACATGCGGCAGTGGGCCTGCCCATTTCTCACCGGGATCTCAGCCTCACCGGGCCCCGGAGCGCCGGCTCGACCCAGCGAATCAGCCGGACATGAATGTGACGCTGCTCTCTCCGGAAGGCCCGTTGAACGGGGGCACCCCGAGCACTCCCCAGACGCCCCATGGCGGTGCGTCCCGATTCGCCCCGCTTCGGCTGCTGCAGCAACTTCAGATCGGCCGTCAGTTCACTTTCCGTTCACCCACTATGCCTACGGTCAGCCACGTCGATTCCGCTGAGACGATTGATTGGTAATGGAACACATGTCGTTCCTGGTGGCCGTCGTGATCATCACGGCCCTCGCCTTTGACTTCACCAATGGCTTCCACGACACCGCCAACGCGATGGCCACCTCCATCGCCACCGGCGCGCTGAAGCCGAAGGTCGCGGTCGCGATCTCCGGCGTGCTCAACCTGGCGGGCGCGTTCCTGTCGGTGGCCGTCGCCAAGACGATCTCCGGCGGACTCGTCGACGAGAAGGCGGGGATCCAGCCCGCGGTCGTCTTCGCGGCGCTGATCGGCGCCATCATCTGGAACCTCGTCACCTGGCTGCGCGGCATCCCCTCCAGTTCCTCGCACGCCCTGTACGGCGGGCTGATCGGCGCCACCCTGGTGGCGGTCGGAATGCACGGGGTCCACTTCGACGTGGTGGTCACCAAGATCCTGATCCCCGCCGCCGCCTCGCCCGTCGTGGCCGGGGTCGCCGCCTGGGGGGCGACGAAGATCGCCTACCGGATGACCGCCAAGGGCAGCGAGTCCGTCAACACCAAGGGCTTCAAGGCCGGCCAGATCGCCTCCGCCTCGCTGGTCTCGCTGGCCCACGGCACCAACGACGCCCAGAAGACCATGGGCGTGATCACCCTGACCCTGGTCACCGCCGGTGCGATCGCCCCCGGGTCGAACCCTCCCACCTGGGTCATCGTCAGCTCCGGGCTGGCCATCGCGCTCGGCACCTACCTGGGCGGCTGGCGGATCATCAGGACCCTGGGCAGGGGCATCGCCGAGATCGAGGCCCCGCAGGGCTTCGCCGCGCAGACCGCGTCGGCCACCGTCATCCTCACCTCGTCCCACATGGGCTTCGGCCTGTCCACCACCCAGGTCTGCTCCGGCGGCATCATGGGCGCGGGCAAGGGCGGCCGCACCGGCCAGGTCAACTGGTCCACCGCGCGGCGGATGGCGTACGCCTGGTGCCTCACCCTCCCCGCGGCCGCCCTGCTGGGCGGCGGCGGAGCGCTGCTGGTCGACCGCGGGGCGGTCGGCGAGGTGGCGCTGGCGCTGGTCGGTGTCGGGGCCAGCCTCTGGATCTACCTGCTGTCCCGGCGGCAGCGGGTGGACGCCGGCAACGTGGTGGAGGCCTCCACCGTCGGCGAGCCCACCCCGCTCACCCCCGTCCCGGCCGCCACCGGCCCCATCGCGGCCTGAGCCGGCCGGCAACGAGAGCACTGGAGTCTCCGCAGCATGAAGATCGACTGGGCCGCACTCGGCAACACTTTCGGCGTGAGCCTGCTGATCACCCTCGGCGTGGTCACTGCGTTCTGCCTCGGCGTCTCGGCACTGTCGCGCCGTGAGGCCGCCGCGGTCGGCGGCGCCGCCTCCGTTGCGCGGGGGACGGCGCTGGCCGTCGCCGTGGTTTCCTTCACCGCGTGTGCCGCCGCCGTCGGCTATGGGCTCTACCTCATCGCGGGGGCCTGAGGCCGGATTTCCGGCTGCCGACCGTAGATGGTCGGTCGCGCAGTTCCCCGCGCCCCTGGGGGTTGCAACTGAACCGCTGTGGATCAGTTGCACCTACCCAGGGGCGCGGGGAACTGCGCGATCAGCCCGCTATGGTCCGCAGCTGAGCACGGGCGGAAACCACGGCTCACCCCTCGACGATCCCCCGCCCCCGACCGGGACGGAACGCCGTGGCGACCAGAGCGACCACGACGCCGACCACCGCCCACACCACCAGCACCAACAGCGGCTTGGTGATCGCCGTCCCGTTGAAGTAGGCGATCGAACGAGCCAGGCTCGTCCCCGCTCCGTTGGGGAGCCAGGGGCCGATCGCGCGCCAGAAGGGCGGCATCAGCGGGGGCGGGAAGACCCCGCCCGCGCTGGGGTTGCCGAGGACCACGAAGAGCAGCACCGCGATGCCGATGCCGACCACGTCGAACAGGCACTCCAGGGCCATGGTGATGGCGCCGACCGCGAAGACCACCAGCGCGCCGATCCCCCACAGTGCCACGACGCTGCCCGGCAGGGCGTTGAGGACCGGGCCGACGACCACCGCGGCGCCGATCCCGGCCGCGATCGAGTACAGCGCCAGCACCCCGAGCCGGATCACCGCCCGCTTGCGGTTGGCGGGCCGGGAGCCCGCGCTGATGCCGAGGATCGAGGCGACCAGGTAGCCGCCCACGCACAGGCCCACCGCCAGGTAGAACGAGGACAGCCCCTCGGCGTCCCCCGCCGCCAGCGGGACCACGTCCACGGTGGTGAAGGTGCGGCCCTGCTGCTGCTCCACCCCGGTCAGGGTCTTCTCGATCGCGGTGGCCAGGGCCGGTCCTGAGGCGTTGGCGACCATCAGCGTGTCCTGGGTGCCGGCGGCGTTGAAGAGCAGGGCCGAGTAGACCTTCTGGTCCTTGATCTGTCGGCGGGCCGTCTCCTCGTCCGCGACCGCCCTGGCGTCCAGGACGTTCTTGGGCAGCGCGTTCAGCTGTGCGACCAGCTTCCCGCCGACCTGTGCCGGGGCCACCACCGCCATCGACGCCTTGTGCGGGTAGGGGTGGTGCAGCGCTCCGACGTAGGACACGATGAAGCCCAGCTGCAACCCCAGCACCCCGATGACCAGGAGAAACGCACGTGTGGTGACCGCGTCCCGCAGCTCCGCTCCGAATCCGCGCGACTGCCGTGCCCCGCTCACGCCACTGGCCATGGTGACCGTCCGTCCAGGTGCTCGCACTGCAAAGAACGTCTATAAATCAGACAATTCCTAGCACCTCCTCGGCAGCGGGCCGGTCACCCCACGCCGTACGCGCCCGACGGATTCTCGATGATCCGACGCACCGTCACCAGTGCTGCCCCCAGCAGCGCTCCGGCCCGTCCCAGCCCGGACGCCGAGAGCGCGCCGGCCTCCCAGGGACGGACCGTCACCCGGGCCGCCAGCTCCGCCCGCATCGCGGGCAGCAGCCACTCGCCCAGTTCGGCGTAGGCGCCGCCGAGCACGACCGCCTCCGGGTCGACCAGGTTGACCGCGCCGGCCAGGGCCGTGCCCAGGGCCACCCCGGCCTGCCGCAGCGCCTCCCGCACCGGCGCCGATCCCTCGGCCGCCCGCTTGGCCAGCAGCGCGACCCAGTCGCCGGAGGCCTCCGGCAGCCCCGCCGCGGCCAGCACCGCGCGCTCGCCCGCGTACTGCTCCAGGCAGCCGTGCGCACCGCAGGGGCAGAGCGGTCCCTCCGGGTGCACCGGCACATGGCCCAGTTCGCCGGCGAAGCCGCGCGCCCCCCGGAACAGCCGCCCGCCGACCACCAGCGCCGCACCGATACCGGCCTCGGCCGACACATGGACGAAGTCGACCGGGGCCGGTCCCTCCGCCTCGCCGCCCTCGCGCCACAGCTCGGCCAGGGCACCGAGATTGGCCTCGTTCTCCACCGAGAGCGGCAGACCCAGCAGCTCCGGCGGCAGGTGCAGCTCGCGCCAGCCCAGGTTGGCCGCGTGCACGACCGTCCCGGCCGCCGCGTCCACCAGGCCCGGCACCGCCAGTACCGCCCCGGCCGGGCGCAGCTTCAACGCCTCCGCCTCGGCCAGCAGTTCGGCCGCGAGCGCGCCCAGGTCGGCCAGCACCTGGTCGGCCGGGCGGCCACGGTTGGGCGAGGCGGTCCGGCGCTGCAGCCGCACCTCTCCGCTCAGGTCGACGACGCAGCCGGCCAGGTGTTCCACGCCGACCTCCAGGCCGAGACCGGCCGGGCCCTCGTTGCTGAGCACCAGCGCGTTGCCGGGCCGGCCGACCCGTCCGCTCGGCGCCGGGCCCAGCTCGCTGACCAGACCGGCCTCGTGCAGCGTCACCACCAGGGTGGACACCGCCGCCCTGGTCAGCCCGGTACGGGCGGCGACATCGGCCCGTGACAGCGGGGCGTGTGCGGCGACGGCGCCCAGCACCAGGGCCAGGTTCTGCCGGCGCATGCCCTGCTGCGAGGCGGGACGGCGCTGCTGGCCCCCGGTCGGGCTGTGGCTCTGGCTCGGCATGGGATCCCCGTACTCTCAGGCGTGCTTCATCGATGCATCGTTCTGTCGCTCATATGACGGGCTGATCAAAGAGATTTCCCGATCGCTGCAGCGTATCCGCGATCCGTTCCAGCGCGGCGTCGTCCCGCTGCAGCGGCTCCAGCAGCCGTCCGTCGGAGGTGCCCCAGCGGCGCGCGACCTCGTCCGCGCGTTCCCCGGTGAGCAGCGCCGCGGCCTGGGCCGCCGCGCCCAGCGCGACCAGCTCGCCCGCCGCCGGGATCCGCACCGGTCGGCCCGACAGCCGGCGCACGGTGTCCTGCCAGGCCGTGCCCTGGGCGCCGCCGCCGATGAGCAGCAGTTCGGTGCCGGGGTCGATCTGCTCCCCGCCCGCGTCCAGCACCTGCTCCAGCGCCGCCAGCAGCGAGTACGCGGCGCCGTCGTAGGCGGCCTGGAGCAGCTGGCCGCCGGTGGTGTCGTGGCGCAGTCCGTGGATCAGCCCGGAGGCGTAGGGCAGGTCGGGGGTGCGCTCCCCGTCGAAGTAGGGCAGCACGACGGCGGTGCCGCCGGGCTCCACGGCCTGGCGGTCCAGGCCGAGCAGGGCGGCCGTGCGGTCCACGGCCAGAGTGCAGTTGAGGGTGCAGGCCAGCGGCAGCCAGTGGTCCAGCGCGTCGGCGAAGCCGCAGACCGTGCCGGACGGGTCGGCCGGACGGCCCCGGGTCACCGCGTAGACGGTCCCGGAGGTGCCCAGGCTGAGCACCGGACGCCCGGGGGCGAGCCCCAGGCCCAGCGCCGCGGCCATGTTGTCGCCGGTTCCGGACGCGACCAGGGTGCCCGGGCGCAGCCCGGTGCCGCTGCCGGCGAGCACCTCGCCGGCAGCCTTGCCGGCCTCCACCACGGTCGGCAGCATCCCGGCGTCCAGGCCCAGCCGGGCCAGCAGCTCCAGGTCGTACCCCTCGGGAGTCCACCAGCCGGTGCCGGAGGCGTCGCCCCGGTCGGTCGCCGCGGTCCCGGTCAGACGCTCCGTCAGGAAGTCGTGCGGCAGCCGCACCGCGGCCGTGCGGGCGGCGGCCTCGGGCTCGTTCTCCCGCAGCCAGGCCCACTTCGCCGCGGTGAAGGAGGCTCCCGGCACGCTGCCGGCCCGCTGGGCCCAGGTGTCCCGGCCCAGCTCCGCCACCAGCGCGGCGGCCTGCGGCGCCGAGCGGACGTCGTTCCAGAGCAGGGCCGGACGGACCGGCTCGCCGGATGTGTCCAATGTCACAAGCCCGTGCTGCTGGCCGCCCACCGACACCGCCGCCGCCCGCTCGGCGTACCCGGTCCCGGCCACCGCCTCGCCCAGCGCCCGCCACCACTCGCGCGGGTCGCTCTCCCGCGCGCCGCCGCCGCTGACCGTGTGCGTGGCCCGGCCCTGGCCGAGCACCGCCCCCGTCGCCACATCCACCGCCACCGCCTTGGCCGACTGGGTGGAGCTGTCGATGCCAATCACGATTTCATCGCTGCCGACCTGCACGAATCCTCCTTGGTGGGGGTCAGGGGCTTCCCCTCCCGACGAGCTGATACTAATTTGTTCATCGCGATGACGAATAGTCCCCCCGCCTGGATCTTTCTGGAGCCGTAGCCATGACCGACCTCACACCCACCCCCGCGGACCGCTTCACCTTCGGCCTCTGGACCGTCGGCTGGCAGGGCCGTGACCCCTTCGGCGACGCCACCCGCCCCGCCCTCGACCCGGTCGAGACCGTCACCCGCCTCGCCGAGCTCGGCGCCTACGGCGTGACCTTCCACGACGACGACCTGATCCCCTTCGGCTCCTCGGACAGCGAGCGCGAGGGCCACATCAAGCGCTTCCGCCAGGCCCTGGACGCCACCGGCATGACCGTCCCGATGGCCACCACCAACCTGTTCACCCACCCGGTGTTCAAGGACGGCGGCTTCACCGCCAACGACCGCGACGTCCGCCGCTACGCGCTGCGCAAGACCATGCGCAACATCGACCTGGCCGCCGAGCTGGGCGCCACCACCTACGTCGCCTGGGGCGGCCGCGAGGGCGCCGAGTCCGGCGCCGCCAAGGACGTCCGGGTCGCGCTGGACCGGCTCAAGGAGGGCTTCGACCTCCTCGGCGACTACGTCGTGTCGCAGGGGTACGACATCCGCTTCGCGATCGAGCCCAAGCCCAACGAGCCCCGCGGCGACATCCTGCTCCCGACCATCGGCCACGCCCTGGCGTTCATCAACTCGCTGGAGCACGCCGACCGCGTCGGCCTCAACCCCGAGGTCGGCCACGAGCAGATGGCGGGCCTCAACTTCCCGCACGGCATCGCCCAGGCGCTGTGGCACGGCAAGCTGTTCCACATCGACCTGAACGGCCAGTCCGGCATCAAGTACGACCAGGACCTCCGCTTCGGCGCGGGCGACCTGCGCCAGGCCTTCTGGCTGGTCGACCTGCTGGAGTCGTCGGACTACGCCGGTCCGCGCCACTTCGACTTCAAGCCCCCGCGCACCGAGGACATGGACGGCGTCTGGGCCTCGGCCGCCGGCAACATGCGCAACTACCTGGCGCTCAAGGCCAAGGCCGCCGCGTTCCGCGCCGACCCGGCCGTCCAGGAGGCGCTCCGCGCCGCCCGACTGCACGAGCTGGCCCAGCCGACCCTCGGCGAGGGCGAGACCCTGGCCGACCTGCTGGCGGACGACACCGCGTTCGAGTCCTTCGACGTCCAGGCCGCGGCGGAGCGCGGCATGGCCTTCGAGCAGCTCGACCAGCTGGCCCTGGACCACCTGCTCGGCGTCGCCTGAGCCTCGCCGAACAGGTGAACCCCCCGCGCGCCGCTCACGCCGCCTTCGTGAGCGGCGCCCGGGGGAGACCCGGCGGGCCTTCACCCCGCTCACGGAAGACCGCGGCCGACTTGGTCACTCCTCCGAGAACGTGTACGTGGCGCGGCGGTGCGGCTGGGTCATCAGGGCCAGGCGTCGTGCAGGCCAGAGGTCGTCGTGTTCGTTCAGGCTCAGATCGTCCCCGCGTCGCAGCAACCAGACGGTCTCGTGGAGGTACTGGAGCACAGCATCGCCGGGTACCCGGTCCAGGAGTTGCGACACCAGTCGGATGATCTCGTCCGTCTGCCCGGTGAGGTCCTCGGTCTTGTCGAGCCTGAACGCCACTCGTACCGTCGGTGTGATCCCTAGGTCGGTGATCAGCGGATCCCATGGCTGCAGGGTGGGTTCCAGAACCCGGATCCAGGTGCCGGACAGCGTCACCACCCCGTCCTCCAGCAGGTCTGCGGAGTCCGTCGAGGCGTCCAACAGGCCGGCGCTCACGCCGGCTTCACGGACGGCCAGGGCGACCTGGGCCACGGGTAGGGGCGTTGCCAGGCTGAGGCTGTGGGAGATGGCCATACCAGGTGTCCGTTTCAATGGAGCTGGGCATTGAGCTTGCTGATGTCCACCGGGCTGTCGGCGAGATTGAGCACGACCCGGTCGGACGCTCGCGTCCTGGTCCTCGCCGATCTTGGTGACCTCCTCCGAAGCCGGGCCGCCGCCTTTCCGGCTACCTCAGCCCGAAGGCGCAGTAGCCGCCCTGGCAGCTGTACGCCGGAGCGGGTCGTCACACTATCTGGCGAACTGTCAGAACATCGGCTGCCGACGCTCGATGAACGCCGCCAGCCCCTCCGCCACGTCCGGCGCGGTGCGCGAGGCCCGCTCCCACGCGGCCACCGCCGCCTGCGGGTCCCCGCCGCCGAGTTCGGCCGCGATCACGGCCTTCACCGCGCCCTGGGTCTGCGCCGAGCGCGCCGCCAGGGTGCGGGCGAAGTCCAGGGCCCTGGCCTCGACGTCCTCGGCGACCTCCTCGACCAGGCCGTAGACCAGCGCCGTCGGGGCCGGCACCAGCTCACCCGAAAAGAGCAGATAGGCCGCCCTGGCCGGGCCGAGCAGCCGGGTCAGCCGCACCGTCGGCACCGCGGGGTAGACGATGCCCAGCTTCGCCGGGGTGATCCCGAGCCGGGCGTCCGGCGCGGCGAAGCGCAGGTCGCAGGCGACCGCGAGCTGGCATCCGCCGCCCACGCAGGCGCCCCGGAGCACCGCCAGCGTCGGATGCGGAAAGGCCGCCAGCGCCTCCTCGGCCCGGACGTTGACGGCGTGGTACTCGTCCGCGTCCGCCGGGTCCGCGTACACCTCGCGCAGCTCGGCGATGTCGGCCCCGGCACTGAAGGTCCCGCCCGCGCCGGTCACCAGCAGCACCCGCAGCCCGGGCTCCTCGGCGAGCCGTCGCAGCAGCTCAGGCAGGGCCTGCCACATCGCCCGGGTGAGCGCGTTCCGCTTCTCCGGACGATCCAGCGTCAACACGGCGACGCCGTCCTCACCCAGGAGGACCCGGAATCCGGGTATTCCGTACGGCAGCTCCTTGCGGCCCTGCAGCATCCCCGCGCCTCCACTGTTCGGACCCGAACGGGCCTGTGCCGGCCAAGCTGACCGAGCGCCACTCTACGGTCGGAGTCCGAGCGTTCATCGCGCGGGACCGATGCGCTGACTCTAGAGTGCGATGGGTGACCCCACTCGACCGTCGCGGCCTGCTGCGGATCGCGGCCATCGGCGCCGCGGGCTCGCTGACAGCCGCCTGCTCCGACAGTTCCGGCGCCCCGCACGCCGGCACGGCAGCCGCGGACGCCACGCCGGACGCCGCGTCCAGCGCGCTGCCGTCGGCCCGTGCGTCCGCCGCGGCGGGCGCCGCCACGGGCTCCGCCGCCCCCGGCACGCCGCCGGCCCTCGCGGCCGGCCTGCCCTTCGAGATCACCGGCGGCCCGCGCACCCGCCCGGCCGTCGCGCTGACCTTCCACGGCCAGGGCGACCCGGCGATCGCCAAGGCCGTCCTGGCCGAGGCCGAACGGGCGGACGCCAGGGTCACCGTCATGGCCGTGGGCAGCTGGCTGGACGAGTACCCCGAGATGGCCGCCCGGATCCTGGACGGCGGGCACGAGCTGGGCAACCACACCCAGAACCACGGTCCGATCTCCACCATGGGCGCCCAGCAGGCGTACACCGAGATCGCCCGCTGCGCCGCCCGGCTGAAGCAGTTGACCGGCAGCCCCGGCCGGTGGTTCCGCCCCTCCCAGGCCCAGGACTGCACCGCCACCGTCGCCGCCCAGGCCCGCCGGGCCGGCTACACGCACTGCCTCAGCTACGACCTGGACTCCCTCGACTACACCGACCCCGGCTCGGCCGCGGTGACCCGGACCGTCCTCGACGCGGTCCACCCGGGCTCCCTGGTCAGCATGCACTTCGGGCACAGCGGCACGGTCAGCGCGATGCCCGGAATCCTCGACGGCCTGCACCGGCGCGGCCTCCGCCCGGTCACAACCTCGGAGCTGCTCAGCTGATGCCTTCTCTCCAGCCACTCTCCCGGGCCCGCCTGCTTCCCCTGTCGGCCTGCGTCGCCATCGCCGCCGGCAGCCTGCTGCTCGCCTCGGCCTGCTCGGCCGGGCACGGCAAGTCGAGCGCCAACGCCGTCCAGGCCAAGCCGGCAACGGGGGCCGCCGCCGCATCGGCCTCCGGCACCGCGCTGTTCCCGCGCAGCGCCGACGCCTATCTCCCCGGCATGCCGCCGCCGCTCTCCGCCACCGACGTCTACGCCGCGGACCGTCCGGGCGAGCTCTCCCCGGCGGTCAAGGACTTCCCGTCCCGGATCTATGTGCCCAACACCCTCTCGGACACGGTCAGCGTCATCGACCCCGCCACCTACAAGGTGATCCAGACCCTGCACGTGGGCCACGAGCCCCAGCACGTGGTCCCCTCCTGGGACCTGAAGACGCTCTGGGTCAACAACGACCTGGGCAACAGCCTCACCCCGATCGACCCGGCCACCGGCAAGCCGGGCGACCCGGTCGACGTGCACGACCCCTACAACCTGTACTTCACCCCGGACGGCAAGCACGCCATCGTGATGGCCTCCAACGACCACGCCCTGGTGTTCCGGGACGCCCACACCATGAAGGTGGTCAAGTCCGTGCCGGCCGGCTGCGCGGGGGTGAACCACGCCGACTTCTCGCCGGACGGGAAGTACTTCATCGTCTCCTGCGAGTTCTCCGGCGACCTGCTCAAGGTCGACACGGCGAAGATGGCGGTCGTCGCCAGGCAGCGGATCCCCTACAACGGCTCCATGCCGCAGGACGTCAAGATCTCCCCGGACGGCAAGGTCTGGTACGTCGCCGACATGATGGCCAACGGGGTGTGGGAGCTGAACGGCGACACCTTCTCGGTGCCCACCCTGCTGAAGACCGGCGCCGGGGCGCACGGCCTGTACGTCAGCCGGGACTCGAAGTACCTCTACATCTCCAACCGCGGCGAGGGCTCGGTCTCGGTACTGGACTTCGCGACCGGCAAGCTGATCCACAAGTGGCAGATCCCGGGCGGCGGCAGCCCGGACATGGGCGGGGTGTCCGCCGACGGCAAGGTGCTGTGGCTCTCCGGCCGCTACAACTCCGAGGTCTACGCGATGTCGACCGCGGACGGCCACCTGATCGCCAGGATCCCGGTCGGCGACGGGCCGCACGGCCTGTGCGTCTACCCGCAACCGGGCCGCTACTCGTTGGGGCACACGGGCGTCTTCCGCTGACGGGTCTTCGGGTGCGGACCGTGGACGGCTGGTCGCGCAGTTCCCCGCGCCCCCAGGTAGCTGCGACTGACCCGCCGTGGGCACGTTGCAGCCCCCAGGGGCGCGGGGAACTGCGCGACCAGCCATGCAGACGCCGCACCCGAGAACCGACCCCGAAACCTAGGCCGCTCCGAACTCCGCCCGCGCAGCGGCAATCTCCTCGGCGGAGATCGTCAGCGTCTCCGCAGGATCCTGCGGCACCGTCAGTTCGGACTGCCCGGCCGCGTCGCTGAGCTTGATCAGCAGCGCCACCATGATCCAGTTGGCCACCGTCGAGGACCCGCCCTGGGCCAGGAACGGCAGTGCCTTCCCGGTCTGCGGGATGAGTCCGATGACTCCCCCGGACACCACGAACACCTGGATGATCAGCGTCGCCGCCAGACCGGAGGCCAGCAGTTTGCCGAACGGGTCGCTCAGCCTGATCGCGGTGCGCATCCCGCGCTGGGCCAGCAGCATGTAGAGCAGCAGCACGGCCATCAGCCCGGCGGACCCCATCTCCTCGCCCACCGTGGCCAGGATCCAGTCGCTGCGTGAGGCGAAACCGATCAGGATCGAGTGGCCCATGCCCAGGCCGGCCCCGGTGAACCCGCCGTTGGCCAGTGCGAACAGCGACTGGGCCAGCTGCGGTGAGCTGCCCAGCGGCGGCTTCCCGTTGACCACGTGGGTGTAGTAGTCCATCGGGTCGAGCCAGTTGTTGACCCGGTAGGCCACGTGCGAGACCAGGGTCCCCGCCGCCACCGCGCCGGCCAGCGCCATCGCGCAGCCGAGCACCAGCCACCCGGTGCGCTCGGTGGCGATGTAGAGCATCACCACGAAGGCGCCGAAGAAGATCATCGAGGTGCCCAGGTCGGACTCGGCGACCAGCACCACCAGGCTGACCGCCCAGATCACCAGCACCGGGCCCATGTTCCGGCCGCGCGGCAGGCTGATCCCCATGATCTTCCGGCCGACCAGCGCCAGCGCGTCCCGGTTGGCCATCAGGTAGCTGGCGAAGAAGACGATGATGGCGAGCTTGGTGAACTCGCCCGGCTGGAAGGACAGCGGGCCCAGCCGGATCCAGCGCCGCGCCCCGTAGGAGTCGCCGGAGAAGAAGGCCGGAGCCACCAGCATCACCAGGGACACCGCCATCACCAGGTACGTGTAGCGCTGGAGCACCCGGTGGTGCTTCACCCAGATCACGAACCCGGCGAAGACCGCCACGGCTATCACCGTCCACATGATCTGGCCGGAGGCCATGGTCACGTTGTGGGGGTTCTGCTTGACGGTCGCCTCGTCCAGGCGGTGGATCAGGGTCAGACCCAGCCCGGTGAGCAGCACCGAGATCGGCAGGATCAGCGGATCGGCGTAGGCCGCCCACTGCCGCACCACCAGGTGCGACAGCAGCGCCAGTACGGCGAGTCCGCCCACCGTGGTGGCGAAGCTGCCGGGCAGCTTGTCGTTGATCGCCAGCTCGACGCTGGCGTCGGCGAAGCCGCAGATGGCGACCGCGAAAACGGTCAGCATCAGTTCCAGGTTGCGCTTCTTCGCCGGGGGCCCGGTGAACCCGGAGGCCCTGGCAGCGGCACCGGGGAGGCTCCCCGCTGCTCGTCGTCCGCCCATCGCGCGCACCCACCCAACCCACTCGCCGTCAGAACCGTCGCATTCTCGCAGGTCTCGTCCCGTACGGGGACGGCCCCCTCGAAACGACGGTTCCGACGGCGGTGGTCGGGCGCCTCGCTGCGCCGTTGTGCCCGGGCGCAGCCGGTCAGGCGGCCAGCACGCTGCCCTTGGTCAGGGTGACCGCGGGCTCCAGCGCCAGTTCCAGCACCTGCCGGACGTCCGACACCGGGTGGACGGTCAGCCGCTCCAGCACCTCGGCCGGGACGTCGTCCAGGTCGGCCTCGTTGCGGGAGGGGATGAGCACCGTGGTGATCCCGGCCCGGTCGGCGGCCAGCAGCTTCTGCTTCACCCCGCCGATCGGCAGCACCCTGCCGGTCAGCGAGACCTCGCCGGTCATCGCGACCTCGGTCCTGACCTTGCGCCCGGAGAGCAGCGAGGCCAGTGCGGTGGTCATCGTCACACCCGCGCTCGGGCCGTCCTTGGGCACGGCCCCGGCCGGGACGTGGACGTGGACGCCGCGCTCGCGCAGCGTGGTGACCGGCAGCTCCAGCTCGGCCCCGTGCGAGCGCAGGAAGGACAGCGCGATCTGCACCGACTCCTTCATCACGTCGCCCAGCTGGCCGGTGAGGGTCAGCCCGGTGGAGCCGGTCTCCGGGTCGGCCAGCGACGCCTCGATGTAGAGGACGTCACCTCCCGCCCCGGTGACGGCCAGCCCGGTGGCCACGCCGGGCACCGAGGTACGGCGCTCGCCGGGCTCCTGGGCCGCCTCCGGGGTGTGGTGCGGACGGCCGATCAGCCCGCGCAGGTCACCCGCGGTGACCGTGCGCGGCAGCTCGGCGCCCTCGGCGCCCAGCTCCTGCTGGGCCGCGACCTTGCGCAGGATCCGGGCCACGGCCCGCTCCAGGCTGCGGACGCCCGCCTCACGGGTGTACTCGCCGGCCAGGCTGCGCAGCGCGTCCTCGGCCACCACGACCTCGTCGGCGCCCAGACCGGCCCGCTCCAGCTGGCGCGGCAGCAGGTGGTCCCTGGCGATGACGACCTTCTCGTCCTCGGTGTAGCCGTCCAGGCGGACCAGCTCCATCCGGTCCAGCAGCGCCTCCGGGATGGCCTCCAGCACATTGGCGGTGGCCAGGAAGACCACGTCGGACAGGTCCAGCTCGACCTCCAGGTAGTGGTCCCTGAAGGTGTGGTTCTGCGCCGGGTCCAGCACCTCCAGCAGCGCCGCCGCCGGGTCGCCCCGGTAGTCCGAGCCGACCTTGTCGATCTCGTCCAGCAGCACGACCGGGTTCATCGAACCGGCCTCCTTGATCGCCCTGACGACGCGTCCGGGCAGCGCTCCGACGTAGGTGCGCCGGTGGCCGCGGATCTCCGCCTCGTCCCGGACGCCGCCCAGGGCGACCCGGACGAAGGACCGGCCCATGGCCCGCGCCACGGACTCGCCCAGCGAGGTCTTGCCGACCCCGGGCGGCCCGACCAGCGCCAGCACGGCGCCCCCACGGCGCCCGCCGACCTGACCCAGGCCCTTGTCGGCCCGCCGCTTGCGGACCGCCAGGTACTCGACGATCCGGTCCTTGACGTCGTCCAGGCCGAAGTGGTCGGCGTCCAGGACGGCGCGGGCGCCGGCGATGTCGTACTCGTCCTCGCTGCGCTCGTTCCAGGGCAGTTCCAGGACGGTGTCCAGCCAGGTGCGGATCCAGCTGCCCTCCGGCGAGGCGTCGGAGGAGCGCTCCAGCTTGTCGACCTCCTTGAGCGCGGCCTCGCGGACCTTCTCGGGCAGGTCGGCGGCCTCCACCCGGACTCGGTAGTCCTCCTCCTCGGTGTCGGGGTCGCCGTTGAGGTCGGAGAGCTCCTTGCGGACCGCCTCCAGCTGCCGGCGCAGCAGGAACTCCTTCTGCTGCTTCTCCATGCCCTCCTGGACGTCCTTGCGGATGGTCTCCGCGACGTCCTCCTCGGCCAGGTGGTCGCGCAGCAGCTGCAGGGACAGCTTCAGCCGGGCCACCGGGTCCAGCTCCTCCAGGACCTGGACCTTCTCGGCCCCGGTCAGGAACGGCGCGTAGCCGATGTTGTCGGCCAGGTCGGAGACGTCCTCGATGGCGGCGACCCGGTCCACGATCTGCCAGGCCCCGCGCTTCTGCAGCCAGGTGGTGGTCAGCGCCTTGTAGTCGCGGACCAGCTCGGCCACGGCGCCCGGAAGCGGGTCCGGGACGTCGGCCGTGATCGGCTCGGCCTCGACCCAGAGGGCAGCGCCAGGCCCGGTGGTACCGGCCCCGATCCGCACCCGTCGGACACCCCTGACCAGCGCGGCCGGGTCGCCGTCGGCCAGCCGGCCGACCTGCTCGACCGTCGCCAGGGTGCCGATGGCGCCGTAGGAGCCGTCGATCCGCGGGACCAGCAGCACCCGCGCCTTGCGGGCGCTCGCCACGGTCCTGATGCCGGGCGCGTGCGCCCCGCTGTCCCGCACCGCGGCCTGGGCGGCCTCGACGGCGGAGCGCACGTCGGGGTCGGACAGGTCGAGCGGGACGACCATGCCGGGGAGCACCGCCTCGTCATCGAGCGGCAGTACCGGCAGGGTCAATGAAGAGGCGTTCGCCATGATCTCTCCCCAGTAATCAAAGTTGAGTTAACTGGACTAAAGGAGATTGACCCCCCTGGTGTTCCCCAGCGGTGTTCGCCGTGAGCGATCGCGCCACTGCGGCAGAATGAATGCCGCCGCATCCCAGCAACACCGGAGAGAGCCGCTGCCATGCCCGTGCTGTCAGACCCGCCCGAAGTCCTGGACCGCCGCGAAGGCCCCTACGGCGAGGCGGTACTGCGCCGCCGGGGCGAGCACTTCGAGATCATCGCCAACGGCTGCTTCCTGATGGACACCTCGGACGGCCGCTCCGAGCGCCTGCTGGTCACCGCCGTCCTGGACGCGCTGGCCGGACCGCAGGGCGCGAGCCTGCTGATCGGCGGCCTCGGCGTCGGCTTCTCGCTGGCCGAGGCCGCGGCCGACCCCCGACCGGGACGGATCACCGTGCTGGAGCGCGAGCAGGCCGTGATCGACTGGCACACCGCGGGCGACGCACCCCTGGCGCCCTTCGCCGGCGGCGGCCACACCGACCCGCGCGTCCGGATCGTCCACGACGACCTGCTGCGGCACCTGCACGGCACCGCGGAGCGCTATCACGCGCTCTGCCTGGACATCGACAACGGCCCGGACTGGACCGTCACCGAGTCCAACGACAGCCTCTACACCGAGTCGGGGCTGGATCTGGCGCAGCGCGTGCTGCTCCCAGGCGGCGTGCTGGCCTTCTGGAGCGGCGCCCCCTCGCCGGCCTTCGAGCAGCGACTGCGGAGCCGTTTTCCGGTGGTCGAGTCCGTCCCGGTGGGTGTGCAAGTGGAGCGCGGTCTGCCGGATGTCGTGTACCTTGCCACTCTGCCCGTATGAGCGCTGTACGGGCGGCGACGCAGCCCACCCATGAAGGGCAGGTAGGGTCTACGCCCATGCCGCCCCCCGGAAGACCGGTTTGTAGAAGACTGGGTGCCGGGGGACTGCGCCGGTCCGTAGGCTGCGACCGGTGGGCGGCAGGCACCAACCAGTTCGGACGAGACGAAGCGAGCAGGAGCGCCCCCACAGGCGTTCCGAGATACCCGCAAGCCCTGGGGGCGGTGGCGTGACCGTGACGGATGCACAGCAGCAGGAGACCAACGGGACCGGAGGTCAGCGACGGGTCCTGGTCGTGGAGGACGAGCCGACCATCGCCGAGTCCATCGCCGCCCGCCTGGGCGCCGAGGGCTTCCGCGTGGCGATCTCGCACGACGGGCCCACCGCGGTGGACTGCTTCCAGACCTGGCAGCCCGACCTGGTGGTGCTGGACGTGATGCTGCCGGGCTTCGACGGCCTGGAGGTGTGCCGGCGGATCCAGGCGCACCGACCGGTGCCGGTACTGATGCTGACCGCGCGCGACGACGAGACCGACATGCTGGTCGGCCTCGGCGTGGGCGCCGACGACTACATGACCAAGCCGTTCTCCATGCGCGAGCTGGCGGCCCGGGTCAATGTGCTTCTCCGCCGGGTGGAGCGGGCCCAACTGGCCGCCCGCACCCCGATGGGCGGCACCCTGCGCCTCGGCGAGCTGGAGATCGACAACGTCCAGCGCCGGGTCCGGGTGGCCGGCGGCGACATCCACCTGACGCCCACCGAGTTCGACCTGCTGGCCTGCCTGGCCCAGCAGCCCCGGGCGGTGCTGACCCGCGAGCAACTGCTCGCCGAGGTCTGGGACTGGACCGACGCCTCCGGCACCCGCACCGTCGACAGCCATGTGAAGGCGCTGCGCCGCAAGATCGGGGCCAACTGGATCCGCACCGTGCACGGGGTCGGCTACGCCTTGGAGGCGCCGACGCCATGAGCTGCATCAGGGGGGCCCGGGCGAGCAGAAGCAGCGATCCGCAGGCGGCCACGCGCCCCGGCCCGCTGCGCCGCGCGGCGCAGCGCGTCTGGGCGGACCTGCGCCCGCTGGACCCGCTCCGCTCGATCAAGGCCAAGCTCGCGGTCCTGGTGATCACCTCGGTGTGCATCTCCACTCTGATGGTGGTGCTGGCGCTGAACTCGGACACCCAGATCCGGATAGTCATGATCTTCTCGGTGGTCGCCTCGCTGCTGATCACCCAGCTACTGGCACACGGCATGACCGCGCCGCTGCGCGAGATGACCGCGGCCGCCCGGGCCATGGCGGCCGGCGACTACAGCCGCGAGGTACGGGCCACCTCCCGCGACGAGGTGGGCGAGCTGGCCACCGCGTTCAACACCATGGCCGCCGACCTGGAGGCCGCCGACCGGCAGCGCCGCGAGCTGATCGCCAATGTCTCGCACGAGCTGCGCACCCCCATCGCCGCCCTGCGCGCGGTGCTGGAGAACGTGGTCGACGGGGTGGTCCGCCCGGAGCCGGCCACCATGACCGCGGCCCTGGAGCAGACCGAGCGGCTGGGCCGGCTGGTGGCCCATCTGCTCGACCTGTCCAAGATCGCCGACGGGGTCACCTCGCTGGACACCCGGGAGTTCGGCGTCGAGCTCTTCCTGTCCGGGGTGCTCCGCGGCCTGAGCATGGACGGCTCCACCTCCGGCGGGGCCAGCCGCCGGCGCCACGACGTCTCGCTGGCCCTGGACGTCTCCCCCGGCCTCACCGCGGTCGCCGACCCGGAGCGGCTGCACCAGGTGGTCGCCAACCTGGTCGACAACTCCTGCCGGCACAGCCCCAAGGACGGCACCGTCACCGTCCGGGCCCGGGAACTGCTGAACGGCGGCGGCCGCGGGGCCGGCGGCCTGCTGCTGGAGGTCGCCGACCAGGGCCCCGGCATCCGTCCCGAGGACCGGCACCGCGTGTTCGAACGCTTCAGCCGCGGCAGCGGCCCCTCCGCCCAGGGCCCCGGCAGCGACGGCGGCACCGGCCTCGGCCTGGCCATCGCCCGCTGGGCCGTCGACCTGCACGGCGGAACCATCGCGGTCGCGGACTCCGCCGCGGGCTGCCTGATCCGGATCACCCTCCCGGGGCAACGGTCACATGTCCGTTTGAGACAGACCTGAGACAATTGCCGGAAGTGCCGTCGGCGGCCCATGGAATTCGTCCTGAATGTCGGAATTGATCGCCTTCATCCGGCCGAACAGCCAATCGTTATCCCCCTTCGCGGCCGACTCCACACATCGGTTTCGCGCCAAAGCCGACGGTCGCACTGTGATCTGCGCGACGGCCGGGGGTCGGGAACTGCGCGGAGACCTGCTGGGGGCGTAGCCTTGGCATCCGCTGTCCACACATCCTTAAGGAAGCGGAAGAGGGCGGTTGCCGCCGTGTCGCCAGAGTCCCCCCATACCTCAACCAGCTCGACCAGCACCGATCCGGGTTTCGGCCCGAACGAGTGGCTCGTCGACGAGATCTACCAGCAGTACCTCCAGGACCCCAACTCGGTCGACCGGGCCTGGTGGGATTTCTTCGCCGACTACAAGGCCGGCGAGAAGACGGGCCGACCGGGTGCCCCTGCCGGAGCCGAGGTGACGGCGGCAGCACAGACCGCCGCGGCCCCCTCTGCCCCGGCAGCGGTCCCCGCACCCCCGCCGCCCGCCGCCCCCCCCGCCCCCGCGCCCCCGCCCCCCGGTCCCCCCC
>NZ_BBPM01000068.1:0-9560 GCF_000787775.1 Streptacidiphilus carbonis | reverse complement strand
CCCCTCCTGCCGCACCGACCGCCGCGCCGCCCGTGCCGCCGAAGCCCCCGGCTCCCCCCGCACCGGCGCCCCGGTCAGCCTCCACCCCGGCCGATGTGGCCGACGCCCTTAAGGACAGCAAGAACGTGACGTCCCCCGTCGCCCCCACCGGTCCCGAGCTGATCGCCCTCAAGGGCCCCTCCGCCCGGATCGTCGCGAACATGGACGCCTCGCTCTCGATGCCGACCGCGACCAGCGTGCGCGCCGTCCCCGCGAAGCTGCTGATCGACAACCGCATCGTCATCAACAACCACCTCAAGCGCGCCCGCGGTGGGAAGGTCTCCTTCACCCACATCATCGGGTACGCCATGGTGCAGGCCATCAAGGCCATGCCGGCCATGAACCAGGGCTTCCAGGAGAAGGACGGCAAGCCCTTCCTGGTGAAGCCCGAGCACGTCAACCTCGGTCTGGCCATCGACCTGACCAAGCCCAACGGCGACCGCCAGCTGGTCGTGGCCGCCATCAAGAAGGCCGAGACCCTCGACTTCTTCGGCTTCTGGCAGGCCTACGAGGACATCGTCCGCCGCGCCCGCCAGAACAAGCTGACGGTGGACGACTTCTCCGGCGTCACCGCCTCGCTGACCAACCCCGGCGGCATCGGCACCGTCCACTCCGTGCCCCGGCTGATGCCCGGTCAGGGCACCATCCTGGGCGTCGGCGCGATGGAGTACCCGGCCGAGTTCCAGGGATCGTCCCAGGAGACCCTCTCCCGCCTGGGCGTCTCCAAGGTCATGACGCTGACCTCGACCTACGACCACCGGGTCATCCAGGGCGCGCAGTCCGGCGAGTTCCTGCGCACCATGCACCAGCTGCTGCTCGGCCAGGGCGACTTCTACGACCAGATCTTCGAGTCGCTGCGGATCCCCTACGAGCCGGTCCGCTGGGCCACCGACGTGGACAACAGCCACGACAACGAGGTCAACAAGACCGCCCGGGTCATGGAGCTGATCCACAGCTACCGGGTCCGCGGCCACCTGATGGCCGACACCGACCCGCTGGAGTACAAGCAGCGCAAGCACCCCGACCTCGACGTCCAGGCCCACGACCTGACGCTGTGGGACCTGGAGCGCGAGTTCGCGGTCGGCGGCTTCGCCGGCCGGGCGACCATGAAGCTGCGCGACATCCTCGGCGTGCTGCGCGACTCGTACTGCCGCACCATCGGCATCGAGTACATGCACATCCAGGACCCCAAGCAGCGCCGCTGGATCCAGGCCCGGGTCGAGCGCGGCAACGACAAGCCCGAGCGCGAGGAGCAGCTGCGCATCCTGCGCCGGCTCAACGCCGCCGAGGCGTTCGAGACGTTCCTGCAGACCAAGTACGTCGGCCAGAAGCGCTTCTCGCTGGAGGGCGGCGAGTCCGTCATCCCGCTGCTGGACGCGGTCCTGGACTCGGCCGCCGAGGCCAAGCTGGACGAGACCGTGATCGGCATGGCCCACCGCGGCCGCCTCAACGTGCTGGCCAACATCGTCGGCAAGTCCTACGCCCAGATCTTCCGCGAGTTCCAGGGCAATCTGGACCCCAAGTCGATGCACGGCTCCGGCGACGTCAAGTACCACCTGGGCTCCGAGGGCACCTTCACCGGCATCGACGGCGAGAAGATCAAGGTCTCGCTGGCCGCCAACCCCTCCCACCTGGAGGCGGTGGACCCGGTCGTCGAGGGCATCGTCCGCGCCAAGCAGGACATCCAGGACAAGGCCGGCAACTCCTTCGACGTCCTCGCCGTGCAGATCCACGGCGACGCGGCCTTCGCGGGCCAGGGCGTGGTCGCCGAGACCCTGAACATGTCGCAGCTGCGCGGCTACCGCACCGGCGGCACCGTGCACGTGGTGATCAACAACCAGGTCGGCTTCACCGCCGCCCCGGCCGCCTCCCGCTCCTCCACGTACTGCACCGACGTGGCGCGCATGATCGAGGCCCCGATCTTCCACGTCAACGGCGACGACCCGGAGGCCGTGGTCCGCGTCGCCCGGCTGGCCTTCGAGTTCCGCCAGGCGTTCGGCAAGGACGTGGTCATCGACCTCATCTGCTACCGCCGCCGCGGCCACAACGAGGCCGACAACCCCTCGTTCACCCAGCCGCTGATGTACGACCTGATCGACAAGAAGCGCTCGGTGCGCAAGCTCTACACCGAGGGCCTGATCGGTCGCGGCGACATCACCGTCGAGGAGGCCGAGCAGGCGCTCAAGGACTATCAGGACCAGCTGGAGAAGGTCTTCGTGGAGGTCCGCGAGGCCAACGCCAGCCCGGCCCCGGCCACCAGCGAGCGCCCGCAGGCCACCTTCCCGGTGCAGGTGCAGACCGGCATCTCCCAGGAGATGGTCAAGCGCATCGCCGAGTCCCAGGTCGCCCTGCCGGACTGGCTCACCGTGCACCCGCGGCTGCTGCCGCAGCTGCAGCGCCGGTCCTCCAGCATCGACGACGGCACCATCGACTGGGCCATGGGCGAGACCCTCGCCATCGGCTCGCTGCTGATGGAGGGCCACCCGGTCCGGCTCGCCGGCCAGGACAGCCGCCGCGGCACCTTCGGCACCCGGCACGCGGTGCTGGTCGACCGGGTCACCGGCGAGGACTACACCCCGCTCCTCTACCTGACCGAGGACCAGGCCCGCTACACCGTCTACGACAGCCTGCTCTCCGAGTACGCGGCGATGGGCTTCGAGTACGGCTACTCGCTGGCCCGCAAGAACGCGCTGGTCGCGTGGGAGGCCCAGTTCGGCGACTTCGTCAACGGCGCCTCCACCATCGTCGACGAGTTCATCACCTCCGCCGAGGCCAAGTGGGGCCAGACCTCCGGGGTCACCCTGCTGCTGCCGCACGGCTACGAGGGCCAGGGACCGGACCACTCGTCCGCGCGCATCGAGCGCTTCCTGCAGATGTGCGCCGACAACAACATGACGGTGGCCCAGCCGACGCTCCCGTCGAACTACTTCCACCTGCTGCGGTGGCAGGTCCACAACCCGCACCACAAGCCGCTGATCGTCTTCACCCCGAAGTCGATGCTGCGACTGAAGGCGGCGGCGTCCAAGGCCGACGAGTTCACCTCCGGCGCGTTCCGCCCGGTGATCGGCGACTCCACCGTGGACCCGGCCAACGTCCGCAAGGTCGTCATCACCGCGGGCAAGTTCTACTACGACCTGGAGGCGGCCCGCACCGAGCGCGGCATCACCGACACGGCGCTGGTCCGGGTCGAGCGCCTCTACCCGCTCCCGATCGCCGAGCTCCAGGAGGAGCTGCAGCGCTACGGCGGGGACGTCCAGTACGTCTGGGCCCAGGAGGAGCCGGCCAACCAGGGCGCCTGGCCGTTCATCGCGCTCAACCTGATCGACCACCTGGACGTGGTGGTCGGCCGCAACGCCGCCGGCTCCCGGCTGCGCCGCGTCGCCCGCCCGTCCTCCTCGGCCCCGGCGGTCGGCTCCGCCAAGCGCCACGCCGCCGAGCAGTCCCAACTCGTCGAGGACGTCTTCTCCATCTGACCCCCCGACACCACCCCGACGGGCCCGGCACTCCTCACGGAGCGCCGGGCCCGTCGGCGTTCTCCCCCGTCAGCGACCGCTAGCATCAGACCGGCCGTACATCAACAACGGGGTGAAGATGTCCAGAGTCGACCGCGCGCTGAACCCAGGCGGTTATGACGGCGCCTCGGCGCCGCCCGCCGACACCGTGCTGTGTGTGCCCGCGCATCCGCAGTACCCGCTGCCCGAACGGACCGACCTCCGGCCGCAGATCGTCTTCGAGCTGCTGGACGGCCCCGCCGGGCCGGTGCCGGTCGCCTTCAGCTCACCGCGGGTGCTCAAGGAGCGGCTCGGCGAGGCCCAGCCCTGGGTGGCCGCCTCGGCCGAGTGGTTCGTCGGGCTGATGCGCCGCAGCGGCCTCGGCGCCGTCCACCTCGACCCGCGCACCGACCCGCGGGCCCGCCGCTGGACCGCGGCGGATCTCGCCGAGTACCGGAGGGATGGCTGATGGGCGCCGGATACCAGGTCGTCCTCGGCGACCTCAGCAGCATGGCCGGGACCTTCCACACCGAGGCGGAGACCTACCGCGGTTTCAAACCTAGGGTCACCCCTCCCGTCGCCGACGGCGGCGACCCCGCCCTCAACGGCGCCATGCAGATCCTGCTGGAAGCGATCGACGGACTGCACACCAAGATGGCCGACCGGATCGACGAGCACGGCGACAAGCTGGCCTACGCCCACGACTCGTACCAGCGCAATGACGTCGACGTGCACGGGGTCTTCGAAGACCTCATGGCCGGATAGACAGGCGGGAACATGACGGAGAGCTGGATCGGCGGCGACATCGGCGGTATCCAGGCGATGGGCACCTCCCTCACCGGCGCCAAGGAGGATCTGGACGGAGTGATCCAGCCGCTCAGCGGCAAGGTCGACTCGCTCGTCGGCGACGCCGGCTGGAAGGGGGACTCCGCCGAGGAGTTCCGGGGGAAGTGGAGCGAGGACGCAATAACAGCAGGCGGCCTCGCCGACCTGATCGGCTCGGTGGGCTCCGTGCTCACCGAGTTGGGCGGGCAACTCGCCGCCGCGGAGAGCGCCCTCTACAACGCCGCCGACGCCGCCAAGGGCAAGGGCGTCGCCATCGGGCCACGTGGCGAACCCCTCGAATTGGTGACCGCCAACCCGCCCAGCCCCAAGGAGCAGCAGGCGATCAGCGAGCTGAACTCCTACGGCGAGGTCTACAAGCAGATCACGTACTCCGCCCAGGAGGCCCGGGTCCAGGCGGCAGAGCAGCTCAAGCAGCTCTTCGACGACATCGACCCCAACGGCCCGATGAAGACCGCGGACAAGGCCACCGTCTCCGCCTTCCTGCGCGACCTCTACGCCGCCAAGGACGACTCCCGCTCCGCGGCGGCCGAAAAGGCGCAGAGCAAGCTCGACTCGGCCTCCAAGGGCACCCAGGACGCCTGGGACAAACTCAACTCCGAGCGCCAGTCCCTCAAGGCCGCCGGCAAGGACGTCCCCAAGGACCTGCCCGAGGACGCGGCATACCGCGCCTCGATCAGACAGGTCAAGGCCCTGAACACCGAGCTTGAAGCCGCGGAGGCCAAACGCGGCACCTTCGACAAGACCCTCAACTACAAGCTCGGCGACGCCGCCCGCGACCTCAAGATGTTCGAGGGCCTCGACCGCCTCCCGGAGTTCCTCCGCGACATCCCCGTCCTCGACATCGCCGCCGCCGGCGTGGTCGGCGTCACCGAAGCCCAGGAAGACCACGACAAGGGCTGGTCCTGGACCCACTCCGCCCTAGTCGACGGCACCTCAGCCCTCGGAGGGCTGGCGCTCGGCGCGGCGGTTGTGGCCTCGCTGCCTGAGGAAGCGGCAGCAGGCGCTCTGGCGCTGGGCGCCGGCGGCGTGATGTTCGGCGTGTACGCAGTCGACAAGGCGCTCCATGAGCACTGGAGCGAGGACATCCACGATCACGGGATCGTCGGGGGTGTTGCACAAGGAAGTTGGAACGTCGTGAAGGGTGCCGGTGCCAGCATCGCCGATGACGCAAAAGGAGTGTGGCATGGAATCACCAGCATCTTCTGAGCGCCCCTACCCGCGCATCCTCCCCCCGGACGTCCGTCCGCTTCCGGTGAAGAACATCGGCACGACCTGGGTCGAGCACGGTCATCGGTACTGGATGCGACGCGCGTCCATCGCCTTCGGTCAACTGATCATGCTGTTGCTGCTCTGCGGACTGGCCTTGGCTGGCTGGGCCTGGATCGACGACGGGTCCATCGCACATGGCTGGGTGCTTCCGCTGCGGATCGCCGCAGTCGTCGCCGTTCTGATCGGCTTCGCGTTCGGTCTGCGCGCGACAGTGGCGGCGCGCGCCCTTGACCTCACTCCCAAGCAGTGGCGCGACCAACGGCTTGAATACCGCAGTCGCCACCCCGTGCTTACCAATCCCTTGCTCAACCGACTCGTGCTGATCCTGTTCCTCCCGGTAACCGCTCCCGGAGGGTTCGGTTACATGGCCGCCTTCCTCCTGGGTGCGATCTTCTGTCGCGAACTCCCCGCGGAACGGGGTGCACGTCTGCAGTTCGAGGCCGAGCTCCGAGCACATCACCGGTAAGTAGGCTCTTCCTCAGTATCGCCGCCCCCACCAGGAGATCCATCCGTGTACTTCACCGACCGAGGCATTGAGGAGCTGCAGAGCCGGCGCGGGGAGGAGGAGGTCAGTTTTGACTGGCTGGCCGACCGGCTGCAGGAGTTCGTGGACCTGAATCCGGAGTTCGAGGTTCCGGTCGAACGACTGGCCACCTGGCTGGCGCGGCTGGACGACGACGAGGACGAGTAGCAGAACCGCTTGACTTCCCAGGGACACGATATATCGTGAATAGCAGAGGACGCGATACATAGCGCGTCCTCTGCCACCATACTTCGGGGAGTCAGCATGACCGAGCAGTGGACCGTCAGCACACCGGAGAAGCTCACCTTCGACGCCGAGATCACCCGCCTCCGCGTGCGCACGGTCGCCGGCGCCGTGAACGTAGTCGCCGACGACGGGCCCGCCAGGCTCGAAGTCACCGAGATCGAAGGGCCACCCCTGCAGATCACCCTGGAACGGGGTGAACTCGTCGTCACCTACGACGACCTGACGTGGAAGGACTTCTCGTGGAAGTCCCTCGCCACGTTCATCGGCAAGTGGCGGGAGGGCGTCCGCCGCCGCGCCGTGGTCTCGCTCGCGGTGCCGCACGGCACCCGGATCGAGCTCGGTTCGGCCTCGTCGGACACCGTGATCTCGGGCATCGCCGCCCCGGTGACCGTGCACAGCGCCAGCGGCTCGACCACCCTGGTCGGCGTGTCCGGGCCGGTCGACGCCAACACCGTGTCCGGCAGCGTGCACGCCCAGTCGGTCTCCGGCGACCTCAAGGTCAACACCGTCTCCGGCGAGCTGACCGTGGTCGAGGGCGCCAGCCGCACCCTCAAGGCCAACTCGGTCAGCGGCCCGGTCACCGTCGACCTCGCCCGGAACAACAACACCGACGTCAGCCTCAACAACGTCTCCGGCGAGGTCTCGCTCCGCATCCCGGAGCCCACCAACGCGCAGGTCCACGCCAACACCACCAGCGGCGACGTCTCCAGCGCCTTCGACGAGCTGAGGATGGCCGGCACCTGGGGCGCCAAGCAGCTGACCGGCACCCTCGGCACCGGCTCCGGCAAGGTCAAGATCACCACCGTCTCCGGCTCGGTGGCCCTGCTCCGCCGCCCCGCGCCCGAGGACGACACACCCAAGGCTCTCGACTTCAGTAAGGAGGACGAGGCATGAGCCCCGTTTTCGCCCATGGCCGTCTCCGTCTCTACCTCCTCAAGCTGCTGGACGAGTCCCCCCGCCACGGCTACGAGGTGATCCGCCTGCTGGAGGAGCGCTTCCACGGGCTCTACGCGCCCTCGGCCGGCACGGTCTACCCCCGGCTGGCCAAGCTGGAGCAGGAGGGACTGGTCTCGCACACCCTCGAAGGCGGCCGCAAGGTCTACCGCATCACCGACGCCGGCAAGGCCGAACTGGCCGACCGCGCAACGGAGATCGACGCCCTGGAGACCGAGATCCACGAGTCCGTCGCACACCTGGCCGACCAGATCCGCGAGGACGTCCGCGACTCCGCGAAGGACCTCCGCGAGGAGATGCGCCGCGCCGCCAAGGAGTCCCGCCGCCAGACCAAGAGCGAGTCCAAGGGCTGGGGCCCGGACCCGGTCTGGGGCGACGGCCCCTGGCCCGGAATGGACAAGGAGTCCTGGCAGCGCACCAAGGAGGAGTGGCGCGTCGCCAAGGAGCAGGCGAAGGAGCAGGCCCGGCAGGCCAAGGAGCAGGCCCGCAGCGCCCGCGAGGAGGCCCGGGCCACCCGCGAGCAGACCAGGGCGCTGCGCGACCAGGTCAAGGCCGAGGCGCACCGGATCGGCGAGCAGATGAAGGCCCAGGCCCGCAGCGGGGACTGGCCCACCGGCCTGAGCGAGGGGCTCTCCGAGCTGACCCGCACCCTCACGGGCCTGGCCGACCCGGCCCGCTGGAGCCAGTCGCAGAGCGGGCAGGCGGAACCCGCCGACCGGATCGACCTGGGCAAGGACGACGCGACCGACCTCCCGCCCGCGACCGACCTCCCGCCGTGGACCATGACCAACCCGTCCAACGAGCCGCTGCGCGAACTCAGCGGGCTGCTGGACCGGTTCCGCGACGAGGTCCGCGACGGCGCGAGGGACCGCGGGTTCGCGGCGGACGAACTCGCCCGGGCCCGGGCGGTGCTGGCCGCGGCGGCCCGCCGGATCCGCGGGGACTGACCCGGCGGGGCGGGGGGACGTCCTGCGCGACAGGACACCTTGGGGGGTGGCCTGTCGCGCAGTTCCCCGCGCCCCTATCGGGGCTCCAGCACCAGCTTGCCGAAGAGGTCGCCCTTCTCCATGCGGGTGAAGGCCTCACGCGCTTCGTTCAGAGGGAGGACGGAGTCGATGATCGGGCGGATGCCCGTGGTCGCGCACATCGAGAGAAGTCCGGCCAACTCCTCCTTGGTGCCCATGGTGGAGCCGACCACCTTGAGCTCCAAGAAGAACACCCGGGTCAGCTCGGCCGGCGGGTTCGGGCCGCTGGTCGCGCCGGAGATGACGATCGTGCCGCCCGGCCGCAGCGACTTCACCGAGTGCGACCAGGTCGCCGCGCCGACGGTCTCCATGACCGCGTCCACCCGCTCCGGCAGCCGCGCCCCGGTCGCGAAGGCCGCGTCCGCGCCCAACTCCAGCGCCCGAGCGCCCTTGGCCTCGTCCCGGCTGGTGACCCAGACCCGCAGCCCCGCAGCCTTGCCCAGCACGACCAGCGCCGTGGCCACACCCCCCCCCGCGCCCTGAACCAGCACGGTGTCCCCCGGCCGGACCCCGGCATTGGTGAACAGCATCCGATAGGCCGTCAGCCAAGCGGTCGGCAGACACGCCGCCTCCGCGAACGACAGCTCCTTCGGCTTCGGCAGCAGATTCCAGGTCGGCACCGCCACCTTCTGCGCGAAGGTCCCCTGGTACCGCTCCGTCAGAATCGACCTCGGCTCCCCGACCCGCACCCCGTACCCGGTCTGGCCGATCACCGAGTGCAGCACGACCTCGTTGCCGTCCTCGTCGACCCCGGCCGCGTCGCACCCGAGGATCATCGGCAGCCGCTCCCCCGGCAGCCCGACCCCCCGCAGCGACCACAGGTCGTGGTGGTTCAGGCTCGCGGCCTTGACCGTGACAACGCTCCAGCCCTCCCTGGCCTCGGGCTCGGGACGCTCGCCCAACTCAAGACCGCTCAGCGGGTCCTCGGCATCAGTACGCGCAGCGTAGGCAGCAAACATGCTCCGACCCTAGCCCTCACGGGGTGACCCCCGGCGGCGCAGGGACGTGCGTTTTTTCACTCCCCACGCACGGAAGGGGGCGGGACGGGGCGGGGTGGCCGCGGCAGGGGCCGTCAAAGCGAAGAATGAGTCATCGCCGCTCAAGGACGGAAACATGCCTACAGACTCATTCTGGAGCAGGCCCCAGAGCGGTCGCCCCGCCCCGGCC
>NZ_BBPM01000069.1:7576-36302 GCF_000787775.1 Streptacidiphilus carbonis | reverse complement strand
ATCCGCTTTCCCGAAAAACGACATACCAAAGAAGAGCCATGCTGTCTGTTCGGAAGGATTGGTTGCCACCGCTGTCCGCAGGGCAACCCGCAAGACATTACGCGCCCGCCAAGAGCGTGTCAAATCATGAGTGTGCCCCCGTGGGAACGGACCTCGTCCCACGGGGGCACACTCGCACAACCGTCAGACCTCCACGACCACCGGGAGGATCATCGGGCGACGGCGATAGGTGTCGGACACCCACTTGCCGAGGACCCGGCGGACCAGCTGCTGGACCTGGCGGGGCTCGATGACTCCGTCCTGGGCCGAGCGGGACAGGGCGTCCTGCATCTTGGTGATGGCCGGGCCGAAGGCGTCGTCGTCGATACCGGAGCCGCGGGCCTGGATGTTGGGGCCGGCAGTGATCTTGCCGGTGTTGGAGTCCACCACCAGGAAGACCGAGATGATGCCCTCCTCGCCCAGGATGCGGCGGTCCTTCAGCGAACCCTCGCTGATGTCGCCGACCGACAGGCCGTCCACGTACACATAGCCGGCCTGGACCTTGCCGACGATCTTGGCAGCGCCGTTGACCAGGTCGATGACGACCCCGTCCTCGGCGATGACGATGTGGTCCTTGGCGATACCGGTCTTCTGGCCCAGCTCGGAGACCGCCCGCAGGTGCCGCCACTCGCCGTGGACCGGCATCAGGTTGCGGGGCTTGCAGATGTTGAAGAAGTACAGCAGTTCGCCGGCCGAGGCGTGGCCCGAGACGTGCACCTTGGCATTGCCCTTGTGCACGACGTCCGCGCCCCACCTGGTCAGGCCGTTGATCACGCGGTAGACCGCGTTCTCGTTGCCCGGGATGAGCGAGGACGCGAGGATGACGGTGTCACCCTCGACGATGCGGATCTGGTGGTCTCGGTTGGCCATCCGGGACAGCGCCGCCATCGGCTCGCCCTGGGATCCGGTGCAGATCAGCACCACGTCCTCGTCGGGCAGGTCGTCCAGCGTCTTCACGTCGACGACCAGGCCGCCCGGCACCTTGAGGTAGCCCAGGTCACGGGCGATGCCCATGTTGCGAACCATGGAGCGGCCGACGAAGGCGACCTTGCGGCCGAACTCGTGGGCGGTGTCCAGGACCTGCTGGATGCGGTGGACGTGACTGGCGAAGCTCGCCACGATGATCCGCTTGTCGGCGCGGTCGAAGACCTGCTGGAGCACCGGGCCGATATCCCGCTCCGGTGCGATGAACCCGGGGACCTCGGCGTTGGTGGAGTCCACCAGCAGCAGGTCGATGCCCTCCTCGCCCAGACGGGCGAAGGTCGGCAGGTCGGTGAGCCGCTTGTCGAGCGGCAGCTGGTCCATCTTGAAGTCGCCGGTGGCGACGACCATGCCGGCCGGGGTGCGGATGGCGACGGCCAGCGCGTCCGGGATGGAGTGGTTCACCGCGATGAACTCGCAGTCGAACGCGCCGATGCGCTCGCGCTCGCCCTCCTTCACCTCCAGCGTGTACGGCCGGATGCGGTGCTCGGTGAGCTTGGCCTCAATCAGCGCCAGCGTCAGCTTGGAGCCGATCAGCGGGATGTCGGGCTTCTCGCGGAGCAGGTAGGGAACGGCACCGATGTGGTCCTCGTGCCCGTGGGTGAGGACGATGCCGTCGATCTTGTCCAGCCGGTCCCGGATGGAGGTGAAGTCAGGCAGGATCAGGTCGACGCCGGGCTGCTGCTCCTCGGGGAACAGGACGCCGCAGTCGACGATGAGCAGGCGGCCGCCGTACTCGAAGACCGTCATGTTGCGGCCGATCTCACCGAGCCCGCCCAGCGGGGTGACGCGGAGCGCCCCCTCGGCGAGCGGCGGCGGGGTGCCCAGGTCAGGGTGCGGATGGCTCAAAAGTCTCTCCTTTCCGCGCACACCGCGCACCCCGGTTGGGTGCGCAGTGCAGGCGGCATCGTTTCTTCGTTTCCGTGGTGCAACACGTCACAGCTCCGGTGGCGGGCAGGACGTGGAAGTCTGTTGTCCGGAGGTGTACCCCTCCGATGTCAGAGGTGTACCCCTCCGGCGATGAGATCCTTCTTCAGCTGTTCAACCTCGGCGTCAGTGGCCTCGACCAGCGGCAGTCGCAGCGGACCGGCCGGGAGGCCCTGCAGGGACAGGGCAGCCTTGGTGGTGATCACGCCTTGAGTACGAAACATACCCGTGAAAACCGGCAGCAGGCGCTGATGCATCTCCGCGGCCTTGGCCACGTCGCCCGCGAGGTGGGCGTCCAGCATGTCACGCAGTTCGGCCGAGACCACATGGCCGACGACGCTGACGTAGCCGACCGCGCCGATCGACAGCAGCGGCAGGTTCAGCATGTCGTCGCCGGAGTACCAGGCCAGACCGCTGCGCGAGATCGCCCAGCCGGCTGCGCCGAGATCGCCCTTGGCGTCCTTGTTGGCGACGATCCGGGGGTGCTCGCCCAGACGGACGAGCGTCTCGGTGTCGATGGGAACGCCGCTGCGGCCGGGGATGTCGTAGAGCATCACCGGAAGGCCGGTGGCGTCGGCGACCGCGGTGAAGTGCCGGCGCAGGCCCTCCTGCGGAGGCTTGTTGTAGTACGGGGTCACGACCAGCAGGCCGCCGGCCCCGGCCTGCTCGGCCTGGTGGGCCAGCTCGATCGAGTGCCGGGTGTCATTGGTGCCCACCCCCGCGACCACGTGGGCGCGCTCCCCCACCGCTTCCACCACAGCTCTGACCAGGGCGCTCTTCTCGGCGTCGGTGGTGGTCGGCGACTCGCCGGTGGTGCCGTTCACGACGAGTCCGTCGTTGCCCGCGTCGACCAGATGGGCCGCCAGACGCTGGGCGCCTTCGAGGTCGAGGGAGCCGTCAGCGGTGAACGGGGTCACCATCGCGGTCAGCGCCCTGCCGAAGGGGATCTCGGGGGTGGAGGTCGGAGCCATGAACCCAACGCTACTCGTTGCCGGTGCGTGCCAGCACAGGCGGTCCAACAGGAGAAACACAGAAGGGGAGCCCGGTGCCGCCTGCTCGGGGGTTCAGGCGGCACCGGGGCTCGTGTTCTGACTCTAGGGAACAGTGCGATATCCCGCAAATGGGACATTTGGGAGATCTGACCCTTTGTAAGCAGGAGCCCTGACCACCCCTTGCACTGCCTAGGGCGCGACCCGTCCGTGCTCATTGAAGGCGGCGTGCGTCAGGGGCATGAGCTCGGCCCACTTCGCCTCCATCCTCTCCGCGACCATCTCGATCTCCCGCTGCGGGAACGAGGGCACCTTGGCCCGTTCGTCCTTGGTGCGCAGCGAGAGGAAGTGCATCAGCGAGCGGGCGTTGCAGGTGGCGTACATGGACGAGAACAGCCCCACCGGCAGCACCGCGCGGGCCACCTCCCGGGCCACGCCCTCGGCGAGCATCGCCTGGTAGGCGGCGTACGCCTGACGGTACGACTCCTCCATGGCCGAGCTCACGGCCTTGTACTGGTCGGCCGTGCCCTCGTAGAACTCGTACTTGCCGGGACGGCCCTTCTGGACCAGCTTGCGCTCCGCCGCCGGGACGTAGAAGACCGGCTGCAGCTCACGGTAGCGACCGCTCTCCTCGTTGTAGCTCCAGCCACTGCGGTGCCGGTGGAACTCGCGGAAGACGAAGATCGGGGCGCTCACCAGGAAGGTCATCGAGTTGTGCTCGAACGGGGTGCCGTGGCGGTCGCGCATCAGGTAGTTGATGAGGCCCTTGGAGCGCGCCGGGTCCTTTCCGAGCTCGTCGATCGACTGCTCGCCGGCGGTCGACACGCGGGCGGCGAACAGGACGTCGGCGTCCTGGGCGCTGCTGCGAACCAACTCGACGGTGACGTCGTCCCTGAAGACGGGCTCCGGTACGGCGGGGGCTTCGTCGGTCACCTGGCACATTCCTTTCGTGGCCGGTCGGGTCCCGGTTGCGGACCGCCCTCAGGGTATCGGTCGCCGCTGACAGCATCGCCGTCCTGCTTATCCTGCTCGCAGGGGAAGAACAGGAAGAGGCAGGACAGGAAGAGACAAGAAGGGACAGGAAGGGGCCGGGAATGCACGAGGTGGAGATACGGGACGCCACCGCCGCCGACATCGGACCCGTGCGGCGGCTGCGGGCGGCGTCCTGGCAGGCCGCGTACGCGGGCATCCTGCCGCCGGTGTACCTGGAGGCCATGGACACCGGACCGGAGGAGATCGCGCGCGCCGTACGGGGCTTTCTGCGGAATCCGCCGGACCGGCATCTGCTGGTGGCCGAGCGGGGCGGGCGGATCGTGGCGTTCGCCAACTGCGGCCCGGAGCGGCCGACAATCGCACACCTGCGCGGTGGGGTGCTCCGCGGCGAGGTGTACGCGCTCTACGCCCATCCGGACGCCTGGTCCACCGGCGCGGGCGCGCCGCTGCTGACCGCCGCGCTGGAGCGGCTGCGTGCGGACGGACGGGAGCAGTCCGTGCTGTGGGTGCTGGAGGCCAACGCCAGGGCCCGGGCCTTCTACGAGCGCCAGGGGCTGCGCCCGACCGGGGAGCGCACCACGATCCGGCTGGGTGGCGCGCTGCTGCCCGAACTGGAGTACGCGACCGTTCCCGGCGCCGAACGGGTCGTCAGCCAGCGGACGGAGCTCCCTGCCCCGCTCCCTGCCCCGATCCCGATCCCGATCCGTCGTGGAGCTTGATGGCGTGCTGCATGGCCTTGCGGGCGCGCGGTGTGTCGCGGGCGTCCGCGTAGGCGACGGCCAGGCGGAACCAGGAGCGCCAGTCCTCCGGGGTGCGCTCCGTCTCGGCCTGGCGCCGGGCGAAGACGGCGTCCGCCGAGTCCCGGTCGATGCGGCCGCCGGCGCTGCGCTTCAGCTCGTCGACCGGAAGGCCGCCCTCGGCCTCCAGCTCCCGGGCCAGTGCCGCGCTGCGGCGGCCGAAGCGGTAGGTCTTCCAGAGGAACCAGGCGCCCAGGGCCACCAGCACCTCGGCGGCGATGCCCATACCGATGCCCAGGCCGTTGCCGGTGGCCATCAGCTGGCCGCCGATCACCACGATGACCAGGAAGCCGAGCAGCAGGCAGATCGAGACGCCGAAATAGGTGACCTTGGCGATCATGCTTCCTCGAAGACGAAGTTCTCGAGGCCGACGGTCAGCCCCGGGGTGTCCACCACCCGGCGCACGCCCAGCAGGATGCCGGGCATGAAGCTGCTGTGGTGCAGTGAGTCGTGACGGATCGTCAGCGTCTCGCCCTGATCCCCGAAGAGCACCTCCTGGTGGGCCAGCAGGCCGCGCATCCGCACGGAGTGCACCGGCACCCCGTCCACGTCCGCGCCGCGGGCGCCGTCCAGGCCGTGGGTGGTCGGGTCCTCCTGCGGGGCCAGACCGGCCTCGGCGCGGGCGGCGGCGATCAGCTGGGCCGTACGGGTGGCGGTGCCGCTGGGGGCGTCCGCCTTGTTCTTGTGGTGCAGCTCGACGACCTCGACGGACTCGTAGAACCGGGCCGCCTGCTGGGCGAAGCGCATGGTGAGGATCGCGCCGATGGAGAAGTTGGGCGCGATCAGCACCCCGGTGCCGGGGGCGCCGGCGAGCCAGGTGTTCAGCGAGTCGAAGCGCTCATTGGTCCAACCGGTGGTCCCCACCACCGAGTGGATCCCGTGGGTGATGCAGAACTCGAGGTTGGCCATCACCGAATCGGGGTGGGTCAGCTCCACGGCGACCTGGGCGCCGGTGTCGGTGAGCTTCTCCAGCTTGTCGGCGCGGCCGAGGGCGGCGACGAGTTCCAGGTCCGGAGCAGCGTCGACTGCGCACACGGCTTCTGAACCGATGCGGCCGGCTGCACCTAGGACGGCGACGCGGAGACGGGACTTCATGTGCTGCAACTCCTTGTGCGGTGACCTGTGATCCGTAGCTGACTCTGAAGGCAAAGACCCCTAGAGCGCCTCGGTGAGGCGTTCGGCGCGTTTTCCGGTCACCGGGCCTATGACGGCGAGGGAGGGCTTGTGGGCGGCGAGGACGGTGGAGGCGACCCCGCGCACGTCGTCCAGGGTCACCCCGGAGATCTTCGCCAGCAGCTCGTCCACCGAGAGGTGGGTTCCGTAACAGAGCTCGGCCTTGCCGATGCGGGACATCAGCGAGCCGGTGTCCTCCATGCCCAGCACGGTGGAGCCGGAGATCTGGCCGATCGCCCGGTTGAGCTCCTCCTCCGTGATGCCCTGGTCGGCCACCCGCTGCAGTTCCTCGCGGCAGATGGTCAGTACCTCCTCCACCCGCTTCGGCTGGCAGCCGGCGTAGATGCCGAACAGGCCGGTGTCTGCGTAGGAGGACGAGTAGGAGTAGACCGAGTAGGCCAGCCCGCGCTTCTCCCGGACCTCCTGGAACAGCCGGGAGCTCATGCCGCCGCCGAGGGCGGAGTTGAGTACGCCCAGGGCCCAGCGGCGCGGGTCGTTGCGGGCCAGGCCGGGCAGGCCGAGGACCAGGTGGGCCTGTTCGGTGGGCCGGTCCAGTATCTCGACCCGGCCGGCCGTGCGCAGGGCCCGGCTGCCGCCGCGCGGCTCAGCCGGGACGGCTTCGGTCCGGGTCAGCGAGCCTGCCGCGGCGAAGGCCTTCTCGACCTGGCGGACCACCTTGGCGTGGTCCACGTTCCCGGCCGCGGCGACGACCAGGTGCTCCGGGCGGTAGCGGCGCCTGTAGAAGCCGGCCACCTGGTCCCGGCTCAGTGCGTTGATGGTGTCGACGGTGCCCAGCACCGGACGTCCCAGCGGCGAGGAGCCGAACATCACCTGGGCGAACAGGTCGTGCACCACGTCGCCCGGGTCGTCCTCGGTCATCGCGATCTCTTCGAGGACGACGTCGCGCTCGGTGTCGATGTCCTCCTGCCGGATCAGTGATCCGGTCAGCATGTCGCTGACCACGTCGATGGCCAGCGGCAGGTCGTTGTCGAGCACCCGCGCGTAGTAGCAGGTGTACTCCTTGGCGGTGAAGGCGTTCATCTCGCCGCCGACCGCGTCCAGCGCGGAGGAGATGTCCAGGGCGCTGCGCCGCTCGGTGCCCTTGAACAGCAGGTGCTCCAGGTAGTGCGTGGCACCGTTGAGCACCGGCGTCTCGTCGCGCGAGCCGACGCCGACCCAGATGCCGAAGGCGGCTGACCGCACCGTCGGCAGGGTCTCGGTGACGACCCGCAGGCCGCCGGGGAGGACGGTACGGCGTACGACACCGGCCCCGTCCGTGCCCTTGAGCAGGGTCTTGGTGGAACCGGGGCGCTGCTGCGCAGCCGTGGGCTGCTGTGCCACGTGACTTCCTTAGGCGCTGACGAGAGTGGGGACACGGGGTGCGGCCCGGTCCTCCGAACGGGGGACCGGGCCGCGTGGTGGTGCGGTGCTGCCTACTTGGCCTCTGCCTCGGCAGCGGCCTCTTCGCCCTCGACCACGGGGATCAGCGAGAGCTTGCCGCGCGGGTCGATCTCGGCGATCTCGACCTGCACCTTGGCGCCGACCGCGAGCACGTCCTCGACGTTCTCCACGCGCTTGCCACCGGCGAGCTTGCGGATCTGCGAGATGTGCAGCAGGCCGTCCTTGCCCGGCATGAGCGACACGAACGCGCCGAAGGTCGTGGTCTTCACCACGGTGCCCAGGTAGCGCTCGCCGACCTCCGGCATGGTCGGGTTGGCGATCTGGTTGATCGTCGTACGGGCAGCCTCCGCCGAGGGGCCGTCGACCGCACCGATGTAGATGGTGCCGTCGTCCTCGATGGTGATGTCCGCGCCGGTGTCCTCCTGGATCTGGTTGATCATCTTGCCCTTCGGGCCGATGACCTCACCGATCTTGTCAACCGGGATCTTGATGGTGATGATGCGCGGCGCGAACTCGGACATCTCGTCCGGGACGTCGATCGCCTCGTTCATCACGTCAAGGATGTGCAGACGCGCGTCGTGGGCCTGGTTCAGCGCGGCGCCCAGGACCGAGGCGGGGATGCCGTCGAGCTTGGTGTCGAGCTGCAGCGCGGTGACGAAGGTCTTGGTGCCGGCGACCTTGAAGTCCATGTCGCCGAACGCGTCCTCGGCGCCGAGGATGTCGGTCAGCGCGACGTAGTGGGTCTCGCCGTCGATCTCCTGCGAGATCAGGCCCATGGCGATACCGGCGACGGCGGCCTTCAGCGGCACACCGGCGTTCAGCAGCGACATGGTCGAGGCGCAGACCGAGCCCATCGAGGTGGAGCCGTTGGACCCGAGGGCCTCGGACACCTGACGGATCGCGTAGGGGAACTCCTCACGCGTCGGCAGCACGGGCAGCAGCGCCCGCTCGGCGAGCGCGCCGTGGCCGATCTCGCGGCGCTTGGGCGAGCCCACGCGGCCGGTCTCGCCGACGGAGTAGGGCGGGAAGTTGTAGTTGTGCATGTAGCGCTTGCGGGTCTCCGGAGCCAGCGTGTCCAGCTGCTGCTCCATCCGGAGCATGTTCAGCGTGGTGACACCCAGGATCTGGGTCTCGCCGCGCTCGAACAGGGCCGAGCCGTGGACCCGGGGAATGACCTCGACCTCGGCGGCCAGGGTGCGGATGTCGGTGACCCCGCGGCCGTCGATGCGGACCTTGTCCTTGATGACGCGCTGGCGGACCAGCTTCTTCGTCAGCGAGCGGTACGCGGCGGAGATCTCCTTCTCGCGGCCCTCGAACTGCGGGAGCAGCTTGTCGGAGGCGAGGCCCTTCACCCGGTCCAGCTCGGCCTCGCGGGCCTGCTTTCCGGCGATGGTGAGCGCCTGCGCGAGCTCCTCGGTGACCGCGGCGCTGAGCGCCTCGAACACGTCGTCCTGGTAGTCCAGGAAGATCGGGAACTCGCCGGTGGGCTTGGCGGCGTGGGCGGCCAGCTCGGACTGGGCGCGGCACAGCTCCTTGATGAAGACCTTGGAGGCCTCCAGACCGGCCGCCACGACCTCCTCGGTCGGGGCGGTGGCGCCGCCCTTGACCAGCTCGATCGTCTTGGCGGTGGCCTCGGCCTCCACCATCATGATCGCGACGTCGCCGTCGGCCAGGGTGCGGCCGGCGACGACCATGTCGAACACGGCCTCCTCCAGCTCGCTGTGGCGCGGGAAGGCGACCCACTGGCCCTTGATCAGCGCGACCCGGACGCCGCCGATGGGGCCGGAGAACGGCAGGCCCGCCAGCTGGGTGGAGGCGGAGGCGGCGTTGATCGCCACGACGTCGTAGAGGTCGTCGGGGTTGAGCGCCATGATCGTGCAGACGACCTGGATCTCGTTGCGCAGGCCCTTGACGAAGGACGGGCGCAGCGGGCGGTCGATCAGACGGCAGGTGAGGATCGCGTCCTCGGAGGGCCGGCCCTCACGGCGGAAGAACGAGCCGGGGATGCGCCCGGCCGCGTACATCCGCTCCTCGACGTCCACCGTCAGCGGGAAGAAGTCGAAGTGGTCCTTGGGCTGCTTCGAGGCGCTGGTCGCCGAGAGGATCATCGTCTCGTCGTCCAGGTAGGCGACGGCGGAGCCGGCGGCCTGCTTGGCGAGACGACCGGTCTCGAAGCGGATGGTGCGGGTACCGAAAGAGCCGTTGTCGATGACTGCTACGGCTTCGTGCGTGGTGTTGTCTTCCACCTGGAAGATCTCCTTCGTGTTCCTCAGGTGGAGCGTCCCCGCACCGAACGACCTGGTGGCGGCCCTGGCCGGTCTTCGATCGAAGCCTCCGGACGGCCGGCGCTGCTGCGCTCGTTCCTCCGGCGGCCACTACCGAGGACCGGCGCCCGGTGGCGCCGGCGGTCGGGATGCGTGTGGACGCTCCGCGTCTTTGCGGGCGGCGACCGGTCCGGTCGTCCCGCGGTGTCGGCCCTCTCGTCGTCACGCGCGGCGCGCGTAGCCGGAGGGCGCTCCACCCTTCGTTCTCACCTTACGCACGCAGTCTTTCCCACGCGTGCGCCCGGCCCAACCATTCGGGTCCGGGATGTGCCGAAGGGCGGCTCCCCGTGCTGGGAGCCGCCCCCGGGCGACGTACTAGCGGGCCGCGCCGGCGGCACCGCGGCGGATGCCGAGGCGGTCCACCAGGGTACGGAAGCGCTCGATGTCCTTCTTGGCCAGGTACTGCAGCAGACGGCGGCGCTGGCCGACGAGGAGCAGCAGGCCACGACGCGAGTGGTGGTCGTGCTTGTGGGTCTTGAGGTGCTCGGTCAGGTCCGAGATACGGCGGCTGAGCATGGCGACCTGGACCTCGGGGGAGCCGGTGTCGCCCTCCTTGGTGCCGAACTCGTCCATGATCTGCTTCTTGACAGCGGCGTCGAGGGCCACAGCAACTCCTTGGTGTCTCAGTGGTGCCGGATGGTCCTGGTCTGCTTCACAGGAACTCGTGGAACCCGGCGGCGGGGTGCAAGGCAGGCCTTGCAACCCTGCACCAGCCTACCAGCGCGGCAGAGTACACCTTGACAGCGTTGCGCGGGACCCTCAGCTGGTGAAGCTGCGGACCGTGGAGTAGACGTCGAGGACGGCCAGCGCCAGCGGGATCAGCGAGATCAGCAGCAGGCTGTCGACCAGGTCCAGGATCCGGCCCCAGAACGGGGTGACCCCGCGGGTGGGCACGATCAGGGCGACGCCGACCAGCAGCGCCGCGCCGATGGCGATGGCCGCGCCCAGACCCAGGACGTGCACGTCGACGGCCGAGGTCCTGGCGATGTTCGCGATCAGGAAGCTCTGCAGGTTCAGCGAGATGCCGACCACCAGCAGGCCGAGGCTGAGCAGGCCGGCCCCGAGCAGGCAGATGACCTGGGTGGTGTGCCGGAACAGCCGGGCGCGGAGCATCGTGGCCAGGCCGAGGACCAGCGCGAGCACCTCCGGCCAGGTGCTGTCGGTGAAGGCCAGCACGGCCGAGCTGCCGATGACGACGGCGGCGCAGCCGCCGACCAGCCCGACCAGCAGTTCGTGGCCGCGGCGCGCCTTGGCGGCGATCCGGGTGTAGTCGGCCGGGTCCTCCTCGGCCGGCTGGCCGCCGGACTGGGCGCCGAACCGGTTCCCGGCGTTGGGGTCGATCTGCTGCGGGGCGTGGAAGGCGACCGGCAGCCGGGCGAACCGGGCCGAGAGCTGGGGCAGGAAGCCGATCAGGGCGACGGCGACGACCGCGGCGGCCGCGGCCACCTGGCGGGCCGAGGCGTCGGTGAGGATGGCGGCGAAGGTGGCCGCGGTGCCGGCGGCGGAGACCACGGTGGCAGCCACGAACGGTGCGTCACCACCGGGCATCAGCGCGGTCAGCAGCACCGACAGGATCAGCACGGCGACACAGCCGACCAGGAACTGGACCCGGCCCGGCCCGTGGGTCATGGCCTGGTTCTGGCTGATCGCGATGATCCCCGAGCCGCCGATCAGCGCGTGCGGCAGCGCGGCCAGCCCCAGCGCCAGGGCCGTGCCGCGGTCGCCGTAGACCCGGGCCCGGACTCCGGCCAGGGCGGTGAGCACCAGGGCGGTGACACCGGAGAGCAGCCCGGGCAGCGAGTGCATGTCGTGGCGCAGGTCGCAGAACCACAGCGCGAAGCCGAGCAGCACCAGCATCACCACGCCGCCGATCAGCGCGGCGCCGCGCATCAGCTGCGGGCCCCACAGGCTGCGGTCGGCGGAGACCGCGGTGGCGATGGCCTCGGCCACGTCGTCGTACACGGCCGGGGGCAGCGAGTCGGCGAAGGGGCGCAGGCTGAGCAGGTCGCCGTCGCGGACCTGCTGGGCGACCAGCGGGAGGCTGCTGTCGAGCACCGTGCCGTCGCGGCGCACCAGGTGGAAGCCGGTGGGCGCGCCCTCGGGCAGGGTCTGCCCGGACAGTCGCAGCACCTCGGGGTAGACGTCGGCCAGGGGGATGTCCTCGGGCAGTGCGACATCGATCCGGCTGTCCGGTGCGACGACGGTGACCCGGCAGAATCCGGTGGCTGCGCTGGTGCTCACCCGGAGCCCCTCCCCCTGTGCGTGTTGTGGCTCTGTCAGCGGCTCACCCTACCGGCAACCGCGGGCCGTGCCGCGCCCGGTCGGGAGGGCCGCGGCACCGCTGCTGTGTGCACGACCGCTCCATATAGAGGAGAGGGTGGGGAGTTCCGACCCCTGGCCTGCCCCTGTCACGGTAGGGACTAGGATCGGCCCCTGCGGAGAGCGGTGACACGGGGAGCGCCAGCGGCGACCGTCCGTGCCCGTCAGGGGACTCGACAGGACGAGGCTGGTACGACCTTGAGCGTGGTAACCGTCAAGCGACCGCCGCGGGTTCACCCGCCGGAGGTGCCGAGCGAGGAAGTCCGCCTGGAATCGCCGCCCGAACTCCCCCGCGGCGACGGCGGCAAGTGGTGGCAGGCGCTGCTGCCGATGCTCGCCACCGCGGGTTCGGCCGCCTTCTTCTTCATGCCCGGCATGCAGATGATGATGAAGGTGATGGGCGGGATGATGGTCGCCTCGACCGTCGCCATGGCCGTCGCCCAGGTCAGCTCGCAGCGCAAGGGCGGCGGCGGGGAGATGGAGGACGCCCGCCGCGACTACCTCAAGTACCTGGCCCAGCTGCGCAAGCAGGTCCGCCGCACCGCGGCCGGCCAGCGTGACGCCCAGCTCTACCTGCATCCCGCCCCGGACCAGCTGTGGGCCGTGGTCGCCGAGGGCCGCCGGCTGTGGGAGCGCCGCGCCTCCGACAGCGACTTCGCCCAGATCAGGCTGGGCACCGGACCGCAGCAGCTGTCGACCCGTCTGGTCCCGCCGCAGACCGCCCCGGTGGACGAGCTCGAACCGCTGACCGCCGAGGCGATGAAGAGCTTCCTCGCCGTCCACGGCACCCTGCCCGACCTGCCGCTGGCCGTTTCCCTGCGGGCCTTCTACCACCTCACCGTGTCCGGCGACCCGGACACCGTGTACGGGACGGTGCGCGCCGCACTGGCGCAGCTGAGCACCCTGCACTCCCCCGACGACCTGATGGTCGGCATCGCCGCCGCCCCGGGCGCCGGACCGGAGTGGGAGTGGGCCAAGTGGCTGCCCCATGTCCAGCACCCCACCGAGTCGGACGGCGCCGGCTCCGCCCGGATGATCTGCACCTCGCTGGACGCCCTGGAGGACATGCTCGCCGACCAGCTGACCGGTCGGGCCCGGTTCCACCGCGACGCCACCCCGGTGCCGGAGCAGCCGCACCTGGTCGTCGTCCTGGACGGCGCCGCGGTCGGCGCCGACTCGGTGCTGGCCAGCGGCGAGGGGCTGCAGGGCGTGACCGTCATCGAGGTCATCCCCGGCGACCTGGACGAACCGCGCGGCGCCCTCGCCGTGGTGGTCGGGCCCGAGCAGATGCAGCTCACCTCCGCGGGCGGCAGCGTGTACCGCGGCCGGCCGGACGTGCTCAGCGCCTGGCAGGCCGAGGCACTGGCCCGGCAGCTCGCCCCGCTGCGGGCCTCGATCGGCGACGACGACGAGCCGCTGCTGGCCAACCTGGACTTCACCGACCTGATGGGCGTCGGCGACGCCATGTCCGTGGACGTGGCCAGGACCTGGCGGCCCCGGCCGATGCACGACAAGCTGCGCGTCCCGATCGGTCTGGGCGCCGGCGGCGAGCCGGTGATGCTGGACCTGAAGGAGGCGGCGCTGGAGGGCATGGGCCCGCACGGCCTGTGCGTCGGCGCGACCGGCTCCGGCAAGTCGGAGCTGCTGCGCACCCTGGTGCTCGGTCTGGCGATGACGCACTCCTCGGAGGTGCTGAACTTCGTCCTGGCCGACTTCAAGGGCGGTGCGACCTTCGCCGGCATGGCCGACATGCCGCACACCTCGGCGGTCATCACCAACATGGCCGAGGAGCTCACCCTGGTCGACCGGATGCGCGACTCCATCACCGGCGAGCTGAACCGCCGTCAGGAGCTGCTCCGCGCGGCCGGCAACTACGCCAACATCCACGACTACGAGCGGGCCCGCGCCGCCGGCGCCCCGCTGGAGCCGCTGCCCTCGCTGCTGCTGATCATCGACGAGTTCAGCGAGCTGCTCACCGCCAAGCCCGACTTCATCGAGATGTTCATCCAGATCGGCCGGATCGGCCGCTCCCTGGGCGTGCACCTGCTGCTGGCCTCGCAGCGGCTGGAGGAAGGCCGGCTGCGCGGTCTGGACACCTATCTCTCCTACCGGATCGGGCTGCGGACCTTCTCCGCCGCCGAGTCCCGGGCGGCGCTCGGTGTCCCCGACGCGTACCACCTGCCGCCGGTGCCCGGTGTCGGCTATCTGAAGTTCGGCACCGACGTGATGGCGCAGTTCAAGGCCGCCTATGTGTCCGGCCCCTACCGCAGCGGCGCCGTCCAGGAGTCCACCGGCCGGGTGCACCGGCAGCGCCCGGTGCTGTTCACCGGGGCGCCGGTGGCCAAGCCGCTGCTGCCGCTGAACGAGATGGAGCCGGAGGCCCCGCGCCGCCAGGACGACGCGCTGGCGGACACCGTGCTGGACGTGATCGTCGACCGGCTGGAGGGCCAGGGGCCGCCGGCCCACCAGGTGTGGCTGCCGCCGCTCAGCGAGGCGCCGCCGCTGGACCAACTGCTGCCGCCGCTCGGCGCGACGCCCGACCGGGGGCTGTGCGCACCCGAGTACGCCGGGACCAGTCGTCTGGTCGCCCCGATCGGCCTGGTCGACAAGCCCTTCGAGCAGCGCCGCGACCTGCTGTACCTGGACTTCTCCGGGGCGGCCGGGCACGGCATGGTGGTGGGCGGTCCCCGCTCCGGGAAGTCCACCCTGCTGCGCACCATGATCAGCTCTTTCGCGCTCACCCACACCGCTTCCGAGGTGCAGTTCTACCTGCTGGACTTCGGCGGCGGCGGCATGATCGGCATGCAGGGACTGCCGCATGTCGGCGGGGTCGCCGGACGGCTGGACGCCGACAAGGTGCGCCGCATGATCAGCGAGGTCTCCGGGCTGCTGACCCAGCGCGAGGAGCTGTTCCGGGCGCAGGGCATCGACTCCATCGCAACCTTCCGCAACCGGCGCAAGAACGGCTCGCTGCCGGGCGAGCAGTACGGCGACGTGTTCCTGGTCATCGACGGCTGGCTGACCTTCCGTCAGGAGTTCGAGCTGCTGGAGCCGCTGGTCACCGACATCGCCCAGCGCGGTCTGGCGTACGGGGTGCACGTGGTGGTGGGCGCCTCCCGCTACGGCGAGATCCGTCCGGCGCTGAAGGACCTGCTGCAGACCCGGGTCGAGCTCAAGCTCGGCGACCCGATGGAGTCGGAGATCGACCGCAGGGTCGCCCAGAACGTGCCGGCCGGAGCGCCGGGCCGCGGTCTGACCGCCGACAAGCTGCACTTCCTGGGCGGCCTGCCCCGGATCGACGGCTCCAGCGGGATCGACGACCTCGCCGACGGCGTGACCGCGTTCGTCCAGGCGGTGAACAGCTCCTGGACCGGACCGCGCGCGCCCCAGGTGCGGATGCTGCCCGAGGTGCTGGCCGCCGACCGGCTGCCCAAGGGCTTCGAGCACCCCGAGCAGGGCATCGCCATCGGCATCGACGAGAACTCGCTGTCGCCGGTGTTCCTCAACTTCGACTCCGACTCGCACTTCATCGTCTTCGGCGACGGCGAGACCGGTAAGACGGCACTGCTGCGGCTGCTGCTCAAGGGCATCACCGAGCGCTACACGCCGGACCAGGCCCGGATCGTCATCGGCGACTACCGGCGCTCGCTGCTGGGCGTGGTCACCACACCGCACCTGCTGGAGTACGCGGCCGCGCAGCCGGCCCTGCAGGCGTTCCTCGGCGACATCAGGGGCTCGATGGAGCGCCGCATCCCCGGCCCGGACGTCACCCAGGAGCAGCTGCGGGACCGCAGCTGGTGGTCGGGCGCCGAGCTGTTCCTGGTCATCGACGACTACGACCTGGTCGCCACCTCGACCGGCAACCCGCTGCAGCAACTGCTGGAGGTGCTGCCCTTCTCCAAGGACATCGGGCTGCACATCATCATCGCCCGCCGCTCCGGCGGCGCGGGCCGCGCGCTGTACGAGCCGGTGATGCAGCGGCTGAAGGAGTTGGGCGCGCAGGGCATCGTGCTGTCCGGCGACCGGGACGAGGGCGTGCTGCTCGGCAACGTCAGGCCGCAGCCGATGCCGCCGGGCCGGGGCGTGCTGGTCACCCGCAGGCGCGGCACCTTCACGGTGCAGACGGGCTGGCTGGGGCAGCAGCAGTAAATCGTTATCCGGACACCGCAGTCCGATCCGAAGGGGTCGCTGAGTGATTCGTCACTCGGCGGCCCCTTTCCCCATGCCTGGAAGCTGGTCGAAGATCCGCAAGGACCGTAGGGAAAATGCGATCTTTTCCTTTCAATCAAAGGTAATAATTTCATAGAGCGATTGATGCAGAGGCAAATGGACAAAGGGGTTATTTGTCTCAGATCACTGATGGGCCATCACATCGGTTGTCGATCAGCCGTGCGGCAACGAAATCCGAAGCAAATCGGCCCTTGACGCCCCGTTAACAGCAGGGGTTACATGGCCGCCGGAGAGCGACAGATTCGCAGCAGCCAATCCGACCGGAGGCGATACCGCTTCTCCCGCACCAGAGCCCCACCGATCCGATCGGAACGCACATGACCGACATCCTGAGCAAGCCGCCCCAGGACCGCATCCCCGTCACGGACGTCCCGCAGGCCGACGAGCCGCAGAAGCTCAAGCGCTCGCTCGGCGTCGTCGGCGGGACCCTGCTCACGCTGTCGTGCGTGACCCCGGCGTCCTCGCTGTTCGTGCTGGTGCCGGCTGCCTTCGCCAGTCTCGGCACCGGGACCGCGCTCACCCTGCTGATCGCCATGGTCCTGTGCGTCGGGGTGGCCTGGTGCTACTCCGAGCTCGGCACGCTGATCCCCAGCGCGGGCGGCGAGTACGCGATGGCCGGTCACACCGTGGGCCGCTTCGCCGGATGGCTGGCGTTCATCCAGGCGCTGATCGTCGTCATGATCGTGCCGCCGATCATCGCCCTGGGCACCGCCGAGTACCTGGCGCCCTTGGTGCACGTCGACGCCAAGGTGATGGGCGCGGTGGTGATGCTGGCCGCGACCGTCGTGGGCCTGCTGGACCTGCGGGCCAACGCCTGGATCACCGGCATCTTCCTGTGTCTGGAGGTCGCCGCGGCCTCGCTGGTCGCCGCGCTCGGCTTCGCCCACGCCAACCGGTCGGCGTCGGTGCTGGTCCACCCGCACCTCCCCGGCGGCTCGGTCGGCACCGGCACCATCATCATCGGATTGGCCGGGGCACTGTTCATCACCCAGGGCTTCTCCACCGCGGTCTACCTGGCCGAGGAGATGGACCGCCCGCAGCGCACCGTCCCGCGCACGGTGATGTGGACGCTGGTCATCGGCTCCGCCGTGATCCTGGTCCCGGTCGTCGCCATCACCCTGGGCGCGCCCACCCTCCAGGCCCTGGCCGACGGGGACATCGGCGGCATGGTGACCGCGTGGACCGACTCCACCGTCGGCAACATCGTCAGCCTCTGTGTGGCCCTGGCCATCATCAACGCCGCCATCGTGATGGTGATCCAGAACTCCCGGGTGCTCTACTCCTCCGCCCGCGACAAGGCCTGGCCCGAGCCCGTCAACCGGGCCTTCGCCACCATCAGCACCCGCTTCGGCGCCCCCTGGGTGGCCACCCTGGCGGTCGGCGTCCCCGGCGCCGTGCTCTGCTTCGTCAACCTGGACACCCTCAGCCTGGTCACCGGCGTGGCCGTGACCCTGCTCTACGGCTTCGTCGCCGTCGCGGCGCTGGGCGCACGGCGCGGAAAGCACAGGGAGTCCGGCGCCTGGCGGATGCCGGCCTGGCCGGTCGTGCCGGTGGTCATCCTGGCCGTGCTCGGCTATGTGATGTACACCCAGGAGGCCAAGGCCCTGTGGATCACCGGCGGAATCACCGCGGCCGCCGCCCTGTACTGGGTCTTCTACCTCCGGCCACGGCCGGAGACCCGCTGGGTGATCACCATTCCGGAGGACGAGGAGCCCGCGGTCTGATCCGATCCATCCGAATCGCCCGAACCTGCGTCGCCGTACGGCTCAGCCCGCGCGGCGACGCCCCATGTCGCGGACGACCACGGCGGTGCCGGCGATCAGCAGCACCGCCAGCAGGCCGATGCCCAGCGTGTAGGCGGCGGTGCGGCGGTCCCGGTCGGCCTGGGTCTCGCCGAGCGACATCGGTACCGGCTGCAGCGGCGCTGCCGAGGCCCTGCTCCGCACCGTGGGCACCGCCGCGGACTCCGGAGGAGAGTTGTCCGAGAGGGCCGCGACCGGGTCCACGACGCCCCAGCCGATGTACTGGTTGCGGCCGGCGTCCGTGCGCTGGGCGGTCTGCTCGATCCTGGCGACGATCTGCGCCGACGTCCAGGTCGGGTACTTCTGCTTGAGCAGGGCCGCGACGGCGGCCGCGTAGGGGGCGGCGAAGCTGGTTCCCGAGTCGACGCACTGGCCGCCCTTGGGCACGGTGGAGACCATGTCCACGCCCGGCGCGGCGACCTGCACCGAGGTCCCGGTCTCGGAGAAGCCGTCGGCCCGCTCGTTGTCCCGGTCGGACGCCCCGACGCCGAGCACCCCGGGGAACGAGGCCGGGTAGGTCGGGTCGGAGAGGTTCTCGTTGCCGGCCGCGGCGACGACCACCACCCCCTTGCGGATCGCCTTGGCGATGGCGGCGCCCAGCGGGCCGTCCGGCGACTGGTAGACCGGCTTGCCGTTGGTGGAGACGTCCTGCGAGATGTTGATGACGCCGGCGCCCTTGGAGACGGCCTCGTCGACGGCCTTGGCCATGTTCTTGACGTCGCCCCCGCTGCCCTGGCCGTCGTTCTGGCGCAGCGACAGGATGGTGGCGTCCTTGGCCAGCCCGACGAATCCGGTGCTCGACGCGGGCCGGGCCGCGATGATGCCGGCGACCATGGTGCCGTGGCCGACGGTGTCGGTGAACGCGTTGCCCTTGGAGTCCGTCAGATAGTTCGTCCCGGCGACCACCGCTCCACCGCTGAGCTGCGGATTGGTGTTGTCGACCCCGGTGTCGATGACTGCCACGGTCACCCCCTTGCCGGTGGCGTAGCGCCAGAGCTCGGACAGCAGCACCCGCTGCAGGGACCACGGCTCGCCGGGGATGCTCGCGGCAGGGAAGACGCACTGGCCGTCGGAGGCCAGCGCGGTGCGCGGCGGGTGCGTGAGGGCCGACGCGGGGCCGGGGGCGGTGGCGGCCAGCGCGGCCGCGACGAGCAGCGCCGGGAGCGCACGGCGACGGTTGTGGTGCCTGCTCACTGCTGTTCGGTCCCCCGCGGTGTCCATGGTCGAGAAGGCGTAGTGAAGAACGCGCCGTGCCGGGCCCCGTCTCACGGACCCGGCACGGCGACGGCAACAAGCCTTCAGGCCCGAGAAATCAGGCCCAGATGCCGGCGTTCTTGTTCTCGGTCGACTGGTAGTTCTGCGCGGCGCTGTCCAGCGCCGCGGCGATCTGGGTCAGCACGGTGTGCAGGTCGGTGGCGGAGGAGTTCCACTCCGCCTGACGCGCCTGGTAGCCCTCCTGCGCCTTGCCCTCCCAGCTCTGGGCGATCCGGGAGACGCCGGCCTGCAGGTCGTCGAGCTGCGACTGGACCCGGGCGGCGGTGCTGCGCACCTCTTCGGCGGCGTTCGAGATGGTGGAGAAGCTGACCAGGATGTGGCCGTCAGGGGCAGACATAGATGTCCTCTTTCCGAGCAGTGGTGTGATTGCGGTCAGGTCAGCCGAGGGCCGAGGCGATCTTGCTCATCGAGGACTGCTGGTCCTGCTCGGTACCGGAGTACGAAGCGGTGGTCGCGTCGATGGCTTCCTTGATCTCGTTGAGCACCTTGTTGAGCTTGCCCGCGTCGGCGTTCCACCGCTGCTGGAGCGTGTTGTACGACTGCGCGGCGGAACCCTGCCACCCCGAGGTGATCGAGCTGACCAGGCTCTCCAGCCGGCTGAGCTCGGCCTGGATCTGCGCGTTGACGTCGGAGATGCGGCCCGAAAAAGCACGCATCTCATCGGCGGTAGTCCTGAACTGACCCGACATGTACACCGTCCCCCATGAGACAGACCATCGAGACCGGGGCGCCCTTCCGGGCACCGGCGGCCGACACCACTGCAGTGATGTCCCCCAGCACTCTAGCTGTCATGTGCAACGCCCCCAACACCGGGCTGTGGACAACTTTCCCACCCGGTGCGGGCGGTGCGGACACGCACCGCCCCGGCCTGCGCCGACGTGCCCGACCGGGCCCGCCGACGCTGACGGAAATTCAGGAGCCCTGCTGCTGACCGGCGGCCGCGGTGGTGAGTGCGGGGCCGGCCGAGAGCAGCCCGGTCCAGGTCTCCGGGACCGGCGCCGGCGCGATGCCGCTGTATCCCAGCCTGGCCTGGGCGTTGTCCTGCTGCGCGGCACTCTGGCCGGAGCCGGTCGAACTGCTGCCGGCCGTGGCCGAGGCCCCGGCAGAGGGGCTGCTGCCGTCGGTGTTGAGCTGCACCGGGTAGCGCAGGCCGGTGTCCGTCAGCAGGCTGACCGGGCCGGCCGTGGTGCTGGTCCCGGTGACCGAGCGGAACAGCAGCCCGGTGCCCGGGGTGACGTACACCCCGGCCGTTCCTGACGAACTGTCGACCGGATAGGCCGCACCGGTCCACAGACCCAGCACCGGGACCCCGGACGCCGTGGTGGCACCCGTGTAGACGCTGCAGGCCACCCCGGTGGTCGAGGTGTTCACCTGGCGGACCACCTGCTTCGGCCAGTCCTTGTCGGCCTCGAACTGCGGTTTGTCGTTAGCGCCGGGCACCGCGGCCGCGGACATCACCTGCTCCGTGGTGTTCTCCGGGTGCAGCGCCTGGACCAGGCCGTCGGTGAAGTCGGACATCCGGTGGACGCCGTCCTTCAGCACCACGTAGTGCAGGTACGAGCCGTTGCCGGCCGCCACCCTGAAGGTGTCGCCCACTTTGAAGTCGTGGCCCAGGGCCCGGGTCGGGTCCCCGAAGCCGGTGATCTCGGACTCGGGGATGCTGATGGGGTCGCCGGTCCGCAGGGTGTCCAGCCAGTCCTTGGTCACGGTCTGCGGCTGCGCGAGCGTCGCACCGAAGGCCGCCGTGGCCAGCAGCGTGTCCTGCCCGTTGGCCGCCGTCAACGCGTGCGCCGTGCCGGTCGAGTCGACCAGGTAGGTACCGCTGGGGGCCCGCACGTACAAGGCGTGGCCGGCGTCGACCTGGCCGGCGCCGGACGCCTTGTCGGTGCCGGAGACCTTGGCGGAGTCGGCGCCGCCCAGCACGAACAGCTTCTGGTCGGTGCCGCCCTGGCTGCCGGCGGCCGGCCGCTGGCAGTCGACCCAGGCCTTCGCCGCGGCCGCGTCCTTGGCCGTCGGCAGGCTGTCGGGGGCGTAGGGGATGCCCACGGTCGGCGCGTGCGGGACTTTGCCCGAGTTGAGGACCTTGTCGTCGACCTCCTCCACCGTGGAGCCCGCCGGGAGCAGCAGCCTGGCCGAGGCGATGTTGAGCACCGGGTGCAACTGGTGGTCGATCATCACGTAACGGGTGGTGGTCTCCTTGTCCACGATCACCGCGTTGGCGCTGTCCCAGTGCAGCGGCGCGGTCGGCTTGATCATGCCGTAGGCGCCGAACCCGGCCACGGCCAGCGCTCCCACGATCACCCCGGGCACCACCGCCCGCCTGGGCTTGGGCGCGTCCTCCTCATTGCCCCCGCCGGAAGGCTGGAGGAAGGCCGCGACCGTGCGCCTCCGTGAGAAGGTGTAGGCACTCAGTTCGTTCCGGCGTGACGCCATGCTGTCGACTCTCCCCGTCCCAGTGCTCCGACCCCGCGGGGACCGGTCAGACAACCCGCGCCCGCCCGCGAACCCTACGTACCGTACGGGTACGGTATTGCGATCAGCCAACCGGCCACCCTTCGGGCCGGGGTTCGGGGGGACGCCTCCGAGTCGTGGGAGTGCCGTCCGTCCAGAAAGGTTGACCCGGGGGATGTCGAGCCAGACCGCACCACCGCGCGTCCAACAGCCCCAGGGGCCGTCGGACCGGCCCGGCGCGAACGCGCCCGCGGCCCGCCGCGCGGCCCAGGTCCAGCCGCTGCCGCGGCCCAGGCCGGGCCGGCTCGGACCGCTGCGGCTGCCGCAGCTGGTCCTGTTCGAGATCGCCGCGGTACTGGTCGTGGTCGGCCTCGGCGCCGGCATGAAGGTACTGGTCCCCTGCGGATCCGTGGCCGCGGTGCTGGTGCTGCTGGGGCTCGTGCGCCGGCACGGCCTCACCCCCGCCGAGATGATTCGGGCCAGGTCCGGGCTGCGGAACCGGCAGCGGCGGGCCCGGACGGCCGCCGCCCCGGCCGTCGAGGTCGACCCGGCGATGGCGCCGGTGCTGGAGTGCGAGCCCGCGCTGCGCACCGTGCAGCACACCGTGCAGGTCGAGGGCAGCGCGACCACCGGCCGCCGGGAGCGGCGCGAGATCGGCATGATCGGGGACGGGACCTTCCTGACCGCCGTCATCCAGGTCGAGGCCCTGGACGATCCGCTGCGCCCGGTCCGCGGCGGCCACTCCGGGCTTCCGCTGGACCTGCTGGCCGACGGCCTCCAGGTCGACGACGTGACCGTGGACTCGGTCCAGGTGGTCCAGTACAGCCAGCCGGCCCCCGCGCCGCACCTGCCCGAGCAGGCTCTCGCCGCCCGCGGCTACCGGGAGCTGCCCGACGGCGCCGGCACCCCGGGGCTGCGGATGACCTGGGTCGCCGTCAGGCTGGACCCCGAACTGTGCCGCACCGCCGTGGCCGCCCGCGGCGGCGGCGAGGCGGGCGCCCGCAAGGCGCTGCAGCGCGCCACCGACCAACTGGCCAGCCGCCTGGTCGGCGCCGGGCTGCGGGCGACGGTGCTCGACGCGGGCGGAGTGACCGCCGCCGTCTCCACCGCCACCTGTGCCAGTCCGCTGCGGACCAACGCCTCGGCCACCGGTGACCGCCGCACCTCGGAGACGGCCAGGGCCTGGCGCTGCGACGACCGCTGGCACGCCACCTACTGGATCGGACAGTGGCCCCGGCTCACCGCGCCGGGTACCGGCACGGACGCCGCCGGGCTGGTGAACCTGCTGACCGGGATGCCGGCACTGGGCACCAGCTTCGGACTGACGCTGCGTCAGGCCGGGGGCGGCTCCGTGGCGCTGAGCGGACACGTCCGGGTGACCGCGCGCGGCGAGGGTGACCTCGATCAGGTGACCAGGCAGTTGGAGAACCGGGCCAGGAGCGCCGGGGTGGGGCTGGTCCGGCTCGACCACGAACAGGTCCCCGGCCTGCTGGCGACGCTGCCGCTGGGCGGCACTCGGTGAGGGGAGCAGGCACGGTGAGCACGGTGGAGGCAGTCGGCCCGGGAACCCGGCGGGCGCTGCCCGGCTTCGGACTGCGCGGGCCGCAACGGGAACAGCATGTGCTGAGCCGGGAGCAGTTGTCGTCGATGACGCTGCCGGTCGGCGACGACGGCGTGGTGATCGGCGTGGACGGCGCCGGCGCCCCCGCGGTGATCGGGCTGTTCCGGCCCAGTGCCTACGAGGTGATCCTGGTCGGCGGGGTGTGGACGGCGCAGCTGATCGCGCTGCGGGCGGCCGCGACCGGCGCCCGCGTCGCCGTGGAGACCGCCCGGCACCAGGCCTGGGCGTCGGTGGCCCAGGCCGCCGGCGGCGGCCAGCCCTGCGTCACGGTGCACCCGGTGGGCCGGATCGGTCCGCAGGGCGCATCGGTCGCCGCTCCGGTGCTGGTGGTGCGGGACTGCGGCGCGCGGCCGCCGCGGAGCCGGCTCTCGGCCGGCCCCTGGCAGACCACGCTGACGCTGCTGCCCTTCCTCGGTCCCGGCGCGGAGCGGCTGCTGGCCGGTGCCGACCTGATCGGCGTCCAGCGGGTCGCCCCGCAGGAGGCGGCACTGGCCGGACAGGCGCTGGAACTGCCGCCCGGCGAGGTCGGGGCGCTCTCCACGCTCGGCGACGGGGTGACCCTCTGGGGCAACCGCAGGCGGCGGGTGTTCGTGATGAGCGGACCGACCGGGGCCGAGGCCCAGTTGCTGGGGCAGGCTCGAAGGGTCGACTGAGTCGGCGCGGCAACGACGGCGCGAGGGGGTCTGCCAGGCACGTCGCCTGGTTGACTACCCTGGTGCATCACGGAGGCGAACGAGAGGGACAGCAGTGACGAGCGATCGCGACGGCGTCTATGTCGGCGACCCTGCGCCGGACGAAGACGAGGAGTGGTCGGACGCGCCCGAATACACGCCTCCGGCCTGGTACACCCAGAACGCGCAGCAGGTGGGCCCGGCCCAGTCGGCCGCGCCCGAACCGCCGCCGCCCGCGCCCTTCGTGCCCGCGCAGGCCTACGAGGCGCCGCGAACCCCCGCCCTCGGCGTACAGGCGCCGCCGCCCGCGCAGGACGCGGCACCGGTCGTGCAGGACGCGCCGCCTGTCCAGGACGCGGCACCGGCCGCGCCCGAGCCCCAGCCCGAACCTGCGCCTGCGCCTGCGCCGGTGGCCGATTCGGCGTCTGGGCCGGTGGACGCGATCCCGGTCGGCGCCGATCTGCGCAAGCAGCCGGGCCGGGAACCCGAGCGGGAGCAGCAGGAGATCGTCGAGCCGGTCGGGGTGACGCCGGAGGCGGAGCCCGAGGCCTCGTCAGAACCCGTGCCCGAGCCCGCGGCCCCGGCCATGGAAGCGCCGGTCCCGCCGCAGGCCTACCGTCCTGCCACCGAGGAGGCCCAACTGCCGCCGGTCCCGCCGGTGTCGCAGCAGCCGCAGCCGCCCCGGCCGGCGCCGTGGCCGCAGCAGCAGCCCCCACAGCAGCAGTGGGCCCCGCCCGCGCCGGAACCGGTGCCGGCGCCCGTACCCGTCGAGCAGCAGCCGCAGTGGACGCCGCCGCCGGTGCCCCCGCCGACCGCCGAGCAGCACCAACAGCAGCCTCCGCAGCAGTGGGCCCCGCCAGGCCCTCAGGGCCCCCAGGCCCCCGAGGCGCAGTACTCGCAGCAGCCGCCACAGCCCCAGCAGCAGTGGGCGCCTGCACAGCCGCCGGTCGATCCGCGTCAGGGCGGCTGGCCGCAGCAGCAGCCCGGGGCGGCTCCCGGTGCGCCGCTCGGCTACACCGCCGCTGTCGAGCTGTCCTCGGACCGACTGCTGCGCAAGCAGCCCGACGAGCGCCGCAGCACCCCGCGGTTCCGCTTCGGCGGCAAGGCGGCCGAGGCGGACCGCCAGCAGAAGCTGGCGATCATCCGCACCCCGGTGATGAGCTGCTACAAGATCGCGGTCATCAGCCTCAAGGGCGGCGTCGGCAAGACCACGACCACCACCGCGCTGGGCGCCACGCTGGCCTCGGAGCGGCAGGACAAGGTCATCGCCGTCGACGCCAACCCCGACGCGGGCACGCTCGGCCGACGGGTGCGCCGGGAGACCGGTGCCACCATCCGCGACCTGGTCACCGCGATCCCGCACCTCAGCAGCTACATGGACGTCCGCCGCTACACCTCGCAGGCGCCCAGCGGCCTGGAGATCCTGGCCAACGACGTCGACCCGGCGGTGTCCACCACCTTCAACGACGAGGACTACCGCCAGGTCATCAACTTCCTGGGCCGGCAGTACCCGATCGTGCTGACCGACTCGGGCACCGGCCTGCTCTACAGCGCGATGCGCGGTGTGCTGGACCTCGCCGACCAGCTGATCGTGGTCTCCACCCCCAGCGTGGACGGTGCGAGCAGCGCCAGCACCACACTGGACTGGCTCTCCGCGCACGGCTACGCCGACCTGGTGCAGCGCAGCATCACGGTGGTCTCCGGAGTGCGCGAGACCTCCAAGATGATCAAGATCGACGACATCGTCGCCCACTTCCAGACCCGCTGCCGCGGCGTCATCGTGGTGCCCTTCGACGAGCACCTCTCGGCCGGCGCCGAGGTCGACCTGGGCCGGATGCGGCCGAAGACCCGGGAGGCGTACTTCGACCTCGCGGCGATGGTGGCCGCGGACTTCCCGAGGACCCAGCCGCAGCCGCTCGGATGGCCCGGCGGCCCGCAGGGCCAGCCGGGCGGGCAGGGGCCGTACGGACAGCCGCAGGCGCCCTACGGGCATCCCCAGGGCCCCTACGGGCAGCCGCAGCAGCCGCCGGCGCCCCCGCAGCCGTACGGACAGCAGCCGTACCCCCAGCAGAACTACCCGGAGCAGCAGCCCTATCCGGAGCAGCACTACCCGGAGCAGCCGCCGTACCCGGGTGAGCCGCAGCCGTACCCCGCGGACCAGCAGCCGCACCCGGAGCAGCCGCCGCAGGGCTGGGCCCCGCCGCAGCCGCCCCCGCCGCCGGGCTACTACCCGCCGCAGGAGCAGTGACCGAAGGAGGGAGGCACCCGGACCGGGTGCCTCCCTCCCTTTCGGCTTCCACGGCGTCGCGGCGCGGCCGCTCGGCCCCGCGGCTTCCGCCCGAGCTGTCAGTCCGTCATCTCCCGGGCCCGCTTGACGTCGACCGCCATCCGGTCCAGCAGCGCGTCGATGGTGTCGAACTTCTCCATCCCGCGCAGGTACGCCAGGAAGTCCACGCTGACGTGCAGCCCGTACAGGTCCAGGCCGACCCGGTCGATCGCATAGGCCTCGACGGTGCGGGCGGTGCCGTCGAAGGTCGGGTTGGTGCCCACCGAGATCGCCGCCGGCATGCGCTCGCCGTCGGCGGTGAGCCAGCCCGCGTACACCCCGTCGGCGGGGATGGCCGTGTGCGGCAGCGTCTCCACATTGGCGGTGGGGTAGCCGAGCTCGCGTCCGCGCTGCGCGCCGCGCACCACGGTGCCCTCGACCCGGTGCGGGCGGCCCAGCACCTCGGCCGCGCCGGCCACGTCGCCCTCGGCGACCAGCCGGCGGGCCAGCGAGGAGGAGCAGGGCACGGCCTCGCCGTCGGCATCGCCGCCGTGCGCCGCCCCGACCGTCAGATCGCAGACGTCCACGGCGAAGCCGAACTGCCGGCCGAGTTCGGCGAGCAGCTTGACGTCACCGGAAGCACGGTGCCCGAAGCGGAAGTTGGGCCCCTCGACGATCAGCTCCGTGCGCAGCGCGTCGACCAGCACCCGCTCGACGAACTCCTCCGGTGCGAGCTGCGAGAAGGCCAGGGTGAACGGGATCACCAGCACCGCGTCGACGCCCAGCTCCGCCATCAGCTCGGCGCGGCGCCGGTGCGAGGCCAGCAGCGGCGGGTGGCTGCCGGGGCGGACCACCTCGCTGGGGTGCGGGTCGAAGGTGACCACGACGGAGCGGGCGCCTAGCTCCCGGGCGTGCTCGACCACCTTGCTGATGATCAGTTGGTGGCCCCGGTGCACCCCGTCGAAGGAGCCGATGGTGACGACGCTGCGCCCCCAGTCCCCGGGGACTTCCTCCAGGCCATGCCAGCGCTGCACCCTGACCGCTCCTCGTTCGCTTGTCGCTGTGACACCTATAGCCTGCCATGCGGCTGATCGCTGCCCCGCATTGGCTCGGCCTCGCGAAGGACGGACAGCAGTTCCCGGTGCAGCGGGTCACGGCTGTCGGCCAGCGCGTCGCGGAAGGCCGCGAGCACCGGTGGCGGCTGGTCGGCGAGGTCCCGGAGGAAGGGCAGCAGCACCGCCAGCTCGGCCGGTCCGTACCGGGTGCGGGCCGCCAGCCAGGCGGCGACGTGCCCGGCCGCCTCCGGGTGCAGGGCGAGGTACTCCCCGACCAGCCGGGCCGCGGCCGCCCTGGCGTGCGGGGCCTGCGTCGCACCCAGGGTGCGCAGGACGGCTGCGGCCTCCTCCCCCGGCTGGTGCATCCGGGCCCGGTAGCCGGAGAGGACCAGCGAGGGGTGGCCGTCCAGGGCCGGCGCCAGCGAGCGGGGCGTCAGATGGGGGTCGGCGGCGGCATAGCGGTCCACGGCGGCCGCCAGGTACCGGCCCCGGGTCGCCGGGTCGGCCACCAGCACGGCCAGCGCGGCGCCGTGGAGTTCCTGCTCGGCGCCGCGGGCCAGCAGGGCCTCGGCGGCATAGCGGAGCAGCGCCAGGTCGGCTTCGGCGGCCGATGTCCGCGCGCCCGGTGCCCCCGCACCCGGCATGCGGTCGGTGGCCGGTGCCAGGGCCAGTGCCAGGGCCGGCGCGTGCACCGCGGCGGCCACATGGCGTTCGGGGCGCGGGTCGTGGGCCCAGCGGTCGACGGCCCGGCACATCGCCGACGGCTCGACCGCCACCAGCTCCCGCAGGAGGGCGTCGGCGCGAGGATGGGCGGCGGCGGCGAGTGCTTCGGCCAGGTCGTCCAGGCCGGTGCTGCGGTGGCTGCGCAGCAGTTGCAGCGCGGCCGGGGCCGACTGCTCGTCCCTGAGCCAGCCGCAGAGGGCCGGGAAGGCCTCGGCGGGCTCGGCGGCGAGCAGCGCGGCCACCGCCTCCGGCGGTTCCGCCGTGCCGCTGCGGGACAGCAGCCGCAGCAGGTCCATCCGCACCGGGAGCGCCAGCGGCAGCCCGGTCCAGAGGCTCAGCGGCAGCGTCGGCTCACCGGCCCGGGCCCGGGCCGCCATCCTGGCGGCGAGGGAGCGCAGCAGCGGCAGATAGGGATCCGCGTCCGGCAGCCGCAGCAGCACCGAGACCAGTAGCGCCGAAGCCCACCAGCGCGCCTCGCTGTCCGGGGGCGCGGCGTCGGGGCCGTCCAGGTGCAGGACCAGTCGGCTGAGCCAGGCCTCCAGGGCGACCGGGTCGTCCTGGAGCCGCAGCAGCGCCTCGCGCACCGGACCGATCCGATGGTGCGGGACCGGGCCGGGCACGGGCGGCGGCTGCGGCGGCGGCACGGCGTGGCCGCGCGGACCGCCGCGGCGGTGCGTGCCGTGCTGCAC
>NZ_BBPM01000069.1:0-7110 GCF_000787775.1 Streptacidiphilus carbonis | reverse complement strand
GCGGCGGTGCGTGCCGTGCTGCACCGCGGGCGGGACGGCGGGTCCGCGGCCCCGTGCTGCGGCGATGCCGCCCGTGCCGGCGGTGCCGGCTGCTGCGGCGATGCCGGTCGCGGCGTCGCCGAGCAGGCTGTCCATGGCCGCCGCCAGATCCAGGTGGGCGCCCTGGATCCACTCCGACAGCTCCTCCTGGGCGAACCGGTAGCCAGGTCCGGCCGGCACCAGCAGCCCCTCGGCCAGCACCGCGGGGACCCACTGCGGCGGGAACACGTCGGCGAGCCCGCTCCGGTCCAGCGCTCCCCCGCCGGGTCCCAGCATCCGGCGGGCCGCCTCGTGCACGCATCCGGCGACGGCGGCGGCCAGGCGGCGGCACTCCCCCGCGCTGCGCGGGGCCAGCCGTTCGGCGATCCGCAGGCAGGCGAGGTCGACCCGGGCGCCGAGCAGGTCCGCGCGGTCGGGAACGGGGGCCGGCCGCAGTCTCGGCGCGGCTGCCCGCAGCTCAGCGAGCAGCCGCAGGGAGCCGGGATGCCGCGGCAGTCCGGCCCGGTCCTGGACCGGCGTCAGCGGCCCGGGCAGCAGCCCGAGCGAACGGGCCAGCTCCGCCGCGACCGCCGGCGGCAGCGGTCCCAGCCGCAGGGGCGGCCGCAGGTCCTCGGCGGAGAAGTGGGCTCGGGCCTGCTCCCAGTACTCGGGGCGGCAGCCGATCAGCAGCGCGGCCTCCTCGCGCCGCAGCCGGATGCCGGTCTCCGCGCACCAGGCCGGCAGCCGGAGCGCCTGCGGCATCTCCTCGGGGCCGTCCAGCACGATCAGCAGCGGCCGGTGCGCGGCGGCGGCAAGCCGGCAGGCCTGGTCGGCGCGGGCGCCCAGGGCCCGGCCCACCGCGTCCATGACCGAGCCGTCGTCCGGGTGGACGTCGGCACCGCGCAGCCAGACCGTCGGCAGCCGGTGGGCGGCCCGGGTGCGGTGCACGGCGAGGGCGGCGAGCTCGGTGGTCCGTCCGCTGCCCGGCTCGCCGACCAGGGCGGCAACCGGTCGGTCGGCCGTGGGGTCCGCCGTGGCGTCGGCCGTGGGGTCGGCCGGGCGCGCTTCCCAGGCCCCGGGCAGACCGTCGGGGCGGTCGATCCGTACCGACGCCGGACCGGTCGCGGGACCGACGGTGGCGGCGGCCAGGTCCAGCACCCCGGCCAGGTTGAGCGCCCGCCCGTAGGCCGGGACAGTCGCCGCGTTGCGGGCCAGCAGATCCGCGACGACGGGGTGTCCGGCCGCGGCCCGCAGCGGCACCGCCAGCACGGCGTCCCGGTCCCGGCCGCGCAGTGCGGCGGTGGCCACGGCGGTGACCGCGCCGGTCTCGGCGTCCAGCACCGGGGTGCCCGAGGCCTGCACCGGCAGTCCGTGCGGCAGTTGGTCCAGCTCCAACTGCCAGACGTCAGCGACCAGATGCCAGCGCTCAGCCGCGGCGTAACGGGCCGTCACCAGCCCGGCCACCCAGCCCTGGAGGGACTGCTCCGGTCCCGGCAGGCTGATCAGCCGGGTGCCGTGACCGCCCGCCAGCGGCAGCGGCGGCATCACCGCGTCGGTGCGCAACAGGGCCAGGTCGAACTCCGGCAGCGGCACGATCTCGGCGGTGGTGAGCCGTCGCACCGCGCCGCCCGGCCAGAGCAGCAGCAGCGCGGGCAGCCCGTCGACCGCCTCGTGGCTGGTCAGATAGGTGCCGTCGCGGTCCACCGGGAACGCCGTGCCGCGAGGCCGTCCGGCGGCGTCGGAGACCCGTACCAGCGCTTCGTCAACCCGCCGCACCCGCGCTCACCCCCGGTCGCCTCCCAGTCGACGGGAGGCTGCCCACCGTGGCCCGCGGGCGACCCCGGGTGCGCCTCGCGCCCCCCGCTTCGCTCCGAGCGCTCGCTCGTTGGGGTGAGGCGGGGTTTGCCCGGCGGCGCCGGGGTCCCGCGCGGCGGGTGGCGCGGAGTGCGGCTGACGGCCGCTCAGACGAAGACGGCCAGCGACTTGGCCTTGCCGCCGCGCTCCTCGATCAGGGCGAGGAAGCGTCCGTCCGGGTCGAAGACGGCGATCGGCTCCAGGGTGCGGTCCAGGCCGGGGCCGGCGATCCGGACGCCGTTGACCAGCAGCCGGGCCTGCTCGGCGTCCACGTCCCAGCGGGTGAAGGCGACCGCGGCGGCGTCGGCGATGGGGAGCACCGCGTCCGCGAAGGACTCCTCCAGCGCGGCCAGGGTGTGCGAGCCGTCGACGGTATAGGGGCCGACCCGGGTGCGCCGCAGCGCGGTGAGGTGACCGCCGGTGCCGAGCCCGGCGCCGAGGTCGCGGGCCAGCGCGCGGATGTAGGTGCCCGAGGTGCAGTCGACGGTGACGTCCAGGTCGATCAGCGGGGTGCCGTCCTCGGCCTGCGCCTCGCGGCGGGCGTGCACCTCGAAGCGGGAGACGGTCACCGGCCGGGAGGCCAGCTCCACCTCCTCGCCGTCGCGGACCCGGGTGTAGGAGCGCTTGCCGTCGATCTTGATGGCGCTCACCGAGGAGGGCACCTGCAGGATGTCGCCGGTCAGCGCGGCGATCCCGGCCTCGACTGCCGCCTCCGTCACCGCGGCGGTGGACGCGGTCGTGGTCACCTCACCCTCGGCGTCGTCGGTCACCGTGGCCTGGCCGAGCCGGATGGTGGCCTCGTAGGTCTTGGACGTCAGCGCCAGGTGCCCGAGCAGCCGGGTGGCCCGCTCGCAGCCGATCACCAGCACACCGGTGGCCATCGGGTCCAGCGTCCCGGCGTGGCCGACCTTCCTGGTCCCGGCGAGCCGCCGGATCCGGGCGACCACGGTGTGCGAGGTGATGCCTGCGGGCTTGTCCACGATGACCAGCCCGTCGGGGCCGGTTCCCTTGCGCTTCAAGGATTCAAGAGCCTTCGGTAGGTGGTGCGTCAGGTCTGTGCGGGTCGGGTCTGTGCCGGGTCTGCGTCAGGTCAGCCGGCGCGGAGCGCGGCGCGGAAGCGGGCCACGGTGTCCGGCACCGGGTCGTGGGAGGTGAAACCGGCCGCATAGGCGTGCCCGCCGCCGCCGAGCGCCCCGCAGGCCGCGGCGACGTTCACGGCTCCCTTGGCCCGGGAGGAGCCGCGCAGGCTGCCGTCCGGGTCCTCCTTGAGCACCAGCGTGGTCTCGGCCTCGGAGGCCTTGCGGACCACGTCGATCAGGCCCTCGATCTCCTCGGGCAGCACCCCGTGCCGGACCAGGTCCGCCCAGGGCACCCAGGTCCACACCAGGCCCAGGCCGTCGGCCGCCTCGGGGTCCAGTACGGCCCGGTCCAGCGCCGCGGCCAGCACCTTCAGATAGCCGAAGGACTGGGTGTCCCACAGCCGGCGGGAGATCAGGTCGTGCCGCACCCCGGCCGCCAGCAGCCGGGAGGCCAGCTCATGGGTGGCCGGCGTGGTCGCCGAGTAGCGGAAGGAGCCGGTGTCCGTGGCCACCCCGGTGTAGAGGCAGGTGGCGATGGCGGCGTCCAGCGGGACGCCGAGGCGTCGCAGCAGTTCGTCCACCAGCACGGCGGTCGCGGGGGCGGCCGGGTCGATCAGCAGATGGGTGCCGAAGCCGCCGTTGGAGGCGTGGTGGTCGATCACCACCAGCGTCTCCGCGGCCTCGGCCTTGGTCTGCAGCAGGCCGAGCCGGCGCGCGTCGGCGACGTCGAAGGTGATCAGCAGCTCGGGCCGGTCCGGTACCGCGGAGGCCGGGACCAGCAGTTCCTGCCCGGGCAGGAAGCCCAGCGAGGCGGGCACCACCTGCGGGTCGTCGCCGAAGGACACCCGCACCTCGACGCCCAGAGACCGCAGCGCGATCCCGGCGGCCAGCGCCGAGCCGAGGGCGTCGCCGTCCGGCAGCACATGGCACACCAGGTCCACCGAGGAGGCCGCGCCGATCGCGGCCAGCACGGGCTGCCAGTCGGCATCGACAAGCCCGCCGTCGGTCAGGCCCTGCGGCGCCGCCTGCCCGTTGCGCGGGGACGGCAGCGCCGGGACACCCGCCACCAGCGTGGCGGGCGCCCCGGCGGCCTGCTGCGCGGCCACGCTACTCGTCCCCGGCGTCGTCGAGGTCGGCGTCGTCGTCCGCAAGCCCGTCGTCGTCCTCGCCGGGCTTGCGGTACGGGTCCGCCTCGCCGGCGTAGGTCTTGCCGACGGCGACGCTGCGCACCTCGGCGTCCTGCTGCCTGGCCTTGACCAGCAGGTCGTCCAGGTGCCGGGCGGTGTCCGGGATGGCGTCGGCGACGAAGGTCAGGGAAGGCGTGAAACGCACCCCGGTCTGCCGTCCGACCTCGCTGCGGAGCACGCCCTTGGCGCTCTCCAGCGCGGCGGCGGAGGCCGCCCGCTCGGTCTCGTCGCCGAAGACCGTGTAGAACACGGTGGCCTCGCGCAGGTCACCGGTGACCCGGGTGTCCGTGATGGTCACGAAACCCAGGCGGGGATCCTTGATCCGGCGCTCCAGGGTCTCCGCGACGACCACCCGGATGCGGTCTGCGAGCTTGCGCGCCCTCGCGGTGTCGGTCACTGGTCCTCCTCGTGCAGTGGGCTCGTTCGCCCCTTGGGCTGGGTTCCCCGTCGGGGCTCCGGACCCGTCCACAACGTACCCGGATGCATCCACCTAGGGATGCCATGTCTGATTGTGCTACGTGTCATCGGGTGCTATTCGTCATCGTCGTCCCTGAGCCGGCGGCGGGCCGACAGCAGCTGGACCTCGGGACGGCCGGAGACCAGCCGTTCACAGCTGTCCAGGACCCCGGTGACGTACGACACGTCGCCGGACACCACGGCCAGGCCGATCTCGCACCTGCGGTGCAGGTCCTGGTCCCCGGTCTCGGCAGCGCAGACGCTGTACTTGCGCTGCAGTTCGGCCACGATGGGCCGGACGATCGAGCGCTTCTCCTTGAGCGAGTGGATGTCGCCGAGCAGAAGGTCGAAGGTCAGCGTTCCTACGAACATGAGTGACAGGTCAAGCCGACCTGAAGGCCTCGAAGGTACTGAGCCGAAGCCGCAACCGTACTCAACGCGGCCGGGGCCGGTCGACAGGTTTCGTCGACCGGCCCCACCCGACTTGCCCGACTAGGCGCGCGGCTTCTCGCGCATCTCGAAGGTCTCGATGACGTCCTCCACCTTGATGTCGTTGAACGACCCCAGGGTGACACCGGCCTCGAAGCCCTCGCGGACCTCGGTCGCGTCGTCCTTGAAGCGGCGCAGGCCCTCGATGGTGAGGGACTCCGCCACGATCTTTCCGTCGCGGATGAGGCGGGCCTTGGCGTTGCGCCGGATCAGGCCCTCGCGGACCAGGACACCGGCGATGTTGCCGAACTTGCTGGAGCGGAAGACCTCGCGCACCTCCGCGGAACCGAGGCGCACCTCCTCGTACTCCGGCTTGAGCAGGCCCTTGAGCGCCGCCTCGATCTCCTCGATCGCCTGGTAGATGACCGAGTAGTAGCGGATGTCGACGCCCTCGCGCTCCGCCGCGGTGCGCGCACGACCGGCGGCGACCACGTTGAAGCCGATGATGATGGCGTCGGAGCCCATGGCCAGGTCGACGTCGGACTCGGTGATCGCACCCACACCGCGGTGCAGGATCCGGAGCTCGACCTCCTCGCCCACGTCCAGCTTGACCAGCGCGTCCTCCAGGGCCTCCACGGAACCGGAGACATCGCCCTTGATGATCAGGTTCAGCTGCTGGATGCCGCCGGCCGCGATCGCCTTGTCCAGGTTCTCCAGGGAGATCCGCATCGGACGGCGGGCGAACATGGCGTTGCGGTCACGGGCCGAGCGCTTCTCCGCGATCTGGCGCGCGGTGCGGTCGTCGTCGACGACGATGAAGCTGTCGCCGGCGCGGGGCACCGAGGTGAGACCGAGGAGCAGCACCGGACGGGACGGACCCGCCTCGGCGACGTTCTTGCCGTTCTCGTCCAGCATGGCGCGGACGCGGCCGTGGGCGTCGCCGACGGCGACGGAGTCGCCGACCCGCAGCGTTCCACGCTGGACCAGGACGGTCGCCATGGCGCCGCGGCCCTTGTCCAGGTGGGCCTCGATCGCGATGCCCTGGGCGTCCTGCTCCGGGTTGGCACGCAGGTCCAGCGAGGCGTCGGCGGTGAGCACGACGGCCTCGAGCAGCTGCTCGATGTTGATGCCCTGGCGGGCGGAGATGTCGACGAACATGGTGTCGCCGCCGTACTCCTCCGCGACCAGGCCGAACTCGGTCAGCTGACCGCGGACCTTGGTCGGGTCGGCGCCCTCGACGTCGATCTTGTTGACCGCGACCACGATCGGCACGCCGGCGGCCTGGGCGTGGTTCAACGCCTCGACCGTCTGCGGCATGACGCCGTCGTTGGCCGCGACCACCAGGATCGCGATGTCGGTGGACTTGGCACCACGGGCACGCATGGCGGAGAACGCCTCGTGGCCGGGGGTGTCGATGAAGGTGATGGCACGCTCTTCGCCGTTCACCTCGGTCGTCACCTGGTAGGCGCCGATGTGCTGGGTGATGCCGCCGGCCTCGCCCGCGACCACGTTGGTCTTGCGGATCGCGTCCAGCAGGCGGGTCTTGCCGTGGTCGACGTGACCCATGACGGTGACCACCGGCGGACGGGACATGAGGTCGGACTCGTCGCCCTCGTCCTCGCCGAACTCGATGTCGAAGGACTCCAGCAGCTCGCGGTCCTCGTCGTCACGGCTGACGATCTCCAGGACGAAGCCCATCTCCTCGGCGAGGAGCTGCAGCGTCTCGTCCGGGACGGACTGGGTCGCGGTGACCATCTGCTCGAGGTTGAGCATCACCGAGACGAGCGCCGCCGGGTTGGCGTTGATCTTCTCGGCGAAGTCGGTGAGGGACGCGCCGTGCGACAGCCGGACCGTCTGGCCGTTGCCGCGGGGCAGCATCACGCCACCGATCGACGGGGCCTGCATGGCCTCGTACTCCTGGCGCCGCTGACGCTTCGACTTGCGACCGCGCGCCGGACGGCCGCCGGGACCGCGACCGAACGCGCCCTGCGTGCCGCCGCGGGCACCCGGGCCGCCGGGACGACCGCCGAAGCCACCGGGACGGGGACCGAAGCCGCCGCCACCGCCACCGCCGCCACCGGGACGGC
>NZ_BBPM01000070.1 GCF_000787775.1 Streptacidiphilus carbonis | reverse complement strand
CCCACAGCCGCTCGGCCGCCCGCCCGCGCGGCGGACCGGAGCCGGTGCCGCTCCCTCCCGCGCTGCTCGCCCCGCTCCCCGGCGCCCGCACCGGCGAGCCTGCGCCCGAGGCCCATTCCGCCGCCGCCCCCGACTCCAACTCCGCCCCCGACTCCGGCCTCACCCCCGTCCCGGCCCCGCTCCCGGCGATCCCTCCCGCCGCCCCGGTCGAGGCAGCGGCCGAGACACCGGCTGAGCCCTCAGCTTTCGAAGCCGCGCTGAGCGCACGTCAGGACGCGGCCGGGCTCGACCTGCTCGACCGTGCCCTGCGGAGCCTCGCCGCCACCGCCGTCTCCGAGGGCCGGCGCCTGCCGGCCCTGGTCGCGGCGCGCATCACTCCGACCCACAGCGTCGAGCTCTACCTCTCCGCCCCGGCGGTTCCGCTGGCACCGTTCCAGGCGGCCCACGCCTCCACGGTCTGGTGGAGCACCCCCGACGCGGAGGGTCTGCTGACCCCCGAGGAAGCCGACGACGTCCCCGCTCCCTATCCCGGCCTGGTCAGCTTCGGGACGACGGAGGACGGCGGCATCGTCCTGGTCGACCTGGAGGCGGTGCGGCTGGTGCACCTCGCGGGATCGCCGCGCGACATCGCGGAGGTGCTGCGCACCCTCGCCCTGGAGCTGGCCTTCACCCCGCTCGCCGACCGGGTCAACATCCACATGGTCGGCGTCGCCGACGAGCTGGAGGCGGCCGCCGAGGGGCGGCTGCACATCCACGCCACCCTGGAGGACGCGGTGGCGGCGGTGGTCACCCGTGATCTGGCCGTACGTCAGTCCCTGGTGGACGCGGGGGCGGCCACCCCTCGCGAGGCCAGGGGGCGGGGGATCGTCAGCGAGGCCTGGGCCCCCGACATCGTGCTCTGCCCCACCGCGCCGAGCGGCAGCATCCCCGAGGCGCTGGGCAGGCTGTTGGACGCCAGCCCGCGCGGCAGCGTCGCCGTGGTCACCGCCGCGCCCCCGCCGGGAGCCGGGCCGATGGCCCGTTGGACGCTGCCCGCGCGAGGCCGCGCCGACCTGCCGGGCCTCGGCCTGGCCGTCGAACTCCAGCGGCTGACGGACCGCCAGTACGCGCAGTGGACCTCCCTGCTCCGGGAGACCGGCACCGAGGCCGGACCTGAAGCCGGTCGGACGGACCTCGACTCCTGGTTCCGTCCCGAGGACGCACCGGAGGCCGCCGCGCCCGAACCCCAGACCGAACCCCAGACCGAACCCCAGCCCGAATCCCAGCCCGTTCCCGAGCCGCCCGCACCCGTCCGGCCGTTCCCCCCGCTCGGCCAGGGCCGCTTCCCCGAGCCCGGGGCCGAACTGGCACCCCCGCTGGACCCCTGGTCGGTCCGCAACCGCTCCGCCCGCCCCGGCACCGCCGCCTACGACCCCGCCCCCTACGACCCCGAATCCGACGACTCGCCGGAGGCCGTCGAGGCCGCCCATGAGCTGATCCTCCGTCGGCTCCGGGCCGGCGACCACCAGGGCGCCGAGGCGGCGGCGTTCGCCGGGCTCGAACCCGCACCCGAAACCGAACTGCTCCACCGCGACCTGCTCTGCGTCTACGCCGACGCCGGCGCCGTAGAGCAGCTCAACAAGGCCGTGACCCGCCTCGAACGTCTCCCCAACCGCACCGGACGGCCGCTGGAGCCCGAGACCAACGCCCTGATCGCCGAACTTCGGGGCACCGGTTGAGGAAGCCGCCGGACCGCGACGGTAGGGTGTCGCTTTCTGGACGTTCGCAGCGGAACTGCGGGGACGGGGTGGCGTGGTGACGGGCGAGACGTTGGCGCCGAGCGATGGCTCACTTGGTCGGACGCAGACCCGGTCCGGTCCGCGCGGCCGGGTGCTGGTGATCGAGGGAGGCGCCGGGCAGAGCGCGAGACGCTTTCCGCCCCGGCCCGGCCGACCCGCGCCCGCCCTTTCCACGATCATCGCCGCCATAGCCCCACAGGTACTGCTCGCCGCCGACGCGGTGGACACCGTCCATCTGACCTCGGCCACCGACGCGGCCGGTGTGCTCGCGCATCTGCGCGCCGCCGTGCGGCATCCCGGACCGCTGCTGGTCCACCTCGGCGGACACCTCGTCAAGGACCGCCGCACCGGGGCGGCCGAGCTGGACCTGGGCGACTCCCGGCTGCCCTGGGCCTCGGTCGCCGAGGAGCTCCGGCTGCGCCCCGCCGAGACGGCCACCCTGCTGGTCGCCGACCTCAGCGCGGAGGAGGCGGTCCTGCCGCCGCTCCGGGTGGTGCCCTCGCCGCTGGGGCTGGGGCTGCCGCTGTGGGCGGCGGTCAACCCGGACCCGCAGCAGGTCGGCACCTTCACCCGCGCCCTGGTCGAGGCCCTGCACGGCGGCCGTCCGGGGGCGAACGGCACGCTGACCCCGGAGGAGCTGCACCAGCAGGTGCACTCGGTGCTGCGTCCCGAGGTACTGCTGGTGGTCACCCACGCGCCCGGTCGGCAGATCTTCCGCAACACGGCCCGCCGCCTCGAAGCCGCCCCGCAGCAGACGACCTCCACGGCACTGCCCCCGCCGTCGGGCGCGGTGGGTCCTTACGACACACCGCCGCGCCCCCCGAGCGCGCCGACGGTCCACCTTCGGGCCCTCGACGAGACGGCCCCCGACAGGGGTCCGGCCGGCAAGGAGTCCGACGACGAGGCGGAACCGTCCCGCACGGCCGCGGAAGCGGTCGCCGAAACGGTCGCAGCGGAGCCCCCGGAGGAGCCCGCGGCAGAGGACGCCGGTCCGGACGACTACCGGATCGCCATCGGCGTCATCGTGGCCGCCGCCGACGCGGGGGAGCACACCCGTGCGGTCGCCTTCGCCCAGGAGCTGGAGGACGAGGCCGTGGCCGAGCACGGCCCGCACGCGGAGGTCGCGCTGCGGGTGCGCCAGGTGCACGCCCATGTGTCCCGGCTGGCGGGTCAGCAGGCCGTCGCTACCGAGCTCTACCGTGCGGTGGCGCTCAGCCTGCTGGAGACCCGCGGCTCCGACGACCCCGAGACCACCCAGGCGGCGGCCAACGCCGAGGCCTGCTGGCGCGCCATCGAGGACGACGACCTGGCCCGCCGACTGGGCCCGGACCTGCTCGCCCTGCGCCGCGACGTCCCGGACCCCAACCGTCCGGGCTCGGTCGAGCGCCACCTGGCCCGGTTGACCGGCTCGCTCACCAGCAGCTAGGCCGGGCGGCCGGTCCCGGCGGCGGTGGTCGTCACCACGGGGACGGGGCGTAGTCCTTCAGGAAGACGCCGAGCAGGTCCTCGCCCTGCTCGCCGCGCACGATCGGGTCGTACACCCGGGCCGCCCCGTCCACCAGGTCCAGCGGGGCGTGGAAGCCCTCGTCGGCCAGGCGCATCTTGTCGGGGTGCGGTCGCTCGTCGGTGATCCAGCCGGTGTCCACCGCGGTCATCAGGATGCCGTCCTGGTCCAGCATCTCCTGGGCGCTGGTGCGGGTCAGCATGTTCAGTGCGGCCTTGGCCATATTGGTGTGCGGGTGGCCGGGGCCCTTGTAGCCGCGGCTGAACTGGCCCTCCATGGCGGACACGTTCACCACGTACTTGCGTCGCGCCGTCGAGGCCGCCATGGCCGGGCGCAGCCGGCTGACCAGGATGAACGGCGCGGTGACATTGCAGAGCTGCACTTCGAGCAGCTCGATCGGGTCGACCTCGTCGATCTTCTGGCTCCAGCTGTTCACCGGGTCCAGGTCGGGAACCAGGCCGCCGGCGTCGATCGCGGTCCCCGCCTCGACCAGCGCGGGCGCGGCCGAGCCGCTGGTCAGCGCGAGCGCCGTGAGCGCCTGGGCGCTCAGCGCACCGCGTTCGCCGCGCGACTGGCTGGGCAGGGCCGGCTGGCGGCTGAGGTCGAAGCGGCCCAGCACGACCGCCTCCGGCAGCTCCCCGGCGGGCAGCGGCGCGTCCTCGGCGGTGATCAGCTCGGCGTAGGCCTGCGCGGAGCGGCGTACCGTCTGCGCGGCGTTGTTGATCAGGATGTCCAGCGGGCCCTGTTCGGCCACCGAGTCCGCCAGCGCGATCACCTGCGAGGGGTCGCGCAGGTCGATGCCGACGATGCGCAGCCGGTGCAGCCACTCGGCGCTGTCAGGCATGGCCGTGAAGCGGCGGATCGCGTCGTTGGGGAAGCGGGTGGTGATCGTGGTGTGCGCGCCGTCGCGCAGCAGCCGCAGCGCGATGTACATGCCGATCTTGGCCCGTCCGCCGGTGAGCAGCGCGCGCTTGCCGCTCAGATCGGTGCGGGCGTCCCGGCGGGCCCGGTTCTCATGGGCGCAGGGCCGGCACAGCTGGTGGTAGAAGGCGTCGACCTCGATATAGCGGGTCTTGCAGATGTAGCAGGAGCGCGGCCGCTCCAGCACACCGGCGATCGGACCGCTGGTGCCGCTGGTGAGCTGCAGCCCCTGGGTCTCGTCGTCGATCCGGTCGGCGGCGCCGGTGGCGGTGGCCTCGGTCACGGCGCGGTCGTTGGCCGTCTTGGCGGCCCGGCGCTCCTGGCGGCGGCGGTGCTTCACGGTCCGGTAGATCCCGGCGGTGGCCAGCCGGACCGCGATCGCGTCGGGGTGGTCGATCGGCAGCCGGTCCAGCTCGGCCAGCACCTCCAGGGCGAGCTTCAGCCGCTCCGGGTCGATGCCGGGAGCCTCGGCCTGCTGGGCAGGAGCCTCGGTGAGGGTCGTGCCGCCGTCGGGTCCTGCGCTCATGCCGCTGCTGCCGTTCCGTGGAATGGGGAGGTGAGGTGTGGCGATGCCAACTGCGACACCTTACGCAACGGCGGGCCGCAGACCAAACCCGGATGGCGCACCCGCGAGGCAGCCGGTGCCGCTCGCACGCAGAGTGGGGGTATGGCGAACAACCAGATGACGACCTTCCGGGTCAACCGACGCATGCTGGCCGCCGGTGCGGTCCTCACCGGTACGGGGGCGCTGCTCGCCCTCGTCGGCACCGCGATCGCGGGCACCGCACTGGCCACGGCCGGACGCGGCTGGGTCCAGCAGCTCGAGACCCCGCCGACCGAGATGGCCACCCGCGCCATGCGCCAGGCCAAGGCGGTCTCCAAGGCCGCCTCCCAGGCCGGCGTCGACGCCTGGCGCGCACAGGCGAGCTAGCGGGCGCGGGGTCGCACGGCAAGCCCCGCACCGTCCTTCCGCCGTCGGCTGACATTGTCCGCCGACGGCGGAAGGCTCTTTCGTATGCCCGGCCGCCCGGCTGACACTCGATCACATGAGACTTCTTGTGATCGGTGGATCCGTGTTCCTCGGACGTGCCTTCGTGCACGAGGCGCTGTCGCGCGGTTGGGAGGTGACCACCTTCAACCGCGGGCAGTCCGGTACGGACGAGCCCGGCGTCACCGTCGTGCAGGGCGACCGCGAGCTCCCCGCCGACCTGGAGCGGCTGGCCGCGGCCGGTCCCTGGGACGCGGTGGTCGACGTCTGCGGCTACGTCCCGCGCGTGGTCGGCTCCTCCGTCGCCGCGCTGGCCGGCTCGGCCGACACCTACCTGATGATCTCCACGATCAACGCCTACCCGGAGTGGCCCGGCAAGCCCGTGGACGAGAGCTCGCCGCGCCACGAGTGCGAGCCCGACGCGGGCCCCGACGGCGGCGGCTACGGCAAGCTCAAGGTCGGCTGCGAGCGCGCGGTCACCGAGGGCTTCCCCGGCCGCAGCCTGGTGATCGAGCCCGGACTGATCCTCGGCCCCGGCGACCGGGCCCGCCGCCTGGCCGTCTGGCTGCGCCGCGCCGCGGCGGGCGGCCGCATGATCGCCCCCGGCAGCCCCGACCGCGAGATGCAGGTCATCGACGCACGCGACATCGCGATCTTCGGCCTGGACCGGATCATGGACGGCAGCAGCGGCACCTACCTGACCAGCGGCACCCCCGCCAACACCACCTGGGGCGAGTACCTGGGCACCTGCGTGGAGGCCACCGGCGGCAAGGCGGAGCTGGTCTGGGTGGACGACGCGTTCCTGCAGGAGCAGGGCGTCGAGCCCTGGACCGAGCTCCCGCTCTGGGCCCCGCAGAACGAGGACTTCGCGGCCGTCTGGACCCCCTCCTCCGCCAAGGCCGTCGCCGCGGGCCTCCGCTGCCGCCCGGTCCCCGAGTCCATCCGCGACACCGCGGCCTGGCTCTTCGCGCCCGGCGGCATGGACGACGCCTTCGACGTCCACCACAGCCAGAAGGACGACCAGGTGATGACCGCGTCCCGCGAGGCCGAACTCCTGGCGCGTTGGGACGCACAGCGGCGCTGAGGATCTTCGGCCGCGGACCGCAGCCGGCTGGTCGCGCGGTTCCCCGCACCCCTGACGGGGCTGCAACTCACCTGAGGTGGTTCAGCTGAACCACCTCAGGGGCGCGGGGAACCGCACGACCAGCCGTGCAGCGCGTGCACCCTGCCCCCGCGGCTCCCCCTTCCCGGAGGCTGAGGCGGCGGGTCAGCGGGCTCCGCCGTTGACGTACAGGGTCTGTCCGCTGACGTAGGAGGCGTCCTCGGATACCAGGAACGCGACCACCGAGGCGACGTCCTCGGGACGGCCCACCCGTCGCAGCGGGGTGCGCTCTGCGGCGAGCTCCTGGTGCTGCTCGGGTGTCGCGCCGACCCGCTCGGCGGTGGCGGCGGTCATCCCGGTCGCGATGTAGCCGGGGGCGACGGCGTTGACGTTGATGTTGAAGGGACCGAGCTCGATCGCCAGCGTGGCGGTCAGGCCCTGGATCCCGGCCTTGGCCGCGGCGTAGTTGGCCTGGCCCCGGTTGCCCAGAGCGGAGCGCGAGCTCAGCGAGACGATCTTGCCGAACTTCTGCTTGCACATGTACTGCTGCGCGACCTGCGAGCAGTTGTAGGCGCTGGTCAGGTTGACCGTGATGACGGCGTCCCAGTCGGCCCTGGGCATCTTGAAGAACAGGTTGTCGCGGGTGATCCCGGCGTTGTTGACCAGGATGTGGATCCCGCCCAGGTCCGCCGCGATCTGCGCGAACACCGCCTCGACCGCGTCGTGATCGGAGACGTCGCAACCGTAGGCCCTGGCGGTCCCGCCCTTGGCGGTGATCGCCTCCACCGTCCCCTGCGCCCGCTCGGCCGTCAGATCGACCACGGCGACGGCCGCTCCCTCCGACGCCAACCGCTCAGCGGTGGCCGCACCGATCCCCTGCGCCGCCCCGGTGACGACAGCGACCTGCCCGGTAAAACGCGTCATGATCCACTCCAGAAGTATGTTGCAGTCACAGAAGGGGCCGCGGTCTGTGCCCATGGGGAGCTGTGCCCGCGGAGTAGCGCGCGCGAGCAACCCGCGCGGCCGGTACTAGCCCCGATCAACGATCACCGCAGAACCCTGCCCGACTCCCACGCACATCGTCGCCAACCCGCTCCGCGCCTCCGTCCGCACCATCCGGTGCAGCAGCGTCGTCAGGATCCGCGCCCCGGACCCGCCCAGCGGATGTCCCAGCGCGATCGCGCCGCCCTGCGGGTTCACCACCGCCGGGTCGATGCCCAACTCGTTGACACAGGCCAACGCCTGCGCCGCGAACGCCTCGTTGAACTCGGCCGTGTCGAACCCGCCGATGTCGCGACCGGTCCGCGCCAGCACCCGCCGCACCGCCGGTACCGGCCCGATCCCCATCACGTCGGGGTTCACCCCCGCACTCGCGCCGGCGACATAGCGACCCATCGGCTCCAGCCCCAGTTCCGCCAGCGCTTCCTCGCTGACCAGCAGCAGCCCCGCCGCGCCGTCGTTCATCGGCGAGGCGTTCCCCGCCGTGACCGTGCCGTCCTTGCGGAACACCGGCTTGAGCGAGGCCAGCTTCTCCAGCGTGGTGTCGGCGCGGATCGACTCGTCCTCGCTGACCACCGTGCCGTCGGCCAGCGTCACCGGCACGATCTCCGCGTCGAACAGGCCGTCCTTCCGCGCCGCCGCGGCCTTCTGATGGCTGCTCAGCGCGAACGCGTCCTGCTGCTCGCGACTGACGCCGTAGCGTGCGGCGACCTCCTCCGCGGTCTCGCCCATCGACAGCACGCCGTGCAGCTCACGCATCCGCGGGTTGGTCATCCGCCAGCCGAGCTTGGTATCGAAGATCTCGGCGTTGTGCGGCAGCGCGGTCTCCGCGCGCGGCAGGACGAAGGGGGCGCGGCTCATCGACTCCGAGCCGCCCGCCAGCACGATGTCCGCCTCGCCGGAGGCGATGGCCCGCGCCGCCGTGGTGACGGCCTCCAGCCCGGAGGCGCAGAGCCGGTTGAGGGTCGCCCCCGGCACCGACTCGGGCAGTCCGGCCAGCAGCACGGCCATCCGCGCCACATTGCGGTTGTCCTCGCCGGACTGGTTGGCGGCGCCCCAGTAGACGTCGTCGATTCGGGCCGGGTCCAACCCGGGCACGCTGTCCAGCACGGCCCGCACGGCCGCGGCGGCCAGGTCGTCGGGACGGACGGTGGACAGCGCGCCGCGCAGCCGCCCGACGGGGGTGCGGCGGGCTGCGGCGAAGTAGACGGGACGCATGGTCGGACTCCTTCAGAATGCGTTGATGCCGGTCAGCTCCCGGCCGATGAGCAGCTTCTGGATCTGGCTGGTGCCCTCGTACAGGGTCATCACCCGGGCGTCGCGGACGAACTTGCCGACCGGGTACTCGTCGACGAAGCCGTAGCCGCCGTAGACCTGGAGGGCGGTGTTGGCCGCCTTCACCGCGGCCTCGGAGGCGTACAGCTTGGCGACGGACCCCTCGGCGCGGAACGGCAGTCCGCGCTCGATGAGGTCGGCGACCCGCCAGGTCAGCAGCCGCGCGGCGTCCAGTTCGACCTTGATGTCGGCGAGCATCTCCTGGACCAGCTGGTGCGCGGCGATCGGCTTGCCGAACTGCTCTCGCTGGGTGGCGTAGGCGACGGCCGCGTCCAGCGAGGCCTGGATGAGGCCGACGCAGCCGGCCGCCACCGACATCCGGCCCTTGGCCAGGGCGGCCATGGCGACCGCGAAACCCTTGCCCTCCTCGCCCAGCATGGCGCTGTGCGGCACCCGGACGTCCTCGAAGGCCAGCTCGGCGGTGGGCTGGCCGCGCAGGCCGAGCTTGCCGTGGATGGTGGTGCGGGTCAGCCCGGGGGTGTCGGTGGGGACCAGGAAGGCGCTGACACCGCGGTGCCCGGCCTGTGCGGGGTCGTCGCCGCCGGTGCGCGCGAAGACCAGGGCGACCTCGGCCCAGGTGCCGTTGGTGATGAACATCTTGGCGCCGTTGAGCACCCAGTCGCCGCTCTCGCCGTCCCGCACGGCCCTGGTGCTGAGGTTGCCGGCGTCCGACCCGGTGCCGGGCTCGGTCAGCGCGAAGCAGCCCAGCGCCTCGCCGGCGCACAGCCGGGGCAGCCATCGGCGCTTCTGCTCCTCGGAGCCGTAGGCATTGATCGACTTGGTGACCAGGCCCAGCGACACCGACATCAGCCCGCGCACGGAGGAGTCGCCGCGACCGAGCTCCTCGGTGACCAGGACGTAGGAGAGGTAGTCGCCGCCGGAGCCGCCGTACTCCTCGGGGATGGTCAGGCCGAGGAAGCCGAGTGCCCCGAGCTTCTTCACGATGCCGCGGTCCACCTGCTCGGCCCGGTCCCAAGCCGCGGCGTGCGGGACGATCTCTCGGTTGACGAAGCCGGCCGCGAGCTCGCGGACGGCGGCCTGCTCCTCGTTGAGCTCCAGATTCACGATGGTCCTCAGGAGACGGGTGGGACATGGTTGGCACAGCGCTGCATCCTGCCAATGCTCCAACTCTTCGGGGAGCGCCCCCCGAACCCCACGAGACCCCTGGGGAGTGGGTGTGAGGCGAACGGACACTGTCGGAGTGTCTGGTTAAACTAGCGCTGCAAGTTTTTGGACTCTAACCCGATCCGGGGCCTGTTGGAAAGTGCCCGGCCCGGGAACGCCGAAGAAACGGAGGCGCGTCGTGGCCCGCCCGCGCAACCCACTGCTGAGCCGCGACCGCATCGTCGCGGCCGCACTGGAGCTGGTCGACACGGAGGGGCTGGCCGCGCTCTCCACCCGCAGGCTGGCCGCCGTGCTCGGCGTCAGCGGTCCGTCGCTCTACAACCACTTCGCCACCAAGGACGCACTGCTCGACGCCGTGGTGGACGAGGTGCTGGGCGAAGTCGACCTGTCGATGTGGGCCGATGTCGACAAGGAGACCTGGGCCGACGCCCTGGCCCGCTGGGCCCGCAGCTACCGGGCCGCGCTGGTCGCCCACCCCAACCTGGTCCCGGTGCTGGCCCAGGGCCCCGGGCGGCGCGCCAACGCGCTGCGCCTGGCCGACGCGGTCTTCGGCGGACTGGTCGACGCCGGCTGGCCGCGCGGGGACGCCACCCGGATCGGCGCCCTGATGCGCTACCTGGTCTTCGGCTCCGCCCTGGGCTCTTTCGCCGGCGGCTTCGTGGACGACCAGCGGATCTACGCCGCCGACTACCCGCACCTGGACCAGGCCCACCTGCTGGCCGAGCACCGCCGCAGCATCGACGAGGGCGCCTTCGAGACCGGCCTCGGCGCCCTGGTGGAGGGGCTGTCGCTGCAGTATGCGCGGAACGCCCAGGGGCGATGACTTTTGTTGCTGAGCGGGCATGAGGGTTTGTCCTCGGGCGCGGCACGGGCGCACGATCGCATGGAACGCCGCAGCCCGGCACCCGCCCCGTGGAGGACACCCCTATGACCGACGACCTGAAGAGCGAACCGCAGCGCGAATCCGACGCAGCCTTCTGGGACGCCCGCTACCAGGAGAACCACCGGATCTGGAGCGGCAACCCCAACGCCGCGCTGGTCAAGGAGGTGGCCGGGCTGACCCCTGGGCGCGCCCTGGACCTGGGCTGCGGCGAGGGCGCCGACGCCATCTGGCTCGCCCGGCAGGGCTGGCAGGTCACCGCCACCGACATCTCCCAGGTGGCGCTCGGCCGCGCGGCCGAGCAGGGCACTGTGGCCGGCGTCGCCGACCGGATCGACTGGCAACTGCACGACCTCGGAGCGTCGTTCCCCACCGGCAGCTTCGACCTGGTCTCCGCCCAGTACCTTCACTCGCGCGGCGACACCATGCCCCGCGAACGGATCCTGCGCTCGGCAGCGGGGGCGGTCGCCCCGGGCGGGGTGCTGCTGATCGTCGGCCACTCCGGCGTCGCCAACTGGGAGCACAACCACCACCCCGAGGTACACCTCCCCAGCCCCGAAGAGGTCCTCGCCGCGCTGGCCCTGCCGGCCGACAAGTGGGAGACCCTGGTCTGCGAGGAGCACGAGAACATCCGCACCGCCCCGGACGGCACCGTGGTCGGCCACACCGACAACACCCTCAAACTCCGCCGACTGCCCGACTGACCGTTAGGCCGGCGGATGGGACGCTGACTGCGTCACTCGGCTGCCGAGGCCGCTCGCCGCAGGGCGAACGCTGCGCCGTGGACGATCGGGTCGCCATGCCCGAAGAGCACGGTTTCGACCGCCAGGTCCGCCAGTCGGTGCAGCGACTTGACGGCCTTGGCGCGGTCGGTGTTGAAGACGCCCAGCATGGTTCGGCCGACGTTGGCGACCGCATCGCCGGTGAACAGAACCCTCGTCTCGGGCAGATGCAGCGCGATCGAGCCGTCCGTGTGCCCGGGGACGCCGACCACGACGGCTCCGCCTCCGAACTCCAGCACCTCGCCTTGCTCCACCTCCCGGTCCACCCGACACGGTGCGGCCGGGGGCAGCGGCGGAAGCGCTGCCCTGATCGGTATCTCGAACTCCTCAAGCACCGCCGGAGCCCCCGCCACGTGTCCGCGGATCACGGGAGCATCCAGCCGGTGCGCCACCACCTCCGCCCCGTGCCGTGCGGCCAGCGCGGCCGCTGAGCCGGTGTGGTCCTCGTGCCAGTGCGTCAGGACGATCCGACGCAGTTCGCCGTCCAGCGCCTCTTCGATCTCCGCGGCGCAGTCGGCCGTCCCGGTGTCGATCAGGGTCAACTCGCGGCCGTCCCGCCACAGGTAGGCCGCTCCCACAGGGAAGCGGAGCATACGCAGTCTCGGCAGTACCTCGACGATGTCCATGCTCCGAGCCTGCGAGTCCCGGCCCGTCGCCGTGCCATCGTTCGCTGACGGCTCACCAGCCGGACAGGATGCGATCGAACCCGCCGAAGGAGCGGGACGCCCTGCGGTGGAGCCGAGAGCCGACGGTGGGTCAGCTCACGCCCAGGTCGACGCAGAGGGCGCCTCTGGCCTGGCGGAGGACGGCGCGTTGGGCGGGGGAGGGGGCGCCCGATGAGGCGGTGACGACGAAGTCGATCTCGTCGGGTCCGGCGAAGACGCTTAGGGCGGTGCGGCCGCACTGGGCGGCGGTGGCCAGGACACAGGTGTGGGCGGCGGCCTGGACCAGGGCGCGGCGGGTGTCGCTGTCGGCCAGCGAGTCGGTGCTGGCGCCGTTCGGGCCGTCCAGGCCCGCGCAGTCCAGGAAGGCCAGTTCGAGCCGCATGCTGCGGAGCACCAGCGCGGAGACCGGACCGTGCAGCAGGTCGTTGTCGGGGGTGCGGTAGCCGCCGGTGAGGATCACCGTGGGACGGGCCCGGCCGCGCCCGGAGCGGGTCAGGATGGTGGCGGTGACCAGCGAGTTGGTGACCACGGTGAGGCCGGGGAGCTCCCGCAGGTGGACGGCGAGCTTCTGGACGGCGGCCCCGCCGGACAGGCCGATGGTCATGTCCGGCCGGGCCCGCCCGGCCGCCGCCGCGGCGATGGCCTCCTGCTCGGCCTGGGGACGGGCCGTTCCGCTCGGGGTGGGCCGGGGGGTGGGTGCGGTGGTACGGCGCAGCGGTACCGGGTGGCCCTGACGGGCCAGTACGCCGAGGTCCCGGCGCACCGTGGCCTCCGACACGCCGAGCCGCAGGGCCAGCGCGCCGATGTCCACCTCCCCCCTGGCACGGAGCTCGTCCAGGATCGCTCCTTGACGCTGCCTGGGCAGCACCTTCCGCCCCCCGTCGCATTCGGTAACGGCTCTGGTGGTGGTCCCGCCCGGGGTGGTGGCATCGGGCGCGGCGGCCACCCGGCCCGTGGCGGTGGCGGTCACCCTTGCCGCGGCGGCGGCATCGCGCGCGGCGACCCGGGTCAACCCTTGCTCGAACCGAGCGAGAGCCCCGCGATGAACTGCTTCTGCAGCAGGACGTAGACCACCAGGGTGGGCACGGCAGCGATCATGGCCGCCGCCGCGATCAGGTTCTGGTTGCTGACGAACTGGCCCTGGAGGTTGGCCAGGGCCGAGGTGACCGGGCGTTTGTCGCCGGACGACATCAGGGTGATGGCCCAGAAGAAGTCGTTGTAGATCCAGGTCGTCAGCAGGGTCGCCAGGGCCGCCAGCGCCGGACGGCACAGCGGTACCGTCAGCCGCCAGAAGCGGGTCCACAGGCCGGCCCCGTCGACCAGCGCCGCCTCGTACATCTCCTCCGGGATCGACTTCATGTAGTTGCTCAGCACGAAGACGCAGAAGCCCAGTTGGAAGGAGACGTTGACGACGACCAGGCCCGTGATCGAGTTGTACATCAGGCCGCTGTCGCTGAGGAACGACGGCAGCGGGATGAGCAGGTACAACCGGTACAGCGGGGTGATGATGACCTGCTGCGGCAGCAGATTGCCGGCCGTGAACACGATCAGCAGCGCCACATTGATCTTGACGTTCACCCGGGTCAGCACGAAGGCCACGCCCGAGGCCAGCGCCAGCACGATGACCACGGCCGGGACCGTGATCAGCACCGAGTTCCAGAAGAAGTGCGGCATCCCGGAGGTGCTCCAGGCGTCCGTGAAGTTCTTCAGCGTCAGTGAGTGCGGCAGCGAGACATAGCCGTACTTGGTGGTCTCCGAGTACGGACGCAGCGCGATGTAGAGCGCGAACAGGATCGGCAGCAGCCACAGCACCGACGCGCTGATCAGGAAGAGCTGCGAGGCGATCTGCCCCCAGGGCCGCGGCTTGCCGCGGCGTCCGGTGCCGCTGGGCTGCGCGGTCCGGACCCGGGGGAGGCTCCCCGAAATACTGGAGTCGGTGGTCATGACTGCCCCTCACGGCTCTCACTGCGGAACGTCTGGAACAGGAAGATGCAGATGGGCACCAGGGAGATCACCAGCAGCACCACGCCCAGGGCCGAGCCGAAGCCCACCCGCTGGGTCTCGCCGACGATGTTGGAGGTGACCAGTACCGAGAGCAGTTCCAGACCGTTGATGCCCTTGTTGGTGATGTAGACCAGGTCGAAGGCGCGCAGCGACTCGATGACGGTGACCACCATGATGACCACGTTGATCGGCCGCATCACCGGGAAGACCACCCGCCAGAAGGTCTGCCAGGCGTTGGCGCCGTCCACGACCGCGGCCTCGCGCAGCGTCGGGTCGACCGCCTTGAGGCCGGCCAGGTAGAGCACCATCACATAGCCGGCCTGTCGCCAGGTGGCCTCCACCAGCACGGCCCACAGGTTGAGGTGCGGGTTGCCGAGCCAGTCGATGGCGTTGCTGTTGCCGTTGCGGCCGATGACGGTGTTGATCAGGCCGAGGTTCTGCGAGTAGACGAACTCCCAGATGATGCCGATCAGCGCCAGCGACAGCATCACCGGCAGGAACAGGATGCTCTGGTACATCCGGCTGCCCTTGATGCCGCGGTCGATGAGCACCGCGAAGAGCATGCCCAGCGGGGTGGCCACGAAGATGAAGACACCCAGCCAGATCAGGTTGTGCCGGACCGCGGGCCAGAACTCCGGGTAGACGGTGACGGCCTGGTGGTAGTTCTGGATCCCGTACAGACAGCCGTTGTTGAGGATGGACGGGACGTTGGGCAGGCAGGCCTTGGTGTGCAGGCTCCCGACGCCGTTCCACTTGGTGAACGAGAGCAGCAGGGTGGCCAGCGCGGGGAACCACACGAACGCCAGGTCGAGCAGCAGGGGGATGCCCAGCAGCAGCCCCACCACCACCCGGTCGCGTCCGGAGAGCCTGCGCAGGCTCCGGCGGCGGCGGGCCTTGACGGGCGCCGCTGCCGGAACCTGCGTGTCGGTCGCAGAACTCATGACGTGTAGATCGTCTTCGCCTGGGCCTCAGCACTCTTCTGCAGGGTGGCGATGTTGCCGGTGCTGGGGTCGTCGATGAACTTCTGGATGATGGCGATCATCGCGGTCGCCATCGCCGGGTCGGAGTCGCGGTCCATGAACTGGGCCACGGCCTTGCACTTGTTGATCTCGGTGACCGACTTCTTCTGGATGGCGTCGTAGCTGGGCACGGACAGGCCCTGGGCCAGGCCGACGTCCCACTGGTCGGTCTTCAGGAAGCCGGCCTCGGCTGCGCCGGTGCCGATGTACTCCAGGATCGCCTTGGCGGCGTCCACGTTCTTGGCCTTCTTGCTGAGCATGAAGCCGTCGGTGGGGGCGTCCATGTAGTCCTGGGCGTACGTCGGGTTGATCTCGGGGAAGACGAAGAAGTCCAGGTCCGCGAGGTTCGCCTTGTCGGTGACGTACTGCTGGGCGACCTGGTTGGTGCCCTGGTAGAGCATCCCGGCCTGCTTCTGCTCCAGGGTCTTCGCCGCGTCCTGCCAGATCCGGCCGTTGGCGCCGGTCTGCATGTAGGGCATCATCTCGGCCCAGTGCTGGAAGACCTGGGTGACCCCCGGGTCGGTCCACGGGATCTCATGCTTCATCAGCTTGATGTGGTAGTCGTAGCCGTTGATGCGCATGTTGAGGATGTCGAAGGTGCCCAGGGCGGGCCAGCCGTCCTTGTCGGCGAAGGCCAGCGGGATGAGCCCGTCGGTCTTCATCTTCTTGGCCAGCGTGATGTACTGGTCCCAGGTGGTGGGGACGGTGTAGCCCTTGGCCGCGAACTCGCTCTTGTTGTAGAAGACCACCCACGGGTAGTTGTAGATCGGCACCAGGTACTGGTGACCGTCCAGGCCGGTGGAGAGCTGTTTGGCGGCGCTGTTGAAGTTGCCGCCGATCTTCGCCCAGACGTCGTCGATCGGCTGGGCCAGGCCCTGCGCCGCGAAGTACTGCATGCGGTAGCCGGCGAACCAGGTGAACAGGTCGTCGGGGGTGCCCTGGAGGTAGGCGGTGATGTCGTTCTGGAAGGTGTTGTGGTCGACCGTGTTGATCTTGATCTGCGCTCCGGTCGCCGCGGTCGCCGCGGTGCACAGCGAGGCGAAGGCGGTCTTCACGCCGGGGTCGGAGTAGTTGGACCCGAAGGAGACGGTGCCGCTGACTGCTCCTGAGGAGCCCGACGCCCCGGTCGAGCTGCCGCTGCTGGGCGAACCGGAGCTCGAACCCGAGGAGCTGCAGGCAGAGACCAGCCCGCCCGCGACCGATATTCCGGCGACGCCGGCCAATCCCCTGAGCAGGGTTCGACGGCTCGGTGACATCCCTGCGTCCGACATGGTGCCTCCATGAGTGATGGGAATGCTGGGTGACATGCGGAGAGGCGAAATTGAACACAAACGCACAGTGATTGTGTTCACGGGCGGCGACTGTGGAGGAAGGGCGGGGGGAGTTGGGGAGAGCTGCCTGAATTCGACGGACTTGATCAGCCGGTTAAGGCCGATCGATTTCTAACATAAGTCACCAGGATGAAACTTGTCTCGACCGCACGGGTAGTTCTACGGCAGTTGGTCAGAGGCGTCAACGCCCTGTTCCGGATGCGTTGCGAGACCGTGATGTGCCCGACGGGTGATCGTGCGTCAAAATGGGGATGAAGGTACGAACAAGATCAAACGCGTTGGCGCACAAAGCACCAACGCGTTTGAGGCAGGTCCAGTCCAGCTGACGCCCGGTCAGTCCGGGATCCGCCATGCGTCGTCGGCCGGACGGCGCAGCAGTGCGGGACGGAGCCCCTGGTCAGGGGGGTCGTAGGTGCGGTGGAAGACCGGGGTGGCCGAACCCGACAGCGGCGGGACGATCCAGCTCCAGTCGGCGGGCACGGTGCGTCCGCTGCGCCGCTCCCGTTCGATGTGCGCGAGGAAGCGGGTGGACTCGGTGTGGTGGTCCGCCATGGTGACGCCGGCCTCCTGGAACGAGTGCAGTACCGCCAGGTTGAGCTCGACGAGGGCCCGGTCGCGCCAGAGGCTGCGGTCGCTGACGGTGTCCAGGCCGAACAGTGCGGCGACGGAGGGGAGCAGGTCGTAGCGGTCGCTGTCGCCGAGGTTGCGCGAGCCGATCTCGGTCCCCATGTACCAGCCGTTGAACGGCGCCGCCGGGTAGCGGACCCCGCCGATCTCCAGGGTCATGTCGGACACCGCGGGGACGGCGTACCAGCGCAGCCCGAGCCCGGCGAAGCCGGAGTGCTCCGGATGCCGCAGCGGCACCTCCAGCACGGCGTCGTCGGGGAGTTCGTAGTACTCCGGGGCACGGTCGGGGGCCGCCTGGACCAGCAGCGGCAGCGGGTCGAACTCCTCCTTGCCGCCCTTCCAGCCCAGCTCCCTGGCCAGGGCCAGGCGTCCGGCGCTGGCCGGGTCGTCGGCGTAGCGCACCAGCTGCTCGCTGAGCAGCCTGGCCGCCGGACGGCCCGGTCGGTCCGGTGCGAAGACGCTGATCACCGGCCGGATCCGGCCGCCGTTGCCGGCCAGCCGCAGGTGCTCGAAGCTCTGCTCGGCGATGTCGTCCGGGTGCCGCAGCTGCCGCAGGTCGCGCACGACCAGGCTGCGCCAGTACAGCCGCCCGATGCAGCGGGCGGCGTTGCGCCAGGCGACCCGGGCGCCGAAGGCCAGCTCCTCGGTGGTGTGCTCATAGGTCCCGTGGGACTCGATCGCCCTGCGGACCTCGCGCCAGCGCGGCTCCGGGTCGCCCGTGCCCGGGTTCTCCGCGGCGAACTGCCTGATGAACGTCTCGGCGGCGTTGAGTCGGGCGGTCGCCGCGGCCGGTCGACGGCGGCGGCCGATCCCGTGGTGCGATGGAATGGTGCGTTTGAACAGCAAGGAACATCCCTCCCGCCTCATGGGTACCTCAGGTGACCGAACGGACGCGGAGAGTGTGCGATAGTCCCCACGGCGCGCCGTGCGAACGGCTAGGGTGCTGTCCGTCGTGGCTCCCGGCTGCCCCGCGGATCGGCGGCGACCCGCCGACGACCCACCCTCGCGGTCCTGACCTGCGACAAAGCGGTTGGCCGAAGACCGGGGTCGATGGTCGTATGGGGCCATGACCGAGACGAACCACGCCGAGATGAACCACGCCGAGGTACTCGCCCTGTTCGACCGTCGGATGCGGCTGGAGGCCGCCCCCGACAGCCCCGGCGCCGTCGTTGAGCGGGTCGGAGACGTGCTGCGCCAGACCGGCGGCGGCCCGGACGCCTGGACCGGGGTGCTGTGGTCGGACCTGACCGAGGACACGGCCGACGCCGCCATCGCCGAGCAGGCCGCCTGCGCAGTGGAGGTCGGCCGCGAGTTCGAATGGAAGCTGTACGGGCACGACGGCCCGGCCGATCTCGGCGACCGCCTGCTGGCAGCCGGGTTCGAGCCGGAGCCGACCGAGGCGCTGATGGTGGCCCCGGCCGCCGGGCTGCTGGCGGATGCCGCGCCGGGGAACGCCGCGCTTCCGGAGGGGCTCCGGCTGCGGCAGGTCGTCGACCCGGCCGGGGTGGAGCTGGTGGTGCAGGTGCACTCCAGGGTGTTCGGCAGCAGCGCCGACCGGCTGCGGGAGCGGCTGCTGGCCCGGTTGGAGAACGATCCCGACACGCTGAGCATGGTCGTCGTGCTGGCGGACGGCGAGCCGGTGTGCGCTGCGCGGATGGAGCTCTACCCGGGAACCGGCTTCGCCGGGCTGTGGGGCGGAGGCACCCTGCCGGCCTGGCGCGGCAAGGGCATCTACCGCGCGCTGGTCGCCCACCGCGCCCGCGAGGCGGCCGCGGCCGGCTACCGCTATCTGCAGGTCGACGCCTCCGACATGAGCCGTCCGATCCTGGAGCGGCTGGGCTTCGCGGTGCTCAGCAGCACCACTCCCTATCTGCTGGTGCCGTAGGAGCCTCCGGCCGCTGAGGGGAACGGCCGCTGAGGGGGAAAGGCCGGGAACCCTTGACGCCCTTTGGCTAATTCGAGTAGCTTTATGGCTATCGGAGCTCGCCAGCGAAGAGGACGAGCCGACGAAGAGAACGAGGAAGCCATGAACACCACCGCCCCCACCCAGCACCTGGAGATCCCCCGCCCGGACGGCAGCGCCGGCCGCATCGCCTACGACGACCAGGGCACCGGCCCGGTCGTCCTGCTGGCCCCGGGCATGGGGGACGTCCGCGCCACCTTCCGCTTCCTCACCCCGCTGCTGCTGGCGGCCGGCTACCGGGTCGTCACCACCGACTACCGCGGTCTGGGGGAGTCCGACACCGGCTTCGACGAGTACAGCTCCGCCGCCACCGGCGGCGACCTGGCCGCGCTGATCCGCCACCTCGATGCGGGCCCGGTGCTGCTCTACGGCAACTCCTACACCGCCGCCTCCGCCGTGCACGTCCTCGCCGACAGCCCCGAGCTGCTGCGCGGCACGGTGCTCGCCGGGCCGTTCGTCAGGGACGCGCCGGCCACCCTGGTCGGCCGGATCGGCACCTTCCTGATCACCCGTCCGCTGCTGACGGCCCCGGTCTGGTTCGCCTGGTGGCCCAAGATGTTCCCGCAGCGCCCCGCCGACTACGCGGAGTACCTGGCCGCGGTCAGGGCCAACCTCAAGGAGCCGGGGCGCACCAAGGTCTACGCCCGGATGTGCGCCGCCGGGCACGGCCCGGCCGAGGCCGAGCTGCCCCGGGCGAAGGCGTCCGGCGTCCCGGTGCTGGTGGCGATGGGGACGGCCGACGCCGACTTCCCCGACGCCGCGGCGGAGGCCGAGTGGGTCGGCGAACAGCTCGGAGCGGCCGTCGAGATGGTCGAGGGCAGCGGCCACCACCCGCAGGTGGACGCCCCGGAGCAGATCAGGGACCTTATCCTGGCCTTCGACAGGGCGGCCTTCGTGGCAGCGTCGCACAGCGCCGAGAAGTGAGGACCCATCGGATGGCAAGGGCCGGCCTGACCCCGCAGATCGTGACCAGCTTCGCACTCGAGGTCCTCGACGGTGCGGGTCCCACCGGTCTCACCCTCAAGGCGGTCGCGGAGCGCGCCGGGGTCGCCCCGCCCTCGCTGTACAAGCACGTGCGCAGCCTGGAGGACCTCCGGGTGCTGATGACGCTGCGGGTCATGGACGAGGCCGCGGCCAGGATCGGCGCGGCCGTGATGGGTCTGGCCGGCGACGACGCGCTACGGGCCTTCCTCGCCGCGTTCCGGGCCTACGCGCGGGAGTTCCCGTACCGGCACGCGCTGCTGGAGAGCCCGCCGCCGGGCGGCGAGCACCAGCGGGAACTGGACGCCGCCGCCGGGCACCTGGTGGAGATCGCCTTCGCCACCGTCCGCGGGTACGGTCTGGCCGGGGACGACCTGGTGCACGCGGTGCGGGCGCTGCGGGCCGTCGTGGTCGGCTTCGTGGGGCTTGAGCTCGGCTCCGGATACATGCTCCCCACCGACCTGGACGACAGCTTCGCCTTTCTCACCGAGATCCTGGCCGGGGGGTTGGCCCGTAGGGCGGCGGCTGCGTCGTAGTCGGGGCAGTCGGAGTCGGAGTCGGAGTCGGTGTCAGGGGGACAGAACGCCCAGTAGACGGGCCACCTCGGCGGCCATCACCTCGCGGGCGGGTGCCAGCCACCGGCGGGGGTCGACCAGGGCCGGGTCGGCGGCCAGGGCCTCACGGACGGCCTCGGTGTAGAGGCGGTTGAGGTGGGTGGAGATGTTGACCTTGCGCATGCCCGCCGTCACCGCCGCCGCCATGGCCGGGTCGGGGACGCCCGAGGAGCCGTGCAGCACCAGCGGCACCGGGACCGCCGCGCGCAGGGCCGCGATCAGCGGCAGGTCCAGCGCCGCCGAACGCACCGTCATGGCGTGCGAGGAGCCCACCGCGACCGCCAGTGCGTCCACACCGGTGGCGGCGACGAACGCGGCCGCCTGGTCCGGATCCGTGCGCACGCCCGGGGTGTGTGCGCCGTCCTTGCCGCCGATCTCGCCCAGCTCGGCCTCCACCAGCAGACCGCGCTCGTGGCACCAGTCGGTGATCTCCCGGGTGGCCCGGACGTTCTCCTCCCAGGGGAGGGTGGAACCGTCGAACATCACCGAGCCGAATCCGCAGGCCGCGGCCTCCTGGATGAGGCCGAACCCGGTGGCGTGGTCCAGGTGCAGGGCGGCCGGGACCGGGCAGGCCCGTGCCGCTGCCCGCGTGGCCGAGGCGATGGGGGCCAGGGCGCCGTGGTAGCGCACCGCGTTCTCGCTGATCTGGAGGATCACGGGGGCCTTGGCCTGCTGCGCCCCGGCCAGGATCGCCTCGGCGTGCTCCAACTGGATGACGTTGAAGGCGCCCGCGGCGAAGCCGTCGCGTTCGGCGGTGCGGAGTATCTGCGCGGTCGGTGTGAGCGGCATTCGGTCGGCCCCCTGGGGTGGGTTGCTGATTCGGTTCGGTTCAGGGCTGAGCGTGTGTCAGTTCGCGGTACAGCTCCGGGTCGTAGTCGCCCGCGAGCGGCGCCGCCACGGCCGCTGCGGCCAGCGCCGCGGCGTCCGCGGTGGCGTCGGGCCAGGACAGTCCGTCGGCCAGGGCGATGGCCAGGGCGGCGGTGGCCGCGTCCCCGGCGCCGGTCGGGTTGCCGCGGATCCGGCGCGGGGCCGGGGTGTGCCAGCGCAGGCCCTCGGCGCTGCCGAACAGCCCGTCGGCCCCCGCGGTGACCACCGCCGTCGCCGCCCCCAGCCCCCGCAGCCGGTCGGCCGCAGTGGCCGGGTCGGCGCAGCCGGTGGCCCGGCGGGCCTCCTCGGCGTTGGGCTTCACCAGCGCGGGCCGCCCGGCCAGGCCGGCCAGCAGGGCCTCCCCGTCGGCGTCCAGCACGGCAGGGACGCCCAGCTGTTCGGCGCGGCGCAGCAGCACCGCGTAGGCGTCCGCCGGAACCCCCGGCGGCAGGCTGCCGGACAGCACCAGCACCTCCGCCTCGACCAGCGCGGTCGGGAAGTCGTGCTCGGCGAAGCGGCGCCACTCGGTGGCGGCGATCTCCGGGCCCGGCTCCCAGAGCCCGGTCACCTCGCCGTCGTCGTCGACCACGGCGACCGTGCGCCGGGTCGCTCCCCGGACCGGGGTCAGCCGGTGCGGCAGTCCGGCGGCGCACAGGTCCTCCCGCAGCGACCGGCCGGCGGGCCCGCCGGCCAGGCCGGCGACCAGCACCGACCGACCGCGCGCCGCCAGCACCCGGGCGGTGTTGACGCCCTTGCCGCCGGCCCGCTGCCGCACCGAGGCGACCCGGTTGGTCCCGCCGACCCTGAGCGCGTCGAGGCGGTAGGTGGTGTCCAGGGCGGCGTTGAGGGTGACGGTGACGATCATCAGGCGCCGGCTGCCGGCGCGGCCGCGAGCACCACCGACCGGGTCAGGTGCTGCGGGTTGTCCACGTCCCGGCCCAGTTTCCCGGCCAGGGCGACGCCGAGCCGCTGCACCCGGACCAGCTCGGCGACCGGGTCCAGGGCCGGCTGCTCCAGGTGCGCGCCGGTGGCCGCGACCTGCTCGGCCAGCCCCTCCGGCAGCTCGCCGAGGCTCCACACGGCCCGGCCGGAACGGGCGACGCTGATCGGCCCGTGCCGGTACTCCATGGCCGGGTAGGACTCGGTCCACCAGGCGGCGGTCTCACGGACCTTCAGCGCCGCCTCGCGGGCCAGGCCGTAGCTCCAGCCGCGGCCGAGGAAGCTGATCTGCTCGGCGTCCAGCAGTTCGGGGGCGATGTCCGCGGTGAGCGCGGTCGCGCCGTCGGCGACCACACCCTCGGTCCTCTCGCCGAGGTGGGCCCGGAGCAGCAGCAGTTGGGTGGTGGGGAAGCGGGTCTGCACCACCGAGCGCTCGTCGGCGAAGTCCAGCACCACCAGGTCGTCGGCCAGCTCCACGACCGGGGTGGCCGGGTCCGCGGTGATCGCGGTGGTGGCGACCGTGCCGCGGACGGCGCTGAGCAGTTCGAGCACCTCGGTGGTGGTGCCGGAGCGGGTCAGCGCCAGCACCCGGTCGTAGCGGCGGGCGAAGCCGGGGCCCAGCGGGGCCTCGGAGGCGGCGAAGGCGTCGGTCTCGCCGTGGCCCGCACCCTCGCGCAGTGCGGCATAGGCCTGGGCGAGGAACCAGGAGGTGCCGCAGCCGACCACGGCGACCCGCTCGCCGTGGCGGGGGAGCAGCGGTGCGAACTCCGGCAGCCGGTCGACGGCCTGCTGCCAGCAGTCGGGTTGCGAGGCGATCTCTTGCGCGGTCCAGGACATACGGGCCCTCTCCAGAGAGAACAGCTGATTGATACTGCTCAATAAATGCTTGTTTCAAGCAAAAACAAGCATACAGGCGTGGCCCGAAGACAGGAACACCCCCGTCCGGCAGTGCCGGACGGGGGTGCTTCTGACGAGGTATTGCTGACGGGATGCCCTACTGGGCCGGGGCCGAACCGTCGGACGGCGTCGTCGCCGTCGCCGATCCCGGGGCGAGGGCCGCGGCGCGGGTCGCGGAGCCGCCCAGGTCGCGGTGGACCGCGAGGGCGATCCGCTGGATGGTGGTCTCGCCGTAGGCCATGGTGCCGTTGTCCTGGGTCAGTACGGCCAGCCGGTAGTCGCGGCCGTTGCCGTTGACCGCGCCGATGCTGTGCACCCGCCAGCCGTGGGTGGCCCGGGGCAGCCAGCCGTTCTTGTTGGACACCTGTGTCCCGCCCGGCGCACCGTACGGGACACCCCACCGCTGCGACGGGGTGACCTGGGACATCAGCTTCAGCGCATAGGCCCGCCAGGTCGCGTTGAGGGCGTCGTGGTGGTCGGTGAAGGCGTCCAGCAGATGCACCTCGTCCCGGGCCGTGATCTGGGTCAGACCCCAGTAGTCTCCGGGGCCCGGACGGGTGCTGCGCATCTGGGCCAGGTCGAGGAACGCCTGGAAGCGGCTGCGGCCGACGCTGTTCCAGAGGCTGCTGGCGGCGGTGTTGTCGGAGTGGGTGATCATCGCCCTGAGGTTGGACGTCTCCCAGGCGGTGAGCCCGCGGTGCTGCTCCTGGGCCCGGCGGAGAACCGTGCCCATGATCGCGGCCTTGACCACGCTGGCCGAGTCGAAGTGGGTGTAGGCGTTGTAGCCGCAGAAGACGCCGGTGTGCTGGTCGTAGACGGCGAAGCCGATCTGGTCGGTGCGGCCCGAAAGGGCGGATCTCAGGTCGCGGGAGAGTTTGGCGGCCAGCGGCGCGTGCTTGGCCGATGCCGCCGTGCAGAGCGGCGAGGCAGCGGCCGCGGGGCCGGCGGCGACGAGTGGCAGCAGGGCGCCGAGTGAGGCGCTTCCCACCAGAGCGGCCAGCAGGCGCCGGGAGCGGGACGTACGGGGTACGGGCACAGGCGGGGACCCTTCTGTGAAGCCGATGAGGAGAACTGGTGATCAGTGTGCGCGCACATTCTCCCGCTTCCGTGTTGCCTGCTGACGGCGTGTCGGATGACGGCCCGTCCCGCCCCGCTGCCGCGGCGTCAGTCCTTGCGGCCGGTGACCGCGACGGTCAGTCCCAAGCCGATCATGGCCAGCCCACCGGCCCCGCCGACCAGTGAGAGCCGCCGCGGCGAGCGGGCGAACCACGAGCGCGCGGTGGAGGCGACCAGGCCCCACAAGCTGTCCGACACCAGTGCGATACCGGTGAACACGAGGCCGAGCAGCAGTAGTTGCAGCGTCACCCGGCCGTTCCCACGGTCGGTGAACTGCGGCAGCACGGCGGCGAAGAACACCATGGTCTTGGGATTGGCCACACCCACGACGAACCCCTCCCACACGGTCCGCGCCCCGCCGCGCGGCGGCGGGGCGTCGGCCGCGAAGGCCGCGCGCAGCGACTCCCGGTGCCGGATCGCCTTGGCCCCGAGGAAGACCAGATAGCAGGCCCCTGCCAGCTTCAGCGCGGTGAACAGCAGCACCGAACGCTCCACCAGCGGGCCGACACCCATGGAGACCGCCACCACCAGCACGAACGCGCCCACGGAATTGCCCAGGACCGACAGCAGCGCGGTACGCCGCCCGTGCGCCAGCGCCCGGCCCACCACGAACAGCACGCTCGGCCCGGGGATCACGATCAGCAGCAGCGACACCGCGGCGAACGCGGCCAGCCGGTCGAAAGGCACCACAGGAGACCCCCGGTTCGGTCCATGCGCTCCGTGCTCTCCACCGCGCGGAGCACGCGTGCGGGAACTGTAGAACGCGTGGCGTGGAGGAGTCACCGCATTTAACCCCGGCCTGGACGGGACGGTCGCACGACGGTCCGTCAGGCGGAATGCAGCCAGGGCCATGCCGCGCGGGCCCCGGCCTCCAGCAGCGGCACCATCCGGAACGCGGCATCGGTCAGCCCGCCGAACGCGTGTCGGTTGCGGCCACCCGACGGCGCGTGGCCGGCCGCGTACCCGGCGAGGTTCCAGGTGTACATCGGCACCGCCTCCGGGATCGACCTGGTGACCTCGACGGGGTCGGCGCCGGCCTGCTCGTCGGTGACGACGACCACCCGGTCGTGGCCCTTGAAGGTGGCGCGCAGGGCCGCGGCGGTGTCGGTGCCGCCGCCGAGGAACCAGCCGCCGTCCTTCCACCGCTTCACGCCGCTCAGCAGCGACTCCCCGGCAGCGAGCGGGAACGCCTTGACCTTCGCTCCGGGCTTGTCCTTGCGGTAGTACCGGGCGGAGGAGAACGACACGACGTCGGCAGTCCGGCAGCGCTGCCCCAGGGCGATCCCGAACAGGGCCGCGGCGTCCCAGCGCATCAGGGTGCCGTCCTTGGAGAAGCCGGCCTGCATGGAGGAGCTGGTGTCCACCAGGACCAGGGTCCGGCCCGGCAGCACCGGGATGTTGGCGAGGCACGCGGTCAGGGCCTTCTCCAGCGCCCACCCCCAGCGCAGCGAAGGGGCCGCGTTGAACGCGGAGTAGAACCGCATGGGCAGCTGCCGCGATCGGGCGACCTCGGCAGGGTCGGCCAGCTTCGCCGCCACCTGCTCGGCGACCGCGTCGGACACCCCGGCCTGGTCGAAGTTGCGCAGGTTCCGAACCAGCGACATGTAGCCCATGGACGGGATCACGGCCTCCCACGCCTGCGCGTCCATCGGCCCCTGCAGCCAGCCGGCCAGCCCCTCCCAGGTGAGGTGGGCGGTCCGGAACAGTCCGTTCTGCTGCGGGGTGCCCTGTCCGAGCATGGCGGCCCGCCGCTCCTGGACCGGGATGCCGTTGAGGAGGGCGTGTGCGCGGACCGGGCCCAGCCGGGCCGGGATCTCGGTGTCGCGGCCGTGGCGCCGGTCGATGGCGTGCTTGAACAGGTCGCCCTGCCAGGGCTTGTCGGGGTGGGGTGCGGCATGGACCAGTTCGAGGACGTCGCCGAAGCGGTAGCCCTTGGAAGCGGTGTCGTACTTGAGCAGGGCGCGACTGTCGTAGAGACGCTGGACGGCGTCGCTGACGCCGCGCTTCACGGGCTTGGGCAGGCTCCGGCCGTAGCGGCCGGTCCAGTAGGCCAGCAGCTCGCCGGGCTCGTCCGGGCGCTGCAGTACCGACTCGACCACCTGGCGGGACACGCCCGGCAGTGCGGCGTCGAGCCGGGCCCGGGTGAACTCGGCGGCGCCCACCAGGGACGCGGTGCGCATGTTGCCGTCGGCGCGGAGCCACTTGAGCAGGCCGGCGGTCCACTCGGGGTCCTCGACGGCGAGCTTGCGGACGAGCTGGGTGTAGCGGTCGTCGCGGTCGCCGCCGTTCTCGTAGAAGGTGTCCTGGCCGACGAAGTTGGCGACGGCCAGAAGGAAGAGCTCACTCCTGGCGTCGCGGACATAACCGGTTCCGCCCTCGTGGGTGGCAGCGGTCTGCCCGGTCGCGGCGACGGGCGAGGTGCCGACCGGCTTGGCGGTGCGGGTGTTGAACCTGGACATGAAAGCCCCCCTTGGCAGGAGGAGGACATGCGGCGGGGTGCCCGAGATCGAGGTCGGTGACGGGCTTGTCGTGCCGAGCGCTCTGCCACTGAGCTGCCGGCCGGGTTCGCGCCCGGTCGAGCGGGCTCCAGGCACCCCCGTTGCAGGTCCTCCCGAGATCAATGGCGGCCGCCGGTACGGTTCTTTCAGAGAGAAGTAACCGGGGGCCTTCGCACCGGGAGGTGCAGTCGGAAGTCTTCAAAAATGCAGTCCAGAGATCAAGGTCGGTCTCGGAAACGTACGTGTGCTGCTTACACCACCGCTGACCGTTGCTCAGCGGCCGGGATTCGCACCCGGACATCGTCCACCAGAGGGAAGTATCCGATACCTGCGCACCTGGACGATGTCCAAGCTACCCGGCCGGGGACATCGAGCGGCACTGATTTTCCGGCTACTGCGGGGGCAGCCTGTCCATGTACTTCATCGCGTTCACGACGTCCAGGACGGTCAGGCTGTCGGCGGGACCGACGGGCGCGAACACGTACACCGTGCCGGAGTTGGCGAAGTTCAGGTTCAGTTGGATGGTGTCGCCTGCCTTGGGCACCCGCTTGAGGCCGCTCAGCGCCAGATGGTCCGCACCCGCCTTCAGCGTCACCGAGCCGTGCGCGGGAACGGTGATCCACGGCAGTGCGGCGGGGGAGGAGGCGTCCACGAGACTGATGGCGCCCGCCCACGGGCTGGAGGCCCCCACCAGCCGGTCGGGCGTCCCGCCGTTGTTGCGGATGGTCACATAGGCGGAGAGCGTGGTGGCTCCGGCCGCAGGCGGGTCGAGGTGCGCGCTGCTCATCCCGATCAGCGCGGGCGAGGACGCGGCGGTGGCCGCGGTTGCGGGCTGGGGCGCGCTGCGCCCCCACAGCAGCAGCACCACGGCGATCGCCACCAGCACCGGCGCCTGGAGCTGGAGCAGCCGCCGCAGCCTGCCCGCCCCGCCGCGCTGACGGCGGCCGCGCGCCTCCAGCAGCGCGGCCTCCCGCTCCAGCGCGACGAGCTCCAGCTCCTCGGCGTCGTCCATGCGCGATGCTCCCCAGCCGGTTCTTCCTAGTAGCCCGAGGGCCAGGTGAAGTCCTTGTACGCGGTCACGGTGCCGACGTCGATCTGGATCTTCTCGTAGGAGGTCAGCACGATCGCGGCGGGGTCGCCGGTGTACTTCTTGCCGTCCACGAAGACGGTGACCACGCCCTTGTTGGGGCCGACCTGGGTGCTGCTCAGCGGCTGCTTCCAGACGTCGAAGAAGTTGCCCAGGGTGTACTTGCGCTCGGACGGGGACTCGACGTGGACGACACCGGTCTCGTCGTGGGTGTGCAGGAAGTAGAACTTGCTGCCGCCGCTGACGAAGGCCGAGGAACCGGAGCCGCTGAGCGAGTACGGCGGCACGATGCCGATGCCGTACGGGATGAGCTTCTGCACGCCGTTGACGTAGATCTGCAGGTGCGCGTGGATGTGGTAGACCGTGGTCTCCATCGAGTTGCTCTTCACCACGCTGTCCACGTCGCCACCGGTGGACTGGTCGGCGGTGGTGGCGAGCAGGTTGGCGCTCTTGTCGATGGACGGGTCCGAGGCCTGCTTGGCGACAGCCGCCTTGGCGTTGTCCTTGTTGGTGCTGGAGATGGCGAAGGTGGCCGCGGTGCCCGCACCGGCGAGGACGACCACTCCGGCCGCGACCCAGGCGATGGTGACCCTGCGCTGGCGACGGGCCTCGATGCGGCGCTGCTCGGCGATCTTCGCCTGGGCTATACGGCGCCGGTCGGCGTTCGACGGCTTCTTCTGTGTCATCGGTCCTCAGTAGCTTCCGGCATGCCCTGGAAACAGTGTGTACGGTCCCCGCGGCGTCACGTTAGTAGGTGCGGCTGCTTAGCGTCTCGCAAGTGTGCAGGGGAAAGGTGAGACGACGATCTTATTTTGTGGTGATATGACCGGTATAAGAAAATTACAGCTTGGTAACGGAGCCGAGTCGTCGGTCACGATGCCTGGGGAGGGGTTCCCGTGGCAGAACGATGCGAACTCCCGTGCGGGTCGGTGCAATGGCCGGCCGAGGGCCCGTCGGATCCTGGCGTGCCCGGGCTCCCGAGCTGGAGCAGCTCCGGGGTGGCGTGGTCGACCTGCAGGGTGCTGTGCTCGATCCGGTGGCGCTCGCGCAGCGCCTGCTCCAGGCAGAGCCGTACCGCGTGGCAGTCCTGGTCGCTGCGGACCAGGACGTGCGCGGACAGGGCGGGATAGCCGGACGTGATGGTCCAGATGTGCAGATCGTGCACCTCCACCACCCCCGGCACGGCGGCCAGCTCGGTGCCGATCGCATCCGGGTCGAGCCCGGCCGGGGCCGCCTCCAGGAAGATCCGTCCGGACTCGCGCACCAGTCCGTAGCCGGCGTGGAACATCAGCGCGGCAACCACCAGCGTCGCGATGGCGTCGGCGCGGTCGAAGCCGGTGAGCATCACGACCAGGCCGGCCAGGGCGGTGGCGATGAAGGCCCAGGCGTCGTTGAGGATGTGCTGGTAGGCGCCCTCGACATTGAGACTGCTGCGGTTGGCCCGGGAGATCAGCCAGGCGGCCAGGACGTTGACGACGATCCCGACCAGTGCGGTGACCAGGACGGTCCCGCCGCCGACAGAGGGCGGGCTGACCAGGCGGCGGACGGCCTCATAGGTGAACACGGCGCCCAGGCCGAGCAGGGTGATCCCGTTGGCCTGCGCCGAGAGGATCTCCGCGCGCTTGAAGCCGAAGGTGAGCGCGCCCTTGGCGGGGCGTGCGGCGAGTCCCATGGCCACCAGGGCCAGCGCCAGCGAGGCGGCGTCGGTCAGCATGTGCCCGGCGTCCGAGATCAGCGCCAGCGACTTCGCCAGCAGGCCGACGATCACCTCGCCGAGCATGAAGGCGGCGATCAGCGCGAGCGCGGCCTTCAGATACCGGCGGTCCGCGTCCGCGGCCACGCCGTGGCTGTGGCCGGTGTGGCCGGGGCCGTGGCCGTGCGACTCGGCGTGGGCGTGGTTGCTGTCGTGGTCGTGGGCGTCCCCGTCGGTACGACCGTGGCCCGGCCGCTGGTGCGCCTGCGCGCGGGTGGGGCTCACCGGTTCCTCCTCCGTCGACTTCGATCACCACGATACCCGAACATATGAAAGATCCTTCATGTGTTGCGCGTCGGCCTGCTAAACCGTTCGCGACCGACCGGGGCCCGCCCTAACGTTCCAGCACGGCCACCACTCGCCCGCTCATCGCGGTCCTCAGCGGAGCCGGCTTCTCCACGGATTCCGGCATTCCGGACTATAGGGGCCCCAACGGCCTGTGGCGTCGCGACCCGGAGGCAGAGAAGCTCGTCACCATCGCCGACTACCGCGACGACCCCGAGGTGCGCCGCAAGGCCTGGCAGATGCGTCTGGAGGTCGGCATGCTCGCGGCCGGTCCCAACGTCGCCCACCGCGCCCTCGCCGAACTGGAGCAGGCCGGCCGCTGCGGGTGCTCGGCACCGCCGTTCCTGCCCTGGTCCGGCGACTGCTCAGCGAGGCGGCGGGACAGCCGGACAACTGAGCGTCAGGTCTCCACCGAGCGGCGTCAGGTTCTGCGGGCGAGCAGATGGAGCTCGCGGAACTGGCGGCGGTCGGTCGGTTTGGGCTCGAAAATCAGTCGGGAGACCTCCACCAGCTCCGAGGCGCGCAGCAAGTCGGCGAGATGGTCCGGCCACCAGCGGTAGGCCGCCGTCACCGTGTGGTCGAAGACCTGCGTCGGGTGGGCGGGGCCCTCGCTGGCGTACAGGCTGATCAGCAGGTGGCCGCCGGGTGCCAGGACGCGCCGGAACTCCGCCAGGATCGCCGGGACGTCCTGCGGCGGGGTGTGGATGATGGACGAACGCGACAGCACCCCGCCCAGCGCGCCGTCCGCGATCTCCAACGCCGCCATCGAGCCGAGCTCGAACCGCAGCTCCGGGTAGGCCTCGCGAGCCAGGGCGATCATCGCGGGGGAGGCGTCGACGCCGAACGCCGTCAGCCCCAAGCTGCTCAGGTGAGCCGTGATGTGGCCGGGACCGCAGCCCAGGTCCGCGACCGGACCCCCGCCGCCGGCGCGTACGAGCTCGGCGAAGGCGGCGAGGAGCGCGCGCTCCAGGGGGCGGTCCCGCAGGGTGTCGCGGAACTGCTCGGCGTAGATGCCAGCCCAGGTGTCATAGGCGTCGCGGGTGGCCTGGAGGGAAGGGCGGAGGGAAGGGGAGTCGACCATGGCCGGCACCCTAGTATCCGGGTCCGACAACTCGTCAGACCGCTGGTGGGGGAGCGGCAGGCGGGCAGGGGACGCCGGTCGGCGCGACGGCTGCGGCTGCGGCTGCGGAGTGCAGGGTTCGGCCCGGCCGGGCCGTGCGCAGGACCCGTACGTCGCGGACCGCGAGCATGGCCAGCGTGCTCAGCGCGATGATCCCGGCCGAGCCGAGCAGGGTGTCGCGGACGCCGAACGCGGATGCCAGCGGACCGACCGTGACCTGCGACAGGGGGATGGCGACGAAGGAGCCGACCATGTCGTAGGAGTAGACCCGGGCGAGCCGGTCCGCCGGGATCTCCTGCTGGAGCGAGGTCTCCCAGGCGACGCCGAACTGTTCGAGGCACATTCCGCACAGGAACGCGGCCACCGTGAGTGCGTAGACCGGGACACGCAGAGCCAGCCCGAGCGGCAGCGTCACCTCGGCGGCCACGCAGGCCACGCCCACCAGGAGCAGCCGCTGCGGACGAAGTCGCAGCGCCACCACCCCGCCGACCACCAAGCCGGCCGTCTGGGCGGCGAGGACGCCGCCCCACCAGGAGCGGCCGAACGTCGCGTCGGCGACGGAAGGACCGAGCACGGAGGTCGCGCCGACCACTGCGGCGTTGATGAAGCCGAAGGCGACGACGACCACCCACACCCAGGTCCGGGCGATGAACTCGGTCCACCCTTCCCGTAGTTCGCTGATCAGGCCGCGGCCTTCGGGACTACGGGCCGGCCCGCCGGGGACCCGCAGGCGCTGGAAGAGCAGCGCGGAGAGCAGGAAACTGGCCGAGTCCGCGGCCAGGCCCCAGCCCGCGCCCACGGTGGCCACCAGCACTCCGCCGAGGGAGGCTCCGATGATCTGTGCGGCGTTGCCGAACATGCGGTTGAGCGCATTGGCCGACTGGCGCAGTTCCTCGGGCACGGTCTGCGGAACGAGGGCCGAGGTGGCCGGAAGGGCGAACGCGGCGAAGGTGCCGTTCGCGGCGGAGAGCACGAGCAGGGTGGGGACGGTCGCGGAGTGGGTGAGCACCAGCGCCGCGACCGCAGCCTGGCTGGCGCCACTGAGCAGCCCGGAGCCGACCATCACCAGGTGCCGGGGGAGCCGGTCGGCGAGGACTCCGCCGAAGAGCAGGAAGACGACATTGAACAGCGACCGGATACCCACGACCACCCCGAGGTCGTTGACCGACCCCGTGAGGTCCAGCACCGCGAACGCCAGGGCGATGGGGGCGACCCCACTGCCGAGGGTGTTCACCCAGCGTCCGGCGACGAGCAGGCGGAAGGCGGGGTGCCGGAGCGGCGCGAGGGCGGAGCGTGGATCGGCAGGCATCCGCGCACCCTCGCGCGGCTTGCGGACGATCGTCAACGGGATATCGACGGCCCGGTCGGCCATTGACGCCCTCCGGTGCCACGGATACGGTCGCATCAACAAACTGTTGAAAACTTGGAGGACCACGCGATGGCGCGTCATGAGGGCTCGGACTCGGACTCGGCGGATGGCCTGCAGTACGGCACGACGCTCTCCGGCGCCGTGCGGGAAGAGGTCGACGGCGCCCTCGCCGAGGTCGACGCGGAGCTGGCGCTGCGGTACCCGGGCGAGCCGAGCAGTCGTCAGCCCGTCCACACCGTGTACGTCCCGGGCGACGCCCTCGCAGAGACGGGGGTGGGCGAACTGGTGGCGGACTGGGGCCGCCAGGCCCTGGCCCTGCTCGACCGGCACGCCCCCGACGCCGCCACACTGGCCGACATCGTCGGTCGCCCCGCTGACCGGCTCGCCGACGAGGTCTACGGCCGGGTCCGGGCCAAGCTCGAACGTGAACCCGTCGAAGACCTCCGCATCGACTTCGAGGACGGCTACGGCGCCCGCCCCGATGCCGAGGAGGACGCCGCCGCGGTGCGCGCGGCCCGGGCGGTGGCCGCGGCAGTGGCCGACGGGACCGCGCCGCCGTACGTCGGCATCCGGATGAAGTGCATGGAAGCGGCAGTCCGTCGCCGCGGCATCCGCACCCTCGACCTCTTCCTGACCGAGCTGCTCGCAGCGAGCGGGGGCGGCGGCGGTCTGCCGGAGGGGCTGGTGCTCACCCTCCCCAAGGTCACCTACACCCAGCAGGTCAGCGCGATGGTCCGGCTCGTCGAGGACTTCGAGCGGGCGGCAGGGCTCGCGGCCGGCCGAATCGGCTTCGAGATCCAGATCGAGACCACCCAGTCCATCCTCGGCGCCGACGGCCGGGCGACGGTGGCCCGCATGATCGACGCCGCGGAGGGCCGGGCCACCGGACTCCATTACGGCACCTTCGACTACAGCGCCTCGTGCGGGGTGGGCGCGGCCTACCAGAGCATGGAGCACCCCGTCGCCGACCACGCCAAGGCCGTGATGCAGGTCGCCGCGGCAGGTACAGGCGTGCGCCTGTCGGACGGCTCGACCAATGTCATCCCCACCGGCGACGCCGCCCAGGTCCGCGACGCCTGGCAGCTCCACCACCGCCTGGTCCGCCGCTCGCTGGAGCGTGCCTACTACCAGGGCTGGGACATGCACCCGGGCCATCTGCCGACGCGTTACGCCGCCGTCTACTCCTTCTACCGCGAGGGCCTGGACCAGGCGGCGGCCCGCCTCAGCGCCTACGTCTCCCGTACGGAGGGGGACGTCATGGACGAGCCGGCCACCGCCAAGGCCCTGAGCAGCTACCTGCTGCGAGGCCTCGACTGCGGAGCGGTCGACACCGCCGAGGTGGAGAAGGCCACGGGCCTGGACCGCGGGCAGCTGAACGGGCTCGCCGGACGCTGAGGCTGCTGGGGCAGCCGATTTGCCGAGGGGGTGCCGCTGCCGTAATGTTCTGCGGGTTGCCCTGCGGACAGCGGTGGCGGCAAACCTCCTGATCAGACGGCATGGGCTTTCTTTGGAATGGCGTTTTTCGGGAAAGCGGATGAATTGGCTTGGG
>NZ_BBPM01000071.1:27811-34155 GCF_000787775.1 Streptacidiphilus carbonis | reverse complement strand
CGCCGCGTTGTGGGTGGCTCGGACGGCGTTGCGGCCGGTGGACCGGTTGACCGAGGCGGTGGAGCACATCGCGCGGACCGAGGAGCTGGGGACCACGATCGCGGTCTCCGGCAAGGACGAGATCGCCCGGCTCAGCGAGTCGTTCAACTCCATGAGCACCGCCCTGGCCAGCTCCCGCGACCGGCAGTCGCAGCTGATCGCCGACGCCGGACACGAACTGCGCACCCCGCTGACCTCCCTGCGCACCAACGTGGACCTGCTGGTCCGCAGCGAGGAGACCGGACGCGCCCTGCCCCAGGCCACCCGCACCCGCATGCTGGGCAACATGAAGGCCCAGATGGTCGAACTGTCCACCCTGATCGTGGACCTGCTCGAACTCTCCCGCCCCACCCGCCCCAAGGGCTCCAAGCCCCTGGAAGTCCTGGCCCTGCACGACACCACCGCCCGCGCCCTGGACCGCGCCCGCCTGCGCGGCCCCGGCCTGACCTTCAACGTCGACCTGCGCCCCTGGTACGTACGCGCCGACGCCCACGCCATGGAACGCGCCGTCATCAACCTCCTCGACAACGCCGTCAAATTCAGCCCACCCGACGCCAGCATCGACGTCGCCCTGCGCTTCGGCACCCTGACCGTACGCGACCACGGCCCCGGCATCCCCCCCGACGACCTCCCCCACGTCTTCGACCGCTTCTGGCGCTCCCCCTCCGCCCGCCAGATGCCCGGATCCGGCCTCGGCCTGGCCATCGTCGCCCAGACCATCCGCGACGCCGGCGGCGAAGTCACCCTCACCGCAGCCGACCCCAAACCCGACGGCACCACCGGCGGCGCCCTCGCCACCGTCCAACTCCCCGGCGCACCCACACCCCCACCACCCACACCACCGACCGTGCCGGCGATCACGGCCGACGAAGAGGTCTCGCCCGGAATATGAGACAACTCGTCCCACTAATTGGATAGTCCGCCATGATGGCCCCGCAGGCACGGACGACTGCGGGGAGGCAGCCATGGGGATCACCGAGGCGAGGGCCGGAGCGGCGGCAGGGACGACCGGCGCCGGCGGCCGGAACCGTCGCTGGCTGATGCTGGCCCTCGGCACCGCCGCCCAGACCAGTTCGTTCGCCTTCGTCTACGGGCTCCCCTATCTGATCCCGGTGCTCCGCGGGGGCGAGCGGCTGAGCCTGTCCCAGGCGGGGCTGCTGGTGGCCTGCCCGACGGTGGGGCTGCTGCTGGCCCTGTACGCCTGGGGCGCGGCCGCCGACCGCTACGGCGAGCGGGTGGTGCTGGCGTCGGGACTGGGGCTGGCGACGGCGGCGCTGACGGGATCCCTGCTGGTGCACGGCCTGGTGCCGCTGGGTCTGACGTTCGCGCTGGCCGGAGCCGCCGGGGCGTCGGTGTCGGCGGCCAGCGGACGGGTGGTGCTGGGCTGGTTCCCGCCCGAGCAGCGCGGACTGGCGATGGGGATCAGGCAGACCTCCACTCCGCTGGGCATGCTGGTCGCGGCCGTCTCGATGCCGCCGCTGGCGGCGGCGCACGGGCTGCACGGCGCGCTGCTGTTCGTCACCGTGCTGAGCGGCGCGATGACGGTGCTGGTGGCGCTGCTGGTGGTGGACCCCCCGCGGCCGCCGGGTTCCGGCAAGGGCACGGCGGCCGCTCCGGGCGGCGCCCGGCCGGTCTCCCCGTACCGGGGCTCGCGGACGCTGTGGCGGATCCACGGGGCCAGCGCGCTGATGGTGTGGCCGCAGTTCACCGTGGGCGCGTTCGGGCTGGTCTTCCTGACCGACGTCCGGCACTGGTCGCCGGTCGCGGCCGGTCAGCTGATGGCCTGCGGCCAGGCGCTGGCCGCCTGCTGCCGGATCGGCGCCGGGCGCTGGTCCGACGCGGTCGGCAGCCGGCTGCGGCCGATGCGGGCGCTGGCCGCCGCGGTGGGCGCGGCGTCGCTGCTGCTGGCCGCCTGCGCGCAGTGGTGGCCCTCGGCGGCGTCGGTGGTGCTGCTGGTGCTGCTGTGCGGGCTCTCGGCGAGCACCAACGGGCTGTCCTTCACCTCGGTCGCCGAGCTGGCCGGACCGCACTGGGCCGGCCGCGCCCTGGGCGTCCAGAACATCGGCCAGAACCTGACCGCCTCGCTGGCCCCGCCCCTGGTCGGCGCCTTGATCAGCGCAAGCGGCTACGGCGCGGCGTTCGCGTGTGCGGCGGCGTGCGGGGTGGCGGCGATCGCGGTGGTGCCGGTGCGTGCTTGAGTGCGGGCCGGTTGCAGGCCCCAGGGGGCGCGGGGAAGAGCGCGACCAGCCATGCACACGGCGCGCCCGACAGCGGTCGGCAACCGCTTAGAGTCCAAGGATGGACACGGTTCAGGTAGTCGAAACGGTGAACGAAGCAGAGCTCGCCGCAGTGCGCACCCTGCTTGCGGCGGCGGCGGAGAGCGACGGCCGGACCGCCGTCTCCGAGCAGGGCCGCCTCGCACTCCGCGGGCCCAAGCCCGGCGTGCGGCATCTGCTGCAGTGGGACAGCGGAGCCCTCGTTGGTTACGCGCAGGTGGACGGCCCCGGCACGGCCGAGCTGGCGGTGGACCCGGCCCGGCGGCGCCAGGGGCACGGCCGGGAGCTGGCCGAGGCCGCGGTCCGGGCCGGCGCCGTCCAGGCCTGGGCGCACGGCGGCCACCCGGGCGCCCGGCGGCTGGCCGAGCAGCTGGGCTTCGAGCTGGTCCGGGAGCTGCGGCAGATGCGCCGCCCGCTGCCCGCCGTGGAGGCGGACGCCGAGATCCCCCTCCCGGAGGGCGTGCGGCTGCGCACCTTCCGCCCCGGCGCGGACGACCGGGCCTGGCTGGCGCTGAACGCCGCCGCCTTCGCGCACCACCCGGAGCAGGGCGGCTGGACCGCGCAGGACCTGGCCGACCGGCTGGCCGAGCCCTGGTTCGACCCGGCCGGCTTCTTCCTGGCCGTCCGCGGCGACGAGCCGGTCGGCTTCCACTGGACCAAAGTGGAGGGAGGCGTGGGAGAGGTCTATGTCGTCGGGGTCGGTCCCGCGGAACAGGGGAACGGCCTCGGCAGGGCGCTGACCTCGGTCGGACTGCGGTACCTGGGCCGCGACCGGGGCCTGGACACGGTGCTGCTCTACGTCGACGCCGATAACCCGGCCGCCGTGCGGGTATACGAGAAGCTGGGCTTCACGGTGTACGAAGTGGACCTGATGTACCGCTCGACCGGCCCGCGCTGAGGCGTCCGCGTCAGCTTTCCTGCAGGCCACCCGCCATTCACTTTCAGTTCAGACGCCGTTGCAAAGATCACCGAATGCAAGCCGCAGGGGCAACGACGAAGTGCCGGACACCCTGCATGAGGAGCTGCCCGCCATGACCGCCGCCCGATCTGCCGCCACACCGGCCACCACTCCGGCCGTCACCAACGGTGTCCCCACCGTCACGCCTTCGACAGGGGTCCCGGTCATCCCGACGCTGCTCCCGGACAGCCCGGACGGCCCGGGTTCCGTCGACTTCGCCGAGTTCGACCAGGAGCTGCCCGCCGGACGCTTCCTGGACCGCGAGCGCAGCTGGCTGGCCTTCAACGAACGGGTCCTGGAGCTCGCCGAGGACCCGGAGACCCCGCTGCTGGAGCGGGTCAAGTTCCTGGCGATCTTCGGCAGCAACCTGGACGAGTTCTTCATGGTCCGGGTGGCCGGCCTGAAGCGCCGGATCGCCACCGGCGTCGCCACCCGTTCGGCCGCAGGCCTCCAGCCCCGTGAGGTGCTGGAGAAGATATGGGGCCGCTCGCGCGAGCTGATGGCCCGGCACGCCGCCTGCTTCCAGCAGGACCTGCTGCCCGAACTGGCCGCCGAGGGCATCGAACTGGTGCGCTGGAGCGAGCTGACCGACAAGGAGCAGGGCCGGCTGCTGATCCTTTTCCGGCAGCAGATCTTCCCGGTGCTCACCCCGCTCGCGGTCGACCCGGCGCACCCCTTCCCGTACATCTCCGGCCTGTCGCTCAACCTGGCCGTGGTGGTGCGCAACCCGATCAGCGGCCACAAGCACTTCGCCAGGGTCAAGGTCCCGCAGTCGCTGCACCGCTTCCTGGAGGCCTCGCCGCAGCGCTACGTCCCGCTGGAGGACGTGATGGGCGCCTACCTGGAGGAGCTGTTCCCGGGGATGGAGGTGCTGGAGCACCACGCCTTCCGGGTGACCCGCAACGAGGACCTCGAAGTCGAGGAGGACGACACCGAGAACATCCTCAAGGCCCTGGAGAAGGAGCTGATGCGGCGCCGCTTCGGGCCCCCGGTGCGGCTGGAGGTCGAGGAGTCCATCGACCCCTACGTGCTGGACCTGCTGGTCCGCGAGCTGAACATCTCCGAGTCCGAGGTCTACCCGCTGCCCGGGCCGCTGGACCTGACCGGCCTGTTCGCCATCGCCGGACTGGACCGCCCCGAGCTGAAGTACCCGGCGTTCGTCGCCGGCACGGCGCGCGGGCTGACCGATGTGGAGTCGGCCTCCCAGCCGGACATCTTCGCCGCCGTGCGCGAGCGCGACGTGCTGCTGCACCACCCCTACGACAGCTTCTCCACCTCGGTGCAGGCGTTCCTGGAGCAGGCCGCCAACGACCCGGACGTGCTGGCGATCAAGCAGACCCTGTACCGGACCTCCGGCGACTCCCCGATCGTGGACGCCCTGATCGACGCCGCCGAGTCCGGCAAGCAGGTGCTGGTCCTGGTCGAGATCAAGGCCCGCTTCGACGAGCAGGCCAACATCAAGTGGGCCCGCAAGCTGGAGGAGGCCGGCTGCCATGTCGTCTACGGCCTGATCGGCCTGAAGACGCACAGCAAGCTGTCGCTGGTGGTCCGCCAGGAGGGCGACACGCTGCGCCGCTACGCGCACGTCGGCACCGGCAACTACCACCCCAAGACCGCCCGCATGTACGAGGACCTCGGCGTGCTCACCGCCGACCAGCAGGTCGGCGCGGACCTGTCGGACCTGTTCAACCGGCTCTCCGGCTACTCCCGCCGGGAGTCCTACCGGCGGCTGCTGGTGGCCCCGCGCTCGCTGCGGCAGGGCCTGGTCTCCCGGATCCACGACGAGATCACCCACCACCGGGCCGGCCGGCCGGCCCGGATCCAGATCAAGGTCAACTCCATCGTGGACGAGGCCGTCATCGACGCCCTCTACCGGGCCTCGCAGGCCGGCGTCCAGGTCGACGTGTGGGTGCGCGGCATCTGCTCGATCCGGCCCGGGGTGCCCGGACTGTCCGAGAACATCCGGGTCCGCAGCATCCTCGGCCGCTTCCTGGAGCACTCCCGGGTGTTCGTCTTCGGCAACGGCGGCGACCCCGAGGTGTGGATCGGCAGCGCCGACATGATGCACCGCAACCTGGACCGCCGGATCGAGGCGCTGCTCCGGGTCACCGACCCGGGCCACCGCGCCGAACTGGCCGGGCTGCTGGAACTGGGCACCGCCGACGACACCTCGTCCTGGCACCTGGGCGCCGACGGCACCTGGACCAGGCACTCCCACGACGCCGAGGGCAGACCTCTGCGCAATGTCCAGGAGTTGCTCATCGACTCCCGGCGGCGCAAGCGCAGCATCGGCGGCTGGGGCCAGAGTGGCTCGACAGCCTGACAGACCGGGGCACCCCGACGGGGCTCGGGACCGCAACGACGACGACGGGGACTTACGCACCATGACCGACGCAACCCCGGCCGCGGAGGCCCCGTCGGCGGCGCAGATGTCGCAGCAGGTGTCACCGCAGCTCGCGCACCAGAACCGGGCCGCGGCAGTGCTCGGCGACGGTTCCGCCGCCGAGCTGCTGGCGGTGCACCTGGCGGCCCAGGCCGGGGACTTCCTGCGCGGCCTGCCCTCGGTCGACCTGCACACGCTGCGCCGGGTCGGCGCCGCGCTGCACACCTTCGAGTCGCTGCTGGACCCGGCCTGGTCCCGGGAGATGCGCGAGGAGCTGGCCCGGCTCGGGACCGTGCTGGGCCAGGAACGCGCCTACGGGCGCAGACTCACCCGGCTGATGGCCGGACTCGACTCGCTCACCAGCACCGACCCGGGCTCCGGTGCCGATGCCCGCGCCGGCGCCGGCGCCGTGACGGCGGGCAAGCCCGCAGCGGGCGCGCCCACCGCCGGGCCGGTGCCGCACCAGCGCGAGGCCGAGGGGCTGCTGGCCCGGCACCCCGGCGCGCCCAAGGCCCGGGCCCTGCTGGAGCGCCAGCTCACCCTGGGCCGCTCCCGGGCCCACACCGCCGCCCTGCAGGAGCTGGGCTCGGCGCGGTTCCACGCGCTGGCCGACCGGATGACGCTGCTCGCCTCCGACCTGCCGCTGCGGGCCGGCCGCGGCGACGCCCCGGCCGACGAGCTGCTGTGC
>NZ_BBPM01000071.1:5473-27774 GCF_000787775.1 Streptacidiphilus carbonis | reverse complement strand
CTGCTGTGCTGCGCCGCCGCGGAGGGCGCCGCGCTGGCCGCCGCCGCCGAGGCGCTGCCGCTGGAGCGCGCCGCGACGGCCTACAACGGCGACTCCCTGCACGACCCCGGCGACGACCAGCCCTGGCGCCAGGTGCACGGCATGGTCCAGCGCACCCAGTACGCACTGGAGCTGTGCGCGCCGCTGCTCGGCCGGCAGGCCGGTCCCCCGCTGGCGGCGCTGACCGAGCTGGCCCGGATCCTCGGCCGGCACCGGGACGCGGCGGACTCCGCCGAGGCGGCCGCGCTCGCCGCGCTGACCCCCCGGATAACCCCCGCCACCGGCTACGTCCTCGGCGTGGTCCATGCTGATCAACGCCTGGAGGTGGAAGCAGCCCGCCACGCCTTCGGCACGACCTGGCCCGACCTCTACCGCTCCGGATGGCTGACCGACGCATGGCTGACAACTACCTGAACAGGGTCCGGCTCGGCAAAGAGGACAAGGGGGCCGGGGCGGAGCCCGTCCGCGCCGCGGGCGTGGTGCTGTGGCGGCCCGGGCAGGGCCGGGGCACGCAGGTGGAGCCGGAGCTGGCGCTGGTGCACCGGCCCAAGTGGTTCGACTGGACCTTCCCCAAGGGGAAGCTGGAGCCCGGCGAGCGGTCCAAGGACGCCGCCCGGCGCGAGGCGCTGGAGGAGACCGGCATTCGGGTGCGGCTCTGCTTCCGGCTGCCGACCCGGCACTACACGGCCAAGGGCCGGCCCAAGCGGGTCCGCTACTGGGCCGCGGTCCCGGTCAGCGGCGCGTTCGAGCCCAACCGCGAGGTGGACCGGCTGGTGTGGCTGCCGGCCTCGGAGGCGCGCAAACGGCTGAGCTACGAGCACGACCGGGAACTGGTCGACGCGCTGCTGGACGAACTGCTCGGCGACGGATTCTGAGCGTCCGCCAGGTTTATCCCGCTGTGTCGTCACCGTGGCGAAACCGTTACTACCGCACGGCGTATCCCGGCGTCCGTTCGAGGTTCACCTTCCGTTCATTCGGGCTGGCCTGGCGCTTCACCTCCCCGGCCTAACGTCCTGGTTATCGGAGGTCGTACGGCCCCGGACACTAGCGAAGCCCCAGGTCAGGGTCTGCCGAAACGGCGGCTGGAGGCCTGTGGCCCCCAGAAAGGGACACCAAGTGAAGCTCCAGCGGAACGGCCGCACCAAGGCCCTCGCCATCGGCGCCGTGGCGGTCGTCAGCTCGCTGACGCTCGCGGCGTGCGGCTCCGACAACAACAACACCAACGCCGGCAGCAGCACCAGTGCTGCTGCGACCACTGCCGCCGCAGGCGCCAGCACCGCAGCCGGCTCCGACTGCGGCAGCGGCCAGCTCCTGGGCGCCGGCTCCACTGCGCAGCAGAACGCCGTGACCCAGTGGGTCAAGGACTTCCAGGCCAAGTGCCCCGGCGTCACCATCAACTACAACGGCAACGGCTCCGGCGCCGGTATCACCAGCTTCGCCTCCGGCAAGGTCGCCTTCGCGGGCTCCGACGCCGCCCTGAAGCCGGCCGACGTCACCGCCGCCAAGAGCGCCTGCCCCGGCGGCACCGCGATCGACCTGCCGATGATCGGCGGCCCCATCGCGATCGGCTACAACGTCCCCGGCGTGACCGGCCTGATCCTCGACGCCCCGACGCTGGCGAAGATCTTCAACGGCAAGATCACCAACTGGAACGACGCGGCCATCAAGGCGCTCAACCCGACGGCCACCCTGCCGAACCTGGCGATCCAGACCTTCCACCGCTCGGACGGCTCGGGCACCAGCGCCAACTTCACCGCCTACCTGGCGGCCACCGCCGCCTCCGACTTCCCCTACGCGGCCAGCAAGCTGTGGCCGGCCAAGTCGGGCCAGTCCGCCACCGGTTCCTCGGGCCTCGCCGCCCAGGTGAAGTCGGTCAAGGGCGCGATCTCCTACTTCGAGCTCTCCTACGCCACCGCGGGCAACATCACCACCGCGAAGATCGCGACCGGCGCCTCCGCCCCGGTCGAGGCCACCGCCGCCAACGCCTCCACCGCCATCGCGGACGCCACCACCGTCGGCACCGGCGCGGACCTGGCGCAGAAGCTCAACTACGCCACCAAGGCCGACGGCGCCTACCCGATCACGCTGCTGACCTACGAGATCGTCTGCGACAAGGGCAACAAGGCCGCCACCCTGCCGGCCCTGAAGGCCTTCCTCAACTACACGGTCAGCTCCGCCGGCCAGAGCTCGGTCTCCTCGCTCGGGTACTTCCCGCTGCCGGCGGCCCTGCAGGCCAAGGTGACGGCCGAGATCGCGGCCCTCTCCTAGTCACAGGAGCCGGTGCCGGCCGGTCCTGTCCCTGGGGGGAGACAGGACCGGCCGGTGCCACCCGGCACCGCCCGGCACCATGCAGCACTGAAACACCTAGCAGCACTGAAACACCTCGCAACCCGCCCGACCGTCAGTCCGGTGCACCGCCGCCAGGCGACGTCCTCAGGACGCCGCCACCCAGACCGGAGAAGTCATGGACACACCCGACACGGCACCTCCGCAGGACGTGCCAACCTCACCAGACCTCCTCGCCGACAGCCCCGACGGGCCGCGGCGGGGCTCCCGCATGTCCGACGCCAGGCCCGCCCCGGGCAAGCGCCAGGCCGGAAAGGTCCGCATAGGCGACCGGTTGTTCGCCGGCTCCTCGCGCGGCTCCGGCATCGTGCTGCTGGTGGTGATGGCCGCCATCGCGGTCTTCCTCACCATCCGCTCGGTCAACGCGATCAGCCACGACCAGGGCAACTTCCTCACCACCTTCGAGTGGAACACCCAGGAAGGCGCCCCGCTCTCCTTCGGGATCGCGGTGCTGGCCTTCGGCACCATCGTGAGCGCACTCGTCGCCATGATCATCGCTGTGCCGGTGGCGATCGGGGTGGCCCTGTTCATCTCGCACTACGCGCCGCGCCGGATGGCGCAGGCCCTCGGCTATGTGATCGACCTGCTCGCCGCCGTCCCGAGCATCGTCTACGGCCTGTGGGGCGCGCTGTTCCTGGTGCCGCACATGCTCGGCGTCAACGCCTGGCTGAACCAGTACTTCGGCTGGACCTACCTCTTCGGACAGTCGCAGCCCGGCGCCCAGCCCCGCAGCCTCTTCAGCGTCGGCGTGCTGCTGGCCATCATGATCCTGCCGATCATCACCGCGGTCAGCCGGGAGATCTTCCTGCAGGTGCCCAAGATGTACGAGGAGGCGGCGCTGGCGCTCGGCGCCACCCGCTGGGAGGTCATCCGCACCTCGGTGCTGCCCTTCGCCCGCTCCGGCATCATCAGCGCCTCGATGCTCGGCCTCGGCCGCGCCCTCGGCGAGACCATGGCCGTGGCCACCGTGCTCTCCCCCAGCCTGCTGCTCAGCTTCCACATCACCGACCCGGGCGGCAGCACCATCGCCCAGAACATCGCCACCCAGTTCGGCGAGTCCCAGGGTGTCGGCCGTGATGCGCTGATCGCCTCCGGCCTGGTCCTGTTCATCATCACCCTGCTGGTCAACGGCGGCGCTCGCCTGATCATCGCCCGTCGCAAGGAATACTCGGGGGCGAACGCCTGATGCTGCACCTTCCCGGGGGACGACCCCCCGTACCCCCACGTGAACCCGCAGTCGGCGGCCCTGGGCACACGGCCTTCGCGAGGAGTAGCTGATATGAGCACCATCTCCACCTCCCCGCGCCGCTCCCCGCTGCAGGGTTCGCTGAAGGAGCGCCGGCTCCCCCGCTGGACCCCGGTCGCGACCGTCGCCGGCGCCGTCGCGCTCGCCGTCGTCCTGGGCGTGGTCTTCGACATCACCAGCCATCTCCAGTGGGGCCTGATGGCCGCGATCTTCTTCGTGGCCGGCCAGTACCTGCTGGCCCGTCAAGTCGAAGGCCCGCGCCAGGCGAAGAACGGCCTGGTCAGCAGTCTGGTCTGGGTGGCCTTCCTGCTCGCCCTGCTGCCGCTGTTCGGCCTGCTCTACTACACGATCTCCAAGGGCGCCAGTGTCATCAACGGCACCTTCCTGACCCACTCGATGAACCTGATCTCGCCCAACCAGGTCGGCGGCGGGCTCTACCACGCGCTCATCGCCACCCTGGAGCAGGTCGGCATCGCCACCCTGGTGGCGACCCCGCTGGGCGTCCTGACCGCCGTCTACCTGGTCGAGTACGGCAACGGCGGCCCGCTGGCCAAGGCCGTCAGCTTCTTCGTCGACGTGATGACCGGCGTGCCCTCGATCGTGGCCGGCCTGTTCATCCTGACCTTCTGGATCGTCATCCTCAACCAGCCGTACACCGGCTTCGCGGGCAGCCTGGCGCTGATGATCCTGATGCTGCCGGTCGTGGTCCGCTCCACCGAGGAGATGCTCAAGCTCGTCCCCAACGAGCTGCGCGAAGCCAGCCTCGCCCTGGGCGTGCCCAAGTGGCTGACCATCCTCCGGGTCGTGCTCCCCACCGCCATCGGCGGAATCACCACCGGCGTGATGCTGGCCATCGCCCGCATCATCGGTGAGACGGCCCCCATCCTGATGCTGGTGTTCGGCACCGATGTGATCAACACCAACCCCTTCAAGGACCCGCAGTCGTCACTGCCGCTGTACGTGTACCAGCAGTACGCCGCCGGGACCGACGCCTCACAGGCGCGGGCCTGGGGTGCGGCGCTGGTGCTGATCGCGCTGGTCATGCTGCTCAACCTGGTCGCCCGCGGGATCGCCCGCTGGAAGGCTCCGAAGGCCTCGCGCTGACGCGCGCCGGCCGGCCACTCCTTGATCACGTCGCGGCACACCACAGACTTTCAGAACGGACACCACACATCATGGCCAAGCGCATCGACGTCAGCGGGCTCAACGCCTACTACGGCAGTTTCCGAGCGGTCGAGGACATCTCCATGACCGTCGAACCCCGCTCCGTGACGGCCTTCATCGGCCCGTCCGGCTGCGGCAAGTCCACCTTCCTGCGGACCCTGAACCGGATGCACGAGGTCGTGCCCGGCGCCAGGGTCGAGGGCAAGGTCATGCTGGACAACGAGGACCTGTACGGCAACGGGATCGACCCGGTCGCCGTGCGCCGCACCATCGGCATGGTCTTCCAGCGCCCCAACCCCTTCCCCACCATGTCCATCAAGGAGAACGTGGCGGCCGGGCTCAAGCTCAACGGGGTGCGCAACAAGAAGCTCGTCGACGAGGCGGTCGAGCGCTCGCTCAAGGGCGCCAACCTCTGGAACGAGGTCAAGGACCGCCTCGACCGCCCCGGCGCGGGGCTGTCCGGCGGCCAGCAGCAGCGGCTCTGCATCGCCCGCGCGATCGCGGTCGAGCCGCAGGTCCTGCTGATGGACGAGCCCTGCTCCGCGCTGGACCCGATCTCCACCCTCGCCATCGAGGACCTGATCGGGGAGCTCAAGGAGCAGTTCACCATCGTCATCGTCACCCACAACATGCAGCAGGCCGCCCGCGTGAGCGACCGCACCGCGTTCTTCAACCTCTCCGCGGTGGGGCAGCCGGGGCGGCTGATCGAGATCGACGCGACGGAGAAGATCTTCTCCAACCCGTCCGTCCAGGCGACCGAGGACTACATCTCCGGCCGCTTCGGCTGACCGGTCGCGCTGCGCAACGACTACTCCGCGGCGCTGCTAGGCGGTGCCGCCGCGGAGTAACTGGAAGGGCCCGCTCACCCGTGAGCGGGCCCTTCGCCAGGTCCGTCGCCCCGCCCCGTGCGTTGTCCCCCGCCATGTAACCCGGCGACGGGTCAGCCGATGATCGCCCAGCTGATCCAGAACACCACGGCGGCGACGATCCCCGCGGCCGGCATCGTCAGGAACCACCCGATCACGATGTTCTTGGCAACGCCCCACCGCACCGCCCGCACCCGCTTGGTCGCGCCGACCCCCATGATCGCCGAAGTGATGATGTGGGTCGTGGAGACCGGCACCTTGTAGGCGTAGGCCGTCACGTACAGGATCGTCGCGCCGACCGACTCCGCGGCGAACCCCTGCGGGGGGTCCAGCTCGATGATCTTCCGGCCCAGGGTGCGCATGATGCGCCATCCGCCGGCCCAGGTGCCCAGCGACAGCGCGAGCGCGGTACTGGCCTTCACCCAGATCGGGATGTCGGTGCCGGAGTAGTGGTTGGAGATGGTCAGCGCCATCACCACGACGCCCATGGTCTTCTGCGAGTCCTGAAGCCCGTGGCCCAGCGCCATCGCCGCCGCGGAGACCGTCTGCGCCATCCGGAAGTTCCGCTTGGCCTTGTGCGGATTGGCCCGGCGGAAGATCCACATGATGGCGAGCATCACCGCGAAGCCGAGGATCAGGCCGACGACCGGCGAGGTGATCATCGGGATGATCACCTTCTCCCACACCCCGGCCCAGTACACGTCGGTGCCGCCGACGATCGCCGCCCCCACCATCCCGCCGAACAGCGCGTGCGTGGAGGAGGAGGGCAAGCCGAAGTACCAGGTGATCAGGTTCCAGGTGATCGCACCGATCAGCGCCGCCCAGAGGATGACCATCCCCTTGGTGCCGTGCGGCGTCTCGATGATCCCCTTGCTGACGGTCTGTGCGACACCGACCCCGAGGAAGGCGCCGGCCAGGTTCATCACCGCGGCCATCATCAGCGCGACCTTGGGCGTGAGCGCCCTGGTCGACACCGAGGTGGCGATGGCGTTGGCCGAGTCGTGGAATCCGTTGGTGTAGGCGAAGCCGAACGCCACGCCCACCACGAGGATCAGTCCGAGCATGTTCACTCAGCGTCTCCGTACAGATCCTGGGCGCAGCGGACGCCGACCGACATGGGGGTTCGTGGGGGTTCGGGGGGGTCGCTCCCCGGATAGTTGGAGCAAGTGGCTCAGGACTCCTTGACGGCGATGGTCTCCACCGTGTTCGCCACATGTTCGAACGCGTCGGCGGCCTCTTCGAGGACGTCCACGATCTGCTTGAGCTTCAGCACCTCGATGGCCTCGTAGCTGCCGCCGAAGAGGTGCGCCAGCAGCTTGCGGTGGATCTGGTCGGCCTGGTTCTCCAGCCGGTTGACCTCGATCCAGTACTCCGCGAGGTTGTCCATGGTGCGGAGGTTGGGCATCGCGGCGGCGGTCAGGTCGGCCGCCCGGGCCAGCACCTCGATCTGCTGCTCGACGCCCTTGGGCAGGGCCTCGATCTCGTAGAGGACGACCAGGTCGACCGCTTCCTCCATGAAGTCCATGACGTCGTCCAGCGACGACGCCAGGCTGTAGATGTCCTCCCGGTCGAACGGGGTGATGAAGGAAGAGTTCAACTGGTGGAAGATCGCATGCGTGGTGTCGTCGCCCGCGTGTTCGGCGGCGCGCATCCGTTCGGCGAGTTCCGGCCGCGCCGACACGTCCGCGCCGAGGAGTTCCAGCAGGAGCTTCGAGCCCGTGACAATGTTGTCCGCCGACGTTGCGAACATGTCATAGAAGCTCGTCTCCCGGGGGGTCAGACGAATACGCACAGAGGTCTCCGAAGTACAGGGTGCGGTCGGATGAGATGCTAGGCGCTGTGTGGTCTCCGCTTTTCCAGTGGGGTGTCAGTCCGATGGGGTGGCAGCGCCGGCACCCGTGCCTGGACTCATCCTCGCCTACAGAACAGCAGGATGCCGCGCAGGGGCTGTGCACCATCAGTGTGACGGATGGCTGACCGGAAAGCTTCCCTGCGATGCCGCTGTGCTCACACGGCCTTCACGACTGCCCGGCGGCCGCGCCATACGATGGAACGGTGGCGGAAAACACAGCAGAGGCGACGGCGGCCGCCGTGACGGCGACCGCGTCCGAGGACTCCCCCCGGGGTCCGCACGGGTACAGCCCGCAACGGGACGCGCACATCAAGCGGCTGCGCCGGATCGAGGGTCAGATCCGGGGGCTGCAGCGCATGGTGGAGGAGGACGTCTACTGCATCGACATCCTCACCCAAGTGTCGGCCAGTACCAAGGCGCTCCAGTCCTTCGCGCTGAGCCTGCTGGAGGACCACCTGCGGCACTGCGTCGCGGAGGCGGTCAACAGCGGCGAGCCGGAGGGCGAGGCTGGAACCTACACCGACAAAGTGGCCGAGGCGACTGCGGCGATCGCCCGCCTGCTGCGGACCTGACACCGCGGGACCTGACCGCTGCGGCTACTCCTGCAGCAGGCCGTCCCGCTGGGCGGGGACCCGACGGACCTGCCGGTCCGCCTCGTCGTCGGCATGGTCGTTCGAACGGATCGCGGCCACCCGGAGGACCTGGTCGATGCGGTCCGGCGAGAGGCGGTCGAACGGGGTGGCCGCGGCGGCGATGATCAACTCGCCGTACAGCTCAATCTCCGCGAGGGCCACCGGGTCGTGCGCAGCCACACGAACCACCTCCTCGTCAGGGAACGGAGTAGTCGACCCTCCGACCAGAGTAGGGAGCGCACAGGGGGCGCGCATGGCACATCCGGGTCATTTCCCTGCCCCCCGTTTGGTGCAAGCGCACTACCGCCACCGGCGGCCCCTACTTCGAGGACTGGGCCCCGTAGATGTCCTTGGAGCCGGGCAGCGACACCTTCACCGGCAGGCCGAAGCCCGAGAACACCGAGTTCGACACCACCTCGACCTGGTCCTTCGCCGCGCTCGACCCGGCGACCTGGCTGAAGGTGAAGGTCTCGGTGACCCGGTGGATCCGCCCGTGCGAGTCCAGCCAGACCTGGTACGGGACCTGCTTGACCGTGAACGTCTTCGCCCCGAGGGCGAGGCCGGCCCCGGCCCCGCCGCCGGTGGCGGCCGACGCCTTGGCCAGGTCGAGGGTGCCCTGGTACTGCTTGAGCACGGTGCCGTCGACCGTGCTGGAGCCGACCAGCTTGGCCGTCAGCACCCCGCGCAGGGCGTTGGCGGCGCTGGCGGGGTCGGTCGCCCCGCTGCTCACCAGGTTCCCGTCGGCCAACTGCTGGACGTTGACCTCCACCCACTTGCCGGCCGGGACCTTGGCACCGCTGTTCTGCATGTAGACGATGCCGGGGCTGACCACCTCGACCAGCTTGCCGGTGGTGCTGCCGCCGGGCGGGACGGTGACCTCCAGCCGCCCGAGCCGGCTGCTGTAGTCGTAGGCGCCGGTCCCGTGCAGGGTGACCTTCTTGGTGGGCGAGGAGGTCTGCAGGGTGGTGGTGTCCTGCACCGAGCCGGTGCGGCCGGTGATGTCGGCGGCGTTCCGCACCGCGGTCAGCGGATCCGCCGCCAGCGTGTCGGCCGCGCCCGCCCTGGCGGCCGCCGCGGCCGCGTCCGAACTGCTCGCGGCGCCGCCGGCGCTGGAGCAGCCCGACAGCACCCCCGCCAGCAGGCCGGTCATGGCGGCGGCGACCGGTACGACGCCTGCGGCGCGAAGGCCCTGTCGGTTCACCACGGAGCACACCCATCCCTCGTACAGCACCTGCACTGCGACATGTCCGACACAGCGCGGCCATCCAACGACACGTCCGACGCCCGAGTCCGGGCTCTCCAGCACCAACGAGAAAAGGTGCCGGAAGTTACGGCGCCCCGGGGGAATCGGACCGGGGCAGGGGCGGGTTAACGTGAACCATGTGCACAGCGACACTCCGGATCTCCCCCATCCGGGTCCCGGGGCTGCCTCGATGGCCCTGACCCATGTGACGACTATCGACGAGCGGGGCTCCTTCGCGACGGCGCGGTGCAGTTGCGGCTGGGTGTCCTCGGCCAGGCGTTCGCGCGACAAGGCCCGCAAGGACGCCGCGAAACACGAGGCCGAGCAGTAGCCGAGGGTGGCTCGAAGCAGGCGAACCGGCGGGTACGGTTCCGACGTCAGTTGGGTCGAGACGGTTCGGCTGCTCCCAGAATGAGGTCCGGCATGGGCGAAACGATCACCTCCAGGCGGACCGTGCTGCGGGCCGGCGCCGTGGCAGCCGCAGGGGCAGCAGGTCTGACGGCGTGTTCGAAGAACGGCGGCACGACCCCGGCCGGCTCCGGCACGGGCGCCGCCCCCGCTTCGAGCGGGTCCCCGTCCGCCGCCGCTGTGACCTCCGCCTCCCCGAGCACCGCGGCCACCACCCCGGCCAGGGCCGCCGACTGGACGGCGCTGGGCAAGGACCTGGACGGGCTGCTGATCCGCCCCGGCGACAGCCGCTACGACTCCGCCCACCGGCTGTTCCAACCGCAGTACGACTCGCTGCAGCCGAGCGGCGTCGCCTATGTCGCCGGGGCGCACGACGTGGCGACCTGCCTGGCCTTCGCCCGAAAGCACGGGGTGCCGGTGGCCGCGCGCAGCGGCGGACACAGCTACGGCGGCTGGTCCTCGGGCAGCGGCCTGGTCCTGGACGTCGGCAAGCTGAACTCGGTGTCCGCCTCCGGCGGCGGCGCCACCGTGGGCGCGGGAGCCCGGCTGATCGACGTCTACACCGGTCTGGCCGGACGGGGCGTCACCGTCCCGGCCGGCTCCTGCCCGACGGTCGGCGTCACCGGCCTGGCGCTCGGCGGCGGGGTCGGGGTGACCGGCCGCGCCTACGGCCTGACCTGCGACAGCATCGACAGTGTGGAGCTGGTGACCGCCGACGGCCGGACCCTCACCGCCGGCGCCTCCAGCCACTCGGACCTCTACTGGGCGCTGCGGGGCGGGGGCGGCGGCAACTTCGGCGTGGTCACCTCGCTGTCCTTCCGCACCCACCCGGCGGCGGAGTGCGCCTACGGCTTCCTCAGCTGGCCCTGGTCCAAGGCGGCGGCGGTGGTGCGGGCCTGGCAGGCCTGGGCGCCGAGCGCGCCGGACGCGCTCTGGGCCGATCTGCACCTGCTGGTGTGGGCGGACGGCCGGACCCAGCTCGGCACCACCGTCAACTACCTGGGCCCGCAGAGCGAGCTGTCGAACCAGGTCGACCGACTCTCCGTCACCCCGTCCTCGGTCTCCCTGCACACCCGCTCCTACCTGGAGACGATGCAGGTGATGGGCGGGGTGTCCGGCTGGTCGCAGGCCGCCTCGCACCTCCCCGGCAGCCTGCCGGGGCAGAGCCCCTCGGGCCGGGTGACCCGCGAGTCCTACGGCGCCAAGTCGGACGTCTTCACCCGCCCGCTCAGTGAGGCGGGGGCCGAGGCCCTGGTCGCGGCCATCAACCGCTACCCGCGGACCGGCCCAGCCGGCGGCAGCGCGGGGGTCGCCTTCGACGCACTGGGGGGCGCGATCAACCGCGTCGGCGCGGCGGACACCGCGTTCGTCCACCGCAACGGCCTGTTCACGGCCCAGTACACGGCGAACTACCCGGCGGGCGTGGTCGGGGGCACCGGGGCGGACCGGTCGTGGGCCTGGCTCACCGGCGTCTGGTCGGCGATGCGTCCCTACGCGAGCGGGGAGGCCTACCAGAACTACATCGACCCCCGGCTCTCCGGCTGGGAGCAGGCCTACTACGGCGCCAACGCCGCGCGGCTGCGGAGCGTGAAGCGTACCTACGACCCGGGCGGCATGTTCCGCTTCCCGCAGTCGGTCCCGCTGGGGTGACTGCACCGTCAGGGGCGCGGGGAACTGCGCGGCCGACCGTCTACCAGCCGCAGCCGATGAACCGTCAGAACCCCTAGGCGGCGAGTTCGTCCGGCGCGTCCGGGGTCTCCGGGAGGGACCGCGCCGGCCCAGGGGCGACCCTGGTGCGGCGCCCCCGCTGCGGCGCGCGCACCAGCGGAGCCGCGGCGGTGCGGGCGACCGCGTGGACGAACGGGGCCAGTACCGCCATCGCAATGGGCGCCAGCAGCAGTGTCGTCGCCGTGCCCAGGGCGAACCCGCCGATGATGTCGGTGGGGTAGTGGACGCCCATGAAGACCCGCAGCAGCCCCTCGAACCCGGCCAAGCCGAGCGCGACCATGCCGAATCTGCGGTTCACCAGGATCAGGCCGACCGCGAGTGCCATGGTGAAGGTGGCGTGATCGCTGGCGAAGGAGCCGTTGGCCTGATGGTCCATCAACAGGTCCAGCTGTCCGGGATGTGAGACGAACGGGCGTGGCCGCTCCACCAGCGCGCGCACCGGGACGTTCAGGATCAGCGCCGCGCCGGCCGCCAGGCCGGCCCAGAGCACCCCGGCCACCGACTCGGCCGCGTCCGGGCGGCGCCGGGCCCAGAGCCAGGCGCCGAGCAGCACCAGCACCGAGGCCAGCGGCACGCCGTACTCGCCGAGGAAGCCGAGGGCGCTGTCGACCGGGTGCGGCAGGTCGCGGGCGAATCCGTTGACGGTGGAGGTCAGCGACCAGTCGAGGTCCCCGCCCTCGCCGTCAGACAGCAGCAGCAAAGTCGCCACGCCAGACCTCCGCGATTTCTTCGCCCGACTTGTACGGCAAGGTCAAGTGTCCTCTTCCTGCATCGGGCACAACGGCGCGAATCGCCCAAAGTGTTCCGGGAGGGGCCGAAGTTATTGGAACGTGACGCGACACTCACCACTCCGCCACAAGCCCGGGTCCTGACCGTGACGATTTCTCAGGGAGTGAGACGCGTCAGCTCGTCACCGGCGCCCCTCCATTGGCGATGGCGCCGCCGGGCTGGAGGGTCGGCAGGGCAGCGGCGCCGCTCGCGGTGACCCTGGTCGCACCGAAGTAGTCGCCCTCGGAGGCGACGGAGTCGTAGCGGATCACGGCACCGGTGTGCGGCGCGTTGATCATCATGCCGCCGCCGACATAGATGCCCACATGGTGGATCTGGGTCGGGTCGTGCGGGTCGTGCGAGAAGAACACCAGGTCGCCGGGCTGGAGCTGACTGAGGGTCGGGTGCGGACCGGCGTACCACTGGTCGGCGGCGACCCGGGGCAGGGTGATGCCCACGCTGGCGTACGCCGCCTGGGTGAGACCGGAGCAGTCGAACTGGTAGTTCTGCGAGGCGAGGCCCTCTCCGCCCCAGAGGTAGGGGGTGCCGAGCTTGCTCTGCGCGTAGTAGATGGCCCCGGCGGCCTGGCTGGAGAAGCTGACAGTCGTGGCCCCGGTGAAGGACTCCGCGAGCTTGGTGATGGAGGTGACGTAGTTCTGCGTCTCCGAGAAGGAGGGGACGCCCTTGGCACTGATGACGGCGTAGGGCCCCGCGTTGTAGGCGGCCAGCATGTTGGCGGTGTGGTTGCCGGGGACGTTGGCGGTGTCCTTGGCCAGGGCGCAGTCGTAGGTCGCGGCGGACGGGATGGCGTCCGCGGGGTTCCATACGTCGGGCGTATGGGTATGAGTGGGGTCGATCCCGTAGATGGCCCAGGTCGCCGGCATGAACTGGGCGATTCCCTGGGCGCCGACCGGACTCACGGCCTTGGGGTTGAACCCGCTCTCCTGGTACATCTGCGCCGCGAGCAGAGGGGGCGTCAGTTCGGGGCAGAGCGAGCCCCATCTCTGGATCAGCGCGGCATAGCCCGAGGGCACGGTCCCCGGCGCGAGCTGGACCGCGCCCTGGGCCTGGGCCTGGAGCATCGACCCCGAGGCGGTGTACGTGCCAATGACGACAAACAGTGCGACACCGAGCGCCGTGACACTGCCTCCGCCGATGAGCGCCCAGGCCCGACGCAGCGTCATGAGGCGCGGGGGGTCGCGTTGTCGGCGCTGAGGAGGTGCAGTGGTAGTGGACGGACCACCAGCCGCCCCATAGTGCGCATGTGCCACCGGCCTTTGCCTCGGGAACCTGCAGATGCCCCCACAGAGTCTGGACCAGGGCGTTGCTCTGCGCAATCAGTAGTGATACACACGGTTAGCGGTAGGCTCGACCGAGCGGCTGCAGGACCCATGAGGCCCAATGTTGGCATCTGTGGCGCACAACTCAACGACGATCCTCTGGAAAGTGGCCAAGTCGACTTCGGTTCTGGCCAACAATAGGGCCGGGCCCTACACCACGGCCGGGTGCGGGGCTTTGAATGATGATCAGGTAGGTGATTGTTTTGTATCTCAGTGCCAGCAAGGGTGACATCAACACCATCATCGGCGGGATCGCCCCCAACTGGGGTCCCTTCGCCAGTCTGGGCTCCGAGGCCAAGACCATGGTGGAGGTCATCATGGCCGTCGCCATCCTCGGCTGTCTCGCCATCGCCATCTGGGGCGCGGCGAAGCAGCGGATCGGCGCCACGGCACTGCGGGACACCTTCAGTGCGGAACAGGGGAAGGGACTGATCGTCGCCGGTTTGACCGGCGTGTTCATCATCGGATCGCTCGGTACGTTGTTCACCATTGTGTATGGCATGGCGATCTGACGACACGTTTAATCTGATCGCGCAGCTGTGCGATTGAAGTGACGTGATACGTACTGGTGCGGTGAGGCCCTCCCCACGGGTCGCCGCCGCCCGGGTGCCGCTGTCGCGACCGTCCCTGTCCACGTCCGCCTGTAGCCATCCGCCCGTAGCCGACGACCGTCTACCCGCCCACCCTCGTCCCAAGGGGGCCGCTGTGTCAGCGCCTGACGACCAGCCGCATACGCGTACCCGCTATCCGGCCGGGACCCCGTCACCCGGCGCACCGGAGGCGGGTGGTCGTCGATCCCTCAGGACGCTGGTCGCGGTCCTGGGGATGGTAGCCGTGCTGGTCCTGGCCGTGGCCGTACTGAACCGCACCTCCGGGTCGTCGACCGGGGCCGCCACGGCGCCGTCCTCGACGGCGAAGGCCGCGACGTCCGGCGACAACGCCACCGCCCCCACCGGCACCCAACCGGTCACCACCACCCAGAACGGCATCGCCACCGGCTACCCCCACACCGACGAGGGCGCCCAGTCAGCAGCCGTTAACTACGCCGACGCGTTGGGTTCCAGCGACATGTACGCCTCCACGAAGCGGCATGCCATAGTCACCACGATCACCACTCCCGGCGCGTCCGCGCGCCTCCAGAGCACTCTGGACTCCCAGTACACAGAGCTGAACAAGACGCTCGGTCTGAAGGACGGCGTGGCACCTGCCGGACTCACGTTTGTCAGCCGCCCCCTGCCGGTCGGCACCAAGCTGGACAGCTACGGCGGGGATGCCGCCACGGTGGAGGTATGGAGCGACCAACTCGGCGGCCTGGCGGGAACGGGCTCGACGAAGCCGGTCACCGAGTACTGGTACACGCTCACCATGCACCTGCAGTGGAGTGGGAACGATTGGAAGATCGCCTCCTACACCTCCGTGGATGGTCCGGCGCCCATCAGCGGCAACCAACAGGCCTCCTCGGCGCAGTCGCTCTCCGCAGCAGTCAACCAGTTCGGAGGGCTTCGCTATGCGCGCTGATCCACGTCGTATCGGTCTGCTGGCCGGAGCGCTGACCACGGTCCAACTGGGATTCGTCTACCTGGCAGGCATGGCCTCCGCCGCGCCGTCCCCCTCCCCCAAACCGAGCGCCAGCGTCAACTGCAACGGGCTCATCGGACCTGGGAAGGCGATCTGCGAACAGGGCAATTCCAACGTCACCAACCCGGTCACGTCCACCCTGGACCCGCTCCAGTCCCTGGCCAACGGCTGCTCCACCGCCGCCGCGTGGGTCGTGCGGAAGCTCTCGGACGGGATCAACTCGACGACCAACGTCGACTTCACCAACCCGACCTTCCTGAAGCAGTACGCGGTGGTCTTCGCCGCCTCCACCTTCCTGACCCTGATCTTCTGGCTCCTCGCCGTGGCCAAGCGGGCCGTCCGCGGTGTGCCGATCCACACGGCGATAGGAGAGGCCATCGGCTTCCTCTGGCTGACCGTGATCGCGTCGGCGTTCACCCCGCTGGTGCTCTACACCGTCGTCAGCGCCACCGACGGCATCACCGCCGCCATCGCGTCCGGCACCAAGACGGACACCACCAACTACCTGGGCACCTTCGCCGACACCCTCACCGGAGGCAACCTCGGTGGCGGCCCGATCATCCAGGTCATGGTCTCCCTGGTGGCGATCCTCGCCGCCGCCGTGCTGTGGCTGGAGATGCTGATCCGGGCCGCGATGCTCTACGTCGGCGCGCTCCTCGGCACCGCCGTCTACGCCGGCCTGGTGGACCGTCAGCTGTGGAAGCACGTCCGCCGCTGGGCCGGGCTGATGGTGGCGGTGGACCTGATCAAGCCGGTGATCGTGATCATCCTGGGCCTGGCCGGGGCCATCGCCTCCAACGCCGGGGCCAACGACGCCTTCTCCACCGTCCTCGCCGGACTGGCGATCCTCGCGCTGTCGATCTTCGCCAGCACCGCGATCTACCGCTTCGTACCGGGCTTCGGCGACGACATGGCAGCGATGCGGCAGGCCCGCGCCTCCGCGGTCAGCGCCGGCTCGGCCGTGGTCAACGGCCCGGCGAACTTCATGAAGCAGGGCATCAACACCCACGCCGGACGCGAGTCCGAAGGCGGCGGACAGGGCGGAGCCCGCAGCGGCGGCGGCGCGGGCGGCGGCAGCGTGACGCCCGGCATCGCCGCCCACGGCTCGCGAGGGCCCCGCGGTGGCGCCGCCCCGGCGCCACCGGCACAGAACAAGGGAGGCGTGTCCGACCGCGCCCCCGCAGGAACGGGTAACAGCAGCATGAGCAAGGGGGCGCGGCCGTGACCACCCAGCCAGTCGGTGGCTACCGACGCACCTATCTGATCGGCAAGGCGAAGCCGAACGCCCTGATCGGGAAGAACCGGGAGACCGGCGAGGTCTTCCTGATCATCTTCGGGGCGTTCCTGGGGATGATGTGGGGGCTGCTCTTCACCGCCTTCCTCCCGCTGCGGCTGATCGGCCTGGTCGCCTTCCCGCTGATCGCCTTCGCCGTCGTCTACCTGCCCTACCGCAAGCGGACGATCTACAAGTGGGCCGAGATCAACCGCAGCTACCGCCGCACCGTCCGCTCCTCCGCCACGGCCACCTACCGGGCCGACGTGATGGAGGCCGGCACCCGGCTGGACGGGCGCGAGGTCGAGATCGGACCGCCGCCCGGCATCGGGCGGATCCGCTGGCTCGCCGCGCCGTTCGGTCCGGACGAGGTGACCGTGCTGCTGCACCTCACCCGGAAGACCGTCACCGCGGCGATCGAGATCGAGGGCCCGGGCGTGGGCCTGCGCGACTCCGAGGACCAGGAGGCGCTGGTCGAGCGCTTCGGCACGCTGCTCAAGCACGTCGCCAACGGCGACGGCTTCGTGACCCGGCTCCAGGTGCTGGCCCGCACCCTCCCGGCGGACCCGGACGCGCACGCCAAGGACGTGGCCCGGCGCGGCGACCCCGAGTCGCCGCAGTGGCTGAAGGACTCCTACGACCAGCTTCAGTCCATGGTCTCCACCTCCTCCGAGCAGCACCGCGCCTACCTGGTCGCCTGCATGCCGTACACCCGGGAGCTGGCCGCCGAGGCCCACGCCATCGGCCGGACCGCCCACATAAGGGCACGCGGCGACGAGGGCCTGGCCGCGGTGATGGCCCGTGAGCTCACCGACATCTGTGCCCGGCTGGCCGAGGCCGACATCCGGGTGCGGCAGCCGCTGGGCCAAGCCCGGCTGGCGTCCCTGCTGCACTCCATGTACGACCCGGACCACCAGATCGACCACATCCAGGCGATGTCCCGGCGCAACGCCTGGCCGGCCGAGCTGGACGCCACCGACGCCAACTTCCTCCAGGCGAAGACCCGCGAGTCGGAGACCCGCGAGCCCTGGTGCCACGCCACCGCGTGGGTGAAGGAGTGGCCGCTCACTCCGGTGGGCGTCAACTTCCTGGCCCCGCTGCTGGTGCACACCCCGGACGTGATCCGTACGGTCGCGGTCACCATGGACCTGGAGCCGACCGACGTCGCCATCGAGCGGATGCTGACCGAGAAGACCAACGACGATGCCGAGGCGAGCCGGCAGGCGAAGATGAACCGCACCGTCGACCCCCGCGACGCCGCCCACAGCGGCCGGGTCGACCAGCGCGGCGAGGACCTCGCCTCCGGTGCGGCGGGCGTGAACCTGGTCGGCTACATCACCGTGAGCTCCCGCACGCCGGAGGCGCTCGCCAGGGACAAGCGGACGATCCGCGCCTCGGCCGGCAAGAGCTACCTCAAGCTGGAGTGGTGCGACCGGGAGCACCACCGGGCGTTCGTGAACACCCTCCCGTTCGCCACCGGCATCCGCCGCTGACCCCGTACCCGTCCTGGTAGTCCTGGTAGTCCTGGTACTCCTCGTCCCCGTAACCCCTGAATCTCCCCGAACCCTGGAGGCATCGCATGGCGGCACCCGTGGGCGGCCTGACCGACGCCTTCACCAGTTTCCTGTTCGGCAAGATGGAGACCACCCGGCTCCCGGTGCGCACCTCCACCGGCCAGGCCCAGGCGGTCTACCTGCCGACGGCCGCACCCGGTCTGGGCGACTCCGGGGTGATCATCGGCCGGGAGGTCTACAGCGGCAAGGGCTACGTCTACGACCCCTTCCAGCTGTACGGGCAGCAGCTGCCGGCCCCGCACTGGCTGGTGCTGGGCGAGTCCGGCAACGGGAAGTCCGCGCTGGAGAAGACCTATGTGCTGCGCCAGTTGCGGTTCCGGGACCGGCAGGTGGTGGTCCTGGACGCCCAGGGCGAGGACGGCGTCGGCGAGTGGAACCTGATCGCCAAGGCACTCGGGATAACGCCGGTGCGGCTGGACCCGCAGGCGGCCCTCAACGGCGGCGTGAAGCTCAATCCGCTGGACCCGGCGATCACCCTCACCGGGCAGCTGGCGCTGTTGCGCACCATCATCGAGGTGGCGATGGGCCGCAGCCTCGACGAGCGGGCCGGCTTCGCGCTGAAGGCCGCGCACGCCCACGTCATCGCCACCCGGCAGGAACGCCAGCCGATCCTCGGCGACATCATCGACACCCTGCGCTCCCCCAACACCGACTCCATCGACCCGCTGGGCGTCTCCCTGGAGGACATCCAGACCTGGGGCCTGGACGTCGCCCTGGTGCTGGACCGGCTGGTCGACGGCGACCTGCGGGGCATGTTCGACGGTCCGACCACCACCGACATCGACCTCGACGCGCCGCTGATCGTCTTCGACCTGTCGCACATCGACCGCAACTCCATCGCGATGCCGATCCTGATGGCCATCGTCGGCGTCTGGCTGGAGCACACCTGGCTGCGGCCCGACCGGAAGAAGCGAATCTTCCTGGTCGAAGAGGCCTGGCACATCATCAACTCCCCTTTCGTGGCCCAGCTGTTCCAGCGGCTGCTGAAGTTCGGACGGCGGCTCGGCCTGTCCTTCGTGGCCGTGGTGCACCACCTCTCCGACGTCATGGACGGCGCGGCGGCCAAGGAGGCGTCGGCGATCCTGAAGATGGCCTCGACCAGGACCATCTACATGCAGAAGGCGGACGAGGCGCGGGCCACCGGGCGGGTGCTGGGGCTGCCGCGCTGGGCGGTGGAGATCATCCCGACGCTGTCGCCCGGCATCGCGGTCTGGGACGTCAACGGCAATGTCCAGGTGGTGAAGCACCTGATCACCGAGCACGAGAGACCGCTCGTCTACACCGACCGCGCGATGACGGAGGACGCCATCATCGAACGCACCCGGGCTTCCAAACAGCTCGCGGACGACCCGGCGGCATGATGTCGTCCATGCAGCAGCCGAACGGCGGCGGTGCCGGCTACCGGCGGCCGGGGGACGGAAGGGGCCCCGCCGTGCCGCCGCGGAAGGGCATACCGGACGGGGCCATCGTCGGGGTGCTGGCGACCCTGCTCGGCACGACCACGCTGGTATGGCTGTCGACCGCGCTGGGCGCCCTGGTGACGCACGGTCATCTGCCGCACCCGTTGCCGTTCGGCGGCACGCCGACGGCGATCCGGAACCTGGCCACCGAGCCGAACCGGATGGCGGCGGCCTGGCCGGGGACGCCGCCCGCGCAGCTGCCGTCACCGGCCGCGTTCTGGACCACCTTCTTCGTGCTGCTGGCCCTGCTGATCGCGCTGGCGCTGACAGTACTGACGGCGTGGATGCGGCTGCGCGCCGCGCGGCGGATGCAGCAGCAGGAGCAGCGGGTGCCGGCGCAGGAGCCGGTGCGGGAGCCCGTGGCGGTGCCGCTGCCCCGGGCCGAGCGGCTCCCCCGGACCGGAGCCGAGGCCGAGCCGGTCACCATCCACAAGACCGCCGGCGCACCGGCCCCCGCCGTCGCTCCCCCGGACCGGGTCCCCGCTTCCGCCCCGGTGCCCGAGGCGGCGCCCCCCTTCGCCTTCCCCGCCGGGATGACCGCCCTGCTGGTGCCGGACAGCGGCTCGGCCCCGTACCGGCGGCGGCTGCTGCAGCGGGCCGTGGGGACCGCGACCGGGCCGGTCCTCGTCGTCACCGACGACCTCGCCCTGTGGGAGGCCCGCCCCCCGCACCGGGACGCCCGGCTCTACGACCCGCTGCGGCTGGTGACCGCCCTCGACGACCCGGACACCCGGGTCCGCTGGGCCCCGCACGAACACTGCGACGACCCCTCGGTCGCCGCCGTCCGGGCCCGCGCGCTGCTCGCCCCGACCGCCCGCGGCGACGGCTCCACCAGCTCCTCCAGCGCCTCGCACGAGCGCTCCGTCCAGGAGACCGCGCAGACCGTGCTCCGCTGCTGGCTGCACGCCGCCGCACTGGACGGCCGCCCGTTCCGGCACATCCAGCGCTGGGCCTCCGGCAGCAACCGCCAGGAGGCCCTCGGCATCCTGCGCAACGCGGACCCGCACACGGCGGCGGACGGCTGGGACGGCGAACTGCAGACGGTGCTCACCCACTCCACCGAGCTGCGCGACTCCGCGCTCCGACGGATCAGCGGCGCCCTGCAGTCGCTGTCGGAGCTCCAGGTGCAGCAGGCCTGCGCGCCCTCGGCAACTTCCTCGGCAACTGACAGCCTTGATGTGGAGTCAGTTCTACGTCATCGGGGAACCCTGTATGTACTGGGTCGCGCCACCGAGACCAGGATCGGCAGTAACGGTTCCGCAGAACGCAGCGTGATGCCCCTGCTGAGCGCGCTAGTGGAAGACGTGGTCGAGCGCGGCCGGCGCATGGCCGTACGGTCATCCTCCGGTCGGCTCGACCCACCACTGCTGTGCGTGCTCGACAACGCGCCCGCGGTCGCGCCGTTCCCCGGCCTGCCCGAGCTGATGGCCCGCGGCGGCCCGCTCGGCCTCGCCGGCGTCGCCGTCTTCCGCTCCCCCGAACAGGCCCGGCTGCGCTGGGACGAGCGCGCCGTCCACAGCCTGTGGACGAGCGCCGATGCCCGGGCGCTGCTCGGCCCGCTGCCCGGCTCCGGCATCGACGGCCTGCTGCGCGCGCTGGGGAGCGGGTCGGCGGAGTGCGAGTCGGCGGCCGCGGGCGGGGCACTGGACAAGTGCGAGCTGGTGCTGCTCGCGGACCGGAAGGCCGCACAACGCTTCCGCATCGAAGGTTCGTCGGCGGAGGGTGCTCCCGTACGCTCATGACTCCGAACGAGTGAGAGCGGGCAGCGGAGCGATGAGCGGCGACAGCGGGTGGGGCGGCCCGGCCGGTCCCGGCGGCCGGCCTGGCGGCTGGCAGGGTGGGCCCGGCGGTCCTGCCGGCTGGCCGAGTGGGCCTGGTGGTCCTGGCGGCCGGCCGGGCGGTCCCGGCGGCGCCGGTTGGCCGCCCGGGGCCGGCTACCCGGGCTGGGGCTTCATGCCCCTGCCGCCGCTCCCACCCAAGCCCGGTGTGGTCCCGCTGCACCCGCTGTCCGTCGGCGACGTCTTCGGCGGTGTCTTCGCCACCCTGCGCCGCTACTTCCTGGCGGTGTACGTCCCCCTGGCGCTGACCACCCTCGGCGGCCTGCTGGTCCTCGGCGTCCTCGCCGCCGTCGCCTACAGCCCGGTGCAGAGCATCTACGACGCCGCCCGCGACGACTCCGGCTTCACCCCGAGCAGCGGTCAGGCGCTCACCATGATCGGCTTCGGCGGCGGAGCCTTCCTGATCATCGCCCTCACCGGCCTGGCCTGCTACGTGGTGGGCTCGACCACCAGCACCGCGGTACTGCGCCACGCGGTCCTGGGCCGGAAGGTGACGGTGCGCCAGGTGTGGGGCGAGTCGCGTCCGCACCTGTGGCGGGTGCTCGGCGCGGGCCTGCTGCTGAGCGCGGGCGGCGCGGTGGCCATGCTGCTGGCGTTCGGCGTAGCGGCGGGCATCGGCGTCGCCGCTGGGAGCGGGGCGGCCTTCGGGCTGGTCCTGCTGCTGTTCTGGCTGGTCACGTCGGTCACGGTGCTGTACGTGACGGTGCGGCTGGTCCCGCTGGTCCCCGTCGTGGTGCTGGAGAACCAGCGACCGTTCGCCGCCCTGCGCCGAGCCTGGAGGCTCAACGAGGGCGCCTGGTGGCGCAGCTTCGGCATCCCCTACCTGATCGGCCTGGTGGGCTCGATCGCCGGCCAGGTGATCATGGTGCCCGCCGTGGTGATCGGCACGCTCCCGCTGTTCGACCAGCTCGGCCGGACCCCGGACACCGCCCCCACCATGCACGTC
>NZ_BBPM01000071.1:0-4977 GCF_000787775.1 Streptacidiphilus carbonis | reverse complement strand
GCAGGGAGAGCCTGGACCTGGCCCTCGCCGAAGAGGCGGGCGTACCGCTGCATCCGGTACAGCAGCCCGTACCGCCGGGGTACGCCGCACCGCCGCCACCACCGGCACCGTCCGCGCCCGGGGCACCGTCCGCGCCCGGCCCGGAGAACGGGCCGGGGCCGAAAGCCGGGCCTGGGCCGGAAGACGGGCCCGGGGCCGCGTCGGAGGACCGTCAGCAGCCCCAGTGAGCTGCGGAGATGACGTCCGCACCTGGGTCGCGTATGACAAATGTACTGCCCAGGTCGGGAAGGTCGGCTCTGCTGAAGGCCCCTCACCTGGGCCAGGATGATCCATGTCGGCAGGGAGCCGGCGAAGCGGCACCAAGGCACAGGGGGCGGACAGCATGAACATCAGCATCTCCGACAGGTTCACCAAGAAGACCGTCTCCGCCGAGGAGAAGGCGCAGGCCGACGCCGAGGCGCTGAAGAGTCTGAAGCCGCTGCCGGTCTGGTTCTTCGGCTTCGAGGGCCTGATGGGCGCCGCCTACGACGTCATCAAGACCAACCCCGACGCCTGGATGGTCCTCGCCGGACTGGGCGCGGTGAACATGGTCGTCGGGATCACGGTCCTGGGGAAGCGCCGCAAGCTGGTCAGGGCCATGCTGAAGAACAGCCGCACCCGCGCCATCGCCATCGGTCTGATCGCGCTGCGGGTCGGCGCACATGTGGTCCTCGGCCTCGCGGGGGCCCAGATCACCAGCCCCGCCGGCCACCTGGCGATGGCCTTCGTGATGACCGCCCTGACCGTCACCCTGCTCTGGTTCGACCAGCGGGTCAGCTTCAAGGCCCTGGGCCTGCTGCCGACCGGCACTGCCCCGGCTGCCGCTCCCGCCTCGGCCCAGGCCTGAGCCCGGGAAGGACGGCAGGGTCAGGCCCGGCCGTCCTTCCCCCGGTCCCTCTCGGCCTTGTCGGCGTTGCCCTGGGCAGCCTTCTTGCGGATCGTGCTCTTCTTGGCCCGATTGCCGCAGGCACCCATCGAACACCACCGCCTGTTCCCCGGACGCGAGTTGTCGACGAACAGCGCCCCGCAGGTGGGATCCGCGCACTCCCTGACCCGCAGGATCGCCGGGGAGGTGACCAGGTCGACGGCGTCCCGCGCCACCAGCGACAGGGTGGCCGCGACCGGGTCCGCAGCGATCCAGAGCAGGGCCCCCGACGGGTCGACCCGCGGTGTCGGCGCCGGAACGGCAGCCGCCCGGTTCACCAGCTCCCGCGACAGGAAGCTGGACGAAGCCACCCCGCCCGGGCCGAGCCCAGCGGCGATCAGCTCGTGGACCGCCTCCCGCAGACTGCGCGCGTCCCGCACCTCGGTCGGCCTCACCAGAGCGGGATCAGGCTCCAGGGCACACGGTCCGCACTGGACGATCCAGGCCACCAGGGCCGGTACATCGGCCAGTTCCTCGACGGCGCCCAGAGTGCCCCGGTATCGGAGGGTGCGAATGAAGTCGAGGGAGAGCCTGCCCGCCCCCTCGCGGAAGCGGACCGCCTCCGCCCCTCTGTCCGCCGCATCCCCAGCCGCACGAGTAGTGACCGTCATGTGGGACACCGTACTGCGCGAACCGGTTTAACTGGTAGGTTCGGGAACCTCTTTAACCGGTTCCTGAGTGCCGCCGCCGAGGGAGACAACGCGCGTGCCCCAACCGTCCGAGCCAGCCGCTGACTCCGTCGCCTCCACCGCCGCTGCCGCCGCCGGCCGCAACGATGCCGCCCGTAAGGATGCAGAGGCCCCCGTACCTTCCGGGGCAGCGTGCGGCACGGCCGGTACCGGGGAGCCGCCGCGCTGGCTGATCCTGCTGCTGGCCGTCTCCTGCGGGCTGACCGTCGCCAATCTCTACTACGCCCAGCCGCTGCTCAGCAGCCTGCGCCAGGTCTTCCACGTGGACGCGGCCACCGCCGGCTGGCTGGTGACCATAAGCCAGATCGGCTATGCACTGGGCCTGCTGTTCATCGTCCCGCTGGGCGACCGGCTCGAGAACCGACGCCTGGTCACCGTCCTGCTGGGCATCACCACCGTCGCCCTCGTCGTGGCCGGCACCGCGCCCGGATTCCCGGTCCTGCTCATCGCGCTCATGCTGTGCGCGACCACGCTCGTGGTCGTCCAGATCCTGGTGCCGTTCGCGGCGGACCTGGCCCCCGACCACATCCGCGGCCGGATCGTCGGACGGATGATGAGCGGGCTGCTGGCCGGCATCCTGCTCTCCCGCACCCTCGGCAGCCTGCTCGCGGAGGCCCACCGACTGGCGCGTCGTCTACCTCACCTCGGCCGCGCTGATGGCCGGTCTGGCCCTGGTGCTGCGTGCCGCTCTCCCGACCCGGCGTCCGCGTACCGACGTGCCGTACCCGGAGCTCCTGCGCTCCACCGCCCGGCTGGTCGGCCGGCACCCGGCGCTCCGGCGACGCGCCCTCTACCAGGCGACCATGTTCGGCGCGTTCAGTGCCTTCTGGACCACCGTTTCGTACGTCCTCACCAGTGCGCCCTTCCACTACAACCAGCTGGAGGTCGGCCTGTTCGCCCTGGTCGGCGCGGGCGGCGTGGCCGCCGCACCACTCGCCGGACGCTGGGCCGACCGCGGCCTGAACCGCCCGATGACGGCAGCCGCCCTGCTCACCGCGGCGCTCGCCTTCGGCCTCGCCGGAGTCGGTCGGCACAGTGTGGTCGCCCTCGGCGCGGCCGCGATCCTGTTGGACATGGCCGTGCAGACCACCCTCATCCTCGGCCAGCACGTCATCTTCCAACTCGACCCGGCCTCACGCGCCCGCGTCAACAGCGTCTACATGGCCACCTTCTTCTTCGGCGGCGCACTGGGCTCCCAACTCGCCTCCACGGCCTACCGCGCCGAGGGGTGGCCGGCCGTGGCCGTCCTCGGCGCGGCGCTCCCCGCAGCGGGGCTGCTGCTCTGGGCAACCGAGCGCAGGGAGCGGCCTTCGGATGCGGTTCCTCAGTCCTTGGGCTGATCGGGTGCAGCAGAGGGAGCGTCCTCGGCCGACGGCTCGGCAGGGGCCTTGGGGGCGGCCTCGGCGGGAGTTTCGGCCGGCGCCTCGGCATCAGACGCGGGGCCGGGCGCGGCCTCGGCCGACGTCTCTGCCTCAGGTGCGGGCTCCGCTTCGGACGCTGCTCCGGATGCGGCCTCGGTCTCGACCGGAGCTTCGGTCGCGGTCTCGACGGGAGCCTCCGCCGCGCTGTCGGCCTCCGTCGCGGCCGGGTCCTGTGCAGTGGCAGGGGCGGGGTCCGACTCCCTCACCGCGACGACGTCGATCTCCAGGTTGCCCAGACGCCCCACCATCCCCTTCTGATTGGTGAGTCCGAAGGCATAGCGGTCGATCGTCGCAGTCGCCTTGGCGGTCACGGTCTTCCCATCGCCGACCACCGAGGTGACGGTCAGGACGCAGGGCTGCGTCACACCGTGGACGGTGAGCTCTCCGGGGGCGGTGTCCGTGCTCCCCCGCTGGATGCTCGTGCTGTGGAAGCGGATCTCGGGGTGAACCGCCGCCTCCAGGTAGTCGGCGGAGCGGATGTGCTCGTCACGCTTGGCATTGCCGCTGTTGAAGCTCTCCGCCAGCACGGAGGCGTCGATCGCCGAGGTGGCAACGTCCTCGGCAACGGTGAACTCCCCCTGTCCCAACGTGAACGTGCCCTTCACCGGGACCAGTCCGAACATGGAACGGGCCCGGAACCGGATCACCGTCTGGTCCGGGTCGACCCGGTAGACCCCAGGCAGCGGTGTGGCTGGAGCCTCGGTCGAGGGGGTCGGAGTTGGGGCTGAGCCCTGGTCGGTCATTTGCTGATTCGCCTCCAAATACAGTGCCGTTGAACACGGTTAACGACACACTCGCGGCCCCGCCCCGGTCTTGCAACCTACTTGGCCGACCTGAAGCAGATCCGCGATCCGGTGAACCCGGGGAGTGACGTCGGCGAATGCCGACAACCCTCCGGGCGCGACAACGCGTGTGCCGGGGGCGAGCTATACACCGTCGTTGCCATCGCGCAGGGAACGAACCATGCTCTGCAGGATCCGGAACGCTCCCGACTGCTCGGCCTCGGTCATCCCGGCCAGCATTCTGACCTCGACGGACCGGACCGCCGCGGTCGCCTTCTCCAGGCTCCGTCGACCACTCGGCGTCAGCTCCGCGGGAAGAACCTTCCCGAAGGGAGCCTCTGCCGGCCTGGTCACGTACCCGTCTCGTTCCAGGGCCTGCAGCAGCACGTTCATCGTCTGCCGCGTCACGAACGTGCCACGTGCGAGCTCGGAGTTGGACAAGCCCGGTCGCTGAGCCAGCAACTCGAGGCAGGAGTAGTGCGTCACGCTCATCCCGAGTGGCCGCAGCACCCCCTCCATGGCTGACCGAAGGGCGCTCGACGCCTCTTTCAGCAGGTAGCCCAGTGACGTCTCCAGGTCGACGCCGGCACCGTCTTGACTCATGTCAGCATTCTGACATGATCGACGTGTGTCAGAAAACTGACACACAACGAAGGAGCATCACCATGCCCGTCACCGGCCCCGACTTCATCTCGTTCCAGGCGCGCGACCTCGACGCTTCACAGGCGTTCTACGAGCAGTACCTCGGTCTCGTCCGCTCGCAGGCCGGACCTCCGCACGCCGTGGTCTTCGAGACGAAGCCGATCGCGTTCGCACTCCGCGACGTCGTTCCCGGCACCGATCTGGCCTCCGCTGCCCAACCCGGCATCGGCACCGCGATCTGGCTCCACGCAACCGACGTCCAGGCCATCCACGATGCTCTCGCCGCAGACGGTCACACCATCGTCTCCGCACCGATCGACGGCCCCTTCGGTCGGACATTCACCTTCGCCGACCCCGACGGCTACCAGGTCACTCTCCACGACCGCGTCTGATCGGCTGAAGGCCACCGGACGAACTCCGACCGCAGCCGCATTCCGGTGGCCGACGGTGTACTGGATTTCGGGGCTGGAAATGCAGGT
>NZ_BBPM01000072.1 GCF_000787775.1 Streptacidiphilus carbonis | reverse complement strand
CGTCCGGGTCTACCGCTGACGACCGCGCCGGGGCTGTCCCCGTTCGCGAGCCTTGGGCTAGTCTGTGCATGCCAAAAACCACCCGGCCTGCGCAGCTGAACACCCCGGGTGCGATCGAGGGGCGTCCATGCGCGTACGGCTGCTGGGTCCGGTGGAGTTCTTCAGCGGAGAAGGGGCGGCGATGCCGATCGCCGCCCCCAAGCGCCGGGCGGTGCTCGCCGTGCTCGCGCTGGAGCTGAACCGGGTGGTGCCCGTCGAGCGCGTGGTCGAACTGGTCTGGGACGGTGATCCGCCCCCACGCGCGCGCACGGCGCTGCAGGGCCACGTCTCCGCGCTGCGGCGACTCCTGGCGGAGGGCGACCCGCGGGCGGACGGCGGCGCACCCGGCCTGGCGCTGGTCACCAGGCACCCCGGGTACGTTCTGCTCGGTGACCGTCAGGACGTGGATCTGCACGCCTTCCACGCCCTCTGCGCCCAGGCCGCCGACGCCGACGACCGGATCGCCGTGAAGCTGCTCGGCCAGGCCCTGGACCTGTGGCAGGGGGCGCCGCTCGCCGATCTGACCAGCACCTCGCTCCGGGACGGCATCGCGGTACGGCTCGTTCGTGCCCGGCTCTCCGCGCTGGAGGGCTGGGCCGAACGCAGCGTCAGGCTGGGACGGGGGCCGGAGACGCTGGCGGCGCTGGAGGCGGCCGTGCGCGAGCAGCCGTTCCGCGAGCCGCTGGTCCGGCTGCTGCTCCTCGCCCTGCACCAGGCGGACCGCCAGGCAGAAGCCATCGAACTGTTCCACCGCACCCGCGAACTGCTCGCCGACGAGCTCGGGATCGACCCCGGCCCGCCCCTGCGCGCCGCCTACGAGAGCGTGCTGCGCGCCGGTCCGCCGGCCCGCGGCTCCCGCCCGGATCCGGATCCCCCGGCACCCCCGGGCGGCCGGCATCCGGCCGGCCGGCACCTTCGGCCGGCCCAACTCCCCAGTGAGGGAGCCGGGTTCATCGGTCGGTCGGTCGAGCTCGGCGCCCTCGACAAAGCCTGCGGCGCCGACGGCCGGACCGCCCCGGGCCTGGCGTTGGTCGCCGGACCGGCCGGGGTCGGCAAGACCGCGCTGGCGCTGCGCTGGGCCCATCGCCACGCCGCCGGCTTCGCCGACGGCCAGCTCTTCGCCGATCTGCGTGGATTCTCCGCCGCGCCACCGGTCAGCGCCGGCGCCGTGCTCAGCGGCTTCCTGAGGGCGCTCGGCATCCGGGACGCGGACATGCCGAACGCTCCGGACGACCGGGCCGCCCTCTACCGCGGCCTGCTCGCCGAGCGGCGGGTCCTGGTGGTCCTCGACAACGTCCGCTCGGTCGCGGACGTGCTCCCGCTGCTCCCGTCCGGACCCGGCAGTGCCGCGGTGGTGACCAGCCGCACCCTGCTCGGCGGCCTGGTGGTCCGTCAGGGAGCGGCGGTGGTACGGCTGGAGGTGCTGCCCGCGGACGAGTCGCGCGAGCTGCTGGCCGCAGCCGTCGGCGGCGACAGGGTCGCAGCCGAGGTCGAGGCGACCCGTGAACTGGCCCGGCTGTGCGACGGACTGCCGCTCGCCCTGCGGGTGGCGGGCGCCCGGCTCGCGACGCATCCGGGCTGGACGGTGGCGGACCTGGTGGAGCAGCTGTCCGACGAGCAGGCCCGGCTCGCCTCGCTCACCACCGACGACGCCGACCTCGGAGTGGAGGCGGCGCTGCACCTGTCGTACCTGGCGCTGCCCGAGGCCGCGGCGGAGCTGTTCCGCCTGCTCGGTCTGCATCCCGGGCCGGATGTGGACCGCTGGACCGCGGCCGCCCTCGCCGACCGGCCGCCGGCGGACACCCGGCGGGCGCTGCTGGCGCTCGCCTCCGCCCATCTGCTGCAGGAGACCACGCCCGGCCGGTTCGCCCGGCACGACCTGGTCCGGCTCTACACCGTGCAGCTCGCGGAACGGAGTCTCGGCGCCGCCGAGCGGGAGGCCGCCACCGGCAGGCTGCTCGACTACTACCTCGACGCGACCGCCGCCGCGGCCGAGCCGGTCAGCTCGCAGAAGCACCTGCTGTACCGGACCGACGCCGGCCCGGTCGCCGGGATCCCCCCGGTGTCGGCTTCCGTGGCGGCCTCGGCGCTCTGGTTCCGGACCGAGGCGGCGGCGATGCGGGCCCTGGTCGACGCCTTCGCCGAGGGACCGCGGGCGGACCGGGCGTGGCGGCTCGCCTGCAACACGATGCCGCTCTACTTCGGTACCGAGCACGTCGACGACTGGGTGGCCGCGAGCCTCGCCGGGCTGCGCGCGGCGGAGGCCGACGGGGACCTTTCCGGGAGGTCCCGGATGCACGCCGACGTCGGGATGGCCCTCGACGAACGGGGCGAGCACGGTCCGGCGATGTGCCACCTGCAACGGTCGGTGCGACTGGCCCGGGAGTCCGGCAGCCGCGAGACCCACTACCTGGCCCTGTTCCGGCTCGGCATCGGGTACTTGGGGACGGGCGCGCTGGAGCAGGCCCGGGAGACCATGGAGGCCGGTCTGCTGGAGGCGGACGAACTGGGCGATCCCGCGTCGCGGGCGCAGACCCTCAACAACCTCGGCCATGTCCTCAACCTGCTGGGCCGGCACCGTGAGGCGCTGGACTGCGCCGCCCGGGCCCGGAGTCTGACCGCGGCGAGCCCGTCCTCGCACACCCATCTCGCCTCGCTGGCCACCTGCGCCGAGGCGCAGCAGGCGCTGGGGCGGACGGAGGAGGCGATCGGGCTCGCGCGGGAGGCGCTGCGCAACTCCCGCGAGTACGGCAATCCGGTCTACGAAGCGCAGGCGCTGCACCTGATCGGGCAGTTCCAGCGGGATCTCGGCCGGCCGGCCGAGGCGGCGCAGGCGCTCCGGCAGTCCCTGGACATCCTCGCGCCCCTCGGCCGGCCCGAGGCCGACGCCGTCCACGCCCTGCTGGGCGTGGACGGCGTCGGCAGTGATCCGGCGGTCAGCCCGTGAACGCCGCCGTGCCGTCGGGGGTGCCGAGCCCGGTCGGACCGTCGTACCCGGACCCGGCGGTGCACAGGTAGCTGCCGCCGCAGCTGCCGTTGGTGCCGGAGGTGACGTCGTAGAGGGCCGAGGGGTCGGCGTAGGCGTCGGAGGCCGGGACGGTGCCGCTGCCCGGAGTGCCGGCCAGCGCGTAGACCGACGCGATGATGGGCGAGGCGGCGCTGGTTCCGCCGTAGACGTTCCAGCCCGAGGCGCCGTAGGTGTCGTAGACGGCCACGCCGGTCGCCGGGTCGGCGACGGCGGAGACGTCGGCGACGGTGCGGCCCGAGCAGCCGCTGTCGGTCTGCCAGCTGGGCTTGGACGAGTACTGCGAGCAGCCCGAGCCGGTGCCCTCGGTGCCGGCGCTGGTGCCCCAGACCGACTCGGTCCAGCCGCGGGAACCGGAATCGGCGCTGAGCGAGGTTCCGCCGACCGCCGTGACGTACGGCGAGGCGGCCGGGTACTCGACGCCGTAGCCGGAGTCACCGGCGGAGGCGGTGATGGCCACCCCGGGGTGGTCGAAGTAGCTGCTGTCGTAACCGGAGTCGGCGGAGGACTCCGAGCCGCCGTAGCTGTTGGAGACGGCCGTCGCGCCGAGCGAGACCGCCTCGTTCACGGCGGCGCCGAGGTCGTCCATGCTGGCGGAGTTCGCCTCCACCAGCAGGATGTTGCAGTCGGGGCAGGTGGCACTGACCATGTCGAGGTCCAGCGAGATCTCGCCGGCCCAGCCGCTGTCGGCGGTGGGGTAGCTGGTGCCGCCGGTCTGGTCGACCTTGCTGAAGCACCCGTTCGCGCTGGTGCAGGCCGACAGGCCGTACTGGCTGCGGTAGGTGGCAAGGTCGGACTCGGCGTTGGGGTCGTCCTGGGCGTCGACGATTGCCACGGTCTCGCCGGAGCCGTTGGAGGCGGCGGCGGAGGCCAGGTTGTAGGCGCTCTGGATGTCCGAGGGCCCGTAGCCCGAGGGCGTGGCGGCGGCCGCGGCGGCGCTGAGCCGCGAGGCGCTCTTGGACTTCGCCGGCGTGCCTCCGGTGACCCGCAGGGCGTTGCACGCCATGTAGCCCGGCTTGGCCGGTGCGGCGCAGGAGCGGGTCCAGCTCACCTTGTGGTGCGCTGCTGACGCGGCCTCGGCGGGGCTGGTCAGCGCGAGGCCGGTGACGGCCAGGCCGGTGGCGGTGGTGAGGGCGAGTATCCGGTGCAATGTCCTGTGTCCTTTGTTCCGTGGGGGTGACGCGGGATCAGCTGAGGCCGAGGGTGGCGAGCGCGGTGGTCCAGTCGGCGGCTATCGCGTCCTGGGCGTCGACGAGAGTGGCCGAGCCGTTGCAGACCGCCTTCTTGAGCTTGTTCTCGACGGTGTCCTTCTGGGTGGAGGTACCGCCGTTGGAGTCGGCGTGCGGCTCGGGCCACAGGTTCAGCGGGTCCTTGGGGGCGCCGCCGAGCTCCAGCGGAATGAAGTGGTCCTCCTCGTAGTCCGCGGTGCTGGTGTCGGCGTAGCCGTACTCGGCGATCTGCTTGATCTTCAGCGCGTTGGTGTACGAAGTGGAGGGGCGGACCGTGGCCGTCCATCCGGAGACGCAGATGGTGGAGTCGATGGTGTCCTGGGTGACGTCGGGGTTGGTCGCGCCGGGCGTACAGCTCGGGTCCGGCAGCGGGAGGTAGGCCGTGGAACAGGTGGGGGTGGCGGCGTGGGCGGCGGTGCCGCCCTGGACGAGCAGGGCGGCTCCGCTCAGGGCGAGCGCGGTGGCGGCGGCGGTGAGCCGTCGACGGGTTGCTGACTGCATGGGAACTCCTGGGGGCGCGATCCTGGATGAGCATCTATAGCGTGCGCATGTCAAGGAAGTGGCCCCGTCCCCGGGCTCTCCCGTACCTGGGAGTTTCCTGGGAGCCGCTAACGCCGCGCCGACGCCGGGCTAACGTACCGATGTCGTGCGCGCGTTCGGCGATCAGTACCGGTGCCCGCTGTGACCAGGCCGTTCTCGTAGGCGGCGATGACGAGTTGGGCGCGGTCGCGGGCGTCGAGCTTGGCCAGCAGCCGGGTCACATAGGACTTGACGGTCGCGGTGCTGATGACCATCGCCGAGGAGATCTCGGTGTTGGACAGGCCCTGGCCGATGAGCGTCAGGGCTTCCCGCTCCCGGTCGGTGACCCCCTCCAGCTGCTGCGGCGGTGCCGCAGTCGCGTGCCGCGAACGGCCGGTGAACGCCTCGATCAGTCGGCGGGTGACCTTCGGGTCGATCAGCGCCTCCCCGGCGGCGACCACCCGGATCGCCGCCAGGACGCCGCTGACGGACATGGACTTGACGAGGAATCCCGAGGCGCCTGCCCGCAGCGCGCTGTAGACGTTCTCGTCCTCGTCGAACGTCGTCAGGACGACGACGCGGGAGTCGCCGCCGTCCGCAGTGATCATTCGGGTGGCCTCGATGCCGTCCATGCCGGGCATGCGGATGTCCATGACGACCACGTCCGGGCGCAGTTCCCGGGTCATCCGGACGGCTTCCACTCCGGTCCCGGCCTCTCCGGCCACCTCGATGTCGGGGAGGTCGGCGATCACCATGACCAGGGCCGCCCGGATCAGCGGCTGGTCGTCGGCGAGCAGGACCCGGACCGTCATGCGGACCTCCTCAGGCCTTCGTCGGGACGGGTAGCCGGGCGGTGACGCGGAATCCGCCGCCGAGGCGGGGGCCGGCGCTGAAGTCGCCGTGCAGCAGCTCGACCCGGTCCCGCATACCGGCGATGCCGTACCCGATGCCGTACCCGGTGCCGGTGCCGGGGCCGCCGGTGCTGCCGGTCCTGCTGCCGCCGCAGTCCCGGGCCCCGCTGTCGACGATCGCGAGGGTCACGTCCTCCGTGCCGAAGGTCAGCGACACCCGGCACTGCAGCGTCCCGGAGTGCTTGACGGCGTTCGTGACCGACTCCTGGATGATCCGGAACACGGACAGGTCGATCTCCGGCGGCAGCGGCCTCCGCTCGCCGCGCCATTCGACGTCGACCCGGACGCCCGCGGTCCGAGCGTCGGCCACCAGCCGGTCGAGGTCGGCCAGTCCGGCGAGAGGCGCCTGCGGGTCCGCCGGGTCGGCGTCGTGGAGCGCCCCGAGCATGCGGCGGAGCCCGGTCAGGGTCTCCCGGCCGGCGTCCTCGATGATCCCGAGGGACCTGGCGGCGGCCTCGGGCTGGGTCCGGACCACCAGTCTGGCGGCGCCGGCCTGGAGGGCGACCACGCCGATGGTGTGGGCGACCATGTCGTGCAACTCGCGGGCGATCCGTAGCCGTTCGGCGGTCACCGCCTGCTCGGCCGTCCGGCTGCGCAGTTCCTCGGTGTGGAGGCGTTCGCGGCGCTGAGCGTTCCCCAGCACCCAGGCGAGGACGATGATCAGCAGCACCACGGCCTCGACGGAGGTGTCCACGGCCAGTCCCTTGGCCAGGCAGACCGCGACGTAGCCGAGGAGCCCGGCGAACGCCGGCGCCGCCCCGGCCGTCGCCGTCCGCCGCGACCCGGTCGCCGCGACGAAGTAGAGGGCGACGCACACCGGCAGGTACTGGTCGGGGGTGATGTCGGCGGAGTGGAAGTCGAGGTTCAGCACGAGCGCGCTGAGCACCAACGCGGTGAGGGCCCACGCCGGCCGCCGTGTCAGCAGTCGGCAGCCGAGGAACAACAGGACGGCTGCGACGCCGAGCACGGCCTGTTCCCGGAGGTCCGCCGCGAGCGGCGCCGGGCGCCGGGGGGCTCCCCACGGCAGCCCCACCCGCTGTGACCGGGTGATGAGCAGGTACAGCGTCGACAGGGACCAGGCGCATGCGACCACCGGGCCCGCGGGCACACGCAGCGTCCAGGCCCGACTCCGTCGCCGGATCTCCTCTGGCATGGGTGGAGTGTAGGGGCGCGGGTCCTCCGCGCACATCGGACCCAGGCTGTACACCCTGGGTCGGCAACGGCCCCCGCCACTGCGGGTCCTGCTCCGATGCGGTGGTGCGGGCGGCGTCGGCAGTGTCGTCCGCATGACGAACACGGTGGGTCGGCGGGAACGGGAAGCGCAACGGAACAGGGAGCGGGAGGTGGTGGTACGGCTGACGGACCTGCGCAAGGACTTCGGCAGCCGCGCGGCGCTGGGCGGGATCTCGCTGGAGATCCGGGCCGGCGAGTCGGTCGCGGTGATGGGTCCGTCCGGCTGCGGCAAGTCGACGCTGCTGAACATGGTCTCCGGGCTGGACCGGCCGTCCGGCGGGTCGGTCGTGGTCGGCGGGGAGGACCTGGGCGCACTCGACGAGAAGGGTCTGGCGCTGTTCCGCCGCCGCCGGATCGGGATGGTGTTCCAGTTCTTCAACCTGCTGGACGACCTGCCGGCCCTCGACAACATCGCCCTGGCCGGGCGGTTGAACGGGATGACTGTGCGTCAGGCCAGGAAGCGGGCCGAGGAGTTGATGGACGGTCTGGAGATCGCCGACCGGAGGGACGTCCACCCGGCCTCGCTGTCCGGTGGTGAGCGGCAACGGGTCGCCGTGGCCCGCGCCCTGATGAACCGTCCGGCGCTGCTGCTGGCCGACGAGCCCACCGGGGCCCTGGACAGCCGCTCCGGGGACGCCGTGGTGGAACTGCTGACGGAGCTGAACCACCTGGGGCAGACGCTGGTCCTGGTGACGCACGACCCGCGGCTGGCCGCGCGGTGCGCCTCCCGGGTGGTGGAGATGGCGGACGGCCGGATCTCCGGCGAGCACGTCGCGGACCGCGGCGTCGGGCGCGGCACGGAGCGTGCGCGATGAGGGCCGTGTGGTGCGTGGCCCGCGCCGCGGTCCGGCGCCGCAGGCTGCAGAGCTTCGTCCTCGGCGTCGTCGTGCTCGTGTCCACCGCCACGGTCGTGGTCGCGCTGGGCATGATGGCGAGTGTGTCGGGCACCTTCGAGCAGGCCTACGACGCTGCGAAGGGCGCGCACGTGGTCGCGGAGTTCGACGGTTCCAGGACGACTGCCGCGCAGCTCGCGCGGACCGCCCAGGTGACCGGGGTCGAGGCGACGGCCGGTCCCTACCCGGAGGCCGTGCTGCACGGGGCCGCCGAGCAGGGCGGTCCGTTCGCGCGCTCCGGTGTCCTCACCGTCGTGGGCCGGGACCGGCCGGACACCGCGGTCGACTCCATGAAGGTCTTCTCCGGGCGCTGGGTCGAGGGCCCCGGCGAAATCGTCCTCGACGCGCCCCAGGGGTTCGGCGGCGCGCGGCTGATCGACGGCGACGTCCATGTCCTGGCGCCCGGCGGGGTGGACCTCAAGGTGGTCGGCTACGCGACCTCCGTCAGCCAGTCGGCCGACGGCTGGGTCACCCCTGCCGAGGCCCGGGCGCTGGGCGCCGGCTCGAACCAGATGATGTACCGGTTCCGGGACGCGGGATCCGATACTGCCCTCAAGGCGGACATGGCGGCCGTCACAGCAGGCCTGCCGTCCGGTTCCCTGACCGCGACCAGCTCCTACCTCACCATCGGATCACGCCTGGCCGCCGGCCCGAACCGGTACGTGCCGTTACTGACCGCGTTCGGCATCCTGGGCCTGGTCGTCTCGGTCCTGATCGTCGGAAACGTCGTCAGCGGCGCCGTGGTCGCCGGCTACCGCCACATCGGCATCCTCAAGGCCCTCGGCTTCACCCCGGACCAGGTGACGGCCGTCTACCTGGTGATGGTCACCCTTCCGGCCGCGCTCGGCTGCCTGGTCGGCGCCGGCGTCGGCTCGGTCGTCGGCACGGACCTGGTGCAGGGCGCGTTCTGGGGCGTCCACGGCAACTACCTGGTCTCCGGCCGGGCGAGCGTTCCGGGCTGGATCCTCCCCCTGGTCCTGCTCGGGATGCCGGCGCTGACCGTGGTGTCCGCATTGATCCCGGCGGTCAGGGCGCGACGGCTGCCGGCCGCCGTGGCGATCAGCGCGGCCGGCGTCCAGCGGACCGGACGGGCCCTGGCGGCGCAGCGCAGGCTCGGCGGATCGCGGCTGCCCCGCCCGGTCAGCCTGGGGCTGGGCTGGCCGTTCGCCCGGCCGGGCCGAACGGCGCTGACCCTGTCCACGGTCGTGGTCGGCGTGACGGCGGCGACATTGGCCATCGGCCTGTCAGCGTCCGTGCTCGGGTTCAACCGGGCGCAGAACCAGCAGGACCGGGTCCAGGTGACCGTCGCGGTCGACAATCCGGCGTCACCGCAGCACCCGCCGGCTCCGGTCCACACCGACGAGCAGCTCTTCGCCCTGCTGCGGGCCCTCCCCGGGGTGGCCCGGGTGTCCGCGCAGGCATCCGTGCGGACCCGGATGGCCGGCAGCGCGGACACGGTCGACCTGGGCGTCGCGACGGGGGACACCGCGGCGCTCCACCCCGACCTGGTGCGGGGACGCTGGACGAACGGACCGGGTGAGGTCGTGGCGGACTCGGAGTTCTGGCACCAGCACCGGCTCTCCCTGGGGGAGACCGTCGTGCTGCTCGACACCGCCGGCCGGCAGGTCCGCGAGACGGTGGTCGGAGAGCAGATGGACGGCACGGACCTCACCAGCACCGACTGGGACCGGTTCATCGGCCTCAATCCCACGCACCGCGCCACGTCCTTCTCCGTGGGGCTCACGAAGGGCGCGGATCCGAGCGGCTGCGCCGCGGCGGCGCGACGGGTCGACCCGGGCCTGCAGCCCTCGGTGAACGCCGGCGTCGGATCGGTCGAGCAGAGCATGATCGGCACGGCCTCGACGCTGACCGCGCTGCTGGTCGCCGTCGCCGGGCTCGGCGTGTTCAACGCGGTCGTCCTGAGCACCCGTGAGCGCCGCAGGGACATCGGTGTGCTGAAGTCGATCGGGATGACGCCGCGTCAGGTGATCGCGATGGTGGTCGCGGCGATGGGCGCGCTGGGAGCGGTCGGCGGACTGCTCGGGGTTCCGCTGGGCGTGCTCGCCCACCGGATCGTCATCCCGGTCACCGGGCACAGCATCGGCCGCGACCTGCCCGCCTCCCTGCTGGACGTCTGGAACTGGCCGCTGCTGGCCCTGCTGGTCCTCTCCGGCGCCGCACTCGCCGTGCTGGGCGCCTTCCTGCCCTCGGTCCGCGCCTCGCGGGCCCCGGCGGCGCAGGTGCTGCGCACCGAGTAGGCGGGCGAGGCGCGGAGCGGGCACGAGAGGCGCGGACCGGCTCCGGTCAGTCGGCGGTGATGTCCGGGTGCAGCCTCCGGGTGTGGTCGACGGTGCGGGGCGGGCCGGTGAGGGTGAGGTGGGCGGTGAGGCGGGTGTCGGTGCTTGAGGCGGCCAGGTGCAGGTCCAGGTCGCCCGGTTCGACGGTGCGGTGGCCGTCCCGGCCGGTGAAGGACGCCAGGTCGGCGGGGACGGTGATGCGCAGCCGGGCCTGCTGCCCGGCGGCGAGTTCGATCCGGTGGTAGCCGATCAGGCGCTGGACCGGCTGGACCACCGAGGCGACCGGGTCGTGCAGGTAGAGCTGGACGACCTCGGTGCCGTCCCGCTCGCCGGTGTTGCGGACGCTCAGGGCGAGCCGGAACTCTCCCGCGGTGTCGGCGGTGTCCTGGAGCAGCTCCAGGCCGGTCCACTCGAAGCCGGTGTAGGACAGGCCGTGGCCGAAGCCGTAGGCCGGGGTGGGGTCGGTGCTGGAGACATCGCTGGCCCTGGCGAGCCGGGAGGCCAGGTAGGTGGACGGCTGGACGCCGGGTCGGCCCGGGACGCTGACGGGCAGTCGGCCAGACGGGTTGACCCGCCCGCTGAGCACGCCGGCCACCGCCCTTGCTCCGGCCTCGCCGGGGAAGAAGGTCTGGACGATGCCGGCCGCCCGGTCCACCGCGCTGCCGAGCGCATAGGGGCGTCCGGCCATCAGGGTGACCACCACCGGGGTGCCGACGTCCAGCAGGGTGTCGAGCAACTGCTGCTGCAGACCCGGGAGTTCGAGGCTCTCGGCGTCGCAGCCCTCGCCGCTGGTGCCGCGTCCGAACAGTCCGGCGCGGTCGCCCAGGGCGAGCACCACCACGTCCGCGCTGCGGGCGAGCTCCGCGGCTTCGGCGATGCCCGAGGCGTCGCCGCCGTCGACGGTGGTGCCCGGGGTGCTGACCACCTCGCTGTCCGGGAACTCGGCGGTGACCTGGTCGAGCAGGGTCGGCAGGTCGATGCCGAGCGGCACGTCCGGGTGCTTGCCGCCGACGTGGACCGGGAAGGCGTAGCAGCCCAGCAGGGCGCGCGGGGTGTCGGCGTTGGGGCCGATCACCGCGATCCTGCGGGGCCGGTCCATTGGGAGGGCGCCGTCGTTGCGCAGCAGCACCACGGCCTGCTCGGCGACCTGCTCGGCCAGTGCCCGGTTGGCCGGGGTGTCCAGGTCGATGCGGCCGCGGAACAGACCGGGGGAGTCCGGGTCCGCGTGGGAGAGGGCGCCGCCGGTGAGGGCGGGTGGGACCGGGTCCCAGTCCGGGTCGAGCAGTCCCAGTTCGGCCTTCTGCACCAGCACCCGGCGCAGCGCGCGGTCGACCAGGTGCTCGGGCACGGCCCCGGAGGTGACGGCGTCCAGCAGCGGTTCGCCGAAGGTCTTGACGCTGGGCAGTTCCACGTCGACCCCGCCGGCCAGGGCGATGCCGGCCGCGCCGCCCCAGTCCGCGGCCACGCCGTGCAGCTGTTTGAGGAAGGCGATGCCGAAGTAGTCGGCGACCACGGTGCCGGTGAAGCCCCAGACGTCCCGGAGCAGAGTGGTGAGCAGCTCCGGGTCGGCGGCGGAGGGGATGCCGTCGGTGTCGGTGTAGGCGGACATCACCGAGCGCGGACGGCCCTCGCGCACGGCCATCTCGAACGGGGTCAGGATGACGTCGGCGCGCTCGCGCGGACCCATCGGGACGGGGGCGAGGTTGCGGCCGGCCACGGAGGCGGAGTACCCGGCGAAGTGCTTGAGGGTGGCGATGATCCCGGTGGACTCCAGCCCGGCGACATAGGCCGTGGCGACGGTGCCGACCAGGTAGGGGTCCTCGCCGATGGTCTCCTCGACCCGGCCCCAGCGGGCGTCGCGCACCACGTCGAGGACGGGCGCCAGGCCCTGGTGGATCCCGACCGCGCGCATGTCCCGGCCGATGGCCGCGGCCATGGCGCGGACCAGCGCCGGGTTGAAGGTGGCACCCCAGGACAGCGGGACCGGGTAGGCGGTGGCGCCCCAGGCGGCGAAGCCGGCCAGGCACTCCTCGTGGGCCAGCGCCGGGATGCCGAAGCGGTTGGCGGCGGCGATGCGGCGCTGGCTGCGCAGCAGTGACAGCGCGCCGAGGGCGGGGTCGATCGGGGCGGTGCCGAACGGGCGGGTCAACTGGCCCAGTCCGTGCGGGAGCAGCGCGTCCAGGTCGACCGGCTCCTCCATGTCGTGCTGGTAGGGGGCGACTTCGCCGCCTTCGGCGGAGGCGCCGACCCAGACGCCGACCAGTTGGGCGAGCTTCTCGCGCAGGGTCATCTCGGCGATCAGGGCGTCGGCGCGGTCGCCGGCGGGCAGCGCGGTGTCCTGCCAACTGGCCTTGTCAGCAGGGCTGGTGGCCGTAGCGGTGGCGGATGACGGATCGGTTGAGGCGTGGTGAGCCGAATGCACTGTCTCTTTCACTTTCCGCCGACCCCCATGAGCCCTCGGACCAGGGCACGGCGGGCGAACAGGTAGACGACCAGGATGGGCAGCATCGACAGCATGACGGCGCTGAGCAGGCCGGGGACGTCGACTCCGTGCTCGGTCTGGAAGTTGTACAGGCCCAGGGTGATCACCTTGGTGGAGTCGGACTGCGTCAGCACCAGCGGGAAGAGGAATCCGTTCCAGGCCTGCAGCGCGGAGAAGACGACGATCGTGGACAGGCCGCCCTTGGACAGCGGCACCACCAGCTGCCGGAACACCCGGGCCGGTGACGCTCCGTCAACTGCCATGGCTTCGTAGAGCTCCGAGGTGATGTCACGCATCGCCCCGGTCAGGATCAGGGTGCAGATGGGCAGGCAGAAGGCGGCGGTCGGCAGGATGATGCCGACCAGGTTGTCGTAGAGGCCGGCCTTGCTGATGACGTAGAACATCGGCACGATCACCGCCTGCGCGGGGATGGCCAGGCCGAGCAGGAAGATCCGGAAGACCGTGCTCATGGTGCGGTGCCGGCTGCGGATGATGGCGTACGCCAGCGGCGGCACCACCAGCAGCACGATGGCCACCACGGAGACGGTGACCACGATGGTGTTGAGGAAGTCCCGGCCGAAGCCGTTGGAGAAGTCGTCCAGGTAGTTCTGCAGGGTCAGGTGCGCGGGAAAGCTGAGCGGTCCCGAGGTGGAGTAGTCGGACTGGGTGCGCAGGGTGGCCGTCAGCATCACGTACAGCGGCAGGCCGACCAGGAACAGCCAGATCAGCGAGCCGAATCCGGCCAGGTAGTTGGGGCGTTGCCGCATCACAGTCCCTCCGCGGTGCTCTGCATCCGGTCGTAGCCGGTGAGCCGGACCATGAGCAGCGAGAGCAGGGTGGCGACCACCACCAGGACCAGGGCGATGGCCGAGGCCCCGCCGAAGTCGAAGCTGAGGAAGCCCTGCTGGTACATGTAGTAGGCGCTGATGGTGGTGTCGGTGCCGGGGCCGCCCTGGGTCAGGATCAGCACGGTGTCGAAGGTGGTCAGCCCGCCGACCACCATCAGCACCATCGAGGTGATGACCGTGTTGCGCAGCTGTGGCAGGGTGATGTGGAAGAACTGGCGCACCGTTCCGGCGCCGTCGATCGCCGCGGCGTCGTAGAGGACCTGTGGGACGGCGCGGGCGCCGCCCTGGTAGATCAGGGTGTGCAGCGGGGTCCACTGCCAGGCGCCGACGAAGGCCAGCACGCCGATCGAGCCGCTCTGGGTGCCCAGCAGGTTGCCGTCGCCGAACAGCCAGCCGGCATCGGAGGGGATCCCGAAGTTGGGGTCGAGCAGCGCCCGCCACAGCACCGAGACCGCGGTCACCGAGAGCAGCAGCGGGACGAAGTAGACCGCCGCGAGGACGGCCCGGTTGCGCTGGTGCCCGGCCGCCCAGACCCCCAACAGGATGCTGATCGGGGTCTGGACCACCACGCCCAGGGTGGTCAGCAGCGCGCTCAGCCACAGGCTCTTGAGCATGACCGGGTCGTGCCACAGCGCGGACCAGTTGGACAGCCCGATCAGCTTGGGCGTGCCGATCCCGTTCCAGCTGGTGAAGGAGAGCACCGCGACCAGGACGAGCGGGACGATCGCGAACAGGGTGAAGAAGACGGTGGCGGGCACCGCCCAGGCCAGGCCCGGGCGGGTGGCCCCGACGCCGCTGCGCACCGCCCGGCGGCGGTCCGCCCCGGCGGCGGAGCCGGCAGTACTCCGATATCCCGGGGAGCGACCCCCGGGATCCCCGCGTGACCCCGTGGTCGGTGGCTCCCGGCGCGCGGACTTCGCCAGGAGTTGCTGAATGATGCTGGTCATCTGTCCGTCCGAACTCGAGGGGCGCGCTTCGGTGAGTGCGCTCAGGAGGTGGGCAGGCCCTGCATGGCCTTGATGAAGCCGGCGGCGTCGAGCTTGCCGTCCACGAACTGCTGGACGGCCTGGTGCATGGCGGTGGTCGCCGACGGCGGATAGGCCTGGTCCCAGGAGAGCTGGAACGAGGGAGCCTGCTTGACCAGGTTGTACTGGTAGGTGTCGTAGGCCGGGTCGGCCGCGGTGGACAGGAACTGCGGGGTGTTGGTGGTGGTGGGCAGGTTGCCGATGCCCAGCTGCGCCTTGACGAACTCGTCGGAGTACATGAGCTTGAGGAACTGTGCGACCGCGTCGGGGTGCTTGGTGTTCTTCAGCACCGAGTAGAAGTTGTTGGTGTTGCCGACGACGTCGGCCGCGTTGCCCGCGCCCCCGGCGATGGTCGGGAAGTTGCTGTAGCCGAGGTCGTTCTTGGTGAAGTCCGGGTTGGCGGACTTCTGGGTGGCGTACTCCCACGAGCCCATCAGCTCGAACGCGGCCTTGCCCTTGGCGAGCAGGGCCGGGGAGCCGCCGTCGGTGAACTTGACCGAGTCGTAGTTGGTGCCGAAGGCGCCCGCGTCGACCAGCTGCTTGAGCATGCCCAGCGCCTTCTGGCTGTCGGCACTCGCCCAGGCGCTGGTGTCGCCGCCGAGGGCCTTCTCGAACAGGCCGGGCCCCGCGACCCGGTCGTAGAGGTACTCGAACCACATCAGGGTCGGCCACTGGTCGCCGCCGCCGAGCGCGATCGGGGTCTTGCCCTTGGCCTTGAGCGTCTGCACGTCGGCCAGCAGCTGGTCCCAGGTGGCCGGCGGGGTGATCCCGGCGTCGGCGAGCACCTTCTTGTTGTCGAACAGCAGGACCGGCTGGGTGCCGCGCATGGGGACCCCGTAGGACTTGCCGTCGATCACCGCGGTGTTGAAGACCGACGGCAGGAAGTCGGACTTGAGCTGGGGGTCCGCGGCGATGAAGCTGTCCAGTGGCATCAGCAGGCCGGATTTGACGAAGGGCGCGATGCTGCCGCCGCCCCAGTTGAAGAAGACGTCGGGGGCCTGCGCGGTGTTGATGATCGTCTGAAGCTTGGTCTGGTAGTTGGCGCCGGGGATGGTGTCCAGCACGGCCTTGACCTTGGAGGTCTTGTTGAAGGTGTCGACGATCTGCTTCTCGACGGTGTTGCCGGTGTCGCCGTAGACGAGGATGTGGATGGTGCCCGAGCTGCTCGACGAGCTGCTGCCGCCGCTGGAGCCGCAGCCGGCGGTCACCCCCGCGACGAGGGCGCAGGCCACGGCGGTCACAGCGAATCTCTTGCGGGACGTACGGCTGCGAGATACGGAAGCGGGGGATCTCATGGCCTGCCTGTCCTTCGATTGTTTCGGTGAAATTGCCGAATGTCGAGGGGAAACGTAGGCCCGGCGGCAGGGGGCGTCAAGAGACTGCGCACGCCCAACTGGCTGCTGTTTTCTGGGCCTCAGGGGCTACCATCCGTGGCGTGAAGACATCCGCGGCACCGAATCCGCAGGCACGACGGGCAGCAGGGGAGGGGCCGTGACCGGGACGGCGACACTGGCGGAGATCGCCCAGGAGGCCGGGGTCTCGACTCCGACCGTTTCGAAGGTGCTCAACGGCAGGGCCGATGTGGCCCCGGCCACCCGGGAGCGGATCGAGGAGCTGCTGCGCCGGCACGGCTACCGGCGCCGCCGCAGCGCCTCGCAGTCGAGCCCGCTGCTGGAGCTGGTCTTCCACGAGCTGGAGAGCGCCTGGGCGATGGAGGTCATCCGCGGCGTCGAGAACGTGGTGCGCGAGGAGGGGCTGAGCGTGGTCCTGTCCGAGTCCTCGGGACGGCTGAGCCTCGGTCAGACCTGGATGGAGGGGGTGCTGGCGCGCCGGCCGATGGGGGTGGTGCTGGTGCTGTCCGGCCTCGACCACGCCCAGCAGGAGCAACTGGCCAGCCGAGACATCCCGTTCGTGGTCATGGACCCGGCCGGCGACCCCGGCCAGGACGTGCCGGCGGTCGGTGCGACCAACTGGCACGGCGGCCTGGCCGCCACCCGGCACCTGCTGGAGCTCGGCCACCAGCGGATCGGGGTGATAGCCGGACCGGCCCGGATGATGTGCAGCCGGGCCAGGGTCGACGGCTACCGCGCGGCGCTGGAGACCGCCGGGATCGCCTACGACCCGGGCCTGGTCCGGCAGGGGGACTTCCATCACGAGGCCGGCCATGTCGCCGGGCTGGAACTGCTGCGGCTGCCGGACCGGCCAACCGCCGTGTTCACCGGCAACGACCTGCAGGCCCTCGGCCTGTACGAGGCGGCCAGGGAGATCGGGCTGCGGATCCCCGAGGACCTCAGCGTGGTGGGCTTCGACGACCTGCCGCTGGCCCGCTGGGTCGGCCCGCCGCTCACCACGGTGCGCCAGCCGCTGATGGAGATGGCCGAGGTCGCCACCAGGATGGTGCTCGACCTGGCCCGCGGCAGGCGGCCGAGCACATTGCGGGTGGATCTGGCCACCAGCCTGGTGGAGCGCAGCAGCACGGCGCAACCCCGGTCCAAGCGCTGAGGAACGCCCGTTCCATGCGGGGGTGTTGACGGGGCGTCGGGTCGGGCCTAGGGTCACCGCTGACATTCGGAGCCAAGATCGAAAGTTTCGATCCGCCGCCCCGGTCGGACCGGCCCACCCACAGCTCCGTTCGCGGTGCTTTCCGGTCCCCGTCCCCCGCTGGGCGGTCCCCTTCGGCGTCGCCGGACGACCCGACCGGGGCCGTCCCGGCGGGTGGGCTTGTCATGCCCGCACCACTGCTCCTTGCACCGCCGCACGTCCGCTCACCCCACCCACCCCGTGGAAAGGACACCAACGGTGACAGCACACGATTATGGACGGCGCCGCAGCTCGGGCGCCATCCCGCCGACCCCGCACGACCCCGGGCCGCACCCGTCCCGCACCCTGTTCCGGCGCGGCCTCCTCGGCGCGGCGGCCGCCGTCGCGGCCGGCGCACTGCTGCTCACCGGCATGGGCGGCCAGGCCGGCGCGGCGGGTACCAGCCTGAAGAGCCTGGCGGAGGCCAAGGGCATCTACTTCGGGACCGCCCTCACCCAGTCCAACCTGAGCAACTCCACCCTCACCGCCGTCGCCTCCAGCCAGTTCGACATGGTGACCCCGGGCAACGAGATGAAGTGGGACACCACCGAGCCGTCCAATGGAAGTTACAACTTCGGACCCGGTGACGCGATCGTCTCCTACGCCAAGGCGAACGGGATGCGGGTGCGCGGCCACAACCTGGTCTGGCACAGCCAACTCCCGTCCTGGGTCAGCAGTCTGCCGACCAGTCAGGTGCAGGGGGCGATGGAGGCGCACATCACCACCGAGGCCACCCACTACAAGGGCCAGGTCTACTCCTGGGACGTGGTCAACGAGCCGTTCAACGAGGACGGGACGCTGCGGGCGGACGCCTTCTACAACGCCATGGGCAGCGGCTACATCGCGGACGCGCTGCGCACCGCCCACGCCGCCGACCCGGCCGCCAAGCTCTACCTGAACGACTACAACATCGAGGGCGAGAACGCCAAGAGCGACGCGATGTACAACCTGGTCGCCTCACTGAAGTCGCAGGGCGTCCCGATCGACGGGGTGGGCCTGGAGAGCCACTTCATCCTCGGCCAGGTGCCGTCCACGATGAAGGCCAATATGCAGCGCTTCACCGCCCTCGGGGTGAACGTCGCCGTCACCGAGCTGGACGACCGCATCGCGCTGCCGGCCAGCACCGCCAACCTGGCCCAGCAGGCCTCGGACTACGCCGCCGTGATCAACGACTGCCTCGGCGTCAGCGGCTGTGTGGGCGTGTCGCAGTGGGGCGTCGGCGATGCCGACTCCTGGATCCCGGGCACCTTCTCCGGCTACGGCGCGGCGACCATGTACGACAACAACTACCAGCCCAAGCCGGCCTACAACGCCTCGGTGACGGCGCTGGGCGGCAGCACCGCCACGGCGACGCCGACTCCCTCGGCCTCGGCGTCGGCGTCCCCGACGACGGGTCCGACCGGGGCGGCCGGCTCCTGCAAGGTCGCTGACACGGTCAACGCCTGGAACACCGGGCTGACCGAGAACATCACCATCACCAACACCGGCTCCAGTACCGTCAACGGCTGGTCCCTGGCCTTCACCCTGGCCCCCGGACAGACCGTCACCTCGGCCTGGAACGCTACCGTCAGCCCGAGCAGCGGGACGGTCACCGCGACCAACCTCAGCTACAACGGCACGCTGGCCCCCGGCGGAACCACCCAGATCGGGTTCCAGGCCACCCACACCGGCAACGCGGCGGCTCCGGCCTCGTTCGCCCTCAACGGCGTCAGCTGCAGCGCGGGCTGACGACCACTCATACGGCGGCGGCCTCGGGGGGCTTCCCAGGACCCGCGGGGCCGCCGCTCCCACCGTATCCGCCACGCCCGCCCCTCCCGCTGCTCCCGGGGGGCGGGCGCGGCATACTTCGTCAGGTCGCCCTGGTCCGGGGCGGGGGTGGCGCACATGATGGCCGTATGGACCCCGTATCCGTACCCGCCCCCGTATCCGCATACGACCCCGTATCCGTACGGAAGGTCACCGGTCCCGAAGCCGCATGGCGGCCCGGAGACGTGGTGCTCGATGCCGACGGCAACATCCGCGTCCGGTCGACCAACCCGGAGTGGCCGTGGGACTACCCCAACGAGGGCCTCACCCGCGCGCGTCTCGGCGGTCCGTCCGTCCCGGACGGCGGCCTGGAGGAGCGCCAGGTGCCGCGCCCGCTGATCCTGCTGGTGCGCGGCGGGCAGGCTGTCGGGGGCCGTCGGGTGGAGGAGTCAGCGCCGGTCTGAGGCCGTCAACCCCGGGCGATGTGCAGATCGCACCAGACCCCCTTGCCGTAGGGGAGGAGGTCCGCTCCCCAGCGGTCGGCGAGGGCGTCGACCAGGTGCATGCCCCGGCCGTGGTCGTCGTCGGGGTCGCCCTGGATCAGCAGCGGCAGCGCGTGGGAGGGGTCCCGGACCTCGATCCGTACCGCGCCCCCGCGTCTGGTCACCCGCAGCCGGAGCGTGCTGCAGCCGCTGTGCATGATCGAGTTCGCGGTGAGCTCGGCCACAAGCTGCACCGCGGCCTCGCCGAGGGCGGCCAGGCCCCAGGACTGGAGCAGGTCCAGAGTGAGCTCGCGGGCGAGCGAACATGACGCCGGATGAGCAGGCAGGTGCATTTCGCCGCTTTCCGGGTCCCGAAGATGTTCGAAGAAGTGCACCCGTTGATCGGGTAACGGGTCGATGCGGAACCGGACATCAGGAGTGTCATATGCCGCCACATCAATAACCTTGCCACCGAACGATGTCAATGTAACCAGAAACGCCGAACTTTCCCCCCGGGGTGCCACGACGCGGTAGGGCTGACGCCTTCTGGCAGTGGATGCCGAACCGGCGGAAAGGCGGTCGTACCCGTCCAGAGTGTGGGAGCGTTTTCCGCCTGACTGGACACGCTCGGCGGCCACAAGGTATGCATGCGATCCGGTCCGTTGATCACAGTCAGGAAGCACTCGTGCCCAGAAGCTCGTCGATACTCTGCGGAGCGCTGGCGCTCCTGATCGCGCCGGTGCTCGCCGCCTGTTCGAGCGGAAGCGGCACCACTGCGTCCGCGCGACCCAGTGCCAGCGCCAGTGCCGCGGTCACCGCCGCGACCGCCGTGCCCAGCGTCGGCGCCGTCACCGCCCCGGCTGCGCCGAGCCCGTCCGCGTCGGTCAGCTATCCCACGACGGATGCCGCCCCCGGCGCGGCGGTGCCGCTGGTTCGCGACGCCTTCGCGGTGCTCCAGGCCACCTATAACGACAGCTGCGGCTCGCCGGGGAACTGCGAGTACTTCCTCAACCGGCTGCTCGACAATCTCGACGACCTCGACAATGCGATGAAGGCCAGCTCGGAGGGCCCCAAGCATTTCGCCAAGCCACTCGCGTGGATCACCCAGATGCAGACCGCGCTCGGCAGCGACTTCTCCTTCGCCAACCTGAAGAAGCACCAGAGCCTCCTCGTCGGCACCCGCGACAAGATCAACTCATGGATGCAGTCGTACCCCGAGGACTACCGCTAGGACTACCGCCAGGCGGCGGACGGGGTCAGTAGCAGGCGGGCAGGTGCGGGCGGTGGGGGCCCTGGCCGGCTGCGGCGCGGGTCCGGGTGAGGGCGGCGGCGACGCAGCTGCGGCAGAGGCGGATGTCCCAGCCGGGGCCCGACTCCGCCTCGACGGCTCCGACGACCACGGTGTCGCGCTGCAGCTCGCAGCCGTCGCAGTACCGGCGCAGGTCGGTCGAGCTGAACTCGACCGTGTCCAGGAAGGCCAGGTCGTCGGGGTGGAGTCCGCTCACGGCAGGCGGCCTGTGCCGGCGCCTAGTGGAAGACCGGACGACCGCTGGCACGTCGCGGCTTGTGCGTCCCGGCGGTGGGGCGGGGCGACGCGTTCGTCCTCGCGGCGAGGGCGTCCTTGTGGCGGCGCAGCACCAGCGCGGTGGCGGCGAACAGGCCGACGGAGACGCCCAGGACGGCAGCATGGGCCACCGCGCGCAGCATCGGCCAGGACGGCGACAGGCCCTCGCGGAGCAGCGAGAAGACGCTGACGGCCGCCAGCAGGCCGAAGAGCCACAGGCCGAAGTGTGCGAGCCGCGCGGAACCGCAGGTCAACGGGTAGCGCCGGGGATTCGAGGTCGTGTCCATGGAGTGCGCCTACCCGGTCCCCGGTGCTCAATCCCGGGAGGGGGCGCAGCGGTTGTCAGGGGGCGGCACCGGCGGCGAGGCCGAGGATGTGCCGGGCGGTGCCGGCCGGGTCGACGATCTGGTGCAGGTGTGCGCCGGGCAGGTGCGCGGTTCGCCAGCCCCGTTCGCGGGCGTCCTCGGCCATGTCCTCGTACGGAGGACCGAACAGCAGGTAGGAGCACGGGTGGTCGTCCCATCCCGCGGGGACCGGGACGGTCTGCTCGTAGTAGGAGAGCGGCAGGGTGGGCTCTTCGGCGACGACCCGCTGACGCATCGCCGGGTCGGCGAACATGGGTGCGACGTCCGCCTCGTCCCACCAGTCGGTCCAGCGCGGCAGGATGCCGTCCACCGCCATCGGGCGCAGGAAGTCCAGCAGTTCGGGCGGGGCGACCGCGGTCTCCCCGGTACGGGCCGGCAGTGCGGCGTCGACGAAGACCGAGGCGGCCACCGGACGGTCCAGGCCCGCGCGGATCGAGGGAAGGAACAGGCCGGCGTTGCTGTGCGCCACCAGCACGAGCGGATGGTCGGTCGGGATCTCCTTGAGCTCGTCCCGCACGGCGCCGGCGACCCGGGGCCAGAACGGCGGTTCACCGCCCACGGCCACCTCCAGCAGGGACGGCACCCGCACCCGGTGCCCGGCCGCGGTCAGCAGGTCGGCCACCGGCCGCCAGGTGGAAGGCCCGACTGACGGGCTGTGCACAAGAACGATGATCGGCTCCATGCGAGCATCATCCTGCCGTGCCACCGGCGGTGGCTACCGCCTCCGCTGATGGTGAAACGGCAGAGGGCGAAGACGGTGGTGCGGCCGGCGAGGACCAGGCCGCCGGCCGCTCTGCCGGTGGAGAAGCCGGTGCTGCGCACCACGTGGTGGAAGCCCGTGGCCGGCTGGGATCCTGTGGGGTATGACGACGAGTTTCCGGCTGGCCGCCTACGCGGTGTGCGTCGAGGAGGGGCGGGTGCTGCTGGCCCGGTGCGTGTCCCCGGACGGCGCGAGAACCTGGACGCTCCCGGGCGGCAGGGTCGAGCACGGCGAGGACCCCTTCGACGCGGTGGTCCGCGAGGTCGCCGAGGAGAGCGGGTGCGACGCGGTGGTGGAACGACTGCTGGGCGTGGACTCCAGGGTGATCCCCGCGGCCGACCGCCCCGCGCCCGGCCTGCCGGACCACCAGAACGTCGGCGTCTTCTACCGGGTCCGGATCACCGGCGGCGAGCTGAGACCCGAGCCGAACGGCGAGACCGCCGAGTCGGTCTGGACCCCGCTCCCCGCCGTGGCCGACCTGCGTCGATCCTCACTGGTCGACATCGGCCTCGCCCTGGCCCGGACCCTCCCGGCCACCGGCCATGTCGCGCCGGTCCCGGTCGGCGGCCTGATCCAGCACTGACGGACTGCCGCTGCCGCGTCCGTGGGTGGAGGCGGGCAGCGAACCGGCCCGGGGGCGGGGGCGTCAGCCGGCAGTGAGGGGGGTGCGGCGGACGGTCAGCCAGAGGGCGAGCAGGGCGACGGCGCCGAGGGTGAGGTGGCCGGCGGCGAGGATCAGGTGGAACTCGGGGATCCTGTCGGCCGGTTGGTACTCGAGGAAGGTCTGGTAGTGGTCGCGGGTCAGACAGGAGGTGAGGGTGTCGGGACCGAGGCCGAAGTTCGGGCAGTGGCTGCTGAGGGCGGCGTAGTCGACGGGGTGCCCGGCGGAGTCGAAGAGGTTCACCACCTGGTCGGGGCCGATCTGGATGCCGCCCTTGACCTTCAGTGCGTTCACGCCCGGGCCGGTGCCGGGCGGGGGCGGAAACGGTACGAAGCGCGAGACGGGGGTGATCAGGGTGGGGTAGCGCCACTGGGTCAGCAGGTCCGCGCCGACGTAGCCGACGATGACGGTCATCGCGGCGGGCATCAGCCGCTTGGCGGCGGCGCCGAGGGCGACACCTACGGCGAACCAGGAGACGCCGGTCGCCAGGGGGAGCATGCCGGAGTCCATGAACATCGAACCCTCGAACAGGCCCCCGTTGCTGACGTCCGCCATCACCTGGGCGAGGTGGTCGCAGACGCCGGAGAGCGCGGCGGTCAGCGCGGCCACGACCGTGCCGAGCAGGGCCAGTTTGGTCCACAGCCAGCGCTGCGGGGAGACGTCCTGGCTCCAGGCGAGGAGCAGCGTCCGCTGCTCGTGCTCCCGGGCCAGCAGCGGGACGCCGAGGAACATGCCGATCAGCAGCGGCAGGTACTCCACGAACTGCAGCAGGTCATTGGCGATCCTGAACGAGCCGAAGTTGGCGGACAGTTCGGCGGCCTGGACGGAGTTGTCCGGGCAGAGGGTGTTGTTGCACTGGTGGTAGATGTCGGTCAGGTCGGCGGCGAGGTAGGCCATCCAGCCGGTGAGGGCGGCCGCAAGCACGAGAGCGCCGATCAGGGCCCATCGGTGCTGACGCCAGGTCAGCCAGAGGAGCCCGGAGAAGCCCCCGCTGCGTCCGGCGGCGATGTCCAGGCTGCCCGATCGGCTGTCAGCGGCCAACGGGGACTGGGTGGTTGGGCTCATGCTGCGGCCTCCGCGCTCCGGTGCGCCGTACCCGACGACTTGAGGTAGGTGAAGACCAGGTCTTCCAGGGAGAGCGGCTGGGAGCTCCAGCCGGGGGCGACCACCGGGGTGGCCGGCGCGGTGCAGGGCGTGCGGACGATGAAGGTCGACTGGCGGTCGGTGTGCTGCGACGCGACGACCGTGCCCGGGCTGGGCGGCCGGTCCGCGCGCGGCCCGCTGAGCCGGGTGTGGGCGGCCAGCAGGTCGTCCACGTCGCCGGTGAGCACGGGGCGGCCCGAAGCGAGCAGCAGCAGGTGGTCGCTGACGCCGGACAGCTCGGCCACGATGTGGGTCGACAGCATCACCGTCATGTCGCTGTCGGCGGCCTCCGCCATCAGCTCGCCGGTCACCTCGGTGCGGGCCACCGGGTCCAGGTTGGACAGCGGCTCGTCCAGCAGCAGCAGCCGGGGCCGGGTGCCCAGCGTGACCGCGAGGGCGACCTGGGCCCGCTGGCCGCCGGAGAGCCTGCCGCAGGGGCGGTCCAGCGGTACCTCGAAACGCGCCAGCCAGGACAGTGCGCGCTGCTGGTCCCACACCCGATTGGTGCTCCGTCCGAACCGCAGCATGTCCGCCACGCTGAAGTCCCGGTACAGGGGCTTGTCCTGGGCCAGGATCGCGACCCGGCCGGCGGCCCGGACCGAGCCGCCGGTGGCGGGCAGCAGGCCGCTGATGATGCTCATCAGTGTGGACTTCCCGGCGCCGTTGGCGCCCACCAGGGCGATGATCCGGTTCGCCGGCAGCTGGAAGCTGCACTCCCGCAGCGCCCACACCTGCCGGTAGCGCTTGCTGACGTCCACCGCTTCCACGGCGATCGAGTCGTCGCTCATGCGACGCCCCCCTCCTCGGCCGCCATGCCGTGCGACTGCCGCGCACGGGTGCCGCCGGCCCGCATCTGACGCTGTGTCTCCTCGGCGATCACCGAAGCGATCAGTGCCTGCACGTCCTCGTCCTCCAGGCCGGCCTCCCGTGCCTGCCCCAGCCAGCGGGTCAGCCCGCCGTGCAGGCGGGCCATGACATGGGGATCCGCCTTGCCCAGGGATCCGCTGACGAAGGTGCCCGCCCCCTGCCGCGCCTCCACCAGGCCGGACAGCTCCAGCTCCCGGTAGGCCTTCAGCACGGTGCTGGGATTGACCGTGCAGGCGGTCACCACGCTGCGTACGGTCGGCAGTTGGTCGCCCGGGTGCAGCAGGCCCATCCGCAGCGCCTCGCGCACCTGCCTGACCAGCTGTGCGTACGCGGGGACGCTGCTGGACCGGTCGACATGGAAGTCGATCACGTCAAGGTTCCCTCTCCGTTCGAGGAGTCACAATTGATTCGTTTAAGTAGAACACCAGCCAACCAACATGACAAGGATCGGGAGGAGCCTGAGGTTCTCGGAGCAGGCGACCGGGCGACTCCATCCGCGCGGCGATCGGCCAGTGACGGGGTGTCGGCGTCGCTGGTCAGCGGTCGGACGCCGATACCCCGTCGGATCAGATCAGCTCAGGTCAGCGCAGGTGCCGGGCGAAGAAGCGGACCGCGCTGTCGGCCTCGAACCTGGGCAGCTCCTTGTGCCTGCCCGCATTGGCGTGCAGCGTCTTCTCGGTCGAGGCGAAGGCGTCGAACAGGGCCAGACCCGCCTCGCGCGGGATGTGCTCGTCGTCCCACTGCATGTCGTACTCGACGGGGATGGTGATCTGCTCGGCCTTCTCGGCCAGGACGTCGGGCCAGTGCTGGCCGAAGACCGCAGCGGTGATCCTGGGTTCGACCGCCACGAACGGCAGCCCGATCGCGGTGCCCATGTTGAGGCCGAAGTAGCCCACCGGACCGTCGGCGCCGATCTCGGGCAGCTCCTGGAGGGCGTCCAGGGCCGCCTGCCACTCGGGCAGCGCGAGCTCCGCCAGGTACGCGTTGTAGCGGACCACGATCGGGCCTTCCGGCTCGCCCGCCGCCCTGGCCCGGAACAGTTCGGCGATCTCCGCCTCGTCGTGCGCGGAGCGCGGCCGGTCGCCGTGGCCGGGCGCGTCGATGACCGCGACGTGGAAGCCGCAGCCGGCCACCAGGCGCTGGGCGCGGCCGGCCATGGCCGGATGCTTCTTGTGGTTGCCGCCGCCATGGCCCATCAGCACCAGGGGCGCCCGATCGGCGCCGGACCCGGGCGACCAGAGCACACCGGGGACCCCGCCCACGGTGAAGTCGCGCTCGACCATGCCGTCGGCCGACGACTGGGAAGTGATTTTCAGAGAGTACATAGCTGTTCTCCTTCAGGAGTGCCTCATGGATACGGCGCTCCCGGCGACAGCTACATCAGTCGCCCGACCGTGACACAAGGGGGAGCACCCGCACAGATACCGCGTTCACGGGACTCACCTCCTCGCACGACGTCACGACGTGCGGAACTCTACCAAGCGAACATCATTGCGCCACTCCATTTGTTCGCGCTGTGCCCAGGCCATCGCATGCGTCCGGGTGAATGCCGTCACTTTCGCTCAGGACCGGCCGGTCGCTGCACGGTGCCGCGGACCACCAGATGCGTGCCCAGGACGGCGTTCTGACGCATCGCCATGGTCATCGGATCGTCCCGGTGCAGGGCCAGCCGCATGGCGGTGCGTCCGAGCTCCAGGTGCGGCACGTGCACGGTGGTCAGGCTGGGGACCACGTCCAGTGCGGTCGGCTCGTCGTTGTACCCGACCACCGAGATGTCGCCGGGGACGTCGACACCGGCCTCCCGCAGTGCGGCCATGGCGCCTGCGGCGACCAGGTCGTCGTAGCAGAACAGCGCGGTGAAGGGCAGCGGGCCCCGCTCGGTCAGTTCCTGGACGGTGCGGTACCCGAACTGCCGGGTGGGCTCGCCGCCGAGGCGGCTGTGCCGCACCAGCGCGGGGTCGGGCTCGACCCCGAAGTCCAGCAGCGCGCGCCGGTAGCCGGCCAGCCGCGGTGTCGTGGTGGTGTAGCTGGGCGGACCGCCGAGGAAGGCGATGCGCCGGTGGCCCAGGGACAGCAGGTGGCAGACGGCGGCGAAGGCGCCGCCCTCGTTGTCGTACTCGACGACGGTGATCGGCAGCGCCGGGTCCGGGGTCGGGCGTCCGCAGAACACCAGCCGTGAGCCCGCACCGTCCAGGGCCTGGGCGAGCCTGCCGATCCTGGTCCGGTACTCGGGGGAGTCGTGCACCCCGCCGATCAGCACCACGGCCTCGGTGTTGCGCTGCCGCAGCATCTCGATCAGCGCCATCTCCCGGTCCGGGTCGTCCATGGTGGTGCACACCAGGCACAACCGGTCCTCGGCCACGGCCTCCTGCTCCACGCCCCTGGCGACCTGGTTGTGGAACGGCCAGGTGATGTCGGCGAGCAGGATCGCCACGGTGCGCGAGTTGGCCACCGACAGCGAGCGGGCCTGCTCGTTGACGACGTAGTCCAGCTCCTGGATGGCCTTGCGGACCCGGCGCCGCACCTCGGCGGAGACCGGCCGGTTGCCGGTGAGCACCCGGGAGACGGTCGCGGAGGAGACCCCGGCTCTGGCGGCCACGTCCCGTACGGTGGCCGCGCGGGCGGGGGTCGGCGACGGCTCCGAGGCTTCCGGCATACCGGGAGTATAGGGATGAGTGATCACTTGAGCAGTCCTACACTCAGACCGGTCTGCACCTTCTTCGCCAGGGCGAGGTAGAGCGCGACCACCGGCAGCGCCGCGATGACCAGCCCGGCGAACAGCGCGCTCCAGTCGTTGGCGTAGCCCTGCTGCACGGCGAGCGCGGCCAGACCCTGGGAGAGCAGGTACTTGTGCTGGTCGGAGTTGAGCACCAGCGGTAGCAGGTACTGGTTCCACATGCCCAGGAAGTTGAAGATGGCCACGCTGACCAGCCCCGGCTTGGCCATCGGCAGCATGATCCGGAAGAACACCCCCTCCTGCGAGCAGCCGTCGATGACGGCGGCCTCGGCCACCGAGGTGGGCAGGGTGCGGAAGAAGCCGGTCAGGAAGAAGACCGTGAACGGCAGCGCGTAGGCGGTGTAGACCAGGATCAGCCCGGGGTAGCTGCTGAGCAGGTTCAGGTTCTTGACCACGAAGAACAGCGGCACCAGGGCCAGGAACACCGGGAAGGTCATCCCGGCCACGAAGGCGTAGTAGACGACGCGGTTGCCGGGGAAGCGGAACCGGGCCAGCACATAGGCGGCCATGGAGCCGAGCAGCATGGTCAGCGCCAGCGCGCCGACCACCACGACGACGGTGTTGAGGAAGTACTCGCCGATGTCGGCCTTGGTCCAGGCCCGGACGAAGTTGTCGAAGTGCCAGGTCGCGGGCAGCTTCCAGGGACTGGCGAACAGTTCGTTGTTGGTCTTGAAGGCGCTGACCAGGGCCCAGAGCAGCGGGACGGCGGCCAGCAGCGCCCAGACGCCCAGGAATCCCTGGGTGGCCCCGGTGCCGAGCCGGCGGGACAGCCGCCCGCCCGGCCGGGGCCGGCCGCCGCTGCCGGCACCTGACGGGGAGTCACCCGGCGAGTCGGACCGCGGGCCGGTGTCGGGCCCCGCCGACCGCGGCGGGGTGGTGGTGTCGGTCATTTTCCGGCTCCTCAGAACTCGATCGTCTCGCGGCGCGACAACCCGAAGGTGGCCGCCGCCATCAGCAGGGTCAGCAGGCACAGCACCACGCCGATGGCCGACGCGTAGCCGAACTGCCCGTTCTGGAAGGCCGCCTGGTAGAGGTACTGGGCCACCACATTGGTGGAGTTGTCGGGACCGCCGTCCGGCAGCAGCACCTCGAACAGCGCGAAGGCGTCCAGTGCAGCGATGCCCAGGTAGATCCAGGCGACCTGGACGGTCTCCCGCAGCAGCGGCAGGGTGATCCGCCACATGGTCTGGAACCGGGAGGAGCCGTCCAGGTCGGCGGCCTCGTAGATGTCCCTGGGGATGGACTGCATGGCGGCGCTGAACAGCACCACGTAGAAGCCGACCCCGGTCCACACCATGATCGCGGCCAGCGACCACAGGGCCACCGCCGGATCCCCCAGCCAGGTGGCCTTGAGGCTGCCCAGGCCGACCGCGTCCAGCGCCGAGTTGATCGGCCCCAGCTGCGGGTTGTACAGGAACTGCCAGAGCACCGCGGTGATGACGGCGGGCAGGATGTGCGGCAGGAAGAAGAGCTTCTGGTACGGCCCGGCGCCGCGCACCCCCTTGACCGTCCCGGCGGAGGCGCCCACGTTGAGCGTGCTCGCGAAGAACAGCCCCAGCGCGATCGTCACCAGCGGGACGGCCACCAGCAGCAGCGCATTGTGCTCCAGGGCCTTCCAGAACCCCGGGTCCGAGGCCAGCCTGCGGTAGTTGGCGAGGCCCACGAAGGGCTGGGCGGCGGTGAAACCGGTCCAGCTGGTAAGCGAGATGTAGAAGGCCTGGGCGAACGGGGAGAGGACGAACACCCCGTAGAGCGTGAGCGGCGCTGCCAGGAACAGCGTGATGATGCGGTACTTTCCGTGCTCCATGGCAGCGGACTCCGTTCCGTCGGACCTGTCAGCGGGTGTACTTCTTGACGGAGGAGTCGGCGGTCACGGAGTCGGCCGCCGCCTGCATCTTCTTCAGGAAGCCGGCCGCGTCGCTGCGCCCGGCCAGCAGGTTGCCGATCTCGGTCTTCAGGGCCTTGGACATCGCCGGGTACCAGCTCGGGAAGAGGTACATGAAGGTGTTGTCCCCGGCGTCGCTGATCGCCTTGGTGACCGAGCCGAACGCGGTCGAGCCGAAGTCCTGCCCGGAGGCCGCGCCCTTGACCACCGTCGGCGCGTGGGTGAGCTCGGAGAAGTGGCCCGCCGCAGACTGGGACAGCATGATGCGCAGGTACTCCAGGCCGCCGCGGACGTTCTTGGACTGCGCCGGGACGATGTACTTCTCGCTGGCACCGGTGTAGAGCGCGGTGACAGGCAGCTTGTCGGCCGACGTGAGCGAGGGGAGGGTGCCCAGGACCATGTCGAAGCCGGCGGGCGTGATGCCCTTCATCTCGGACTCGATCCAGGAGCCGCTGGGGTAGATCGCCGCCTTGCCCTGCACCCAGGCCGTCTGCGCCTGGGTGTGCGTCAGACCGGAGCTGCCGGACATCATCCAGCCGTTCTTGACCAGCCCGGCTATCGCCTGGGCGGCCTGCTGCATCGGCTCGGACTGCCAGGCGCCCGCCTTGAGGTTGTCGATGTCGGTGACCGTGCTGACGCCGCCGAGCTTGACCGCGAGGCTGATCAGTGGCTGCATGAAGTAGTCCGGGGCGGTCTGACCGCCGTAGGCGAAGGGGGAGATCCCCGCCGCCTTGATCTTCCCGGCCAGGGTGACCAGCTCGGCCCAGGTGGTCGGCCACTCCCAGCCGTTCTTCTTGAACAGCGACTGCGAGTACCAGAAGCCGTAGGCGGTGTAGACGTAGGGCAGCGCCATCACCTTGCCGTCGAAGGTGGTCGCGGTCAGGGCGCCCGGCAGCAGGGTGTCGGCGACGGTCTTGGACGGGTCGTCGATCGAGGGGGCCCTGAGCAGGTCGCTGAGGTCGGTGACCTGGCCGTTGCCCACCAGGGTGCCCAGCACCATCGGCGACGCGCCGCTGTTGTCGATCACCGCGGGCGGGTTCCCGGCCACGAAGCGCGGCTGCAGCTCGGTCTGGATCTGCTGGATGCCGTTGTGGGTGATGGTCGCCTTGGGGAAGGACTTCTTGTAGATCGCCTCGTCGAACTTGGCGTAGTCGTCGCCGTAGCCGCCCTTGAAGACATAGACCTCCAGCGGTGCGGTGGCGTCCACGCCGAGCGGGTTGGCCGCGCTGGTGGCGGCCGCCGCGGCAGGGGAGCTGCCGGAGGAGGTGTCGCTGCCGCCGGTGGCGCAGGCGCTGAGCAGGGACACGGCGGGGACGGCGGCGACTCCGAGCAGACCGGTGGTGCGCAGCAGGGATCTGCGGGAGACCGGGGCGACGGTGTTCAGGCTCGGGATGTTCACGGTTGTTCCTTTCGAGGGGTGGAACGGGAGGGTGGAACAGGAGGGGCGGAACATCGGGTCGGTGCGGTTCGGGGTCAGGCGGTGGTCGCCAGCTCCTCTGCGGCCACCGGGCCGAGCAGGGGCAGTCCGGCGGCGAGCCGTTCGACCTCGGCCACGGCGAACTCGCCGAGACGGCTCACCTCGCTCCCCATCGCCCCGGCGACATGCGGGGTGACCAGCACGTTCGGCAGGGTGAGCAGCGGATGTCCGTGCGGCAGCGGCTCCGGGTCGGTGACGTCGAGGACGGCGTCGATCCGGCCGGACGCGCACTCGGCGACCAGTGCACCGGTGTCGATCAGGGCTCCGCGCGCGGTGTTGACCAGCACCGCCCGGTCCGGCAGCAGCGCGAGCCGCCGGGCGTCCAGCAGTCCGCGGGTGCCGGGGAGCAGCGGGGCGTGGACGGTGACCACGTCGCTGCGCATGAGCAGGTCGTCCAGTTCGACCAGTTCGACCCGGCCGCCCGGGACCAGCGCGTCGGCCTGCGCCGCGGTGATGGTCGGGTCGCTGACCAGCAGGCGGAACCCGTGTCCGGCGAGCGTGGAGAGCACCAGCCGGCCGGTGCGGGAGGCGCCGACCACTCCGACCGTGCGGCCGTGGTTGCCGGTGTCGGGCTGGACCGAGTAGTCCCTGAAGCCGGTCGCGGTGTACTCGTTGGCGAGCCTGAAGGCCCGCTTCCCCGCCAGCAGCACGGCGCTGACGGTGTACTGGGCCACCGGCAGGGCGTTGACGGCGGCCGCGGAGGAGACCAGGATGCCGCGGTCCCATACCGCCGGGCTGATCAACTCCTTGACGGTGCCTGCCGCGTGGACCACGGCGCGCAGGTTCGGCGCGGCGTCCAGCACCCAGTCCTCCACCACCGGGCAGCCCCAGCCGGTGATCAGCACATCGGTGCCGGCGAGTGCGTGCAGGACCTCCGGCTCGGCGAAGTCGGTTGCCGCCAGTACGCGTTCGACCCGCGCGGTCGCGCTCAGCCGGGCCATCAGCGGCTCGGGGAGCACGCTGGCGACGAGGTCGGGGCGCATGGCGATCATTGCGGTCAGCTTCTCGGACACGAGGAGGCCGGTCTCCTTGGTGGTAGCGGTGCAGGCAATCGGTTGCACGAGTTGGCGAGATTCAAGCCCCAGCACCGACGGTTCGTCAATACCCTGGCGCGGCATCATTGGGTGGATGTGCTGATTCACAGCGTGCTGCGGCATGATCACGCGGCAACCGATTGCCTGGCATTCGGTCGAATCCGTTGACGTGTCACTGGAAAGCGCTTACCTTCTCGTCCAATCGGAGCGGGAGGCTCCGGGCCCGCGGACGCATCGGCGAGGAGACCCCATGGGTACGCACTTCACGAGTACGCACTTCACGCGGCGACGGATCCTGCAGCTGGGCGCAGCCACCACGGTGCTGGCGAGCACGGCCCAGTGGGCGTCCGCACCGCACGCCTGGGCGGCCGACGCCTACGACACCTTGCGCGGGCGCTGGCTGGAACTGCTGACCGGCACCGGCTTCGACGCCACCGCGGCTCCGTTCGCGTCCGCCCTGGCCGCCATCGGCACCCAGGCCTCCACCTACCAGGGCGCGATGACCACCAGCGGCAGCTCGCTCTGGAGCGACCTGCCGCTGGGCAGCGTCTCCGCGAACATCACCACCAGCTACAACCGGCTGAGGACGATGGCTCTGGCGTACGTCCAACCGGGCACCGGCCTGACCGGAAACACGGCCCTGGCGTCGGCGGTCACCAGCGGTCTGGACTTCCTCTGCACCAACGCCTACACCGCTTCCGCCACCACGTACAACAACTGGTGGGACTGGCAGATCGGCAGCCCCGAGGCGATGCTGGACACCGCCGTGCTGATGTACGGGGAACTCGACTCCACCCAGGTCGCCGCCTACTGCGCCGCGGTCGACAACTTTGTTCCCGACTCGGCGGTGGCGACCTACAGCGGGACCAGCACCGGCGCCAACCGGGTCGACCTGAGCCGGGTCATCGCCCTGCGCGGGGTCCTCGGCAAGAGCTCGGCCAAGCTGGCCACGGCCGGCGCAGCGCTCTCCCCGGTCTTCCCCGACGTCCTCACCGGGGACGGCCTCTACGCCGACGGCTCGTTCATCCAGCACACCTACGTCCCCTACACCGGCTCCTACGGCGAGGTGATGATCGGCGGCCTGAGCCGGATGCTCTGGCTGCTGTCCGGCTCCTCCTGGGCGGTCACCGACACCGGGCGACAGAACATCTTCGACTCGGTCACCAACGCCTATGCGCCCTTCCTCTACAACGGCCTGGTGATGGACGGCGTGGTCGGGCGGGCCATCAGCCGCGGCCTGGCCGTCTCCGACCCGCTGCAGATCCAGCAGGACGACCACCGGCGCGGACACACCCTGATCTCCGACATCCTGCGGCTGGCCGACTCCGGGGTGGCCACGGCCGCCGAGAGCGCGCA
>NZ_BBPM01000073.1 GCF_000787775.1 Streptacidiphilus carbonis | reverse complement strand
GTGGGGAGGTGGGCCGGGTCGCCGTTGACCTCTGGGGGGAGGGTGGCGGCGGCGTCCAGGCCGGCCAGGGCGGCGGCGATGGTGCCGCCCAGGGCGAGGTAGGGGTTGGCGGCGCCGTCGAAGCATTTGATCTCGGCGTTGGCCGAGGGGCCTGAGACGAGCCGTAGCGCGGCCTCGCGGTTCTCCGGGCCCCAGCACTGGTACGCGCCGGCCCAGTGCGAGGGGACCAGGCGGAGGTGGCTGGCCGGGCTGGGGGCGCCCAGGACCAGCAGGGCCGGGAGCGCGTCCAGGATGCCGGCCAGGAAGGACTCGCCCTCCTTGGTGAGCTGGTGCCGGCCCTCTCCCCCGGTCATCAGGTTTCTGCCGTCGCGCCAGGCGCTGAGGTGGAGGTGGGCGCCGTTGCCGACGGTGCCGGGCTCGAAGACGGGGGCGAAGGAGGCACGCAGGCCGTGCCTGGCGGAGATGCCGCGGATGGTCTGGCGTACCAGCACGGTGGTGTCGGCGGCGGCCACCGGCTCCTCGGCGGCGACCGAGACCTCGAACTGGCCCTCGGCGTACTCGGGGTGGATCTGCTGGACGTCCAGGCCCTGCGCCTCCAGGGCCTGGAGCAGGTCGCGGAGATAGTCGGAGAGGTCGGTGAGCCGGTGCAGGCCGTACGCGGGACCGTCCTGGGCCGGGTCGGTGCCGTCCGGGCGGCGCAGTACCCATTCGACCTCGTAGGCCGCCAGCAGGCTCAGGCCGCGGGCGCCGGCGTTCTCGGCCATCCGGCGGGCGAAGAGGCGTTGGCAGGCGGGGTGCGGGGTGCCGTCCTGGCGGTAGCGGTCGGCGGGGGCCCAGGCCCAGCCGGGCTGCGCGGCGAGCGGGACGGCGCGGTCCAGGTCGGGGAAGAGCCGCAGGTCGCCGTCGGGGCCGCCGATGTACTCGCTGGTGGTGGCGGAGTCGTCGACCAGGAAGACGTCGAAGACCGGGGACATGCCGACGCCGTCCCGGACCACCTCGTCCAGTCTGCGCAGCGGGACGGCCTTGGTGCGGGTGATCCCGGCGTTGTCCACCCAGCTGAGGGCAAGGCCGACGACGCCCTCGGCGGCGAGCTGAGCCCGGGTCAGATGGGCCTGGGCCGACCGTTCTTCGTCCATGGAAGCTCATGGTGCTACGCGGGGGCCCGGCTGCGCGAGTGGGCGGCACACCCCGGAGTGACGGTGGTCACCCTGACGGGGGCGGCCTTGGGCTTCTCGGCCGGCTTATGTCATCATCTGAAGACATCACCTGATGACAAATTTGGGGAGTACGCCGATGGAAGCCCGACACACCGCACCCGGTCTGCGGGAACGAGCCCTGGTGCCGGTGCTGGTGTTCCTCGGCACGGTGGTGGCGGTGATCAGCAGCCTGGGGTCGCCGCTGGTACCGACCATCGCCTCGGTCGACCATGTCTCGCTGTCCGACGCGCAGTGGTCGCTGACCATCACCCTGCTGGTCGGAGCGGTCGCCACGCCCACCATGGGACGGCTCGGGGACGGTCCGCACCGGCGGCGGGTGATCATCGGCGCCACCGCGGTGGTGCTGCTGGGCAGCGTGCTCGCGGCGCTGCCGCTGGGCTTCACCTTTCTGATCATCGGGCGCGGACTGCAGGGCCTCGGCCTGGGCCTCACCCCGCTGGCCATCGCCACGGCGCGGGACGCGCTGCCGGCCGAGCGGTCGCGTCCGACCGTCGCGCTGCTCTCCATCACCACGGTGGCCGGGGTCGGCCTGGGCTACCCGCTCACCGGACTGATAGCGGAGTCCTGGGGCGTGCACGCCGGCTTCTGGTTCGGCGCGATCATCAGCGCGCTGGCCCTCGCCGCCGCGGTGCTGGTGGTCCCGCAGCCGCAGGGACGGGAGAAGCGCCCGCTGGACGCGCCCGGCGCGGTGCTGCTCGCCGTCGGGCTCGCCGGGCTGCTGCTCGCGCTGAGCGAGGGCGAGATCTGGGGCTGGGGCTCGACCCGGCTGCTCGGTCTGACCGGCGCCGCGCTGGCGCTGCTGGCCTGGTGGATCATCCATGAGCTGCGCACCGCGCACCCGCTGGTGGACCTGCGGTCACTGCGGAACCGGGTGGTGCTCACCGCCGACGTGTCCGGGCTGATCGCGGGCGTCGCGATGTACATGTTGATGTCGATGGTCACCCGCTTCGTGCAGACCCCGTCCTCCGCCGGATACGGGTTCGGTACCTCGGTCCTGGTCACCGGGCTGGTGCTGCTGCCGTTCTCGGCCGCCAGCGTGGCCTCCAGCAAACTGGTGCCGGTGCTGGCCCGGCGCACCTCCACCGCGCTGGTGCTTCCGGTCGGCTGCGCCGTCTCGCTGCTGTCGATGGCGATGTTCCTGTTCGCCCGCAACAGCCTGTGGGAGCTCTTCGTCATCATGGGCGTGGCCGGGCTCGGCGTCGGCTGCACCTTCGCGGTGATGCCCGGACTGATCGTCAGTTCCGTTCCGGCGCACGAGACCGGCAGCGCCATCAGCTTCAACCAGGTGCTGCGCACCGTGGGCTACTCCACCGGGAGCGTGCTGAGCGCGGTCATCCTGCAGGCGCACACCCCGGCCGGGCGGCTGCTGCCGGAGAACAGCGGCTACGGGACCGCGGCGCTGCTGGGTTGTGCGGTCTGGGTGGTCACCGCAGTGGTTACCATCGTGCTGCCGCGACGGGGCGCCTCAGCGCGACAGGACCGTTCGGCAACCGCGGTGGTGACCCGGGACGAGGAGCTGTTGATGGACGAGAGCATCGCCGACGCCGAGACGGCGGAGGACAGCGTGACCGCGGTGGCCGGGCCGGCCTCGCGGTGAGCACACCGCCGAGGCGGCGCGACTCAGCGCGCAGCCGCGAGCTGCTGCTTGCGGCGGCCGGCGACCTGTTCGCCGAACGCGGCTTCGACCGCAGCACCATCCGGGAGATCGGCGAGCGGGCCGGTGTGGACCCGGCCCTGATCGCCCGCTACTTCGGCGGCAAGGCCCAGCTCTACCTGGCCACGCTGAAGATCGACCCGCTCGGCGCCAGGCCCGCCGACCTGCTGGAGCCCGGACGGGCCAGTGCCCTGCTGGACGGCGCGACCCGGCGCGGACCGGGGCCGATCCTCCGGGCGGTGGTCGCCCCGCACGAGGATGCCGAGGTGCAGGCGGCGGCGGTCGAGCAGTTGCACCAGCGGATGGTCGACCCGCTCTGCGAACGGTTCACCCGTGAGGGTCTGGACCGGCCGCAGCTGCGGGCGGAGGTGGCGGTCGCCGCGTTCGTGGGGGTGAGTCTGGCCCGCAGCAGCGGGACCTTCCAGGCGCTGGCGCAGGCCGACACGGAGGAGCTGGTCGGACTGGTGCTGGAGCTACTGGCACCGGTGCGCTGAGGGCCGGACGGACAGGTCGGCCGGACGGGTCAGCCCGTGGGAGTGCGCCGCCTGCGCGGGACGTGGCGGCGGTAGGGGCTGACCGTGGGGTCGCCGGTGATCCAGAACCGCCAGGGGATCTCCGCCGCCGAGGAGACGCCGGTGCGCGGTCCGGCCGAGACGCCGTCGGGGTCCGGCGGAGTTCCGGGCAGCAGTCGCACCGGAGTGCCCGGCGTACAGGCGTCGACCCCGTTGAGGGCTCGGTCCAGGCCGAGCGCGGTGGCCAGCCGGGCCGGGCCGCGGGCCAGGTCGGCGTCGGACCTGGAGCTGGGGCGGCGGTACCGGGCCAGGGACTGGCCGGAGCGCACCTCACCCGCTCGGAGCAGGACGCCGGAGGCGGTGGTGCCGGGGCCGGTCACCAGATTGGCGCAGAAGTGCATGCCGTAGGTGAAGTACACGTACACATGACCCGGCTCGCCGAACATCACCGCGTTGCGGGCGGTCCGGCCGCGGTAGGAGTGTGCCGCCGGGTCGACCGGGCCGCTGTAGGCCTCGACCTCGGTGATCCGCAGCTGGACCGCGCCCTCGGGGAGGTCGGAGACCAGCGTCCGGCCCAGCAGGTCGGGGGCGACGAGCTCCGCCGGACGGTCGAAGAAGGCGCGGCCGAGGGCGGCGGCGGGGACGGGGCCGGTCATGCGGTCGAGGGTACTGGTCGCCACTGACGGCAGAACGCCCGGCGGTGTTCGGCACGGGTAGCGTGGGGGCCGACGAAGCAGTGCAACACAGGAGGTTGAACACGTGTCTGCAGCAAGGCGGCCCCTCCCCCACGACTTCCACCCGCAGGTGCCCGAGCTCGTCGTCAGCAGCGAGGACTTCGCCGACGGCGGCATCCTCCCGGACGACCACGTCTACAGCGAGGGCAATGTGTCGCCGCAGCTGAGCTGGGCCGGTGCGCCGGCCGGGACCAGGAGCTACGCGGTCACCTGCTACGACCCGGACGCGCCGACCGGCAGCGGGTTCTGGCACTGGTCGCTCTTCGACATCCCGGCGAGCGTGACCGAGCTGCCAAGGGGCGCCGGCAGCGGCGACTTCAAGGGCCTGCCCGAGGGCGTGGTGCAGGTCCGCAACGACTACGGCACGCGGGACTTCGGCGGCGCCGCGCCGCCGCCCGGCGACGGCGCACACCGCTACGTCTTCACCGTGTACGCGGTTGACCAGGAGAAACTGGGTCCGGACGCGGACGCCTCGCCGGCTGTGGTCGGCTTCAACCTCCGGTTCCACACCCTGGCCCGCGGCCAGGTGATCGCGGAGTACACGGCGCCCGAGGCCTGAGCAGGCTTCGGGCCGGGGCTGAGCGGCCGAAATTGCGTTGTTCCGGGGGCGGTCCGGCCCGCACAGTGGTCTCGCGTACTCCGAGGGGCAACCTCCTTCGGAGTACGCGGCGCCGCCGCACGGGCGGGCCCGACTGTGGCAGGTACCGCCTGGAGGTGGCCGGAATGCGCAACACCCTCGTGCTGAACGCGGGCTACGAGCCGCTGTCGACGGTGTCGCTGCAGCGTGCCGTGGTGCTGGTGCTCCAGGACAAGGCCGTGGTCGAGCACGCGCACCCGCTGCGCCGGGTCCGGGCCGCGTCGGTGGATCTGCCGCTGCCGCGGGTGGTGCGGCTGCGGCGCTATGTGCGGGTGCCGTTCCGACAACGGGCTCCGTGGTCGCGGCGCGGGGTGCTGGTGCGGGACGGGTTCCGCTGCGCCTACTGCGGACGGCGGGCGACCACCGTCGACCATGTGCTGCCGCGGTCGCGCGGAGGTGCGGACTCCTGGCTGAACACGGTCGCGGCATGCGCCGCCGACAACCACCGCAAGGCGGACCGGACTCCGGAGCAGGCCGGGATGGCCCTGCTGGTGGCACCGTTCGAGCCGACCCCGGAGGCCACGCTGATGCTGGCGCTGGGCGCGGGCCAGGACGACCTGCCGGACTGGCTGCCGCTGCCGGCCTGAACGGCCGGGCTTGAGCTGCCGTCGGCCCGGCGCGGGGGACCGGGCCGGCGGTGGGGGGTTACGCGCCGACGGGCGTCAGCCGGAGCTGGTGAAGGCCGTCGCGGCGGTGCTGTAGGTGCTGGTGAACTCGGGCAGGGCCACCACCAGGTTGTCCCGGTAGAGGATCCGGCCCGAGGTCAGCAGTGACCCGGTGTTCTGCGGGAAGCCGCCGCCGGGGGTCTCCTTGCCGGTGGCCAGGTCGAAGTGGCTGAGCCGGGCCGGCTGGCCGATGCGCTCCTCGGTGGCGACCACCGCGTCGCCGCCGTCGATGCCGACCAGTGCGGAGTTGCCCTTCTCCCGGGGCGCCGTCTGCCACAGCTGCTTGCCGTCGGCGAGGGTGAAGGCGGTGAGCACCCCCCCGGTGCTGGTGGACTTCGGCGGGTTCAGCTCGGCGACCATGGTGGTGGCGGTGAAGAACAGCGCGGGGTCCGGGTCGAAGCTGCCGTGCGTGGAGTCCAGGGTCCCCGCGGTCTGCGTGACGTAGATGGTCGCCTGGGTGTCGCCCTTGTCGCTGAAGGACATGATGCTGTCCTTGGCCGCCGCGGACTGGTGCACCGCCACCACGGCGGGGCTGGCCGACAGCACCGTGTAGGAGGACGCGTTCGCCGGCAGTCCGCGCCACCAGGCGAGCTTGCCGGTGTCGGCGTTGAGCGAGATCGCCTGCTGCTTGGGGCTGCTGTCGGCGCAGGTGCTCTGCACCAGCAGGGTGCTGCCGGTGCCGCTGCCGCTGATGCCGCCGCAGTACTTGCCGGGGCCGGCATAGGTCCAGCTCTGCTTGCCGGTGGCGATGTCGTAGCCGACCACGGCGGAGTCGCCGACGGCGACCGCGCGGGTGTCGCTGACCATCACCGAGGCGCCGTAGGACGAGGTGGACGTGGCGATGGTCGCCTTCCACTTCTGCTGCCCGGTGGCGGTGTCGACCGCGACCAGCTGGGTGCAGGCCTGGCCGGTGCCGGCCTTCGCCTGGAACAGCACGGCGCCGATCCCGGCGGAGTTGACCGTCGCGGACATGGCGCAGGGGACGGCGCCGGGGCTGGGCGGGGCCACCGTCCACAGCTTGCTGCCGCTGGCGGCGTCGTAGGCGGTGACGGCGGTGCCGTCGCCGCGGACCAGGGCCTTGGCCAGCAGCCAGGAACCGAGCAGGCCGTCGTTGCCCTGGGCGGCACCGGTGTCGGCCGGGGCGGCCCAGGCCTTGGTGTGGCCGCCGGCCAGGTTGGCGGTGACGCCGCCGGATGCCGTCTTCCTACTGCCGCTGCTGCTGCCCTGACCTGCGACCACGACGCCGGCGGCCACCACCACGACCAGGGCGACGGCGCCGATGGCGGCCCGCAGCAGGAACGTCCTGCGGTCGGTGCCGGGCGTCCGACCGGTCGCCGCGGCCAGCAGCCGCGCGGGGAGGGTGCCTTCGGCGGCGGGGGTGGAGGCCGGGGCCGGGTCGTCGGAGGCATCGCCGTCGACGTCGGCGGCGCCGGAGACCGGGCCCGGGGCCGCCGGGCTCCCGTCGGCGGCCGACGGGTCCGCGGTGGGGATCTCGGTGGTGGGCTCGGCCGGGGCGGCCTCGGGGACGTATGCGTACGGCTCGGCGGTGGGCTGGGCCGGAATGCCGTAGTCGGCGGCCGGGGCGGCGTAGTAGCCGGAGGCGTCCTGGTAGGGCTGCTCCGGGTAGGGCTGGTAGCCCTGCTGCTGATACCCCTGGGGGTAGCCCTGCTGGGCGTACTGCGGGTCCGGGTACTGCGGGTCCGGGTACTGCGGGTCCGCGTACGCCTGCTGGCCGTAGTCGTGCTGCGGGTACTCCTGCCGCGGATACCCCTGCTGCGCGTACTCCTGCTGCGGGTACGGCTGTTGGGCGTAGCCCTCGACGGCATAGAACTGCTGCTGCTCCTGGGCCTGGTAGCCGTAGCCCTCCTGCGGCCAGTACTGCTGCTGCCCGTCCGGCGCCGGCCACTCGGGGCTTGCCTGCTGATACGCAGGGTCACTGCCCGGGAAGGCGGCGTGACCGTGGTCCTGGTCGTATCCCTGGCCGAATCCCTGGACGTAGTCCGGGCTCTGGCCGGTGCCGGTTGGGTCCTGTGCCATGGGTTCCGTCAGCTCCCGCCTTCACGATGCGTGCGCCAGCATCTCATGCGGAGCTGAGGAATCAGGCGTGCGTACCGGTCGCCCCAGCCAGGACGGAATCGATCGCCAGATCGATGTCGGCGGCAAGGCGCAGGTCGAGGACGGTGATGCCGCCGGCGTCGTGGGTGCTGAGAGCGAAGTGCAGGGTTCGCCAGCGGATGTCGATGTCGGGGTGGTGGTCCATCGCCTCGGCGACGTCGGCGACGGCCACGACCATGCGGACGGCGGTGGGGAAGTCGGGCGCCTGGAGGGTGCGCAGCAGCGCGTCCCCCTCCCGGTGCCAGGTGGGGACGGCCTTGAGGCCGTCGGCGATCTCTTCGTCGCTGAGGCGGGCACGGGTCGGGCTCATGAGCTTGCTCCTGATCGGCGGGCGGGGGTGCAGGTCCCGTTCCCGCTGCGGATCCGGTTATGCGCGGACCAGTCGGAAGATGTCCCGAGCCGCTCTCACATTCGGTTGAGGAGCAGAGGTTCGCGCGCGGGTTCAGAGCAGGAGTTTGGCCATCGCCGCCAGTCCGACCACGACGATCAGGGCGCGCAGCGCGACCGGCGGGAGGCGGCGGCCGACCCTGGAGCCGATCTGGCCGCCGATGACCGAGCCGGCCGCGATCAGGAGCACCGCGGTCCAGTCGATGGGGGCCGCGAAGAGGAAGAACACCGCGGCGACCCCGTTGACCAGCCCGGCCAGGATGTTCTTGGTGGCGTTGATCCGCTGCAGGTCCTCGTCGAGCAGCAGTCCCATCAGGCCGAGCAGCAGCACGCCCTGGGCGGCACCGAAGTAGCCGCCGTAGATCCCGGTGCTGAAGACCCCGATCAGCAGGGCCGTACCGCCGTCGGCGCGCTCCGGGCCGCGGCCTCGGGCGGCGAGCCGGCGGGCCAGCCAGGGCTGGAAGACCACCAGCAGCAGCGCTATGCCGATCAGCACCGGGACGATCGCCTTGAACGCCCCCGACGGAAGCACCAGCAGCAGGATCGCGCCCAGCAGTCCGCCCAGCAGTGCGGCCGTCCCGAGCCGCAGCAGCCGATCGCGCTGGCCCTTGAGCTCCGCGCGGTAGCCGAACGCGCCGCTGAGCGAACCCGGGACCAGGCCGAGGGTGTTGGAGACATTGGCGGTGATCGGCGGCAGCCCGATCGCGAGCAGCACCGGGAAGGTGATCAGGGTGCCCGAGCCGACCACCGTGTTGATCGTTCCGGCGCCCGCCCCGGCGGCGAAGACGCCGACTGCTTCCCACGGTGACACGGCTGCGCCCCTTCACGCCCGAACTCGGTTGGATTCTGTTCGATCATGCCCGATCGGGGCGTGCAGGGGCGTCGGCGTTTGGGATGTGGGACGAAGCGCACTACTCCGGGTCGATGGAAGGGTATTCGCGGCGCTTCTCCATCCGCGGCACGGACCCGGTGGAGCCGTTGCTGTCGGACGGCCCGTCGCCGCCCTTGGGCGCGAGCCCGGTGAAGGCGCCGCCGAGGCCCTTGAGCGCGTCGCCGACCTCGCTGGGGATGATCCACAGCTTGTTGGAGTCGCCCTTGGCTATCTCCGGCAGCGTCTGCAGGTACTGGTAGGCCAGCAGCTTCTGGTCGGCGTCGCCCTCGTGGATGGCCTCGAAGACGGTGCGGATGGCGGCCGCCTCGCCGTCCGCGCGCAGCACCTTGGCCTGGGCCTCGCCCTCGGCGCGGAGCACCTCGGCCTGCTTCTGGCCCTCCGCGGTGAGGATCTGCGCCTGCCGGGCGCCCTCGGCGGTGAGGATCGCGGCGCGCTTGTCGCGGTCCGCGCGCATCTGCTTCTCCATCGAGTCCTGGATGGAGGTCGGCGGCTCGATGGCCTTCAGTTCGACACGGTTCACCCGGATCCCCCACTTGCCGGTGGCCTCGTCGAGGACCCCGCGCAGACCCGCGTTGATGGTCTCGCGGGAGGTGAGGGTGGACTCCAGGTCCATGGAGCCGATGATGTTGCGCAGGGTGGTGACGGTGAGCTGCTCGATCGCCTGGATGTAGCTGGCGACCTCGTAGGTGGCCGCGCGGGCGTCGGTGACCTGGTAGTAGATCACCGTGTCGATGTTCACCACCAGGTTGTCCTGGGTGATCACCGGCTGCGGCGGGAAGGGCACGACCTGTTCGCGCAGGTCGATCCGGTTGCGGATGGTGTCGATGAAGGGCACCACGATGTTGAGGCCCGCGTTGAGGGTGCGCGTGTAGCGGCCGAACCGCTCCACGATGGCCGCGCTCGCCTGCGGGATCACCTGGATCGTCTTGATCAGTGCGACGAACGCCAGCACGACCAGGATGATCAGGACGATGATCACGGCATTCACGGGGACTCCACTTCCAGAACTTCCAGACTGCCGGGGGACCTAGAGGACGAGGACCTAGACGGGGACCTAGAGGACGAGTGCGGTGGCGCCGTCGATCTGGGCGACGCTCACCTGCTGGCCGGGGGCGAAGACCTGGTGCGGGTCCAGGGCGCGGGCGGACCAGACCTCGCCCTGGAGTTTGATCCGGCCGCCGTGCTCGTCAACTTCCTCCAGGACCAGCGCGGTTGCACCGGTGAGCGCCTCGATGCCCATCCGCACCCGGGGCCGGCTGCGCAGGCTGCGCATCGCCACCGGGCGGACGAAGACCACCAGCAGGACCGAGACGGCGAGGAAGACCACGAACTGCGCGACCGTCCCCGCTCCGAGGGCGGAGGTGAGCGCGGCCGCCCCGGCCCCGATCGCGAACATGCCGAACTCCGGCATGGCCGTGACCACCAGCGGCACGCCGAGGGCGGCCGCGACGATCAACCACCACATCCAGTTCTCCACACCCTCATGGTAGGGGCGGGGAGGGGTCCGTGGAGAGGGCTTTGCGCAGGTAGTCCGGATGTTGACGTTGTGAAGGATGCGTGCGGCGGACGGGTGGGGCGTCCGGGTGGGGCGGCCGGGCCGGACGGCTTCAGCCCGTCGGCAGGCCTCAGCCCATCGGCAGGCCGCGGGCGGACCAGCGGTCGCCGTGGCGCTCCAGGGTGAGCGGGAGGCCGAAGCAGAGCGAGAGGTTGCGGGCGGTGAGGGTGTCGTCGATGGTGCCGGCGGCCAGCACCTTGCCCTGCCGGATCATCAGGACGTGGGAGAAGCCCTCCGCGATCTCCTCGACATGGTGGGTGACCATCACCATCGCCGGAGCCTTGGGGTCGCGGGCCAGCGCGCCGAGCCGGCGGACCAGGTCCTCGCGGCCGCCCAGGTCCAGGCCGGCCGCGGGCTCGTCCAGCAGCAGCAGTTCCGGGTCGGTCATCAGCGCGCGGGCGATCAGGGTGCGCTTGCGCTCGCCCTCGGACAGCGTGCCGAACCTGCGGTCGGTGTACTCGGCCATGCCGAGCAGGTCGAGCAGCAGCCGGGCCCGCGACTCGTCGGAGGTCTCGTACTGCTCGCGCCAGGTGGCGGTCATGCCGTAGGCGGCGGTGAGGACGGTGTCCAGCACGGTCTGCCGGCGCGGCAGCTTGTCGATCATGGCGGCGCCGGCCAGGCCGATCCTGGGGCGCAGATCGAAGACGTCGACGCTGCCCAGCTTCTCGCCGAGGATCGCGGCGGTGCCGGTGGAGGGGAAGAGGTAGGAGGAGGCGATCTGCAGCAGGGTGGTCTTCCCCGCGCCGTTGGGTCCGAGGATCACCCAGCGCTCGCCTTCGGCGACCGACCAGGACACCTGCTCCACCAGCGCGCGTCCGTCCCGGACCACGGATACGTCCACCAGCTCGAGCACGTCGCTCATGCGTACGCCTTCCCCACTGCCTTGTCTTGAGACTGCCATGTCTTGTGACGTCGAGGGAAAACCTACGCCACGGAAGTGTGCGACTTCTCCGTAGGCTTGCCCCATGGCGCAGAACACCGGCGAAAGCCGTCCCGATGACCGATTCGACGAGCCCCGCTCGGGGCGTCTCGTTGCCTGGGGCAACGCCTGGCTCGGCGGCTTCGCCTCACCCGACCACGCGGGCGAGGGGATCAGGGGCCGCGACGACGCGCATGCCGTGGAGGGGATAACCGGGGCGGTCGGGGCGGGTCTGACGCTGGCCCTGGGTCGGTTGCGGGCCGAGGGGGTGACGGGCTTTCGGCTGGCGCTGCCGGCGCCCGGGCATCCGCTCGGGCTGACCGGTCCGGCCCGCTTCAACGAGGTGGCACTGCCGGCCGGGGAGGCGGTGCTGACCGTGGGTGCGGTGTCGCTGGGACTGGTGCCGGAGGTGGTGCGGCACGGGCCGGTGGGCGACCAGTTGGTCCGGGTGGTGTGGCATACGTCACCCGTGGAGGCCGGGACCCCCGCCGATGTCCCGCAGTTGCGGGATGCCGAGCGCGAGCTGGCACAGATGCTGCGGGAGGCGACGGAGCTGCTGGTGCGGCTGGACGTGGCCGGCGGCGGCCCGGAGGTGCAGCGGGCGCTGGAGGCCTACCGGAAGCAGCGCCAACCCGAGCTGCTGGCACCGGGGTACCAGCCGCGGGCGGTGCGGGTGCTGCAGTCGGCCCGGCAGGTGCGGGGGCTGCTGGCGCTCGCCGCGGGCACCGCCGGGGCGGCGGTGAGTGCCGGGGAGATGGCCGCGCGGGAGGCCGCGATGCGGCCGTTGGAAAGGGCGGCTCGGCGGGCGGCGGTGGCCGCGTACAACGCCATGGTGGACGAGCCGGCCCGGGATGCGTTCTAGCGGCCGTCGTCGGCTGCGGCGTGTGCACGGCTGGTCGCGCAGTTCCCCGCGCTCCCATGGGGCTGCGACTGAACCGCTGTGAGCAAGTCGCACCATCAGGGGCGCACCCGAAAACACTCCCAGCCCCCGCGGTTCGGTCTACGGCGGGGGCGGGGGTGGGGCCGTCAGTTGTTCTGGCAGCAGTCGGCGTGGGCCGGGTTGAGGAGGCCGATGACGTTGACGGTGTTGCCGCAGACGTTCACCGGGATGTGGACCGGGACCTGGATGGTGTTGCCCGATCCGACGCCGGGCGAGCCCTCGCTGTGGCCGGCCGCGGTCGACTGCGCCGAGGCGGCGCCGGCGCCGGCCAGGACGGCGGCACCCGCTGCGGTGGCGATGAGAGCACCCTTGCGAACGTTCATTTCTGTGTCCTCCTTGAGCGGGCCCGGCACCGCAGTCCGGTGTCGGGCACTTCGTCGTGGAGGCTAGGGACAACGACCCGGTGAGTTCACCTTTTGACACTCTTTCGGGTTGATGTGACTGGTGCGCAAGTCAGCTCTTCACTCCCCCGTTCGGCCCGTTCACGCCCTGTGCGCCCTGGCGTTCGTCCGACTGTCCTACCGGGTCGCGCCGTTGCGGACCGCCCAGAGCGCCGCCTGGGTGCGATCGGCCAGGTCCAGTTTCATCAGGATGTTCGAGACATGGGTCTTCACCGTCTTCTCGGACAGATGCAGTGCCCGGGCGATCTCACGGTTGGAACGGCCGTCCGCGATGTGGCCCAGCACCTCCTGCTCGCGCTCGGTCAGGGTGCCGCCCCGCCCCTGCGGGCCCCGCGGGGAGTCGTCCGCGAGCAGCGCGCCGGCCAGTTCCGGCTGAAGCAGCACATGCCCGGCGTGCACCGAGCGGATCGCACCGGCCAGGGCCTCCGGGTCGACGTCCTTGTAGACGTAGCCGGCCGCGCCGGCCCGGAGCGCCGGGACCACGGTGCGGTGCTCGGTGAAGCTGGTCACCACCAGCACCCGGGCCGGGTTGCCGCGCTCCTTGAGGATGCGCAGCGCCTCGATGCCGTCGGTGCCGGGCATCTTCACGTCCATCAGCACCACGTCGGGGTGCAGCTCCTCGGCGCGCTCCACGCCCTCGGCCCCGTCCGAGGCCTCGCCGACGACCTCGATGTCGTCCTGGACCTCCAGGAAGGTGCGCAGGCCGCGGCGGACCACCTGGTGGTCGTCGACCAGCAGCACGGTGATGCGCCTGGGCGGGGTGTTCGGGCTGTCAGCCACCGGGTACCTCCAGTACCACCACGGTCCCCTCGCCGGGGGCCGACTCGATCCGCAGGGTGCCGCCGACTCCGGCGGCGCGGTCGCGCATGGACACCAGGCCGAGGTGCCGGCCGGCCCGGCGTACCTCGGCCGGGGCGAATCCGGTCCCGTCGTCGGCGACGGTCAGCACCGCGCCCCAGCCCGCGGCGGCCGGGTGCAGCTCCACCCGCACCGCCGTGGCACCGGAGTGGCGCAGGGCGTTGTGCAGCGCCTCCTGGGCCACCCGCAGCACCGCGGCCTCCTGGGCCGACGGCAGCGCGCGGACCCGGGTGTGGGTGAAGCTGACCCGGGCGGCGTGGGCCCGGTCCAGCACCTCGATCTGGGAGGTGAGGGTCGGCAGCAGGCCGTCCTCGTCCAGCGCGGCCGGGCGCAGTTCGACGACGACCCCGCGCAGCTCCTCGGCGGCCTCGGCGGCCAGCCGGGAGACCTCGGCCAGTTCGGCGCGGGCCCGGTCCGGATCCCGGGTGACCAGGGCGGAGGCCGCCTGGGCGGTCAGCCGCAGCGAGAACAGCTTCTGCGAGACCGCGTCGTGCAGGTCGTGCGCGATCCGGGCCCGCTCGCCCGCCAGGGTGAGTTCGCGGCTGCGCTCGTAGAGGCGGGCGTTGGTGAGCGCGATGGCGGCGTGGGCGGCGAGGATCCGCAGCAGGTGCTCGTCGTGGGAGGTGAAGGAGGACCCCGGGGCGCTCTTGTTCGCGAGAAAGAGCGCCCCGATGATGTCGTCCCCGTCCAGGATCGGGACGCCGAGGAAGGCGCTCATGTCCGGGTGGGCGTCCGGCCAGCCGCCGAAGCGGGGGTCGTCGCGGACGTCGGCGAGCCGCTGCGGGGCCGTGTCCTTGAGCATCGCGGCCAGGATGCCGTGCTGCCGCGGCAGCGGCCCGATGGCGCGCCACTGGGCGTCGCTGATGCCGTCCACCACGAACTGGGCGAAGCCGCCATGGTCGTCGGGGACGCCCAGGGCCGCGTACTCGGCGCCGACCAGGCTGCGGGCCGACGCGACGATGCGCTGCAGCACCTCGCGCACCTCCAGGTGCCGGCTCATCGCCAGCACCGCGGAGCTGATCGCCTCGATGCCGCCCAGGCAGGGTTCGTCGTCGGTCATGCCGTCACGGTACCGCCGGGGTGATCGTCGGGCATCGGGCGGAGGAGGGGGCGGCCCGGGTCCGGGGGACTAGGTCCAAGGGCCCGCCCTACGGCTGCCCGACGACCGAGGTACGGCCCGGTCGGTCCTGCCTACCGTCGGAGGCGGAAGACAGGAAGTTCGCAGAGAAGCGACCGACCAAGGAGTGGACATGGCTGTCGCAGTGGTGACCGGGGCTTCACGGGGGCTGGGACGGGCGCTGGCCCGGGCGCTCGCCGCGGAGGGCTGGTCGTTGGTGCTGGACGCCCGCGGCGCGGAGGCGCTGGGCGCGCTCGCGGCGGAGCTGGAGGGCCCGGTGGTGGCACTGCCCGGGGATGTGGCCGACCCCGCGCACCGGGCCGAACTGGTCTCGGCCGCACAGGGGTTGGGCGGAATCGACCTGCTGGTGAACAACGCCAGTGTGCTCGGCGCGGAACCGCTGGTGCCGTTGGCCGAGCAGTCGTTGACGGGATTCGCCGAGGCGCTGACGGTGAACACGGTCGCGCCGCTGGGCCTGGTGCAGGAGGCGCTGCCGTTGCTCCGGGAGTCCGGTGGGGCGGTGCTGAACATCAGCTCGGACGCGGCCGTCGAGGCCTACGAGACCTGGGGCGGCTACGGGGCGAGCAAGGCGGCACTCGACCACTGGTCCGCGGTGCTGGCCCAGGAGGAACCGGCGCTGCGGGTGTGGTCGGTGGACCCGGGCGACATGCGCACCGCGATGTACGCGGCGGCGGTGCCGGATGACGACGACAGCGGACGGCCGCTGCCGGAGGAGGGCGCCGTCCCGGCGCTGCTGGAGCTGATCGGCAGCGGGGCGGCGAGCGGACGGTACTCGGTGTCGGGGCGGACGGCGAAGGAGTGGACCCGGTGATGACACAGCAGCGGACGGCGGACCTGGCGGTGCAGCGGACGGATGTGAAGCCGGTGCCGGGGCAGGACCGCAAGCGGCTCGGGAAGCGCGGGGACCGGGCCGGGCATCTGGCCGCACCGGCGCCGTCGGTGGATGCCCTGGACGGCTTCGGCCTGGACGAGTTCGAGCTGCCGGACGAGCTGGAGGCGAGCGCGCCGCCGGAGGAGCGCGGCCACGCGGGGCGGGACGACGTCCGGCTGCTGTTCGGGGGCCGGGACCGGCAGGGCGGGTTGACGGTCGGTCACCATGCCTTCCGGGACCTGCCGCAGCTGCTGCGGGCCGGCGACGTGCTGGTGGTGAACGTCTCGGCCACCCTGCCCGCCGCGGTCGACGGCGAGGTGGCCGGCAGCGGCGAGCAGGTCGTGGTGCACTTCTCGACCCGGCGGTCCCGGCACCGGTGGGTGGTGGAGCTGCGTACACCGGACGGGCACGGCAGCACCCGGCAGCGCGAGCACCGCGACGGCGCGGTCGCGGTGCGGCTGGCCGGCGGGGCGTCGCTGCGGCTGCTGGAGGGGGTCGGGCCCCGGCTGTGGGCGGCGGAGTTCGCCGTCGCCGATCCGCTGGCCTACCTGGCGGCGCACGGGCGGGCGATCCGCTACGCGTACACCGACGCCGACCGGCCGATCGCCGCCTACCAGACCGTGTTCGCCCGGCCGCCGGCCGAGGTCCACGGCGGATCGGCGGAGATGCCCAGCGCGGCCCGGCCGTTCACCGCTGAGCTGGTGACCCGGCTGGTGAGCCGGGGCGTGCAGATCGTGCCGATCACCCTGCACACCGGGGTGGCCTCGCTGGAGTCCCACGAACCGCCCTACGCCGAGTGGTTCGAGGTTCCGGAGCCGACCGCGCGGGCGGTGCGGACGGCCAGGAGCTCCGGTTCGCGGGTGGTGGCGGTGGGGACGACGGCGGTGCGGGCGCTGGAGTCCGCCGCCGAGGCCGCCGAGGCGGCCCGGGCCGACGGCGGCGACGGGCTGCTGCGGGCGGCGTCGGGCTGGACCGAGCTGGTGATCACCCCGGAGCGCGGGGTGCGGGTGGTGGACGGACTACTGACGGGCCTTCATGAGCCGCGCGCCTCACACCTGTTGATGCTGGAGGCGATCGCCGGACGGCCGCTGCTCGACCTCAGTTACGCCGAGGCGCTGCGCGAGCGCTACCTCTGGCACGAGTTCGGCGACCTGCACCTGATCCTCTCCCGGTGACCGGACGCACACGGAGCGTATGATCGACGGGTGAACGAGGAGATGGCGGCGCTGTTCGCGCTGTTGGGGAAGCGCTGGACGCTGTCGGTACTGGCCGCGCTGCTGCGCGGGGAGGACCGCTTCGACCAGTTGCGGGCCGCGGCGCCGAGGCTGACCGCGCGGATGCTGTCGAACCGGCTGTCCGAGCTGGTCCGGGCCGGGCTGCTGGTACGCGAACTGGCAGTCGGGCCGCCCCCGCTGGTGCACTACCGGCTGACCGCGGCCGGGGACGCCCTGGGGCCGGCCGTGGCGGGCTTCGACCGCTGCCTCGCGGTCACCGAATCCCGCGAACCGCCGCGGTCCCGGACCGAAGAAGCGGCCTGACGACGGCTCAGCGGCCGTGGAACCTGCCCTCGAACAGGTCCACCTGGATCCGCTCCGCGGGGGCCGCAGCCGGCGCCTCCCCGGCACCCTCCCGCGGCGACATGGCGACGGTGATGGCCGCCACGGTCAGGAACACCACGATGCCCACCGCCACCGGGAGGATGAACTCGCCGACCGGGACCCCGCCCCGGGGCGCGGTCCCGGAGAGCCGGACGCTGACCGCCTGCATCGCCGTGTAGTGCATCGCGGTCACCGCCACTCCGGCCACCAGGGCGGCCGCCAGCGACGCCCACAGCTTGCGGATGTTCAGGGTCATCCACAGCGCGGCGGTGGCCGCGAGGACGGCGATGGCCACCGAGAGCAGCACCACCGCCGGGTCGTAGTGGACCGCGCCGTTGAGCTCCATCGCGGACATGCCCAGGTAGTGCATCACCGCGACGCCGCCGCCGGTCGTCACCCCGCCGACCAGCAGCGTGGTCGTCCCGGGCGGGCGGTGGCCGACGTAGAAGACGCCGATGCCGACCACCACGATCGCCAGCAGCAGGCTGGCCAGGGTGAGCGGGATGCTGTAGACGATGGTGGCGCTGGTGACCGAGAACCCCAGCATCGCGATGAAGTGCATGGTCCAGATGCCGCAGCCGATGGAGCAGGCGGCCAGGGACAGCCAGCCGCGGCGCCGTTCCGGGGGCAGGTCCAGCGCCCGCACGGTGCAGCGCAGTCCCAGCGCCGCGCCGATCACCGCGACCAGGTAGGCCAGCAGGGGGTTCACCCAGCCGTAGGTGAACCCGTCCATGTGCGCCATGCGTGTGGTCCCCGTTCAACGATTGAACCCGGAGGTACGCGGTACGCCGGAATCGTACGAGGCTGTGGAGATCCTTTGTTCGTATTGGGAAACGTGCGTGCGAGGGTTATCGATTCGATACGGCAGAGGGCCGCGCACCTGTCGGGACAGGTGCGCGGCCCAGGTCGGCCCGGCCGGATCAGCGCTTGCGCATGACCTCGGGCTCGTGCCTGCGCAGCAGCCTGACCACCAGGAAGGCGCAGACCACCCCGAGCAGCACCAGCACGCCGACGTCGACGCCCCACTGGCCCAGGGTGTGCTGCCACAGCGGGTCGGTGGTGGTCTTGCCCTGCGGCGGACCCATGATCTTCGGCAGGTTGATCGTCGCCGCCTCGGCGGCCACCGCCCAGCGGGACGGGGACAGCCAGGCGACCTGCTCCAGGCCCGGAGTGCCGAAGAGCGGGAACAGCGAACCGCAGAAGACGACCTGGATGATCGCGATCAGCACCAGCAGCGGCATGGTCTTCTCGGCGGTCTTCACCACGGCGGAGACGACCAGGCCGAGCATCATCGAGGTGATCCCGAGCAGCATCACCACCAGGATCATCTCGATCTGCGGTGTCGCCTTGACCAGCAGGCCCTCGGTGGCCCCGGGCCGCGGCAGCACGCCGATGCCGGCGAGCACCGCCGTCTGCACCGCGGTGATCACCCCCAGCACGACCACCTTGGACATCATGTAGGCGGAGCGGGACAGGCCGACCGCGCGTTCGCGCTCGTAGATCACCCGTTCCTTGATCAGCTCGCGGACCGCGTTGGCCGCACCCGTGAGGGCGGCTCCCACCCCCAGCACCAGCAGCACGGTGGCGGCGTCGGTGTTGAGCGCGGGCCCGCCGCCCGCCGGGGCCTTGGTCGCCGGCCCGAATCCGAACTGGGCCGGGATGGCGATGCTCATCACGCCCATGATCAGCGGCAGGGCGACGAGCAGGCCGACATAGCCGCGGTCGGCGGCGATGACGCTGACGTAGCGGCGGATCAGGGTGGACAGCTGGGAGCCCCAGCTCTGCTGCTTCGGCGGCTTGGACTGCTCGTGCTGTATCTGCACGGACTGGGCCTGCACGGCTTCGACGTCGGCCGAGTACATCTGGTAGTGCACCGAGCCGCGGAACCGCCCGGCCCAGTCGTGGTCCGGGTAGTTCTCGAAGGCCTGGAAGACGTCGGCCCAGGTCTCGTACCCGAAGAAGTGCAGCGCCTCCTTGGGCGGGCCGAAGTAGGCCACCGAACCGCCCGGCGCCATCACCAGCAGCCGGTCGCAGAGCGCCAGTTCGGCCACCGAGTGGGTGACCACCAGGACCGTGCGGCCCTCGTCGGCCAGGCCGCGCAGCATCTTCATGACGTCGCGGTCCATGCCCGGGTCCAGGCCCGAGGTGGGCTCGTCCAGGAAGATCAGCGACGGCTTGGTGAGCAGCTCCAGGGCGACCGAGACGCGCTTGCGCTGGCCGCCGGAGAGAGCCGTGATGCGGTTGTCGGCCCGCTTCTCCAGGTGCAGCTCGGTGAGCACCTCGTCGACCCGGCGCTCGCGCTCGGCGGCCTCGGTGTCGCCGGGGAACCGCAGCTCGGCCGCGTACTTCAGGGCGGTACGGACCGTCAGCTGGGAGTGCAGGATGTCGTCCTGCGGTACCAGCCCGATGCGCTGGCGCAGCTCGGCGAACTGCTTGTAGAGGTTGCGGCCGTCGTACAGCACGTCGCCGTTGTCCGCCGGGCGGTAGCCGGTGAGCGCCCGCAGCAGCGTGGACTTGCCGGAGCCGGACGGGCCGATGACCGCGACCAGTGACTTCTCCGGGACCCCGAAGCTGACGTTGTTCAGCAGGATCTTGTCGGCGCCCTTGTGCTGGACCTTGACCAGCAGGTGGCGGGCCGAGAAGGAGACCTCACCGGTGTCGACGAACTCCTCGAGCTGGTCCCCGACCAGTCGGAAGGTGGAGTGGCCGACGCCGACGATGTCGTTGGGGCCGAGCAGCTGACGGGAGATCGGCTGGCCGTTGAGGTAGGTGCCGTTGTGGCTCTCGAGGTCGACGATCTCGTAGCGGCCGTCCTGCAACTGGCGCAGTTCCGCGTGGTGCCGCGAGACCGACAGGTCGGAGACGACCAGCTCGTTGTCCAGCCCGCGGCCGATCCTGATGGTGCGCAGGCCGCCGGCCAGGTTGCGGACCATGGTGGGGTTGCGCGAGCCGTAGACCGGCTCGGGCGCGGGCTGCGAGGGCTGCTGGGCGTAGCCTCCGCTGTAGCCGCCGCCCTGCTGGGGCGGCACCGAAGCGCCGCCGCCGTGCTGCTGTTGCTCCCACTGCTGGGCCTGCTGCGCCTGCGGCTGCTGGGCGTAGCCGGCCTGGGCGCCGCCGCCCTGGCCCTGGGCGCCGGGGTTGAAGCGGGCCGTTCCCTGGTTGTGCCAGGCGTCGCCGCCGACCGGGGCGACCGGGCTGGGCAGACCGGCGAAGGAGAGCCGCGGGCCGCTCTCGGCGTTGCCGAGGGTCACCACGGCGCCCTGCCCGAGCGGGACCTGATTGGCTCTGTGCCCGTTGGCGAAGGTGCCGTTGGTGCTGCCCAGGTCCTCCATGACCCAGCCGTTGCCGTGGTACGCGATGGTCGCGTGCCGCCAGGAGACCCTGGCGTCGTCCACCGCCACATCGGACTGCGGATCGCGCCCGATCGTATAGCTGCGGCCGGGTTCAAGTGTTCTGCGTTGTCCGTTGAGTTCAAGTACCAGCTGCGGCACTGTTGCCTGCCCCACGATGTAGTCCCCCGAGATAGTCCCCACTCTTGACAGGGGAAGTTTAGGGATGCCGAACGATGGGGGGAATCATTCCAGCTCGATCAACGTCGGGGGAACCGGACCCCACTACCGTGACCCTGTGGCAACCTGACGGCAGAGCAGGCGGTTCGGTATGGGGGCGGTTAGACGATGACGGTGTACGGGCACCAGCGGCCGGTGGCGGGCGCTGCCGGGTCGGTCGGCGGATTGCGCGACGGCGCGCTGTACGGGGCGGTCTCCGGGGCGGTGGCCGTGAGTTGGGCCTTCGCGGCGATGGCGGCGGTGGCCGCGCTGGGGATCCACCTGCTGGGCCTGGACACCTACGCCTCGCTGGGGGCGCTGGTCGCGGCCCTGGTCTCGATGGCGGTCGGCGGAAGGATCAGCCCCTCGGGTGACGTCTCGTTCTTCGGAATCGACGCGGCCGGGGCCCAGGGAGCGATCGGGATCGTCCCGCTGGGAATCACCCTGGTGGGTGCAGTGGTGCTGGGCTGGCTGTTCGTCAGGCCGCTGCGGCGCTTCCCGGTGCCGGCGCCGGGTCAGGTGCTGGCCAGGGCGGGCGGCGCGGTGGTCGCCTTCATGGTGCTGCTTGCCGTGGTGGCCTGGTCCGGCAACGGGACCGTGGCGATCAAGCTGAACTCGCTGCCGGGCACCGGGAGCGGAAGCGGCAGCGGTTCGGGTTCCGGGGGCGGCGACCCGCTGGGCGGACTCGGCGGGCTGATCGGCAACAACAGCTCCGGATCGGGGTCCGGGTCGGGCGGCGGGCTCGGCGGGGTGCTGGGCGGGGTCGGCAGCATCCTGGGCGGCAACACCGATCCGACGGTGGGTTTCAAGGTGAACCTGGCGCCGACGCTCGCCCTCGGACTGCTGTGGGTGCTGGTGGTGCTGGCGCTGGCGCTGGCCGCCTCCAGGCGCAGCCCGCTGCCGGTCGGCTGGGACGCGCTGCGCCGCACGGTCCGCCCGGTCGCCTCGGCCGTGGTGACCGTCCTGGTCGGCGCAGTGCTGGTGGGCGCGGTCGCCGGGATCGTGGTCGGGCTGACGGGCAACGGCGGGGCGAAGACCGTCGGCGCCGCGCTCCTGGCCGCCCCCAATGGTGTGTTCCTGGTCGTGGTGCTGGGCATGGCGGTCCCCTTCAACGGCAAGGCCAGCGGTCCGCTGGCGCAGTTCCTGCCCTCGCCGGTGGACCAACTGCTCAAGGGCGGCACCGGGCAGAGCATCACCTTGTCCAAGCTGGCGCAGTTGGACGGCCGGGTCTGGCTGCTGCCGGTCGCGGTGGCGCTGATGCTGCTGGCGGTGGGCGTGGTGGCGGCGGTGCGGACCCCTCGCCCGGTGCTGCCGCAGAGCGGGGTGCGCGAGGCGGGCGGTGCGGCGCTGCGGCTGGGCGTCGCCATGGCCGTGGTCACACCGGTGCTGCTGGTGCTGGCGGACGTGTCGGTGAACGCGAACCTGTCGGTGTTCGGCTTCAACGCGGTCGGCGCGGGGCTGAGCATCAGCGGGAACCTGCTGCTGGGGATCTTGCTGGGGCTGGTGGAGGGAGCGGTGTTCGGCTTCCTCGGGGCGCTGCTGGTGGCGCAGTTCGCCTCCGCCAAGCGGGTGGTGCTGACCCCGTCGCCGTCGTACCCGGGCGGCGGCCGGGACGTCCCCGGCCGGACGGCGGAGTACCCCGCCGGCTATCCGGCGCAGTACCAGGGCGAGTACCCGACGACGCGGCAGGAGCAGCAGCCGTACCGGCAGCCGCCGCAACCCCAGTCGCAGCCGCAACCCCAGCCGTACCTTCCGCCGGGCGGCGGGCGGCCGCCCGCGCCCGCGCCGGACAACCCGTACGCCGCTCCCCCGGCTCCCCCGGCTCCGCCGGCCTCCCGGCCCACTGCGCCGCCGCCGGCGGGGCCGCCGCCCGGCGGCTACAACCCGTACTCGGGCGGTCCCGCACAGACACCGCCGCCGCCCACCGCCCCACCTGGGAGGTAACCCGCTGTCCGGTGGGCGGGACGGGACTCGGAGCGACCGCCGCGGCCAGGTAGCGTTGGCCGCATCATGAGCGCTCAGCCCCCGGCCCCCGAGGCCGCCCCCGTTGCGACGTCGGACGCCCGCGCACCCCGGACCCTGCTGGTCAAGGTGTTCGGCAAGGACCGTCCGGGCATCACCACCGGCCTCTTCACCACCCTCGCGGAGTACGGGGTCGACGTCGTCGACTTCGAGCAGGTCGTGACCCGGGGCCGGATCGTGCTCTGCGCGCTGGTGACCGCGACGCCGCAGGAGGGCGAGCTGCGGGCCACCGTGCACCAGTGGGCCGACCGGCAGCACCTGCAGGCCGAGGTCCTCTCCGGCACCGGCGACAACCGCCCGCGCGGGGAGGGCCGTTCGCATGTCACCGTGCTGGGCCATCCGCTGAGCGCAGCCTCAGTGGCCGCGCTCAGCGCCCGGATCACCGACTGCGGCGGCAACATCGACCGGGTCTTCCGGCTGGCCAAGTACCCGGTCACGGCGGTGGAGCTGGCCGTCTCCGGAGTGCCGACCGAGCGGCTGCGGACCGAGCTCGCCGCAGAGGCGGCGGTGCAGCGGGTCGATGTGGCGGTGGTCCGGTCCGGGCTGCAGCGGCGGGCGAAGCGGCTGGTCGTGATGGACGTCGACTCCACGCTGATCCAGGACGAGGTGATCGAGCTCTTCGCCGCGCACGCGGGTTGCGAGGCCGAGGTGGCCGCGGTGACCGCGGCGGCGATGGCCGGGGAGCTGGACTTCGCCGAGTCGCTAAGGGCCCGGGTGGCGCTGCTGGCGGGGCTGGACGCGGACGTGGTCGCCAAGGTCCGCGCCGAGGTCCGGCTGACGCCGGGGGCCAGGACCCTGATCCGCACCCTGAAGCGGCTGGGCTACCAGGTCGCCATCGTCTCCGGCGGCTTCACCCAGGTCACCGACGACCTGGCGGAGCGGCTGGGGCTGGACTTCGCCGCGGCCAACACCCTGGAGGTGGTGGACGGCAAGTTCACCGGCCGGGTGGTCGGCGAGATCGTGGACCGGGCCGGCAAGGCCCGGATGCTCGCCCGCTTCGCCGAGTCGGCGGGCGTCCCGCTGGAGCAGACCATCGCGATCGGCGACGGCGCCAACGATCTGGACATGCTCAACGCGGCCGGCCTGGGCGTCGCCTTCAACGCGAAGCCGGTGGTCCGCGAGGCCGCCGACACCGCGGTCAACGTCCCCTTCCTGGACACCGTCCTCTACCTGCTGGGCATCTCCCGCGAAGAGGTCGAGGACGCGGACGACGACCCGTCAGCGACGCACTGAGCCTGCGCCGGCACGCGCCCGTGCCGCAGCGGGTGTGAGCGCGACAACGGTGAGGGGCGCGCGAAGTTGGTCGCGCGCCCCTTTGTCGAGGGCTGTCTGCCGGTGGCCTGCCGGTCGGTCCTTGGACTCAGTCCTTGGACTCAGTCCTTGGACTCAGTCCTTGGGCGACCAGAAGGTGGTGAGGTGGCCCACGCCCGGTTCCAGGGCCTTCCAGGGCGTGTCGAGGGTGAGCACCGCGACCGCGGAGGTCGGGAATCCGGAGCTGCGCAGCCGGGGCAGGGTGTCGCCCTCGAAGCCGCCGGCCAGTACCTCGGTCAGGCCCTGCACACCCGGGTTGTGGCCGACCAGCAGGACGGTCCCGACCTCCTCCGGGACGACTTCCTGCATGACCTCGATCAGCCGGCCCGGGCTGGCCTCGTAGAGGCGCTCCTCGTAGACCGTTCTGGGGCGGGTCGGAAGCTCGTGGGCGAAGAGCTTCCAGGTCTCCCTGGTGCGCTCGGAGGTGGAGCACAGGGCCAGGTCTGGGGTGATGCCGGTGCCGGCGAGCCAGCGTCCGGCGACGGGTGCGTCCTTGCGGCCGCGGTCGGCCAGCGGCCGCTCGTGGTCGGGCACGGCGGGCCAGTCGGCCTTGGCGTGCCGGAGGACGATGATCCTGCGGGACGAATCGACGCTCATACCTGCCAGCTTCCCAGAATTCCCGGAACCGGGTACTGGGAGCGGGACCAAGTCAGCCCATTGTGGTGGCGAACGAGGCGACGACGCCGATCACCACGAGGATGGCGAGGATCAGGCCGAACATCTGCAGCAGCTTCTTGTTGCCGCCGGTGGGATGGGGATCGAGAACGGGCATGCCGACGAGTCTGCCACCTGGTTCAGGATGAGAACCGGCGGGGGTCTCCCCCTCAGTGCCCCCGGGCCGCCGGCGCACCGAGCTCGTCCTCGATCTGGCGCGGCCGGGCGGCCCGGCGACCGACGAAGGCCTGGACCGTCATCAGCACCGCGAGGAAGGCCAGCGGGCCGTACCAGCCGTGCTCGCGCTGGTAGAGGACGCCGATCAGGATCGGTCCCGGCACCGAGATCAGATAGCCGACGCCCTGGGTGAAGGAGGAGAGCCGGGTGACGCCCTCGCCGGTCCTGGAGCGCAGCCCGATCATGGTCAGGGTGAGCGGGAAGGCGCAGTTGGCCAGCCCGGCGAGCAGCGCCCACGCCCAGGGGGCGGCGGCCGGGGCGAAGGCCAGGCCGGCATAGGCGGCCAGGCCGGCCAGCGACAGCGCGACGACGATCACGCCCTGGTCCGGGCGGCGGGCGGCGTAGGCGGGGATGACGAAGGACAGCGGGGCGCTGACGACCATGGAGACGGCGAGCAGCAGCCCGGACTCGGAGTTCGAGAGGCCGGCGTCCTGGAAGATCTGCGGCAGCCAGCCCAGGGTGGCGTAGGCAGCGGTGGCCTGCAGGCCGAAGAAGGCGGCCAGGGCCCAGGCGGTACGGCTGCGGGTGATCCGCAGCCCGACCGGGGCGGCGGCCGCAGCCGGGGCCGCGCCCGGGGCCGCGCCGGAGGCTGCACCCGAGGCTGCGGCCGAACCCGCGCGGGCGTCGGCGCGGCGTGTGACCGCGAGTTGGGCCAGCCAGATCACCAGGGCCACGGCCGCGGTCAGCGACCAGATGCCGAGGCCGACGCGCCAGCTGCCGCCCAGCGCGTTGGTGAGCGGGACCGCGACGGCGGCGGCCGCGGAGGTGCCGAGCGCCAGAGACATCGAGTAGAGCCCGGTGACCGGACCCACCCGGTCCGGGAAGTAGCGCTTGACCAGCACCGGCATCAGCACGTTGGAGACCGCGATGCCGCCCAGGGCCAGGGCGCTGAGCAGCAGGAACAGCGCGCTGTCCGGGGCGATCGCACGGGCCGCCAGGCCGAGGGCGATGGCGCCCATGCCGGCGCAGACGGTGGCGGCGGGGCCGATCCGCCGGGCCGCGGTCGGCGCCAGCAGGCCGAACAGGGCGAAGCAGAGCGAGGGCAGCGCGGTCAGGATCCCGGCGACGGCCGCACTCATCCCCAGCGTGCTGCGGACCTGGTCCAGCATCGGCCCGAGGGCGGCGACGGCGGGGCGGAGGTTGAAGGCCGCCACCGCGATGGCGACGACGAGCAGCAAGCCGGCGCGCTGAGGGGTGAGGGCGGGGACCCGGTCGTCGGCGGCGGTGAACGGGGACGAGGACGACGACGAGGGCGGGGGCGTGGAGGCGGATGCGGGCGTGGGTGCGGTGGCTTCAGCGGCAGGCATGGGGCCATCATAGAATGATGGGATGACTTTTGGGTACGCTTTTTCCGCCGGAGAGGCGCGATGATGGGATCACTCCACCCCCTCGACAAGGAGCGTTCATGGCACTGACCTCGCCCCGGCGCGAGCCGCTGGCCGACCAGGTGATCGCGCAGCTGCGAATCCAGATCACCTCGGGCGAGTGGCCGGTGGGCTCACGCATCCCCACCGAGGTCGAGCTGGTCGAACAACTGGGCGTGGCCCGGAACACCGTCCGCGAGGCGGTCAGGGCGCTGGCGCACAACGGGCTGCTGGACATCCGGCAGGGCTCGGGGACCTATGTCCTGGCCACCAGCGAGCTGGCCGGGGTGATGCACCGGCGGTTCGCCGACGCCGAGCAGGAGCAGGTCGCCGAGCTGCGCGCGACGCTGGAGTCGTCCGCGGCCCGGCTCGCCGCGGGACGGCGGACCGAACGGGACCTGGAGCTGCTGGCGCTCGCCAGCGAGCGGCGGGAGGAGGCCTGGAGGAGCGGGGACGCCGAGTCGTTCATCCAGGCCGACGCTGCGTTCCACCAGGCGGTGGTGGCTGCCAGCCACAACGACGTGCTGGCCGCGCTCTACGCGGACCTGGGCGAGGTGCTGCGGGCGCATCTGCGCAACGACGTCGGGCCGGTGCTGGCGGCGGACCGCTACATCCCGCATGCCGACATCGTCGAGGCGATTCGGGTCGGGGACGCGGAGAGGGCGGCGGAGCGGGCGGCTTGGGTTGTGGGGCGGTGCAGTGTGGAGGACGCCGCCGTGGGGTGAACCTGAGGGGGCGCGGGGAACTGTACGGTCAACCGTGCACCTTGGTGGTGGTTGGCCGCGCAGTTCCTCGCGCCCCTGAATTCAGCTCCGCTGAATCAGGCGCCGATGGCGTGGAGGCCGCCGTCCACGTGGACGATCTCGCCGGTGGTCTTGGGGAACCAGTCGGAGAGCAGGGCGACCACACCGCGGCCGGCCGGCTCGGGGTCGGTGACGTCCCAGGCCAGCGGGGAGCGGACGTTCCAGGTGTCGGCCAGGGTGTCGAAGCCGGGGATCGACTTGGCGGCCATCGACTTGAGCGGGCCGGCCGACACCAGGTTGCAGCGGACGTTCTGCTTGCCGAGGTCGCGGGCCAGGTAGCGGGAGGTGGCCTCCAGCGCGGCCTTGGCCGGACCCATCCAGTCGTACTGCGGCCAGGCGATGGTGGCGTCGAAGGTCAGGCCGACCACCGAGCCGCCCTCCTCCATCAGCGGCAGGCAGGCCATGGTCAGCGACTTCAGCGAGAACGCCGAGACGTGCACGGCGGTGGCCACGGACTCCCACGGGGTGTTGAGGAAGTTGCCGCCCAGGGCGTCCTGGGGGGCGAACCCGATGGAGTGCACGATGCCGTCCAGGCCGCCCAGTTCGTCGCGGACCTTCTCGGCCAGCCCGTCCAGGTGCTCCTGGTTGGTGACGTCGAGCTCCAGCACCTTGACGGGCTTGGGCAGCTTCTTGGCGATGCGCTCGGTCAGGCTGGGGCGGGGCCAGGCGCTGAGGATGATCTCCGCGCCCTGCTCCTGGGCCAGCTTGGCCACCTGGAACGCGATGGAGGACTCCATCAGCACGCCGGTGACGAGGATGCGCTTGCCTTCGAGGATTCCACTCATGTCGGTCAGTGACCCATGCCCAATCCGCCGTCGACGGGAATGACGGCTCCGGTGATGTACGCGGCCTCGTCGGAGGAGAGGAAGCGCACGGTGGACGCGATCTCGGCCGCATCGGCGTAGCGGCCCAGCGGCACGCCTGCGACGATCTCGGCCCGGCGCTCGTCGCTGAGCACCGCGGTCATGTCGGTGTCGACGAAACCGGGGGCGACCACATTGACGGTGATGTTGCGCGGGCCCAGTTCGCGCGCCAGCGAGCGGGCGAAGCCCACCAGGCCGGCCTTGGAGGCGGCGTAGTTGGCCTGGCCCGGGGAGCCGGTGAGACCGACGACCGAGGAGATCAGCACGACCCGGCCCTTGCGGGCACGCATCATCAGCTTGGAGGCGCGCTTCACGACGCGGAACGCGCCGGTCAGGTTGGTGTCGACGACCGAGGTGAAGTCCTCCTCGGACATGCGCAGCAGCAGGGTGTCCTTGGTGACCCCGGCGTTGGCGACCAGCACCTCCACGGGCCCGTGCTCCGCCTCGACCTCCTTGAAGGCCTGGTCGACCTGCTCGGCGTCGGTGATGTCGCACTTGACCCCGAAGAAACCCTCCGGGGGCTCACCGGAGCGGTAGGTGACGGCGACCTTGTCGCCCGCCTCGGCGAAGGCTCGGGCGATGGCGAGGCCGATGCCCCGGTTGCCTCCGGTGACGAGAACCGAGCGGCTCAACGGTCCACCTCTCTCTCCTGGGTGACAGCTACTGGCAGAAGCAGCCAACGCATGAGTACGCAGGCCTACGCATGGCGACGCTATCCGCAGACGATGCAGCTAGGCGAATCGGCGGCCGACAGTGGAAACGGCGCTCAACTGTGGGTTTCCCACAGTGGGATCGGCGGCGGCGCGACGGTGGACGGGCAGCCACGACAGAAGGTCCGGCACCTGGGTGCCGGACCTTCTGTCGTGCGAGTAGCGGGGACAGGATTTGAACCTGCGACCTCTGGGTTATGAGCCCAGCGAGCTACCGAGCTGCTCCACCCCGCGTCGTTGTGTCCACACCGTACCCCGGTCCCGCCGGTAAAAGCGAATGAGTTCCGGCGGAGGTGGGGCAGGATGCGGTCGAGACCCCATCACCTGGAGGAGCTTGATGACGGACACATCACCGTCCCTCGATCCCACCTTCCTGGCACTGCCGCTGCGGGCGCTGGCCGACGCGGCGCTGGCGCGGGCCGCCGAACTCGGCGCGAGCCATGCCGACTTCCGGCTGGAGCGGGTGCGCAGCGCGTCCTGGCGGCTGCGGGACGCGCGGCCCGCCGGGACCTCGGACGCCCTGCAGCTCGGCTTCGCCGTGCGGGTGGTGAAGGACGGCGCCTGGGGCTTCGCGGCCGGGGTGGACCTGACCCCGTCGGCGGCGGCCCGGGTCGCCGAGCAGGCCGTGGCCGTGGCCCGGCTGTCCGCGGGCATCGGCGCCGCCTCCGGCACCGAGGACGTGGTGGAGCTGGCCGAGGAGCCGGTGTACCCGGACGCGACCTGGATCTCCTCGTACGAGGTGAACCCCTTCGAGGTGCCCGACGCGGAGAAGACCGCACTGCTCGCCGACTGGAGCAGCCGGCTGCTGGGCGCCGAGGGCGTGTCCCATGTGACGGCGTCGCTGCTGACCGTGCAGGAGAACAAGTTCTACGCCGACTCCGCCGGAACAGTCACCACCCAGCAGCGGATCCGGCTGTCCCCGGAGCTGGAGGCGGTCTCGGTGGACGAGGCCACCGGCGCGTTCGACTCGATGCGGACCCTGGCCCCGCCGGTCGGCCGGGGCTGGGAGTACCTGCGCGGGAAGGGCTGGGACTGGGAGTCCGAGCTGGCCGAGCTGCCGGTGCTGCTGGCCGAGAAGATGAAGGCGCCGAGCGTCGAGGCCGGCCGCTACGACCTGGTGATCGACCCGACCAACCTGTGGCTGACGATCCATGAGTCGATCGGCCACGCCACCGAGCTGGACCGGGCGCTGGGCTACGAGGCCGCGTACGCCGGGACTTCCTTCGCCACCTTCGACCGGCTCGGCAGTCTGCGCTACGGCTCGGACGTCATGCACGTCACCGGGGACCGCACCGCCGAGCACGGCCTGTCCACCATCGGCTACGACGACGAGGGCGTGCGGACCCAGGCCTGGGACCTGGTGAAGGACGGCACCCTGGTCGGCTACCAGCTGGACCGGCGGATGGCCTGGCTCAAGGGCCTGGGCCGGTCCCACGGCTGCGCCTACGCCGACTCCCCCGCCCACGTCCCGGTGCAGCGGATGGCGAACGTCTCGCTGCAGCCGGCCGTGGCCGGGCCGGACACCGCCGGGCTGATCGCGGGCGTCGAGGACGGCGTCTACATCGCCGGGGACCGCTCCTGGTCCATCGACATGCAGCGCTACAACAGGATGTTCACTGGTTAGAGGGCAAAATACGCCAGGGCGAAACTCCCCCAGGCCAATTCGCACAAGGGTCCGGCCGTCCGCTACCGGGAGCGGACGGACCGTCGAGGTCGGCACCAGGTCGTCACCGCATCACACCGTTTGGACTCCGCCGCTGACTCATAGTCAGCGGCGGAGTGCCCGGAGGAGGACCCCGAACCACCCCGGGGTCACCACGAACGACTCGCTCGATCACCCCATCCGGTGCCTACGGCCGGCTCGCGATCTCCGTCGCCACCGCGTCGGCGGCCAGCGGCGTGAGCGTCTCGGAGACCGTGCGCCACGGCTGCTGATCCCCCGAGGTAGGCCGCGGCTGCTCCCTGCTGCCGCGGCCTACCTCACCTTGGCGCGCTGCTCGATGCGGTCGGCTTCTGCGAGGCCTGACCCATCGCGTGGCGCGCCGCGCTGTCGGCGATCTCCTGCAAGGCGGCCAGATGGTCGGTCAGGGCCTTGCGGCCGAAGTCGGTCAGGGCCAGCCAGGTGCGGGGCATCTTCCCCACGTGGCCCTTGCGGATCGCCAGGTGACCTGACTCCTCGAGCGCGGCGGCGTGCTTCGACAGCGCCGACGCGCTCAACTCGGCGTAGTCCTGCACCGCCCGGAACTCCGCCTCGTCGCAGCCCGAGAGGAAAGCGGCGATCTTGAGCCTGGCGGTGGCGCGGAACGCGTCGTCGAGAACGCCGCTCATCTGTGCCTCCTCGCCAGAACCCACCAGGTGATCGCACCGGTGACCAGCCCGAGTGCCACGTACACCCAGCGCAACTGCGCCGAGGCCGTGGTGGCGCTGACAAGGAAGGCGATCGCGCAGATCACGACTGCGGTCCCCGACTCCCGCGCCGGCCCGCGCAGACCTGAGATGCCACCGCGGACCCTGACCCGGAAGACCACTGCGCCCGCCGCCGCGGCCAGGAGGACCCCACCCAGGGTGCAGGCAAGCCGGGCAAGGCCATTCGACGGGGCGGCACCGACGAGCGCGGTCCCACCTGCTACCAGTACGGCGCACAGCGGCGGCACCCAGGGAGGTAGCACTGGGTGTACCGCGGACTGATAGGAGCGGTTGGCCTGCTCGAGATCCGCTCGTGCCTGTTCAGCATCCATGGTTGCCATGGTGGCATCTACTTTCCTACAATGCAACTACAGTCGCTACGGAAACGAGGAGCAGGCCATGGGCAAGCGAGACAAGTCCTCCGAGCGGTCCCACAAGCAGGACCAGCCGCAGGAACAGCAGCGGGACCAGCAGTCCGACCAGCAGGCGGACGACGCGCGGGCGCGGCAGGAAGAGCAGGACGCCGCCGTGATCGCGGCGGTTGTGAACACCGTCATCATCTGAGCGGCCGCCTCGGCATGCGGCCCTACCGACGGCCGTGACAGCCCTTCCCGGCAGTTGTTCGCCCGTTGGCGAAGAGCTAGTTGGGGCAGGGCCGATGCCTCGGGCGAGACCACGTCGCACCAGCTGTCCGCCCTGGGCCCCACCCAGGGTGTACAGCACCGCCATTGATCCGCGCCGGCCTGTCCGTCGCCGGGATGAGGAGCCACGCCTCGGCGCTACCGTCCCAGCACAGATGCCGTGGACGCTCCGGCGCCGGTGCCCCCGTCTGCATCCTCAGCCGTCTACCCCCGAGCGGCTGAGGGTGCAGACCTTATCCCCGCGGCCATCAACCGGATGGCGTCCCTTGTCGTGCAACACCGTTGCCTTCGCGCTGCGTGCGCCCTGTCAAGGGGGCCGGACCTCTGGTGGGCCCTGTGGTGTCGAGCCCAGGGTCACTTGGGCGAGTTAACACAGGTCATCCCGCCCGAGCTGGTGGAGGCCGTGCTCGAGGAACGGGTGCGCGCGAGCGGCGACTGCGTCTGCTGCCGACCCGTGTGGTGATGTACTTCGTGCTCGCCTTCGCCTTCTTCGAGCGCTCGTCCTATCAAGCGTCACAAGAAGGGACATGACCATCAACCGCTGCTGAGCCTGACGGTGTCGTGCCAGGTGGTGGCCGCCCAGGGCGAGGACCAGGCCTGCGCCGGCGTCGGTCAGGGCTGGTCGCCGATGGTGCGGGCTGGCCATGCCCTGGGCCAGCATGCTCGCTCCGTGCACGAGATCGACGGCTGCGCCCAGTCCAGGACCGCGGCTGTGGGGCGTGGCGCGCATACCAGGGCCTGGGCGAGTTGACGTGCGCCGAGCAGGCGCACGACGAGGTGGGCGCGCGCGTTGGTGCCCGTGCGGCCGGGCGGGCTGGCCAGTTGTAGGAGGCCGCGTGCCGCGCGGGTTGCAGTCAGGGCGATGGTGGGCTTCGTCGCTGTGCCCGTGCCGCGCTAAGGCCGGCGGCGGCGCGCAGGCCCAGGCCGAGGAGTGCGACCGTGCCGTGGTGCTGGGATGCCCACAGTTGGGGGCTGCGGCCGGTGGCGCGGGCGTCGAAGCTGCCGTGGGCGGTGTAGTCGTGCCCGCCCTTGCCGTCGGCGGGTTCCCACAGGTTGACCGGGTGGTCGGGGTTCTGGGGGCGGTTGTCCTGTTGGGAGTTGTAGTCGGTGCGGGCGAGGTAGCGGTCGAGCAGTCACTCATGCCGCCCGCGGTCGGGAGCTGCGGCCCGCCCGCAGCAGGACCACGCGTCTCCTGCCCGCCCGTCATCCGGCGCTGTGCCCGCGCCGGGCGGCTGCGCGGTCGCGGGGTCGTCAGTTGGGGTGGGCGTGTGGCTGGGGTGTGTGGTGCAGGGCGTGGAGTATGGCGCGG
>NZ_BBPM01000074.1 GCF_000787775.1 Streptacidiphilus carbonis | reverse complement strand
GCGCTTGACGGTGCGTCGGCTTCGCCGACGACGTCCCCGCTGCGCGGGGACGCGCCTGCGCTTCGCGCAGGGCCGGCTTCGCCGACGGGTGTCCGCGCTTCGCTTCGGACTGGCTGGGGTTGGGGCTTTCCGCTTCGCTCCAAGCCCCGTGTCTGCCAATGGGTTTATATCGTTGAAGTGCTTGGGTTGGCTGGGTTGCTGTCGGCTGCGCTGCTACGGCTCTTCTGTGGCTGGCTTGACCGCGCTCCGCGCGGAGCAACCTGGCAGCGTGGCCCCTGTGGGGCGGTTCGACAGATTCGGAAGCGTGAGAGGGTTCCGTCTGACGGGGTTTAATTCTTGATTCTATTGAGCTATGCATCAGAATTGCAGGCTACGCGTTTTACGAAAACTGAGCCACTCCCGATGGGTCGCTCTGGCCCTCCGTGAGGAATCATCGTAGTTGCTCTTCATGCCTACCGGGACCGAGCCTGTCAACGGCGTGGTTCGGCTTTTGACGGCCCGTCCGGGTAAGCCATTCCCGGCCCAGGGACTGCAGACGCAGCTAATCGCGGCGTGCAGCCACTGAGCAAGCGCAATGCCCTGACTCCCCGGTGAGCTGCGCGTACAGACCAGCCAAGCGCCATCCCGGACGACACCCACACTTCACCGCAACACCAACAAACCAGCCGCTGAAAACACCTGACACACCACCACCGCAACCCCACCGACACCTAACAGGCTGCGCACACAAACGAGCAAGCCAATGCCCCTACAGCCCGTAGTGCTTGAAAAGGGACCTCAAGAACAGCCACACGCCGAGCCAAGCAACCAGACCCGCACATGCCACCAAGCCCACGAGCACCATCCCCACCGTGGCCCAGAAGCCCGTCGCGGCCAGCAGCAGGCACACGAACCCGACGACCGGCAGAAGGACGGGCACCATCAAACGAGACAGAAACTGCCGAGACCCAGAGCTCACTTTCCCCCCTCACACAGAGACACCGAGCTCCAGCGTCGCCCAGGCCAGCCACGAGGTCATGAGTCCCCGCACCGGAGCAGCAGGCGCCCGCGAAGGGCTCTGGGGGACGCTCTACGGCCTTCACCCGGGGGCCTGGCAGCCCTGCGGCAGTACAACGAACGCACCGGCTCCGTGGTGGTACCCAGGGCCCACACGGAAGAGCTGGAGGGCGGCACCCCGTGAAGCTGGGGGTATGGATCTCCAACACCAAAAGCCGCAAGGACAAGCTGAGCGCGGCGCAGCTGGCGGCCCTGAAGGAGCACGGACTCCACTGGTAACACCTAGTGAGTACGCGTACTCAACTGCAGATGAGTACGCGAACTCTGATCCACGAGGGCGACACCGGCCACGGTGGTACCCATGTCTTCTCCGTCACCCCGACCGGGTTACGTCGGCTTCGAGCCAGACGAAGCTGCCGAGACCGGACGGCGGCTCAGTAGCCGGTCCGCACAGCTCCCACTTGCTGTGGCCCTTGGCGTCTTGGTAGCGGCCGTGATGTTCGTGGGTACCTTTGAGCTCCTCGCCCGGGTCCTCTGGCCTGCCTTTTGGAGGTGGGCTCTCCGAGGCTGGCAGTTTTGAGCGATAGCAGCGGCCACGTCTTCTCCGACTGAACGCTGGTTGCCAGGACCGGGAGTGTCGAATTAACGGCGGATCACCCGCCGTGCCAGGTAGCCGGATGGCTTGCCTGGGGAAGAGGATTCACCAGTGACTGACGTGACGACTGAGACCGTGGACACTTCGACGGCTGAGGCGGTGGACGACCAGCTGATCGGGATGCTGGTGGACCGGGCCCGTGCCGGTGGCCTGCAGCTGACCGGCGAGGGCGGGCTGCTGCAGCAGCTGACGAAGCGGGTGCTTGAGTCCGCCCTGGAGGGCGAGATGACCGACCACCTGGGCTACGAGAAGCACGACCGGGCCGGGCGCGACGGCGGCAACAGCCGCAACGGCACCCGCACCAAGACCGTGCTCACCGATGTGGGCCCGGTCGAGATAGCCGTGCCCCGCGACGTGGAGAACAGCTTCGAACCGCAGATCGTGCGCAAGCGCCAGCGCCGGCTGACCGGCGTCGACGAAATGGTCCTGTCGCTGTCGGCCAAGGGGCTGACCCACGGCGAGATCGCCGCGCACCTGGCCGAGGTCTACGGGGCGAACGTGTCCAAGCAGACCATCTCCACCATCACCGACCAGGTCATGGACGGCATGGCCGAATGGCAATCGCGTCCGCTGGACTCGGTCTACCCGGTGGTGTTCGTGGACGCCATCAACGTGAAAGTCCGAAACGACCAGGTCGCGAACCGGCCCATCTACGTGGCCCTGGCCGTCACGGTCGAGGGCACCAGGGAGATCCTGGGGATCTGGGCGGGCGACGGCGGCGAGGGCGCCAAGCACTGGTTGCAGGTGTTCACCGAGCTGAAGAACCGCGGCGTGGACGATGTGCTGATGCTGGTCTGCGACGGCCTCAAGGGACTGCCCGACGCGGTGGCGACGGTCTGGCCTCGAACGATTGTCCAGACGTGCATCGTGCACCTCCTGAGGAACAGTTTCCGCTACGCGTCGCGCGCGGACTGGGACAAGATGGCGAAGGCTCTGCGGCCGGTCTACACCGCGCCCAGCGAGGCCGCGGCCACCGAGCGGTTCTTGGAGTTCAGCGAGCTCTGGGGAGCGAAGTATCCGGCCGTTGTCAGGCTGTGGGAAGTCGGCTTCATACTGCCTGTCCTTTCTCGTTGTTGGGGTTTGGCCGTCTGATCCTGGGTTCGGCGGCGACGCGCTGTTGCCAGTGCTGCTCGATCGCGTCGTTCCAGGGGATGCACCAGCGGTGGTGCCGTCCCTGGCGGGCGGGGAGTTCGCCGCTGCGGAGCCAGGGATAGACGGTGGCTTCGTGGACGCCGAGGATCCGGGCGGCTTCGGGGACGGTGATCTCGCCGGGCCCGGTCGGGTCGCTGCGGACGGAGCCGATGACGTATTTGGCGCGGACGAAGCGGATCGAGGCGACGCTGAACGGCCGCGCGTTTCCGGTCTTCAGGCCCAGTTGGTTGAGGTGGTCGGCGATCTCGGCGTCGGTGCTGGTGTCGAGTAGGTCGCGGATGATCTCGACGGCCTGGCTCGGGGTGCGGTTGGTCCGGCGCGCGCAGACGATCTCGTCGACCGCGCCGGTGTGCCAGCGGATGCCGACGTGGGCGTCGGCGAAGTCGACGTGCCGGACGGTGACGTCTGCGATCAGGGTCCTGATCAGGCGTTTTCGGTCCCTGGATGTGGTGGTGGGTGCCTGCCAGAGTCGGGGCAGGTCCTCGGCCAGGGCTTTGAGCCGGTCGGGTTCAGGTAGCGCGGGCTGGGCCGCCTGCAGGTCGGCCAGGTGCTGCTCGGCCTGGGCCAGTGCGGCGAGCTTGGTCTCCCAGCGGGCCTCCAGCGAGCGGGCGACCAGCCGGTTCTCCGGTTCGACCTGGCTGAGGGAGCGTTCGGCCCGGTCGGCTTCGTAGCGGGCGCGTTCGACGGCGAGCTCAGCCGCGCGGTGGGATCGGTGGTGCCGCTGGTGGACGTCCCTGGCGGCGGCAAGGGCGAGGTGGACCTGGTCGGGAGTGAGTGCGTCCAGCAGCAGCCGTTCGACGACCGGGTCGATCGCGGCCGCGGCGACCGAGTGGCAGCCGGGTGTGGTCACCGCGTCGCTGCGGGCGCGCATGCACACGTAGTCGGCGGTGTTGTCGGCCCGGCGGTAGCGGGTGCCCATCGGGAAGCCGCACGAGCCGCAGAAGATGATGCCCTGACAGATCGGGACACCCTCGCGGGGCGGCCGGGCACCGGCCTGGGTGCGGTTCCCGGCCAGTTTCGCCTGAATGTCCAGGTGCTGCTGCCAGGAGACGTATCCCTCGTGATGGTCGGGGATCAGGACCTTCCACTGGTCGCGTGGCAGCCGGTTCACGCAGGTGACGACGGTGCCGTCGGGCCGGACCTTGCGGCTGGTGGCGGTGCGGCCGAACGCGTAGGCACCCGCATAGGCCGGGTTGCGCAGCACGTCGGCGGCCCGGCCGTGGGTGAGCCGGCCCCAGCCCAGCCTGCCGGCCCACACGCCGGTGTCCCGCCGCGGGAACCTGCGGTCGGCGAACGCGCGCACCACGCCGAGGGCGGATCCGTGCTGCTCGAACAGGCGGAAGACGTCCGCGATCGCTTCGCGGACCTCCTCGTCCGGGTCCAGGATGGTCTGGCCGTCGGCGTCGTGGAGGAGGCCGACGGGCAGCGTCAGCCGCAGGTCGCCGCGTTCGGCCGCGGCTCGGCGGGCTCCGTGCAGGCGGCCGGCCAGAACGTGTAATTCGGCCTCGCTCATCGTGGACTTCAGGCCCAGGATGAGGCGGTCGTTGAAGTCGCCGAGGTCGTAGACGCCGTCCGCGTCGATCAGGAGGGTGTCGGTGAGGCGGGCGAATTCCAGCAGGCGGCCGAACTCCGCGGACGAGCGGGCAAGTCGGGACACCTCCAGGCCGAACACGGCGCCGACCTCGCCCAGGCAGACCCGGGTGACGACCTGCCCGAAGCCGGGCCGAAGCCCGGAGAAGCGTCCCGAGAGACCAAGGTCCGCGTCGATGACGACGATGTCCTGGTCGGCCCAGCCCAGTTCGCGGGCGCGGTCGGCGAGCGCGTACTGGCGGGCGGTGGACTCGGTGTTCTCGCGCACCTGCAGCAGTGTCGACTGGCGCACATACACGATCGCTTGCCTCGAGCGGTGCGAGGCGGTGACCTTCGCATTCGCGTTCATCCGCGGCCTGCTTCCGCCACGCAGCCTCCAGCATGTTCGCCACCATCGGCACGGCAGCCGCACGGACCGTCTGGGCGAGAACCACGCTCGGTCACCTCCGTGCGGCACGTCGTGGAGGGTTCTGCTTCCACGCTGACCGCGGGGACCGGCGCACCGCCACGGCGCACGAGTGCATCGACCAGCGCAGACAAGTCTGCCAGGGTGTCCACGCTCAGCCGGAGCCCGTTAGCCACAGGCCCTCGGTCCGTCCATGACTGCGGAAGCGTGACCGTGATCCCATCACCCAGCGTGCACACATAGACCAGCCCGCCCCGGCGGCGCAGCGTCACGCACACCCGCACCCGCCGCCCCGACCACGGGTGGAACGGATGCGTCACCACCAGCGAATCCTCAGGAGCTACACGACTACGGGCAATCAAATGCCCGCTCTGGTCCGACGCCTGGGCCGAGTTCGTGCCCTTCCTGGCCTTCGATGTGGAGATCCGGAAAGTCATCTGCTCGACGAACGCGATCGAGTCCGTCAATGCCCGGATCCGTAGGGCCGTGCGGGCCCGGGGGCACTTTCCAAACCCGCAGGCAGCCCTCAAGTGCGTCTACATGGCGCTGATGTCGCTCGACCTGACCGGCAACGGCCGCAAGCGCTGGACCATCCGCTGGAAGGCCCCCCTGAACGCCTTCGCCATCGCCTTCGAAGGCCGCATGCCCACCGACATCAAGTAACCATCCAACAGGGCAGATCCGCCGTTTTCTTGACACACCCGCTGGCGACGGGCACCGAGATGCCAGCCGTCCAGGAGATGCTGAGCACGCGTGGAATCGGCGTGATGGACTCCATCATCGTCACTCGCGAACTGCTGGGCGCTGGGCCAGACGCTCTTGGCTTGGCAAAGACGATGGTCCTGACCAGCCCAGCACGGCATACCGAACGAGAGCAGCACCAGATGTTGGTCGAAGAACTCGTCGTCGCCCTCGACCAAGTCGACACCCAGACCTGATGGTCGTCCCGAGGCGATCGCAGCCTGGGACTCGCGAGCTGCCTCATCCTGGCCCTGCAGGTGCTGCAGGACCGGGAGGAGCAGTCTTGCCCGGTCGGGATTGGGCATGGTGCCGGGCGAACGGCAGTCCGTAGTCGTACACCAGCTCAAGCAGTTCCTCCGCGGCCGGTTCGGCATCATCCTCGGTTGACACCTTCAGCTGCAGGAACCTGTTCCGGGGCGTCAGATATCCAACAGGCCAGGCAATCGTCGCCGACGGCCCTGGCAGCTCGCCCAGAAGCCCCGCAAGAAGACGCTCAGCAGGGTCATAGCGAAGCCCGACGACCGGGTTGATCGCCAAGGGATGGTGCTTCGAAGCGCGCTTGAGACCCAGCCAGGCCTGGAAGCCGTCACCAAGGTCGAACATGTAGATATCGCCCGAACGCCTTCGCCACCCGGTCTCGGACAGCCGCCCCCCTAACCGCAGCGCTGAACGCGGCGATCAAATCGCGCATCACACCCACGCCTAGTGAGCCAACCACCCCCAGCTGCAGTTGGTCCCGACCGAGCACCGACGGGGCACATGCAGAACCATGACTGGGGTGGTTCCCTCACGGGTGCTGTGGCGGCCCGGCGAGCGGGGTACGCACGGGTGCGGCGAGCCCGACGAAGACGACGAGTTCGTGGCCTCCGGGATTGGTCTGCAAGGGGACCGTCCGCCAGTTGTTGGCGAGCCACACGTTGCCGGACGGGTCGATCTGTACGCCCGTGTTCCTGACCAGCCCGTCGCTGCTGTACCCGGTCGCGGCCGGCGAGATCGACCGGCCCGTCCGGTAGCCCGGCGGGCACATCGCCACGCGTGCCCCACACAGCTCGGCCAGCCGTTGTCCGGCGAAGTTCGCCACCCAGACGTGGTCGTCCCCGTCGATCGCCACGCCCCACGGGAGCACCAGCCCGCCGTTGGTGAAGGACGTCGGCGTGGAGATGCCGTCCGGCCGGATCATCATCACACCGGGTCGCATCCCGCCGGCCGGGACGGCGTTCAGCGCGGAGGTGAAGTCCGCGGTCGTACCGCCCGCACAGGGCACCGGCAGGACCCGGTTGTCGGCCACCCACAGGTTCCCCTCGCTGTCGGAGGCGATGCCCAGAGGCCGGTGCAGCCCCGACGGGGTCACCGTTCGCAGCGGACGGCCGTCCGGAGCCAGCTCCACCACGTTGTCGCTGCCGTTGCCGGTGACCCACGCCCGTCCCGCCGGGTCGACGGCGATGTCGAAGGGCTTGACCAGGCCGACACCGCCCAGGGCGAGGTTGCGGGCCAGCTCCGGGCGTCCCTTCGGGATGCGGGTGACGCTGCGGTTGCCGCAGTTCGCGATCCAGATGTTCCCCGACCGGTCGGCCACGGTGCCCTGCGGCTGGCTGATACCGCCGAAGCGCCAGCCGGACGCCGGCGACAGCGCGTGGCCGTCGGCGGCGAACTCCGACACGGAGACGTCGTGACGGCTCGGGTCCACCGCACATCCGGTGCCCTGGAACCCGAAGTTGGAGACCCACGCCCGCCCGGCCCGGTCGACGGCGACGCCGAACCCAGCACCGTAGAGACCGCCGCCTCGATACGGCGCGCCGGGCAGGTCCGTCCCGGTGGGCGAGACGGCCAGCACGGTCCGCCCACCGCAGACCGGGGTGCGCGGGTCCAGGGCGAAACGGTAGTTGTTGCTGACCCAGGCGTTACCGGCCGCATCGAAGGCGATGTTCCCCGGTCCGTTGATCTCGTGGCCGTTGCCGTCGTAGCGCAGGGCCAGCGTCCAAGCGTCGGGCGCGGCGGCCAGCGCCGGCCGGTAGAGCGGTTCGGTCCGGGCCAGCGCGAAGAGCGCGGCCACCTGGTTCCCCGGCGTCCGGGCGATGTCGGCGGCGGCCTGGAACGTGTCGCCCGGCCGCGGCTGTCCCGGTGGTTGGGCCAACTGCAGCAGGTCCTCGCAGCCGCGGCCGCGCGCGCAGACCGCGAGGAGGTCGGCGAGGGTGTTGAACGCGGCCAGGGTCGAGGTCTCCTGCCCGTTGGGTGGCGCGGCGAGCAGCGGCGCAATCCCGCCGGTGCGGACGTCGGCCAGATTGTGCGAGATCGCAGCGGCGTTCGGCAGGCCCGGACTGTCGCCAGAGACGGAACTTGCGCGGGTGAACTGCGCGAACGCGTACGCCGCCGCGACGGTGGTGCGCTCGTTGACCACGACGTCGGGCCCGCCCCCGCCCCCCAGCACGGCGGCGAGCCGCAACGCGGGCGCCTGCGGGCCACCGTCAGCGATCAGATACAGGACCGCAGCGGCATCCGTGGGTGGACGGTAGACCAAGTGGAACCGCCCGTCCGGCCCACTGCACGCGCCGGCGAGCACACGCGGCTGGGCGCCCGCGCGCGTACCGGCCTCCAGCAGCGTCACCTCGACCTGCCCCAGCGGCGTCGCTCCGCTCCGCACAACGCCGTCCTGACTGAACGCGGCGGCCGCCCGGACGGCACCACCGGCCTCGGTGACGGCGCCCGCACCAAGGCAGGCGAGCAGAATCGCGACAAAGAGGAGCTGACGGCGTCGACGCATGGAGGCACTGTCGCCCACACCACGCCCCACCCCCGGACGGCACGCGCTCGACGCCGGCAACCATCAGCCAGTTGCACTATCCTCCGGGGCACTGACCCCTGCTGAAGCTTCCCCGTGCATCAAGGGCAGCACGGGCTGGCGCGGCTACAAGGGCCACTTCACGGAAGTCTGCGAACCCGACCGGCCCCACGTCATCGTGCACGTCGCCACTACCGCGGCGCCCTTGAACGACATCGAGAGAGTAACCGGACAGACCGCGTCGGCACCCAGACCGGCACCATCAGTCGTTCCCCGCCCGATCAGTGAGTGCGGCATCTGCGCCGGACGCCGCCCGGCCAGTCAGCGGGCTCCCGCCGGGCACGACGGCGGCGGCAGGGCAGCAGCTTCCCCACGGCTGCCCTGCCTGACGGCACCAGGCTGATAAGCCGTCATCTGTTGGCGGGAGTGGGGTATCGCCCTAACGGGTGGGGCAAGCGGTCAGGGGCGCAGACGCATGAACCTGGCCCCGATGATGAAGCCGTCCAGGAAGCCCGTTCCCGTCAGTTCCACCATCTGGTTCCACTGCTCCAGCGGCAGTTCCGGCGCGACGTTGTTCTCAACGACGTACTGGGCCCGGTCGCGGGCGAGGGCCTGCAGGGTGACCCCGTTGCAGACGCCGGCCAGCCGGAGCATGTCGTCGACAAAGTCATTCGGGTCGCCGTCCTGCATCCGCTCCCAGAAGCCCTCCATGCTGGCCAAGGCGTCACGCAGGGCGATGTGGTCCGCGAGCAACGCGTGGCGGAGCTCCTTCGGCACGTGAGGGTTCTGCTCCTCGATGAACGCCCGCGCCGTCTCGATGTCCCGGTCTTCCACCCGTCCGCCCCCTTCTCCTTCAGCGAGTGGTGCGCTGGGGATCCTGCTCGCCCCGCTGGGGGATGTCCAGCGGACGCACGGAATCGTCCAACAGCCAACTTCGACCCTCCGCGCCAGCGATGCGGGCCGACGAGGATGGGCCAGCCAGTCTTCGACCTCCACGACCTACGGCCCAGTTCCCCTGGCCGCCTCTTTGCCCGCTGTTGCAGCTCCGCCTACCGCACGGCAGCCGGGGCTTCGGAGGCCAACTCCTGATCCGTTGGCGAGTTCGTAGGGCTTGCCTGCGGCGTTCATTGGTTGGGGGCAGCCGTGGGCTGCCCCCAACCAATGCGCTAGGTAGTGGTTTGCGCCTTTGGGGTCAGACGGTCAGTTGGTCGAGGATGCCGGCCACTTCCGCCGGCTTGAGCAGGAACCCGACGTGGCTGGTGGCCAGGGTGTGCACGTCGTACGGGTTGCCGGGCGTCAGCGCGTTGGCTTCGGCGATCAGGCGGTCCTGCATGGCCACGGGAAGCGATCGGTCTTCGGTAAGACGGATGTAGGAGCGGGCGATGGTGCCCCAGGTGTCCGCGTGGCCGCGGGCGTCGGACATCATCACCGCCAGGGACTCGTCCGGCTGCAGGATGTTGAGGAAGGCCCGGAACTGTTCATCGGTGCTGTCCGCCATCATCGCCGCTTTGAGCTCGGCCAGCATGACCGGGGCGGCGGTGCGGTAGTTCGCCCGGCCGACGCCGAGTTCGGCGGGATTGCCGACGTTCAGCGCGGCCAGCGGGGCCATCAGGTTGTCGGCGAACTCGGGCTCCTGCATGTATGCGATGGGGTTGGAGCGTTCCACACAGGACCAGCCGGAGATGTAGACGAGCCGCCCCACCAGGTCAGGAATCGTGTTGCCTACCCCAGTGATGGTGGTTCCACCGAGGCTGGCGCCCACCAGGACCACCGGACCGTGCTCGGCCAGCCGCCGGACGACGTCGACGACCATGTCGACGTTGTCCTGAAGGGTGACCCCGGCCAGTTCGGACGGTTCGGCCGCCCACGCGTCAAGGTCCTGCGGGGCCTGGTACGCGGCAGAGTACTGCGCGTCAAAACCGTGTCCCGGCAGGTCCACGGCGAAGCTGCGGTGCCCGAGCAGCGCCAGCTCGCGCTGGACGGGAGCCCACATGAACGAGCTGGCGCACACGCCGTGCACGAGCACGAACGTCGCATCGGCCTCGCGGGCCTGGCGCGGACGGGGAGAGTTGCTGGAGACAGATGTCATTCGTGTCAGTCCTATGTTCGGTGGGCGGCGCAGCAGGCATGCCTGAAGGACTGATACCGACGCGGTGCGCCGCCGAAGTCCAAGAGAGAAACGGGCACGCCTGTCGCCAGGCGCATCACGGTTCAGTGGCCGGGCGCACGCAGGCCGACGGCAGCGATCAACCAGCGTCAGCCACCTGGTCAGGGGCAGCACACGACGTGGATGTACTCACCGGCAAGAGTGCGCGTCGACGGTCAGGGCCGAGCGGCACCCGCAGGGCAGTGCCGTCAGACACGATGGCCTTCTGCTGGTTCCTCGGCTGGCGCCGGTCGCTGAGCGACTGCGGCGGCAGACGTCCTAGGCGGTACGGAGGCGAACGAACATGTAGGACATGCCGAGGACCCTACCAAAACCACGGATCACTACTCCACGACGCCTCCGAAGAGGCGCTATTGGCAGGTATGGGTGTCCGGGTGGCAGAACTTGACTTCCGGGTAGCGCGTTGACGGCTTGTCCAGTACGGGTTGCGGCTGGTTGCGCAGGTGCAGGTCGAGGAAGGCTCTGACGTATCGGCGGGTGATCTCCATGCCCTGCGTGCCGGGCAGGACGGCGTTGTGGCCGAGGCCGAGTTGGTCGTTCAGCAGCCCAAGGTCGGTGAAGGACATGTGTTGCGCTCCGGCCACGACGAGCCAGCGCCTCCAGTTGGTCAGGAGTTTCCAGTCCCGGTCCCAGCTGGTGTCCGGGCCTCCTGGGCTGTGGTTGGCCTGCGTGCCCAGGAACATGAACGGCCTCGGCAGCCCGCTGTCTGGGATCGGGGCGTAGGTGGTGCCGTCCATGTCGATTCCGGCGCGTAGACGGGAGTCCTCCAGCAGGACTGCGACGGCGGTGGCGCCCCCGAGGGACTGGCCCGCCACTGCGATCCGGGCCGGGTCGATCAGAGATGCCGCCCTCCATGCCGGGTGCGGTCCGGTCAGTTCGTCGAGCACGAAGGAGACGTCGGCTGACCGTACCTGCATGATCTTGATGAGGAACCCCGGGTCCTGGGCAGCCGCGCAGGCGACGCACGTGGTGATCCGGCGGGGTCTTCGAGGGCGCAGCCAGACAGGCGGCAGACCGGACGTGCCCGGCACCGAAGCCCTCCCTTTGCCTGCGTCCACTCCAACAGCGACCTCCTGCTGGAGCTGGCATTGCGTCCAGCACTTCGGACGGTCGACGTCCGTGCCCAGCAGGACGATTTCGCCCTCACTGGTTGATCAACCTGATCAGGGTCAGGGCCACACCATGCCTTTGTCGGTCCACGTGACCCCTTCGTGGCGGCACAGGCAGAACGGATGCCCGACTGGGTCGGTGTAGACCTGCCAGCCGTAGCCCTCGGGTCCGATGAAGTCCTTGTGCAGCGTTGCACCGAGTCTGAGGACGCGACGCTGTTCGGGCTCGATTTCGCCCACTTCGAAGTCGAGGTGGTACTGCTTGGGGTGTTCGTCGTCGGGCCAGCGTGGGGGGCGGTAGTCCTCCACCCGCTGGAAGGCCAGATCAACCTCACCGAAAGCGATGCGGGCGAAGTTGTCGTCACTGCCCTCCCCGATGGCCCGGTCAGTCACCTGGGCGTAGAAGGTAGCCAGCTCCATCGGGTCCGGGCAGTCGATGATGAAACCCAAGAGTCGTAGCATCAGGCGATCCTGCCACGGAGCCCCTCGACGCACTGCGAGAGCGCGCAAATCCGCGGGCTTCACTCCACCGGCCGGCCCTTTGCGCACGTCGCGCGGGACCTGCGCATCCGCAAGGAGGACCTGCGGAACTGGGTCCGTCGAGCCGAGGCCGACGGCGGTGAAAGCAAGGATTGGCCCGCCACCGCCGAGGCGGACGAATTGCGGCAACCGCACAGGGAGATTGCGGAGTTGCGGCAGGAGAACGAGATCCTGAAGAGCCGCCAGCGTGTTCTGAGCCCGAAGATCGACCGTCCCTGGACGAGGCTGAGCAGGTGATCGACCCCCTGCGATGGGGCTTCGGGGGGCGATCCCGTATCTGAGTGCTGGACGAGTCGACGGCCGGTCACGGCTGTCGACCGGGTCGGGGCTGGAGCAGGGTGGCGCTGGGCTGGGGGTTGCGGGTCAACTGGTCGATGACGGCGTTGGTGTAGAGACGGCGGGCGTATGCCTCGCCCTGGGTCTCGATGGCCATGCGGATGAGGTCCGGGTGTTGCTGTGCCAGCGCCCGGAGGTCGGCCACCTCGGCGCGGGTGAGGTCGTCCAGGAGCAGTTGCGGGTCGTCGGCGCCGTGGAGGGTTGCTCCGGTGTCGGCTGCGGTGCCGTGGATGGGCGCGGCCAGGGCTTTTGCGACCTGCTGGCGGATGGTGGGGTTGGTGGGCTGGGACCAGGCTCCGTCCCAGTCGAGGTGCCGTGCGGCGGTGGCGCGGCGGGTGTCACGGCGGCTCTCGGCGAGTCGGGCGCGCTGCTGGGGGGTGGTGATGACCTGGTGTGCGGCCTCGGCCCGGGCTGCGAGGAAGGCCGAGGGCCGGTGGATCCGTTCGGGGACCGGGGTACTGTCCAGCCAGCCCAGGACCTCGTCGGTGGTCCATCCGGCGTCGGACATGTCCCGGATGACCCAGGCGATCCGGGCAACGGCGGCGCGGTTGAGCCAGGGGACCTGCTGGACGAGTTCCCAGGCGAGTTGGTAGCGGCGGCCGACGCGGTTCAGGGTCCGGGCGCGGCCGCGCGTGGCCTGTCGGTGGGTGGGGGCGGGCTGGTGGCGATGCCCGGGAGCGAGCTTGCTCTCAGGGGGAAGGATGGGAGAACCGTCAGCAGGGCAAGTACAGCAACCACCCTCCATTGGGGTGCAACGGCAGAGGTCTGCTGGGCCGCTGGGGAGCGCCTGTGTCGGGCGGGACGGGTGGGGTGTAGTGGTGGTCCTGGTGCGTGCGGTCGGGGGGGTGTGCTTGGGCTTGGGGGCCCTGGGGGCGCGACGGGTGGCGCGGTGGCCGAGGTTGGCCAGGAGTGCGCGACTGGCTTCGGCGACGCCGGTGATGCGGCGGTGGGCACCGTCGCCGGTGGTGCGCACTCCGAGGGCGGTGTCGAAGGCGGCCGGGATCAGGAGGGCGAAGTGGGAGGCTCGCGCGCTCCGGCCGCGGCTGCGGGTGCCGCGCTCGATGTAGGCCACGAGCCCGGCTTCGCGCAGCATGTCCAGGTGGTACTGCACGGTCCGCTCCCCCACGCCGAGTCGGCGTACCAGGTAGTCGATGCCGGGGCGGCAGGGGCTCAGGTCGGCCAGCAGCTTGGCCAGGCGTTCGGTGGTGGGGCCCATGTCCTGGGGGCCGTGGCTGCGGCGGGGGGTGTACAGGCCCGAGCCGATGACCCAGTGGACGGCCTGGAGCCATGAGTAGCCGTCGGTGGCGACGCGGCCGGTGGTGGTCCCGATCCACTGCTGGCGAGCGGGGATCGCCAGGGCGGGCAGGAGGTCGGGGGCGGAGCAGGGGGTGAAGCGTGCGGGTGGAGCGGTGCGGGTGGAGCGGTGCGTGGTGCTGGCGGGCATGCGGATCCTCCGGAGCGTGCGGGAAAAGGGCGCAAAAAGCCGTGCTCCGGAGGGCAGCGGTGTCCGGAACCTGAAAATGGGCGTGTTGATTCGCGGCAGCGGGTCGAGGCTGCCGGAGGGAACACAAAACCCACGGCCCGGCGTGGGTGGGCGCGTTGGGCGTCCGGTGCGGGCGGTGGGTCGCTATGCGGTTGTGGGGGTGGGCATCACCTGCTGGCGGGGGTCGGGGTCAGGGTGTTCCGGGCTGGGGTGCGGGTGGCTTGTGCACTCCAGCCCGGGGTCTCAGGGGGTGGCCTTCGCGGTGGTGCCGCGCAGGCGGGGAGTGGGGATGCTGGTGAGGGTGTCCTCGAGTTCGGCGATCCACTTGCCGACGGGGATGCGCATGGCGGTGCGGCCGCCGAGCATGTCCAGTTCGAAGGCGGCGCGTTCGCCGGGGGTGGTGACCACGCGGACGGCGTCGGGCATGACCCACAGCACGGTGTCCTGGGTGGTGGTGCGGTCCGAGACGGCGTCGCGGGCGGCGTTGACGGCCAGGGTCTGCCACAACTGCAGTTCGTGCTTCTCCGAGCGGGCGCGGCGTTCGCCGGGCCAGGCGAGCTGGGAGACGCACACGTACACGCGCAGGGCGATGACGTCGTCCTCGGAGTGCGGGGCCAGGATGATGCCGGAGTCGCGGGCCTTCCAGGCCCAGGTCTGGCTGACGCCGGCCGCTATTGCGACGGCGTGGGCGGAGAGCGCGCGAGTCATCATTTCTGCCTTCCCAGGGATCCCATGTGTTGCAGGATCACATTAACGCAACCAGAGACGCTTTCGTCGTGTGACACGAGAATCCATCATGCCGACTTGTCCGATTTCTGCCGCATCTTGCCCGCAAATGCCGGGTTCTGACCGCCCGTCGACGGATGACCCTCTAGTGACACACAGATAGCTAAATAGCTGAGCAGTACCGTCGTTAGACAGAAAGACCGTCGGATCACTCGTCGGATCGACAGTTAGAGCGGTATAGCCATCGCACCGGAGGACACAACAACGATGGGTGCACCGATCGGCATAGCCATCGGTGCACCCATCGTTATAACCAGCTGGTGAAAGCCCTCAGCCCTCCCGGGCGAACAAGCTCGGCGAAGGCAGCTCGCCCTCCGTCTCCAGCGACGCCAGCAGCGACTCCAGCGCCGCCGACACCACGAAGATGCCCTTGCGCGCGTGATCGGCCTCCTGCAAAGCCGCGTTCAAGCTCGTCGCCAACGCCCGCGCCTGCGGCCCGACCCGATAGGTCGACTGCCGACCCGAATCGACCACACCCATACGCTGCGTCAAGAACGCCTGCGCGGATGCGACCTGGTCCCCCACCTCCGCCGGCGCGTTGCGCAGCGCCGCATCCAGGTAGTGACCGACCGCCAGTTTCGCATTACCCGAACTGCGCCGGTCCGCGGCCAACCGCGCCTTCACCGCGGTCAGTATTTCCGGCACGATCCGGAACCCCAGCGTGGTCCAGGTGTTCGACGAGATCACCGAGTCGGCGAAACTCTCGGTCACCGCCTGGTGCGCCCAGCCACCGGCACGACGCACGGGACGCCGACGCTGCGCCGGGGCACGCCCTGCGGCGGTCGGCGGCTCGGCCTTGGGCTGGGCAGGCAGCGCCGCAGCAGGCTCAACTACGGCCTGCGGGGCGGTGACTACCTGCACCGGCCGCTCCTCGACCACAGGCAGCGCCGTTGGGACGGCCGCTGACGGCCCCACAGTCTCTGCCCGTTCGAGCGCCGGCGCCACGGCTACGGTGGGCGCGGGCGCGGGCGCCGGTGAAGGGCTGGACGCGGGCGCGGGCTGTGCTTCCGCCGGCGCAGCAGCGGGAGCCGGGGACGCTGCGGGAGCCGCAGCCGGCGTAGGTTGGGCCGGCCCGTTGGGTGCAGGGGCGCGGAACGCGGCGGGCGGGCCTGTGGGAGCCGGGTTCCCCTGGGCGATGAAGGAGTTGGCGACCACCTCGTCGGCGCCGGCGATCACCGAGCTGAACATGCTTTCGCCGCCCGGGCGCTTGAACGCGCTCGGGGTCTTCTTCTTGCGCGTGCCGTTCGCCGGCTTGCTGGCGTCAGACAACGCTCTCCACCTCCGCGAACGGCGCCGGTGCGATCTGCCACTGGTCCTGGGGGGTGTCCATGCGGGTCAGGACCTCCTGCATGAGGGCGGCGTACTGCTTGCCCGGCGGCAGGTTCGTGTAGCCCAGGACGGCCGGTACCCCGCCGGCGAAAGAGCGTGAGATCAGGTCGCTCTGGCGGATGTCCCCGATGAACGGCATCAGCCCCGAGGAGATCATGCCTTCGCGGACGTCGACCTCCTGCTGCTTCCAGTTCGAGGGCGGGTTGGACTTGTTGAGCACGGCGCCCAGGTACTGCGGGCGGCACTCGTTGTCGGTGTTCTTCGCGACGAACTTGACCGACCCGGCCAGGGTGACGGCCCCGCGCACGGTGGCGTACTCGGGGAAGCAGACGGTGACCACCCAGTCCCCCGCGGCCCAGCCGACCGCCGCCAGGGAGGAGATCGCCGGCGGGGTGTCGATGACGACGAAGTCGTACTGCGACTCCAGACTCAGCAGCATGCGGCGGAGTATCGGAGTGGCTGCGAAGCCGGCGCCGACCAGCAGGTCCTGTGCGCGGCTCATGGTCGACTCCTCCGAGGCCAGCAGGTGCAGTACACCGGTGGTCTCGAAGGGCTCCAGCAAAGTACTGCGGTCGTAGATGATCCCGGGCAGGTCTGTCTCGATGCCCTGTACGTGGGCCTGCAGGGCCCAGCCCAGCGACCGGGACACCTCGGAGGAGGGGATGTTCAGGCCCAGCGCGGTGCCGGCCTGGGCCTGCGGCTCCAGGTCCACTACCAGCGTGCGGGCCCCCATCAGGGCCAGGGACGCCGCGAGGTTGACGGTCGTCGTCGTCTTGCCGACGCCGCCCTTCTGGTTCGCCACCGTGAGCACCTGCATGCCCCCACCACACTCCCTGTCGTCTCCGGCCCAGTGACACAAGATCAGGTCCGCACACGGACCTGAGGCGACTTAAGCCACATTGTCCGTTTGCTCGCCCCTGGTGAGCCGTTGAACCGACTCGCCAGTAACGCTTCTGTTCTCGTGTCACACGATGTTCCGTCTCGAAGATAACAGTCGGCACTACTCCCCCGTGGGCCGACGCGCGCATTGGCCCCTCAGTGAGGAAATTTTTGCGCTCATGCCCTCCCACCGGCCCGGTATGAACGGATCCGACCGGCTGGATGACCTGGGCGCCGGTGGGACGACCGCAATGCCGGAGCCGGTCGGCGCACCGGCTGTGGGGCCGGGCTTGGAGCCGATGAGGAGGCGGGGCCGCGGTCCGCTCGTCCGTGTCGGCGTCGCCTGACCGATCCGACGGCCTGACAGGGCACAGGACGGACAGTTCCGCAGCACTCACGCCAGCCGGTCCGTCGGATCGGCAGATCGACCGTCACGCTGTCAGGCGGCGAGACCGACCGACAGTCAGATCCACCGCCCCGTAGGAAGTCGGTACATCGGGCAGACGAGCAGACAGAACGACGGAAAGGCAGCAACCAGAGCAGCCAGGTCGACCGACAGGCAGATCGACAGCAACGCAGTCAGCTAGCTCATCCGACAGGCAGTAGAGCAGCACGACAGAAAGGCCGGTCGACCGTCAGTAAGACAGTGACCTAGGTAGGCAGTGAGACAGGTCGACAGCAAGAAGGCAAGGCAGCTCGACAGCAAGGTAGTCAGTCCGACAGGTCGACGGTGCGATAGGCAGACCGTACGTCAGCTAGAAGGAAAGTCAGTCAGCAAGACCGGCGGAACGACAGCAGGAAAGAAAGTACGACAGGTTGAGAGGTAGTTAGAAAGACAGCAAGTGAGTAGGTAAGTCTTAGAGATAGTTATAGAAGTATAGAAATCGATGCGTAGATCGCTATGCAGATCCGGATAGTGATCACAACTCATAAGGTTAGGGAACTAGCAACAAGTATCGTTGCGTGCATAGCTATCGAGATAGGTATGTGGCTAGTTATATGTCTCACGATATCTATCGTTATATCCAGGACTGGGCAGGGTGCCGCGGAGTGGGTGCCCGTCCGGGTCTATCGTTATATGGATCGTTGTATCGGCCCATGTGCCCAAGGAATCAAACGGACCGTGCCGATACGCTTGCGCGATCGTGAACTCCCTCTATGTATCGTTATATTCCCAGCTCAACTCCGGTTGACGGGCCAGCCGACGCCTTAGGTCCTGCCGCCGGGGCACCTACGCCGACACAGTGCCACCATCGCCATCCGCGCCGATGCCGGCGGCCACTGCGCAGCGCAGCGTCGCCCGGCCTGTCATCGGATCCCAGTCAGGGGCGGGCCCCTGAACCCAGGTGTCGACAACTCCCGTCCGTGCCACCACGACGCACGGCCGGGGTGCTGTTGAGGAGTCCGTGACGTCTCCACACCAGGTCCGGATCGGCGCTCCGCGGGCACCAGAAGGACCGTGCGGGGCGCGGAGCGTAGGGCTCCGGGAGACGCGAGATCGCTTGGTGCTGTCCGCGGCAGCGGCCTGCTCCTGTCCTTTTATGAGCAGTCAGCAGGCGGAAACAGGTCTCTTTGCCCAGCTGTTCGGTGCACGCGAGAGTGCGAATACGGGTGCAGAACTGCTCTCTCGGAGCGGGGTTGAGCGTGCGTTTGAGTATCGTCGGATGCTGTGCCGGAGGGGAATCGGCGGCACCGTGTACGAGAAAGAGCTGCCCCGTGGCTGGTCCCCTTGGCCGGTAGTGGGGCCAATTCGGGTTGCCGGTGTGGTGGGTACGGGGCCGTTCAGGGGCCGTGGCTGCTTGGGTCAGGGGTGCTCGGTGCATGGTTGGTGCGCCAGCGCGAGGCCCTGGACACGGTGTGCGTCAGCTCGCTTGAGCATCCCGGCGGCTGCGCTCAGGGTGTGTAGCCGATGGTGAAGACGTCGTCGAGGACCAGGATCCAACGGTCTTTCATGTGGGACGGGTCGGGGATCGTCAGTGCTCCGGCTATCTCCACGGCCAGTCGGCCGCCGGGCGCGGACCCGCGCTGTCGGAGCGGCCCGTCGTCACGGCACGCAGCTGTGCTGCCGCGACCAGGAGCCCCCGCCGACTGCATGCGGCTTCGATGCGCGGCCCTTTCGCACAGGTTCCCCGCAGCGAGCCAGAACGCCCCGCACCCGCCGACGGGACCGGGGTCGGCGGTGATAACGGGGTTATCAGCGGGCAGGGCGGCACCGGTGTCCGATCCGCCCTGATCGTCTGGAATGCTGGGGCGGTCCGAAGTACCAGCACCATCGGGAAGCATACGGAGCCTCACATGGCGCATGTCCATGTTCTTTTGAACCAGAAGGGTGGCGTCGGGAAATCGACGCTGACCGTGAACCTCGCCGCGGTCACCGCGGAAGCAATCGGCGTCCAGCCCAACGGATCCCCCTCCGTTCTGGCCGTCTCCGTGGACCCGCAGGGATCCACCTCCTGGTGGGCCGACCGGGTCGGCGACGACCTGCCGTTCCTGTTCGCGCAGGCCCATAAGGACCTCGCCGGGCTCGCGAAACTCCGCAAGATCACCGGCGTCAAGCACATCTTCGTCGACACCCCCGGCTGGCTGGACCTGTCCGAGGACGACGACCAGGCCGACCCCCTCGGCGACGGCCGCGCCGCGGAGATCCTGCGCGCCGTCCTCGACAACGCCGACAGCGTCATCCTGCCCATCGAACCCGAACCCCTGGGCTTCAAGCCCACCCTGCGCACCATCCGCCAGGTCGTCCAGCCCCGCAAGCTCCCCTACACGGTCGTCATCAACAACTGGGACCCCCGGGACGGCAGCGTCGACCTGGAGCAGACCCAGGACTTCGTGCGGAAGTCCGACCGCGGCCACCTCGCCAAGACCGTCGTCCGGCACTACAAAGTGCACACCCGAGCATCCGCGGAGGGCCGGGTGGTGACCCAGTACGACGCCAACCGCGTCTCCCTGCAGGCCCGCCAGGACTTCGACAAGCTCGCCCTGGAGCTCATCATCAATGGAGGCGCCAAGTGAGCGCCCGCCGCGTCAACCTCGCCGACATGCTCGACGGCGAACCACTGGACGAGCCCACCGAAGCCGCCCGACGCCACCCCGACATCCACCTGACGCTGGACGAGTTGGCGTTCAACCCGGAAAACCCCCGCGAGGTCATCGACCATACGGATCCGGAGTTCCGCGAACTCCTGGGCAGCGTCACCGAGATCGGCGTCATCGCACCGGTCACCGTGTGCACGGTCACCGCGTTCCTCAAGCACCACCCCCAGCACACCGACACTCTCACCGGCGCCGGCTACGTCGTGGTCGCGGGCCACCGACGCATCGAAGCCAGCCGGCTGGCCGGCCGCGACCGGATCCCCGCCATGGTCAACGACGCCGCCGCCGTGGACCCCCTGATGTGGGCCATCGCCGAGAACATGCTCCGCGTGGACCTGAATCCCATGGAGCAGGCCCGCGCCCTGCGGGTGCTGACGGACAAGCCGCCGGCGGGCAAAGGCGTCTCCCAGCGCAAGGTCGCCGCCGGCATCGGTAAGACCCAGGCGTTCGTCTCCCAGCGCATTGCCCTGCTGAGCCTGCACCCCGACCTGCAAACAAAGGTCGCCACCGGCACGCTGGGCGTGAAAGCAGCCCGCGACTACGCCGCGCTGCCGCTGGAACAGCAACTGGACGCCCACGAGCGGGACCTGCACAAGCCAACTGCCGCCACTCCGCCACAGCCCTCCGTTCTCGCCCCGCCGCCGACCGAGACTGCCCCGCCGGGTGATAACCCCGTTATCAATCAGTCGGCGGAGGCCGATCCGGGTAGCGTCGAGAAATCGGCCACGGGGGCGCCGGGTGATAACCGCGTTATCACCTACCCGCCGGAGCCGGTGCGTGGTCGTAGCGTGCCGGAGCCGCGGACCGGGCTCGCTCCCGTGTCCGTTGGTGCCGCGGTGGGGGAGTGGCTTACTTCCACGCCGACCCAGGACATCGCCCAGGCCCTGATCGAGCGGCTGTCCCTCCAGGGACTTCTGGACCTGGCCGGCGTCCTGCACGGCGTGGCCACCAACATGCGCAGGACCAACCAGCTCGACGCGGAGTAGACGACTGGTCCGATCGCGCTGCCCGCGGACACCGGCCGCGAGAGCCTGCCGCCGGTCGCCCTGGTCCTGGAGGCTGGCCGCAAGGGCGAGCGCCCCGGAGTGAAGCGGGCCACCTCATAGCAGGGGTAGAAGGCCGAGCGCGACCACGAGCGGCTGCTGCACCGCCTCCAGGAGGTCGAGGCTGTCTCCGCAGACACCTGGCACGCGCCCGCCTAGGCCTGTTATTGGCCCTGGCCGGCGCTTCCCATCGGGCCGATCTTCACCGGGTTGCTGTCCATGGCCGGCAGCGAGCCGGCGCCCGGCCAGGGCAGGGTGACGGGCTGGGTCTCGTCCGGCGGGGTCACCACCAGGCCGGTGATCCGCAGGCCGGAGCCGCCCGTGTTGTTGGGCGGGTAACTGATGCCGAAGTAGGACGACTTGCCGGGTGCCACGACGGCCGTGGTGACCGGCTCGCCGGAGCGTTGCGCGGACAGTGCGCCCGAGGGCGTCTTCAGGTCCACGCCGGCGTATCCGGACAGCGTGCAGGCCTTGCCGGTGTGGTTCTTCAGCTCGACCACGACGGTGTTGTCGGGGTCGCCGGTGATGGTGCCGTCCGCGGCGGTGATGGTCAGGTCCGCGGTCCGGCACCTGGCGGTCTTTCCGGCCGCGCCGGAGCCGGCCGGTGCGGCGGCGGGCGGCGTGCCGGTGGACGTCGTCGGTGCGGCGGCGGGCGGCGTGCCGGTGGACGTCGTCGGTGCGGCGGTCGGGGCGCCCTGTGCGGTGTCCATGTGGTCGTTGCAGGCGCTGAGCGAGAGAGCAGCGGTGACGGCCAGGGCGGCGAAGGCGACGTTGCGGACGCGCACGGTGTTCTCCTCCAGAGGGAGCGGTGGTGCCCGGTGCTCGGTGCAAGCGGGGCTTTCGAGAACAGGGACTGCCCTCCCGGTGGAACCGTTGCGCCCGGGCCGCCCCCAGGACAGTGCTGTGACATGTACGGCCGGAACCCCCCGTGCCGTCGCCCGCCGTGCCGTCCCGCATCCTGCCGCCGACCTGCACGGACGCCGGTCCGCACCGCCGCTGCGCACCGTCGACGCCGTTGCCGATCACGGGGACAGACCCGTGACGCTGGCGATCTTGACCAGGGACCTTTGGCAGCGCCGCCCGCCCTGTGCGGTCGGGCAGGACGTCGACCCGCTCGCCACTCTGGGCGTGGTGGGTACGGTGGCGTATCGCTGACGTCGGCTCAGGAGTGCTGCCAGGAGACAGAGATAACGGTCCAGGCTGCTGATCCGCGGGCGGAGACGGCTGCGCGGACGCTGGAGGCAAGGCTGGAAGGCGGCTTCGGCCAGCGCGTCACAGTACGGCCTCGTCCGCGACCCCGCCTGCGCCACCGGGCTGCCCGAACGCGCCGGACTCCTGGTCGGCGACCTGAATGAGCCAGCGACGTTGACGCCCGCTTTCGACGGTGTCGACAAGCTGTTCCTGCTCACGCCCGGCATCCGCATCGACCACACGGCCCTCGCGGTCGCCGCCGCCGAGGCCGGCGGGGTGAGCCACATCGTCCACCTGTCCTCCATCAACGTCCTCGGCGACCCGATGCCCGCCATGGGCCGCTGGCACCACGAGCGCGAGGAAATCGTCCGCGCCTCCGGCATCCCGGCTGCTCAAACGCAGGCCACGCACGTTCGCGGACTGGTGCGTGCGCAACGCGGACGCGTTCCGACAGCCTTCTGCGTCACTGGGGTTGTGAGGTGAGCCGGTTGAGGACCACCGTGGCGTGGGAGTGGCCGGTGGGGGCGAGGACGGCGTGGGCGTCATGCCAGTGCTGGTGGGCCATCGCCCACTGGCCGCGGGCGGCGTGGACCTGGCCGAGGGTTTCGAGGGCGTAGCCTTCGTCGATCGGGTTGCCGGTGTCGCGGGTTATTTTGACGGCCCGTTCTGCGTGATGGGCGGCTTCGTCGAGGTCGCCGAGGTGGAAGACGGCGCCCGCGAGGTTCGTGAGCGTCCTGCCGGTGTGGAAGGGGTCTTCGGTCTTCACGGCGATCTCCAGTGCCTGCTGGTGGTGCTCGACGGCGGCGGGGTAGTCGCCCAGCTTCTGCAGTGCCAGCCCGAGGTTGATTCGCGCCGCGAGCTCACCGGCCGCGATCCCAAGGTCGCGGAAGATGTCCAGCGCTTGCTTCAGCACGCCGACCGCCTCCGCCGACTGGCCCATCTCCGTGTACACGTAGCCGAGGTTGAGCAAGCAGGAGCCCTGCCCATGGAGGTCGCCGAGCTTCCTGCGGATCTCCATGGCGCGGTCCAAACAGTCCGCGGCATCGGCCAGCCGCACAGCCTCCTGGTAGCCGCTGGAGAGACTGACCAGCACCCAGGCCTCCGCCTGGGGGTCGCCCAGAGCCTGCGCACTGGACAGTGCGCTCTCGTAGCACCGGATCCCGTCCTGCTGCCACTGTCGCCTGTGGAACAGGTCCCACATGGTGATCGGCAGTTTCCAGCCGATCTCATGCCGGCTGGTCTGTTCCGCCTGAGCGGCCGCAGCCCCTAGGTTGGCGCGCTCCGCCTCGCACCAGGCGAGCGCCTGGTCGTAGTCGCCGAAGTCCAGTGGACTCCAGTCCGGGGCAGGCGCCTCCAAGGTGACATGACGCCGTGACGGGTTGAGGCGGCGGGAGGCCGCCGCACTGCTGTGCAGGTACCAACGCAGCAGTCGGTCCAGCGCCGCGTCCCGGGCAGCCGCGGTCTCGTCTGCCTGGGCCCGCTCGGCCGCGAAGACGCGCAGCAGGTCGTGGAACTCGTAACGGCCCGGCGCCGGGGACTGCAGTAGGTGGGTGCCGGCCAGCGCGTCCAGGAGTCGCTGGGTGACATCCGCCGGTAGGGCGAGCATGGCGGCAGCCGCCGGGACCGTGACCGACGGACAGGTGCTGACCGCGAGAAGTCGGAACGCCCGCGCCTGGTCGTCGGGCAACCCGACGTAGCTGACTGCGAAGGTCGCCCGGACCGCCCGGTCCTCGACCATGAGATCGTCCAGCCGGGACCGCTCGTCGGCCAGGCGCCGGGCCAGCTCCCGGGCACTGGGGTCGAGCGCTGCAGTGAGACGGCTGGCGGCGATCCTGACCGCCAACGGCAGGCCCGAGCAGATCTCCAGCACCGCCCGCACCGCGTCCGACTCCGCCGCCACGACACCTCGGCCCACGATGCGGGTGAACAGCTCCAGCGAGTCGTCAGGGCCAAGGACACCAAGGGAGATCCGGTGTGCCCCGTCCAGGCCTGGGAGTGTGCTTCGACTCGTGATGAGAACCCGGCTGCGCCCGCTGCCCGGAAGCAGCGGGCGCACCTGCGCCGCATCCTTGACGTTGTCCAGAAGGACCAGTACCCGCCGCCGGGAGAGCAGGCCGCGGTACAGCGCCGCGCGCTCGTCGGGATCGAAAGGGATTCGCCCCGGAACGACGCCCAGTGCCCGCAGGAAGCGGGCGAGCACGTCATGGGGAGCGGACGGTTGTACGTCAGCGCCGTGAAGGTCCGCCTGCAGCTGACCGTCGGGAAACTGCTCGAGGACGCGGTGGGCGACGTGCACGGCCAGCGACGTCTTGCCCATCCCGCCGGCACCGCTGATCGCGGAAAGGACCACCGGCGCCGCCGGCCCGGACGGGGTCCTCATCAGAACAGCCGCCAGCTGCTCGGCCTCGGTGACCCGGCCGGTGAAATCAGTCAGATCTGCTGACAGCTCCGCCGGGAGTATCCCTTCGACCGGCTGCGCGCCCTTCACCCCCACCTGGCTGCCGCTCTTGGCGCCAACGTGCACCCTCACACATGAAGCGCGCCAGCGACTCGCTTCGGATTCATCCACGCCCAGCGCACGGACGATCGCCAGGACCAGGTCCAGATCCAGACGCTGCCGCCCCACCCTGAAGGCGTCCACGACCGTGGTCGCGGACACGACGCGCGGCGGTCGCATCCTCAACCCGACACGCTTCGCCAGCACCCGGTACGACGGCATCCCCGCCCAGGCTCGCAACTCGCCCAGCAGGCCGACGAACTCGGCCAGATCAGCGGCCGCACCCGGATCCGGCATCCTGCCTGGCTGCTCACCCACGCTGCCCCCATGTAGCTGTGGTCCTGACAGGCAGAGTCTAGGGAGGCTGTTCGGATTCGTACGGGATACGGGACTCCGGGCAGCCCGTCGAGGCAGCCTGGTCGCGCCGCTTCGCGCTGGTAGCCGGTCCGGACCAAGCGGCTGCAGGCGGGGGACGGCAACGGGTCGACTCCCACGCGGGAACCAGGAGATCGGAAATGAAGAGGACTCTTGCCATACTCGCCACGCTCGGCCTCGTCACCGGCCTGGCCGTCGCCGGCACCGGAACCGCTGAGGCCGACGTGGCCTGGCCCAACGGCTACTACGCGGAGTACTGGACTCCGTACGAGCACTACGTGATCAATTCCCAGTGGGATGGGAACTGTCTGGACGACTCATTGCAGTACGGCCTGCGCATGTACCCCTGCAACGCCAACAGCGTGGCAGGTGGCTGGCAGGCCTGGGAAGTCACCCAGCTCGACACGAACAATGACGCCCAGTTGAAGAACGTCAACACCGGCCGATGCCTCGACTGGTCTCCCCAGTACGGCCTGCGGGCGTTTGCCTGCGGCTACAGCAATTACATCAACGGCTGGCAGAGCTGGAAAATGTCCAGGGTGGCTACCAGCTATCACGCGACCACCCAGATCCTCCAGAACCAACTGCGCGGCTACAACGAGTGCCTGGACGAATCGCAGTACGGCGTACGCGGGTACGTGTGCAACCAGCCCTCCTGGAGCGACGGGTACCAGGGGTGGAACTTCATGGACGTCAGCTGAACCATGCGGCCCACCACTCTAGGCTGACGCCACGGTGGCAGGGTGACAGAATGCCGCGACAACGGGACCTCCGGTACAACGATCTCTGGGCTCGACACCACAGGGATCTACCGGGGGTCCCGTTCTCTCGTTCGTGAGCTTGACAAGGGACGCGATCGATCGTCGGGCCCGCCCGTTCGCGGCAGGCACCGGGAGTCTTGGTGGGAGAGTCCCGGGTCTCTCCGCCCCGGCTGATCGGTCACCGGGGCGGGGGCGGACTGGGTGGGCGCTGAGCGACGGAAGCGACCGAAGCGACCCACATCTGCGATTGGTCTGCAGGACTGCTCCAGGTTCGCTTGAGGACCACTGGAGGCAGGGTCGGTGCGGCGGGTCCTGGCGCGGGGAGCGACTGACGGCGGGCGACTGGAGAGGGTGTCAGTCGCTCTTTCGGTTTCGATGGTGAATGCAGGTCGGGGGCTGTTTTCAGGGGATTCAGCGACCGAGGCGACCCATGGTTCCGGTATATGGGGCCCAATGGGTGTGCGCGTGTGCGTGTCATATACAGCGAGTTGGGTCGCTTGAGTAGCTACTGTGCCGAGCGGGAGGGGTCTGACCTGCGGTTAGGATCGATCCTGGGCCAGCTACCGAAAGGCGGCCGGTCGCCCGTCGGTGGCTGCTGTTCCGCTTGTGTGGGCCTGAGGGCACAGGGAGTTCATGAGTTTCTTGTGACTGCAGCATCCCTTTTTGCTGACCAGCTTCGCTAAGGTTCATCCGTCGTTGAGTCGCTTGAGTCGCTGACGGGGGATTGGGATGGTATCTGAGCAGCACGATCCACGCAGAGACTCAAGACGCCCGGGACGTCCGGCTGTGGCCGGGACGGCTCTGGCCACGGCCCGCTGGTGCGTGGGCCACGGGTGGCCGGTGCATCCGCTGGCTGCCGGGCGCAAGACCCCGGTCCGCAACTGCGAGGCCTGCCGGGCCGCCGGGCACACCTACCAGGGCTGTCCTTGTCTGGCCGACGGGCGCGGGTGCCACGGGTTCCGGGCCGCCAGTCTCGACCCGGGCCACCTCGAGCGCTGGTGGGGTGGCGGCTCCCGGCTCGGAGTCGGCGTCTCCTGCGGGCCGGCCGGGCTGGTGGTGCTCGACATCGACGCGCACACCTGCGCCCTGCCGGGCCGGGACCGCCTGCTGCCGGGGGTGGCGGTGCACGCGGAGGTCGACCTGCGGGGGCTGGCCAACGGGTTCCACACCCTTGCCGTGCTGGCGGCGCTGCGTGGTGAGACGAGTCCTGAGCATGACCGGAGCACGCTGCGGGTGCGCACCCCTTCCGGGGGGATGCACGTCTGGTACCGGGCGCAGCCGGGGGACCGGTGGCAGAGCTCCGCGGGTTCCGGCGGCGGGCGTGCGCTGGCCTGGCAGGTGGATGTGCGTGCCCACGGCGGCTACATCGTCACGCCCGGCCATGTCACCGGGGCGGGGACCTATACGCCGGTGGCCGGGGCGCGGGAGCCGCGACCGCTGCCGAGCTGGATCGCCCGTGAACTCGGGCGGACCGGGCACCTGCTGGCGGCTCCCGCGCACACCCCGCGTCCGGTACCGCCGCGGGCCCGGCAGGCGGTGGCGTCGGCGGCCGGCCCGGGGCGCCACGGTCGGACGCTGGACTCGGTGCTGGCCGCGGTGGCCGGTTGCGCGGCCGTGTCCGAGGGGGCCGGGTTCTCGGAGAAGCTCAACCGTGCCGCCTACACCGCGGGCGGTCTTGTCGCGGCGGGGGTGCTCTCCGCAGCCGAGGCCGAACGTGCGCTGACCGACGCCGCGTCAAGAGCCAGACCCGGGCAGCAGGTGCGCTGCGCCGCGATCATCCGCGGCGGGCTCAGCGCGGGTGCGCGGCGTCCCCTGGTACCAGGGTTCCGCCGGTGACCGCGGTGCAGGCCAACGGCTTTGACAGCTTCGTGCGGGAGACGGCGTCGGCGAAGGACGAAGGGTCCTTCGACGCCCAGGCGGTCGCGGCGCAGATCCTGACCCGCTCGGAGCAGCAGCCCGCTGCTCCCGCGGCGGTTCCGGAGGCGGGGACCGGGCCGGTGGTCACCGCGGACGGACTGCTGCCGGACACGCTCAGCGACCGCGGCAACGCCAAGCTGTTCGTCAGGCTCTACGCCGACGACTACCGCCATGTCCCGGGCCTGGGCTGGTACCGCTGGGACAGCAACCGCTGGCAGATCGATGAGGACGACACCGTGCTCTGGGCAGCGGGGGACCTCGCGGAGTCGATCGCCACCCATGACGCCCGGGGCCGGCACTCGGCGCAGGCGCTGCAGCAGCACCGCCGCCGGTCGCTCAGCACCAGCGGGATCAATGCGATGCTGGCCCAGGCCAAGTCGGCCCCCGGCATGGTCCTCAACGCCCAGCACCTGGACGCCGACCCGTACGCGCTGTGCACGCCGGCGGGGATCGTGGACCTGCGCACCGGGCTGGTCCACGCGCCGGCCCCGAGCCGGGACTTCCACTCCCGCTCCACCGCGGTCGCTCCCGAGCTGGTGCCCACGCCGCGCTGGGACCGGTTTCTGACGGACACCTTCGGGGAGGGGCCCGAGGGCGAGCAGATGATCAGCTTTCTGCAGCTGCTGCTCGGGTACTCGGTCACCGGCGACGTGGGCGCCCAGGTGATGCCGTTCCTGTTCGGCTCCGGAAAGAACGGCAAGTCCGTCCTTCTGGACGTGCTGATGAAGCTGCTCGGCGACTACGCGGACGCGGCGCCGCCGGGGTTCCTGATGGCCCGTCCGTACGAGGGGCACCCGACCGACCTCGCCGAGCTGCACGGCCGCCGGGTCATCGTGTGCAGCGAGGTGAAGCCGGGCGACCGCTTCGACGAGGCCCGGGTCAAGCTGCTCACCGGCGGCGACCGGATCAAGGCCCGCCGGATGCGTCAGGACTTCTTCAGCTTCGAGCCGACGCACAAGCTCTGGCTGCTCGGCAACCACCGGCCCGAGGTGGGGACCGGCGGCTTCGCGTTCTGGCGGCGGATGCGGCTGATCCCGTTCGAGCGGGTGGTCTCCGACGACCGCAAGATCGACAACCTGGCGGACGTGCTGGTCACCGAGGAGGGACCGGGGATCATCCGCTGGCTCATCACCGGCGCCCGCCGCTACCTGAGCGGGGACAAGGACCTCACCGGCCCGGAGCGGGTCCGGATCGCGACCTCCGCGTACGCCGAGACCGAGGACCACACCGGGCGCTTCATCGGCGAGACCTGCCGTTTGGAGCCGGCGCTGCGGGCGGAACAGGCCCAGCTCTACGCCACGTACCGGAGCTGGTGCCACAATGAGGGGGCTCCACCGTTCTCGTCGCGTGCCTTCGCAGCGCGTATCCGCGAGGTGGTCGGCCTGGCTTCGCCCAAGCAGATGATCTTGTCCAACCAGCGGAAGTACTACCCGGGCATCGGCATGCTCGACCACGAGGAGACTGCATGAGCGCGCTCATCAGCGAGGACGAGATCAGTCACGAGACCAATCTGGTCTGGCTCGAGGACATCAGCCGGCTCGACTACGTGCGCCAGAGCCTGGACCGGTTGCCGACCCGGCGCAGCCGGCCCGCCTACCACCGCGACGGCCGGATGGTCGGATACGCCCTGCTGGGACCGGGGGCCAAGCCGTCGCGCTCGTCCGGGACCTTCCGGCGCCGGGTGTTCTGGCTGCTGCCGCACGACCGGGACACGGACCCCGACGGGCTGTACGCCACCGGAGCGCCGGCCGAGGCCGTGGACGCCCGGTCGCTGGCCCCGGGCAGCAAGGGACGCAAGACGGAGCGGTCCGAGGGGCGGGCCCAGCCGGCCGCGGCGGGTGAGACGGGGCGCTGAACTGCCGGGCGCCGCTGGTCGTTCCGGGGCCGGGGCGATGGTTCTGACGCAGCCGCGTGCGGTCCGTACGCGGCCTGGCTCCGTCTGAGCAGAGGCCGGGCCGGGTGCTCCGTCCTGTCGACGGGACGGAGGCCGCGGCGCGCCGGTGTGCTGTCGCAGGGCTTTCCTTCACCGCCGCCCCGGCCTGGGGGTATGTTCGATGCCTGCCGGAAGTCCCCGCGCCGCGGGCACCAGCGCCATTCCGGGGGGCGCCGCTGACGCGGATCTCGAACAGTCCCCTGTCTGCTCGTCACTTTTCCTTCCCGGAGAGCTCACACCTCAGGAGAAGCATGTCCCGTCGCCTGTTCACTTCGGAGTCCGTGACCGAGGGTCACCCCGACAAGATCGCTGATCAGATCAGCGACACCATTCTCGATGCGCTCCTCAAGGACGACCCCTCGTCGCGGGTCGCTGTGGAGACGTTGATCACCACTGGTCAGGTGCATGTGGCCGGTGAGGTCACCACCAAGGCGTATGCGCCGATCGCGCAGCTGGTCCGGGAGAAGATCCTGGAGATCGGCTACGACTCGTCCAAGAAGGGTTTCGACGGCGCGTCCTGCGGGGTGTCGGTGTCGATCGGGGCGCAGTCCCCGGATATCGCGCAGGGTGTCGACGATGCCTACGAGAACCGGGTCGAGGGCGACGAGGACGAGCTCGACCGGCAGGGTGCGGGTGACCAGGGGTTGATGTTCGGCTACGCGTGCGACGACACGCCGGAGCTGATGCCGCTGCCGATCACGTTGGCGCACCGGCTGGCCAAGCGGTTGTCGGAGGTGCGCAAGAACGGGACCATTCCCTACCTGCGTCCGGACGGTAAGACGCAGGTCACCATCGAGTACGACGGTGACAACGCGGTGCGGCTGGACACTGTGGTGGTGTCCTCGCAGCATGCCTCGGACATCGACCTGGACTCGCTGCTGGCGCCGGACATCCGCGAGTTCGTGGTGGAGCCGGAGCTGAAGGCGTTGGCCGACGAGGGCATCGCGCTGGTCACCGAGGGCTACCGGCTGCTGGTGAACCCGACCGGCCGTTTCGAGATCGGCGGTCCGATGGGTGACGCGGGCCTGACCGGCCGCAAGATCATCATCGACACCTACGGCGGGATGGCCCGCCACGGCGGCGGCGCGTTCTCCGGCAAGGACCCCTCCAAGGTCGACCGCTCGGCCGCCTACGCGATGCGCTGGGTCGCCAAGAACATCGTCGCCGCGGGCCTGGCCCGCCGCGCCGAGGTCCAGGTCGCCTACGCGATCGGCAAGGCCGAACCGGTCGGCCTGTTCGTGGAGACCTTCGGCACCGAGACCGCCCCGGTCCTGAAGATCCAGCAAGCCGTCACCACGGTCTTCGACCTGCGCCCCGCCGCGATCATCCGCGACCTGGACCTGCTGCGCCCGATCTACTCGCAGACCGCCGCCTACGGCCACTTCGGCCGCGAGCTGCCGGACTTCACCTGGGAGCGCACCGACCGCGCCGAGGCCCTGAAGCGCGCCGTCGAGAGCTGAGCACGGGCCTTCCAACCGACCTGAAGGAGCGTCATGAGGATCGCCACCACAGGCTCCATCGCCACCGACCACCTGTTCGTCTTCCCCGGACGCTTCACCGAGCAGTTCGTCGCGGACCGCCAGGAGCACGTCTCGCTGTCCTTCCTCGCCGACACCATGGAGGTCCGGCGCGGCGGAGTCGCGGCCAACATCGCCCTGGGGCTGGGGCGGCTGGGACTGTCGCCGGTCCTGGTCGGTGCGGTCGGGACGGACTTCGCCGAGTACCAGGTCTGGCTCAAGGAGCAGGGGGTCGACACCGACTCCGTGCTGGTGTCGGAGCATCAGCAGACCGCTCGCTTCGTCTGCACCACCGACGCCGCGCAGAACCAGATCGCGACGTTCTACAGCGGCGCCATGGCCGAGGCGCGCCGGATCGACCTGGGCGCGGTCGCGGACCGCGTGGGCGGCCTCGACCTGGTCCTGGTCTCGCCCAACGACCCGGAGGCGATGCTCAGGCACACCCGGGACAGCCGGAGACTGGGCATCCCCTTCGCGGCCGACCCCTCCCAGCAACTTCCTCGGCTGGACCGGGACGAGGTCCGCGAACTGATCGACGGCTCCGCCATGCTCTTCGCCAACGAGTACGAGTCGGTGCTGCTGCAGGAGCGCAGCGGCTGGACCGAGCAGCAGGTGCTCGGCCGCACCGGCGCCTGGATCACCACCCGGGGCGCGGCCGGCGCCCGGATCCAGCAGGTCGGCGTGCCGACCGTGGAGGTCGACGCGGTGCCGGCGGCGCGGGTGGCCGATCCGACCGGCGGCGGCGACGCCTTCCGGGCCGGCTACCTCGCCGCGCTCGCCGACGGACTGGGGCCGGAGCGGTGCGCCCAACTGGGCTGCGCCCTGGCCGCGGTGGTCCTGGAGACGGTCGGTACCCAGGAGTATCTGCTGGACCATGACGACCTGTCAGCCCGGCTGCGGGCGGCGTACGGTCCCGAGGCGGCCGCCGAGACCGGCCGGCGGTGACCGGCGGCCCGGCTCCGCCCTGCGGCACCTCACGTTCGACCGCTTCACCCGCGACGCCCCGACATCCGTCGGAACGCACAGAGCTCAAGGAGTACCGGGCATGCCCTCGCAGAACACCGGGTCCAC
>NZ_BBPM01000075.1 GCF_000787775.1 Streptacidiphilus carbonis | reverse complement strand
GAGGAGGTCACCAGAGCCCTTTCTGAGTACGGCGAGCCGAAGGCGGCGAGTACGGGTGCGGCCGTGCGCAGCGCGCGCCAGGCGCGCAGGCCGTGGAGCAGGATGCCGGGGCGCAGCAGCTCGTGCTCCGGGGTGTCCACGACGACGCGGACGGCCGCGGCGGGCAGCCCGGCGGGCAGGGCGCGCAGCGCCCCCGCCGTCTCCATGTCGACCCCGAGCACCCCGGCGGCGTGCAGTTCCGCCCGGCGCTCCCCGCGCACCACCGCGTCCGCGCTGAACAGCGGCCCGGTGTGCACGGTGAGTCCGGCGGAGCGGAGCGCGCCGACGAGCGCGTCCGGGCCGGGCAGCTCCGTCGCGCCGTCCCCGGAATCGCTGCCGGCATCACGCACCTCAGTGGCAACCAGGACGTCGCCGGGGCGTATTCCCGGTCCCACAGCCGCTCCGAAGCCCGCGAAGAGGAACGCGCCCGGCGCGCGTTCCAGCTGCGCCAGCGCACTGCTGACGGAGCGAAAGGCCTTGTCGCCGCCCATGCCGGTACGGATCAGCCGCACCGGCGGCGCGCCGCGCACGCCCGCGCGCAGAGCGGCCTGTTCGGCCCCCAGCGCGCAGGCGAGCAGCAGCGGCCGCCCGTCCGGACGGCCCGGTCTCGCGGGCTCCCTGCTCATCCGGTACTCCGAGCGCTGCCCTCCGGGTCTGCTCCGGATGGCTGCGCGTCTTCCATGTGCAGTACTCCCGCCGCCCCGGGTTCACGTGGGGGTGCGGGGGGTCGTCCCCCGAATGATCGGAGTCTCACCGCGATCGCCTTCCCGTCAGCAGCAGCCGCTGGGGGCGGGTCCGCTCCTCCTGTACGGGGACGCCCGGATCGAGCTCCGGGGTTCCGTGCAGGTAGCGGCCCAGTGCGGTGACCGGGAAGACCAGCCGGTAGAGGTTGTAGTTGATGGAGAAGTCCCAGGGGAAGCCGGTGCCGGTGAACTCCGGCTCGTCCCAGGTTCCCTCCGGCAGCTGGGTGGACGCCAGCCAGCGCACGCCCCGGTCCACCGTGTCCCCGGTCTCGCCGGCCGCCAGCAGCGCCATCAGCGACCAGGCGGTCTGCGAGGCGGTGGAGGTGCCGCGCCCGGCCCAGCTGCGGTCGCTGTAGGAGCGCATGTCCTCGCCCCAGCCGCCGTCGGCGTTCTGGTGCTGCTCCAGCCACTGCACCGCCCGGCGGACCGAGCCGTGCGAGGACGGGATGCCGGCCGAGATGAGCGCCGGGACCACCGAACCCACCCCGTAGATGTAGTTGGTGCCCCAGCGGCCGAACCAGGAGCCGTCGTCCTCCTGCTCGCGCAGCAGCCAGTCGACGCCGCGCCGGACCCGGGGGTCGTCGGTCATCCCCACCGAGGCCAGCATCTCCACCACATGGGCGGTGACATCGGCCGACGGCGGGTCGACCACCTCGCCGAAGTCGCAGAACGGCAGCTTGTTGGGCAGAGTGCTGGTGTTGTCGACGTCGAAGGCGGCCCAGGCGCCGTTCTTGGACTGCATGCCCAGGGTCCAGTCGACCCCCCGGCCGACCGCCGCCCCGACCCGGTCGGGCCTGGGGTGGTCCACCCTGCGCAGGGCGAGCACGACCTCGGCCGTGTCGTCGATGTCCGGGTAGGTGTCGTTGTCGAACTCGAACGCCCAGCCGCCGGGCTGCAGCCGGGGACGCTGCACGCCCCAGTCGCCGCGGGTGGTGACCTCCTCGTCCAGCATCCAGTCGCTGGCCCTGACCAGGGCCGGGTGGTCCTTGGGGAGGCCGGCGTCGGCCAGCGCGACCACCGCGAGGCAGGTGTCCCAGACCGGGGACTGGCAGGCCTCGATCCAGCGGTGGCCCTCGTCGGTGTGCACGGTGAAGCGCTCGAAGGCGGCCAGGCCTGCCTTCATCACCGGGTGGTCCAGCGGATAGCCGAGCAGGTGCAGCGCGATCAGCGAGTAGACGGCGGGCGGCTGGATGCCGCCCCAGCAGCCGTCGGCCTCCTGCCGGTCCACGATCCAGCGGGCGGCCTGCTGCAGGGCCAGCTTGCGCACCGGCCGCACCGGCATCCGGTGGTAGAGGTGCAGCACCCGGTCCAGTCGCTCGAAGAAGCCGTCCCAGGTGTGCGCGGCCGCGAAGGGCCGCGCCGGGTACGGGTCGGCCGGGTCGGTGTGCAGCTCGTCCAGGGCGAAGGGGGCCTCGCGCACCGGGCGGTGCGCGGAGACCACGGTCAGCGGCACGATGGTCTGCCGGGCCCAGCAGCCGAACGAGTAGATGTTCAGCGGGAAGCCGCGGGGCAGGAAGATCACCTCGGGCGGCAGCTCGGGCAGCCGGTCCCAGGGCCACCAGCCGAACAGCGCCAGCCAGATCCTGGTGAACACCCGGGCTGCGGCGATGCCGCCGTGCCGGCGGATGTAGGCGGAGGCCCGGAGCATGTGCGGGGCCTGCGGGTCGTCCCCGGCCAGCTTCAGCGCGACATAGGCCTCGATGGTGGTGGACAGCTCCGGCGGGCCGCCGTAGAAGGTGGCCCAGGTGCCGTCCGGGAGCTGCTGCGAGCGGATCCAGTCGGCGGTCGCCCTGGTCTGCTCCTCGGTCCTGATCCCCAGGAACTGACGGAGCAGCAGGTCCTCCGCGTCCATGGTGACGTTGGTCTCCAGATTGCCCTTCCACCACCCCTGCTCGTCCTGGAGGCCGAGCAGGTGCTGGGTGGCGCGCTCCAGGGTCTGCGCGGCGAGCGCGCGGGTGTCCGGGGCCGGGCCCGGCCCGGCCTGGGCCGTCTGGGCCGCCTCGAACATCTGGGCCGCCTCGACCGTCCGGGCCGTCTGTGACTCGCCCGGCTCCTCCCCGGGAGCCACATCCTCACCGAATGCCGGAGTCGCCTTCCCGGCCTCGGCCGGCTTACCACTCTCCGCGACGGGCTCTGCCTCGTACTGTGGGTCGAGCCGGCCGTCCGCGGTTGCTGTCATATCGTCACCTCTCCCTGACCACGACGAATTCGGCGAGCGCATGGAACTGCTCCCGAACCTGGGCGGGCATGGGCACCTCGTCGAGGGCCGCCAGCGCGGTCCGGTGCTGCCGGCGCGCCTCCTCGGCGGTCCAGGCGCGTCCGCCCGCCTCCTCGATCAAAGCCGCGCGGACCGCGAGTTGTTCCTCGTCCTCGTGTCCGCGTCCCTCCGGATCGGCCAGCAGCTCGGCCAGCCGGACCGAGGCGGGGCCGCCCTCGGCCAGCGCGGCCGAGACCGGGAGGGACTTCTTGCGCTGGCGCAGGTCGCCGAAGTTGGGCTTGCCGGTGACCTCGGTGGCGCCCCAGATGCCGAGCAGGTCGTCCACCGCCTGGAAGGCCAGCCCCAGGTGGTAGCCGTAGCGTTCCAGCGCGTCGGCGCCGGCGTCGTCGATGCCGGCCAGCACGGCGCCCACCGAGGCGGAGGCGGCCAGCAGCGCGCCGGTCTTGTTGCCCTCCATCTCCAGGCACTCCTCGACGCTGACCCGGTCCCGGTGCTCGAAGGACAGGTCCTGGGCCTGACCGTCGATCAGCTTGCGGGTGGCCAGCGTGATCCGCTGCACCGCCCGGCCGGCGTCCACCCCGGTGGTGCCGCCCTTGTCGGCCGCCTCCAGCAGCACCTCGTTGGCCAGCGCGAACATCGCGTCGCCGACCAGGATGGCCTGGGCCGGGCCGAACACGGTCCAGACCGTGGCCCGGTGCCGGCGCTGCTCGTCGCCGTCCATCAGGTCGTCGTGGAGCAGCGAGAAATTGTGCACCAGTTCGACGGCAACACCGCCGGGAATGCCGACCTCGGCCGGCGCGCCCGCCGCCTGTGCGGAAAGCAGGGCGAGCGCCGGACGGACGGCCTTGCCGCCGTCGCCCTCGGTCGGCCTGCCCTCGGCGTCGGTCCAGCCGAAGTGGTAGGCGGACACCCGGTCCATGGGCGGTGCAAGTCGTCCGACGGCCTCCCGCAGTACGGGAGTACAGAGCGATCTGCCGCGTTCGAGCAGCGACCGCACATCGGCGTCGACGGCGCCGACGGAGTCGACGGACGGCTCCGCCGGTCGTGCCGGGCGAGTGTCCTCAGGGCTCGAAACCACGCTAGTTCCCTCTCCGTTCTGACTGTTCGTCCGGGGCTCTGCTGTCGCTGTCATTACCAACCTGTCTGCGGATTCGTCAGCCGGTCCGGGCGGCGCCGGCCGCGGCCAGGTCGGCCCCGGCGGCGCCGGCGGCGGCGTTGCCGCTGCGGACGGCGCTCTCCATGGTCGCGGGCCAGCCGGTGGCCGTCCACGAGCCGGCAAGGTAGAGGCCGGGGGTGCTGGTTCGGGCGGCGGGCCGCAGCCGCGCGGATCCCGGCGCGGGTGCGAAGGTCGCGGTGCGCTCCCTGGTGACGAAGAACTCGGTGACCCCGGCGCCGCGCGCCGCCGGCAGCAGCCGCTCCAGCTCGGGCAGGTAGCGGCTGCGCAGCTCGGCCACCGGCAGGTCGATCTCGTCCTGCGCGGCGGACTGGGACAGGGCCAGGTACTGCCCGGGGCCGCGCAGCCCGGAGTGCGCGGTGCGGTCGAAGACCCACTGCACCGGCGAGCCGAGCGCGGCCAGGAACGGACGGTCCAGGACCTTGCGGTCGTAGACCACGTGGACGTTGAGGATGGGCGCGTGGCCCAGCTCCAGCAGCCGCTCCGGGGCTTCGATGCTGCCGGGCGGGAGCAGGCCGTGGGCCTCGTCCTGAGGAACCGCCAGCACCAGTGCGTCCACGGCCTCCAGCAGCTCGGAGCCGCCGTCCAGCCGCTCGCCGGCCAGCTCCACCCGGTGGCCGCCGCCCTCCGCCGACTTCAGCCGCGTCACCTTGGTGCGCAGCAGGATCCGCACCCCGGCGCGTTCCAGCTGCGCGTGCGCGGCGTCGTGGTGCAGCGCGCCGAGCGGGACCTTGGCGAAGCCGATGTCGGACGCGCCCGGATCGCTGAGCAGCCCGGTCTTGAAGACCATGGCCGCCAGCGCCAGTGACGAGTCGTCGGCGGTCGCGTTCAGGGTGGCCACGCCGACCAGGTCCCACAGCGCGTCCACGGCCCGGGGCGACTGCCCGTACCTGCGCAGCCAGTCGCCGAAGGACTCCCGGTCCAGCGCCGGGTCCTCCAGGTCCAGACCGCGCAGGGCCAGCGCGGCGCGGCCGGTGGCCAGCTTCTCCGCGGTGCTCATGTGCGGGTACAGGGCCAGGCTCTTGGCCAGGTGCAGCGGCACCGGCAGCCCGGCCCGGCTCAGCGACCCGGTCCGACCCGTCGTCACGTCCCGCACCGGGACGTCCAGTCGCCGCTGGATCTCGACCTGGTCGGTGACGCCCAGCCGCTGCAGCAGCCCGCGGTAGGCCGTGCAGCAGCGCAGGAAGACGTGCTGGCCGTTGTCGACCCACAGGTCCCCGCGCTTGAAGGAGAAGGCCAGACCGCCGAGTCGGGGACGGGCCTCGACCAGGGTCACCTCGGCCCCTGCGTCGGCCAGACGCAGCGCGGCCGTGATCCCCGCGAGCCCCCCGCCGACGACCACAGCCGTCCGCCCGTTCATGCGCCTCTCCCTACATGCCGACGTGCCAGCACGCCTGCCTCGTTCTTCAACGACGTGACTCCCCAACGACCCTGTGTGACAAACGCCCCACGGTCCGTCGCCGCCGTCCGACGGTCACTCAAGAAGCCTGCCCTCCCGTCGCCCACCACCGCCCCGGTTCGAGGCGCTTCACGCCGCGCCTCCGGTGGCCAGCCCTGAGAGTGCCACATATGCCTTCTCCCAGCCCGGCAACGACACCCGGCCGCGGAGCACCGCCTCGGGCTCGCGGACGATCCGCTGGAGCAGCCGGTGGTAGATGCCCGCCATCGCCGCCACGCAGGCCCGGCTGCGCCGGTCCAGCATCGGCAGCAGCAGCAGGCCCTCGTCGAAGTAGTCCTGGGCCCGCCTGGCCTCGAACAGCACCAGGCCGGTGAAGTCCGCGCCGGGGGCGGGACGGCCCAGGAAGCCCTGCTCGCAGCCGAACCTGGCGAGGTCCTCGGCGGGCAGGTAGGTGCGTCCGTTGGCGGCGTCCTCGCGGACGTCGCGCAGGATGTTGGTGAGCTGCAGGCCCAGGCCCAGGGTGTCGGCGAACTCGGCCCCGCGCTTGGGGTCGGTGCAGCCGAACACGCCCAGCGACAGCCGGCCGATGGTGCCGGCCACACAGCGGCAGTAGACCCGCAGCTGGTCGAAGGTCTCGTACTCGGCGCCGCGGACGTCCATCTCCACGCCGTCGATCAGCTCGTCCAGGGCGTCCAGCGGGATGTCGAAGCGGGAGCAGGCGTCGGCCAGGGCGACCTTCACCGGGTCGGTGTCCTCGGCCTCGACCGCGCCCTCGCGGATCTCGTCCAGCATGGCCCGGGTCAGGCCCAGGTGCTCGGCCTTGCGCTCGTCGGACCACTCGCCGTCACCGATGTCGTCGATCCGGCGGGCCAGCGCGTAGACCGCGGACATGGCCCTGCGCTTGGGGGCCGGGAGCAGTCTGATGCCGTAGGAGAAGTTGCGGGCCTGCGCGCCGGTCACCGCCTCGCAGTATCGGTACGCCGCCGCCGCCTGCGGGGACACCGGCAGGGAAAGCTCTGAGGCCACCTCCATTCGCCGACTCACCGTCCTCTCACCAGAGTCGCCGCCGCCTCCCGCAGGAGACGGCTCTTTCGGGGCTTGGGCGCCCCGGCCAGCACATCGTTGTCGGCCGCCGCGATCGCGTCCAGGGCCGCGTAGCCGCCGGCCGCGAAACCGGCCAGCAGCAGCCGCAGCCGACCGCCGACCGTGCCGACCAGCGGCGCGCCCCGGTCGAGCAGCACCCGGGCGCGCTGCGCCTCGAAGGCCACCAGGGCGCGCAGCGCGGGTCCGGCGTGGTCCGCGTCCAGGTCGGCCTCGGCGACCTCGAAGGCGGCCATGTCGGCGGCGGGCAGGTAGATCCGGTCGCGGCCGCGGTCCTCGGCGACGTCCTGCAGGTGCTCGATGATCTGCAGCGCGCTGCAGACCGCGTCGGACTGCCGGACCCGCTCCGGGGTGGCCAGTCCGGCGAGCTGGAGCACCAGCAGGCCGACCGGGTTGGCGGAGAGTTCGCAGTAGCCCATGAGGGCGTCGATGTCGGGGTAGCGGCTGGTGGTCTGGTCCACCCGGTTGGCCTGGATCAGGGCCCGGAACGGCTCGGGGGTGAGCCCGTGGCGGTCGACCACCGGGACCAGGTCGGCCATCAGCGGGTGCCTGGGGGCCTCGGCGCCCGGGGTGCCGAGCACCGTCTCGAACACCCGGTCGAGGTCCGTCTCCAGACCCTCCAGCAGCGCCCCTGCCGTGGCATCAGCGGCGCCCAATACGGCCGCGGTGGCCGCCGGATCCTCCAGGTCGCCGTCGCCCGCGTCGTCGACCAGGCGGGCGAAGCCGTAGACGGCCATCAGCCCCTCCCGCATCGCGGCGGGCATGAAGAACGGGGCGACGGGGAAGTTCTCCCGGGCCGCCTTGTCCAGCACCACCGCGGAGGCCTGCTGCGCACTCCCCGTCCGACCGACCGCTGCCTGCTCGACTGCTTGCTCGTTCCCTGCTGCCTGCCGACGCACTGTCATGACCGCCACCCCCCCGTTCTACACCGATCTTCACGGCCTGCCCACAGCGGACACGCCAGCCTCCCACTGCCGCGCCTGCGCCGCATCCGGTCAGCTCCGCCCGGGGTCGATCCCGGGGATCTTGCTCATAGCTTAGGACTCCGGTGTGACAAACCCGCCGCCGGGGGTGGCGGCGGCGGGGCTGTCATGGCGTCATATGCTGTTGGTACGGCTCTTACCTGGGCTTACCTGTTCTACCGGCGGTTCTTCATGTACTTCTCATATTCGGAGACGATCTCCTCGGTGGGACCGTCCGCCCGGATCACACCGCTTTCGAGCCAGATGGTGCGGTCGCAGGTGTCCCGGATCGACTTGTTGTTGTGCGAGACCAGGAAGACCGTACCGGCCTCCTTGCGCAGCTCCCGGATCCGGTCCTCGCTGCGCTTCTGGAAGGCGCTGTCACCGGTCGACAGCGCCTCGTCGATCAGCAGCACGTCGTGGGTCTTGGCGGCGGCGATGGAGAACCGCAGCCGCGCGGCCATGCCCGAGGAGTAGGTCCGCATCGGCAGCGAGATGAAGTCGCCGCGCTCGTTGATGCCGGAGAAGTCCACGATGCCCTGGTACTTCTCGCGCACCTCCGCGTAGGACATGCCCATGGCCAGGCAGCCCAGCACCACGTTGCGCTCACCGGTCAGGTCGTTCATCAGGGCGGCGTTCACACCCAGCAGCGACGGCTGGCCGTCGGTGTAGATCGCCCCGGAGGCGGTCGGCAGCAGCCCGGCCACCGCGGCCAGCGTGGTGGACTTGCCCGACCCGTTGGAGCCGATCAGACCGACCGCCTCGCCCTTGTAGGCGGTGAAGCTGATGCCGCGCACCGCGTGCACCTCGGACAGCGCCGGGGACGCCTTGCGGCGCACGATCCGGGACAGTGCCGAGGTCGCCGAGCCGCGCCCGGCGCCGGCGCCGTAGATCTTGTAGACGATATGGACGTCGTCCACGATCACCGTGGGGACCTTCTCGGCGCGCCTGGAGGCCGCGATCTGCCGCAGCTCCTCCTCCTTGGCCAGCCGCTCCCGCTCCTCCGGGTCGATGGATCCGTCCATGTCCGCCGCCGTACTGCGTTCGTTCGTCGAGGTCTCAGCCACGTCCGTACTCCTCCTCGGCCTTCCAGAAGAACATGTAGCCGCCGAGACCGACCACCGCCGCCCAGGCACATGTGATGATCCAGACATGGTTCGGCAGGCTGCTCGCCGGAACCGAGTCCATCAGTGCGTAGCGCATCAGGTTGTTGAAGATCAGCGCCGGGTTGTTGTCCAGTATCACCGCGACCCAGTGCGGGGCCTTGCCGGTGAAGGTGGTGACGCTCCAGAACACGCCCGAGGTGTACATCCAGGTCCGGATGATGAAGGGCATCAGCTGAGCCATGTCCGTGGTCTTGGCGCCGATCCTGGCCATGATCATGGCCAGGCCGCTGTTGAAGACCGACTGCAGCAGCAGCATCGGGACCACCAGCAGCCAGCGGTAGGTCAGCGGCTCCCCGGTGGCCAGCACGATCGTCGCGAGGACGGCCATGGAGAACAGCAGCTGCTGGAGCTGGATCACCGTGAAGGCGATCGGCAGGCAGGCCCGCGGGAAGTGCAGCGCCCGGATCAGCCCGAGGTTGTCGGCGATGGACCGGGTCCCGGACAGCACCGCGGACTGGGTGAACTGGAAGACGAACACACCGGTACAGAGGTACGCGATGAAGTTGGGGATGTCGTGCTTGGTCCCCAGCAGCAGACCGAAGATCAGGTAGTAGACGGCCGCGTTCAGCAGCGGCGTCATCACCTGCCAGATCTGGCCCAGCTTGGCCGCGGTGTACATCGCGGTCAGCCTGGCCGTCGCGTACGCCACGATGAAGTGGCGCCGCGACCACAGCTGCCGGGTGTACCCGGCCAGCGACGGCCGCTTACCGCTGACCGCAAGTCCGTACCTGGCCGCAAGGTCGCCGGGGCTCAAGCCCGAGTCCCCATCGGGACCGGCGACACCTAGCAGCCGCTGCTCGTACACCGTGGACACGCTACTCCCAAGCCCTTTGCCCCCGACCGATACGACGGAACGGTAGCGTCTCGTCGTAGTAAGGGAAAAACTAGGGGCTTCCACGTGAGAACGCAACCGTATCGTCCTGACGCTACAATGGCGCCATGCTGACTGGGGATCCAAAGAGAACCGACAGGTCGGACGGGGGTAAACGGGCCCCGGCCGGCGCGGCGGTCCTCCGCGACGACGTCACCGATGCGATCCGCACCGCGGTGTTCGAGGAACTGGCCGCCAACGGGTACGGGCGGCTCTCCATCGAGGCCGTCGCACGCCGGGCCGGGGTCGGCAAGACCGCCGTCTACCGGCGCTGGCGCTCCAAGCTCCCCATGGTCATCGAGGTGGTCTCCGAGGTCGCCGCGCTGGGCCTGGTCCTCCCCGACACCGGTTCGCTCCGCAACGACCTGCGGATGTTCGTCCATGTACTGGCCCGGGTGCTGCGGCATCCGCTGGCCGCGCAGATCGTGCCGGACCTGCTGGCCGAGGCGGCGCGGAACCCGGAGATCGCCGAGACCCTGGCCGCCGCGCTGGACGCCGCGCAGCGGCAGAGCAGCGCCGCGCTGGTGAGCAAGGCGGTGGCCCGCGGCGAGCTGCCCGAGTCCACCGACCCGGACCTGGCCCTGGACCTGATCGCCGGCCCCCTGTACTGGCGCCTGGCCGTGGTCCGCACCCCGGTCACCGGCGACTACCTGAACCGCCTCGCCGCCTCCATCGCAGCGGCGCTGGGTGCCCGGGAATAGGCCGGTTCTTGTCTGCGGACCGTAGCAGGCTGGTCGCGCAGTTCCCCGCGCCCCTGACGATTGCAACTGAGCCAGTTGCAGACCCTTGGGGGCGCGGGGAACTGCGCGACCAGCCATGCACACGCCGCAGTCGAAGTCGAGGCCCCTGGGTACGCTGAGCCCCGTGCCCTCACCCGTACGCACCCTCCTCTGCGGTGTCCCCATGCTCAGGGAGCCGCTGCCGTCCTTCGACCCCTCGGCGGCCCCGGGCGAACCGTTTCCGCTCTTCTTGAAGTGGTTGGCCGGCGCCGTCCGCTGCGGCGTCAGCGAGCCCCATGCGATGGCCCTGGCCACCGTCGACCGGGAAGGCCGCCCGGACCTGCGGATCGTCGCGCTGCGCGACGCCACCGCCGACGGCTGGGCCTTCGCCACCGACGCGGACAGCCCGAAGAGCCGTCAGCTCACCGACTGCCCGCAGGCCGCGCTCGGCTTCCACTGGCGCGAGCAGGGCCGGCAGATCCGGCTCCGCGGCCCGGTGGTCCGCGCCGACGAGGCAACCGCCGCCGAGGACTTCCGCTCCCGGCTGCCCGGCTCCCGGGCCGCCACCCTGGTCGGCCGGCAGAGCGAGCCCCTCGCCGACCGCGCCGAACTGGCCGGCGCCTACGCCGAGGCCCTGGCCCGGGTCACCGCCGACCCGGACCTGACCACCCCGGTTCACGCCCTGTTCCTGCTGCGCCCCGCCACCGTCGAGTTCTGGCAGGGCGCCCCCGGCCGCGGCCACGTCCGGCTCCGCTACACCGCCGCCGCCACCGGCTGGACCCGCGACCAGCTCTGGCCCTAGATCCGCCCGGCCGGGCAGCCCCGGTCAGTGGTGGAAGCCCGAGGGGTCGCCGGACGCGTGCAGCGGACCCGACTGGGCCTGCAGCTCCGGGAGCAGCCGGGCCAGGTCGTCGACCAGCAGGTCGGCGAGGTCGCTGGAGAAGCCGTTGCGGCAGACGATGCGCAGCACGGCCAGGTCGGTGCGGTTCTCCGGGAAGGTGTACGCGGGCACCAGCCAGCCGCGTTCGCGCAGCCGCCGGGAGACGTCGAAGACATTGAAGGCGGTGACGTCGTCCTCGGTGGTGAAGGCGAAGACCGGCAGCTCCTCGCCGCGGCTGATCATCCGGAAGACGCCCATCGCCTCGATCCGCCGGGCCAGCGATACCGCGATGTCCCGGCTGGTCTGCTGCACCGCGCGGTAGCCGTCCCGGCCCAGGCGCAGGAAGGTGTAGTACTGCGCGACCACCTCGGCCCCCGGCCGGGAGAAGTTGAGGGCGAAGGTGGGCATCTCGCCGCCCAGGTAGTTGACCTTGAAGACCAGCTCCTCCGGCAGCGCGTCCCGGTCCCGCCACAGCGCCCAGCCGACGCCCGGGTACACCAGCCCGTACTTGTGGCCCGAGGTGTTGATCGAGGCCACCCTGGGCTGGCGGAAGTCCCAGCGCAGCTCCGGGTCGAGGAAGGGCGCGACCATGGCGCCCGACGCCCCGTCGACATGGACCGGGATGTCGTGTCCGGTACTCGCCTGGTACTCGTCGAGGGCGGCGCAGATGTCCCACACCGGCTCGTAGCTGCCGTCGAAGGTGGAGCCGAGGATGGCGACCACGCCGATGGTGTCCTCGTCGCAGAGCGCCACCGCGGAGGCCGCGTCCAGGTGGTAGCGGTCGCCCTCCATCGGCACGGTGCGGGCCTCCACCTCCCAGAAGTTGCAGAACTTCTCCCAGCACACCTGGACATTGACGCCCATCACCAGGTTGGGCCGGGCGCCGGCCGCGTAGCGCTCGGCGTTCTTTCGCATCCAGCGGCGCTTCAGCGCCATCCCGGCCAGCATGCAGGCCTCGCTGGAGCCGGTGGTCGAGCAGCCGACCACGCCCGCCGGGTCGGGGGCGTTCCACAGGTCGGCGAGCATGGCGACGCAGCGGCGCTCCAGCTCGGCGGTCTGCGGGTACTCGTCCTTGTCGATCATGTTCTTGTCGACCGACTCGGCCATCAGCAGATTGGCCTGGGGCTCCATCCAGGTGGTGACGAAGGTGGCGAGGTTCAGCCGGGCGTTGCCGTCCAGCATCAGCTCGTCCCTGACGATCTGGTAGGCGGTGTCGGCCGGCATCGGCCCGGAGGGCATCCGGTGCTTGGGCGGCGCGGTGACCATGCCGACCTCCGGGTTGGCCGCGCCCAGGAACGGGTTGACCGATACCCGGTGCCCGCCCTTGCCGTCGTGGCTCTCCTGACGACCCGTGTGCAACGCCATCCGCTGTGCCCTCCTTCTGCTCGGTGCCCCGCTCCTCCCCCGGGAACGCTGTCGGGACTCCTGCGCCTTGGCAGGAGTCCCGACCGGCCGTTCTTACTGTTCGATCCCTTCGGCCGGTTCGACCTGTCGGTCCGCCCTACTGCTTGGTCCAGCGGTCGCGGCCGTCCGAGCCCGCCTTGCACACCAGGGCGGTGCTGTTGCTGCCGGTCGCCTTGGCCCCGGTGGTGGCGCAAAAGGCGCCCGCCCTGGCGTTGGTGCCGGAGACCGCCGCCGAGGTCCAGCGGTCCTTGCCCTTGCTGTCCGCGGCGCAGGTGACGGCCAGTCCCTTGGCGGTCTCCCCGGAGGCCCCTGCGGTGGCGCAGAAGGCGCCGGCGCTGACGTTCTTGGCCACCGCCGTGGCGGACGCGCTCGCCTTGCCCGTCGACTTGGCGGCGGCCTTGCCGGAGGCGGCGGCCGAGGCCGCCTTGGCCGACGCGCTCACGGCGACGCCGGACGCCTTGGCCTTGACGGACGACACGGCAGCGGCGGCCTTGCCGCTGGCAGCGCTCGACGCGCTGCTCTTGGTGCTGCTGGAGCAGGCCACGGTGGAGCTGAGGACCAGCGCGGCCAGCCCTGCGGACACGACGGCGGCGGATCGGCGGGGACTGCGCATGGGGTGACGCCCTCTCGGAGCCGGGTGCCCGGGGTCCGGGCGTGACTCCTACGAACGTAGGTGCCCCACCGCGGCGGCGCCCGGTGCGTTAGGCCGGGCCGGTGATCCCGCTCCCCGGCACCGGTCCGCCGCCGCGCCGCCGGTCAGCGCACCCGCAGCCCCTTCCCCAGCGCCACCACTCCCCCCGCGGAGACGGTGTAGAGCTCGCGGTCCCGTCCGGGGTCCACGCCGATCACCGCGCCGGGCGGCACCACCACGTTCTTGTCCAGGATCGCTTTGCGCACCACCGCGCCCCGGCCCACCCTGACCCCGTCCATCAGCACCGACTCCTGCACCACCGCGCCGGACTCCACCACCACGCCGGGGCCCAGCACCGAGCCGGTGACCTGTCCGCTGATGATGCATCCGGTGGAGACCATGGACTCGGCCGCCATCCCGCCGGCCACGAACTTGGCCGGCGGCCGCTGCGCGGGGTGGGTGAAGATCGGCCAGTGCCGGTTGTAGAGGTTGAACACCGGGTGCACCGAGATCAGGTCGCTGTGGGCCTCGTAGTAGGCGTCCAGGGTGCCGACGTCGCGCCAGTAGCCGTGGTCGCGCTCGGTCTCGCCGGGGACCTGGTTGTCGTCGAAGTCGTAGACCTCGGCCTGGCCGTTGTCGGTGAGCATCGGCAGGATGCTGCCGCCCATGTCGTGCACCGAGCCCTCGTCCTCGGCGTCCCGCTGCAGTGCGTCCAGCAGCACCTTGGTGGTGAAGATGTAGTTGCCCATGGACGCGAACACCCGGTCCGGGTCGTCGGGCAGCCCGGGCGGCGACGCGGGCTTCTCCAGGAAGCCCTCGACCGAGCGGCCGTCGGAGGCGGTGGTGATCACACCGAAGTCGGAGGCCTGGCTGCGCGGGACCTTGATCCCGGCCACGGTCACCCCGGCACCGGACTCGATGTGACGGCGCAGCATCTGCTGCGGGTCCATCCGGTACACATGGTCGGCGCCGAACACCACGATGTAGTCCGGCTGCTCGTCGTAGACCAGGTTGAGCGACTGGTAGATGGCGTCGGCGCTGCCCAGGTACCAGCGCGGCCCGAGCCGCTGCTGGGCCGGGACCGGGGTGACGTAGTCGCCGCGGATGCTGGTCATCCGCCAGGTCTGGGTGATGTGGCGGTCCAGGCTGTGGCTCTTGTACTGGGTCAGCACGCAGATCCGGTTGATCCCGCCGTTCACCAGGTTGGACAGCACGAAGTCGATCAGACGGTAGGCGCCGCCGAAGGGCACCGCGGGCTTGGCCCGGTCGGCCGTGAGCGGCATCAGCCGCTTCCCCTCGCCGCCGGCGAGGACGATGCCGAGAACTGACGGGCTACCGGCCATGGGCGCTCCCCCTGTTGGTGTCGCTGTCGGCACTGCCGCCGCTGCTGCTGCCCCTGTTGTTGCCGCTGCTGTTGTTGTTGCTGCTGCGGTCGAGCACGTCCTGGTAGACCTGCACGGTGCGGCGGGCGATGGCGTCCCAGCCGAACGCGGCGACCGCGCGCTCGCGTCCGGCCGCGCCGAAGCGGGCGGCGCGCTCGGGGTCCAGTGCCAGGCTGTCCACCGCCGCCGCGAAGGACTTCTCGAACTCCTCGGCGTCCCGGCCCTGGTAGGGCACCAACAGGCCGGTGCGGCCGTCGTCGACCACCTCGGGGATGCCGCCGACCGCCGAGGCGACCACCGCGGTGCCGCAGGCCATCGCCTCCAGATTGACGATGCCCAGCGGTTCGTAGACCGAGGGGCAGACGAAGACGGCGGCCCTGGACAGCAGTTGCACCACATCGGGGCGCGGCAGCATCTCGGCGATCCAGTGCACGTGCTCCCGGCCCGCGCTCAACTCGGCGAACAGCTCCCGGAACTCGCGGTCCACCTCGTCGGTGTCGGGGGCGCCCGCGCACAGCACCAGCTGCACCGCGGGGTCCAGCCGCCGGGCGGCGCGCAGCAGGTGCGGCACGCCCTTCTGTCGGGTGATCCGGCCGACGAAGACCACGGTGGGCCGGTCCGGGTCGATACCGAACCGTCGCAGAACGTCGGTGCCCGGGTCGGGGTGGTAGAGCTCGGTGTCGATGCCGTTGTGGACCACCGGGACCTTCGCCGGATCCAGCGCCGGGTAGCAGGCCAGCAGGTCCCGCCGCATGCCGTGGGAGACCGCGATGACCGCGTCGGCGGCCTCTACGGCGGTCCGCTCGACCCAGCTGGACAGGGCGTAGCCGCCGCCCAACTGCTCGGCCTTCCAAGGCCGCAGGGGCTCCAGCGAGTGGGCGGTCAGCACATGCGGGATGCCGTGCAGCAGCTTGGCCAGGTGTCCGCCGAGGTTGGCGTACCAGGTGTGCGAGTGCACCAGCTGGCGGTCGGCGACCGCCGCGGTCAGCGCCAGGTCGACGGAGAGGGTGCGCAGCGCGGCGTTGGCGTCGGCCATGTCCGGTGCGGGTCCGTGCCGGTGCAGCCCGGGCGAGTCCCGGGGCTGGCCCGGCACCTCCCAGCTGTGCACCTCCAGATCGACCAGTCCGCGCAACTCCCTTGCCAGGAACTCGGCGTGGACGCCGGCCCCGCCGTAGACATCGGGTGGGAACTCTCTGCTGAGAAGTCCGACCCTGAGCCGGTCCTCGCGCGCCGTGCCGTCCATCGCCCGCCCCACCTCCGCATGACCGCGCCCCGCCGTCCGTGCAGGGATACCCTTGCCCAGCAGACGGGTGTTCGATCCCCAAGCCGCCGGATTGATCCATACTTTCGGATGCCTGGTGGTGGATCGGCTCAGTTCACACGGGTTTCATCGGCCCGACTCACAGCGCTACGCGCCGGCCCGCGGGGGTTCGCCCAGCTGCGGGGTGGACGGCGCCGAAGGTCGCAGAGTCCCCGGGCATGCCGAACCCGGCCGGGACCTGTGCGGTCCCGGCCGGGCTGACGGCGACTATTTGCGGCCGCCGAAGAGCGAGCGGGTAAGACGCTTGAGCGGAGCGAGCAACACCATTCGGGCGCCCTGGTTGGGCCGCGCCGGAGGAGTACTGACCCCACGGGGCGTCAGCTCCCTTATGAGGCCGACCGCTTCCGCCACATCCACCTGCGGGAGCGCAGGCGCGCCGAGCACGGCGAGATGACGGTCGAGCCGTCGGCTCGCCGCTCCTACGCCGCACTGGACCGCGGGAACCCGCGGCCTACTGCGCGCATGCTGCATTTGATTCATATCCCACCCCTTGGAAGGCACCAGGGCCGTGGAGCGAAGACTATCCGCCTAGTGAGGTCGGTGTGCAACTGTTCCGTTCAGGAGCACCATACCCGTCCTGTCCAGGGCGCAGTCAGGAGGTCCCCCTGGCACCGCTGTTGACACCTTCGCCGACCCGGCCGCAGCTCGGGAAACTCCTTCGTGCGGGGGCGCTTGACCTCCGCTCAGGGCGTGCGGGCGAAGGCCCGCGCCCAGCGATCACCTGTCGGAGTTCTCCGACCGGTCCTCGGTCCAGAGCGCGTGCTCGCGCTTGGCCCAGGCCCGGGAGACCCGTCCGGTGCGCATCCCGTACCGGGCCTCCGGGTCCTTCAGCGCCATCCGGATGTGGCCGATCACCAGGATCCCGACGACCAGGGCCAGCCAGTCGTGGACGAAGGAGGCGCCGGTCCGCACCGTCAGCGCGGACAGGTGCGGGAACCACATGATCAGGCCGGTGCCCACCATCACCAGCACCGCGCCGGCGATGAACGCCGAGAACAGCTTCTGGCCGGCGTTGAACTTCCCGGCCGGTCCGGCTGCCCCGGTGCCGTGCCGCACGGCCCGCCAGGCCCAGCCGTGGTCGTGCGGACCGAAGCGGTTCAACCGGGTCAGGTCCGCGCGCAGCGAGCGGAAGAAGATCCCGGCCAGCAGCGGCGCCGGGAGCAGGATGCCGGACCACTCGTGAATGATCACCAGCAGCCGCCGCCGTCCGACGATCTCGGCCAGGAACGGCAGGTAGAGGCAGGCAGCGGTGATGATCGCGGTCATCATCAGGGTGGAGGTGGTCCGGTGCACCCACCGCTCGACGACGGTGAACCGGTAGCGCTCCCCGGGATCAGCTGGAGGTCGGTGCATCGTTGCGCCCGTTGGACTTCCCGACCCAGGCTTCGACGTCATAGCCGTAGTGCTCCCAGTAGCCGGGCATGACCCGGTCGGTGACGGTGATGCCGGACAGCCACTTGGCCGACTTGTAGAAGTACATCGGCGCCGCGTAGAGCCGGACCGGCCCGCCGTGCGCGTCGGTGACCGGCGCGTTGTTCATCTGGTGCGCCACCATCATGTCCGGGCGGCGGGCCTCGTCCAGGGTCAGGCTCTCGCTGTACACGCCGTCGAAGCAGGTGAAGCGCAGCGCCTTGCCCTCCGGCTTCACCCCGGCCGTCTCCAGCAGGTGCGACAGCAGCACCCCGCCGAACTGGGTGCTGGGCACCCGCCAGCCGGTCACGCACTGCACGTCCTTGACCAGGGTGGTCTGCGGCATCGCCTTGAGCTCGGCCAGGGTGTAGGTGGCGGGGCGGTCCACCAGCCCGTCGACGGTGAGCCGGTAGTCCTGGTCGCTCTTGTGCGGCAGCGAGTCCGCGACGTTGTAGATCTGGAAGCCCCCGCCGCCGGGCAGCAGCCCGGTCAGCCCGGTGGGGTCCTTGCTGTCGACCGTGGCCAGGAAGCTGTCGATGCCGTTCTGGAACCGTGCCCCGAAGGCCACCCCGGCGGCTCCGAGCGCGGCCACGCCGAGCACGACCCTTCGCCCGACCGGCCTGCCTTCCTTGTTCATGTTTCAAGTTCACCACGTGGCACCGTGGACGACCAGCAAAAACGCCTGTTCTTCAGGATTCGGTAAGGTGTCACGTCGACGTCGACGGGACACCCCTCCGGATGCTCCCTAGTACAGCGGCACGCCCGCGCGGACCAGGCGCCAGCCGGGGCGGGCCGCGAAGTCGGCCGGGTTGATCTCGCCCTTGGCCTTGACCCAGGCGATCATCGTGTTGCGGATCTCGTCCGAGCTGGTCCAGATCTGGGTGGCCGTGGCCACATGCGGGAAGTTGCCGCCGCCACTGGCCCGGTAGTTGTTGATCGCCAGCACGAACTGCTGGGCGGGGTCGAGCGCCGCACCGTTGTAGCTGACATTGAGGATGCGCGAACCGGCCGGCTGCGACACGTCGATGTCGTAGGAGAGGCCGTACACCTCGTCGTAGTTGTAGTCGGGCAGGTTGCCGGCGTTGGTCAGGGTCGCCTCGTCGATCGGCGCGCCCACCGCCAGGGTGTTGTAGTAGTGCGCCGAGAACTCCAGGTAGTCCTTGAGCTGCGCGCCGGTGAGCACCACCGCGGCCAGGGTGTTCTCGTAGATGTACAGTCCGGCGGCGTCACGCAGCCGCACGGTGCCGGCCGGGATGTCGGCGGTCCGGTTGAACGGCGCGGCCTGGGCCAGCACCGGCAGGTCCGCATAGCTGGTACCGGCCAGCCCGGCCTTCACGGTGTCCGCCTGGACCTTGCCGATCAGGTCCACGATCGGCACGTTCTGGAACGGCGCCCGGGCGATGGACAGGTCGGTGGTGCAGGTGCCGATGGTCTGGTTCACATAGGTGACCACCGCGGCGTGCTCGGTCGCCAGCAGCTTCACCACCGCCGGGTCCTCGGCGACGGTGTTGGAGTTGAGCACCGAGGACTTCACCGAGGTGACCTCCCAGCAGCCCCGGACCAGCTCGACCTCGAAGTCGAAGCGGCTGATCCGCATCCCCCACTTCAGCGGCTCGGACAGCACCACGGTCTTCCCCGTCGCGGTGTTGGTGATCAGTCGCTGGTCCACCTCGACATGGGTGTGGCCCACCAGCACCGCGTCGATGCCGGGCACGTCCGCCGCCATCTCGCCGGCCGCGTCCTCGGGGTACGGGATCTGGTCGCCGTAGGAGGTGGCCTCGTCGATGCCGGTGTGGGCGGTGACCATCACCACGTGGGCCCCGGCACTGCGCACCCGGGGGACGTGGATCGCGGCCTGCTCGGCGACGCCGTTGAAGGACATGCGGCCGCTGACGTTGGCCTTGTCCCAGATGGCGATGCCCGGGTTGGTCAGCCCCAGGATGCCGACCTTGACGTCGGGCAGGTGCGGCACCCGGATCCGCTTGATGATGTAGGGCTCGAAGGCGGGCTTGGAGGTCTTCACATCGATCGCGTTGGCGGCCAGCAGCGGGAAGTCGCACTGCTTCTCGAAGGCCCGGAGCAGCGGGATGCCGTAGTTGAACTCGTGGTTGCCGAGCGCCGCCGCGTCGTAGCGGATGTGGTTCATCGCCAGCGCCATCGGGTGCTTGGGCGCCTTGTGGCCGCCCACGTCGATCGGCTCGACCCGGGCGAAGTAGTAGCTGAGCTGGGTGCCCTGGATGATGTCGCCGGCGTCGATCAGCAGCGTGCGGTCGTGGCCGATCTCCTCGCGCAGCTGGGTGACCAGGGTGGAGATCTTCGCCAGGCCGACGTCGTTGTGGACGCTGTCGTCGTACTCGGCGTTGTTGAAGTAGTCCCAGTTGAGGCAGTTGCCGTGGACGTCCGTGGTGCCCAGGATGCTGAAGCTGTAGGTGGGGTTGGGCTTGGGCTTCCTCCCCGCGTGCTGGAGCTCGGGCGAGGCGGCCTCGGCGGTGACCGGGGCCGCTCCGGCGACGACGGCGGTACCTGCGGCGACGGCGGCGGAACGGGCCACGAAGTCACGGCGGTTCAGGGGCACTGGGTCTCCAGGGGCAGGAGGGCAGGATGAGGTAGCACCATCGCGACGGACGCGCGTAGATGGACGCGCGTAGAAGTCTGCACCGCCACCACCGCACCGCGATAGACCCCGGAGGTTGCCGGCAGGTTACCGATCATGAACGGGCGCGCGTCGCACCGCTGGACCACGGAGCGACGGGAACCAGGCAAGATGGACCAGTGACCTTGACTGATCTCATCCCCGCCGACCCCCAGCCCGACGACCTCTTCACCGCGTTCGCGGGCTGGGCGGAGGAGCGCGGGATCACCCTCTACCCCGCGCAGGAGGAGGCGCTGATCGAGATCGTCTCCGGGTCCAACGTCATCCTGAACACCCCCACCGGTTCGGGAAAGAGCCTGGTCGCAGCAGGTGCGCACTTCGCCGCGCTGGCCGCCGGGCAGCGGACCTTCTACACCGCGCCGATCAAGGCGCTGGTGTCCGAGAAGTTCTTCGACCTGGTGAAGATGTTCGGCACCGCCAATGTCGGCATGATGACCGGCGACGCGAGCGTGAACCCGATGGCGCCGATCATCTGCTGCACCGCCGAGGTGCTCGCCAGCATCGCGCTGCGGGACGGCGCCCAGGCCGACGTCGGCCAGGTGGTCATGGACGAGTTCCACTTCTACGCCGAGCCGGACCGCGGCTGGGCCTGGCAGGTGCCGCTGATCGAGCTGCCGCAGGCGCAGTTCCTGCTGATGTCGGCGACCCTCGGCGACGTCCGCCGATTCGAGGCCGACCTCAAGCGCCGCACCGGCCGCCCAACCACCACCGTCAGCTCGGTCACCCGCCCGGTCCCGCTGTTCTACGAGTACCAGCGCACCCCCATCCACGACACCCTGGAGCAGTTGCTCTCCACCGGGCAGGCGCCGGTCTACGTCGTGCACTTCACCCAGGCCGCCGCGGTGGAGCGGGCCCAGGCGCTGATGAGCATCAACATGTGCTCCAAGGCCGAGAAGGAGGCCATCGCCTCACTGATCGGCAACTTCCGCTTCACCACCAAGTTCGGCCGCAACCTGTCGCGCTTCGTCCGCCACGGCATCGGCGTGCACCACGCCGGGATGCTGCCCAAGTACCGCCGGCTGGTGGAGCGGCTGGCTCAGGCCGGGCTGCTCAAGGTCATCTGCGGCACCGACACCCTGGGCGTCGGCGTCAACGTCCCGATCCGCACGGTGCTGTTCACCGCGCTGTCCAAGTACGACGGGCAGCGGGTGCGGCTGCTGCGGGCGCGGGAGTTCCACCAGATCGCCGGACGGGCCGGGCGGGCCGGCTTCGACACCGTCGGCACCGTGGTCGCGCAGGCCCCCGAGCATGTCACCGAGAACGAGAAGGCCCTGGCCAAGGCCGGGGACGACCCCAAGAAGAAGCGCAAGGTGGTCCGCAAGAAGGCCCCCGAGGGCTTCATCTCCTGGGGCGAGGAGACCTTCAACAAGCTGATCGACGCCCAGCCGGAGCCGCTGGTCTCCCGGTTCCGGGTCAGCCATCTGATGCTGCTGTCCGTCATCAACCGCCCCGGCAACGCCTTCGAGGCGATGCGGCACCTGCTGACCGACAACGACGACGACGCCAAGGCGCGCCGCCGCCACATCAGCGAGGCCATCGCCATCTACCGCTCGCTGCTGGCCGGCGGCGTGATCGAACGCCTGGAAACCCCCGACGAGACCGGACGTATCGTCCGGCTCACCGTCGACCTCCAGCAGGACTTCTCGCTCACCCAGCCGCTCTCCACCTTCGCGCTGGCCGCCTTCGAGCTGCTGGACGTCGAGTCCCCCAGCTACGCCCTGGACGTGCTGTCCGTGGTCGAGGCCACCCTGGACGACCCGCGCCAGATCGTCGCCGCCCAGGAGAACAAGGCCCGCGGCGAGGCCGTCGCCGAGATGAAGCGGGACGGCATCGAGTACGAGGAGCGGATGGAGCGGCTCCAGGAGATCAGCTACCCCAAGCCGCTGGAGGAGCTGCTCAACCACGCCTACGAGGTCTACCGGCGGGTGCACCCCTGGATCGGCGACCACCCGCTGCGGCCCAAGACGGTCGCCCGCGACCTCTACGAGCGCGCGATGACCTTCACCGACTACGTCGGCTTCTACGAGCTGGCCCGGACCGAGGGACTGGTGCTGCGCTACCTGGCCGGCGCCTACAAGGCGCTGGAGCACACCGTCCCGGACGACCTGAAGTCGGAGGACCTGCGCGACCTGATCTCCTGGCTGGGCGAGCTGGTCCGCCAGGTCGACTCCAGCCTGCTGGACGAGTGGGAGAAGCTGGCCAACCCGGAGGACGAGGAGGAGCGGGAGCTGCAGATGCTGGACGAGAAGACCGCTCCGGTCACCACCAATGTCCGCGCCTTCCGCGTCCTGGTCCGCAACGCGATGTTCCGCCGGGTGGAGCTGGCGGCGCTGGAGCGCTACTACGACCTGGGCGAGCTCGATTCGGAGGACGGCGGCTGGGACCAGGACGCCTGGGCCGACGCCATGGACGCCTACTGGGACGAGCACGACGACCTGGGCACCGGTCCTGACGCCCGCGGACCCAAGATGCTGCTCATCGACGAGGACTCGGTGCAGGGCGCCTGGCTGGTCCGGCAGATCTTCGACGACCCGGCCGGGGACCACGACTGGGGCATCAGCGCGGAGGTCGACCTGGCCTCCTCCGACGAGGAGGGCCGCGCGGTCCTGCGGGTGACCGCGGTCAACCGGCTGTAGCCGACACGGTGGGGCGCCGCCGCCACGCGCCGCCCCACCCCGCCGGGTGGGACCCCGCCGCCCCACCCCGCCGGGTGAGCGTTCGGCAAGCCCGTGCCGCCGGCACGCCCGGCCTCTCGTACCCTCGTCCCAGAGGACGTCCGCAGGGGACGTCCGCCGACGGACTGAAGAAGAGGTCACCGAGTTGATCCGCGTGGTCATCGTCGACGACGAGACACTCGTACGGTCGGGTCTGAGCCTGATCGTCGGCTCGGCAGCTGACATCGAAGTCGTCGCCACCTGCTCCGGCGCCGAGGCCCTGGAGACGGTGGGCCGGCACGACCCCCAGGTGGTCCTGCTCGACATCCGGATGCCGGACGTGGACGGGATCACCGTGCTCCGCTCACTGAACACGCTGCCGCAGCCGCCCGCCGTGGCGATGCTCACCACCTTCGACACCGACGAGTACATCGGCACCGCGCTGCGCGGCGGCGCGGCCGGGTTCCTGCTCAAGGACACCGACCCGGAGCAGCTGGTCCAGGCGGTACGGGTGCTGGCCGACGGCGGCCGGGTGCTCTCCCCCGCCGTCACCGACACCGTGATCGCCGGCTACCTGGACGCCGGCCCCGACCGTCAGACCGCGGCCCGGCTGCGCACCATGACCACCCGTGAGCTGGACGTGCTGGCGCTGCTGGGCGAGGGCCTGTCCAACGCCGAGATCGCCGCCCGGCTGTTCCTCAGCACCGGCACGGTCAAGGACCACATCAGCGCGATCCTGGGCAAGCTGGGCACCTCCAACCGGGTCCAGGCCGCGGTCTTCGCCCACCAGGCCGGACTGCTGGGCGGCGGATCCGAGCCCCGGGCATGAGCCCCCCGGGCACCGGGTCCGCAGGTGCCGGCCCCCCGGCCACGCGGTCCGAGGCACACCGCCGGTACCTGGGCCGGTGGTACCTGGGCCGCCCGCACCCGGGCAGGTGGTACCGGAGCCACTGGTACCTCAGCCCCTGGATCACCGTCCCGGTGCCGGTGCTGCTGTCCGTCTTCGACGCGCTGCTGGCCAACGACCTGACCTCGGTCGTCCAGATGTCGACCTCACTGGCGGCCGCCGCCGCGCTGCTGCTCCGCCGCCGCTGGCCGCTGGTGGTCATGCTGCTGACCCTGCCCGGGCTGCAGCTGAGCTACATCTGGCTGGCCCCGATGATCGCGCTCTACTCGCTGGCCGCCGCCGAACGCCGCCGCTGGGTGGTGGGCGGCTGCGCGCTGCTGCTCGCGGTGGCCCAGTTCCTGCCCTGGCCGTACAGCGACGTGCCGGTGCAGTGGGACCGGACCACCGCGCTCGCGGCGATGTACTCGCTGATGACCGCGATCGCGCCGGTGGTGCTCGGCCTGCTGGTGCTGACCCGGCGGGAGCTGGCGGTACGGCTGGACGAGCTGACCCGGGGTCAGGAGCGCGAGCAGCGGCTCCTGGCGCACAGCGTGCTGTCCACCGAGCGGGCCCGGCTGGCCCGGGAGATGCACGACGTGGTCTCGCACCAGGTCAGTCTGATCTCGATCCAGGCGGGCGCGCTGCAGGTGCGCGCGGACGACCCGGCCGCCACCGCGGAGGGGGCCAGAACCATCCGCCAGCTGTCCGTGAAGACCCTGGAGGAGCTGCGGCAGATGGTGGGGGTGCTGCGCGCGGCCGGCGGCGACGGACGTGAGCTCTCCCCCCAGCCGACCCTGGCCGACCTGCCCCGGCTGGTCGCCGCCAGCGGGCTGGACGCGGTGCTGGACCCGGTCCCGGACCGGCCGTCCGCGCCGGCCTGGCCCGAGCCGGTGGAGCGGGCGGCCTACCGCACCGTCCAGGAGTCGCTGACCAACATCCGCAAGTACGCGCCCGGTGCCGCGGTGACCGTCAGGGTGCGGGCGGACGGCGTCCGGCTGCAGGTGGAGGTCCGCAACGGTCCGGCCGCGCCGGGGGCCGAGCCGCTGGTGCTGCCGAGCGGCGGGCACGGCCTGGTGGGGCTGCGCGAGCGGGCCCAGCAGCTCGGCGGCAGCCTGCTGGCCCGGCCCACCGAGGAGGGCGGCTACCTGGTCAGCGCCGTCCTCCCGTTCCGGCCCGAGGGCTCGATCCCCGCGCAGGCAGCCGACGACTGAGGCAGCCGCTCAGGCCACCTCCTGCAGTTCCCGCTCCGGCTCCGGCACCGCGGTCCGGCCGCGTCGGCGGCCGCGCAGCAGCGAAGGCAGCCTGGGCGCGGCGATGAAGCCTTCCGCGCAGGCGTTGACCATGGCGATCCTGGGCAGGTCCCGGCTGCGCTCGAAGAGGACGTAGCGCGGTTCCCACTGCGGGCGGTACTTGGCGTTGGCCCGGTACAGCGACTCGATCTGCCACCAGCGCGAGAAGAACATCAGCACCGAGCGCCAGGAGCGCAGGAACGGTCCGGCGCCGAGCTTGGAACCCCGTTCGAAGACCGCGCGGAACACCGCGAAGTTCAGCGACACCCGCTCGATGCCCAACTGGCCCGCACCCTGCAGCAGTTCGATGACCATGAACTCCAGCAGGCCGTTGTCCGCATCCCGGTCACGGCGCATCAGGTCCAGCGAGAGCCCGTGCTCGCCCCAGGGGACGAAGCTCAGCAGCGCCCGCAGTTCACCGTCCGCGTCCCGGCACTCCAGCATCACGCACCGGCCGTCGGCGGGGTCGCCGAGCCGGCCGAGCGCCATCGAGAAGCCCCGCTCGGTCTGGCCGTCGCGCCACTGGTCGGCCCGGCGCACCAGGGTCTCCATCTCGGGCTCGGCGATGTCGCCGTGCCGACGGAGCATCACGCTGTAGCCGGCACGCCGTACCTTGTTGTGCGCCTGGCGCACGCCGCGCATCGCGCGCCCTTCCAGGCTGAAGTCGGCCACCTCGACGATGGCTTCGTCCCCCAGTTCGAGGGCGTCAAGTCCGTGCCGTGCGTAGACGATGCCGCCCTCCTCGCTGGCGCCGGTCACCGCGGGGACCCAGGCGTGCTCCCGCGCCTGCGCCAGCCAGGCCTCGATGGCGCCGGGCCAGGCCTCCACATCGCCGATGGGATCGCCCGAGGCCAGCGAGACCCCGCCGAGCACCCGGTAGGTCACCGCCGCCTTGCCGGACGGGGAGAAGACCACCGACTTGTCCCGGCGCAGCGCGAAGTACCCCAGCGAGTCGCGCTCCCCGTGCCGCTCCAGCAGCGCCCGAAGCCGCGCCTCGTCCTCGTCGCCGAGGAACTCCTTGCCCTTCGGCGAGCGGAACAGCGCGTACAGCACCAGCAGCAGCACGCCCACGCTCAGCACGTTGACCGAGACGTCCACCCAGCGCGGGACCGCCACATGCAGGTCCCACCCGCTGTTGAAGCCCAGCGTGATCGCGCGCAGCAGCACGTAGTGCATCCGTCCGGGCAGCGAGGAGCCCGCCTCGGTGTTGGTCGCGCCCACCAGCAGCGTGCCGGCCAGCAGGGTCAGCAGACCGCCGCCGAACAGCACCCCGGCCGCCAGCCGCGGATTGGCCGGGTCGCCCTTGGCCCGGAACTCGCGGCGGCCGACGACCAGCGCCGTCACGAACAGCGCGATGACCACCGCGGTGGCCCAGTTGAAGCCGTGCGCCCTGATCTGCGGGTGGCGCACCATGGCGACCAGCAGATCGGCCAGCAGCAGCCCGGAGACCACCGCGTTGGCGATCCAGGCGGCCCGCTTCCGACGGTTCATCATCACCGCCATGAGCAGCGCGAACACGGCCGAGGTGAAGCCCGCGGTGAGCAGGTAGGGGGTGTAGTAGTCGCCGGAGTTGTGGTGTCGCACCTGCTCCCGCAGGGTCACCGAGACCGCGGCGGAGAGGTTGACGAAGCCGACCACCCGCAGGTACCAGACGACGGATCGGGCGGCGACGCGCCGGGTACGCGGCGCTTCGGGGGCTGAGGCTGTGGCTCGATGCATGCTACGGCTCCGTGGCGGACACAACAGGACTGCGGCAGAAGGGTGGTCAGTTGAATACTCCCGCGCCCCCGGAGCCCGGACGTCCCTCCGGAGGCCTGGCCGCGCCCCCGCCGATCGGCTGGACCTGTACCCCCGGAGCGGCTTTCGTACACACGAGCGGAACCGTGCGGGCCACCGCTCTCGTCCCATATTCGCCCTGGTACGGACGGCCGAACCGGGGTGCGGCACGGGCGCACGGGGCGTGCTGCGGCGCGCGCGGGCACCGGGACGTACGGGGGCATCGGGACGGGGGAGCATGGACGGGCGGGGGCGATCGGGACGGATCGTGGCAGCGGCGACTCTGGCCGCGCTGCTGAGCACGGTCGCGACCGCCTGCACCCACCCGGGCGGGACCGGCGGGTCCGCGGACGGATCGGCGGGCGGCGGCTCGCGCGGCGGGCGCGCCAGGAACCACCGTCCCAGCCGCCTCGACCCGGTGGTGCAGCGGCTGGCGCCCTTCCTGGAACGCCACTTCGCCGACAGCTACACCACAGTGGTGGTCGACGGCCCGCACAACCGGCTGATCGTCTACCGGGTCCCGAACCCGGCGCTGGACACGGCGGCCCGCTCGGTGGCGGGGCACACCCGGCTGTCCTTCATCGACTCGCACTACGCCTACAACCGCCAGCACGAACTGCTGGAACGGATCGGCGCCGACCGGGGCTACTGGCGCCGGCAGGGCATCAAGGTGACCTCCTGGACCGCCAGCGACGGCGTGCGCTGCGCCGTCTGGGTCACCACCGTCCACAGCACCGGCGCCGACCAGCGCGCCTTCGACGCCCGCTACGGCACCGGCCTCGTCGAGGTCACCAGGGTCGGGCCCGGCCGCCGGTGACGGCGGCCGGGGCCCGACCCTGAGGGGTACGCGCTCGGGCGTGCCTGCCCGTTCAGGAGTGCCCGTTCAGGAGCGCCTGTTCAGGCGTGCGCGGGCACCGAGGCCTTCGACGAGGCCTTGGCCGATGCGGTCGACCCGGCCGGAGCGGGCGAGGTGTACTCGGCCCAGTTGGTCGGCTTCTGCCCGACCTGCAGGGTCCGCAGCTTGGCCAGCACGGCCGGGTCCTGCGCCTCCAGCCACTGCACCAGCTGACGGAACGACACCAGCCGGACGTCGGGCTTGGACGCGATGTCGCGCAGCGCCTCCTCGACCGACCGCATGTAGATGCCGCCGTTCCAGCTCTCGAAGTGGTTGCCGATGAAGTAGGGCGCGCGGTTGGTGGTGTACGCCCGGTTGAACCCGGCCATGTACGCGCCGTAGGACTGCTGCTGCCAGGCGGGGCGCTTGGCGGGGTCGCCGTTGATGCTCGCGTTGGGGGACTGGTTGGCCAGCATGTTGTAGTCCATCGACAGGACCTGGAAGTTGTGCCCGGGGAAGGGGATCGACTGCAGCGGGAACTCCCACAGCCCCTTGTAGAACCCCGGCCAGACCTGGTTGCCGCCCGGCGAGCTGGCGTCGTACTTCCAGCCCATGGACTTGGCCGCCGGCAGCATCGCGTCCCGGCCCAGCAGGCAGGGGGTGCGGCCGCCGATCAGCTCCTTGCGGTAGTCGAAGGGCAGCGCCGGCAGGTCCTTGAACCCGGTGTTGGTGCGCCACTTCGTGACGAAGCCGACGGCCTGCTCCAGCTCGCTGCGCCACTGCGCCGTGTTCCAGGTGCCGACACCGTTGCTGGGGCTGCAGAAGTGGCCGTTGAAGTGGGTGCCGATCTCGTGGCCCTCCAGCCAGGCCGCGCCGACCTGCTGGAGTGTCATGTGGATGTGCTCGTCGGCCAGGTAGCCGATGTCGGAGGCGCCGGGCTTGTGGCCGGGCGGCAGGTAGAGGTCCTTCTTGCTCTCGGGCAGCAGGTAGATGCCGGAGAGGAAGAACGACATGGTCGCCTTGGTCTCCTGGGCGACCTGCCGGAAGTGCGAGAACAGCTTCTTGCTGTCCTCGCCGGCCCCGTCCCAGGAGAAGACCACGAACTGCGGCGGCCGCTGCCCGGGCTTGAGCCGTTCAGGAACCGGCTGGTGCGGCTGCAGTCCGGTGTCGGAGGTCGAGCCGTCGCCGATCGGGACGGCGCCCGCGCTGGTGGGCCCGGGCGAGGCCGAGCCGCCTGACCCCGAGGCCGACTTGCTGCTGCCGGGCTTGCTGTCCCCCGCCGAGCCTCTCGCAGGAACGGAACCATCCGCGCAGGCGGTCACCCCCAGGGCGGTGGCCGCCGCGACGGCACCTCCGGAGAGTACGTTCCTGCGGGACAGTGCACCCATGGGTTCCACCTGGCCTTCCGGCTAGTTCGTCGGTGTTGCTGTGCGATTGCTTGAGGCTTCCTGACTGTGAGACGCGGGGAACATCCGTCCGGTTTCGACCGGAACGCGGAGCCGGCGGTCTCACTCGGTCCACTCGGTTCCCACAGTACGCACATAGGATCGCTGTACCCAGCACCCATAACCCGTCCGTGGCTCGTTCGGCGATCCTTTACCCTGCCTTTATGCCTTGGATCGCAGATGCGTCACCCCCAGGAGTTCGCCGGCTGGTCCGGCTGGAGGTACCCCATGACTGACTGGGCGACACTTTCCAATCTGGGCACCGCAGCGGGGACACTCGTGCTTGCCGCCGCCACCTTCTCCGCGGTCCGCTCGGCGGAGCGCTCCGCCCGCGCGGCCGAACGCTCCGTCCAGGCGTCGCTCCGGCCTCTGCTGATCACCTCCCGGGCGGAGGCGCCGAAGCAGAAGGTGCTCTGGCAGGACGGCCAGTACGCACACCTGCCCGGCAGCGCCGGATACATCACCCTGGAGAACGACGTGGTCTACCTCGCCGCGTCGATCCGCAACGTCGGACCGGGCCTTGCCGTCATCCACGGCTGGCGCATCGGCGAGCGCCCCCAGTTCGCCGAGCACGAGCACCCGCCGGTGGACGACTTCCACCGCCAGGGCCGCGACCTCTACATCGCGCCGGGCGACACCGGCTTCTGGCACGCTGCCGTGCGCGAGCCCTCCGACCCGGACCACGCGACGCTTCTTGAGCAGATGAAGGAGCGCGACCGCGTCAACATCGACCTGCTGTACGGCGACGGCGAGGGGGGCCAGCGCACCATCAGCCGCTTCTCCTTCATGGCGAAGCGGGAGAGCGAGGCCCTCGACGATTGGTTCTGCCAGGTCGTCCGCCACTGGAACGTCGACCGGCCGGACCCGCGGTGAGGCGCGGGGCGCGGTGAGGCGCGCTTTGAGGCTCTCGCTCGGTCTGGTCAGTCCAGGTCGGTGAGCTGTCGCAGCGCCTCCGCCGTCGCGAAGACATCCGCGCGGCGCTCCTTGGCGTGCTCGACCAGGTCCGCGAGGGCGAAGCTGTTGGGCAGCTGCTTGATCCCCGCCATCGCGAGGTACGAGCGGGTCAGCGTCGCCGCGTAGAACTCGTTCATGGGACTGTCGAGCGGCGGGCACACGGCGAGGGTGTGCAGCAGCGCGGCCGCGCGCCAGCAGATGTCGCGCGGCTCCTCATCGGCCACCAGCACCACGTCGGTGGCGTGGCGGGCTATCGCCGCACTGATCCCGGAGGGATCCCACACGGTCGGGTCGGAGGGAAGGTGGTGTGCCAGGACGTTCCACGCCCATGCCTCGTCAGCCTTCACACTCTGTTCCCTCGTCACGCGGTCTTACGTCCGAACCGATCCTGGAAGTAGGCCCAGTTCTCAGCCGTGTTGAACTCAGCTGCCGCATCGAGCGACCGCTGACGATCGGCGTCCAGTTCCCGCTTGGCGACCTCGGTCACGAGCGCCGTGATCGTCGTCCCCTCAGCTGCCGCCCGCGCTGCCAGACGGGCGTGGAACTCCTCATCCACCCGAATGGTGATGTGCTTCGACATGGCATCAGCGTACAGCGCCGGTGCTGTACGGTCGACGGCCCGGGGCACCCGAACCCGGGCGACGGCACCGGCCACCGCCGCCCCGATTCGTCGAACCCACCGGTCAGAGCGCCGCATCGGCCTCGTCCACGGCCCGGACGGCCTCGGGAAATTCACCCGCGAAGGCGTCCGCGATCCGCAGCCAAGGCTTCGCCTCCTCCGACCGGCCCTGCCGCTCCAGGGTCCGCCCCAGCATCAGGTGCGCATAGTGCTCCACCGGGTCCCGCTCGATGACCTCACGCAACTGCGCCTCGGCGCGCCGCAGTTGAGCCGAGTGGTAGTACGCCCGCGCCAGCAGCAGCCGTACGTCCACCTGCCCGGGCAGCTCGGCCACGACATCCTCCAGGATCCGTGCGGCCTCGGCATAGTCCTTCGCCTCGAAGAACAGCCCGGCCCGCCGCCACTTCTCCGAAACCGCCTCGTCCACGTTCTGGATCGCCATACGCCCTGCTCCTCTCTGTGAGCCACTCACCTGTGATCCACCCACCCCAGCATCCTTGAGCACTCAACTATTCCCGGGGCGCGCCAGTGCCGGCCGACCGCGCCTGCCGCAAAGCCGTTGCGCGGCCGCCGAAGGCAGGATGTCCTGACCGCATGCCCGCAACAGCGCCCCCCGCCGTCTTCCCGATCACCGGCGTGATGGCCTCAGGAAAGGGCCACCATTCTCGCGCCACCTGGAAGCGGCGGCAGTCCGCGCAGCCGAGACCGAACGGCCTCTGGCAGGATGACCGCGCTCGCCGGCTCCGTCTGTCAACTGCCAAGCCACCAAGCCACATAGCCAGCCAGGGGGAATGCCATGGCCACCGCACCACCCGCCGTCCCGACCCGCGTGGCGACCGCAGAACGCGCCGCCGCTGCGGCGGGGTTCACGCTCAGCTGCACTCGTGAGGTCGGCCGCCTTCTCAGCCTGGCCGCTGCCGCAAAGCCCACCGGCACCATCGCCGAGAGCGGCACCGGCTGCGGCGTCGGCACCGCCTGGCTGCACAGCGGCCTCGGCAGCGGCGCACGCCTGGTCACCGCAGAACGCAACGCAGCCCTGGCCCGCACCGCAGCCGGCATCTTCGCCGACGAGGAACAGGTACAGGTACTCGCCGGCGACTGGCGCCTCCTGGAGCAGCACGCCCCGTTCGACGTCTTCTTCTGCGACGGCGGCGGCAAACGCGACGCCCAACAAGATGTCGTCGACCTCCTCGCCCCCGGCGGCGTCCTCATCCTCGACGACTTCACCCCGTCACCGGACTGGCCACCCCGCTTCGCCGGCGAGGTGGACGAACTCCGACTCTTCTACCTCACCCATCCTGACCTCGTGGCCACCGAGGTCCTCACCACCCCGACCAGCTCGGCCGTTATCGCGGTACGGCGTTAGCGGGAGGTGGGCGCACTGGAG
>NZ_BBPM01000076.1 GCF_000787775.1 Streptacidiphilus carbonis | reverse complement strand
AAGTTGTTTTCTTTCCGGGCTTGAGGAGTGCGTTTTCGCTGGTCGGGCGTAGGTTCGGCGGTCCCGTGGAAGTGGTGACGTGACGTGTCGTCGCTGCGGTGGAGGTCGGGATGCCGTCGGTCGTGGGGCTGTTGGAACAGCGTGAGGTCACTGCTCGGCGTCGTGTGGACGAACTGCGGGAGGAGGCCGACCGCATCGCGGCGGAGTTGGTGGTGGCCGAGCAGGACTGGAAGGAATGGGTCATCGCCCGCTCGCGGGTCGGCGAGGTGCTGGATCCGGCCGGTGACGGCATCGCGGCCCCGGATTCCTCCCAGGACCTGCGGGATCCAGATCCGCGGCTGGTGCGGGCCGAGCCGCCGAAGGCTGCGGCGAAGCCGAGATCGATGGTGCCGATGTGGCGTGCGGGGCTGGCATGGTCGGCGCTGTCGGTGGACTACCAGCGCATCGTGCAGGTCCTAGCGGACCACGAGCGGCTCGGTCGGGGCCCGCTGGCCTGCCAGGAGATGGCCGCAGCGTTCGGGTTGGAGCTGGTGCCGGCGAAGGTGGAGGCGTTGCGGTCCAAGGCGAAGCGGCTGGTGGCCCGCGGCTGGCTGGCCGAGTCCGAACCGGGGCAGTTCACGCTCGCGCGGGGCGTGGCCGGGCCAGGCGGCGGGTCATGAGCAGGGTCATCGACCAGTAGACCATCGCCTCGGCTGCTGGTGGTTCGTTCGAAGTCGCGCACCAGGCGGCGGGTGCGCATCAGATGGGCGAAGAACCGCTCCACGATCCACCGTTTGGGCAGCACCACGAAGCCGCGCATGTCGTCGCTGCGTTTGACGATCGCCAGCACCAGGGCCAGGGCGGTCAGGCAGTGGGCAATCAGGCTGCCGGTGTAACCGCCATCGCCCCAGACCAGCTCCAGCCGGTGATGCGCTTCGGTGACCCGGGCGAGCAGTGTCTGCGCGGCGGCGCGGTCGCCGGTGTCCGCAGGGGTGACCAGCACGGCCAGCAGCAGGCCCAGGGTGTCGACCACCGCATGCCGCTTGCGTCCGTTGATCAGCTTGCCGCCGTCGAAGCCGCGGCTGGCGGAGCCGACGACGGCGTCCGCCTTGACGGACTGGGAGTCGATCACCCCGGCGCTGGGCTCCGGGTCCCGGCCTGCCTTCTCGCGGACCTGGCCGCGCAGCCGGTCGTGGAACTCGGTGAGCAGGCCGTGGTCGCGCCAGCGGCGGAAGAAGGCGTAGACCCGGTCCCACGGCGGGAAGTCGGCCGGCAGGGCCCGCCATTTGGTTCCGTTGTCGACCAGGTAGTGGACTGCGTCGAGTATCGCCCGGTGGCAGTACGCCTCCGGCTGTCCTCCGCGTCCCTGCAGCCAGCCGGGCACCGGCAGCAGCGGGCGGACCGCTGCCCACTGCACGTCCGTCATGTCGGTGGGGTAGCGGCGCTCACGCGTTCCGTTGTCGGCGGCATTCCCGAACCGGTGCGCGAGGCAGTCACACGACGGGGTGACCGGACTGGACCGGCCACAGCCGGGGCGAAAGACTGCGACAACAGGGCCTCCTGGATCGCTTGTTGGCGTAGACACCTAACGAGCTACCAAGAGGCCCTGCTTTCATGCCCGCCACCGGCCGCGATCACCCGAACGAGACCCCTGTTCGACCAACACCGCTCAAGATCGGAACGACAACAGCCACTAAACGGAACTGGCGCACCACAGCTCAGCGCCCACGCACCCGCCACGATCGATAAGACAACCGATGCCGTCGGACCCTGCCTCCCACCTCATGATCGTCCGCCCGTGACCTGTGTCTCACCCGGATCTGACACCTCGCTGGTCAAAGGCGCATCAGCATGACGCGCTCGACGAGACGCGACAGCACGGGCCGATATTTGCGTGACCTCGCTCGGCTGACCTTGGACCATGTGCCCATGGATATTCGAGCCGCGGGTCTGAACGAACTGCCTCTCCTGCAGGAGATCGAGAGGGCTGCCGGTCAATGCTTCCGCGACATCGGCATGCCGGAGATCGCCGATGATGAGCCGCTCCCACTGGGCGAACTCGCACGCTACCATCTCGCTCGGCTGGCCTGGGTTGCTGTCACCGACTCCGACGTCCCGGTCGCCTACCTGATCGCCGACCGTGTCGAGGGCAACCTCCACGTCGAACAGGTCTCGGTGCATCCGGACAGTTCACGTCGTGGAATCGGCATGTCCCTCCTGGACCATCTGGCAGATCACGCCGCGCGTGAGGGGACGCCAGCCCTGACCCTGACCACGTTCGCTCAGGTCCCGTGGAATGCTCCCTATTATTCGCGCTGCGGCTTCCAAATCCTGGACGACAGCAAGCTCGCCCCTGGACTTCGCCAGATCCGCGAGCGCGAAGCGGAACATGGCCTGGACCGGTGGCCTCGGGCCTGGATGCGCCGGGCGCACTCTCCACGCAGCCCCTGACCAGGCAAAACATCGAAGTCCTGCTGGAGTACTAGTACTCCAGTGTGACTTCGCGATCATGTCGGTCTCGCGGCCTACGCTTGCTGGCCATGGGCTACGACGTGCACATCACCCGCCGTGAGAATTGGTGGGATGAAGAGGGCCAGGACATCAGCGTGGCGGAGTGGGAAGCGGTGGTCGCTGCCGATCCCGGCCTCGGCGCGGTTCCGCTGTGGTGGAACGTCGGGCGGATCGTGTCCAAGAACCCGAGCGATGCGGTGATCACGAGGATGCGCGAGGTGGCGAAGGCGCTGGGCGCGCGGGTTCAGGGCGACGACGGTGAGTACTACGACGCCTGATGCGTGCGGCCACCGCGAGATGATCAAGGGTTGTGTGGACTCTTGAAGATCGTGCGGTGGCCGCGGGCCATAGCGTAAGCCCCGCTCGATGGCAGGCGTTGTTCGACCAGGGTATGGCTCGGATCGCGGGCCTGTTCGGGCGGGTGGAACCTCGGGCCGCTGCCCGCGCTTATCTGCTCGGGCTGCTGTCCGGGACCGAGCGCAAGAACTGCTGGCAGCTGGCGGAGCACGCTGGCCATAGCCGTCCCGGTCCAATGCAGCGGCTGCTGCGCAGTGCCCGCTGGGACCCGGCTGCGGCGCGGGACGAGGTCCGCCGCTACGTCGTGGACCACCTCGGCACCGGTGACGGTGTTCTGATCGTGGATCTATGCCGACACCGCGACTATGCCGAGCAGGGTGTCAGCGCTGCTGGTTGCAGTCGGTGATGGGGCTGATCGTTCGGCATAGTCGCGGCGTCCTGCTGCTGAATGACTGCTCGGCCTCTGACACACTGGTGCCATGACAGTGCAGCGAAAGGACCATGCCGCGTAGGCGTCCTTCGGACCTGCGCTCGGACCGCCGGAGGTTCGGGGTTGAGCGTGGGCGATATTCGAAGATCGGTCGGGTATCCGGCTCGGCGCAAGCTGAGATCATCCGTTTGGAGCGAACTCGCTTCGAGCCAGGCGACCTGGGCAAAGCCCTGGCTGCCTGGACTGAGGTGGCGCGTACTCCGCGACGGAGTGCGCCTGACGTTCGCACGGGCTGCGGCGAACCGTCCTGCTGTCCGCCGGAGCCGGACGAATGGCGGGAGCTCCTGGAGGTCGCCATGCATGCCCTGCCTCCGAAGTCCGCGCGCGAGCTCGCCCACATCGTCAGGCGCTTGGACAGCAGAATTCTGGATCACCCGGCCCTGAGACACACCGTTTCACCGTGCGGTCGTTGGTGGCACTTCAGCCGGTGGCCGTGGGAGGACTGACTGCGATGGCGTCGAACGGGCTCACCTCGCAGCCAGTCCGATCGACGTCACAGGCGGTCAAGGAAGGCGAGGACTTGTCGGTGGGCTGATAGCGGCCCGGGCGGGCAGCGACCGGTGCGGTGAGGGCGAGTGCCTTCTCCTTGATGGTCATGTCGGCGTGGACGTAGGCGTCGCCGACATGGCCCTCACCGGAGCTGCTGCCACAGATGCACATGGACTTCTTCGTGACCGACCTCGACTCCGCCAAAAAGCAACTGCACGCTCACGGGGCCACCACACCCCAGCACCAGCCGAACGATCGGGCACGCGGGCTGATCGTGATGCTCGATCCGGCCGGCCACCCGTTCTGCATCGCAGCTCGGCGATGATCACTCTCCGCGACTAGAGAAGGGGCCTCCTCCCGCCAACTAACGTGAACAAGACCCGCCAACCCGCTGAGCCGAAGCCCAGTACTTGTCACCGGTGAAGCCGGATGAGCTGGCCGACAGGACGGGGCGAGGCAGCCTTGTTGGCACCAACGAGGCACTCGGCTTGTCGCAGATGCTCATTCGGCAGCCTTTCTGTCACCAGTACCGAAGATCGAGAGTCCGTCCAGCTTCCCGGCCTGGTCCCCGTCGTCCGCCACGCCGTCGCCCTGCCCGTCATCGCCGCGGGCGGAATCGCCACCGCCGCCGACGTGACGACCGTGCTGCGCGCTGCGCGGTGGCCGCCATGGTCGGCACCGTGCTGCTGCACAACAGGAGAGCGGACCCGACCGGGGCTCAGGCCGCTGCTGCAGCCTTGGCTGCCTCCGACGGACGCAGCCAGGTGGGCTCGGAGCCACACGGGGCCTGGACGAACAGGCGGGGCGCTACGGCCGGAGCGTCCATCCCGCCTTCGGCAGTCGGCTCGCGGTTGCCCCTTGCGTGATCAGCGACGAGCCTCCATTATCAGGAATCCTGATACTTCAAGTCTGTAGCGATGGGGTCCCAGTCATGTCATTCAGGGCCAGAATCCAGGCCAGAGGGGTTCAGCTGCTGCTCGGCCGAATGATGAGCCGCGTGCACCAGGATCTGCGCTTCACCGACATCCCGAAACGCACGGAATCCATCCGGGTGGAGACCGGCGCCGGACCGGTGACGTGCACCGTCTACCGCCCGTCGGCCACCCCCGCAGCCCCTGCCCCCGTGTACGTCAACTTCCACGGCGGCGGGTTCGTGATCACCCGCCCCCAGCAGGACGACCACATCTGCCGCTACATAGCCGCCACGGCCGACTGCGTGGTGATCAACGTGGACTACGCCGTCGCCCCACAGCGGCCGTACCCCGTACCCGTCACCCAGGCGTACGACGTCACCGCCTGGGTGGCCGAGAACGGCACCGCCAACAACTGGGACGGTTCGCGACTCGCCGTGGGCGGACACAGCGCCGGGGCCAACCTGACCGCCGCGGTCTGCCGCACCGCTCGGGACCGCGGCACCTTCACGCCCCGCCTCCAGATCATCGACTCAGCACCGCTCGACCAGCTCGCCGACCCGGCCACCAAGCAGTCACCCATCGTCAAGCCCCTGCTTACCCCTCAGCTCATGCGGGTCTTCACCGCCGCCTACGTCCCTGATCCCGCCGACCTCGCCCATCCGCTGGTGTCGCCCGGACTGACCGACGACCTCGCCGGGCTGCCGCCCGACCTGGTCATCACCGCGGAGAACGATCGCCTGCGCGACGAGGGCGATGCGTACGCCAAGGCCCTGGAAGCCGCCGGCGTTCCGGTCACCCACCGTTGCTTCGAGGGTGTCGACCACTACTTCACCCACACCGGCCCGGCACCGGCCGGGAAGGAAGCCATCGATCTGATGGCCACCACCCTGCGCACGGCACTCACCTCCTGACCGCTGACAGGAGCCCACAGTCCTTGTGTCAACACGCTTCCTTGGCGGCACCTATCGTGCTTCGTGAGCCGAAGCTTCACGTTCCCGACGGCGTTCCTCATGAACTTCTACGTCGAGGGACCGATCTGGTTGGCAATCCTGGCAACTCCGTTCGTCGCATTGCTGTCGTGGCTTCCGGTCATCGGCCACGTGCGCAAGCCCTCCGTGAGCCGCGCCGCGACTGACAGCCGTACCAGACGGGGCGGTGCCCACGGAAGGTCGCGGGAGTCCTGGCGCAGTCCGGCCGCAATTTTCGTGACGCCGGTCAGCCACAACCCGCGATGGCAGGTACGACTGGCTTCAGGGGGCTGCCGGTCGCCAGAGCTACACGGCGGCTTCGATGGGGGATGGTTAGCCCGCCCCCTTCCGGCAGCCCCGCGACAACGTGTCTGCCCTTGGTGACATCTATTGTGTCGGCCGCGGCTCAAGGCCACGTAGCCGGACACCAGCCGTCCGCGCGGGCCGCGGGCCGCGCGGACGCAAAGAAGAAGGAAATGAGGCTCGCGGCCGGAGCGAACCCCGCCTGCACACCGCAGACCACACATCCATAGGTCGACGGGGGCCGGGGCGCCGCCCGGACTCGAGCCGCGCTGCGATCCTGTCCGGCCTGATCCGCGGCGTCCTGCGGGCCTGCACCACGTGCCGCCTCCTGGACCGCCTGGACGGCGACGCCCTGGATGCCACCATCGGCACCTGGCTCCAGCTATGCGGCGCGCTCAGCATCCAGCTCCGCGCGCGGCCCGCATCGGCAGCCTCGGCAAGATCGCGTTCGGCGGCCCCTCACCGCGGCCGCAGTGATGGTCTCGGCGGCCTTTCCGCTGCCTGGTGACTCCTGCACGCACCGCCTGAATTCGCGTTCCCGTGCAACCTCGGCGGCTCCCGCGTGGTGAAAGGGGGCGAGGGCCGTCAGCGGGGCGGCTCCGTGCGTGGTGATGGGGGCAGCGCGTGGTGGCGTCAACGGTGATCGTGGGGGGCCGCGAAATAGGGCCGGGGCTGGCAGCGGTCGACTTCGACACCTTCGTGGCGGCCCGCTGGCAGCGCCTGACGCGCACCGCGTTCCTGCTCACTGGTGACCACCACGAAGCGGAGGATCTGGTGCAGGACACCCTCGCGAAGGCCTGCCCGCACTGGGCGAGGATCCGGCGGCTGGACGCACCGGACGCCTACCTGCACCGCGCCATGGTGAACAACAGCTTCAGTCGGCACCGCCGTCGGCGTGCCCGGCAGCTGCTGATGCCCTGGGTGCCCGAACCCGCCCAGCCCGCCGCCACCGCGCAGGTGGAGCAGCGCTCCGCACTGCTGCAGGCGCTGGACGAACTACCCCCGCGGCAAAGGGCCGTGGTCGTGCTGCGGTACTGGGAGGACCTCAGCGAGCGGCAGGTCGCCGACGTCCTCGGCTGCTCTACGGGAAACGTCAAGAGCCAGGCCAGCAGAGGCATTGCCAAGCTCCGGCGCCACCGGGCGCTGGCCGGGTACGCGGCGACTGGATCGACGGAGGCACAGCGGTGAACCACGATGACGAGAACCTGGTGCGGCAGGTGCTGCAGAGCGAAGCGCTGCGCTACCAGCCGTCCGATTGGGCGGCGGGCAACGCCGAGGCGGTTCGCGACCGCAGTGCCGGGCGGCGCCGCCGCGTCCGGGGCACGGTCGCGTTGGCGCTCGCCGTCGGAGCGACAGCCGCCGCGGCCGTAGGCGCGGCGCTGGCCGACGCTCCCGGCAGCGCGCGCGAGGTCGCCGCACCGGGACCCTCGCCGGTGTCATCGGCTCCGGCACGCCCGCCGACGTCGGCAACGTCCACGCCTGGCGGTGCGCCACTGTCGTCGCCAGCGGTTCGCATCGTCCCCCCCGACCAGGACGTCACCTTCGGCCACCAGATCTGGATGCGTCTGACGGACAGTGAGGCGTGCGAGGACCTCGGCCCGGCCGTGACGCGCGCTTACAACTGCAGCAGCGTGAAAGACGGGAACCAGGCGCAGGGCACCGTGAGCTTGCGGGAGAGCACGGACACCTTCGGGACGCTCTACGCGCCACTGTACGTCGGGCCTGAGGACGTGTCCCGGATGACGGTCGAGATCGGCTCCTCGACCTACCGCGCCACCGTCGTCGAGCTTGCCGGCCGGCCCGGCTACGCGACGGGATACCTCTGGCTGCCCGCACGGTCGCAGTCCACAGCAGCCCCGCAGGTGAAGATCACCGTCTACGACGCCCAGGGCGTCCTCCTGGCTGCCACGGCGCTGTCCGGCACGTAGAGCACTCCTCGAACGGGTCAGACGTGCCTTCCGCCTGGCACGCCTGAAGCATTCCCAGTAACCCCTGAAAGGATCCGATCATGGCCGCCACCGCGCGCCGCGCCGCTTGTGCAGCCCTTACCGTCTGTGCCGCCCTGACGTTGAGCGCCTGCAACCCGAGCGGCTCCGGCGCCACCGCGTCCTCGGCCGCCACCCAGTCGTCCCCGAACCTCTCCGCTCCCCCGTCTTCCCCCACCGCGTCCGTGAAGGCCGGGTCCAGCTCCGGCGCCAGCGCGTCCTCCGCCGTGTCCAGCCCCGCGTGCACGGACCTCGTGGTGACAACCGCCGTCAAGACCGAGGTGACCCGGACCTACGCGGCGCACAGCAAGCTGGTCCACATCCAGCCCGCCCCCGGCAGCTTCCTCTACGGCCAGTGCGGGGGCGTCACATACGCGGCGAGCCGCTTCGAGCCGACCACCGGCGCAACTGAGGAAGAGCAGGTCGCCTCACAAGACGAAGGCAGTGTGCGGAAATACTTCAAGTTGAACCTCTCCGGCTCCTGGACCTATCTCGGCAGCGCCGGCTTCCCCGCGACGGACGGCTGCATCCGCCGGATCCCCCACGCGCTGGCCATGATCTGGGCCGACTGCCAGAGCCCCTGAGGGTCGATCCGGCCACGGGACCTGGGCGGCTCAAGTGGCATCGGCGGCCGCCCACCTGGCCGGGCGCAGCCCAGCAGCGCGAGGCCAACCGGGAGCCGCGCGGACCTGGAGCGAAGAAAGGAGGCTCGCGGCCGGAGCAAACCCGCCTGCACACCGCAGACCATGGGCCGTCGGAGGCGCAGAACGGGTTGTCAGCCCGTTTTCGATCTTGCAAAAGTAGTTCCGAGCCGCCCGAATGCACCCAACTCGACCGAAGGACGCGGAAGGACGCCGGAAGCCCAGTCAGAAAGGAGAACGGAAAGGCCCATGTCCGGCCCGGTGAGCGCGGTGGAAGGGCTCCGGACGCACTGCTGACGTCAGTGGTGACTTCGCTGCCGGGCCGGGGCGGCGCGCCGTCATGACACGGCACGCCGCCCCAGCGGGTCAACCACATGAGGGATGGTCTCGCCGGGACCAACGACGCCACCAGGCCGCCGTCACGGGCCGGCTGTAGGATCGGCCGGTGCCCCACGACTCCACCCCCAACCTCTCGCTGACCCACCGCCAGTGAGACGCCCTCGGTCACCTCCGCCGCCTCCAGGAGCAGGGACTACCAGCCGGTCGCGGAACCCCCGGCCTGCACCTGGCCACACTCAAACCCCTCGCCGCCGCGAGCCTGGCCGACCTGGAGGAGACCGGGAAGCCGGACCGCCGCGGCCGCCAGTGGACCGCCACCCTCACCCAAGCCGGCCGTGTCGCCCTGGACCAGGGCGACACTGAACCCACCCGGCCCTGATCCTGCGGCTGTAACCAGCCGACCCACCACCACGGCGCTTCCGTGGATAGTCCCCTCCGGAGCCGCCACGCTCCGCAGACTGTCTGCAGAGCTACTGCGGGAATGGTCCTGGATCGGATACGCGGGCGAACGCGGCGATCATTCGCTCCAGACCCCAGCGGGCGTCAACCAGCATCGGCCGCCTCCCCTTCTCCTTCAGCTTGTAGAGGTGCTCTTCGAAGTCCTCGTGTTCTTCCTCTGGGGCGAAGACGACAACGAGGTCCTGGTAAGAGAATGAGAAGTCGCCGACATGGCGCCACTCCCGCTCCCACCAGAACTCCTTGCGGACGTCTGCCGGCTTGCCCATCTGTTCGATGAACGGCGTCAACCGCAGGATGTCAGCCCGTGCAGCCGCTTCCGCTCCGGCTGCCCCTGGGTCACGGACGATCTGTTCGACCTCTTCGCCGGAGGGGCACCGCCGGACGGGTGCCCCGGCTCAGGCACTCCGGGAGATGTCCAACCGCTCGGCGCCGGGCGTGAACCCGGCGGACTTGTATGTCGCGACGGCACCGGCGAGGGAGCTCTGCGTGCACACGAAGGCACTAGAGGAGCCCATCGCCCGCAGCGCTACCGCCCCGGCGAGCGTGACCGCCCTGCCGTGGCCCTGATGGCGGTGGTCCCGGTGCGTGCCCAGCGGCTCGATCAGCCCGGGCTTGCCCGGGCCGGCCGACCAGACGCCGATATTCGCCACCGGGGTGTCCTGGTCGTTGTAGGCGATCAGGAAGCGGGCGTCGGCGAACGCCGGTCCGGCTGCCAGCGCGTGCCAACGGTCCATCGTGAACTTCGACTTCTCCCACGCCGCCAGCGTGACGGCGATCCACACGTGCGCCGACTTGGAATCGGCCACCTCGATCCGCAACCCCGGGTCCTTCACCGGCTCCGAGAGATCGAGGGACAGCGGGGTCCACGGATCGTCGGTCTCCCAGCCCTCCGCCAGCAACAGTTCCTTGACCAGCGTGCCGTTTGCCGCCGCGAGATACGCGGCTCCCGCGGGCAGTACGCCTCGCTCGGGGGTCGTCAAGTCCTCGATGAGGACCCGGGCCGTCGCCTCGTCCCTCTGGAGGTCCGGTGCGACCGCAAGCCGTAGCAGGTCGGGCTGGTCCAGGAACCCGACGGCGACGATCCGGCCGTCCCGACTCCAGGTTCGGACGCTCGACACCAGTTTCTCCACGCCGTGCGCGCAGGCCCAGCCCAGGTCGCCCGGATGCAGCTCCAGCGGCGCCTTGTCGTGCTGCCAGTCCCGCAACGCGGCCAGGACTTCGTCGAACTCAGTGACTGCCGGAGTGCTCAGCTCACTCATCATGGGCAGAGTAGACACCCGGGTGGCGCGCGACGCATCCGGTTTTCGAGTGGGCGCGATGAGGCTCGAGCTCGGCTTGGGCATCAAAGGCTCTCTACCAGCGGCTACGGCGCACCGACCGCCAGCGCGCGGGCCGCACGCCGGAGCCGAGCGCGGGCATCATCGACTCGCAGTCGGTGGACGGCGCGGACACCGTCGGCGCCGACACGCGCGGCTACGCGCGGCTACGACGGCGGGAAGATACGCGACCAGCGCAAGCGCCACGTCCTGGTGGACACCTTCGGCCAGCCCGCCGCGCTCGCGCACCAGCCAGCCCCGTGCCTCCAGCGCGTAGGCGCGGTGGCGCACCCGCTCCACCTCGTTCATCCGCGCCGCGTCCCGCCCCAGCTCCGCCGCGCTCACCGGCCCCGGCGCTGCCGCGACCAGGGCGAACACCTGCCGGTAGGCGCCGGCCAGCACCTCGGGACCCATCCCCGCCTGCCACACCGGCGGCCGCGGGTCATACGGCGACGCCAGCACCGACGCCCCGACCGGCACCGCATCCGCAGGCGCCACCGCACCCGACTCTGGTGGTGGTGGCGGCGGTGGCGGTGGCGGTGGCGGTGGCAGCGTCCCCCTCCGGCGTCGGCACGACGGTCTCCTCAGCCGTCATCGCCCCCTCGCCCTCCTCCGCGAACGCACGCACCACCTCCTCGCGAACGATCCGCGCACAGTCCACCCGCTCTCTGCAGGGGCGTTTCAAAGTCTCTTGATCTTGTGACCCTGCAGGTCGGGGCAGTGCAAGGTGTCGGGGACGACCCGTCACGGAAGCAACGAAACTCCGGTTGAACGGGGTGACCTTCCCAAGTCGCCCTGCCCTGCCGGAGTTTCGATGTGTCGTCAGTCTGCCACCGTCTGCTTGGTCAAGCCGTCCACCTTGGAGGGTGTCGAGGTCCTTCCGCTGGTGGAGCGGTTGAGGGTGCTCCCGGATCCGCGTCGGCGGCGCGGGGTGCGTCACCCGTTCGTGGCGGTGCTGCTGGTCGCGGCCTCAGCGGTGGTGGCCGGCGCACGGTCATACGCGGCGATCGGGCAATGGTCCGCCAGCGCCCCGCAGCACACGCTGACCCGGCTGGGCGCCCGGGCCGTGGGCGCGCTGAGGGTGCGTGTCGCGCCGAGCGCCGCCACAATCCGGCGGGTTGTCGGCCTGGTCTGCCCCGGCGGGCTGGCCGACCTGACCTGCTCCGATCCCGCTGGCTCGGACTCGGTGGCTGTGGACGGCAAGACGTTGTTCGCGACCGCGCCGTCGCGGATCTTCACGTAGATGCAGTCGATGAGCACGACCGCGTAGACGCGGTCCAGCGGGCGCTGACGCCAGGCCGCAAGCCCGGCGGCGACCTGGGCGGCGGAGCGCGAGACCGGGTCGCGCGAGACGTCCATGTCGTAGACCCTCAGCGGCCCCAATTCCTCGCGCAGAACCGACACAACGAGTGCTCAACAGGCACGGATTCGTGCGACGGGGGAGGTGGCACTGTCCTGACGCTGGGGGTCCCGGCACACCCCGGCGCACACGCGAGTCGCGGCACACCCCGGGCCGCGCGCTCTGCGGGCCTGTCCTGGAGTTGTGTTTGGTCCGGTGTGACCCAGTTGGGCATGAGACGGGGTCGTGGCTGGTGATGTCGCGATCATCAGGGCGCCGTCCTGGCGAACCCCTACGGGCCGGAGCCGCTCTGGTCCCTCCCTGTACTGACGTCACGTCAGCTGGCGGGGCCTAGGTTGACGTCATGACCCGAACTCATCGCATCGCTGTTCCTGGCATTCTCGCGCTCGGACTCGTCCTGCCGATGCTTCTGCCGATCGCTACGGCAGAAGCCGCGTCTTCGGCCGCCCCTACCCGGCCGGTTGCTCAGGTCAGTGTGGGCGTCCAACTGGAGCTTCCCCGCCCCACAGGTCCGCACGCGGTCGGCCTCAGCACACTGGACCTGGTGGACACGGGTCGGTTGGACCCCTGGGTGCCTGCCGCCGGCCCGCGTCAGTTGATGGTGTCGGTGTTCTACCCCGCGCGGCCCGGGACCGGTGCACCTGCGCCCTACATGACCACGCAGGAGGCCGCGCTGCTGCTTGAGCGGCAGGTGCCGGGAGCCGGAATCCAGCCCGACGCGGTCAGTGACACGCGCTCCTGGGCGCGGACCGACGCGCGGCCGACTCACGGGCGCTTCCCCCTGGTCCTGCTCTCGCCCGGCTTCACCATGCCGCGGGCCACCCTCACCAGCCTCGCCGAAGACCTGGCCAGCCGCGGCTACGTGGTCGCCCTGGTCAACCACACGTACGAGGACTCGGGAACCACCTTCCCCGACGGCCGGACGCTCACCTGTGTCATCTGCGACCACCTCCCGAGTGGGTGGCCGGAGGTGAACCAGAGCCGGGCCAAGGACGTCTCGTTCGTCATCGACCAGCTGACGAGCCGTCATTCACCGTGGCGGTATCACCACATGATCGACCAGGACCGCATTGGCATGGCAGGTCACTCCGTCGGTGGCAGTGCCGCCGCCTCGGCCATGGCTGCCGACAAGCGGGTGCGTGCCGCGGTGGACATGGACGGCACCTTCGACATCCCCATCCCCGCCACCGGCCTGGACCACCGCCCCTTCCTGCTGCTCGGCACCCAGTCCGGGCACGCCCCCGGCGACGACCGTTCCTGGGACCAGGCCTGGGCGAACCTCGACGGCTGGAAGCGCTGGCTGACCGTCACAGGAACCGATCACATCAGCTTCACCGACCTGGCCATCCTTGCCCCCCAGTTGAACATTCCCATCCCGGGTGCCACCATCTCCGGCGAGCGCTCAGCACAGATCACCCGCGCTTATGTCGCGGCCTTCTTCGACCTCCAGCTGAAGGGCCTACCCCAGCCCCTGCTCGACGGCCCCTCGCAGGCCGACCCGGAGGTCACTTTCCAGCACCCGTGAGACGGGACCGCGGGTCGTGGCCGACGTTGCAGGGGGCAATCGTGGCCGAACGGTTGTGGGCAAAGATCGGCAGGATGGCCGGCGCTGCACGTGAAAAAGCGCAGGGCCGGTACAACGAGGTCGCCGACCCCTACGATCCAGAGCTGCCGCCTGTTCTGGCATGGCGCATCGGGTTGCGCTGTCACAGGGCCGGAGACCTGGACGGAGCACGTGCCGCATACGGCCGCGCCATCGAATCCGGTAGCGCCAAGTACGGCCCGCCGGCGGCGCGCAACCTCGGCGTTTTGCTCGAGGCAGCCGGCGACCTGGAGGCCGCGCGTGCTGCCTACCAAATCGCCGTCGACTCCGGACACCCGGACTCCGCGCCGCTGGCGGCCTTCGACTTGGGAACCCTGTTCGACCGCGCTGGTGATCGGGACAGCGCGTGCTGCCTATCAACTCGCCGTCGACTCCAGGCACAAGGAGCACACACCGCGGGCAGCGGTCAACCTGGGGGACTTGCTCAGGGCCGCCGGAGACCTGAAAGGTGCACGCACCGCCTATCAACTGGCAATCGACTCCGGGCATCCGGACCATGCACCCCACGGGGCCGTGGCCCTGAGCAGGATGCTCGACTCCCGGTTCTGGTGGCGTCAGGATGCCTACGTTTCGAAGTCCTCGGCGGTCTCGTCCCACGGGATGCTCTGCAGTGCCTGTTCGGCGTCGTCGCCGGTGGGTATGGCTGGTGCGGCCTGGAGCCACACGACGGTGAGGGCCGAGTAGTAGAGGACGGCGTCGTGCTCGGGCGACAGGGCTGCCGAGGTGAAGGATCCGATACAGGTGACGGCGGGCAGCAGTTCGACGGGCCCGAAGGCGCCGGCGGTCTCGTCCGGGTGTTCGCGGGTCGCCGGGACGAGGTACACCGGGCGGGCAGGGAAGGCGCTCGCGGCCCTTGTGGCCAGGCTGCTGAGCTTGAGGTCGTTCATCCGTTTGAACGGGTAGCCCTCCAGCAGTCCGCCGTAGGTTGAGGACATCCGTAGCTCTGCCAGCCCGATGGTTCGGCCGGAGGCGAGGTTGATGCGGGTCAGTGTCATGGGGCTGTGATCTCCGGTGGCGGGTTGGGGACTGGGTGGACGGTTCCGGTCCGTCAACCTGGCCGGTCGCCGGCCTTCCAGAAGAGTCCGAGGTCGGCCAGGCCCGGGCGCGTACAGGTGGAGAACCGCAACGTCCACATGCTGGTGAACGGGTAGAGCGCTCGCAACGCCGGCTCCCGGAATGCAGCCTCGATGAGCGCCTGGAACTCCGGCGCGTCTGCCTCAGCCGCCCGAGTCCGGAGGTGCTGCCACTCGGATTCCGCCAGCTGCGCCGGATCATGGTCGGGCACTTCGAAACGGCCCGCCAGATGCACGAAAGGCGCGGTCCGGCGGATCTCGGTCAACTCGGTTCCTCCATGCCAGGCCCGCGCAGCCCTGACGATCTGCGCGAGATCATCAGTGTCCCCGCCGATGAGTTCCATCCCCTGGCACGACTCCTCGCCGCGGATCGACCACCTCCGCTTCCAGGTGTACGCGCTGACGGTCAGCCTGTTCCGGCACGGAACGTTGCTCGCCACTGTGGCGCCGTACAGCGGGTTGGACTCTGACACCGCAACGGGGACTGAGAGGCCGTCAACATCCGCAGCTGCTCGGAGGACCGCCGCGAGGCTTCCTTCTGCCAGAACGTCGGGGTAGAACGCGGCTTGATCGGCAGGTGTGGTCATGAAGGAGATACTGCCGCAGCCGCCGCCATACGAGCGCGTGGGTTGCCTTCTCTTTCCCCGTACCGGCCTGTGGCCGGCTCAGGGGTATTGACGGGGGTCGGGCGCCGTTGTCGTAGCGGGCTGGGAGACTGCGCGCCATGACGTCAATTGATCAAGGTGCGGTGCGGGAGTCGTGGGATCGAAACGAGTCGTCCGGGTCGTGGTCGAACTCGGAACCGAAGGGCACGGCACCGTCCTCGAAGACGAGCCAGACATTTCCGCGGCTGGGGCCCGTGACGATCAGATGCCAGTCCATCCCGCAGCCCTCGGTGCCGAGGACGATCGATCCGTGGTCCGAGACGGCATCGATCACGGACTGGGTCTCCTTGCCCGATTGTGGGTCGTCGGTCCACACCCATGTGAGCGGCCAGTTCAGAATCCCCATTCGCGGCCAGTTGACAGGGAGTCATCTGGCCGCGGATTTCACAGCACGTAGTCGCCGACGCGTCGGCGGTTCTCGCGGATGCACACTCCTCGATTCCTGCCTTGCCCGTCGAGTCTCTGGCGGCCAGGGCAGGGCCCCGCGGTTACTCCGGCAGGGGGCGGGCGTCGATGACGTTCTTCAGACGATGGTGGAGGTCAAGCGTTGGATGCCGGGCAGCCGTGCCAGCTGCTGGTCGTAGAGCTGTTGGAAGGCAGCCACGTCGGCGGTGGCTCACAGCCCCCTGGCAACGAGGCGACGTTCCTCTGCTACCGGCCTACGACGGCTCTGAGCCGTCGTCAACAAACCACCGCTAGCCGAGGTCGCCGCAGAGGTTGTGGATAGTGCCGTGCACGAGCGTGACGGTCTTGAATCCGGTCGCGCTGAACTCGATCCGGTAGACGCCGTCGATGGTGTAGAGGCCGCGCGGCAGGTTGCTGAAGCCCGCGGGCAGGCGCGCGATGACCGGCCCGACCACGTGCCAGACCATTGAGCCGTCAGTACCGTATTCGATCACAGCGCTGCCACTGGCGTCCACGAGGGCGCTCGCGCCGGTGGCGGCGTTGCTGACGTTGAGGAACAGCGCACCGGTAGCCAGCTGCCGCTTGGGCTTGCCGTCCGGGTAGGTCTCGACGACCTTCGTGCGCACCTGGTTCACCGTCACGTCCCAGTGCACGGGGAAGTCGCACAGCAGCCCGGCGGGCGCGTCGTATGACGGCGGGATCGCCTCGGGCACCCAGCCGTCGTGTGACGCGGCAGACGGCACGGACCCCGCGTCGGCGCTGCTCGCAGCGGCGGACACCGTGCCACCTGCGAGTAGGACGGAAAGGGACAGGGCAACCACCAGGAATCGACGCACGAGTACTCCTCATCCTCTGCTTCTGCTTACTGATAGTGAACGGCAGGGCAATGACTGCCCGGCCGGGTTTCAGTGTCCGCCCCCGGATACGCGGCGCATATCCCTAGACCTAGGGGGAACCGGTTGCGATACTCCTGCGGTGTCCCCCGCGCCCGCGCCACTGCTCGTCGCCCACGCCGCACGGCAGGCTGCCGCACGCGCCGACAGCCTGGCCGACCTCGGCCGCGAGCTGGCCCGCCAGCTGCACCGGCTCGTGCCGCACGACGGGTACATGCTTTCCGGCAAGGATCCGGTCACCGGCGTCGGCTGCTTCCTGATCGAGCACCAGGGCTACAGCTGCGCCCACTTCCGCCGCATCAAGGCGGCCGGGCTGCTCGATCAGCAGCCTTACCCGCCCCGCCGACCCGCCGACCGGCCCACGAGCCGCCCAACTGTCGCGGTGCTGGACACGACGGCCACCGCGCCGCCGGGCCTCGTGCCGCTGCTCGACAGCATGGCCGGCGACGGCTGGGGCAGCGAGATGCGGCTCGACCTGGTCGATCGCGCCGCGCACTGGGGCACGCTGATCCTGCTGCGCGAGCGTCGCCGCCCGCCGTTCACCCCGGCCGACATCGACAACGCGCGGCAGGTCGCGGCGCCGCTGGCCGCCTCGCTGCGCGGTTACGTCGGCCGCGCCAGGCCGCATCCCCTGCGCACCGCGATGCCGCCCGGCGTGCTCGTCATCGACGAGAACGACGGCCTCGCCTCCGCGACCCCGACCGGGCGCGATTGGCTCCGGATGTGCTTTCCCAACCTGATCCTCGACACGGACGAGGATCTCTCACTGACGCTATGGAACGTCGCGGCCGCCGCCCGCCACCAGAGCGAGCCCGTGCTCAGCCGCATCCCGACCGGCCACGGCTTCGCCTCGCTGCAGGCCCAACGGCTGACCGGCGCCCGACGCGGCGAGGTGGCCGTCACTATCCAGGCGGCCGGCACCGGCCAACTGCTGCCCGCAGTCGCCGCGTGGTACGGCCTCACGCCCCGGGAACGCACGGTGATCGACCAGGTCCTGGACGGCCGCTCCAGCAAACAGATCTCCCACACCCTCGACCTGTCGCAGCACACGACCAACGACCATCTCAAGGCCATCTACCGCAAGGTCCGGGTGAACGGCCGCGACGAGTTGGCCGCTACTCTCTCCTGCTAATCGGCCTATCTGTGCATGACGAGGTAGCCGTCGCGGTTCAGCCCGACGCGGAAACCGTCGTCCTTGGCGGCGACGATCAGCTGGTCGCGCTGCGCGGGCGTGAGCGGGAAGGCGTCGTCGTCCGCGCTGTCCTCGGCGATCCAGTCCACGTCCGGCAGTTCGCGAGGATCGAGCAGGGTGACCGTGGCACGGTCGATCAAATGCGGGGCGAGCCGGTTCCACGCGGCGACCACTGCTCCGTCCGGGATCATGGCGAGGGCCTGGCGGGCGGTGGCGATGCGCGGCTCGATGCGCCACGTGGTCCAGGGCGGCTTGGGGGCCGTGGTCGCGGCGCACCGCGGCCAACTCCTCCAGGTCCCACACCATCTCCCCCCACCAGGGTGCGCCGTGGGCCGCGGGCCTCCACGGTGCCGCGCACCAGCAGCCCGGCGCCCCTGGCTCGTCGGCATGCTGGGCGCCGCCTGCGCGTGCCGGGCGACCAAGCAGACGCAGCTGCTGCACCGCGCGAGACCGAGGAGCGGGGGTCGACGGTGTACTCGCGCACCAGGTACCGGTCGTAGACCAGGACGCCGTTGGTCTGTTCGACGACGTAGCGCCTGGGCTGGGGACGAATCCGGTCTGCTCGGGGTTCCGCATCACGATCTCCACGTCGATGCCCAGGTCTTGGCCGTGTTCGACGACCGAGGCCTTGAATCCCTGATCGACCCAGGCCTTGGTGACGGTGGGGACGTCGGCGGCGACCTCGTCCAGCAGGGGGCCTTGCCGATGGCGTTCTCGTGCACGCTGTCCGCCACGATCACCACCGCGATGATCAGCCCTATCACGTCTACAGCCAGCCCGCGCTTGCGACCAGGAACCTTTTTATTCGCATCCGATGGATGTGCGGCCATCCCGTGCGAAGCCGCCGGCCCGGACTCGCGTCCGGGCCGGCGGCTTCGTGGTGTGCAGTCAATGACCTACGCCATGCCGGCGCGGTACAGGTGTTCGATCGAGGCGGGCCCGGCCCGGCAATTCCTACAGGGCGTCTTTTCGTGCTGTGGGCGAGTTCTACCGGTCGTTGCAACACGTTGTGGTTGTGTGGTTCGCCAGTAGCTTGGCGAAGGCCTCGTCTGGGGTGTCCCAGCCGAGTGTCTTGGGCCGCCGGTTGAGCTTGGCGGCGATGGCGGCGGTGTGTTCGGCGGTGTGGACCGACAGGTCGGTGCCTTTGGGGAAGTACTGGCGCAGCAGGCCGTTGGTGTTCTCGCTGGTGCCACGCTGCCAGGGGCTGTGCGACAACGACCCCAAGGTGGTGGTCTGCGCCCGTGCCCTGCTGGCCAGCGGCCTCGGCGTGACCGCACGTCCAGCCCGATTCGGCCCACCCAGCCGCGATCATGGCCGACCTGGACGTGGCCGGGCTGATCATGTCGGACCAGCCATGCTTGGGATCAGCCATGCATGGTCATTCTGCTCCAATCCGCAGGTCAGGAGACGATGTCCTGGTTGCGGAAGTGGCGCAGGGCGAGGGCGGTGAAGATTGCGGCGAGTGAGAGCGAGAGGCTGACGCCTTCGATCATGCCTGTCCATTCGGGGTTGGGCTGGAGGATGCCGGCCCACGCGTACATCCCGTGCGTAGGCAGGAAGGTGCGCAGCGAGCCGAGGGCGCTGATGTTGTCCAGGATGCTTGAGACGATGACCAAGCCGACCGCTCCGCCCACGGCTCCGAGGGGAGCGTCGGTGACGGTCGATAGCCACAAGGCGAAGGTGGCTACGGAAAGCTGGCAGACGAGCATGTAACCCGCGATGAGCGCGAAGCGCGACACGGAGGTCCCGAGGGGCAGCGATCCGGCCGACGGCAGGTGCAGGTCACCTTGACCGTACGCCGCCATGCCGATGGCCAGAGCCGTGGCGGGCAGCAGGAGCATCGCAACTACGCTCAGGCCGAGCGCCACTGCGAACTTGCTGTAGAGCAGACGGGCGCGAGAGACGGGGGCGACGAGCAGATACCGCAAGGAGGACCAGTTGGCTTCCGAGGCGATGGTATCGCCGAAGAACAGGGCGACGGGCACGCTCAGCAGGAAGCCGCTGGCGAGGAATACCACGGCGAAGGCGAAATTGATGCCGGAAGAGGTTCCCACGTCGATCAGGTCGGGGGTGTTGGTGGAGTTGCTGTTCACGCCGCCGATGGCCATGGCCGCCCACACGATCACCGGGAGCGCCGCCATGAGGGCGAAGGTCACCGCGGTCCGGCGGCGGCGGATCTGCCGGACTGCCTCGACGCGCAGAGGGAGCGTGGAGGCGGCGTTGTAGCCGGGCGCGGCCGCAGAAGTGGATTCAGTCGTCATGCGAGGTCTCCGGTGAGGGTCAGGAAGGCGTCCTCGAGCCGCCGGTGCGGGCCGACGCTTTCGACCGGGACGTCCAGGCGGAGTAGTTCGGTGAGTAGGTCTGCCACTGGAAGGCCTTCGAGGCAGATCAGCAGGCCGAGATCTGAGGGTTCGGCGGCGGTAACGCCGGGCACCGCCGCGATCTTGTGTGCGACGGCGTCGCGTGCGGCGGGGGTCATCGCGTCGGCGGCGACTGCTACCAGGAGAGCGCGGCCGCTGCCCGTGATCTGCGCCACGGGGCCGGCGGCGCGCAGTTTGCCCCGGTCCATGACGACCAGGTGCGTACAGGTCTGCTCGACTTCGGCCAGCAGGTGGCTGGAGACGATCACGGTTCGCCCGCCGGCGGCGTAGCGCGTGATGACGGAGCGCATTTCGCGGATTTGCTGGGGGTCGAGGCCGTTGGTCGGTTCGTCGAGGATGAGCAGGTCAGGCAGGCCGAGCATGGCCTGCGCGATGGCCAGGCGCTGGCGCATACCCTGCGAGTAGGTGCGCACAGGGCGGTCCAGCGCGTCGCCGAGCGCGGCGATTTCAAGCGCCTCCTCCATGTGGGCGTCAGCTGTCGGCCGACCGGTGGCGGCCCAGTAGAGCCGTAGGTTGGTCCGGCCCGTCAAATGCGGGAGGAATCCGGCTCCTTCCACGAATGCGCCGACTCTGGAGAGCACGACCGAGCCCGGGACGACGGCGCGGCCGAAGACGTGGACGCTGCCTTCGTCGGGTCGAATAAGGCCCATCAGCATGCGCATGGTCGTGGTCTTGCCCGCACCGTTAGGGCCGAGCAGACCGAGGATCTGGCCGCGCTCCACCCGGAACGAAAGATCTTGGACCGCGTACCGGTCGTCCGAGCCGCGGTACCGCTTGGACAGGCCCGTGACCACGAGAGGAGCCGGTCCAGACGCCGCGCTCGGCTGGCTCTGCGAAACGGTGCGACGTCGGCCGGTCGGGGAACCTGTCAACAGCAGCGCGGCGGCCACCGCCACGGCTGCCAACGGCAGGAGCCAAACCCAGGCCGGAATCGGCGTCTGCCCGCCGCGCAGCGCGGTGTCGACGGGCGCCGTCAACACCTCACCCGCAGGGAGCGAGACAGTGTAAGCGGCCAGCCCGGCTGGTGAGTAAAAGCCCATGTCGGTCGAGGCCAGCACGAGCCGCAGGCGGTGCCCGGCCGCGAAGCCGTAATCGATCGCCGGAAGCTCGACGCTGACGGTGGTGGTGCCGGGGCCGGACACGCGCAGTGGCGTGACCAGTTGGTCTGGCAGCACGGTCGTGCCGTCCGGCGCGACGTCGTAGACCTTGGCGAACAGCACCGCGCCAGCCGTCGTGCCCGTACTGACGGTCACCCGTACCGTGGCCGACCCGGTGAGCTGGAGCGCGGAGGCGAGCGGCGCTGAATTGAAGGCGGCGTACTGACCCGGGAAGTCCTGGCTGAACGAGAGTCCGCCGCCGGACAACTGCGCCAGCGTACCGAGTCCTGGAACCGCCGAGACCGCCGGCGGCATGCCGCCGGCCGGGTTCGTCACCGTCTGCGCGCCTCCGGCCAGCGCGACGGACTCCCGTGAGGTGCCGGCCAAGCCCGGGTAGACGGCTGCGTCGGCGCCGTGCTCCACCATCTTGCCATCCGACGTGGAAACTCCACCGGTACGTGTGACGCGGAACGCCGGGCCGGTGTCCGCCGTCTGATCCCGCTTGAGGTAGTGGTCGAACCAGGCGAGGGTGCGGTCCTGGACGCGTGAGGTCTCCTGGTCGCCACCGTCGTGGCCGCCGGCCGACCAGTCGACCGCGACCGGCGCGCCGTTGGCCGCGATCGCGCGCGCCATCGCCGCGCCTTGGCCGAGCGGAAACAACGAGTCCCGCTGGCCCTGCGTGATCAGGGTCGGAATCTTGATGCGGCCGGCGACCGACGATGGGCTCGATCGCTCGAGTGACTCCAACGCCGCGGGGCTGGCGGTGCCCGTTGTCGCAGCCTGCTGATAGAGCTGGCACAATTCGGCTGTGAAGGCGCAGCCGCCCTGAGTGCCCGACGCGGTGCTGAAGAAGATGCCCGCCCACAGCTTCTTGAACACGCCGTTCGGAAACAGTGCCTGGCCGAGGTCCCACCAGGTGATCTGCGGTGCGATGGCATCGACGCGGTGGTCATAGCCAGCGGTCAGCAGAGCCAAGGCGCCGCCGTAGGAGGCTCCCGCGATCCCGACGCGTGGATCGTCGGGGCCGTCCTGGAGCACGTCCGGACGATGCCCCAGCCAGTCGATCAGTCGCCGCGCGTCGGCGACCTCGCGGTCGGGCGAATCGAGGCCGATCTGTCCGGTCGACTCACCGAATCCGCGAGCGGACCAGGTCAGCACACGGTAGCCGTGCTTAGCCAGGAAGCGGGCCTCGGGTGTCATGTCCTCCTTGCTTCCTTCGAATCCGTGAGCGAGCAGCACTGCCGGCCGGGGCGTGGAATCGCCAGTGGTGAAGTACGAGGCTTCGATGCGCACCGTCCGGCTGCTGCCCGGCGTCTCGGGCATGGTGAATATTTGATCGATTTGGTGTACGGACGGCGGCGGGTCGGCCCACGCAAACGCTGCGGCTCCCCCGACCACAAGCGCGACGGCGGTCGCCATGGCGGCGATCCGCCGCGAAAAGCGAGATATCGAGCGCAAAGAATTCTCCCAATGAACGAAACGAACGAGCTGGGTTCGTCAAATCTCACACAAGGGCCCTGATCCGTCGTCAGGTCGAAGGGCCGCGCAAGGTCATGCCAGAGGAGGGCAGGGCGAGGGCTTTGCTGCCTTCACCAGTTCCGGGCTCGAGGTTGGGATCTACGCACACCAGCATCAGGTGCTTCGTGACCTGATCCATGCGCGGGTCGTACGGGCGGCGCCGTGGCCCAAGGGCGCCCAGCCGGTACAGGAGCGCAGCCATAACCCCTCTCCTTTCTCTCTTTTCAGGTAGTGGAAGCGACTCCACCGATCCTGTCCGGCCCGCTTGATGGCCTGCCCCCGCAGCGCTTGACGGTCTGTTGACGGTCCGGCGGCCGGCCGCGCGGGGTTGACGCGCCGGGATGGTCAGCTTTACCGGTGCCCGGTAGATCCGGCAGTAGAGGCTGGCGATGGGCATTTGGAGCGCGTGGGAGAGTTCGGCCACGCTCCACCCGTCGGGCGCGACGGAGCGCGGTGGGCAGACAGGTAGGGGCGGGAGCTGGGGATGGCGTACTTGTCCATCAGGACGCCTGGTGCCGGCGCCATGGTCGGCCGGTTCGGTGATGCGCTCGGCAATGGCGACGGTCCCGGCGCGTCAACGCGCGCGGCCGGCCGCCAACCGTCAACAAACCGTCAAGCGCAGCGGGAGCAGGCCATCAAGCGGGCCGGACAGAATCGGTGGAGTCACTTCCCTACCTGACAAGGGATAGGTCATGAGCACGCTCCTGTACCGGCTGGGCGCCTTCGCCGCACGACGACGACGCACGATGATGGTCGGATGGCTGATCGTTCTGGCGGCTGTCATCACGCTGGGAATCTCGATCGGCGGCTCACTCCGGAACACCAACTCCATCCCCGGCTCCCCAGCCCAGACCGCGCTAACGCAGATGGACCGACAAGGGCCGGGCCGGCACCGGACCTCACCGAAGCCCCACTCGCCGGGAGAGCTGCGCAGGGGGTGTTGTGAGTGTCCATGAGAGGAGCGGCTCTAAATCGCTGGCGGTACCGTGTGCCGTCGGCGGTTGCGGTGTTCGCGGTGTTGATCGGTTTCGGGGCCTTGGTTGATGCGGCAATTCCGCGTGAGCGGGGACGCGTCCACGCCATCACCCAGGTGATTCCGGTCCCGGCCTCGGCCGCCGCCACTGCGGTGGTTGCCGTCTCGGGCCTGATCCTGCTCCGCATCGCGGCGGGCCTCCGGCGGCGAAAGCGCCGCGCTTGGCAGGTGGCCGTCGTGGTGAGCAGTGTCACGGTGGCCACCGACGTGCTCAAGGCGCACCGGATCGGCGACGTGGCCATTGCCGGTGCGCTGCTTCTCTCGCTGATCGTGAGCCGGGACCAGTTCCGTGCCAAGGACGACCCGGCCTCTCGCTGGCTGGCCCTGCGGGTTGCCGTCCAGTTCCTGTTCGTCGCATTCGCCTTCGGGCTGACGATGCTTTACCTGAACCCGCGACACGTTCGCTTCTCACCGTCCAACTGATCGAAGATCACAACCAGCCTACAAAGACAGGCACTCAGCCGCATGAGGAGCACGCAGGTGCGTGTCGATCGCGGAAGCGGTGCGTCACACGCCAGGCGGCAGGGTCGCGTTGGCAATGGTGTCCAGCAGCATCCGCTTACGGAACGCCGGCCCTTGATCGGCCCCCTGATAGGTCGTCACATATCCGGCTCCCAGCAGCCGGTAGCGGGGGTTCCCGCTGTGCAGCTTGGCGTGCTGCACATCGACCGGGTCCAGTGTGCCGAATCCCTCCATCGCTTCCTCCTCGATCAGGAAATCAGCGAAGGGCTCAGCGTGCGCCGCCAGCTCGTGGACCAGTACCTCCACCAGGAAGCCCGCAGTGATGGCGCTGATGCCGGCCGATACCTTCACGACGATGGACAGCTTCGCCTGCGAGTGCGCCTTCCGCCAGTGACGCAACTCGTCTGCGGTGAAGCCGGTCAGATCCACCGGTTCCTGCGCCTGCGGGACTTTGCCGAACAGCTCCGTGCTGCCGGTCCCACCACGGCCGGCGGCGCTGGTGATCAGGACATGGGCGCCGGGAACCTGATCCAGCTTCACGGCCTGCGGGGCAGTCCAGGCGGCGCATCAGGTCGCGGACGGTGGCTGCGGAGATCCGCTTGCCGCTCTTCGCAGGCCGGAAGCCCTCGGCGTCGGTTCGGCGAGGTGGTGGCTGCGGCGGGCCCGGTCGGCGTCCTGTGCGGCGCGTTCCAACCGCTGCGACCACAGTTGTTCCAGCTCGGCCCGCTCGGCCAGGACCTGGTCGGCCGCGCGCAGGGACACCTCGACGGCGGCCGGCGCCAGTGCCGCGAGACCTTTTGCCGGAATAGGCCGGATTGTGCAGCAGGGTCTGCAGCGTCATCCGGTTTCGGCCGTCGCCATTCCAGGGTGCCCTTGTCCGGCCCTTCCCGCAGCCGGATGCCCAACTGGATGTCATGGTCGACGAGATAGCGCAGCACGCCATGCAACGTGCCGAGCCGCTCGAACTGCGCGAAGAACAGGTGGATCACGGTCTGCACCTGCTCGTCCGGGTCCAGGGCCACTTCTCCGGACCGACCGCGGACATAGCCGCTGGGCAGGGCGAAGGCCAGCTCGCCACGGCGGGCCTTGTTCAGGCGCCCGCTCCACATCCGCTGCTTGATCAGGTGAGCTCCAGGGTTACAGGCCGGCCGCGCGCAGCTCCTGAGCACTCATCATGTCTACGGCGAAGAACCTCGTCTCGCGGTTGGCCCAGGACGGATAAACTGTGGCGTCGACCTTCACGGTGGAATCGTCGGTGGACACGATCCAGTGCACGAAGTTGTCCGTGATCTTGCCGTCCTCGATGCGGAGCAGGCGGTTGACGAGTCCGGTGAAGTACTCGACGTAGCCTTCGGGGAACTGCTCGCGCGCATAGCGCAGATCCGGGATCCTCATCGCCGTGGCGGCGACCACCAGCCTGTCCACCGCGCAATGTCTGGTGACAAGTTCGCCCGAGTCGAACGCCGCGGCCAGCGCCTCGTCCACTACCCGGGCGGATGCCAGGAGCGAATCCGCCCGGGTGAGGCTTTTCCAGCATTTCCCCTGTCCGCTCGCCGGGGCCTGCCTTGTCATCACCTGAACGTGTTCGCGTACCTGGTCGGCCAACCAGTCCGGGCGCTTCTGCCGATCCGACTTGCGCACCACAGTGAGTAGGTAGTCGCCGCCCCGCGCTGCACCTGCCATCACTTCCAGTCGCTTGGAACGCTCCCACGCTCCCGGGTACAAGGCACCCTCGCGTTCGAGATCGTGGACGAGCGACATGGCCAGGCGATCGCTGGACCGGCTGCCGTCCATGTCGCCCACGGCACGGCGTCTGATGTGGATGAGTCCGAGATCGTCCTCAATGAGCGGGAGGAACTTGCTCACAACGGGGAACGCCTGCTCCAGGGTCGGAGGAATCAGGCCGTCGCGGACCACGATGACGGCTTCGACGTCGTCGGGTTCGATGCGCGTGACATGCCTGCGCCCGGTGGCAAGCACCGGTGTGGTCAGCGGGCTTCTGCAATGGGGGCAGCTACCGGACACGGTGCGGGGCTGATCGATGTCCTCCCCTCCCTGTCCAGTGCTGCCGAGGCAGTCGCTGCACAGGCTGTACCGGCACTGCTGGCACTGCAGTCCGCGAGGGTTGGCGACGTGGATACCAGTCATGCCGAGTTCAGGGGCCATGGCGCTCAAGGAGTGCCAACTGGTCCTGCACTTCGAACACTCCGTCAAGAAGGGGGCGAGGATTGCGCACTCCCGCTGCTGATCGGTCATCGGCTCGGCGGCCGTCAACCGGGCTGTTCGGCTCTGGAGAAGCGTGTGAGCGAGTATCCGTACCGTGCGGTTGTCGTAGTCCTCGGGGCACCGGCGCAGGCGGCGGATGATCTCGTCGGCCGCCACCCGTCCCCGTCCGGCCTTCATCAGCGCCTCCACCTGGTGGGTGAGTGCTTCGTAGTCCTGTCCGTTCTCCGGCTCCCGCGACTTTCGCACGGTCCTCCTCAATAGTCCTCGAGTGCGGCGGCATCGGCATGGCGCCCTGCGGCGCGCAGCGTGTCCCGTGCAGCCTGCAGTACTGCACTCTGCAGTTCGCCGGGCAAGGGCTGCGTCAGTAGCTCATTGAGCAGGTCGAGCGACTCGTCGAGGCGGCCCAGCCGGCGCAGTACCCGGGCGAGCGTGGCCTGCCGGTGACGGCGGTCATCGTCGGTCAGCACGGTGGGCTCAGCCTGCGGCCGCGGCCTGCCGAGCGCCCTATCCAGCAGTCCGCCGAGGTGGCTGAACGAGGTCGGCCGGTTCTCCGGAATCTCCTGGAGGCACATCGAGAGCAGGATGCGGAGCTGCGTGTCAGGGATCCAGCGCGGGACCTCGGCGGCGAGAGGATGGGTGGCGTAGTACAACTCCTTGGTACGCGCACCTGGCCTGTCTGACGCATAGTAGGCCAGCAACTGTTCGCGCTGCGTCCGCGAATCCGCCGCCAGCTCGAAAGGGTAGGGCAGCAGGCCGGTACATGCCTGGTAGAGCAGCACGCCGAAGGAGAACACGTCCGCTCGGGCGTCGCACGGATCCAGGCGAAGTACCTCTGGGGCGGCATATGCCCAGGTCCCTCCACGTGCGGTGGGGAAACGGCCGTCTTGGATGCGTACCGCCTGGGCGAGGCCGAAGTCCGCCACCTTGGCCCGGCCGGACTCGTCGACCAGCACATTGGACGGCTTGAGGTCGAGGTGGGCGGTTTCGGTGGTATCGGACAAGTATGCCAGCCCTGTGCACAAGTGCTGGAGCACCAGGGAGATCCCCTCGTTGAGCGGGGGAGCCTGTGACGTGAACTCCTGGGCCGGACCCGCGCTGTGGTGCTGCCGCAACAGGTCTTCGAGGGTCGCGGGAAGGTACTCGAGCAGGACGCCGCACCGGTCGCCGACCATTACCTCATCGAGTGCGGCGATCACATGCGGATGCGGTGCAATGCCCAGCAGCATCGCCAGTTCACCGTCGCCGATGAGCGCCCCGGCCATCGGCACCTTGATTGCGCGGCGGACCTGCTGGGCGTGGTCGTCGACGATCAGGACCCAACCCTGGCCACCCTGCCGGATCCCCGTAACGGACCAGCGTCCGTCCAGCAGCTCGCCGATCCGAGCAGGCGCGGAGGAGGGCGCGGGGGGAGGCTCTGCCGGATCGTCGGCTGTCGCGGTGAGCTGTGCCATCCGTCGCTCCTCCAAGGCCGGTCAGTCATCGGTGAGATCGGTGGACTTGGCGTGCGGGTCGAAGAGGTCGGGTGAGGACATCTCCACGAGCAGCGTCCCACTGCCCATACGCAGCCGGTCCTTGTCGGCCACGGTGCAGGACTCGCCCCGAGCGATGGCCAATTGCCGATCCGGGCCCAGTAGAAAGGCGGAGTGAGCCCCCAGGTGCTGGTAGACGAGCGAGGTACCCACAAGCGCCAGGTGCCCGTGGAAGCGACTGTCGCGACTGTCTCCCAGGACGATGCGGTTGGTGGCGCTGCGGCCGAGCGAGACATGGAAGTCGTCGGTCTCCAGGACCGGCTGCACGACCTCGCCGCGCATCCAAGAGAGGCGAAGCGTCCCCCTCGTCGACCACTGGACTGGAGAGACGAGCTGCAGCCGGTTGCCGGCGAGTCCGGCTATGGCCTGCGCGGGCGCGAGGAGCAGCGTGTCGCGGTTCCAGCGCTCAGCGTTCAAGCGGGCCGATACCAGACCGATCACGCCACCGGCGCCGGTCAGAAGCACGGGCGCACCGCTCATGCCGGGCTGGGCATGGCGGCAGCTGACCTTCACCCAGGTATGCCCGTCATCTGCAGTCTCCCCTACATAACTACCCGTCCCTGAGTCGAAGGTGCGCGACACTGCGAACCCGCGCAGGTGCACGGGAGAGCCGGGAAGGGCCGACGCGTGCGATATGAGTGGCAAAGGCTGCCAGTCCTCCGGGGCGTCGACCGAAAGCAGCGCGACATCCGCCGCCGCATCCGGCGGCTGCGCCGGCATCACGGGGAACGACAGACCAGGAGCGGTGAGCGGCTCGAAGGTCCAGATGTCGTCCGTCTTCGTCTTGGGGCCGCCCACAAGGACGTGGGCAGCCGTGGCAGCCAGGCCGTCGGCGGTGAGCAGGAATGCTGTACCCACTGCCTTGCCATTGCGCACGAGCCTTCCGACGCTTTCCATGGTTGGACCTAATCCGGCTCGGGGAAGAGGCGATCGACCAGGGCGAGTAGAGGGGCGCCTCCCCCTGGTAGGGAGGAGGACGTGTCGGCGGAGAGGAGCTCGGTGCCGATGGCGGACGCGGCTGCCGTACCGGGGTCGAACGTCACCCGCACGGCCGCCGCGAGCTTCTGACCATTGAGTGCTTCCTGCTCATGGGCCTCGGCGCGGGACTCGGCAGCGTCACTGCGGCTCTTCAGGTCCTCCACCCGTTGCCGCTGCACGGTCGTGCCGAACAGCGCGCCGATCGCGGCGAAGGCCACGGCCTCGACGGACCCTAGGACAATGAGCAACCGCGACCAGGCGACCTCAGTGGCACCCGCGTCAACGGCCAGCCAGAACAGCAGCCCGAGCCACACTGCGATCGCGGCGATGGCGACGACGAGAGCCGGACCGCCGAGCGCGGTAGGCCGATCCGCTCTGACGTTCGTATCCCCACCACCAGGCACTGCTCCCCCTCAATACACCTCGATCCATCAACAGGCCCTGTCAAGAAAGGCGTTGATGCCACCGCAATTGCTCCTCCCTTCCTTTTATCACACGGGGGTGGGCTTCCAAACTAGTTCGCCTGCGTCGGCACGACGGCGGTGCCCTGACTTCTGGACCTGCGTTCCGCGCAATTCAGAGGCCTAGAGTTACGAATTGGGGTTTGACCTGCGCGGACATGGGCGGGGGCGCCTGAGAGCAGTTTCTCTAG
>NZ_BBPM01000077.1:4024-29386 GCF_000787775.1 Streptacidiphilus carbonis | reverse complement strand
GCCGGAGCTTCGACGGATACTGCGCGCCCGGTTGTCAGGAAGGGGGTACGCACGTCTCCTTGCCCCAGTCTGCTTGGCGCCCGGCGCCACCCGGCCGGCCCCTGCAGCTTGGGGAGCCGCTGAATCCGCTGGGCTGTGCGGCGATGCTCCTCAGGACTGCCTCTGCTTCAAGCACTGTGCAATGGAGAAGTCGCCGAGGACAACCTGGGGTCGACTGGGAGGGAGTGCGGGTGGATTGCGGCCAGGATGCTCTGGTGGCTTATCCAGCCCAGCAGGTAGGCGTGGTGGTCGTCCAGCACGGGCAAGCTCTGGTTGCCGGCGGCGGACAGGGCGTCCAGGGCCTGGTCGAGGGGGGTGTCAGCGTCTCGGCGCCCGGAGCCATTCCTCGGCGACGAACAGGCCCTCGACCGCCAGCAGCAGTGCCTGCAGAACTGCCAGACCGGCGGCCACCTCCCAGAAGAACCCGGCACCCGTAGGGCGCCCGCCCCGGTACGGCGGTACCTGGCCCTTGGGGTCGACGGTCACCGTGAGATGGTCACCGACCGCCAGGCCGTCGTCGGCGGGTACCGTGCCGGGGATCGGCCGTCCGGACAGGTCCGCCAGCCGTGCGTAGAACCCGCTGGTGTTCTCGCCCTGGTCGGGTAGCACCGCGACCACGACCGCGTGCTCCACCCGTCCCCGGTCGTGCATCGTCTGTTGGCTCACCCCGGCCGCGAGGACCCCGGTGACGAGGGCCATGCACAACGCCACCACCCACTCGAACGGCGCGAAAGGCTCACGGTCGGCGAGCTCGGACATCGCCAGGAACAACAGGCTGACAAGAATGCCCACACCGGTGATGCCGACCAGCACACTGCCGAACTGCTCCGGTGTCAGGAAGGCGGCGTAGGCGATGCCGTACTCGGCAGCGGTCACCAGCGCCGCCGTCGGCAGCGCCAGCAGGGCCCAGCCCGCCCTGGCCGCCCAGCGCAAGAGCCTGACCCGCTGTTCCGGCTTGGTCCCTTTCCCCGTCCTTGTCCCCGCCTCCGCGTCAGCACTCATGAGCCCACCCCCGTTGACGTGCTTCCAGCATAAAGCGCTGTCACCGCCGGGCGGCCGGCCTCGCCGCCGCCCAGTCAGCGGCCAGGGCAAGAAAGTGGGAAGTTCTCGGCGGCCAGGCCGACGCCGACCCGCTCGCCCTCCCCGGGAGGACGCGGACGGCGACGCCACAGCCCAGACAGAACTCGGCGAAGTCGCAGCTCGCCTCCCGCAGCGGCAGCCACGGGAAGTTGGTGTGCGAGGAGGGGACGTCGTAGCCGAGCTCGTGCAGGCCCGACATCACCCGCTCGCGCTCCAGCAGGGTGAGCACGACGCGGCGGGTCACCTCCGACCCCCCCGAGCGCCGCCACAGCGGCCTGCTGGGCCAGCGCGCCCACGCTGAAGGGTAGTTGCGTCTTGCGGACCTCGGCGATCAGCTCCGCCCGGCCCACGCCGTAGCCGCCCCGCAGGCCCGCGAGCGCATAGGGCTTGGGAGGGTTCGGAGCACCACGACAATGGGTCGGTCGCCCAGCAGGGGCAGCGCGTCGGGAACCGCGGTCGCGGCGGCGTACTCGCGGTACGCCTCGTCGATGACGATCAGCACATCGGTCGGTACCCGGTCGGTACCCGGTCGGTACCCGGTCGGTACCCGGTCGGCGAAGGAGTGCAGCCCGGACGCGTCCAGGGCGGTGGCAGTCGGGTTGTTGGGGTTGCAGAAGACGACCAGGCGGGTGCGGTGGTTGACCGCGCGGGCCATCGCGTCGGGTGATCGGGTGTCAGCACTGAGCCGTATCGTCGGTGGTACAGCATTGGTCGGCACCGAGGGAGCGCTGCAGGCATGCCGCACGGGTTGCTTCAGTGGGGGGAAGAGTTCTTCTGGAGACGGAGCTTGGAGCTGAGTTCCGATCCGACGCCGGCGCGCGGGCCGGGACCGTCCATCGTTCAAGGGGGTTTTGAGCCTTGCCTGTTGACGGTTCTCCGACTGTCGACGGGGGCTGTGGTCGGTAGCGTCGACTCCACGAAGCGGTGGCGCAAGGCACTGGCCCGGACCGGCTGTCTTCCCCGCGCGGTGGAACTGGCCTGTGCGACCAGCGATGGACTCAAGCAGGGCGACGAACTCATTGCGCTGGTGAACGCCGCAGCCGACGCCGGCGACCTGCACAGCGCCCAGGCGCTGGCCGATTCGATTCCGCTGCGGGGACCGCAGGACCGGGCCATGGTCGACCTCGTAGCGGCATGGGCGCGCGCCGGTGAACGCGACAGAGCGGTCGCGCTGGCGGAGCGGATCCGCTATCCGCACCACTGGGGGACGGCCTGGGCCGGGTTGGCGAAGGCGCTGGTGGACCGTGGCGACGTCGAGGACGCACTGAGGTTCGCCGCACGCGCCGACGACGAGGTCCGTTCCTACGTCTTCGACGGGACGGGAGAAGTGCTCGCAGTCCTGGTGGAGGTGACCGCAGCCGCCGGTGACCAGGTCCGTGCCGCAGCGCTCGCCGACCGGGTGGAGGACTTCGCGCGATCCCGGAACCGGAAGCCCGGTTCCCGGCGCCCGTCGTTGGCGGCGGTACTGGCCTGGGAGGCCCTGGACGGAGACCTGGACCGGATCGACACCCTGCTGCGCCCAGCGCCGGACCGCGGAGGCCGCCACGAGGCGGGCGAGGCGGGTGTGGTGGAGGCGGTGCTGGCTTGGATACCCCCATCGGGATGCTTCCTCAAGGCACAGGACCTGGCCCGAGTGCTGGACGCGGTCGCTGAGGCGGACGACCCCGACGTGGCCCTCGCCCTGGCCGACCGCGCGGAGCGACTGCTGGACACCAACCTCGGCTCCGACATCGGCCCCGACCTCAACCTTCTGAGGATGTCCGTGACCCGGCTGCTGGCCCGGTTCGGTGAGGTCGAGCGGGCCATGGCTGTCCTCGAAGTCAGCGGCCCCGATGAATGTGCAGCCCGGCAGGCGCTGATCGTCGAGGAACTGGCCCACTCCGGCCGCACGGACCGGGCCGAGGCGATCGCCCGCGCGATCGCCGACGACGAGACCCGATCGAGGGCACTGATCGCCGTGGTCCGGGCGCTGGCGGGGCGCGGTGATCCGGACCGGGCCGAGGCTGTCGTCCACCTGATCACCGACGAGTGGGCCCGGGGCGAGGCGCTGGTCGCGGTCGTCCGGGCATTGGCCGGGCGCGGCGAGACGGTCCGGGCCGAGGCGCTCACCCACTCGATCACCCACCGTGCCACCCGGGCCCGCGCACTTGTCGCGCTCGCGGAGCTCTCGGAGCCGGCCCGGGCCCGCAGGCTTGCCGCGCAGGTCGTGCTCGTCGACGGCTGGGGCGCGGCCATGCCCGTCCTGGAACGGATCGCGCCGCGTGCGGTCGCCGTCATCGTCGACCAGCTGATGGCCTGATCCGATGCGGCACTTGGCCGTTCGTACTCCCTTGTGGGTGTGACGGCCGAGGAGGTGAGGGCGGCCGCCGGGGCAGATGGCATCGGCGGACGAGCTCCGCCGCGATCTCGCCGTTGGACAGCCCAGGCCCGACCACGATGAGCACCTCCTGCTCGCGTTCGGTGACACTGTCCGACGTGAGCGCGGTCTGCCGCGTACGGTCCCCCTCGCCGGCCACCGCCTCCCGTCCGGCGCCGGAGAGCGGCCGAGAGTTTATCGTCGTGGGGGTCCATGACAACCAGGTCAGTGGTCTGGCATGGCATCCGCATGGCTCATGTCTGGCCACCGCCTCCCGAGACCGGAGCGTGAGAATCTGGGAATCCACCACGGATATGGAGCCCCTTGCTCAGGCGCGCTCGGTCCTTCCGGCAACTCACCGACAGTGAACGCCGCAGCTTCCTCCTGCCGACAACTCAATCGGGAGCCTGAAGGCCTCGGGTCCTTCCGACAGGAGTGTTGCTGAGGTCCGCTGCTGGGCGGGGTGGATCCTGCCGACACGCCGGTCCCTGCTATCGCGCTGTCGTGCTGGTCTGCAGTCCGAACACCGGGAACAGTGACAGGTCCTGGAAGGCGTTTATCCGGATGATGGCGCCGCCGTCCTGATCCAGTGTCAGCACTTGGATCGAGTGCGCGTGCAGCACGCCGTCGGCGTCGATGCGGTAGGTCGCCAGCGCCGGCTGCCCGTTTGCGGCGGTCTCCACGGCGCGGATCCGCCCGGAGGTGACCAGGGTCCGGGTGGCCAGGAACCCCACGGCCGCGTCCCTTCCGCTGAACCAGTCCGGGTGCGGCGGCATCTCCAGCACGACGTCCTGCGCCAGCAGCCGGCTGATCGCGCCCATGTCCCCGGCCTGGAACGCGGCGGCGTAGCTGTCCAGCAGCGCCCTGCGGCGCGGGTCGCTCGGCTCCCGCACCTTGTCCTCGGCGAGGGCGGCCTGGTCGATCTGGGTCCGGGCCCGCTGCAGCAGGCTGTTCACCGCGAAGACGGAGATCCCGAGCAGGTCGGCCACCTCGGCCGCCCGCCAGGCCAGCACCTCCCGCAGGATCAGCACCGCCCGCTGCCGCGGTGGCAGGTACTGCAGCGCCGCGATCAGTGCCAACCGCACCCCGGCACGTGCGGCAACCACGGCGGCGGGGTCGGGTCCGTTGCCGACCCCGGCGCCGACTCCGGTGCTGAACCCGAGCAGCGCGTCCGGTATCGGCTGCAGCCAGGGCACCTCGGGCTGCGGCCGCCGCAGTTGGCCCTCCAGCGCGCCGTTGGCCGTGCCCAGGCCCGACGGCAGCGGACGGCGGCTGCGGCCCTCCAGCGCTCGGAAGCAGGCGTTGGTCGCGATCCGGTACAGCCAGGTCCGCAGCGAGGACCGCCCCTCGAACCGGTCGAAGGAGTTCCAGGCCCGCAGCATGGTCTCCTGCAGCAGGTCCTCGGCGTCGTGCACCGAGCCCAGCATCCGGTAGCAGTGGGCCAGCAGCTCCCGCCGGAACGGATCGGTGAGCCGGACGAAGTCGTCGCCGCGCTCCACGGTGTCCGCCATCGCCATCGCCGTCCCTACTTGCCCGCATCAGTGTGTCCAGTGTCGTTCGAGGAGTACTGATCCCGGTGGTGAGGAGAACTCATCGGTGAATCGCGGCGGCGGCCCGGATCGGCAGGAGGTGATTCCTCACCCGTCCCCAGTTCTCCGAGGAACAGCCAGTCATGTCCTCCGTCGCCAGCACGCCGGAACAGCGCTGGGTCCTGGCCCTCGCCTCCACCGCCTCGTTCATGATCGCCCTGCCGCATACTCGTCCTGGGTCTGCGCCTGCATCGGAGCGCTCATTGCCGCCCGCGCGGTCCAGGGCGCGGGGGCGGCACTGGTACTGCCGCTGGCCATGACGCACCTCGGTGCCGGCTTCCCACCCCGGCAGCGGGGGCGTGCGCTCGGCTTCTTCAGCGGGTTGACCGGGCTGGCCACCTTCAGCGGCCCCTTCGTCGGCGGAGCGGTCGCGCAGGGACTGGCCTGGCAGTGGATCTTCTGGATCGACCTCGCGATCGGCCTGCTCGCCATGGCGCTGGTCCGGCTGCGCCTGGACGAGCACGGGCCCGGCCAGCCGCTTCGACACCGGTGGCGTCATCCTGGCTACGGGCGGCGCACTGGGCCTGGCGTCCATTCTGTTGACCCGTGTACATCATTATGGTGGAGTGTGTTCCCGGAGAACACCCGAAGCCCCAGAACCGCGCACGCGGGCACCGGTCAGGGCGCGTGTCCGGGCCCGCCCCACCTCCGCGGAGCTGACATGCTGTCAACGGTATGCAGAACAGCCATGATCTGGGCCTGCGTGATGGCGGCCGTCATCCTGCCGATCTGCGCCGGTGGCGGTGCGGCCGTGGCGGCCGTGGCCCGGACGTCGATCTGCAACAAGTACTGCGACGCCAGGGACCCCGCCCTGTCCCCGCAGGACCGGCAGCCGGTGTCCGCCACGATCTACAGCAGGAACATCGTGCTGCACTTCGACGACACCGACGCGATGGGGTGGGCCTCCATCGACACCGCCGGCCCCGGGGACGAGGTATGGCTGGACCGGTCCTTCGACGGCGGCCGGACCTGGAGCTCGGGCAGCAAGCTGGGAGACACCACCGTCCCCTCGGCGGACGCGGGTTGGCGCACCCTGATGTACAACGTCGACGACTGGAACAACCTCGGCGTCGGCGCGCTGCGCGCCTGCGGAAAAGCGGGTGACCGCAGCGAGATCGCCTGTACGCCGTGGGCCCGCACGACCTGGAACGCCTACAGCCGCCCAACCGCGGCGGTGACCGCGCTGATGCAGTCGTACAACCTGGGCACCGGCCTGTTCGACACCACGGGCTGGTGGAACTCGGCCAACGCGCTGACCGCCGTCATCGACAACATCCGCGTCACCGGTATGGCCAGCTACGAGTACGCGGTCGCCGACACCTACAACCTGAACCTGTCGGCCCAAGGCGGAAACTTCACCGACGGGTACATCGACGACACCGGCTGGTGGGGGCTGGCCTGGGTCGACGCGTACGACCTGACCGGCGACGGCAGATATCTGGCCACCGCCCGCGCCGACGCCGACTACATGGCCCGGTACTGGGACTCGGTGTGCGGCGGCGGGGTGTGGTGGAGCACTGCCAAGACGTACAAGAACGCCATCGCCAACTCCCTCTACCTGGAGCTGAACGCAGCGCTGCACAACCGCATCGCGGGTGACGCGACCTACCTGGGCCGGGCGAACGCGGAGTGGTCCTGGTTCGCCGGCAGCGGACTGATCAACAGCTCTGCCCTGGTGAACGACGGGCTGACCACCTCGACGTGTGCCAACAACGGCCAGGCCGTCTGGTCCTACAACCAGGGCGTGTTGCTCGGCGGGATGGCCGAGCTCTATCGGGCCACCGGGGACTCGACGCTGGTCACCCGCGGCCGACAGCTCGCGAACTCCATGACCACGACCGCCTCGCTGAACGCCGACGGGATCCTGCGCGACCCGTGCGAGACGGGCGACTGCGGCGCGGACGGCCCCTCCTTCAAGGGCGCCGCCGTCCGCGGGCTCAGCGTCTTCAACGCCCAGTTGTCCGACCACCCCTACACCGCCTACCTCCAGCGGCAGGCCGCCACTGCCTACGCCGACGACCGCAATGCGCTCGATGCCTACGGATTGCACTGGGCGGGACCGCTCGACAGCGCGGACGCCGCCCGGCAGCAGAGCGCCGTCGATCTGATGAACGCGGCGCCCTGACGGACCGGGCAACCGTAGCGTCTGCACCGCGCCGCTGTGCCCGGGCCGCCGCCACCACCTCGAGCACGGCTTCAGCCCTCCAGCCGATCGTAATCTTTGCGGCTCCTGCGAAGTGTCCGAGTGGAGAATCATTCTCGGCAGAGCGCACCGCGTGCTGCGGCGCACCTGTCCACGGGCCCGCCGCCATCGCCCCAGCCGGTCGAGAGCTGCACTGGATGCGATCGGCACCAGAGGGTCATCGAGGACGTCCGGGATCGGACCGCGCTCGCCGACGCTCGGGTACTCCTGGCCCGGCACCTCACTGAGGAACACCTGCCGGGCGTGGCCCTCCAACAGGCCGGCGTTCACCCGCAGCCGGGACGACGACCACACCCAGGACGAGAAGATCCTGCTTCTTCCGCGATCAGTGGACATGTCGCCCGACACGGGGCCTGCAGCGCGGGCTGATCAGGCGGGAGTCGCAGCCGTCGCCCGATCCGGCAACGGCCCGCTGAGACCTGGCTTCCCCGGCCCACCCGGGCGCAGGACCGTAGGGCCGGGCGTGCAACTACGTTGCCGTTGGTGAACCGGGTGCGGGGATTCGCCTCAACTTCGAGTGTCGGGGCTTGACGCGCAGACCAGGACCACACGACGCGTGCCGAAGGCGTGGACGCGTGATGCGACGTTCGTCCATCCGTATGAGGCCGCCCAGATGCGGGCTTCCTCGGCCGACTCCGGCAGTGGAACGTCGTGAGCGAGATGCTGTGCGAAGTCCTTCGATGCACGGAAGTGCGTGGCCAGGGGGAGCGTGAAGCCCACGCGGCCCCCGGGCCGTAGGGCGCGGTGCCAGTCGGCCAGCGCCGGACGCCCGAGGAAGTGCAGCGATGACGCACAGAACACCACATCGACGCAGTGGTCGCCGACCGGTAGCGGCACGGCGTCAGTGACGCGCCAGTCGACTGCTCCCTCGACGCCCAGGCTTGCTGCCCGAATCTTGCCCGCGGCGACCATCCCGGGGGACAGGTCGACGGCCAGGACGGGCCGAGCGGCGGCTTGGCGGTGCTGCGCGAGCTGCAGTGCAACGGCTCCGGCCCCGCACGCCACATCGGCGACCACGTCGTCAGCACCGGGCTCCACCAGCGCGATCAGCGCCCGCGCGACCGCCTCGTGGTGGCCGTGATCGTAACTGTCGGCCAGATCGTCGAAGGCCCTCGCCAACCCCGAGTTCTGCGTCATCGTCCGAGGCTACTTGTCGAACGGTCGCCGCGCGGCGAGATGAGTCGGTCACCAAGGACATCGGCCTGACTGGGCAAGTTCACCCGTGGAGCTCCAGCTGGTTGGAAGATCGCTCAGTTCAGCGTGCGGTCCGCTCGCGGGGAAGTTGCGGGAGCTTCACCAGCTGGTGTCCGCCCCCCGGGGCCGATTGCGGCAGCTCGGGATCGGGGCTCGAAGCAACACTGAGGATCCGAACCGTCCTCCACAACATAGTGGGGGTGTCCTGCGGCGCGTCGGAAAAACCGCCAGTCCTCCGACCCCTCGCGACGGGCCGGGAAGACTTCCGAGTGCCTGCCTGACGACAACGTTGTCATGGCCTTGAAGTTCTGCCCATAGTGTGAGGTCTCGCGAGATCCTGGACACTCCACTTCCAGGACATGCTTGATTTCACCGGGACATGTTGGACAGGCCGGCTGATCAGTCCGTCGGGCGGGCATGGGCTTTGAAGCGGATGACGGGCTTGTCGCTGGTGCGTGGGTGGAGAGCTCGGTATCGCCGTCGAGGACCTGAAGCACCGCCCGGTACCGGTGCTCGGCCATCCAGCGCCGATCATCCACCGGTCGGTCATCTTGTATGCCATCCACGCCCAGTACAACGACCCGAGACCGTCCAGGATGTGGTGCCACCGTCAAGGATCACCTGGAACTCAACTGCCCAATATGTCGTGGGACTTCACACCGTCACCCTCGGTTGGCCTCGCGCTGCTGGGCTGCGCCCGGCAGGTGGACAGCCGCCGATGCCGCTTGGGTCGGCAGCGTGTCCGCCGAGCCGCCCAGGCCCCTGGCCGGATCGCCCCTCAGTGAAAATGGCTATGCCCGCGATTACGTCGGGCCTGAGGACGTGTCGCGGATGACGGTCGAGAATCGGCTGAGGACTACCTCGTCAACGTTCGCTTGCGGGCTCGCGGGGGAGTTCGCGTGGCAGCCGCGTCCACGGCGCGAGGCCGGCAGCCGCGTCAGTTATTGTGCGGTGCTGCCTGGGGGCGGTTTGACGGTGACGGTGCGGCTGCTCGCAGGATCTCTGACCATTAGGGTCCGTGACTCAACGTGGTGGGTCGAGCACGTTGCGGATGTGGGTGGCGATGTGCAGATTGAGGCGCGTTTCGACGACGCCGAGGTCGTGGCCGGTGATCTCGCCGATTCGCTGGAGGCGGTAGCGGACCGTGCTGCGGTGGATGAGGAGCATCTCGGCGGTCGCGTCGTAGCTGCAGCCGCTCTCCAGGTAGCGCGAGAGTGTCATCACCAGTTCGGTGTGGTGGTGAGTGTCGTAGTCCAGCAGCTGTCCCAGCCATAGGCGGACGAAGCGGTCGGCTTCCCGCTCGCCTTCGCCGGTGCCCATCATGCGGCATAGGCCCAGCTCGTCGAAGCCGGTGCTGCCATAGGGGTCCTGGGAACGGCGGCGGACGGCGAGGGCACGCATGGCCTCGTCGTAGGAGTGCGGCAGATCGGTGAGGACCTCGCACTGGCCGCCGACCCCGATCGCGCCGGCGCCGGTGCCGAGTTCGTCCGAGATGGCCCTGTACAGCTCGTCTCCCGGATCAGGCCGGTCCTCACCGGCCACCAGGACGACCGTGGTCGCGCCATGGGAGCCGACGAGCACGTCCCGACGCAACCGCTCGGCTGCCCGTGTCACGGCGTGGCCTAGCGCGACCCTCTCGGGCGCCCCTGGCCACTCCAGTACGGCGACTTTGTGCTGCCGGTGCAGGTCGTGGCCCAGGGCTGCTGCCTGGGTGAAGACGTCATCGGTGCCCTCACCTGAGACCAGCCGGTCGACCAGGTCGCGGCGCAGCTGGGGCTCCAGCTCTGCCAGTGTGCGCTCGTGGAAGAGCAGGGGAGCCAGCACCAGGGCGGCCTGTTCGAGTGCCGAGGTGTCCGCTTCCGCTGCCCGCTGGTCCGGATCAACCAGCGCGACAACACCGAGCAGGTCTCCCGCCATCTCTATGGGCATGACCAGCCGGTCCCGGTCCCGGACGGATCCGGGCCGGCGCCGCGCACGGTGCAGCAGGGCGTCCCGGCGTCGGTTCTTCGGGCTGGGGGGCGTTGCTGCGCTGCCGTCTCCGCTGTGGGGGTTGCCCCGGCGGGGCCCCGCCCAGGCCCGCGGGTTGCCGAAGGCGTCCTCGGTGAGGGCCGCGAATCCTGTGCGCTTGTGCAGGGTCTGCAGGATTCCCGCCTCGCCTCTGCCGGAGACGGCCGCGCGGGATAGCGCGTCGTGGGTGGCGAGCTGCGAGGCCAGGGTGGAGGCGGTTGTGTCGCCGAGGGCGGCGGTGGGTGAGCCGTCCTCGGGTTCCGGCAGGTTCCCGGTCCCTGGGATGTCCTGCGACCCGGCGGCCGGCTCGCCCCGGCGCCCGGTGAGACGCGCCAGGACTATCCCGGTCTGTTGCGCGATCAGATCGGCCAGGGCGGTCTCGTCAGCCGAGGGCGTGGTCAGGGACCGGACGACGAGATAGCCGAGGCAGATTTCCCGGTACCGCAGCGCAATGGCCCGTGCCCACGGCCCGCCCGGCCCGTGAAGGTTCTGGCTGTGGCCGTCCAGAGCGCCGATCCGCTGGTCGAGCCGCTCGGCGTCCGCAGCTTGGGTCGCTGCCGCGGCGGGGGCTTCGCCCGTGGGAATCACCGTCGGCTCCCGCGCCGCCGGGGTCCCCGGCCGGCCGCCGGCGGAGGCCGCCACCGGGCCTGGTGGGCAGCGCCGCGCCCGACCGTGATGCACGGCGTACGCCGCCGCGGCGGTGAACGGGCCCATGGCGGCGATCGCCGCCATGGCCCCCCACAGCACCTCGCGCTCGTCGTTGCCGTCGAGCATGACCGTCACCAGCCGCAGCAGTGCGTGCCGCGCGGCCCCCAGGTGCTGATCGGCGTGGAGGGGCCCGGCGGTCGGAAACGGAACAGCGTCCATCGCGAGTCCATTCGCGGCTCGACAGCGACTTCTGTCGACGGTACGCCGCTCGGCACGGAGTCTCACCTGCGAAGCGTGCCGCATCCCCGTCCTCGGGGACGGAAAGAGCGGCGCGGTTTGGTCACGCCGGAGCAAGGAAGCGCGCCGCGTACCGCGCGAACCTGCAAAAGGGTGAGGTGGGCGCGGCATCGTATGCCCGGCAGCCCGCCGATCGTTCCCGTATCGCGACGGAGGAGATTCCCATGGCGAAGGCAGTAGGCATCGATCTCGGTACCACCAACTCGGTCATCGCGGTCTGGGAGGGCGGGGAGCCCTCTGTTGTCCCGAATGCCGAGGGGGCCAGGACGACCCCGTCGGTGGTCGGCTTCTCCGATGACGGCGAGCGGCTGGTGGGACAGCTCGCGCGGCGACAGTCGATCCTCAACCCCAAAGGCACCATCACCTCCGCGAAGCGGTTCATCGGTCGCCGCTACGACGAAATTTCCGATGAGGCCAAGGCAGTCTCCTTCGACGTGGTCGAGGGGCCCGGAGGGGTGGCCCGCTTCGAGGTGGGCGGCAAGCAGTACGCGCCGGAGGAGATCAGTGCGCAGGTGCTGCGGAAGCTTGCCGACGACGCCGGTAAGTCCCTGGGGGAGAAGGTGACCGAGGCGGTCATCACCGTTCCGGCGTACTTCAACGACGCCCAGCGCCAGGCCACCAAGGACGCCGGGAGAATAGCCGGTCTCGAAGTCCTGCGGATCATCAACGAGCCGACCGCGGCGGCGCTGGCCTACGGTCTGGACAAGAAGGGCCACGAGACGGTCATGGTCTTCGACCTCGGCGGCGGCACGTTCGACGTCAGCCTGCTGGACGTCGGTGACGGGGTGGTGGAGGTCCGCGCCACTGCAGGCGACTCCCACCTGGGCGGCGACGACTTCGACCGCCGCCTGGTGGACCACCTGGCGGACGGCTTCCAGCAGAGCGAGGGAATCGACCTGCGCAAGGACCCGCAGGCGCTCCAGCGCCTGTTTGAGGGGGCGGAGAAGGCCAAGACCGAGCTGAGTTCGGTCAGCCAGACGCAGGTGAGCCTGCCGTTCATCACGGCTGACGCTTCCGGGCCGAAGCACCTGACCGAGACGGTCCGCCGCTCCACCTTCGAGCAGATCACCTCGGACCTGGTGGAGCGCTGCCTGGAACCGGTCAGGACGGCGATGAGCGACGCCAAGGTCACCGACGACGACATCGACGAGGTCATCCTCGTCGGTGGCTCGACCCGTATGCCGGCTGTGCAGAACCTGGTCCGCAGGCTGACCGGCGGCAAGGACCCGAATATGAGCGTGAACCCCGACGAGGTCGTGGCGCTGGGCGCCGCTGTCCAGGCCGGGGTGCTCAAGGGCGAGGTCAAGGATGTCCTGCTGCTGGACGTCACCCCGCTGTCGCTGGGAGTGGAGACGGCCGGCGGCGTGATGACCAAGATCATCGAACGGAACACCACCATCCCCGCCCGCCGCTCCGAGACCTTCTCCACCGCCGAGGACAACCAGTCGGCGGTGGACATCGTGGTGCTCCAGGGGGAACGCGAACTGGCCGCCGACAACCGGGTGCTGGGCCGATTCCGGTTGGAGAACCTGCGGCCGGCCCGGCGTGGGGAGACCCAGATCGAGGTCACCTTCGACATCGACGCCAACGGCATTCTCAAGGTCAGCGCCAAGGACCGGGACACCGGCGCCGAGCAATCGATCACCATCAGCGAAGGCTCCAACCTCGACCCGTCCGAGGTCGAGCGGATGATCAGCGAGGCCGAGAGTCACCGCACCAGCGACTTGGCCCTGCGCGAGGCCATCGATGCCCGCAACGAGCTCGACGCCTCCGCGTACCAGGTGGAGCGCCGGTTGGATGACCTCGGCGATGCCGCACCGGAGCACGAACGGGCGCGCGCCCGACTGCTCATCGACGAGGCGCGTACCGCCGTCAAGGAGGAAGCGCCTGCGGACCGGGCCCGGAGCCTGACCTCCGAACTCCAGCAGATCCACGCGGCGCTGGCCGCCCACCCCACCGGACCGGGCGGAGCCGAGGGCGGCGCCCAGCCCGGTGCGGCGCCCGGCCAGGACCCCCAGAGCCAATCCCCGAGGGGCGACGACGACGTCATTGACGCCGATTTCGACAAGAGCTGAAGGCGGCGACATGTCGGATCAGGAACAGACGTCTCCCACCGAGGACCGCCGCTCCCCGCCCGAGCAGACGTCGCCCGAGCGGACACCCCAACCGCAGACGCCCCCGCCTGCCCCCGAAGCCGGGGAAAAGGCGCCAGCACCCCGCAGCCCGGAGGCAGCGGAGCTGGAGGACCGGTGGCGGCGAGCCCTCGCCGACCTCGACAACCTCCGCAAGCGGTACGCCCGTGAGCTTCCCCGGGAACGGGAAGCCGAGCGGGCCAAGGTGGCCGCGGCGTTCCTTCCGGTCATCGACAACTTCGAACTGGCCCTGGCCCACGCGGGCGCCGACGACCAGGGCGCGATCGTCAGGGGAGTGCGGGCGGTCCGCGACCAGGCCGTCGAGGTGCTGCGTAGCCTGGGCTACCCCCGCTACGAGGAGACCGGCGTCCCCTTCGACCCCGAGCAGCACGAGGTGGTCTCCGTGGTGGATGAACCGGACTCCGCTCCCGGCACCGTCGTACAGGTGCTGCGTCCCGGCTACGGGGAACCCGGGCGCCAGCTGCGGCCGGCCGCGGTAGCGGTCACTCGCAAGAGGGAGTGAGGTCGCCATGGCTCGCGACTACTACGAGGTGCTGGGCGTGCCGCGTACCGCCGACGCGGCCGAGATCCAGCAGGCCTTCCGCACCCTGGCCCGCCGCAACCACCCGGACGTCAACAAGGACCCTGCCGCCGAGGAGAGGTTCAAGGAGATCAACGAGGCGTACGGCGTGCTCTCCGACCCCGACACCCGGGCCCGCTACGACCGCTTCGGCCCGGACTTCCGGCAGATTCCGGAGGACTACGACGAGCGTGTCGCGGCCAGCCAGGGCTTCGGCGGCGGAGCCGGCCCGTACCAAGGCAGTCCCTTCGGAGGCAGGCGGGGCGCCGACCGGGCGCGAGCACGGACCTGGACGGAGAACGACTTCGACACCTCCGGCGTGGACTTCGAGGACCTCTTCGGAGGCGTGTTCGGCGGCCGGGCCGGCCGCGCCGGGCGGGGCAGCCCGATCCCCGGCGCGGACCAAGAGGCCGAACTGGCCCTCAGCGTCGAGGAGGCATACCGCGGCGGCCGGCGGAAGATCACCCTCGGCGGGCCCGGCGGGGAGCGGACCTACGACGTCACCATCCCGGCCGGAGTCGTCGACGGGCAGCGCATCAGGCTCGCGGGCGAGGGCGGCCGGGGACGCGGTCCGGGCACGGCCGGGGACCTTTACCTGGTGGTCCGGATCGCCCCGCACCCCCGCTACCGGCTCGTCGGGCGCGACATCCACGTCGATCTCCCCGTCACCGCCTGGGAGGCTGCACTGGGTGCGACGGTGCCGGTCTCCGGTCCGGGCGGGACAGCCAAGGTTCATGTGCCCCCCGGGACCTCCACCGGTCGCCGGCTGCGGCTGCGCGGGGAGGGGATGCCGCATCCCAGGGGTTCCCCCGGTGACCTCTTCGCCGAGATCAAGGTCATGGTGCCGCCCTCGCCCAGCCCACGTGAACGCGAGCTGTTCGAGGAACTGGCCGCAGTCTCCTCCTTCGACCCGAGGAAGCAGACATGAGAGCCGAACGTCGTTCTCCCGCCGAAGGCGCCGGACAGGCCGGCGCCAGGGCTGCCTATCCCCTGGTGCGGGTCTACCCGGCCAGCCCCAGCCGCTATCGGCTTCCCATGGCCGCCGTGACCTCCCGCAGCGGACTGCCGCCCGAACTCGTCAGCCGCTTCGTCGCCCTCGGGCTGGTGGACGCCGAGCGTGACGCCCGGGGCCGGCTGTGGTTCCGGGACGGCGCGCCATCAGCTATCGCCCGGGTGCAGCGGCTGCGGGCCGGACTGAACCTCAACTACGCGGCCATCGGCGTCGTCCTGGACCTGCTCGACCGCATCGAACGACTGGAGACCGCACTGCGGCGCAGCGAACGAACCGCCAAGGAGCCGACGAGATGGACATGAACCGCCTCACCCAGAAATCCCAGGAAGCGCTCCAGGAAGCACAGAACATCGCGGTGCGACTGGGCCAGAACGAGGTCGACGGCGAACACCTGCTGCTGGCCCTGCTCGACCAGCAGGACGGCCTGACGACCCGGCTGCTGGCCGAGGCCGGCGCCGACCCGGCCGCCCTGGCCGCCGCCGTGAAGGCCGATCTCGGCAAGCGCCCGCGCACGACCGGTCCGGGCGCCGCCCCGGGCCAGGTGATGGTGACCCAGCGGCTGGCCCGGCTGCTGGACAGCGCGGAACAGGAGGCCAAGCGACTCAAGGACGAGTACGTCTCGACCGAGCACCTGGTGCTGGCCCTGGTGGACGAGGGTTCGGCAAGCGCCGCCGGTCGCCGACTGGCCGAGCAGGGCGTCAGCAAGGACTCCTTCCTGACCGCCCTGACCGCGGTGCGCGGCAACCAGCGGGTCACCTCCGCCAACCCGGAGGAAGCGTACGAGGCCCTGGAGAAGTACGGCCGCGACCTGGTCGTCGAGGCCCGCACCGGCCGGCTGGACCCGGTGATCGGGAGGGACGCTGAGATCCGGCGGGTGATCCAGATCCTCAGCCGCAAAACCAAGAACAATCCGGTCCTGATCGGGGAGCCCGGCGTCGGCAAGACCGCCATCGTCGAGGGCCTGGCCCAGCGGATCGTGCGCGGCGACGTCCCCGAGGGACTGCGCGACAAGACGGTCTTCTCCCTGGACATGGGCTCGCTGGTGGCCGGAGCCAAGTACCGCGGCGAGTTCGAAGAACGGCTCAAGGCCGTGCTGGCGGAGGTCAAGGGAGCCGAGGGCCGGATCCTGCTGTTCGTCGACGAGTTGCACACCGTCGTCGGCGCCGGGGCCGCCGAGGGCGCCATGGACGCGGGCAACATGCTCAAACCGATGCTGGCCCGCGGCGAACTGCACATGATCGGCGCCACCACCCTGGACGAGTACCGCAAGCACATCGAGTCCGACGCCGCCCTGGAACGACGCTTCCAGACCGTCCTGGTGGACGAGCCGAGCGTCCAGGATGCGATCTCCATCCTGCGCGGCATCCGCGAGCGCCTGGAGATCTTCCACGGCGTCAAGATCCAGGACGGGGCGCTGGTGGCCGCCGCCACCCTCAGCCACCGCTACATCACCGACCGGTTCCTCCCGGACAAGGCCATCGACCTGGTCGACGAGGCCTGCGCCCGACTGCGCACCGAGATCGACTCCATGCCTGTCGAGCTCGACGAACTCAGCCGCCGAGCCACCCGGCTGGAGATCGAGGAAGCCGCGCTGGCCCAGGAGAGCGACCCGGCCAGCCGCACCCGACTGGAGGACCTGCGCCGCGAACTGGCCGACCTGCGCGGCGAGGTGGACGCCAAACACGCCCAGTGGGAAGCCGAACGCCAGGCCATCCGCAAGGTACAGGAACTACGCAAGGAACTGGAAGGCGCCCGGCATGAGGCCGAGGAGGCCGAACGCGCCTACGACCTCAACCGGGCCGCCCAACTGCGCTACGGCACCATCAGCGAACTGGAGCGCCGCCTGGCCGCCGAGGAGGAACAACTCGCCGTCAAACAGGGCGAAACCCGACTGCTGCGCGAGGTCGTCACCGCAGAGGAGATCGCCGAGATCGTCTCCGCCTGGACCGGCATCCCCGTCACCCGACTCCAGGAGGGCGAACGGCAGAAACTGCTGCGCCTGGACGAGATCCTGCGCGAGCGGGTGGTCGGACAGGACGAAGCGGTCCAGCTCGTCGCCGACGCGGTGATCCGCGCCCGCTCCGGCGTACGCGACCCACGCCGGCCGATCGGCTCGTTCATCTTCCTGGGCCCCACCGGCGTCGGGAAGACCGAGCTGGCCAAGACCCTGGCCGCGGCCCTGTTCGACAGCGAGAGCAGCATGATCCGGCTGGACATGAGCGAGTACCAGGAGAAGCACACCGTCAGCCGCCTGGTCGGCGCGCCCCCCGGATACGTCGGCTACGAAGAGGGCGGCCAGCTCACCGAGGCGGTGCGCCGCAAGCCGTACTCCGTCGTCCTGTTCGACGAGATCGAAAAGGCCCACGCCGACGTCTTCAACACCCTGCTCCAGGTACTCGACGACGGCCGGATCACCGACGCCCAGGGACGCACCGTCGACTTCCGCAACACCGTGGTCATCATGACCTCCAACCTCGGATCCCAGTACCTCCTCCAGGACGCCACCCAGGCCGGCGAGATCAAACCCGAGGCGCGGGCACTGGTGATGACCGAGCTCAACAGCCATTTCCGCCCCGAATTCCTCAACCGCGTGGACGACATCGTGCTGTTCCACCCGCTCGGCATCGCCCAGATCGAACGCATCGTCGACCTGCTCCTCGACGAGCTGCGCGACCGCCTCGCCGAGCAGCGCATCACGCTCGTCCTCACCGAGCCGGGCCGCCGGCTGATCGCCAGCGAGGGCTACGACCCGATCTACGGGGCCCGGCCGCTACGCCGCTTCATCTCACACGAGGTCGAGACCAGGATCGGCCGCGCACTGCTCAGCGGCGACGTCCACGACGGCGTGACCATCCTGGTCGATGCCAGGGACGACGAACTGACCATCACCCTCCAGGACGAGCCGCGGGAGCCGGGATGAGTACTTCTCCAGAAGGCCGCACTGACCGCGGCGGTCGCGGCGACACCGCCGACGGCGCCGAGACTTCGGTGCGGACGGTCGCCTGCGCCAGCTGCGGCCGGACCAATCGCGTACCCGCCGCGGCGCAGGGCAGCCCGCGCTGCGGGATCTGCCGGGCTCCGCTGCCGTGGATCGCCGAAGCGGGAGACGCCGACTTCGGGGAGGTCGCCGAGCAGGCGAGCCTGCCGGTGCTCGTCGACCTCTGGGCCACCTGGTGCGGTCCCTGCCGGATGGTGAGCCCCGCCCTCGAACGGGTTGCCACGGACCTGGCCGGCCGGATCAAGCTCGTGAAGGTCGATGTCGACAAGTCGCCTGCCCTGGCCCGGCGGTTCCAGGTCCAAGCCGTGCCCACCCTGCTGATCCTCGACCACGGCAGGCCCATCGCCCGCCAGAGCGGCGCGGCGCCCGCGAACGCGCTGCGCCAGTGGGTGGACGAGTCACTTTCGGCATCCCAGGGACCAGCCGACCCCGCCACCAGGAGGCCGCGATGACCGACCCTCCCGACCCGCACCTGTCCATGGTCCGGCCCGTGACGCCCAGGACACCCCAGGGCTGCGAGGACTGTCTGCGCATGGGGGCTCCGTGGGTGCACCTGCGCCTGTGCCTGACCTGCGGCCACGTCGGCTGCTGCGACTCCTCGCCGATGCGGCACGCCCGTGCCCACGCCACAGCCGACGGGCACCCGATCGTGCGGTCATTCGAGCCCGGCGAGACCTGGCGGTGGTGTTTCGTGCACCAGGTGATGGTCTGATCCCGACCAACTCGCCGGCGTCTTCCAGCCTGCTGCCTCTGTATGCCCTTCTACCACTCCTTTCCACCTCGGCCCTTGTTTACGACGAAGGGAGCGACCGTGTCGATGCCGAGCGCGACAGCCGACGTCCACGGCGCCTACCCGCGGCTGACGAACGACCAGATCGCTGTCCTGAGACCGTGCGGAAAGGTACGGCAAGTCTGCGAGGGGGAATACCTCTTCCGTGCGGGTGAACCCAGCACGGAGTTCTTCGTCGTCCTCAGCGGCACGGTGGCCGTGGTCGAAGGCCACGACGACAAAGACCACGTCATTCGGCTGCATGGTCCGCACAGCTTCCTCGGCGAACTCGGCGTGCTGGAGGGCCAGACCGCCTTCCTCAGCGCAGTGGTGAAGACAGCCGGCGAAGTGCTGACGGTGGGTTCGGCGGCTCTGCGCGACCTGCTCAGCCACGAACCCGCGCTTGGCGACGTGATCCTGCGGGCGTACCTGCTGCGCCGTACGATGCTGGCCGGCACGGGAACGGGCTTCCGTATTATCGGCTCCGCCTTCTCTCCCGACACCCGGCGGCTGCTGGAGTTCGCCGCTCGCAACCGCCTGCCTCACCGCTGGGTCGATCTGGAGAAGGACTCCGAGGCTGAGGCGGTGCTGATGCGTCTCGGTATCGCTCCGCAGGAGACCCCGATCGTCTTCTGGCACGACCGCCGGGTACTGCGCAATCCCTCGAATGTCGAACTCGCGCAGGTGATCGGGCTGCGTGCAGAGACCCCTGCCAGGGCTGTCTGCGACCTGATCGTGGTCGGCGCGGGGCCCGGTGGCCTGGCGGCCGCGGTGTACGGCGCCTCCGAGGGGCTCTCCACCGTCGTCTTGGAAGCGGTTGCGACCGGCGGCCAGGCCGGTACGTCCCCGCGGATCGAGAACTACCTCGGTTTCCCCGCCGGGATCTCCGGCATGGAGCTCGCCGAACGCGCCGTCGTGCAGGCCAACCGGTTCGGCGCCCGGATCGCCGTCCCCGCCGAGGCAGCCGGACTCGAACAGCGTGACGGGGCCAACGTGGTGCGGCTCACCGAGGGCGGCGCGGTCGCCGCCAGCAGCGTTGTCGTGGCCACCGGTGCTCGCTACCGGCGACTGACCGCCCTCGGCATCGAGCGGTTCGAGGGACTTGGAGTCCACTACGCCGCCACCCTCTGGGAGGCACGGACCTGTCGCCTTGACACGGTGGCCGTCGTCGGCGGCGGCAACTCCGCCGGCCAGGCGGCGCTGTTCATGGCGCGCGAGTCGCCCGCCGTACACCTGCTGGTTCGCGGCGAAGACTTGAGCCACAGCATGTCCCGCTATCTGATCGACCGGATCGAGCGGCACCCCCGAATCCATGTCCGACTGCATACCGAGGTCCAGGAGGTCACCGGCGAGGACCGGGTCGAAGCCCTCGTCGTCCAGGACAACCGCACCCGCCAGCAGCAGGTGCTGCAGGCCGGCGCCCTGTTCGTCTTCATCGGCGCGCGCCCTACCACCTCCTGGCTCGCCGCCGCCCTCACCCTGGACAGACGCGGCTTCATTCCGACCGGGCAGGACGTGGACCATCTGGCAGCGGACCTCTGGAAGCCCCTGGGCCGCGCCCCACTCGCCCTGGAGACCGGTCTGCCGGGGGTCTTCGCCGTCGGCGACGTCCGCAGCGGCTCGGTCAAGCGGGTGGCCTCCGCAGTAGGCGAGGGCGCCATGGCCGTCCGCCTGGCGCACGAGCACCTCAAGGAGGTGAGACCACCCGTCATCCGATGACCCCAGCCCATCCATCGACGCGAGAAGGAAAAATGCCATGTCCGTCATGGGCATTCCCAAGTTCGAGCGCTTCTTCCGTGCAGCCGGCGGCCTCGATGTCAACAAGAACGACCTCAAGCGCTACAACGACTTCGTTGACGCCAAGCTCTACGACCTCTTTCTCATCGGCATGGCCAACGCCAAGGCCAACGACCGCGACATCATCGAGCCGCAGGACCTCCCCGTCACCAAAGGCCTGCAGGAGAGTATCCACGCCTTCAAGAAGCTGGAGGAGGGCATCGAACTACGCCCGCTGCTCGACCAGCTCGCAGCCCGCCCCGCCCTCGGCATGGAGGCCGCCGAGGACACCCAGCAGCGGCTGCCCGTCCTGGCCGGCGGCCTCAGCGTCGCCCTCGCCCGCGCCCTCAAAACCATCGCCCGCGATACCCGCCGCCCCTCCACGGACCAGTGGGATGAGGCCTTCGAACTCTTCGACTTGCTGATCTGAGTGGGGGCATCCACCAGGCCGGCGGTTCCGCCGGCCCTGCCGGGCCCTCGCGGGTACCGGAGACGATCGGTCCCCATTCCGCAAGTGCCAGTAGCCTGGCTGACCGATATCGGCTCTCCCGGACCGGGGGAGAGCGGACGGCGCGACGGGTAGGTCAGCGTAGGCAGCAATGGATCGCTGGTCGGCCCAGTCCGGCGTCCAGACTCCGGGTCGAGGGGGTGTTCGGTGGCGTCGCATCTCGGCAAGCCAGTGTGCGGTGTCCGGGGTGTGGTCGTAGGAACAGAGGTAGAGAGCTCGCCTTCGAAGGAGGGCGCCTGCGTCGCCGACTCGATCGGCGATGTCTGCGGCGTTCCGCAGATGGGTGAAGACGCGCTGCTTCTTCTCTGCACTGAGCAGGGGCCGCTGCCGATCCGCGGCAAGCGCGGACGACCCCGCCGACGCGAGTGCCAGGGTCCGGCCGCGCGGTGATCATCGCTTCGGTGGCCGGTGCGGCGGCCGGGCTGCACGAGGCGAGGTCGGTGGGGGTCAGATCATGATCTTCCCGCCGGCTATGTCCAGGGTCGTGCCGGTGATCCAGGATGAGGCGTCGGAGGCGAGGAACAGGGCGGCGGCGGCGATGTCGTCGGGCTGGCCGATGCGGCGCAGCGGGAAGCTGGCGGCGAGGGCCTTGAGCTGCTCCTTGGGCACCCAGGTGCGGATCCGGTCGTTCTCGACGGTGGACGGGGCGAGGCAGTTGACCCGGATCCGGTGTGGTGCCATCTCGTCGGCGAGGTGCCGGGTGAAGGCGATCACACCGGCCTTTGCGGCGGCGTAAGCGGCGGCGGAGCGGGCGGCTTGGCGCGCTGCTGCCGAGGACATGGTGATGATGGTGCCGTGATGGCGTTCGATCATGCCGGGCAGCACCGCGTGCGCGGTGTAGAACGTGGAGTTCAGGTCGGATTCGATGACCTGGCGCCAGTGGTCGGGGGTCTCCTGGTCCGTGGGGACGGGCATGCCGTTGCCGCCGGCGAACGCGGCCAGGATGTCGATCGGTCCGAGTTGTCCGGTGACCGACGCGGCCATGTCCTGCAGTTCGTCGGGCTTGGTGCAGTCGGCTGCGGTCCAGATGGCGCGTCCGCCGGCGCGGGTGATGTCCGCGGTGACGGCGGCCAGGGCGTTCTTGTCGCGTCCAACGACGGCCACAGCGGCGCCGTTTGCGGCCAGGGCGGCGGCGGTGGCCGCGCCGATCCCGCGGGATCCGCCGGTGATCACCGCGGTCCTGCCGGCCAGGTCGGGGTAGTGCGCGTGCCGGTGGGCGACCTCCTGGGTGGAGGGGTCGGCGGCGTGGGTCATTGCTGCTCCTTTCGATCCGGGTCAGTGGCGTCGGCACCAACCCTTAGAGATCTAACCATTAGACTTCTATTGAACATGTTAGGGTGTCCGCATGCAACCGTTCCGCCCGCCGATCGGCCTCCAACTGGCCCAGACCGCCCGGACCGTGAGCCGTGCCTTCGACGAAGCCCTCGAACGGGCCGGCGGCACATTGCCGGTGTGGCTGATCCTGCTCAACCTCAAGATCCACCGCCCGGGCAACCAGCGCGTCCTGGCCGACGCGGTCGGGATCAGGGGAGCCACGCTGACCCATCACCTCAACGCCATGGAGACCCGCGGCCTCATCACCCGCCGCCGGGACCCGGACAACCGTCGGATCCACATCGTCGAACTGACCGCGGCAGGCGAGGAGGCATTCCTACGGTTGCGCCAGGTCGCAGCGGCGTTCGACGCAGGCCTGAACGCCGGCCTGAACGAGACCGAGGTGAGCGCGCTGTCCGAGCTGCTCGGCCGCCTGGCCGCCAACGTCGGCGGGCCCCAGGACGAGGCCCCGCCCTGGGCCGGGCTGGTCGACGGCCCGACCGCACTCGGGCCCGGGGGACCTTGACCGGCTGTGCTGCCTGCGGCGCTGGGGCTGGCAACGGCGGGGCGGGGCGGCGTACACGGCTTGCCGTGACGCCCCCGACAGGGCAGGCCACCGACACGGAGGGCCACGACGACCTGCGCCCTGGCCCCCGACTGCTGCTGGCGCTGCACCTCTCGTCCAGGCCGGGTACGCCGGTGGCGTCCGAGCCGGCGACAGGTACTCCTCCAGGTCCCGCCCCCGGCACGCCTTCGCCTCCGCCGAGTCGCGCTCGCGTCTGGTGCCGAGGAGGTCCCGTGCCAGATCGCCGTGGTCGGACGGGTCCTGGTGCCGATCAGCCAGGCCGTCCATCTCCCGCCGGTGCCGGTGACGGCCAGCAGCCCGTTCGCGACCGGGGTGAAGTGAACCTGGGCGATCTGAGTCAGGGGCATCAGGCCGGCTTGAGCGGCTCCGGCAGTTGGGTGGTGTCGATGAGGTGGGCTCGGGAGGGGAACACCTCGTCGATCAGGATGCGGTGGACGTCGGGGTTGGGGTCGGCGACGGCGTCGGTCAGGACGAAGACGCGGTAGTCGCGATCGGCGGTGTCGATGAGGGTGGACAGGACCCCGCCGCTGGTGCTGACGCCGGACAGGATCAGGGTGTCGATGCCGCGATTGCGCAGCTGTTCGTGCAGGGCAGTGGTGGAGACCGCGCCGAAGCGGACCTTGCGGACGACGATGTCGCCGTCCTGGGGTGCGATGCGGCTGTCGATCTGAGTGGCGTTCTCCTCGTGGTGCATCATCTTCGCCGCGGCGACGCCGCTGAACGTCTTGTTGGTGTGCGGGATCGCGCTCCAGTCGTTCTCGGTAAAGGCGACGCGCACGTAGCCGATGGTGCCGCCGGCGGCGCGGACCTCGGCCATCGCAACCTTGACCCGTTGGACGAGAGCGTCGGAGTCGGGTCGATGGGCACGATCCCGTTCTGGAAGTCCATCGCCAGTAGGGCGGTGCGCTCGGGGTCGACGGCGGGGAGGGAGAGCGTGGTCGTGCGTGGTTCTCCTAGCGGGTTGGTGCGGTGGTCGCTGTGCCGGTGGGGGAGTGGGTGGGGTCCGGGGTGGCGACCGGAGGTTCTGTGAAGGCGAGACCGGGATGGAAGCCGGTGGTGGTGGAGGCGGCCAGGGCGGCGGTGAGTGGCTGCTGAGACATCTGCTGGTCCTTGGGTGTTGAAGGCGGCTGGGGTCAGATGGCGCGGAGGTCGCGGCCGTGCTGGGCGCTGTGGGGCGGTGCCGTGCATCAGGGCGATCGATGTAGCGACCTGGCCCTGGCCAGCTACCTGCACGCCCTGGACATCCTCAACTCCCCGGAAACCGACAGCTACGCCCTCGCCCTGCTGCTCGGAAACATCGCCGAGGTCTTGCTCCTCACCGGCGAATACGACGAGGCCTTCAGCTACGAGACCCGCCGCCTCGCACTGGCGCGTCAGTACGGACACGCCCTACAGGAGGCTCAGAGCCTGGTCGCCACCGGGGACGTACAGTCAGCGCGCGGACGGACCGCTGAGGCACGGGCGGCCTGGACCGAAGCCATCACCCTGTACGAGGAACTGGACATCCCCGGGGCCGCCGTGGCACGACAACGTCTTGACGCTGTGTCCGACGACAATGCAGCAGCAACCCGCTGAACGTTGTCAACGCTTCGCGAATTCTGGTTGTGGATCACTTTCCGTGCCAGAGCCACGGAGTGTGAGCGAAGAAGCCGCGATCATGGGTGGTCGTGACTGACCCGCTCCTCCAAGACCTCTGGTTCCATCGCGCTGGCACCGTGGTGCTCGACGCCGTCGCCATCAGCGACCACCACGTGACCGTCCAGGCCACCGACCGCCGACGACCAGCTATCCAGTCACGGCGGCGCTAGCCCTGGTAGGGGCGTTGCCTGCCTCGGTCGATCGGCGCAGCGAGGCCGTACTCGTACGCGAACAGCACCGCGTGCACGCGGTCGCGCAGGCCGAGTTTGGCCAGTGCGTGGCTGACGTGGGTCTTCACGGTGGTCTCGGCGACGGACAGGGTGCGGGCGATCTGGGTGTTGGTGCGGCCGCGCACGAGCAGGTCGAAGACCTCGCGTTCGCGTGCGGTGAGCTCGCCCAGAGCGGTCGGGGGCGGGCTGGGCCGGGGCGGCGGCTGGGTGAAGGCGCTCAGCAGGCGTTTGGTGACGGTGGGGGAGATCAGCGCGCCGCCGTCGGCTGCCGCGCGGACCCCGAGCAGGAGTTCCTCCGGCAGGGCGTGCTTGAGCAGGAATCCGCTGGCTCCGGCGCGGAGCGCGTCGTAGACGTATTCGTCCAGGTCGTACGTGGTGAGCACGACCACTCGGGGCGGGTTCGGGT
>NZ_BBPM01000077.1:0-3864 GCF_000787775.1 Streptacidiphilus carbonis | reverse complement strand
AGACGTATTCGTCCAGGTCGTACGTGGTGAGCACGACCACTCGGGGCGGGTTCGGGTGGGCGAGGATCCGACGGGTGGCCTCCAGGCCGTCCATCTTCGGCATGCGGATGTCCATGAGCACCACGTCCGGGTGGCATTCGCGGGTCAGTGCCACCGCCTGTGCGCCGTCCCCGGCCTGGCCCACCACCGTGAAGTCCTCGCGGGTGTCGAGCAGTGTTGCCAGCGCGGCGCGGACCATCGTCTGGTCGTCGGCGAGCAGGATACGGACCGTCATGGCGCCGTCCCTTCGGGTCGGTCGGCGTAGGGCAGTGAGGCCGAAAGTGCGAAGCCGCCCTCCGGCGTGGGCCCCGCGTCCAGGCGTCCGCCGTAGAGGTCGACGCGCTCGCGGATGCCGAGCAGGCCCCGGCCGCCGCCGGCCGTCACCGGCCCAGGACGCGGCGGCGCGTCGTTGGCCACCGTCAGCTGCATGTGGTGCCCGCGGTAGTCCAGGGTGATCCGGACGGGCGCGCCGGGAGCGTATCGCGCGGCGTTGGTCAGGGCCTCCTGCGCGATCCGGTACGCCGACAGTTCCAGACCCGGCGTCAGGTCGGCAGGCGCGGCACCTTCCACCGCGAACGCCACCCGGGTCCCGGCCGCCCGGCTCTGCGCGACCAAGTCGTCCAGTGCGTCGAGCGTGGGCACCGGGCGGTAGTCGGGCGCTGCGGCCCGGTCTCGACGCAATGCACCGAGCAGGTGGCTCAGTTCGGTCAGCGCCTCGCGGCCGAGCCGCTCGACCCCGGCGAGCAGCGCGGCGGGGTCGACCGGGGGAGCGAGACGGGCGGTCCCGGCCTGCACGGTGATAGCGGAGAGCTGATGGGCCAGCACATCGTGCAACTCCCGGGCGATCCGCGCGCGTTCGGCCAAGTGGGCGGCCTCGGCCGCGGCGGCGGCCTCCTGGCGCCGAGCGGTTGCCGCGTCGCCGACCAGGAAGGCCGCGCCGAGCAGCGCCCAGGGCCCGCCGGCGTTGCGCTGGTAGTTGTCGAACAGACCGATGCCGGCTGCCGTGGCCAGCGACAGCAAGCCGAGCACTTGCGGCACTCGGCGATGGCTGCCGTGGGCGCCCGCCCCGTAAGCGGCGACCAGCACCGCCGCGGCGGCCGACGCCTGGTGCTGGTCCAGGGCTCCGCGCAGGAGGTAGGCCCCGGCTGCGGTCCCCAGCACGGTCAGCGGGATCCGCCGCCACCACAGGAACGGTACCGACTGGATCAGGGCCAGCAGCAGGTAGCCGAGGACCACCGGGGTGCCGGCTGCGTGCCCGGGCGGCCGCCACCACCAGGGCACATCGGGCAGTGCCCACAGGACCAGGACGGCCGTCACCGCCGCGTCGACTCCCCGGGACGAGATGGCCATGCCCTGACCGTAGGGCCGGAGGGCCCGGTTCAGCCAGGTCATCCCGTCACGTCGCTGCGGCGGAAGACCGTGTCGGCGACCAGGGCGCAGGCGGCGGCCGTCCCGGCGAGAGCGACCGCTTCCAGCGCGGTGACCAACGGGCTGGGCGCTGCCCCGGTGGCGCTCAGGAAGCGGGACCAGAAGTTGTCCGGCAGCGCCGTGATCGAGGACTCGCCGGCGCCAAAGCCCATCCAGTTCTGCACCCAGGTCGCCGGGGTCCACCTCCCGAGTCCCGGCAGCGCCGCGGTGGCCAGCAGAGCGACGAACACCCCGCTGCAGGCCCCCAGGGTCCCGACGGTGCTGCGGGTGAGCACCGAGCACAGCACACCCACCGCCGCGAACAGGGCCAGGACCAGCAGGGCGCGCCCCAACTGCCCTGCGGAGCGGTCGACGGTATGGGCGAGGGACAGCCGACCGGCCGGAAGGCCGGCGACGTGGGCGGCCAGCGGCCCGGCCAGCGCCAGCCCGGCCCAGCCTGCGGCCATGATCCCCACTGCGGCGAGCCACAGGCTCGCGACCTTGGCGGCCAGTACCCGGCGCCGCCGTCCGCACTGGGCGAGCAGGGATTTGAGGGTGTGCCCGGTCCATTCCCCGCCCACATGGCCTCCGGCCAGCAGGGAGAGGACCAGCACGCCGGGCAGCGAGGCCATCAGTCCGGCGGACTCCGCGCCCCCGGCGAGCGGGGTCAACTGCTCGGCGGTGTGCAGTGCGGAGGCCAGCCGCTCCGGCCGGGTCTGTTCCTCCCTGGCCTCGGCCGTCCTCTGGGCCTCGGCGCAGGAGATGCTCGCGGGCAGGTGCATCGCGGCGCAGCCGGGTACCGGGGAGGTCTGGGTGTACTGCTGCGCGTTGCTCGCGCCGCCCACCGCGAGGAGCACTGCGAACAGGGCGAAGCCGAGCGCGGTGCACCAGAAGAGGGGGCGGTTGAGTTTGCGCAGTTCAGCGTGGAGCAGGCGCATCGGAAACCTCGCTGTTCCTGGTGTCGGCGGTGAGGTGCAGGAAGCGGTTCTCCAGCCCGCCGCTGTCACGGCGCAGCTCGTGGGCCCACAGGCCGGCTCTGCCGAGCACCTCGTTGACAGCGCGCGGGTCGCCGCTGTCGACCAGGAGTTGCCCGGGTCCCGTGGGGTGCGTCGGCCAGGCGGCCAGGAGCTGCTGGGCGCGGGCCAGGTCGGCGGGGTCCACGGTGACCCGGACCGCGGCCCGGTCTCCGGCGACCTCGGCCACCGGACCCTCCTCGATCAACCGTCCGGCGTGCAGGACCGCGACCCGGTCGCAGACCTGCTCGATCTCCGTGAGCAGATGGCTGGAGAGGAATACGGTGGTCCCGGCGTCGGCGAGGGTGCGCAGCAGCGCTCGCATCTCCTGGATGCCGGCCGGGTCCAGGCCGTTGGTGGGTTCGTCGAGGATGAGCAGCGACGGGTCGCGCAGCAGCGCGGCGGCCAGGCCGAGGCGCTGGCGCATGCCCTGCGAGTAGGTCCGCACGTGCCGGTCGGCCGCGGTGGCCAGCCCCACCCGGTGCAGTGCGCGGTCCACGGCGTCGGTGCGGGGAACCGGCGGCCCGCTGAGGGCCAGGAACTCCAGATTGCGGCGGCCGCTGGCCCAGGGGTGGAAGCCCGGTTCCTCGATCATCGAGCCGATCCGGGCCAGGCCGTCCGGGTCGGGCAGCGGGCGGCCGTGGATCCAGGCCCGCCCGGAGGTGGGGTGCACCAGGCCGAGCAGCATCCGCATGGTGGTGGTCTTTCCCGAGCCGTTGGGTCCGAGGAAGCCGAAGACCTGCGCGGGCCCTACGGTCAGATCCAGATGGTCGACGGCGAGCGTCGGACCGTACTGCTTGGTGAGGCCCTCGCAGTGGATGGCGTTGTCCATGCCGCCGACGCTAGGCGGGAGCAGTCCGCCTCGTCTTCAGCGCGTGGACGAGACCCCCCTCGTCGATTCGACGAGGGGGGTTCCCAGGGGAACCCGACCCGCTCGTCCCCGTGTGCCGAGTTCGCCGGGCAGCTGGGAGACCGGTGGCCGTGACACATTCCGATCTTGCTCGCCGCATCCATGCCGTGTCCCACCTGACCGGGCAGTTCACGCTCCGGTCCGCCGTAGTAGGCCGGTAGCAGAGGAACGTCGCCTCGTTGCCAGGGGGCTGTGATGACCCGGTCTGCAGGTGGGCGGGCGGTGGGCGGCCGGCGCTGGAGTAGGTGATGGTGTGCTGTTCCCAGTCGACGAAGCACGTCACGGCAGTGGTGTTCTCGGCGCCGTCGACGAAGCCGGCGTACCGGCCCAGCACGTCCAGGGCCTGCGCGGGGCCGTCGGCCACACGGGACGCGGCCGCGAGCGCGCTGCGCAGCTGGCCCATGACGCCGGCGGCCTCCAGGCCGTGGCCGACGACGTCGCCAACGGAGACGCCTACCCGCTCGCCGCCGGTCAGGTCGGTGATGTCGTACCTAG
>NZ_BBPM01000078.1 GCF_000787775.1 Streptacidiphilus carbonis | reverse complement strand
GAAAGTGCTCGGCCTGCGTACGCACGGTGTGCAGCAGGACCACGGGGGCGCCGCTGCCGGCTTTGAGGTAGCGCAGCACGCCTTGGCCCGAGCGGGGGGCGAGGGTGTGACTGGTGGCTCCCGGGATGCGGATCGCGGGGTGCGTCTCCTGGTCGGGCATGTCGCTGACTCCTTCGCGCTCGGCCTCGGAGGCGTGACTGCCCCCAACGTGGAAACCGGTCGGTACCTACCACAGTAAACCGATCGGTTTCACCGCACAAGCAGCAATGACCCGGCCCGCGACCCCGGCACTACCGCCCTGGCCGTACGGCGACACAGACGGGTGCAGCCCTCGGGCTCGGAGGTGACGGCTTCGCTCTCGGCGCGGAGGGCAAGTGTTGACTTGCATTGCTGAAACCGATCTGTTTACCTGGTCGGACACCGATCGGTTTCCGATCTGTGTCCAGTTCTTCGACCAGCGGCAAGGGGCCAGATATGACGACCACGTTGGACCAGGGGGCGCCCGCCTCCGGAAAGACAGGCTCGGGCCGTCGCGGCTCACATGGCGTGCGCTGGTGGGTGCTTGTCGTGCTGGGCGTGGCGCAGCTCATGGTCACCCTGGATGCGACCGTCGTGAACATCGCGCTGCCCGCAGCCCAACACGACCTCGGCTTCAGCGACGGCAACCGGCAGTGGGTCATCACGGGCTACGCCCTGGCCTTCGGCAGCTTGCTGCTGCTCGGTGGCCGGCTCGGCGACCTGTTCGGCCGACGGACCACCTTCGTGACCGGCCTGATCGGTTTCGCGGGCGCATCGGTGGTCGGCGGCGCGGCCGGCAGCTTCGAAGTCCTCGTCGCGGCACGTGTTGCCCAGGGCCTGTTCGCCGCGCTGCTCGCGCCCGCGGCACTCTCGCTGCTCAGTGTGACCTTCACGCAACCGGCCGAAAGGGCGAAGGCCTTCGGCATCTTCAGTGCCTTGGCCGGTGCGGGCGGCGCGATCGGACTACTGCTCGGCGGCATGCTCACCCAGTGGGCGTCATGGCGCTGGGTGATGTTCGTCAATGTCGGTTTCGCGGCCGTCGCGCTCGTCGGCGCGCTGCTTCTGCTGGCCAAGCCCGCGGTCACCGAGCGGCCCAAACTCGATATCCCGGGCACCATCACGGTGAGCGCCGCGGTGTTCGCCATCGTCTACGGGTTCGCGCACGTCGAGTCCACCAGCTGGACCAACCCGGTCGTCCTCGGCTCCATGGTCGCCGGCGTGGCGCTGCTTGCGCTGTTCGTGTGGCTGGAGGCCAGGGTCGCGCATCCGCTGCTGCCGCTGCGAGTCGTGCTGGACCGGACCCGCGGTGGCTCGTTCCTGGCGGTGTTCGTCATCGGCATGGGGATGTTCTCGATCTTCCTGTTCCTGACCTACTACATGGAGGCCAGCATCGGCTACTCGCCGATCAAGACCGGTCTGGCGTTCCTGCCGATGGTCGCCGGCATCGTTCTCGCGTCGACCACTGTTCCTCCGCTGCTGCTGCCCAGGGTCGGGCCGAAGATCGTGATCAGTGCCAGCTTCCTGGTGGCCGCGACCGGCATGCTTCTGCTGAGTCAACTCAAGCTGGACAGCGGCTACGCCGCCGACATCATGCCCGGTCTGATCCTGCTGGGCATGGGTCTCGGCGGCGTGATGAGCACCGCGTTCCAGGGTGCAACCGCAGGCGTGCACCACGAGGATGCCGGCGTCGCCTCAGCGCTGATCAACACCGGCCAGCAGGTGGGCGGTTCGATCAGCACGGCGCTGCTGACCACCGTGGCCTCATCGGCCGCGACCCACTACCTGACCTCGCACAAGTCCGGCGCGCTGACCGCGGCGCAGGCCGGGGTCGAGGGCTATACGGCCACCCTGGCGTGGGGTGCCGGGTTCTTCGTGGTCGGTGCGCTGCTCGCAGCGTTCCTGGTGCCGAATGCGGCCCTGGTGCCATCGGAGGGCGAGCCCGTGATCGCCCACTGAGGCGCGCACACCTCCCACGGCGCGGCGACGGTCCCCCTCGGGGCTGTCGCCGCGCCGCCGTTCAGCCCCGGCTATCGTCTGCGCCGCGCCACAAGGGTCACCGTCGACCACCTGGAAACCGATCGGTTTCAATTTTGCCGGAATCGAGTTAACCTCACCGTATGAGCACCGAAGTGAAGGCCAGCCCCCGGGAGCGGCTGCTGGAGGCCGCGGCCACGCTCACCTACCGAGACGGCGTCAGCATCGGCGTCGACGCCCTGTGCAAGGCGGCGGGGGTGTCCAAGCGCTCCATGTACCAGCTGTTCGACAGCAAGGACGAACTACTGGCGGCGAGCCTGGAGGAACGCGCCTCCGCCTTCGTGGCCTCACTCCTGCCCCCGGCAGACGACGACCGCTCCCCCCGCGAGCGGATCCTGCACGTCTTCGAGCAGGTGGAAGCGCAGGCGGAGGCGCCGGAGTTCCGAGGATGCCGGTACCTGGCCGTGCAGATCGAGCTGAAGGACCAGAACCATCCCGCGAGCCGGGTGGCCCACCGGATCAAGGCGAACCTGACCGCGTTCTTCCGGGACCAGGCCGAACGCGGCGGAGCCGGCGACCCCGACCTGCTGGCCCGGCAGCTCAGCCTGGTCTTCGACGGTGCCAGCGCGCGAGCAGGTATCGGAGCCGACAACCTCACCGGCCTCATCGCCCCCACGCTGGTCCCCCTGCTCGACGCAGCCGGCGTGCACTGACGCCCGTCACCCGCCCAGCACGCCCGAGGGCCGACGCGTCCCCACACTGGGCCACGCCTGCGGTGGTCACCGCAGGCGTGGCGGATCACGAACGTGCGTCCCGGCAGTCGGAGGGCAGCCCGATGGCCGTCAGGGTGTTGATCAGCATGCCGTGCGCAAGGAAGGCCGTGGCCTTGTCGGCATCCGCCCCCAGCGGCAGGCGCACGGTCTCCCACAGCCGCATCCAGCCGGTCCGGACGAGTTCGCCGAACTGGTCGTCGCCCCGCGCCGTGGCGGCCGCTACGTGGACGTGTCCCTGCACCTGCATCAGCAGCGTCTCCGGGTGCTCCGACATCAGCCGGGCGTAGGCGCGCGCCATGGCCCCAAGGGCCCGCTCGCTACCCTCGACCCCCTCGGCCGCCCGCTCGAAAGCCAGCCGAGTGTCCTCCATGCTCCGCGTCAAAGCCGCCACGAAGATCGCCCGCTTGCCCGGAAAGAGCCGGAACAGGTACGGCTGCGTGACACCGACCCGCTTGGCGATCGCCTCGGTCGTGGTCCCGTAGTAGCCCCTGAGCGCGAACTCGGCGACGGCCGCCCGGATGACGCTCTCACGTCGCTCCTGCGCACTGATCCTGCCCATGGCCGTCTTTCGCCGATGCCCATGGGGAGGCGCTCCCACCAGGCCGTTGGAAACCGATCGGTTTACTGTAGCAGAAGGGTTCGAGCATCCATGACCATCGCTCCGGAGTTGCACGGGTCTGTACCGTGAATGGTGGGAAGTCCCTGACAGGAAGCGCTAGTTGATGACTAACGCGATGAATGAGACTGATGCCGCCCAGACGGCGGACACCTTGGGCGAGGGTACCGGGCTGGAGGTGCTGGACCGGGATCTGGTCGGGCAGCTGGTGGCCCAGGCCAAGGCAGGCGGGATGAAGCCGACAGATGAGGGGGGCCTGCTGGTCGAGCTCACGAAGCGGGTGCTGGAGTCGGCGCTCGAGGGCGAGATGACCGACCACATGGGCCGGGGCCGACACGAATCGGCCTCTGGCGACCCGGCGCCCAACCGCCGAAATGGGCACCGGTCCAAAAGCTGCCCTCCCGGTCCCGCGGCACCGCGATCTGCAGCCACTCGGTGGACACCGTCTGGGGGGCCGGACTGGGAGTCGACAGCTTCAGAACCAACGACTCCTAAGCCTTAGCGAATCCGCCAGAGGTGGTCGGGTGTCCCGTTGTCTGTCGACTGCAGACACAGCGCGCCTGGCGTCGTCGAGGCGTTCGTCACGCCGAGAAGGAGGTTGCTGTTGGCATTGACGATCTTGAACTGGTCGCCGTTGCCGGTTGCCTGCAGTCGCCAGAGGTGATCAGGTGTGCCGGTGTCGCCCCACTGCAGCACCTGGTCGCCTGGCTTCGTCGACTCGTTGACCACACCGAGCACCTTGCCGCTGTTCTCGTTGCGGATACGGAAGGTCGCGTTGGCATCCGGGATGAATGTCCAGCCGTGGTCCGCGGTGCCCGAGTCGTTCCACTGGATTGCGGGGGCGCCGTCATTGCCACTCGCGCCTTGAATGCCGAGCATCAGCCCGCTGTTGACGTTCTGGATGCGCACCCAGCCATCGGGAATGATCAGCCATTGTTGGTTCGTCGCTGTGCTGACCGCGCTTTGAATCACCTGGCCGCCGTCTATCGTGCTGGCGCCCTGGACGTCCAACCTCATGCCGCTGTTGCGGTTGACGATGTAGACGTAACCGCCACCGGCGTCGACCAACGTCCAGTCGTGGTCTGGTGTGCCATTGTCGCTCCACTGCAGGACCACGGCACCGTCACTGGTCGACATGTCCTTCACGCCCAGCAGCTTGCCGCTGTTCGCGTTGCGGATCCGGACGTAGTCGCCGTCCGGAACGAGCTCCCACTGGTGGTCCGGCGTCCCGGTGTCCGACCACTGCAGCGCGCGGATGCCGTCGGTCGTCCCCATGTTCGTGATGCCGAGCACCTTGTTGCTGTTGCGGTTCATCAGCCGTACATAGCCCGACTTCGAACGACTCATCCAGTAGACGGTGCCGTACTGGTTGTGCGTGTCGTAGTAGGGCAGCAACGTCACTGAGGTGCCGTTCGCGCTCGCCTTGAACGTCAAGGCTGTCGCGGTGCCGTTGAACGAGGTCGGATCCAGCACAGGAAGCGCGCTGAGCACGGTCGGGCTGGCAGCGGCGTATGTGGGGTTGCCGGCGTCGTTGAACGGGCCGTACTGACCGGCGAGCAGAACCGGGCCGAACGAGACCGACTGCACGGCCGGGTCATCCGGTGTCGACGTCAACGTGAGCGACATCGGCAGTGTCAGCACGACAGTGTCGCCGTTCGTCCAGGTGCGGGAGACCGTCGCGTACGTGCCCGGCGTCAGCGTGACACCTGCGCTCGCACCGTTGATGGTCAGCGTCGGGTTGCTCGTCCACTTCGGAATGCGAAGCTTGATAGTGGCGCTTCCCGAACCGCCGATCGTCAGCGTCGTGTTGTCTGCCGCCGGATAGTTCGTGGCCTGCCTCACCGTCATCCCCGTGGCGCCCCATGTGAGCACCGACGGAATGAAGAGGTTGACGTAGAGCGTGCGGCTACCGTCTGAGAAGTAGATCGAGTCGTTGAGCTTCGAGTAGCTCTCCATGCTCGAACCGGTGTCGCACCAGAACGCGTCGTAGTCGTCGTCGTACAGCTTGGCGGCACCTGGGCGCATGTCCAGGTAGTAGGTGACGCGGCCGTGGGCGCTCGTGGGATCTTGCTGTGCGAGGATCTCGTTGTAGAGCGCCCACTCGTAGTAGTCCATGTAGTCAGCGCGACTCGGGTTGACGAAGAACAGCTCGCGGCTGATCTTGAGCATGTTGTAGACGTTGCAAACTTCGCACGTAGTATTCGACAGGCGGTTCGAGATCTGGTTCGGCCCGTGATAGTACTCGCCGTCGCTGTTGCCACCCGTGCAGTATGTGTGGTGGTTGATGACGATGTCCCAGTAGTTGCGCACGATGTCGTAGTAGCGCGACGTGTTAGTCGCCTCATACTCCTTGATCGCGCCCATGAGCTTCGCCATCTGCGTGTTCGCGTGGTGGCCATTGAGTTGGTCGCTGTTCGCCGCGAGCGGGTCGTAGATGGCAGCGTGATCGAAGCGCTGCGCGACGGTGAGCCACCGGCTGTCGCCGGTGAGCTGGTAGAGGTTGGCGAGCACCTCGTTCATGCCGCCGAACTCCACGTTGAGGAAGCCCTGCATCTGCGAGTACGTGAAGGCGCCCGTGTGGTTGTCGACCCAGGCGGCGAGCTTGAGCAGGACGGTGAGCGCCTGGTCGAGTCCGACGAGTCGGTACGCGTCGAGCAGACCGGCCATGAGCTTGTGCATCGTGTACCACACGACGATGTACTGGCCGCTCTCCATCGCCGCGAACTGGCTCTCCGGAAAGCCAGCCAGAAAGCCGGTGTGGTAGCCAGCAGTCGCGGCGTTCGCCTGACACTTCGCGAGCTCGGCGACGAGGTAGGTCACATTCGACTGCAGCGTCGAGTCGCCCGTGCCCGCGACGGCATGGGATGCGCCCGACAGGTAGTGGCCGATGATGTGGCCGCGCCAGCTGAAGTTGGGATCCTCCCAGCCGCCGAGCGGCGAGGCGCCCGCCGTCGACAGGTGTGCCGTCGCACGGTAGTTGTAAAGCAACCTGTCCATGCTGAGGAAACGCATGTAGGCGAGCCGCCGGTTCTGCGAGTCAAGGAACCGGCTAGACGTCAGCTGGACGGCGCCAAGCGCGAACGGGTAGAGCTGCACGCCGTAATCGGAGCGCGCGTTTGCCACTGGTGCGGTTGCGGCGAGCGCGCGGCCGGCGCCGAACCCAATGTCGAGGCTACTCACCATCGTCGCACTCGCAGCGAGCGCAGCCGTCTTCAACACCGCACGACGGCTCACGGTTGCGGGTAGACCCGCGACGGAATTCTGCAGAGGCATCATGGGGGAGGCTCCTGGGGAGGTGGCGTTAGTGAGTGTTGAGGAATATTCCCCCGAAGCGCGTGACCGGTCAAGTGGAACCGCGGATTTTCCTCCACCGTGGAGTCTTGCCCCCTCACTTTTCCACGGCTAGCGTTCGCGTCACGCTTGTTGAGCGGTCTACTCAAAGTTGAGGAGAATGCGGGTCACATCGTGGGTGTTCGCGAACCCGTCGGCGCACGCTCGGGAAGCGTGACGTTCCGTCTGGTCTACAGATTCGGCTGCCTCCTGCTCGGCTGGCTGCGCCTGCCGGCCCACTCCTCCGCGGCTGAGGATGTCGAGATACTGGGACTCCGGCACCAGCTGGCCGTCCTGCAGCGCAGCAGCCCCAAGCCCGCCTTCACCGGCGGGGACCGTGCGGTGCTCGCCGCCCTGCTTCGGCTGCCGAGCCAGCGTCACCGTTCGGCAATGAAGCTGCTGGTCACCCCGTACCGTGCTGCGCTGGCACGCCAAGAATGAACAATCGGAGCGCGGTCGTCACCGCAGTCCTCGCGGTTGCGGGACTGTCGGCGACCGCGTCGACCTCCACGGCCCGCGCCGCGACCTCGCAGACGACGGCCTGGAGCAACGGCACGTTCGCCGAGAACACCCAGGGCGTCGTCGATAGTTCGGATGTGGTTCGGCCGGCCGAACCACCGGGCCGCGCAGTCGATGGCGCTGGGCGATGGCACGCTCGGAGTCGCGGCGTGGCCTCGTCTTCGAAGGGGAGGTAGACAGCGAGCGCCGCCGCAGGGCTTCCGCGGACGGCGACGTCTCCTTCGCCAAGCCGGCCATGGCCTTCGTAGTTCATCCCTTGACGCTGCCTGCGGACAGTCCGGCACGCCAGAAGCGTCCGAGTGCCAGGAAGGCGATGACGAGCGGGAGTACCGAGAGGAGCGAGCCGGTGATCACGACGTTGTAGGTGGTCTGATCCTTCTGGGTGAACCACTGGTACAGGCCGAGGGTGATCGGGTAGAGCTTCTGGTTCGAGAGCATGACCAGGGCCAGGAAGAAGTTGTTCCAGGCGGCGACGAAGCTGAACAGGAACACCGTGACCAGCGCGGGCCGCATCATCGGCACCACGATCTTCGTGAAGATGCGCAACTCCCCCGCGCCGTCGATCCTGGCGGCCTCGAGCACGGTGTCAGGGATGGCATCCTGGGCGTAGACGCGGCTCAGATAGACCGCGAAGGGGCTCACGACACTCGGGATGATCACCGCCCAGTAGGTGTCGACGAGATGGATCTTCGAGAACATCAGGTAGAGCGGAACAGTCAGCAGCGAGGACGGCACCAGGACGCCGGACATGATGAATCCGAAGACCACGCCCCTGCCGCGGAACTCGAACTTGGCCAGCGCGTAGCCGCAGGCGGACCCGAGCACGGTGGCTCCTATGCCGCTCAGGCCCGAGTAGATGGCGCTGTTGAGTATCCATCGGCCGTACAAGCCGCCGCCGAAGCTGAACACGTCCTTGACGTTCTCGACGAGATGGAGTCCGGCGAACCAGAATCCGTTGGATCCGAACAGCCCGGAGTTGGTCTTGGTCGAGGAGACCAGCAGCCACCACACCGGAAGCAGGAAGTAGAGCGCCGTGAGGGCCAGCACGCCGTTGAGAACGAGCCGGGAGCTGCGCTTGACGCCGACCGGGCGCGCCGTCCGACGGCTCGCGCCCGGCGGTGGGGAAGCACCCTGCCGCCGCGGCACAGGTGCGGTCCCGGTGGGCACGGATTCGGGTGCCGTCTTGCCGATCATGCGTCCGCCTTCCTCATGGTGAAGCGGTAGTAGACGACCGACAGCACGCCGGCGAGCAGCGCGACGACGATCGAGCCCGCCGAGGCCACGCCGCTGTCGCTGTTGGAGAACGCTGCTGTGAAGGCGTACATGGTCGGGGTGTAGGTGCTGCTCACGCCGAAGGAGATTCCCTGCAGGACCGTCGGCTCGGTGAACAGCTGCAGCGTGCCGATGATGGACAGCACGCCGGCCAGGACCAGGGCGCGACGTACCGCGGGAACCTTGATGCGCCAGGCGATCTGCCATTCGCTCGCGCCGTCGATCCGCGCCGCTTCGAACAGTTCCTGCGGGATCGTCTTGAGCGAGGACAGGATGATCAGCATGTTGTACCCGGTGTACGTCCAGGTCGTGATGTTCGCGATGGACCACAGGACAAGGCCGGGGCCGAGCAGGTCGGGGTGCAGGCCGATGACGCCGAGCAGCTTGGTGTACGGGCTGATCTGCGGCAGGTACAGGTAGGACCAGAGCAGCGCCGCGACGACGCCGGGGATCGCGTACGGCAGGAAGAAGACGGTGCGGAACGCGGCCACCCCCCGCGCGGCGATCGAGTCCAGGGCGAGAGCCAGGGCGAGTGCGGCGCAGAGCATGAACGGGACCTGCACGATCCCGAACAGGAACACCCGCGCCATGCCGTGCCAGTAGTCGCCGCTGTGCAGCACGGTGGAGAAGTTCGCGAAGCCGACGAACCGCGAGGTGATTCCCCCCAGACCGAGCGGGCCCGAAGCCCGCTCCGCGTAGAGGCTCTGGATCGCCGAGTAGACGATCGGGGCGGCGAACACGAGCAGGAACAGGGCCAGGAAGGGGCCGACGAACAGCGCCACCACGCCGCGTTGGCGCTTCACAGCGGTCCGCCGCGGCGCGCGCTCGGGTCCGGTCGTCCGCCGGGTCAGGGCTGACATCGTGCTACCTCACTCTCACTCGGTCACTTCGTGGTGACGGAGATGCCCTTGGACCGCAGGGCGCTGACAGCCGTCTGCTGCACGGAGGAGAGCGAGGCCGTCAGTGTGGACTTGTTCAACGCCACGCTCGACAGTTCATTGCCGAGCGCGGTGTAGACCTGCGTCTGGACCGGACCCCAGTTCCAGTTGTGGCTCACCTCGTTCGCGGACTGCTTGAATTCGCCGTAGATGTTCTGGCCGCCGTAGAACGCCACGTTCTGGTTGACGACCGGGTAGTCGAGCGCCGTGGTCGAGGCGGGGTAGAGGCCGCCGCCGGAGGGGCTGGCCAGGATGTTCATGCTCGCCTGCGAGGTGTCGAGCCAGTTGGCGAACTTGAGCGCGGCCGCGACGTTCGAGCAGCCCTTGAGGACCGCGACGGCCGAGCCGCCGCTGTTGGCGGTGGCCGGGGCCGAGGTGTTGTAGACGGGCATCTGCGCGACCCGCCAGTCGCCGGACTCGGAGGCGACGTTCTGCGCGATCAGCGAGGCGTTCCAGGCCGCGCCGATGTAGGACAGGACGGTGCTCTTCTGCATGTCCTGATAGAAGGTCGGGGCCCAGCGGTCGACGATCTTGATGTCGCCGGAGTTGATCAGCCCCTGCCAGTAGGAGGCGACTTGCTGCGTCTGGGAGCCGGTGATGTCGGAGACCCAGGTGTTGCCCTGGGTGCTCCACCAGGTCGCACCGTTCTGCCAGGCCAGTGCCTGGAACATGCCGGGGTCGTCGGGCGAGAGCGTGCCGAGCACCGCGGACGGATCCTTCTGCTTGATCTCTTGCGCGTCGGCGGCGTACTCGGCCCACGTGGTCGGCACTGCAATGCCGTACTTCTTGAACAGGTCGGCGCGGTAGTAGAACACGGTCGGTCCGGTGTCCTGCGGCATGCCGTACGTGTGGCCGTCCGCCTGCATCTGGTTCCACGCCCAGCCGAGGTAGTTCTGCTGGTATTGGGCGGCCCGGCCGGTGACGTCCTGGAGCAGGCCGTCGGCCACGTAGCTGAGCATCGAGTCGTCGCTGACCTGCGCGAGGCATGGCGCGTTGCCTGCCTGAACGGCCGCCTGGATCTTCGTGGTGGCCTGGTTGGAGACGATCTGCGAGTAGTCGACGTGGATGTTCGGGTTCTGCTGGTTCCAGATCGCGATCGCCTTGTCCATGTCCGGCACCCACCCCCAGTACTGGATGGTGACCGGGCCGCTGCTGGCGGAACCCGGTTTCGCCGGGCCCGAGGAGGAGCTGCAGCCGGCGACGGTGGCGCAGGCACAGGCCATCGCGGCGAACGCGGCGAGTGCTCTCGGGGAGGTGCGGGTGACGTTCATTCGGGATGGCGTTCCTTTGCGTGTCGGTGGGAGGGAGTACTTGCGGCCTCTGGAGCTCTTTCCTGGTGGGGAGGTCCGGCTACGGTCGCGGCAGGGACGTGAACGTGGCGCTGAGGGTCAGCGGCTCGGGGTAGAGGCGGTAGCGCTCCAGTGGAGCCGGACCGCAGGAAGCGGAGCCGAGTCCGTCCAGCGCCGCGTCGAGGGTGACGACGGTGTGCGGGCCCGGGACGAGGTCGTAGGTGTGGCGGGCGCTGTCGAGCTGTTCGGAGGTCCACGGCCGGGCAGTGAAGCCGAACGCACTGCGCGCCTTGATACGCAGTCCGTGTCCTGAGCCGTCGACGAGATCCAATCGCCGTACTCCGGGGCGGGAGCCGTTCTCTTGCGGGTACGGATACGGGGTCTGCAGCTCGCGGACGGTGGCTCGGAACTCGCCGAGGCGCGGCGCGTGCGAGCTGTCCGGGTAGCCCTCGCCCGGCCCGTAGCCGTACCAGGCCACTGAGTCGTACCGGGCCGGCAGCGCGAACCGCACTGCCGCGCGCGGCCACGTGGTCGGCCACGAGCCGTACGGTGTGATCGCCGCTGTCAGGCTCACGGAGTCGGCCGTGGGCTGCCAGGTGAATACGGCGGCGACGCCGAAGGCGCGACCGGGTGGAGCGCTCCGAACTTCGACCCGCACTACGTCGTCGGCCAGATGCACGTACCTGGTGTCGTGCTGCACGATGTCCAGGCCGGCGGCCCGCCACGCGTCCTGCTGGCTGAACGCCTGCCCCAGACCGATGTCGTTGCTGGTCGGCGCACGCCAGAGGTCTATGCACGGCGAGGTCGGGAACCTGATCGGGCCGAGCGTGGCCAACTCGCCGGTTTCCGCGCGGAACGTCGCCGGACCGAGGGTGATGTGTTCGGCGCTCGTGTCGCCTCCGGGCGCGCGCTGCGGCGGGACCGTTGTCGTGGTGGCGAAGCCATCCTGCTCGATCTGCGCGGTCCGCGAAGCGGACAGGACCTGCTGAGCCCAGGCGACTTCGTGGCCCTTCGCAGCCCATACTTCATCGGCGGCGGTCACGGCGCGTACCGTCAAGGCGAGTTCGCCGGAGTCCGAAGCGTGCTGGATGGCCGGCAGCGCGGCGGCTGCGGCGTCTCCGGCCGGGACGGGCCCGAGTGCGAGAAGGCCGCCCTCGACGACAACGCCGTCCTTCGCCAGTTCCCACACGCACTCGAGGCCGTCGAGGCTGCGGAAGTCGTGCAGGTTGCGGACACGGACGAGGCCGGCGTCGGAGTCTATGTCGATGCGGACCGGTTCGAAGACCTTCTTGAACTCCAGCAGGCCGGGTGACGGCGTGCGGTCGGGGAAGACGAGCCCGTCGAGGACGAACGGGCCGTCGTGGATCGGCTCGCCGTAGTCGCCGCCGTAGGCGTAGTAGTCCGTTCCATCGGTGTGTGTGGCCGCCAGGCCGTGATCGATCCACTCCCACACGAAGCCGCCCTGGCAGCGAGGGTACTTCTCGTAGACATCGCGGTAGTCGCTCAGGCTGCCGGGCCCGTTGCCCATGGCGTGCGCGTATTCGGTGTGCAGGAACGGAAAATCGCGGCGCGCGACATCGAGTGCACTGTCGTGCTGCGCGCTCTCGTCGATGCGATCGGCCCTCATGCCGATCCGCTCCACCTCCTCCACCGACAGGTACATCAAGCCCAGGACGTCGACGTAATCGCAGGCGCGGTCGTCCGCGTAGTGAAGCGGCCGGCTGCCGTCGCGCTCACGGGCCCATTCGGCCATCGCTCGCAGGTTCACGCCGGTGTGCGCCTCGTTGCCCAGCGACCACAGAATGACGCTGGCATGATTCTTGTCGCGCTCGACCATGCGGCGCATCCGGTCGAGAAAGGCGTCCCGCCACCGCGGATCGTCGCTCGGATTGCCCTGCCATTGCTGATGGACGTAGCCATGGGTCTCGAGGTCGCACTCGTCCATGACCCAGAGCCCGTACTCGTCGCACAGATCGAGGAACTCCGGTGAAGGCGGATAGTGGCTGGTGCGCACCGCGTTGACGTTGTGCGTCTTCATCAGCCGGACGTCCTGCTCCATGACTTCGCGACTGAGCGCGCGGCCACGGTGCGGGTCGAACTCGTGCCGGTTGACGCCGCTGAAGGTGATCGGGCGTCCGTTGACCGTGATCAAGCCGTCCACGACACGCACGGTCCGGAAACCGATCCTCAATCGCCGCGTCTCGGCGCGCGTCGAGACTTCGAGGTCGTACAGCCGCGGAGTCTCCGCCGTCCACGGCTCCACCGCAGCGACACGTACTTCCTGCCCGGTGCCGGCTTCCACACCGAGATCCGCGATACGCACGACCGCGTCCCGCGCGTCGGTCTCCACGCGCAGGGTGCCCGAGCCGTCTTCGTGCTCGTAGTCGGCGTGGACGAAGACGTCCCCCACTCCCCCGGCCGGACGCTCGAGCAGTGTGACGTCCCGGAAGATCCCGGCCAGCCACCACATGTCCTGGTCCTCGAGGTAGCTGGCTCCCGACCACTGATGCACCCGGACGACCAACTCGTTGGTGCCGTCGCGCAGCTGGGCCGTCACGTCGAAGTCCTGTTGCAGACGACTGCCGCGGGTCACGCCGAGTTCGTGGCCGTTCAGCCACACCCGGGCCGTCGACTCGACTCCGTCGAATCGAAGCACGACGCCCGATCCGGCCCACTTCCCGGCCCAGCGGAACTCCCTGACGTACGTGCCGGTCGGATTGGCGGTGGGGACGGACGGCGCGGCGACCGGGAACGGGTAGTACTGGTTGGTGTACCAGGGCTTGCCACGGCCCTGGAGCGCCCAGTGCCCTGGCACGGCGATCTCCGGCCACTGCGCCGCGTTCCGCAGGTCGGCCCGCTCGGCCGCCTCCAGCGCGCTCTGCGCGTAATGGAAGCGCCACGAGCCGTTCAGACTCAGCGACCTGGCACTCGTCGCGCCGGACGACCGCGGCGGAAGCGTCCCTTCGGACGGGCGTACGGACTCGATGTACGCCCACCGGTCGTCGTGGTCGTGGCCGGGCTCCGTCATGGGCCCGGGGCTGGTACGCAGCTTCATGAACCTCGCCGGTCCCTTCTCCGTTCGCACCGATGCGACATCCGCGTCGCTACGTGAACGTTCACGAAACCGTAGGGAGGCCCTCGTGGCGCTGTCAAGGGGTGCGTAGCAGGGCCGGATCTCGATCCGAGCACGGAGCGAGGATGCCCGGACGCTAGGGCCGTGCCCCCGCCCGCCCGCCGACCGTGCTCCGGCCGCTGGTCAGGCCGACTCTTTCCACAGCGGGCGCGGCACCATCACGTGCCGCCGCGAGACGACCTGGTGCTCGGCGCCGAGCGCGTCCTCGACGATCGCGAGGGCGGCCTCGGCCATCGCCCGGCGGTCGATGGCGAGGGTGGACAGCAGCGGGCTGACCGCATCACCGAGCGAGAGACCGTCGATGCCGACGATGCGCAGCCGCTCAGGAACGGCGAGGTGGAGCGCGTGCGCGGCCTGAATCGCACCCAGCGCCATCAGGTCGTTGAAGACGATGACCGAGTCGACGTCCGGATGCTCGGCGACCATCCGCTGCAGGGCTTCGGCACCGCCGACGATGCTCTCCGCCCCGACCGCGACGCATTCGGCGCAGTCCGGCGCGAACTCCTCGAAATAGGTGCGGCGCGGCGAAGGAACGTAACGGCCTTCGGCGCGCAGCGAGTAGTCGGAGTCGATCATGCCGATGCGACGGCCTCCGCGAGCACGCAGTTCGCTGAGCAGGATCTGCATGCCCAGCCGCATGTCCATCTCGACCGAGTGCACGCCTGGCCGGGTCGCCGGCCGTTCCAGCATCACGAGGGGCAGCCCGGCCGACGCGGCGATGAGCGAGTCCTCGGCGCCGTCGAAGTGCCCGACCACCGCGTCCACCTGCGTGGAGAGAGTTTCCAGGGCATCGGTCTCGGTCAGGTTCGCAGGCGAGGTCATCACGACCTGCCATCCGCGAGTCTGGGCGCACTCGAGGAAGTCGCCGGCCATGTCGGTGAAGTACGGATTGCGGAAGGAGGCCACGACCAGGCCCACCGCCATCCGCTTCTGGCGTGCGACGAAGTTGCGGGCGAACCTGCTGGGCCGGTAGCCGAGGTCGGCCACGACCCGCATGACCCGGTCCCGGGTCTCGGTGCTGATGCCGCTCTGCCCGTTCATCGCCCGGGTCACGGTCTGCCGGGAAACGCCCGCTGCCGCTGCGACATCCAGGATCGTCGCGCGGCGTCCGGATGGCTTCTGTGTGGTCACACCTCTCCTTGTGGGCCGATCATAGCGGGCCCGCGGGGGCCGGGGACCGCCCGGGCACTTGCGTGAACGTTCACGAAACAGCAGAATCGCCAGCACCCGCGTGGACGCGCAGCCCGAACCGCCCATTTCTCAGGAGCCCCAGTGCACGTTCTCCGGTACGACCGGCCGGCCCGGGAATGGACCGAGGCCCTGCCCATCGGCAACGGTTTCCAGGGAGCGATGCTCTTCGGCGGCACGGCCGCCGAGCGCCTGCAGATCAACGACGGCACCGCATGGTCGGGCAGCCCCGCGAGCGAACACCTCGCTCCTGTCGTACGCGCCGGGGACGCGCGTGCCGCCCTCGCCGAGGCCCGGGTGGCTCTCGCAGCGGGCCGCCCGGCCGAGGCCGAGACACAGGTGCGCCGACTGCAACACCGCTACAGCCAGGCGTTCCTGCCGTTCGCCGACCTCGAACTTCGCATCACCCCCGCCGGAGCCAGCCGCTGGCACCGGGCCGCCGAGAACTACGAGCGCTGCCTCGACCTGGACTCCGCCCTGCACCGGGTGCGATTCACACGCGACGGCATCACGGTGCGCCAGGACGCCTTCGCCAGCTCGCCGGACCGCGTCGTGGTCCACCGCCTGCGCACCGACGCGCCGATGGACATCACCGTGACCCTCACTTCGCCACTACGCACCCTGAGCTGGTTCGGGCCCGGCGGCGTCGACGCGGCGAGCGCGTCACCGCTCGAGCTCGGCCTCTTGCTTCAACTGCCCAGCGATGTGGCTCCGCCGCACGAGAACACAGCCGATCCGATCTCCTGGGATCCGACGCCGGGAGCCAGCCTGCGCGGGGCCGTCACGCTCGGCCTGCGACACGACGGAGCGGCGCCGGCCCCGCAACAACTGTCCTCAGCGACCCTGATCCTGCATGCGGTCACCGAATGCGACATCGTCATCGGCACGGCAACGACCTTCGCCGGCATCGGTCGCGCTCCGGAAGGGGACGCCCACACAGCCTCCTCACACGCCAGTGCGGCTGTGCGCGGGGCCTTCGCGCGCGGTCTCGACGACGTCCGCCGCCGGCAGGTCGCCGACCACCAGGCGCTGTACCGGCGAGTGCGCTGGCAAACGACCTCGGAGGAGGCCGACGCCAACGCCGAAGTCCAACCGCTGGACGCACGGCTCACCGCGGCCAACGGCACCGGAAGCCACCCCCTCGCGCACGACCACCGGCTCGCACCATTGCTGTTCCACTACGGTCGGTACCTCCTGATCTCCTGCTCGCGTCGCGGCGGGACCGCGGCGAACCTCCAGGGGATCTGGAACCAGGAGCTGCGTCCGCCGTGGAACTCCAACTACACGACCAACATCAACCTCCAGATGAACTACTGGGGCGCGGACGTCGCGAACCTGCCGGAGACGCTGCCGCCGCTGGTGGATCTGATCACCGCACTCAGCCGCACCGGACGGGAGACTGCGCGGCGGCTGTACGGAGCCCGCGGCTGGGTCGCGCACCACAACACCGATATCTGGGCCTACAGCCAGCCGGTGGGCTTCGGCCACGCCGATCCGAGGTGGGCCTTCTGGCCGCTCGCGGGCCCTTGGCTGGTCCGGCATCTGCAGGAGCATCTCTCCTTCGGTGCCCGATCGGCGTCCTCGCCCGAGGCGTTCGCCCGCGACGTGATCTGGCCGATCACCCGCTCGGCCGTCGAGTTCTCACTCGATTGGCTCATCGAGTTGGACGACGGAACGGTCGGGACTGCTCCGTCGACGTCGCCGGAGAACACATATCTCGCCCCGGGCGGTGCGGCAGACGGCGAGGCGATAGCGGTGTCCCGATCCTCAGCCCTCGACGTCAGCCTCGCCCGAGAGCTGTTCGGCTCGCTCATTCAGCTCGCCGACGAGCACGGATACGAGGACGAAGTCACCGCGCGCGCCCGGAAGACCATCGAGCGCATCCCGGGCCCGTCGCTCGGCCGCGACGGCACCATCCGCGAATGGCTCGACGACCCGGTCTCCGAAGACCCGCGGCACCGCCACCAATCCCATCTCTACCCGCTCTACCCGGGTGCTGGGGGTCTCTCGCCCGAACTGCTCGGGGGCGCCGCGCGCAGCCTGGATCTGCGCGGGGACGAATCCACGGGGTGGTCGCTGGTCTGGCGCATCGCACTGCGGGCACGGCTCGGCCAGCAGGACGCGGTTGAGCGCCTGCTCGCCCTGCTCTTCCGGGACATGGCGACGGTTCGCGGGGAGTGGTCCGGCGGACTGTATCCCAACCTCTTCGCCGCTCATCCACCGTTCCAGATCGATGCGAACCTGGGGTACCCGGCGGCCATCGCCGAATGCTTCGTGCAGAGCCATGACGGACGGATCAGCCTGCTGCCCGCCGTCCCGGAGCAGTTCGCCGCCGGAACCATGAAAGGCCTGGTAGCCCGACCCGGCGTGCAGGTCGATGTGCGGTGGGGGCCCGCGGTGCCCGGCGAACGGCGGGAACTGGTCTCGGTGCGGCTGTCGCCGCTGACCTCCGCGAGCCGCGGCACGCATCGTGTCGTCTACGGCGCCGCCACCTGCGTGGTCGACCTGACGGACGGACCCGTGATGCTCGCGGCAGGACCCTCAGACACGCTGCGCAGGCTCCGCGGTGCTTTCCCGCTCGATGAGGAGGGGGCGTAGCAGGGAGACAGCGTTGGCGGGTGGACGCCGCTCGGTCACGGCGCGCAGTAGCAGGTCGACGGCCTGCTGTGCCATTTCGCGCTTCGGGATCGCCACCGTGGTCAGCGCCGGATGAGCGTGGCCGACCTGGGCGATGTCGTCGAGCCCGACCACGGAGACGTCTGCCGGCACGGATCGTCCGCACTGCCTGACCGCCTCGAGCACGCCGAGCGCGAGGATGTCGTGGGTGGCGAAGATCGCCGTGGTATCGGGCTGCTGTTCCAACGCGTCCTCGGTCGCGGTGAAGCCGCCCTCCGGCGAGGACTCCGGAGCTTCCACGGTGAGCCCCGTATCCGTGCCGGCCTGAGATCCGGAGAAGCCGCGCCAGAAACCCTCCGCGCGCTTGGCATGGGCGGGCAGTTCTGTGATCACCGCCGCACGGGTGTGCCCGAGCTCGCGAAGATGGCGCCCGGCCAGGAAACCGGCGTGCTCGTAGTCGATGGTGACGACCGGCAGCGTGTCCGGCAGGTCCGTCTCCCAGGCGCACAGGGCGACTGGGAACTTCGCGTCATTGAGCAGCGGGAGATGGTCGATCAGGTCGCGGTCCCCGGCGATCAGCAGCGCGTCGACGAACCGGCTCGACAGGCTCGCCAGGTTGCTGCGGGCGCGCTCGCCGTCCGATCGGGTCGTGCACAGCAGCAGGTGGTAGCCGTGGGCCTGGAGCACATTCTCGACCTCTTCGACCACCTCCGAGTAGAACGGGCTGGCGACTGTGGGCACGAAAAGCCCCACGGTCTGCGTCGAACCGGTGGCCAAGGAGCGAGCGACCAGGTTGGGCGTGAAGCCGAGTTTGTCGATCGCCTTGCGCACCCGTGCCTCGGTGTCCGGTCGCACCCGGCTGCGGCCCGAGACGATGTTGGACACTGTCTGCTTGCTGACCCCCGCGAGGGTGGCCACGTCCTGCATCGTCGCCACAGCCGGTGCACACATCCTTCGTTCCAGGGGGAAGGTTAAGTTTACCGGTCAATTTACGCGGCGCCAACGGCGTGCGCAACTTGCTGATCCTCCGGCCTGAGTGGGCCTGGGTGGGCCTGGGAGCACCGCGACGTCTCCTGGTGTGGGTGCCGCAAGGCGCGGCCCCACGTCAGGAGACGTCACGTCACCGGATCACTGCTCGGTCCACAGCTGACTGCCCGCGTTCGTGCAGGACTGCAGCTGCAGCTTGGTGCCGTTGGCGGTGCCGGCGCTCGCCGGCCCCAGGCAGAGACCGGAGCCGCGGTCGATGATCTCGCCGCCGTTCGCGATGCCCCACTGCTGGGTGGCGCTGTCCGAGCAGGCCTCGATCACGACTGCGGTGCCGACCGTGGTTCCCCCGGCGGCGGAGTCCAGGCACATCTGGCTTGCGCCGGGATACACCTGGAGTTCGCCGTCGGACGCGCGCGTGTACTGCTGGTTGGCGCCGCCGTTGCACGACCAGAGGTCTGCCTGCGTGCCTGCGGCCTTGTTGCTGCCGGGTACGTCCACGCAGCTGCCCGAGGCGGCGGTGTTCACCAGCGCACCGTAGTTGTGCGGAGCTGGGACCACGGCCACCGAGATGTCGTCGCCGTATCCCGTGGCGGTGTTGCTGGACGGGTTCCAGAGGTAGATGTCCGCGCTTGTGTTGGACGAACCGGTGGTGAACGTCACCGAGCCGCCGGTGTAGCCGGTACCGCTCAGGCAGGTCCGCGTCTCGGTGCCACCGAAGTTCTTGACGCCGAGGTACACGCACTGCCCCGCGACACTGCTCTTGGCGAAGCCCTCGAGCTGGTACTTCGTGTTCGGGGACAGCCCAGGCACCACTTGTTCGGCGCCCGCACTGACACGGCCCGGCAGTTGTACCGCGTAGCTGCCGGTGTGTGCGTTGCCGGTGACGGCCGAGGCACCGCCGTAGCAGCTCCAGCCGGAGCAGTTGCCGGACTCGAAACCGGGGCTCGCGACCTGGGTGAGGGGCGCCGGGACGTCCTGCGCGCCGATGGTGTGCGGGCCCGTAGTCGTGGTCGGGTCGCCGAAGTAGTCCTGTGTACCCATCGAGCAGCCGCTGATGCCCTGGCAGATGTTCACGCCGGCGCCGAAGGCGGGCGAAGCGGCTTGCAGCGTGTCAGAACTCAGTGACCTACCGACACCGGCGTAGGCCGGGTTGTTCAGCAAGGGGTTGCTGGTGAGCGAGTGCGCGTCCTGTCCGGACGCCGCCTGGTAGGCCGCGAGTCCGGTGTAGGCCGTGCCGGCGTACGTGAAGATCGGTGTGGCACCGGTCGAGACGTAGTAGATGTTGTTGTCGAACCGCACGCTGCTCGCGACGTTCTTGAACAGGTTCGCCGACGTCGAATACACGATGTTGTTCTTGAACAGCCCTTGCGCGCCGCCTTGGGTCAGCTCCATGAACGGATGGCCGTTGGCCGGGTTGAAGTAGAACGTGTTGTTGTAGATCTGCAGGTTCTGCGACGTACCCGGCCAGATCGACATCTCGTAACTGCCCGCGTTCGACTTCTGTTCGTCGTCGGAGCAGACGTTGTAGCGGAAGACGTCGTTCACCGGCGTGTATCCGTCACCGAATACAGCGAGGCAGTAGCCGTCGTTGTTGTGGCCGTAGTTGTACTGCAGCGTGTTGTTCGAGTTGTAGTTGTCGATGTCGAACGCGCCGCCGTCACTGGTGCCCCAGGTATGGTTGTCGTAGGACTCGTTGTACTGCAGGGTGCAATTCTGGCAGTACCACTCCCACAGGCCGCTGGGCGTGCTACCGCAACTGGAGCATGCACCGGAGTTGCGCGCCACACTGTCCTGAATCGTTCCGTTCTGGGCCATCGTCAGCAGGATGCCGTCGCCTGCGACGTTGTACGCGCTGGAGTTCTCGATCGTGATGTTCTGGCCGATGGGAGTGTTGCCGGGGCTCGGCACGACGGTGCCGGGCGGGAACGCACCATAGGCGCCGGCGACGAATACGCCCTCCCCGGCCTTCGAGTCGTGCGCGGTCACGCCGTTGATCACAACGTCGCTGACCGTCTCCTGACTGCCGCGCGGGTACACGTACACCTCACCCGAGTCGCCCCGCACACTCGTGGTGCCGGTGGCGGCGGAGACGTCGAGGTTGGTGAGATTGAAGTTGGTCAGCGACGCGTTCGGCGTGCTTCCGGTGATGTAGACGCCGTAGTCCACACCGCCGGTGATCCGGAGGTCCTGAATGTTCCAGTAGCTCTGGTCGTTCAACTCGAACGCGGCAGTCGCGCCGCTTCCCGCGGCGATGACCGGCAGCGGGCCGCTGCCGTACGAGTCGACGGTGATGGGCGCGCCGCCGCTGCCGGAGCCCTGCGGCGCCAGGTTCCCGTCGCACGTCGTGCCGCGTGCGAAGAGGATCGAGTCAGCGGGCTGGAAGGTGACGGCATTGACCGAGGCGGTCGAGTTCCACGGACTCGCCTGCGTTCCCGTACCGTTGGCCGAGGCGGAGCAGTTGACGTAGTAGGTCGTTCCGGCGGCGGCCGCCGCCGGGGCCGCGACGGCGGCCACCGAGCCGACCGCGATCATCGACGCGGTGGCCAGCAGGGCAAGCGCCTGAAACCTGAGCCGGCGTAGGGACGCCCGAATTCTGGGCATGCGGATCCGTTCCTCTCGGTGCGTGCGACAGCGCGCCGCATGCGGTGCGAGCGGCTGTGCGTGAGGATGGTGCGAAGAGCCCGCCGTGATCAGAAGAGCGCGGCGGGAGATCGATCAGGCCTTCGGGCCTTCGATGAGCGCGGCGGAGATCGCCTGCGCGGCGACGGCGGTCAGCACGTAGCCGGACCAGCGGTCGAGCACGCGGCCGTCGCGTCCGATGAGCACAGTGGCAGGGGCGGCAGCGACGCCGTACCGGTAGGCCGCCGCATGCCGGGGGTCGGCGAACAGCGGCAGCGAACTGAGCTGCCAGTCGTAGACGGTGTTCTCGAGCGCGCCTTCGGACGCCGGTGTCGACGTGTCGTCCACAACCGCCACCTGAAGCCCTTGAGCGGCGTACTGCGACGCGAGGCTGACCAGTTCGACCGCCTGACTGCGCGACGGCGTGTCGGCGCTGTCGGGTTGCGTGGCGAGGAAGGAGACCAGCGTGACCTCGCCCTGTGAGGGCAAGGTCCGGCTCGAACCGCCGGCGCCCGCGTCGCTCAGCCTGACGCGGGGCGCGATCGAACCCACGGGCAAGGAAGCGAACTTCGAAGCGGACGGACGCACGGACACTGCCCCGGGCCAGAGCAATACGGCCACAACGGCGAGAAGCGCGACACCGACGACCGAGGCGATCAGCCCGGGCACCGCCGTAACGCGACGCCCGATCCCGGTCCGGGGACGGTGAGCCGAGGGCAACGGAGCGCGTGTGCGAAGAGCAGTAGACATGCTCACCTCGTAGCGAGTCGGTAGCAGCATCCAGTTTACCGGTCAACTTGCTTGTGACTGCGCTGGATGCTAGCTGCCGCCTGAGTGCCCGTCAAGAGAGGCCGAGATGCGTACTGACCTGCGCCCCATGTTTAGCATGCCGTCCGCTGGTGACGGTCGATCGATGTGGATCGGTCAACCCTGCTTCCGTGATGACGCCGTTCGCGATCCACACATGCTCGGCGCGCAGGACGCGGATCGGGGATGCCACTCATGACGTACGTGTTGTTCGGTCGGGGGACGCGGAACGTTTCGCCGGGGGCTGCCAACCACCAGTGACTTCCTTGACGGGCTTGTGGGGGAAGCGGCGACGGGCGTACTCCTGCGCGTGCGAGCCCGGCAGGACGTACAGGGTTTCCTTCTTGTCCTGGAGCGGTCGCAGCACGGTGTCCATGAAGGTCTTGCGGTCGTCCAGGTAGGGGCCGAGCACGTCCTCACCGGCGGGGCAGACGGCCAGGCAGTAACCGGACTTGTAGCCGGGCGGCGAGCTCAGGCTCTGCCACATGGAGGCATTCTCGGAATCGGTGACGCGGGAGCGGTAGTCAGCGGCGTCCTCGCTGTCGGCCACCGTCTGGGCCCAGTCGGTGAACCCGCTCATGAACTCGCGGTAGTTGTGTGTCGTGCAGGCGAGCGCGTCGAAGGCGCCGTCCTTGGCGATGGCGCCGACCGGGCAGGCGGCGACGCACAACTTGCAGTCGATGCACGGGTTGTAGTCCAGCGCCTGCCCATACGCGCTGACCTCCGCGTCCACCAGGACGGTCACGAGCAGGACGAAGCTGCCGAACTTCGGGTGGATGACGTTGCGGTGCAGGCCCATCACGCCGAGCCCGGCGGCCACCGCGACCGTCTTGTGCGCCACCACCCAGATGCGTTCCCTGGGGAAGCGGTCCATCTCCTGGGGGAAGCCCACGGAGGGATTGAGTGCGCGGTAGCCGGCGTCCTGGAGCGCCTTGGCGACGCTGCGGGCGGCGTGGTTGGCCAGTTCGTCGGTCTGGTGGAACTCCTGGTTGGCCACGCTGCGGGCGGGGGAGCGGCAGTTGTCGCGGTTCATCCGCACCGCCATCGCGATCAGGGTGCGGGTACCGGGCAGCGCGGACTGCGCGTGCTCGCGCTCACCGGCCAGGTCGGGGTGGTCCAGGCTCACCGCGGCCGCGTCGTCCGCACCGGCCGCCAGGCACAGCTCGCGCAGCCATTCCGCGTCGATCACCTTCGGCGGGCGCACCGCGTCACCGGCCCTGCGCCGGGCGAGCACTGCCTGCACCGACGGGTGAGCGGCCAGCTTCACCGGAAGCCTCGGCTCCGCCGACGGCCCCTCGGTGCCGTGCGAGGTCGTCGTCATCCGGCACTCCTCGTGAGTCTCGTCGTGAGACCCGCCCCACGGCGGGAAACCGATCAGTTTATCCACTGTAAACCGATCGGTTTTTAGATGCAAGCCCGAGGATGGGCCACCTCGGGCCTCTCCGTGGGGGCCGGCTGGGCAGGGTTCCGGGGGAACGTGCACCGGCCGGGTGCCGCCGGAGGCCGGCGGCATTTTCGGCGAGCGTACAGGTCACAGAGAGCGCCCCTACGCGCGATACGTCAGCGCATGCCCACCGCATCGAGAAGGGTGGTCACCGTCGGAGCGATAAGCCCTGTTGTCGTGTCGGCCTTGATTCCCGCGCGAGCGCTGGCGCCGTCGAAGACAAGGATCAACTGCCGGGCCAGCAGGTCCGGGTCACTCGCCCCGCCCTGCTCGGCCTCGGCACGGAAGAAGCCCGTCAGGTTCCCCTTGACCCGGTGGGCCACCCGGCTCGCGGGGTGGCTTTGGTCTTTGAGCTCGATCTGTACGGCCAGGTACCGGCAGCCCTGGAAGTCGGATGCGCCCGCCTGTGATTCCAGCTGCTCGAAGACGTGCATGATCCGCTCGCGGGGTGGACGGTTGTCGTCCGTCGCGGGAAGGAGTGTCGCCACATAGGTGGCGGCCCGTTCCTCCAGGCTCGCCGCCAGCAGCTCGTCCTTGCTCTCGAACAGCTGGTACATGGAGCGCTTGGACACCCCCGCCGCCTTGCACAGCGCGTCGACGCCGATGCTGACGCCGTCTCGGTAGGTGAGCGTAGCTGCGGCCTCCAGCAGTCGCTCTCGGGGGCTTGATTTCGCGTCGGTGGTCATAATGCGAGGTTAACTCGATTCCAGTCGATTGAAAACCGATCGGTTTATGGCGGTTGCCGGATTCATCTTCGGCGCCACCCCGAGCGACTCTGTCCGAGGGTGAACGGCTGTCGTTGACGCGTCACGGCTCGGATGTGCACAGCGCAGCGAGGGCGGGCGGACACCGGGAACCTCGGTGGCCCACGTGAGCGATCCCCCTGTTGTATGAAGGCGATCTGGATACGCGACCGACGGGCCCACCGGCTCCTACCTCAAGGCGTGGTGAGGAAAACCGTCAGGGTTCCCCGGCATGTGCCTCGTCGGCGAGAAGGCCCAGCAGGATGATGTCGAGCGCCCCGGCGAGGCGATCGTGCAGGTCGAAGGGGGCCGGTTCCTCGCGGATCCAGCGCAGGATCGTCGAGAAGTAGCAGGCGGCCAGCAGTTGGCCGGCCTGGTCGCAGTCGACGCCCGCCCTGATCTCCCCGCATTGCCGCCCTTGCTCGACGATCCTGGCGAGTTCGACGTCCAGGGACGGGTCCTGCAGGAGGTGCCCGTACCGTGCTGAGGCGTCCATCAGGACGGTGGTCTCGGCACGTGAGGCGACGTTGAGGTCGCCCATCTCCTTCAAGTAGCGGCGCAGCCGGTCGCGGACCGGCAGATCCTCGGCGTGCTCCGCGCCGAGGATCTCAGCGACGCGGGCACGGCGGCGGACTCCCCATTCCTCGAGGAAGCCGACCTTCTGCGCGAAGTGGTTGAAGACGGTCGCCCGGGCGACATCGGCGGCCTCGGCGATCTGCTCCATGGTGGTCGCCTCGTATCCCTGGTCGACGAAGAGACCGACCGCCGCCTCATACAGCTGGTCGTGCAGCTTCCGACGCCTGCGCTCCTGGCGCCCGACGGCCGCGCCGCCCTCGGGGGCGGCTGCCGCGTCCCGGATTTTCATGGCCCCCAGTACAACACAGGGCCGCACGACTCTTGACCCCGCCCCGGCGCCTATCTAGATTCATCCCCATTGCTGGACTTGAGTCCAGCAATGGACGAGAGTCTCGCACTGCTGATGGCGGGACGCTGACAAGGAGGCAATGTGGCTTCCGTGACATCCCGGACCGGCCGTGTCGAGCTCGGACACGGCTGTTACGCCTGGATCGCGGGCGATGTCGGATGGGGCATGAGCAACGCCGGGCTGATCACCGGCCGGGGCGAGTCACTGCTCGTCGACACCCTCTACGACCTGCGGCTGACCAAGAACATGCTCGACGCGCTGGCGCCGCTCACCGCTCCCGCACCGATCTCCACTGTGGTCAACACCCACGGCAACGGCGACCACTGGTTCGGCAACCAGCTCGTGTCCCACGCCGAGATCATCGCGGCCCGCGGGTCCGTGGCGGATATGCGGCAGGTGGGCCCGGCCGACATGCGGGCACTGACCGTCATGGACAGGCCCGGCGGACACTTCGCCCGCCGGATCTTCGGCCGCTTCGACTACACCGACATCGAACCCGTCCTCCCGAACCGGGTCTTCGACGGCGAGACCGTCCTCGACATCGGTGGGACGGAGGTCCGCCTCATCGACGTGGGGCCCGCGCACAGCGCCGGCGACACGATCGTCCACGTGCCGCAGGCCCGGACCGTCTACACCGGCGACATCGTCTTCGCCGGAGCAGCGCCGGTCGTCTGGCACGGTCCCTTCACCCGCTGGCTCGCCGCCTGCGACCTGTTGCTGGGCCTCGACGCCGACATAGTCGTACCCGGCCACGGCTCCGTCACCACCAAGCAGTCCGTGCGCGAGATTCGCGACTACCTCGAATACGTCCACGAGCAGGCCACCGCCCGCTTCACCGCCGGCATGCCCGCCATGGACGCGGCACGCGACATCCGCCTCGGCCGCTTCGCCGACCTGGACGAGAACGAACGCCTGGCCGTCAACGTGCACACCGTCTACCGGGAGCTCGACCCCTCACTGCCCCCGCTCGACGGCCCCGGACTGTTCGGCTGCATGGCCGAGCTCTGTCCCGGCCTCTGACGGCGCTCCCCGCACCAACGATCTCCCTTCCGTTTCCCTCGGGCCGTACGACCCGCCAACCCCTCCAAGGAGGAGACATGGTCTCCACTCCTGCCTACGACCCACAGCTCGGCGTGTCCGAGGCCGTATCGGCCGCTCCGGCCCGGCACACCGGCACGATTGCGGCCGGCTGTCTGGCCGTCTGCCTGGCCCAGATCGGTCTGGTGCTGCCCGCCGCGATCAACGGCGCGATGCAGCGCGCGCTCCAGACGTCCGGCGCGGAACTGACCTGGATCAGTGACGCCTTTCTGGTGCCTGCCGCCATCCTGGCGCTCACCTTCGGCGTCGTGGGCGACCGCTACGGCCGCAAGAAGCTCGTCGTCGGCGCGGCACTGCTGGCCGCTGTCGGCTACCTGGTGTCCGCCACCTCCGCCACCCCGGCCCAGCTGATCACCGGCCAGGCGATCTCCGGCATCGGAGCCGCCGCGCTCTTCCCCGCCTCCCTGGCGATGATCACCGCGATCACGACCACCCCGGCCGCACGTGCCAGGGGCCTGGCCTCCTGGACCGCGGCCCTGTCGCTCGGCGCGTTCATCGCCCCGCTCATGTCCGGAGGCATCGTCGAACACGCGCCCTTCCAGTGGGCGTTCGGTGTGACCGGCGTGCTCGCCGTGATCATCGCTGTGGCGGTCTGGCTGCTCGGCACCGAGTCCAGCGCCCCGGAGGGCCGCTCACTGGACTGGCCGGGGCAGATCAGCATCGCCGTGGCCCTGCTCGCCCTGCTGTACGGCATCATCCAGGGTCCCTCGGACGGCTGGGGCTCGGCCCCTGTCGTCGCGTCGTTCGTCGTCTTCGCCGCCTTCATCACCGCGTTCATCGTGGTGGAGAACCGCAGCGCCGCCCCGATGCTGAGGCTGAGCCTCTTCCGCATACCGGCATTCGCCGCGTCGGCCGCGATGGCGGTGATCGGCATGCTGGGCTTCCTCGGTGGCGCGTACGACCTGAGCATCCGCCTCGGTGTCATCCAGCACCAGACCCCCTTCCAGGCCGCGATACCAGTCATGATCATCCAAGCGTGCACGCCGTTGATCTGGCCCCTGCTGGTCCGTCTGCTGCACCGCATCGGCCCCGGGCCCATGCTCGTCACCGGCTTCCTGGCGATGGCCGCGGGTCAGTTGTGGCTGCGGTCGCTGCCGATCCACGACACCGCTCTGCTGCCCATGGTGGGTCCGCTCATCCTGAACGGCGTCGGCTTCGGCCTGGTCGTCGCCGCGCTCACCGCCGCCGCCGTCAACGTCGTCCCGCGGAACCTGACCGGCATGGCGGCGGCCACCACCAGCCTGGTCCGCGACCTGGGCCAGACCCTCGGCCCGGCCGTCGTCGGCGCCGTCGCCCTCGCCATGGCCGCCAGCCGGCTGACCGGGAGCCTCGTCCATGCCGGACTGACCCCGCAGGAGCACGGCATCGCCTCCGCCGTCCTGCACGCGGGTGGCCCGCTGGCTCTGCACAGCGCGGACCTGGGCCCACTCAGCGCCAAGCTCGCCCCCTACACCACCGATGCCCTGGCCCACGGCTACAACTACGGACTGATCCTTACCGCCGCCGCCTGCGTGACCGCCTCCGTGATCGCCGCCGTCTTCGTCGGCTTCCGACCGAGCGGCACCGCGCCGGCCGAGGCGGAGGGGAGCGCGGCGTGAAGTTCGCGAGCTTCGTCCACGACGGGAAACGGCAGTCGGGAGTCGTCGCCGACGACCAGCTCCACCCCTTCGAGCACCCCGTCGACCTGCTGGACCTGATCGTGGAAGGGGAGGAGACCCTGCGCGCATGGGGAGCGCGCGCCCTGACCGCCTCCCTCCCCGTGCTCCTGTCCGACGCGCGCCTGCTTCCTCCGCTGCAGCCGCCTACTGTTCGCGACTACATGACCTTCGAGAGCCATGTCGAGGGAGTCGCCCAGGGATACGGCGACACCGTCCCCGAGGAGTGGTACGCCGCACCGGCGTTCTACTTCACCAACCCGTACGCGATGATCGGCGCCCACGACGACGTGCCGGTACCGCCGGGCTGCGGGCGCTTCGACTTCGAACTTGAAGTCGCCGGTGTCATCGGCCAGGCGGGCCGGGATCTCACGTCCGAGCAGGCACGCGACCACATCCTCGGCTACACGATCCTCAACGACTGGTCCGCCCGCGACCTCCAGGGCCGCGAAATGAGGGTCAAACTCGGTCCGGCCAAGGGGAAGGACAGCTCCACCACCCTCGGCCCCTGGCTCGTCACCGCCGACGAACTCGAACCCCACCGTGACGCCGACGGCCTCCTCGACCTCGCCCTCACCGTCGCCGTCAACGGCGAGACGGTCGGACAGGACCGACTGAACAACATGGCCTGGACGTTCGAGGAGATGGCGGCGTACGCCTCCCGCGGCACCTGGATCCGCCCCGGCGACGTCCTGGGCTCCGGAACCTGCGGCAACGGCGGCTGCCTGGCCGAACTCTGGGGCCGCCACGGCATCCTCGAACCACCGCCCCTACTCCCCGGCGACAGCGTCACCATGACGGTCGAGGGCATCGGCACCATCAGCAACACCGTCATCGAGGGCGTCGCCCCGGTTCCTCTGCCACCAGCCCGCCGTAGGCGATAACCCCCTGTGAGATGAGCTCTGGCACCAGCCCAGTGCCGGACACCGCGTCCAGCATCCGGAGAAAGGCACGAACAACCATAAGCAACATGGGCAAGGTCATGGCCTCGGCCGCCGAGGCGGTCGCCGACATACCGGAAGGGGCGTCGCTGGCGGTGGGCGGCTTCGGGCTGTACGGCATACCCGCCATGCTCATCGGCGCCCTGCACGCCCAGGGCGCCGGCGGGCTGCGCGTCGTCTCCAACAACTGCGGCGTGAACGGCCAGGGCGGGACTATCAGATCTGCGGCTCTGTTCC
>NZ_BBPM01000079.1 GCF_000787775.1 Streptacidiphilus carbonis | reverse complement strand
CGCGACCGAGGACAACGGGTCAGAGGCGAAGATCGGCAGCGCGATGCGCTTGGGAAGCAGGGTCTCCCCCAACTCCTCACTGCGCATGGCCTGACCGATGACAAGGCGCTTGAGCACCTGAGGCACGTTGGACACAGACGGGAGGGTACGGTCCCACGGCCCCCGCGGCATGTTCGCGGTCGCATGGGCAGAGCGCCTCCAAGTAACCCGCCACACAGCGTTTCAGCAGGTCAGATGCCCCTTTAGATGGATTGCGCCACATCGATCGCTCGGGGCGGGCCGCGTTAAGGACACGTCAATGTTTTGCGCTGGCCACCCGGCGTGCCAGTGGTCCGCCCAGTCAGGTGCACCCGGTCGACCAGGCGCGGGCCCCAGTCACTGGGCGGCGGCATCAAGAACGCGTTAAGACAGGAGACGACGGCCGTGGTGAACGGCTCGACGGCATAGGACCCCCGGCGTCGCGCGGGGGCTTCGGCCGATCGTCGTCAAAGCTCTGCGACGATGGGGGTACGGCCGAACCGGCCCCGGCCGCTGGTTGGGCGGCCGGGGCCGACGGGGGGTCAGCCGGTGAAGGCGGTAAGGCCGTTGGGGATGCCCAGGCCGGTGGGGCCGTCGTAGCCGACCTCGGCGGTGCAGAGGTAGGCCGGGGTGCAGCTGGCGGTGGCGCCGGTGGTGACGTCGTTGAGCGAGGAGGTGTGGGCGTAGAGGTCGGCCGCCGGGTAGGCGTTGCACGGCGTGCCCGCGTCGGCGGAGACGTCGGCGACAGTGCGGTTGGCGCAGCCCGTGTCGGTCTGCCAGGTGGGCTTGGCGTCGTACTCGGAGCAGCCGGAGCCTCCGCCCTCGCTGGCGCTGGCGTTCCACACGCTCTCGCTCCAGCCGCGCGCGCTGGAGTCCTTGACCAGCTTGGTGCCGCCCACCGCGGTGACGTACTTGGAGGCCGCAGGGTACTCGACACCGTAGCCGCCGTCACCGGACGACACGGTGACGGCCACACCGGGGTGGTTGAAGTAACTAGGACGCGCCCGCCGGTGCCCGCCCCCCGGTCGGGCACCGGATGCGTTGTCAGTTAGGGGTGTGCTGTCCCGGTACTGCATCATGGCGCGGTGCACAGTTCAGATCAGCCCGCAGTCGGCGTCCCCCTGCCCGCCGCGGAACCGGAAGCCGACCTGTCCGCCGAGGTCCGCGCGGCGCAGGACGGTGACGAGGAGGCGTTCCGGAAGCTGTACCGGGCTGTGCAACCCGTACTGCTGCGGTACCTGAAGGTGCTGGTCGGCGAGGATGCCGAGGACGTGGCGTCGGAGGCCTGGCTGCAGATCGCCCGCGACCTCGCCCACTTCCGCGGCGACTACGACGGGTTCCGCGGTTGGGCCGCCACGATCGGGCGCAACCGGGCGATGGACCTGCTGCGCAGCAGACGCCGTCGACCGAGCGACCCGCTGCCGTTCGAGGAACTGGTCGAACGCCCCGCGGCCGACGACACCGAGAGCACCGTGCTGGCCACGGACGGCACCGCACATGCGCTGGCCCTGATCGCGAAGCTGCCGCGGGACCAGGCCGAGGCGGTGCTGCTGCGGGTGGTGCTGGACCTGGATGCGGACAGCGCCGCACGGGTGCTGGGCAAGCGCGCCGGCGCGGTGCGGATGGCCGCCCACCGGGGCCTGCGCAGACTCGCCAAGCTGCTCGACCAGCCGGATGCCCCGGCGGTCCCGGCCCAGCACCACCCCGATCCGGGTCCACAAAAAATTTCTTCCCCGGGTGTGACACCGGCGAGGGCTTCGACGCTGAAGGACATGAGATGAGCTTCAACCGATCCCGTCGGATCGACCGCGCCACCGCTGAGCGACTGCTCAGCGGTGGCGCGGGCGGTGTGCCGGCCGGTCAGGATCCTCTCGCCGACCTGCTCAACGCCGCCGCCGCCCCCGCAGCGGACGCAGAGCCGGCCGGCGAGCAGGCAGCCCTGGCCGCGTTTCGAGCGGGCCCGCTCACCGATGTCCCACCGGTCCGGAGAGGTTCGATGTTCCGTCCCACGCTGGCGAAGCTGCTCAGTGCGAAGGTCGCTGCCGCATTCGCGGCGACCGCGCTCAGCGGTGTCGCCGTCGCGGCCGGGACCGGGCACCTGCCCTCGGTCCTGCCAGGCGGTCCGACCACCACGGCCACCACCACGGCGACTCCCCGCGCCGTCCCGTCGGGGAGCGCGTCCTCGTCCCCCTCGGCGGTGCTGCAGCAGAACGGGGGCGGAAGTCCCATCGCCTCCACGTCGCCGAGCCCCGCCGCCGGGGCCGCCCACGGCGCCTCGGCAAGGCGTACGAGCGGCGCGTCCTCGACCACCGGCAGGAGCCACGCGAGCAGTCGGCCCACACCCACCCCCGCCCACAGCACCGGACGCCCGAGCAGCGCGCCCAGCAGACACGGCAAGGCCGATCCGACCCCGCACGCCACGGGGTAACCCCAAGTCGCCGGACGGGTGGGCAGGCCTTCCCCCCGAGGCCCCGCCCGTCCGGCCCCGCCCGTCCGGCCCCGCCGTCCGGCCTCCACAGCCAGACCCCACCCACCCGCAGAGAAGCGCAGGTACCGACCGATGCAACTCCACGCGGCAGCACTCCCGAACACCCCACGTTGATGGAACGAGGAACGGGAACCGTGCCCGTGAGCGACCACACGGGACCGAGCAGTGAGCCCGCCATCCCACCCACCACAAGCGCCCTGACGATGCGCCAGAAGCGCGCCGCGCTGCTCCGTGCCCTCAAAGTCGGACGCGTCTCCCTGCCGTCCCTCCTCCTGCGGGACGACGAGATCGTCGGCCAACTTCCGGTGCGCCGGGTGCTTGAGGCGCTCCCCGGCATCGGAAAAGTCAGCGCCGGACGACTGCTCGGCGAGCTGGGCCTGGAAGAACACTGCTGGATACGCCACCTCCAACCCACCCAGCACGCCCGCCTTCTCGCATGGTCACGCAGCTACCCGCGGCGACCCCGATAGCTGCCTGCCCGGGCCACGACGGCGACCGCACCGGTCGCGCAGGATTGAGCGGGGCGGCAGCACTCGGACAGGACCGGGGCGGCGAACCGGCGCGGGATCCGCTGCCGGTCCACCAGCCCCTTCCGGTCGTCGAGGCGCCGGTGCGCCGCCCTGGCCGTGTGCTCGGCGCCCGCGGCCGGCGCACCGTCAGTAACGGGCGGCGACCTGCCTCAGCGGACGGCCCGCGATCTGCTCGAGCGCCGCGACCGACGTGTCGTCCGCATAGGTCTTGTCGAGCTCACGCACCTCGATCACGAATCGTGCGAATCCTGCGGGCTTCCGGTACACCAGATCGTTCAGCGAGGTGGCGGAACCGCAGCACTCGGTGGTCACGGACAGGTCCGTGAAACCGTTCTCGGCCGCGGTGTCCATCCGCTCCCCCCACCAGGCGGTGTCGACGGCGGCCCCGCAGTTCGGGCAGCTGATTCCTTCGAACCACTCGCCCTGGTCCAGGAAGACGATCTCACCACGGTCGCCCGAGGTGACCTCGGCACTCCGCGCGCCGAACATCTCCTGTGCGGCTGCCCCCAGTTGCTCCGCCCGCGGTCCGTCGGGGGTCCAGTCCGGCAGGTCGGCGATGATGCGCAGGTAGTTGGAGCTCATGTCTGATCCCAATCAAGAGCTTGCAGGTCAGGGGAGGCCGGTGGCGGCACAGGGGTGCCCGTGCCGCCACCGGCCGGAGGGTGCTAGTTGGGTTTGACGACCCAGTCAATCATGTTCCTGCCGGCCACGTTGTTCTCCTTCAACAGGGCCTGCATGGCGTCCACGAAGTCCTGGCTGGCCGAGGTCCAGCGCAGGTTCAGGCCGTACTTCTGAGCGGCGGCGATCTGGCTCTTCGCCTCGTTCAGCAGTGCCTGCTTGCCCTGCCACCAGGACTTGAACTGCCCGTTCTTGACGAACTGCGCGTACTGGTCCTTGGCCTCCAGAATGGTCTTGGTCGATCCGTCCCAGCCGTCCATCTTCACGCCGTCGATCTCGTACTCGCGGTCCCGGGTCACGCCGGTGACCTTCTCCTGGTAGTCCCAGGAGCTCGAACTGCCGCCGCCGCGGTTGACCTCGACCCACTTGCCGGGGCCGTTGTCCGAGTCGCCGGCCTTCGGGGTGCGCAGGCCGCTTCCGGACCCGCCGCTGCCACCGGAGGAGCCTCCGCTGGAGGTGCGCATGGCGGTGATGTCGTTGTTCAGCCCCACCGCGCCGTTGATCACGGCAGCGGTGCCCACGGTGATCGCTCCGACCCCGGCGACGACCTCGGCCCCGCCGGCGACGCATGCGGCGCCGAGGGTCTCGATGCCGCCGAGCACGCAGGTGCCGATGCCGGTCGCGATCAGGCCGAAGCCGCCGTCGATGGCGCCGGCGCCCGCGATGATCTCGGCGGTGTGGCCCGCCGCGCTGACCAGGTTGTCGGCGTTGTCACTGACCCAGCTCGCCGTGCTGCTCACCGCGTCGCTGAACCAGTTGTGCCCGTCGAGCTCGACGTTGCTGATCGGGTTGCCGCCGCCGAAGGCGTAGCGGTTGCCCGTGTAGGGGTCGGCCGACATGCCCATGTCCGACAGCGCGCCCGCGTACATGTCCCGGGTCAGGAACCGGTTCATTCCGGGGTCGTAGGTGCGGAACCCCATGTTGTACGTGCCGGTGCTGCCGTCGATCCGGTCGGAGTTGAAGCGGTAGGCGTTGTAGGGGTCACTGGTGCCGGTCTGGCCCGAGGAGGGCTTGTCGACGCCGGTGTCCTGGCTGGTGTCGTCCTGGCCGTAGGCGGTGTAGCCGTAGGTGGCCTTGGTGTTGCCGCTGCTGTCGGTGATGGCCTGGACGTCGGTGTGCTGGTTGTAGCTGTAGTAGGACGGGTCCTCGGTCCCGTCGGTGTTGTGGACGATCTGGTCCAGCCGCTCGCCGGTGGGCGAGTACTGGTACGTCTTCGTGGGCGTCCCCCCGACCTCCTCGCCGACCAGCGCCTTGGACGTGCCCAGGTAGTCGAAGGCCGTGGTCTTCGCGCTGCTGGTGCCGCTGGCGGTGGTCTGTGAGACGGAGCGGTCGAAGGCGTCGTAGGAGTAGGTGGTGGTGGTCGGCCCGGTGCCGTTGTCCTGCTGTTCGGACGCGACCCGGTCGAAGCCGTCGTAGGTGTAGCGCTGGATGGCGGTGCCGGCCGCGTGGACGGCGTCGGTGCGACCGAACGGGTCGTAGTTGTAGCTCTCGGTGGTCCCGTTCGCCGTGCTGGTCAGCAGCCGGTTGCGGTCGTAGACGTTGGTCCTGGAGACCCCGGACACCGTCTGCGCAGTGATGTTGCCGGCCAGGTCGTAGGTGTAGGACTGGTCGCCGTGGCCGTCGGAGTTGGTGACACTCTCGATCTGGTCACGCGGGGTGTAGGTGTCGATTGCGGTCCGGTCCAGCGTGGCCGAGTGGTTGTCGGCGTTCTGGGTGGTCGAGACGTCCTGGGTCTGGTTGAGGTCGGGGTCGTAGCTCAGCGTGTGCTGGGCCACGACGGTGCCCCCGCTGGTCTTCTCCACCGTGCCGGCCAGTGAGTCGTCCAGGTTGTACGTGGACGACACCGTATTGCCGTTGGCCTTGGACTCGGTGGCGATCCGGGCCGTGGGGGAATAGGTCCAGCTGGTGGTCCTGGGGTTGGGGTCGTTGGCCGTCTCCTTGTTGACCACCTTGGTCAGCAGGTCGCGGACGTCGTAGGTGTAGGCGGCGCCGGCCCCGTCGTGGGTCTCGGTCAGCGAGTTGCCGTTGGCGTCGAAGGTGAACGCGGTGGTGTGCTTGACCGTGCCGGAGAGCTTCTCCTGAAGCTGGGTCAGCCGGTCCAGGCCGTCGTAGTTGAAGGCGTAGGCGTCGTACTGCGCGTTCGGCGAGCTGTCGGCGACGCCGGTCATGTTGCCGTTGGCGTCGTAGGTGTAGCTCAACGCGTCGGGCTTGGGCTGGGTGTCACCGGAGTTGTCGCGGACGATCTTGACGGCGTCCGCGGAGACGCTCCCGCCGGAGTTCTGCGCCAGCGAGATCTTCTGCCCGGTGCCGGCCTGAGTGAAGGCGAAGGAGCCCAGGGAGACCCAGGTGCCGGCGTTCTTGGTCTGGTCCACCGTCGCGGTGGAGGTGCCGCCGTTGTAGTTGACGGTGTACTGCGCGTTTGTGGCCGCACCGGTGACGCTCGGGTACTGGGCGTAGACGGTGTAGTTGCCGTCCTCGGGGACCGTCAGGTTCCAACTGAAGGCGTCGGTGCCGGAGCCTGCCGTGTGCGTGGCGTAGTCGTACCCGTTGTAGCCGGTGCCGGTGCTGGACGAGGTCCAGGTTCCGGTGCTGCTGGTGTTCTGGGTGTCGGAGTTGTCGACGAGCTCGACCTGCAGCCCGACCGGTACCCCGGTGTCGCTGCGGGAGGCCAGCTTCCCGTCGGGGAGGTAGCTCCAGGACTGGGTGCGGGAGGAGGAGCCTCCGGCGCTGGTGATGGTGCGGGCGGACTGCTGCCCCAGGGCGTTGTAGTCGTAGGAGGAGGTGATCCCCCAGGGGTCCGTGGACGCCTTCAGCCAGCCGTTGTCCCAGAGCGAGTAGGTGGTGGTGTTCCTGACGGACTGTCCGCCGGACGCGGGCGTGGTGACCTTGGTGAGCCGGCCGGCGGCGTCGTACGTGTAGTCCGTCTCCGGCGCGGTGTTGTAGCTGGAGTCGTTCGGGTCGTACGCGCCGAACTCGGCGCTCTTGCGGTTGTCCTTGTCGTAGACGGTGCGCGTGGTGAACGCACCGGACGTGCCGGACGCCACGCCGCGCGGCGAGACCACCTGGGTCAGGTTGCCGACCTGGTCGTAGACGTACTTGCTGGTGTCGTAGCTGATCGTGCCGCCGGAGCTGGTGTGCGGCACCTGCACCTGGGTGGTCTGGCCGAGCGGGTCCACCGTGTCGAGGGTGGTGTTGCCGTTCTGGTCGGTGGTCGAGGTGACCGTCCCGTCCGCGTCGTACCCGATGGTGCCGGTGTTCCCGGCCGCGTCGGTGGAGGTCAGCGGGCGGTGGTCGACGTCGAACGACGTCTTGGTGATGTGCCCCAGCGGGTCGGTCACCTGGACGGCGTTGCCGACGCTGTCATAGGTGCTGGTGCTCTTGTCGCCGAGCGCGTCGGTGACGGAGACCGGCTGGCCGTCGGAGTCGTAGGCCGTGGTCGTGGTGTACGAACCCGCGGCCGCACCGGGGACGTTGCCGTCGGGGCTGGTGGCGGTCAGCCTGTTGCCGACGGCGTCGTAGGTGTAGCTGGTGGTGGGCGCGGCACCGCTCGAGGTGTCGGGCGGAGTGGTCGACGCGGTCAGCTCGTCGTCCGCGTCGTAGCTCGCGGTGGAGGCGGCGCCGTTGGGCGCGGTCTTCTGGGTGACGTTGTCGTTGGCGTCGTAGACCGGGGCCGGGGTGGTGACGTAGACCCCGTTGGCCTGGTCCTTGGGCGTCCTGCCGTCCAGCGCGCGGCCGAAGACGTCGTAGTTCTGGGTGGTGGCGTGCCCGAGCGCGTCGGTGACCGAGGTGACCTCGCCGCGCGGCCCGTACACGGTCTGCGTGGCGTTGCCGAGCGGGTCGGTGATGGTCTTCGGGTAGCCCGAGGGGTCGTAGTCGGAGTACTGCGTGGTGTTGCTGTTGGCGTCCGTGACCGTCAGCGGCTCACCGGAGCTGTCGTAGCTGTAGCTGGTGGTGTAGCCGGAACCGGCGGCGGTGCCGTCGGGGTTCTGCAGACTGGTCAGGTTGCCGTGGGTGTCGTAGCCGAAGTGCCAGTGGCGGCCTGCGGCGCTGACCTTGTCGGTGATGTCGGCGATGTGGCCGGACAGGGAGGTCTGGTAGGTGTAGCTCTCGCCGGCCGTGTTGTTCTTGTTGGCCAGCGCGTCCTTGTGGGTCAGCGGGTAGCCGGTGTTCGGGTCGTAGGTCCAGGTGGAGACCGCGCCGTTGGCCTCGGTCAGCGAACTGACGTTGTTGTCCGCGTCCCAGCCCAGGGTCGTCTTCTGGTTGAGCGGGTCGGTGGACTGGAGCAGGCGTCCGTTGGAGTCCAGCTCGTAGCTGGTGGTGTGGCTGTTCGCGTCGGTGATCGTGGTCTGGATCGCCGAGTTGGTGATGGTGCCCGGTTCGGTGTAGGCGAAGTTGGTGCTGTGGCCCAGGCGGTCGGTGACCGACTGGGTCCACCAGTGGAACTTCGGGTCGGTGACCGGGTCGTAGTAGCTCAGGCTGGTGGAGTGGCCGCGCGGGTCGGTGATCTTGACCAGCTTGACGTTCTTCATGCCCTGGGTGGCGTCGTAGCTGAAGTTGAAGGTCTTGGCGGCGCTGTCGCCCGCGCCGTCGACCATCCGCGCCATCAGCCCGTTGGTGGTGTAGTAGAAGTCGATGGTCCGACCGGAGACGTCGGTGACCGACTTGACGTGGTCGATGATCTGCGGGTCGGTCAGGTTGGTGCCGGACTGCAGGGTGCCGGTGGAGTCGATGTAGCTGTAGCTGTCGCCCTTGGCGTAGTAGTTGACCGTCAGGGTCTTGCGGCCGGTCGGGTCGGTGACGTAGGCCAGGAACTCCTCCGGCTTGTTCTCCGACTGCCGGCTCCAGTATGTGAAGTCGGACTCGTTGCCGTTCTTGTCCACGACGGCGGTGGGGAAGCCCTCGCAGTCGTAGTAGAACTGGGTGCGGTCCGGGCGGGTCATCAGCCAGGCGCGGGCGTTGGTGACCTGCGGGCCGCAGCCGGCGAGCTGCTGCAGGTACAGGTGGACGCCGGCCGGAGAGGTCCAGGTGCTGGTGGTCGAGTTCCAGGTCCACACGTGGCTGGTGCCGTCACCGTCGGTGAAGGTGACCTCGGTGGGGTTCGGGTTGGGGTGGAAGTCCAGTGGCGTGCCCAGCCGGGTCGGCGTGGACAGCTGGACCGACCAGCCGAATCCGGTGGTGGAGTCGGTGGTGTCCAGCGAGTTGTAGGACATCCGCGCAAAGGTCGCGAACCCGCGGGAGGGGTTGGAGAACGCGTTGTAGTTCCACACCGTGTTGCCCGAGGAGGCGTTGGTGTACAGGGCGGAACCGGAACCCGTGGCGGTCGTGACGTACTGGTAGAACTTCTCCAGCCCCAGTTGGTTGTTGCCGGAGGGGTTCACCCGCACCGCCTGGGCCAGCGACCCGATGCCGCCGGTGGAGGTGGACAGGTAGGAGCCGGTGGAGGTGTTCTGCATGTCCCAGGAGAGGGTGTACGCCTCCCGGGTGTTGTTGTCCGTCGGGGCCGGCGCGGTCACCTGGGCGTTGACGGTCTGCTGAGAGCCCGGGGCCATGTCCGCCGGGAGCGGGGTGGTGAGCTGGTCACCGGTGCTGGTGACGTCGGTGCCGTCCGGCAGCGTCCAGTGGTAGGTCAGCTTCTCCGTCGACGCGGACCACGTCGAGGACGTGGAGTTGTTCACCGTCACGGGGACGGTGTAGGTGCTGCCCGGGACCATCTTGGCCGGCGTGGTGGGCGCGTAGTAGGTGTTGGCGGGGGTGGGGTCCAGGTACGTGACCACCAGGGTCGGCGAGAGCAGCGGTTCGGCGGTGTTGGTGCCCGCGAACAGGGTGTGCTCCTGCGGGTCGGCGCTGGTCTCCTTGGCCAGCTTCAGCTCCAGGCCGTGGTTGCTGCTCGGGGTGGTGACCCAGCCCTGTACCAGGGAGGTGGCGTCGAAGTTCTGCCGGTTCGGGTCGTCGGTCAGCCCCGGCACGGTGGAGGCCGCGGTGGAGGAGTAGTCACCCCCGGGCGCGGTCCAACCGGTGCCGGTGGCGGCACTGTTCCAGGTGGCCTGGCTGATGGCGGGGGTGCGGGTGAGGCCGTGCAGCTCGTACACCGCCCCGGAGGAGGTGGTGTCGGTCTCGAACTGCCACAGTTTCAGGTGCGCCTCGGAGACCGTGGCGTTCGTGGGGATGCTGGACGGCAGGGCACCGAAGTTGAACACCGAGCGGGCGGTGCCGTAGGTGGCGGAGTTGTCGCCGACCTCCAGCCACGGCTGCTGCAGCCCGGAGTCGGACAGGGTGTTCTCCACTGTGCTGGGCTGGGCGGAGGACAGCGTGGTGGCCGCGCCCTGGCGGATGAGCACCGTGGTCAGCCCTGCCTTGGGCAGCCGCACCAGCTGGGTCGGGCCCGGGATCAGGGCGCCGGAGGCGGTCTTGACCACGACCATGTAGTAGTAGGCGTTGCCGTACGGGTCGCTGCTGGAGGTCGGCGTGGGCTGCGCGGTGGAGTCCGTGAACGCGGTGCTGCCCGAGCCGACCGGGGCGACCTCGGTGGACGCGGACGGGGTGAACGTCTGGAAGATGCTGCGGTGCACCTGGTACTCGACCAGGTCGTTCGCGCTGTTGCCGGTGGTGTTCGTGTAGGTCGGCCAGGAAAGCTCCGCCCCGGTGGAGTGGATCACGGTGGGCGGGTTCACCGCTACGCCGGGCACCCCGTAGGTGACCTCCAGCTGCGGATAGTTCGCGGCCTCGCCGCCGTATCCGTAGATGCTGGCCTCGTATCGCGGGCCGCCCTGGTTCAGGGTGGTCTCGCTGTGCGCCTGCACCACGAACCCGTTGTTCGCGGCGCTGCCGTTCAGCCAGCCCTGCACGGTGGAGGTGACCGGGAAGGTGTTCCACACCCCCCGCACCCCGGCCGCCTTGGTCGCCGAACCTGCCAGGGCACCGGAGAGGGTGGTGGAGTTGTTCCAGGTGGCGGTGGTCGGGTCCCAGGCGGCCGTGGCGGCGTGGGCGTCCATGGCGACGTTGTTGAGGCCGGTGGTGAAGTACTGGTCGTAGTACAGCTTCAGCGACGCCGAGGTGATCGTCGTCCCCGCGGGTACGGACGGCATCGGGAACTTGATCAGCGTGCGGGCCGCGCCGGTCGGGGTGGTGCCCACCGACAGCCGCCAGCTGGTGTCGTAGTTGGTCGACGGCCCGTCCTGCAGCACCATCACGTTCGCCGCCTGCGACGGCGCGGGCGCGACCAGGATCGTCGGGTCGATCGTCACCGGGAACTGACGCGTCCTGGCCGACAGCCACGCGGCGTCCGGGCGCACCGTCACCCTCAGTGTGCCCGCCTTGGCGTCCCAGGCCATGGTCTGGGAGACCTTGGTGGAGTAGGCCACGCCGTAGGGCGAATTGACGTCCTGGTGGGAGTCGGCCATGTACGGGGCGGGGATCACGAACGCCGGATGCGCCGACTCACTGCCGTAGAACGCGATCGAGCCGTCGCGGCGCTGCTTCGGGGTGAACCCGCCCACCTTGAACGTGAACGAGAACGACGCCCCCGGGGCCGGGGCCCGGTTCAGGACGATGTCCTCCTTCACGCCCTGGCTGCCCACGTGGTACTTCAGGTCCGCGCCGGGCAGCGCGGCGGGGTAGTCGACGGTGTTGCCGGAGACCTTCGCCGCGCCCTTGGCCCCGCCTACGACGCCGAGTTGCAGGAACGCGCTGCCCTGCTCGACCCGGACCAGGGCGGATGGGTCACCGCTGCCGGAGAGGTAGCTGCGGAACGCGTTGTCGGTGGCGCCCAGGGTGAACCCGTCGTGCGAGGCCTTCCCCACCTGGGTGTTGATGGTCTGCCAGGCCCCGCGCGCGTCGCGGTAGTGCACCGGAACAGCCGACAGGACCTCCTGCACCCGCCCGTCCGAGAGCCGGTAGAAACTCGCCTGCGCGGTCCGCCGGCCCGTCAGCTCCGCCACCCGGTGGGCGTGCGGGTCGATGCGCACCGCCGGCGCCGTGCGCCCGGCAGGCGGCTTCCAGGCGAACGTGGACGCCTTCGGATCCGGCCGCGACGACCCGCCACCGAACCAGGTCGACGGATCCCACCAGTTGCTGCCGCCGCCCGAACCGCGACTCGCGGCCGCCTGCTTCGCCGCGTCCACGCTCGCCGCCGCCGCGGCGCCCTTCGGCACCCCGGCGACCACCAACGCCGTCACGGCCGCGGTCGCGGCCAACCTCTTCCATCGGAACCGATGCTGATGCATCCCGCCGACACTCCTCGCTTCGTCCTGTCGAGCGCACACGGAACATGCGGCACTCCAGCGACAAAGCGACGCACCGCTCCGATGTGTCACAGCTGGTGCACAGCCGAATGGCTGAAGATCCACTTGCCCCAGCATGTACATGCAGGCAGAACGGGTGTCCACGATCGAGAACTTGACTTGATCTATGCGGAACCTGTGACTGGGAGAGGACGGTCACGACAGCCGCACCGAGACGTTGCCTCGGTAGGAACCCTGGAGCAGCGCGAGGAACGCCCGCGGCACGTCCTCCACGCCGCCCTCGACGACCGTCTGCGGGTAGCTGAAGCGGCCCTCGCCCAGCCACGTGCTGAAGTGCTTTATCCAGGCCGCGATCTGATCGGGCGTGTGGTAGCAGGAGAACGGCAGCAGCTCGATGCCCCGCGCCTCGGCCACCGCGCGGTCCGGCTTCGGGAAGCGCTCGGCCGCGTCGCCGAGCTGGCTCGACAGTGAACCGCACAGGGCGAACCGCGCCCCGGGCCGGGCCGTTTGGAGCGCGGCGTCGTACTGCTCGCCGCCCACAACGTCGAAGAACACCGAGATGCCCTCGGGCGCGAGTTCGCCCAGCCGGTCGGCCACGGAGCCGCCGTGGTAGTCGAACGCGGCGCTGTAGCCGAGCTCGTTGACGAGGTAGTCGACCTTCGCCGGGCTTCCGGCACTGCCGATCACCCGCGCCGCACCGAGACACCTGGCGATCTGCCCGGCCAGCGAGCCGACCCCGCCCGCCGCACCCGAGACGAACACCACATCGCCCGGGCCGACGGCCGCCACATCGGCCATCCCGTAGTAGGCGGTCGGCCCCTGGCCGAGGTGGTAGCCGGGGTCGGGGAAGAGCCCGCGGTCGAGCTTGACGTACCCGGCGGAAGGACCCGCCGAGTACTCGCTCCAACCGGCCATCGACTGGACCAGGTCGCCGACCGCCAGTTCGGGGCTGTCGGACCGAACCACCGTGCCGATGGCGGCGACCCCTACCCGGCGGCCCGGCTGCCAGGCCGGCACGGGGAGGGTGCAGTCGGCCCGCATCAGCTCCAGGTACGTCGCGGCGAGTCCCACCTGGTCGGTCCGCACCAGGACCTCGCCATCCACCTCGGTCGTGGCGACGGTGAAGTGGTCGAGTGTCGGGACGCCGCTGATCTGCGCGGCGAGCTGGATCTCACGGGTGATCATTTCCTTGGTCCTCACATCGTCCGGTACGGCCTTCGAGATCGACCCTAGGGACACTTCCGGCCACTTTCCGACCGGAAGCCGAGACAGTATTCCGGTATGGCGAACACCAGCTCACGCACCCTCAAACTGCTGTCCCTGCTGCAGACCCACCGCCACTGGCCCGGCCTGGAACTGGCCGACCGGCTCGGAGTCTCCGAGCGGACCCTGCGCCGCGACGTCGACCGGCTGCGCGAGCTCGGCTACCCGGTCAGCGCGGCCCGGGGCACGGACGGCGGCTACCAGCTTGCGCCCGGCGCCGTCCTGCCCCCGCTGCTGCTGGACGACGAGGAGGCGGTGGCGCTCGCGGTGGGGATCGGCGACGCGGCACAGAGCAGGATCGCGGGAATGGAGGATGCGTCCCTGCGCGCACTCACCAAGGTGGTGCGGGTCCTGCCGCCCCGGCTCAGGGCCAGGGTGGACGCCCTGCGCGCGATGACCGTCTCCGCTGCCGCGTCCGGGCCGGTCGTCGCAGCAGGGGTGCTCACCGCGGTCGCCCAGGCATGCCGGGACGAGGAGCGGCTGCGGTTCGGCTACACGTCCAGGGGCGGCACGCCCACCGAGCGCGAGGTCGAACCGCACCGAGTCGTTGCCCTCGGCGGGCGCTGGTTCCTGGTCGCCTACGACCTGGACCGCCAGGACTGGCGCAGTTTCCGCCTCGACCGGCTGAGCGGGCCGGCCGCGACCGGCACCCGCTTCCGGCCCCGTCTGCTCCCGGCAGAGGACGCCGTGGCCTTCGTCCGGACAGCGAGCGGGGCCCCGGCTCCGTACACGGTCGAGGTGCTCGTCCACGCGCCGTCCGCACGGGTGCGGACGGCGGTCGGCCAGTGGGGCACGATCGAGCCGCTCGACCCGGACAGCTGCCGGCTCACCATGACTTCGACCTCCCTCGACTGGCCGACCCAGGCACTGGGCAACGTGGGCGCCGAGTTCGAAGTACTGGGGCCACCGGAGTTCGCCGCGCACGTCCAGGAGTGGGGCGCCCGGTTCCTCCGGGCCACCCGTGCACCAGACCGGCCTACCTCGACGTAGCACCGCGTACGCCCCCTGCGGGGGCTCAGCTCCGAGAGGCGGACCGGCGGCGGGATTTTGTGCGACCTGGGGCCCTTCCGCGGGCAGATGGCTTCCGCCGGCAGGCCGTCAGGTCCTATTGTCTCGGCCTGTGATCGAGAACAGCGTTTCGCTTCCTCCGACGGTCTACGCGCTCGCGAAGGGACGTGTGTCGGCCATGCTGGCCGGGTCTGTGCTCTTCGTTGTCGTGGGTGTCGTGTTCCTGGTGGTCCACAGCACGGTGAAGATGACCGCCGCGGGAGCACTGTCCGTTGCGTTCTTCGGTTTCTGCACGGTGCTCATCGCCCGTCGGCTGCTGGGCGGCAAGGCTGAGCTGGTGCTGGACGACGCGGGAGTGGAGCATGCGGCGCTGGGCCGCTTCGGCTGGGACGAGATAGCCGCGGTGCGGATCCGCGAGCAGCGGGTGCGCAGCACTTCGCAGCGGTTCATCGAGCTGGTGCTGCACGATCCGCAGGGCTACCTGGCCCGCGCACCCAGGCTCGTGCGCAGCACCGCGTCGATGAACGCGCGGCTGGGCTTCGGTCCGGCGAACATGCCCGTGAACACCTTGCCGGTGCCGCCCGAGGCGGTCCTGGGCGAGATGCTGCGCCGGTGCCCGAGACTGGCAGCGAACCCTTGAGCGTGCCCGGACCGCCGGAGCTGCCGTCACAAGTCGTGGGGCTACGGGTTGAACAGGTCGTCCGAGAAGCCCGCCGCCTCCAGCAGTACGTCCTCGGCCATCCACAGCGACACCGTGGCGATCGCGAGGGCGCGATCGATGAAGCAGTTGCTCGGGATCTCAAGCGGTTCGTCGAGCTGGACGGTCTGCCACGTCCGGTCCGCACGGTGCGGGTCCCGAGTGACGGTCTGGGAGAAGTCGGCGTAGTGAGCGATCGCCCAGCGTGCTGGACCGACAAAGAGGTTGAGCGAGTTCTCAGGCACGTCCGCCCCGTGTGAGAGTGCCATGCCTGCCAGCCGATCCCCGCCTTCCGCGAGGTAGAGCTCCGCGGCCTGGTCCGCCAGTGTCACCACCTCGTCGACGCCGGCCACGGGTCGACCGATCTCCGTGCAGGTGCTGGGGTGCCAGTAGCTGAGGTAGAAGGCTCTTCCCGCCCCTTGATCCTTCAAGTCGCCTCCGATGAGGATCCGGCGTGCGTCGGATCCGCCCGGATCCGACGCAGCACCTCTCGGATCTCGTCCGTGGTGACCAACTTATCCCCCCGTCGTCCTGAACGGTCAGCAGGACCTCCGGGACCTGGTTCGCCAGCGCCTCCGACGACGGATGAGGACATCGGACGGGCTGCCACCGGGCCGGGAATGACGATCAGTCAGCGGCGACCTGCGCCTGGGGCTCCCGATTCGACTTGGGCTCCTGGTTCAACGCCGTCGCTGCGGCCTGGCTGAGTTCGGTGCGCCGGACCAGCAGGAACGCGACCGGGACGGCGGCCAAGGCGATCAGCCCGCTGACCCACAGGGCCCGGTGGAACCCGTCGGTCAGTGCGGCCGCCGCACTGAGATTGTGGCCATGCCCCATCAGGAACCGCGACCGCGCAGCCGCCACCGTGGAGGCGACCGCGATGCCGATCGCCCCGCCGAGCTGCTGCGAGGTGTCGATGAGCCCGGACGCCACTCCGGCGTCCCGGTCGGTGACCCCGGCCAGTGCCCCGATCGACACCGGAATGAAGGCCCAGGTGACCGCGCCGGTCACGAAGAACGGGCCGGCCAGGTTGCCCCGGAAGCTCCCGTCCGTCGGCGCCTGCGCCGCCCACAGGATCCCGGCCCCGACCATCGCCATCCCGATAGCCATGACCAGCTTCGCGGACGCCCGGGTGACCAGGATCTGCGCCGGCCCGGCGAGCACGATCCCGGTGACCGACGTCGCCAGCCATGCGACGCCCGTCTGCAGCGCGGAGTACCCGAGCACCTGCTGCATGTAGAGCGTGCCGACGAAGATGAAGCTGTAGAAGCTCGCCCCGAGCAGGAACCCGACGGCATTGGAACCGGCCAGTGTCCTGAGCCGGAACAGCCGCAGCGGCAGCAGCGGCGCCTCGTTCCGGGCCTCGATGACCAGGAAGGCGATCAGCAGGACCGCCGAGGCCGCCAGCAGCCCCAGCGTCCGGGTGGCGGTCCAGCCGTCGGTGGGCGCCTGCGAGATGGCGTCGACCAGGATGACCAGGCCGGCGGTCACGGTGAGCGCGCCCAGCGGGTCGTACCGGCGCCGGGCTCCGGCGAGCCGGCTCTCGGGCACCATCCTGCGCGTGAGCGACAGGACCACCGCGGCGACCGCGACGTTCAGGTAGAAGATGTACTGCCAGCCGGCGTACCGGGTGAGCACGCCGCCGGCCATCAGGCCGACCGTGGCGCCGCCGGCTCCGATGGCGCCCCACAGTCCGAGCGCCTTGTTGCGCTCGGCGCCCTCGCTGAACATGGTCGTCACGATGGAGAGCGCCGCCGGCAGCAGCATCGCCGCACCCATGCCCTGGGCGCCCCGCATGACGATCAGGAAGGTCTGGTCCGTGGCCAGGGCGCAGGACAGGGAGGCCGCTGCGAACAGCGCCGTCCCGCTCATGAACAGCCGACGCCGGCCGAGCAGGTCCGCCGCCCGTCCACCGAGCAGCATGAACCCGCCGAAGGTGAGAGCGTAGGCGGTGACCAGCCACTGCAGGTTGGACTCCGCGAAGTGGAGTTTGGTGCCGATGGTCGGCAGCGCGACGTTGACGATGGTCAGGTCGACCGTCGTCATGAACGCGGCGACGGCCAGCAGGGCGAAGGCCCGCCATCGCCCTGTCACCGTGTGGTCCGTGGTGCTGGTCCCCACTGCTGGTAGTTGGTCCTGCGCGGCCATGGGTGCCTCCGTCGGTCGGTGTTCCGGTCCTCACGGGTTGAAGCCCCGCCGCCGCGGAGAAATCGCCGCCGGATCGCCGATGAATCCGGGCCGCCGTCGGTGTTGCATCAGCAGTAGGCCCATTGGTGAGCTGGCCTGTTCCAGCTGGCTCGATGAAAGGACAGTCCAGCCATGACCGAGACCGCCGAAGCGACCCTCGCCCTCGCCCGGGCCGGCGACGGCGACGCCTTCCGCGAACTCGTCGCCCCTTACCGGGCCGAGCTGCTGGCGCACTGCTACCGGATCCTCGGCTCGTTCCACGACGCCGAAGACGTGCTGCAGGAGGCGCTCCTGGCCGCGTGGGGCGCGCTCGGCCGGTTCGACGGCCGGGCACTCCGGGCCTGGCTCTACCGGATCGCCACCAACCGCTGCCTGAACTATCTGAGGGGCGCGTCGCGCCTACCGCAGGCCGCCGAGCTGCCCGCTGCCCGGCCCGACCAGTTCATGGGCCGGACCGCGACATCGACGTCCCCCGAGCCCTGGTGGCTCGAGCCCTTCCCGGACACGCTGCTCGCGGACCCGGCCCCCGGCCCGGAAGCCCGGTACGACACCCGGGAGTCGATCGCGCTGTCGTTCGTGGCCGGCCTGCAGCATCTGCCGCCCCAGCAGCGCGCCGTACTGATGCTGCGTGACGTGCTCGGTTTCTCCGCCGCCGAGACCGCCGACATCCTGGACACGACTCCCACCGCGGTCAACAGCGCGATCATCCGCGCCCGCGCCGGCCAGCGCCCCCAGCGCGACCTCCATGACGTCCCGCTGCCGAACTCGCCGGCCGAGACCGCCGTCGTCGAGCGCTTCGTGGATGCCCTCGAACACTTCGACGTCGACAAGCTTGTGGCGGTCCTGACCGACGACGCCCGGCTCACCATGCCGCCGGAGCCCGCCGAGTTCCACGGACCGCCGGCGATCACCCGGTTCCTCCGGAGCCTGCCGTTCTGGGGACAGGAGATCAAGGTCGTCCGGACCCGGGCGAACGGCCAGCCGGCACTCGTCTACTACGCCGCCGACCCCGTGTGCCCGATCTGGCGGGCCGTGGGACTCCTCGCGCTCGCCCTCGACGGCGATCAGGTGTGCGCGCTCACCCGGTTCGGAGAGGCGGGATTGCTCGACCACTTCGGACTCCCCCGCGTACTGCCCAGGGAGTGATGCCGAACAGCGCTTTCCGGGGACAACCTCCCCCGGGCTCACCTGGTGGGACCCCACCGACGGGCTGACCGCCCGCGGTGGCGCGTACGAACTCGGCCTGGCGATCCACTGGACGCCGGCCGCGGCCCGGCGGCGATAACCTCCCAGCTGTCCGCGCCCTCAATGGCGGGTGTGCGCCTTCGACGTCAGGTGGGCGAAGACCACCACGTTGCCCAGGTACTCCTGGCGGGATTTGGAGAAGCCGGCGCCGCAGGTGATCAGGCGCAGTTCGGGGCGGTTCACGTTGCCGTAGACCTTGTTGCTGGGGAAGTCGCTTGCGGCGTAGGCCTCGACGGCGTCCACCGTGAACACGGCGGTGGTGTGGTCCGCGCGGTCCACGTCCACGGCCGTGCCCTTCCTCAGCGCGCCCAGGTTGTAGAAGACCGCCGGTCCGGCCTGGGTGTCGACATGGCCTGCGACGATCGCGGTGCCGACGGCTCCGGGCGCCGTGCCGGCCGCGTACCAGCCGGCCAGGTTCCGGTTGCTGTCCGTCGGCGCGGCCAGATGGCCGCTGGGCAGCAGGGCCAGGGCGGTGATCGGGGCGCTGACGGCGATGGCCGGGATCCGCACCCGCACCGGTACTGCGGGAGACATCGGTGCCGGCGGGGCCGGTGCCCTGGAAGGCACCCGCGCGACGCTGCTCGGGTAGCTGGGCGCTGCGTCGGTCGCGGTGAATCCCTGGGCGGCCGTGGGCTGGGGCGGGGGCCCGGGCTGGCTCAGCCCCTTGCTGATCAGCAGTCCGCCGGCGCACAGCGCCGCGATCGCGGCGACGGCCGACACCCTGTTGCGCAGGCGCGGTGAACGGCGGGTGTCAGGGCGCTCCATCAGCGGGTTCCTTCAGGTGATGGGCCGGCCGGATCGTGGCCGGGGCCGGTGCGGGTCGCGGCCCGGTGCCCGCCAGTACGGCTGCCGTTCGCCCCGGGTGGAGCCGCTGCCGTACGGGCGGGCACCGGGTGCCGGCATCGGCCTGTCGTCAGGCCTGGTCGCCGGCGTTGTTGCGGCGACGCAGGGCCACCGCCCCCAGCGCGACCGCGGCGATCAGGCCGCCGCCCAGCGCCAGGTCACGGGTGGCAGTGCCGTTGCTGGTGCTGCCCACTCCGGTGTGCACCGTGCCGACCGGCGACTTGGTCGCCCGGCACACCCGCACCGCGTCCGAGGTCGCCAGGTTCGCGTCGTTCTGCAGGGTGGCCAGGTTCTGCTGCTCCGCGGCGCCCGGGTGGCCGCCCGCCTTGACCTGCGCCTTGAAGGACGCCAGCGCGGCGTCGAAGGCGGCCTCGGCCTTGTTGGCGGCCGTGGTGGCCTTGGAGCAGGCGGCGCTGGTATCGGCGGGCGCGGCGTGCGCGGCCGGGACGGACAACGCGAGGGTGGCACCGAGCACAGCCGTACCAAGAACAGTCGACATCGGACGCATAAGGGACTTTCCTCCGGCAGCCCAGGACGCGGTGCCGATGCACCGCAGCCGACCCCGGGCTCATGAACCCAGACAAACCCGACCTTTCCCCCTCCGCACGCCGACATCCTCCCGCGCGCCACGGAGATCAGGATCGGCCGACCGGAGATCTGACGAACCAGCAGGTCAGAGCATGATGACCCATCAGCCGACCGGACCCCGACCGGAAAGCCGAACGAGTGACAGGACGTCAGAGCCGAGCCTCCCGCCTCACCGCACCCGCCGCCGTGACACATTCCCGGCTCCCAGCACCGATCGCCGAGCCCGCGTCGGGAACTGCGGGAGCCACGCCTCGCGAAACAGGGGGCTGATTCCCTCCGCGGTCTTGACGCTGGGTTAATTAGTTTGGATCCTAGTGCAACTAATCCCAATGCGACTGATGCATGACAAGACAGGGCGGAAAGAGTGCGCGAGAGACCAGGCAGGACACGCTCGGCACGCTTTGGTCGGAGACAGGCCGTGGTTCTCGCGGCAGCCTGTGGGCTACTCGGCATGACGACGCCGACACGCGCGGCACCCCTGCCCCGGACCATCCCGACCGCCGGCCCGACACCACCTGGCGCTGCAACGACAGCCCGACCGGCGTGAACGCCACCGCGCGTGCCACCGGCCACGGCCACTCGCTCCGGTCCTTCCAGGTGTACGGCAGCGGACTGCAATTCGCCCCGCGTACGTCAAGCCGCCATGGAATAGCCAACGAGAAGCTGTCCGGACAAGTTGTCCTTGATCGCGACCCGACAACCCCCACGAACGAGGTTGCTGATGCCTGACTTGAACCGCCGCCGTTTTCTCCAACTCTCCGGCGCCACCGTGGCGTTCACCGCGCTGTCGCAGAGCGTCGCACGCGCCGCCGCCATCGCACCGCAGGGCACCACCGGCACGATCCAGGACGTCCAGCACATCGTGGTCCTCATGCAGGAGAACCGCTCCTTCGACCACTACTTCGGCTCGATGAAGGGCGTCCGGGGCTTCGGCGACCCGCGGCCGGTCACCCTGCCCAGCGGCAAGTCGGTGTGGCACCAGACCACCAGCGGCAACAAGGAGGTGCTGCCGTTCCGGCCCCAGGTCGACAACCTGGGCCTGCAGTTCGTGCAGGACCTCAACCACGACTGGGCCGGCACCCACCAGGCCTTCGACAACGGCAAGTACGACAAGTGGGTCCCGGCCAAGTCCCCCACCACCATGGCCTACCTGACCCGCCAGGACATCCCCTTCCACTACGCGCTGGCGGACGCCTTCACCGTGTGCGACGCCTACCACTGCTCGCTGATGTCCTCCACCGACCCCAACCGCTACTACCTGTGGACCGGCTACACCGGCAACGACGGCACCGGCGGCGGCCCGGTCCTCGGCAACCAGGAGGCCGGCTACAGCTGGACCACCTACCCCGAGCGGCTGCAGCAGGCCGGCGTCCCCTGGAAGGTCTACCAGGACATCGGCGACGGCCTGGACGCCGCCGGCTCCTGGGGCTGGATCAGCGACGCCTACCGCGGTACCTACGGAGACAACTCGCTGCTGTACTTCGACAACTACCGCAACGCCCAGCCCGGCGACCCGCTCTACGACAAGGCCCGCACCGGCACGAACGCCGCCGCCGGCGACGGCCTGTTCGACCAGCTCACGGCCGACGTCAAGGCCGGCACCCTGCCCCAGGTCTCCTGGATCGTCGCCCCCGAGGCCTACACCGAGCACCCCAACTGGCCCGCCAACTACGGCGCCTGGTACATCTCCCAGGCCCTGGACGCGCTCACCTCCAACTCCGACGTCTGGGCCAGGACCGCGCTGTTCATCACCTACGACGAGAACGACGGCTTCTTCGACCACGTCGTGCCGCCGTTCCCGCCCTCCGGCGCCGCCCAGGGCCTGTCCACCGTCCCCACCTCCGCCGACTACTTCGCCGGCAACGCGAGCTACGGCGCCGGGCCCTACGGACTGGGCCCCCGGGTGCCGATGCTGGTCGTCTCGCCCTGGAGCACCGGCGGCTACACCTGCTCGGAGACCTTCGACCACACCTCGGTGATCCGCTTCATGGAGCAGCGCTTCGGCGTCCAGGAACCGCACATCTCCCCCTGGCGCCGCGCCATCTGCGGCGACCTCACCTCCGCGTTCGACTTCACCGCCACCGACGCCACCGCGCCTGCACTGCCCTCGACGACGGCATACCTGCCGCCGGACCACAACCGCCACGCCGACTACGTGCCCACCCCGCCCGCTACCGGCAGCCTGCCCAAACAGGAGCCCGGCGCCAGGCCCACCCGCCCGCTGCGCTACGCGCCCTACGTGGACGGATCGGCCAACACCAGCGCCGGCACCTTCAAGCTCACCTTCAGCGCGGGCGCCACCGCCGGAGCACAGTTCCTGGTGGTCGGCGCCAACCGCACCGACGGCCCGTGGACCTACACCGCCGAAGCCGGCAAGACCGTCGCGGACACCTGGAACACCGCCTACTCCAAGAACGTCACCGACCTGACGGTCCACGGTCCCAACGGCTTCCTGCGCCGCTTCCGCCACCCCGGCAGGACGGCCGGTCCCGAGGTGACGGCCCGTCACAACACGACCACCGGCAACCTGGACCTGACCTTGACCAACGCGGGCAGCACGAGCGCCGTGCTCACCATCTCCAACGCCTACAGCGGCTCCCCGCTGACCGTCACCGTGGCCAAGGGCGCCACCGTGACCCGCACCCTGGACCTCGGCGGCTGCCGCAACTGGTACGACGTCAGCGTCACGATGACCGGCCAGGCCGACTTCGTCCGCCGCCTCGCCGGCCACGTCGAGACCGGCACCCCGGGCCTGTCCGACCCGGGCATCATCACCACCTGACGCGGGGCTGCCCCGGTAGGCGGCAGGGGGCGGTGGCGAACGCCGGAGTGGGCAGGTCCAAGGTGAGCCGCGGACGGAAGGCCGCAGCCGGCCCGTCGCGGTCGGTCACCGCGCCCCTGCGGACGGCTCCGCCGCCCCCGAGGCGACCGCTGCGGGCGGCAAGCCGTCAGGGTTCGCGGTGCGGGACGGGTGCGGCGGCGGTGCTGTGGCGCAGGGTGATGGGCGGGCTCATCAGCAGGTGCTGTGCGGGCGCGGTGGGGTCGCTGATGCGTTCGACCAGCAGGGACATGGCCTGGGTGGCCATGTCGGCGGTGGGCACGTCGGCTGCGGTGAGGGCCGGGCGGAAGTCCTCGGCCCAGTGGCTGGCGACGATGCCGGTGATGGAGAAGTCGCGCGGGACGCTGCGGCCGGCCTGGTCGAGGGCGCGTTGGACGCCGGGCAGGGCCGCCTCGTTCACGGTGGCCAGCGCGGTGATGCCGGGGTCGTTCGCGAGGAGTTCGGCGATGCACTCCTGGCCGGAGCGGGCGTCGTCGCCGCAGAGGAGTTCCACGCCCTTGAGCCCGTGCTCCTCGACGGCGCGGACGAAGCCGGCTCGGGCGCGGTGGCTTGGTCCGTAGCCGGTGGCGACCAGTTCGGGCGAGCGGTTGAGCAGCGCGATACTGCGGTGGCCCAGGTCGGCGAGGTGGCGCACGCAGTGGCCGATCAGGCCGGCGTAGTCGATGTCGACCCAGCACATCTGCGGGTCGTTCGCGGGGTGGCCGATGCCGACGAAGGGCATCCGGGCGTCGCGCAGGCGGTCGACGCGGGCGTCCTCGATGCGGATCTCCATCAGCAGGACCCCGTCGACCCGGCTCTCGGAGACCAGGCGCTCGAAGCTGCGGTCGTGGTCCCCGCCCGAGGGCGACAGCAGTACGTCCAGGTCGACCTGGGCGGCGGCCTCCACCACGCTGCCGACGAAGTCCAGCTGCATATGGGTGAGCCGTTTGCTGGCCGGGGGGATGACCAGGCCGATGGTGCGGGTGCGGCCCTCGGCCAGAGCCCGGGCGGAGGCGTTGGGGCGGTAGCCGAGTTCGTCGATGACGTCCTGGATGCGGCGGCGGGTCGCGTCGGAGACCTGCCGCTTGCCGCTGAGGGCGTAGGACACCGTGCTGCGTGAGACGCCTGCGCGCCGGGCGATCTCGCCGATGTTCATACCGCTCCCTTGTGGCCCCGACATGGCGGTCATCCTACGGTACGCGAACCGGTTCGACTACATCTGTCGAAACTCTTGACTCGATCTCGCTGCCGCCTTAGGTTCCCTGTCGAACCGGTTCGCGCAACCGGTTCGACATCTCCGCGCAACGCATCCATGAGCACGACAGCTCGCATCCTCTGCCCCTGCGACGACGCAGGCCGGAAAAGGGACAACGCGCCATGAACAGATCCACGCCCCGCAGAATCGCCCTCGGCTCCGCCGCCGTCGCGGTCGTCCTCACCGGCGTCGCCGCCTGCGGCTCGTCGGCGTCCTCCTCCGGTTCGTCCGGCTCCTCCGGCTCCTCGGCCCAGGGCACCTACACGATCTGGGACCCCTACCCGCAGTTCGCGGCCGGCTCGGCCTGGGAGAAGCTGCTGGACAGCTGCGGCACCAGCGCCGGTGTGAAGATCAAGCGCACCGCCTTCGACACCACCGACCTGACCAACAAGGAACTGCTGGCCGCCCAGCAGGGCAACTCCCCGGACGTTCTGATCGTCGACAACCCGGTGGTCTCCACCCTGGCCGACGCCGGTGTGCTGACCAGCACCGAGGAGAACAAGGTCGACACCTCTCAGGTGGAGCCGAACCTGCTGGCCGCCGGCCAGAGCGGCGGCAAGACCTACGGGACACCGATCGGCGCCAACACCCTGGCGCTGTACTACAACAAGAGCGTCCTCAAGGCGGCCGGGGTGGACCCCGCGTCGGTCAAGGACTGGGCCTCGCTGACCGCGGCGCTGGCCAAGGTCAAGGCCGCGGGCAAGAAGGGCATCACCTTCTCCGCGATCGGTACCGAGGAGGGCAGCTTCCAGTTCCTGCCCTGGTACTGGGGATCCGGCGCCCAGCTGACCGACCTGACCTCGGACCAGGCCGTGTCCGCGGTGACTCTGTGGAAGGACTGGCTCAAGGACGGCTATGCGCCCAACTCGGTCCTCAACAACACCCAGACCACCAGCTGGCAGGAGTTCGCCACCGGCCAGTACGCCTTCTCCGAGAACGGCACCTGGCAGTTGGCCAACGCCAAGAAGGCCGGCTTCGACTACGGCATCATGGCCGTCCCGGCCCAGAACGGCGGCACCGCCCCGGCACCCACAGGCGGCGAGTTCGTCACCGTCCCGGTCCAGAAGGACACCGGTCGCTACTCCGCCAGCGACAAGATCGTGTCCTGCCTGACCAGTTCGGCCAACCTGCTGGCCACCGACACCACCCTGTCCTACATCGCACCCACCAAGGCCGGGCAGGACACCCAGTCCTCCACCGACCCCGACCTCAAGGTCTGGGTGCAGGCCGTGCAGGCCGCCAAGGGCCGCACCTCGGACAACCTGGGCACCAAGTACCCCAAGATCTCCGAGCAGTTGTGGGGCGCGGTGCAGGCGGCACTGACCGGATCCAAGTCGCCCAAGGACGCGCTGACGGCCGCTCAGGCCGCCGCCAAGTAAGCCCGTACACCCCCAGTACGCAGACCGACGCCCAGGCGCCGCCGCACTCCACGGCGGCCGCCCGGTCCACAAAGGACAACACCGCCGATGAACGAACGCTCACAACTGGCGGAGGCCTCGTCCGGGCCGACCCGGCGGGGGGCGGCCGCCACCGCCCCCTCGCCGGGCACCCCCCGCACAGCGGGCCCACCCCGCAAGTCCCGCTCACAGCAGTGGGCCGCCTGGGGGTTCCTGGCCCCGGTAGTGCTCTACCTGGCCGCCTTCTACGCCTATCCGCTCTACCGCAACGTCGACCTGTCCCTGCGCAACTACACCGTGCGCTCCTTCGTGCAGGGCGACGCCCCCTTCACCGGACTGCAGAACTACAGCACCGTCGTCCACGACCCCACCTTCTGGCCGGCGCTGCTCCACACCGTGATCTTCACAGCCGTCTCGCTGCTGTTCCAGTACTCCATCGGACTGGCCCTGGCCGTCTTCTTCACCCGGCACTTCCCGCTGTCCGGCACCCTGCGGGCACTGTTCCTGGTGCCGTGGCTGCTGCCGCTGATCGTCTCCGCGTCCACCTGGTCCTGGATGCTCAACAGCGACTCCGGCGTCGTCAACGCCGCCTTGCACGCAGTCGGGATCGGCCAGGTCGACTGGCTTACCTCGCCCACCTGGACCCTGGTCTCGGTCACCGTCGCCAACATCTGGATCGGCGTGCCGTTCAACCTGGTCGTCCTGTACAGCGGACTGCAATCGATCCCCGACACCCTCTACGAGGCGGCAGCGCTGGACGGCGCCAACGCCTGGCAGCGGTTCCGGCACATCACCTTCCCGCTGCTGCGCCCCGTCTCGGCGATCACCCTGCTGCTCGGGCTGGTCTACACGCTCAAGGTCTTCGACATCATCTGGATCATGACCAAGGGCGGCCCCAGCGACTCCTCCACCACCTTCGCCACCTGGTCCTACAAGCTCGGCTTCGGCAACCTGCTGCCCCAGTTCGGGCCCGGCGCCGCCGTCGGCAACCTCCTGGTCCTGATCGCCCTGGCCTTCGGACTCGTCTACATCCGCGCCCAGAAGAAGCAGGCCGGCTCATGAGCACCCACACCGCACCGCGTACGCGCACCGCAGCGCGCAACCGCACCTGGAGCAAGACGGCGCTGGGCGTGCTGTTCACCGCGGTCATGCTGTTCCCGGTCTACTGGATGGTCAACGTCTCGCTGACCCGCGACCAGAACATGCGCAAGTCCACCCCCGACCTGGTGCCGGTGCACGGCACCCTGGAGGGCTACCGGCTGGTCCTGCACCAGCAACTCCCCTACCTGGGCACCAGCCTGGTCATCGGGCTGGGCAGCGTCGTCCTGACGGTGGCCCTGGCGGCACCGGCCGGCTACGCGCTGGCCAAACTGCGGCCGCGCGGCGGCGGCCTGCTCGGCTTCCTGATGCTGGTGGCCCAGATGATCCCCGGCATCATCATGGCGATGGGCTTCTACGCCACCTACCTCAGCCTCGGCTTCCTGGACTCGGTCCCCGGCCTGATCATCGCCGACTCCACCCTGGCCGTCCCCTTCGCCGTGCTCATCTTCACCGCCTTCATGTCCGGCATCCCCCGCGAACTGCTGCAGGCCGCCCAGATCGACGGCGCCGGACCGATCCGCACCTTCTGGTCCATCGTGCTGCCGATGAGCCGCAACGCCGTGGTCACGGTGTCGCTGTTCGCGTTCCTGTGGTCCTGGTCCGACTTCGTCTTCGCCAGCACTCTCGACAACGGCGGCGCCCACCAGCCGATCACCCTGGGCATCTACCACTACATCGGCAACAACAACCAGCAGTGGAACGCCATCATGGCCACCGCCGTGGTGGCCTCGATCCCCGCCGCACTGATCCTCGTCCTCGCCCAGCGCTACGTCGCCGCAGGCGTCGCCACCGGCGCGGTCAAGGACTAGCGGCCATACCTTCGCACCGCTGCCAACGCCCCATCACACGAAGTGAGCTCTGCCTTGACCGACTCCGCCCACGGCCCGACCTTCGACCTCACCTCCATACCGTTCAGCCACTACGGGTCCTGGTTCAGCCTCTCCCCGGTCACGGCCCTGCACACCCGCTCCCGCGACCTGCACCTGGTCTCCCACAAGAACGGCATGCACGCCGTCCTGCGACTGCTCCCGCTGGAGCCCGGTACCGGGGAGCACGCCGAAGCGGACTGGCAGCCGACCCCCGGCATGCTCACTGCCGCCGCCGACCGGGGCCGCATCGACATCGTCTACGCGGACGCCACCACCCTGCGCCTGCGCGGGCGGGGACTCGACCTCACGATCACACCCGCCGCAGGTCGGCTCACCCCGTTCACCGGCATCTACTTCTACCGCGACCCCGCCGACGGCTCCTACCAGTTCAGCTCCTACGAGACCGGACGCCGCTACCGCGTCACCGTCCTGAGCGGCACCGCACGCGACATCACCGGCGCCGAGGGCCTGGCCGAGACGGAGCGCAGCCTGACCCTCCACGGCGACACCCAGTGGGAGGCGGTACTGGAGGAACTGGACAGCGCCCGCCGCCCGTACGCCCCGTCGCTCGACTTCACCACCACCGCCGACCGGGCCCGGCAGGCCTTCGACGACTTCGCCGCAGGCCTGTCCACCCCGCCGGCCGCCGACGCGCCCGCCGCCGACCTGGCCGCCTATGTGCTGTGGTCGGCCACCGTCCGCCCCGAGGGCTTCGTGACCCGCCCCGGAGTGCTGATGTCCAAGCACTGGATGGACAAGATCTGGAGCTGGGACCACTGCTTCAACGCCCTGGCCCTGGCTCCCTCAGCCCCCGACCTCGCCTGGGACCAGTTCCGACTGCCGTTCGACCACCAGGACGAGACCGGAGCACTGCCCGACTCCGTCACCCACTCGGAGGTCCTCTACAACTTCGTCAAGCCCCCGATCCACGGCTGGGCCCTGCACCGCCTGCGCCGGCGCCTGCCCCGCCCACTCGACCACGAGCAACTGGAGACGGCCTACCAGCACCTCAAGCGCTGGACCCGGTTCTGGCTGGACGCCCGACGCGCCCCCGGCCAGGTCCTGCCCTACTACCAGCACGGCAACGACAGCGGCTGGGACAACGCCAGCACCTTCGACCAGCACCGCGTACTCACCACCCCCGACCTGGCCGCGTTCCTGGTCCTGCAGCTCAAGGAACTCGCCGCTCTGGCCGGGGAACTCGGCCACACCGCCGACGCCGCCGAGTCCACCACCACCGCCGACACCGTGCTGGACGCCCTGCTCACCGAACTGTGGGACGGCCGGCGGTTCCTGGCCCGCTCACCGCACACCGGCGCCACCTCCCACAGCCGCAGCCTGCTCGATCTGATGCCGATCGTCCTGGGCGAGCACCTTCCTGCGGACGTCAGCGCCACTCTCGCCGACGGGATCGCCGCCCACCTCACCGAGCACGGACTGGCCACCGAACACCCCGACTCCCCCCACTACGAACCGGACGGCTACTGGCGCGGCCCCATCTGGGCCCCCTCCACCGTCCTGATCGAGGACGGCTTGCGACGGGCCGGCCACACCGACCTCGCCGACACCGTCAGCACGCGCTTCCGCCGCCTGTGCGAACACTCCGGCTTCGCCGAGAACTTCGACGCCCGCACCGGCCAAGGACTGCGCGACCGCGCCTACACCTGGACCGCCGCCGGCTACCTGCTCCTGGCCGACGACCACGCCCACCGCACCACCGCAGCCCAAGCGGCCTCGGACGGCGTATCCGTCCACTGACCCCCGCCCAGCCCCGCCC
>NZ_BBPM01000080.1 GCF_000787775.1 Streptacidiphilus carbonis | reverse complement strand
AGGCGCCGCTCCGACTCGGCCCCGGCGATGCTGACGATGCGCAGGTCGTCGCAGGACTCGGCGGCATGGTCCAGAAGACGGGTCTTGCCGATCCCGGGCTCGCCGACCAGCACGAGGGTGCCGCTCATTCCGTCGCGGACGGCGGCCAGCAGGGCGTCGAGCGACCGTCGTTCCTCATGGCGGCCCAGCAGCGGATGCCGGCGGTCGGTGCGGTCGGCGGGACTGGTCATCCGGCCCCTTCCTCGAGCCCGGGCCGCTTGTCGGGACGGCGTCCCCCCAGCAGACCACCCGCTGCGGCCGGGCACCCCAGGGGTGGGCCCTAGTGCCGCAGGGGGATCACGCTGAGCGGACCGGTCGGACTGTCCGACCCGGATGCCATGCTCTGCCGTCATGGATACCGACCAGTTCTGGACGCTCATCGAACAAGCCGGCCGCAGGGCTGCCGACCCCACCGATATGGACTCCTTCGCCGACGAGGCCGCCGCGCTACTGGCCGTCCAGGAGCCCGAGCAGATCCTCGACGCCCAGCAGATCCTGTGGGACCTGATGGCTGCCTCGTATCAGGCCCCGCTCTGGGCTGCGGCCTACCTCATCAACGGGGGATGCTCCGACGACGGCTTCGACTACTTCCGGGGCTGGCTCATCGCCCAAGGCCGCACGACCTTCGAACAGGTCATCGCAGATCCGGACTTTCTCGCCGAGCTGCCCGTCGTTCTCGCGGCGGTGGCCGAGGGCAGCGAACTGGAAGGAGAGGGAACCCTGGGAATCGCCTGGGACGCCTACCGGACGGCGACCGGCACGGAACTCCCGTCCGACGCCTTCACCATCGACTACCCCCCTCTCGATCCCGCCTGGATGTCCGACTTCGCAGACGACCGAAGGATCGCTGCCCGGCTTCCCCGAGTCGCAGCACTCTGACCGGACGGCGATCCCTCGACACCGGAAATCTCAGCAGCGCACCCAGGTCCTAGGCAACGCCCTTGGCCCTGGTGCGCTAACCCTCGCGTCGGCGGAGCGCGGCCGCGAGGTGGCGACGGGTGGAGATGCCGAGCTTGGCGTAGATGTGGGAGAGGTGGTACTCGATCGTCTTCTGGCTGACGTAGAGCTCGGCCGCGGCTTCCTGGTTGGTGCGTCCGCTCGCTATGACGTAGGCCACCGACAGTTCACGCTCCGTCAGGGCCAGCAGCTGGCTGGGGGCGTCGTCGGGCGCGGTGAGGCCGCTCGCGGCCAGGTCGGCGTCGCAGCGCTGGATGAACGGAGTGGCCCGCAGCGTGGTGTAGCGCCCGTGGGCGGTGTTCAGCCACTGTGCCGCGTCGCGCCGTGAGGCGCTGCCGGTGGCCAGCAGGAGCTTGCCGTAAGCGTGTTCGAGCATGGCGCGGTGGAGTGGAGCGTCGTCGGGGCCGGCATCCGCCTCGGCGAGGGCGGTGAGGGCCTGCTCGTAGACGGTCAGGGCGTCCTGCGGACGGTTCCGGGCCTCGGCGAGCAGGCCGGCGAGCCTGGCGATCACGATCCGCAGGTAGCCTGCGCCGTCGAAGGCCTGCTGCAGGTCGCCCAGCGCCGTCGTGGCGGCGTCCAGCTGCCGGGAACCCGTGAGCGCCTCGACGAGCAGCGACTGCTGCCACAGCCAGAAGGGCTTGTAGCGCAGGCGGAGTGCGCCCCGCCCGGGGGACGGGGCCTCTTCCAGCAGGGGGCCGAGTGCGCGCAGCATGGCCGGCCGGTCGGCCTGGGCCTGCGCCAGCGTGGCCTGCGCCAGGCAGCTGTAGACGATCTCGACGGGGGCGTTGAGGGCCTGTGTGAGCTCGGTGAGGCGGTCGACGTGGAGGCGGACGCTCTCCCACTCGCCCCGGCCGGCCCGGACGCAGACGGCCGCGAATCTGGCCGCCGCGTCTCCCAGCAACTGGTCCTGGCTGGCCGCGACGGCGAGCGCCCGGTCAGAGACGGACTCGCTCTCGTCCCACTCCCCGGCCAGGTACTGGGTCACCGACAGGAGGGAGACCGTGAGCGGGCCGAGTTTCGATCCGGCGCCCTGCCGGTCGCGCTGGGCCACGATCCGGAGGTCGGCCCGCGCCGCGGACAGCTCGCCGAGGAAGAGCCGCAGGACTCCTCGGGTCGCCAGGGTGTCCAGACTGTCGTTCCGCACCGCTGTGCTGTCCGACGGCAGGTGCGCCAGGTCCTGCAACGCTGCACGGGGGCCCCGGTCCCAGAGCCGGCCGGTGGCCAGGGCCGCGCGGGTGAAGTCCGTGGTGGCGGGGTCGAGGTCGCCGATGGCGAGGGTGCGCCGGGCTATCTCCACGGTCTCGGCGCCCCGACCGTTCCACAGGGTGATGTTGGTCAGGAAGGTTCCGGCCAGTACCGCCACCCAGTCGGCCTTCGGCAGCGCGAGAGCCTCCTGCCAGGCCTGGGTCAGATGCGCCTCGGCGGTCGCGAACTGACCCGCCATCATGTCCAGGACCCCCAGGACGCAGCTGCGCAGGGGGCTCGGCGAGCAGTCCTCGACCTGCTGCCGCAGTCTCGCCGACCAGGTGGGCAGAAAGGTGAGCAGCGACTGGGCGCAGGCGGTGAGCAGCCGCCGTTCGCGGTCCTCGCGGCTGTCGGACAGCGACGAGGCCCACAGCAGTCGGGTGGCGGCCAGGGCGTTGCGTCCGGTAGCGGCCTCGTCCATGGCGGACTGTTCGAGCTCGTCGGCGAGTCCGGGGTCGACGGAGGTGGCCGCGGCGACCCGGTGCGCCCAGCCCGCGGCCGTGCTCACCAGGGTTGCCGCGTCGGCGTGCAGGGTGCGGCGCCGTTGCGGCGTGAGTGCGGCGTAGACCGCGTCGCGCTGCAGGGCGTGCACCAGGGCGACCGGGCTGTGCTCCTCCATCGGCCACCATCGGGCGAGCCCGGCCGTGAGCGCGGAACCGAGCGCGCTCGCGGGGTCCGCGAGCCCGGCGAGGCGGCCGACCGTCGACAGCGGAACCCGCGCGTCGAGGACCGCCAGCGCCTCCAGCAGCTCGCGGGACTCCTGGGGGAGCCGGTCGAGTTGGGACCGGATGCCGATCCGGAGCGACCGGGGAACCGGCCAGCGCTCCAGCACCCCGCCCCGGAGTGCCTCGGTGGGAACCTCGGCCAGCACCGTTCGGACGTACAGCGGATGGCCTCGGGTGTAGTCGTACAGCCGCTCGGTCAGTCCCGGTGCCAGCCGGCCGTCGACCAGGCCCTGCGCAAGCTGCGCGACCTCGCCGTCGTCGAGTCCGGCCAGGTCGATCCTGGCCGCTCGGTCCGAGGACCTCAGCAGCCGGTCCAACGTCTCGGCGGAGCCTTCCGGATCCGGGCGGGTGACCAGGATCGTCAGGACCCGGTCCGCCCACAGGCGACGCAGGACGAAACCGAGCGCCTGGACGGACAGCCGGTCCGCCCACTGCACGTCGTCCACCACCAGGGCGACCGGGCGCCCGGACTCTTGGAGCGCTCCCAGCAGGAGCAGCAACTGCCCGCCCACCGCGTGCGGAGTGGCGCCCGCGGCTGGCGCCCCCGCCGAGGGGAACCGTTCCGACAGCTCGGCGTCTACACGTGCTGTCAGCTGCCCGACCACGCCACCGGGGAAGTCGGCCTCCGAAGGGTCGCCGGTGGCCCACAGGACGGTGAAGTCGTCCAGCGACGCCGCGAACCGGCGTACCAGGGCGCTCTTGCCGATGCCGGCCTCACCCTGGACCACCACCAGCCAGGAGTCCCCGGCCCTCACCTTGGCCGCGCACTGCCGAAGGCGATCGGACTCCCGGATTCGGCCCACGAACAGTTCGTCCGAAGCCCCGTGCCTCTGGTTACCGGCACTCATGCGCCAACCCCCCAATGGTTCCGCCGTACATGCGCCTTTGAGGGGCCGGTTCGGCCACAGCTTACCCAGGTGCTGGGGTGGCGCCACGGTCGTTCCGCGAAGACTGTGGTGTTTCCCTGATTCGAACGACACGGCGCCGGTGGTTGCCTGGTGCCGCAGGAGGACCTACTCGCCTTGAGGGGCAAGCCATGACGTCACCCACACCCGTCCTGTTCATCCACGGCCTCTGGCTGCACGCCACGTCCTGGCAGCCCTGGATCGACCTGTTCGGGCAGGAGGGGTATGCCCCGTCCGCGCCGGGGTGGCCGGGGGACCCGGACACCGTCCAGGACGCCCGTGACAACCCGGAGAGCATCGCGGACCACGGCATCGACGACGTGGTGGCGCACTACGCGGCGATCATCGGCGGGCTCGACACCGCGCCGATCCTGATCGGGCACTCCTTCGGCGGTATGATCGCGCAGAAGCTGCTCGGCCAGGACCTGGCGGCCGCCGCCGTCGCGATCGACGCCGCGCAGATCAAGGGAGTCCTGCCGCTGCCGCTGTCGGCGCTGCGGGCCACGCTGCCGGTGTTCAGGAATCCGGCGAACAAGCACCGCGCGGTGTCCCTGACGGCCGAGCAGTTCCGCTTCGCGTTCGGCAACGCCATCCCCGAGGCGGAGTCGGACGAGCTGTACGAACGCTGGACCATCCCGGCACCGGGCAAGCCGCTGTTCGAGGCCGCCGCGGCCAACTTCAACCCGCACTCCCCGGCGAAGGTCGACACCGGCAATGCCCGGCGCGGCCCGCTGCTGCTGATGACCGGCGGCAAGGACCACACCGTGCCCGAGGCGGTGACCCGTGCGACGCTCAAGCAGTACCGGCACTCCGACGCGGTCACCGACATCACCGAGTTCGCCGACAAGGGTCATTCGCTGACCATCGACGGCGGCTGGCGCGAGGTGGCCGACACCGCACTGAACTGGCTGCGCCAGCAGTCCTTGTAGCCAGTCCTCGTAGCGCTTCCGTACCCCCCGAAGGGATCTGCCATGGACCTCGGCCTGACCGACAAGGTCGCCATCGTCACCGGCGCGGGCCGAGGCATCGGCCTTGCCGTGGCCGACGCGCTCATCCGCGAGGGCGCGACCGTCGTCGCGGGCTCCCGGGAGAGCTCCGCCGAACTCAAGGCGCTGGCCGGCGACGGCCGCCTGCTGGCCGTCGAGGTGGACCTGAGCGAACCGGAGGGGCCGCGCAGCCTGGTCGAGGCGGCCGTCTCCGCGTACGGCGGGATCGACGTCCTGGTCAACAATGTCGGGGCGGTCCGCCCGAGGGTCGGCGGTCTGCTGACGGTGACCGACGACGACTGGGAGGCGACGCTGACGATCAACTTCCTGGCGGCGGTCCGTGCCACCCGGGCAGTGCTTCCGCACCTGGTGGAGCGCGGGGCCGGAAGCATCGTCACGGTCAGCTCCGTCAACGCCTTCCTGCCGGACCCGCTGGTGGTCGACTACGGCGCCGCCAAGGCCGCGCTGTCCAACTTCTGCAAAGCGGTGTCCAAGGAGTTCGGGCCGCAGGGCGTCCGCGTCAACACGGTCAGCCCCGGACCTGTCGCCACCGGTCTGTGGCTGGGCGACGACGGGGTCGCCGCGACCGTCGCCCGGGCAGGCGGGGGCAGTGCCGCGTCCGTGGCCGAGCAGGCCGCAGGCGGCGCCGCGACCGGCCGTTTCACCCGTCCGGAGGAAGTTGCCGACCTGGTGGCGTTCTTGGCCGGCGGCGGGGCCGGAAACATCACCGGATCCGACTTCGTCATCGACGGGGGGCTTGTCAGCACCTTGTAGCGGGACGAGACGCTCGGGGCCGGCCCCGGCGGCGCAGGATCGCGCCCCTCTCCCTGTGCAGGGCGTCCTCCCTGTGCAGGGCGGCGTCGCAACTCCGCGACGATCCGCTACGTGCCGGGGTCGCCCGGGGCGAGGAGGCGGGCGACCTCTCGGACGTCATGGGGGTCGAAGGCGCCGCGCAACGCTCGGGCCGCGATCGCGGGGTGATCGCCGCGGACGCTCCTTGCGAGACGGTCGGCCGGCGTCTCTTCGACTTCGACGCTGAGGCTGACCAGTTGCGAGTTGTGACTCGGATCTCTGACGGTCTCGTCTCCGTGGGCTCCGGCCAGCGTGGCATCGCGGATGAAACCGGCGACGTCCCCCATGGTCAGTCTCCCGTTCGCCGGCGCGTAATGCTCGATCGTCACCTTTCGGACGGCCATGGGTTCTTGGCGGTCTCGATCCGGATCCGGATCCGCGGACCGCCCAGCCCCCTCGGCCCGGGGAGACGGGGCGGAAGCCGGGACGTCGTCCGTAGTGAGGAGACGCGCGATCCGTAGGACGTCGTCGGGACTGAGGTTGCGTTGCAGCGCCTCGACCGCGTCCGCGAGGCCATCGGCTTGCGCCCTTCTCACGAGACGGTCGACAGGAGGCAGTTCGACTTCGACGCTGAGGTTCCACAGCGTCGAGTCGTGGTACCTCGGAGGAGTCGCCCAGCACCCGCTGACATCCGGCCGTGTCCCATCGAGAAGTCGGCGCGCGCCCCGACCCCTTCACGAGAGCCGGAACCGTCGGATCCACAGGACGCAGGCCGCGGCCGAAGCCGCCGCGGCGGCCAGCAGGACTGCGGTCTCAAGGCCCTGGAACTCCCAGAACCTGGTCGCGGGCTGGTAGGTCACCACCTGCCGGAGGTGCTGACCCGCGATCCAGCTGACGCACTGGTTGTACGTCCCCGCCCCGCACTGCGGCACGTTCGGCAGGGTGAAGACGTGCCCGTTCGGCGTGACGGTTCGGTTGGTGACGATCCACGCCCCGGGAATGTCCACGGGCAACGTCAGCTGTCCGCTGCTGTGCACCTGCATCTGGTTGAGGGCCGAGGCGGACAGCACCGGGGTGGTGACCGTGACCGGCGTGACCAGGCCGGGCCGGACCCAGTTCGGCACGACGAACTGAATCGCCGCGACGACCACCAGGGTCGCCGCCATCGCCGGCACGGTGCGCCGGATGAGCACGCCGAGCGTGATGCCGAGGACGAACCCGAGGGCCGCGTAGCCGAGCGGGACGATCCCGCGTGCGTCGAAGATCTGCTTCGAGAACCGGCTGATCTGGGACCCTCCGCCGATCGGGAAGCCGCCGGCGCGGTCGATCGGGGCGGCCCACCACGTGACCATGAGGCTGATCAGGCCGGCGAACGCCGTACTCGCCAGGCCCAGCAGCGCGAGCTTCGCCATCGCCCACCGCGTGGGCGTCACGCTCTGATGCCAGACGAGCCGAAAGGTGTGGCCCTCAGCCTCGCGGGTGATCGTCGGCGCGCCCCAGAAGGCCCCGATCAGCGGCGGGGCCAGGACCAGGATCCCGAATCCGATGAAGTACATCAGGGGGTAGGCGGAGTCTGCCTTCATCTCGTCGAGGAACGTGGTCGTCATCGCGGAGCAGGCGGACGGTATACGGCACGACGCCAGGCCGCTGGAAGTGTAGAGGTCGGCGAGCCCCGATCCGGTCAGGGCGAGCGCGATGCCGAACGCGGTCAGGATCACCGCGGCGACGATCGCCTGGGCGCGGAACTGGCGCCAGGTCAGCCAGATCACTTCTGCTTCTCCTCTGCGGGGTGAGAGGGGCGGCCCATGAGGGCCAGGACGAGGTCTTCGAGGCCCGCCAGGGTGTTCCGCGGGCCGGCCAGCCTGTTGTGGGCGGCGAGCAGGTCGTCGACGGCGCCCGCCGCCTGGACGCGTGCGCCGGTCAGCACGATCAGGTAGTCGCAGAACGCGTCGAGGTCGGAGACCAGGTGGGACGAGAGCACGACGGTCATGTGGTGCTCGGCGACCGCGTCGGCCAGTTCCTCCAGGAACTCCCGGCGGGCCACTGGATCGAGGCTGGCGACCGGTTCGTCCAGGATCAGCAGATCGGGGCGCTTGCCGATGGCCATGGTCAGAGCCAGCTGCGCGCGCTGTCCACCGGACAGCCTGCCGGCCTTGCGGGCCGGTTCCAGTCCCAGTCTCCTGATCCGCTCCTCGACGTAGGGTCTGTCCCAGCGTGGATTGAGGTGCGCGCCCAGACGCAAGTGGTCGGCGACGGACAGTCCCGGGTAGGTGGGGGTGTCCTGCGCGACGAACCCGACCTTGGCCAGTTGGCCGGGCCCGGCCGCGGGCCTGCCGCCGACCACTTCGACCGTTCCGGCGGTGGGGGTCAGGAGGCCGGTGAACAGATGGAGCAACGTGGTCTTTCCGGCCCCGTTCGGGCCGACGAGCCCGACGACGTGCCCGGCCGGGATGCTCAGCGTGCAGTCGGTCAGTGCCCAGCGCTTGCGGTAGCGCTTGCCCAGGCCTTGGCTTTCGATGGCGGCGGTCAAGCTTCCTCCTCGGTGCGTCGGGTGCTTCGGTGCTCCCACCGCCAAAGGTGCCGTTCACGCCGCAGGGAATCGTCGGACCGCGGGACGGACCTCCGCGAGATCTTCTGGCCTCAAGTACGAGGGGCCGCGTCGGCCCTGGGTACGACGCGCGCCGAGGACCGCGCCGTTACCGTCATGGCGTGGACCAACACCGCCTTCCGCTGCTCGAGCGGCTGCGGCCGGGGCACTGGGTCGCCGTCGACTGCTGTGCCGCCGTGCTGATGGCGCTCCCGAACAAAGTGGTGTTCCTGCGCTGCCCGACATGGCTGGGCGTCATCGTTCTGGCGCTGGCGGTGCTTCCCGCGGCGCTTCGGCGGTTCTGGCCGCGTACCGTTCTCACGGTCGTCGTAGTCAGCGTGGCCGCCGCGACCGCGCTCGACAAGGTCGCCTATCTTCCGCTTGCGGTGGGTTACGTCATCTGCCTGATCCCGCTCCGGGTTCCACGCCGTGAGTCGCTGTGGTTGCTCGGCGGAACCCTGGCGGCGGTGGCGGTAGGTCTGGGCATCCAGGCCAGTGGCCCTGGCCCTGGCGGCGCCGGCGACGCAGCCCGCCTCGCGGCGGAGAACGGGCTGTACATCGTGGCCGCGTGGCTGGCCGGATATGCGGTGCAGCAGCGGCGCTCATATGCGGCGAACGCACGGGAACGGGCGGAGCGGGAGGTGCGTGAGCAGCTGGCAGAGGCTCGCCGCGTCAGCAGCGAAGAACGGCTGCAGATCGCACGGGAACTGCACGATGTCGTGGCCCACACCGTCAGCCTGATCGCGGTGCAGGCCGGCGTCGCCAACTACGTGGTGAAGACGCACCCGGAGGAAGCGGCGCGCGCACTGGCCTCCATCGAGACGACCAGTCGCGGCGCACTGCGCGAGATGCGGGCCCTCCTGGCCATGCTCCGGGCCGACGGAACCGAAGAAGGGACCGGGCGGCAGGACGAACTGCTTCCAGCACCGGGATTGGCAGACCTGGACAGCCTGGTCGCGCGCAGCGCCGAAGCGGGCCTCCTGGTGGACCTGGAGATCCGCGGCGAGCGGACTGTGCTCCCCGCGGGAATCGACCTGGCAGCATTCCGGGTGATCCAGGAGGCGATCACCAACGTGGTCAAGCACGCGGGAACAGACAGGTGCCGGGTAACCGTCAGCCATCAGGAGGACGTGCTGGCTGTCGAGGTGACGGACGGTGGAACGGCGAAGGCCGGCCAGACGTCAGGTCTCGGGCACGGCATCGTGGGCATGCGCGAGCGGGTCGGCATGTACGGCGGAGAGTTCCGCGCCGCGCCACTTCCCGGCCGCGGATTCCAGATATCGGCACGCTTCCCACTGATGGAAACCGAGTCATGACAATCAGAGTGCTGGTCGCAGACGACCAGGCACTGGTGCGTGGCAGCTTCCGTCTCCTGGTGGACTCCGCGCCGGACCTGGCCTCGGTCGGCGAGGCGTCAACCGGCACCGAAGCCGTCGAACTCGCCGAACGGGAGCAGCCCGACGTCGTCCTGATGGACATTCGGATGCCGGACATGGACGGCATCGCGGCGACCCGCACGATCACCGCCGCGCCGTCGACATCAGCCGTCCGCGTGCTCATCCTGACCACTTTCGAGGTCGACGAATACGTCTTCTCAGCACTACGCGCCGGCGCCAGCGGCTTTCTGCTCAAGGACACCCCGCCCGCCGATCTGCTGGCCGCGATCCGGGTCGTGGCCGGCGGCGAGGCGCTCCTGGCCCCCAGCGTCACGCGGCGTCTGATCGAGGAGTTCACCCGGCGTCCCGAGCCCGCCCAACAGCCGATCGCCGCCCTGGAGTGCACCACCGATCGGGAACGCGAAGTCCTGACCCTGATCGGACTCGGCATGTCGAACGACGAGATCGCGGCCCACCTGCACCTGAGCCTGTCCACGGCGAAGACCCACATCGGCCGCCTGCTGATGAAGCTCGGCGCCCGTGACCGCGCCCAACTCGTCATCGCCGCCTACAACGCCGGACTGGTCCGGCCGGCATGACCCAAAGCGAATGCCGAGCTGCGGCTGCTGCTCGGCGTTCGGATTGCCGTCCACCATGTGGTGCGGCAGAGATCTCGATGTGGCCGCTGGCGACGGGTTGGCGGGCTCATCAGTGTGGGTGCCGAGTGGGTCTCCCATGCTGGACCGTCCGGTCAGCCCTGGTGTTCGAAGTCTGCGAACGGCGAGTCGCGGAGCGGTATGGGTTTCGGCCACCAGGGTGGTCGGCCGTGTGGGCAGCGGGCGCTCAGGTATTTCCCGTCCGGTGGGGCGACGTTGTACACCAGGTCGCCGGCGAGGACGGCTGAGAGCATCAGCAGCCCGGCCAGGCTTGCGGTCAGCACCCGGACGGGGCGACGGCGCGATGGGGGGAGGAGGCGGGTGGCCAGGAGGAAGCCAAGGGGGAAGGCGCAGCAGTACGCCGCGATGAGCGGGAGGTTGAAGAGGAGGTAGAAGCGGGGGCTGTCGGTGAAGTCGTACGCCTCCGGCCACGGCATGTTCGTGCAGTAGGACCAGGTACTGCTGATGATGTCGCTGGCCGTGGCTTCGGCGAGCAGACCGAGCACTACCCCGGCGACTGGCACCAGACAGCCCCACCCTCTGCGCAGGTCCGGCTTCTGTTCCTTGATCACTCCTCCTCCTGCCCGGGAAGGACGAGGGTGGGCGATCGACGGTTCCACCGCCACGCGGCGGTGTGCAGCAGGCTGGTCCGATCGGGTGGACTGCGCCGCTGATTCGGTCCGGCATGTGGGCTGGTCCGCAGTACTTCCCGTAGAAACCGGATATGAGTCAATCGGCTGCCTCCCCGGCGGTCTACCGATCGGGCAGAGCCGCCATGGCTGTGCCAACTTCAGCAGACCCCCTGCTGGTCCCGTTCGACCTGGAGGCTCGCCTTGACTCTCGTCCACCGGCAGCGCGTGGTTGCCCTGCTTGCCCTGGCCGTTGTCGGCGCGGTGCTGACGGGCTGCTCCAGCAGTTCCCCGTCCAACGCGAGTTCCCCATCCCCCGCGGGCTCGTCGGTGACGAGCGCCGCGTCCTCGGTGCCGGCCGGCGGGACCAAGATCACCATCAGCAGCTTCAAGTTCAACCCGGACTCCCTGACCGTGGCACCGGGGCAGACGGTCACCGTGCTCAACAACGACTCCACGGCCCACACCCTGACCGCGAGCGCAGGCAAGGCCTTCGACACCGGCACGATCAGCCCTGGGAACAGCGGAAGCTTCACCGCCCCCACCGCGCCGGGCAGCTATCCCTACACCTGCACGATCCACCCGTTCATGCACGGCACCCTGATCGTGAAGTAGCGACCATGGCCCTGGTGCGCCTCATCCTGCGGATCGCGGCCGCGGCGGGACTGGCCGTCGACGCCGCCGTGCACGCCCGGCTGGCCGGCCAGTACGACGCTGTCACCGCGACCGTCAGCCAGGGAACCCTGTTCCGGGCGGAAGCGGCCGCAGCCGCCCTGGGCGTGGTCCTGGTCCTGATCTGGCGCAGACGACCGGGAGACCTGTTCGCCTGGCTGACCGCGCTGGTCGGTATCGCCGCGATCCTGCTCTACCGGTACGTCGACGTCGGTACCCTGGGGCCGCTGCCCAACATGTACGAGCCGATCTGGTCCACCGACAAGATCTGGGCCCTGGCCGGACAGATCCTCGCCGTCCTGGCACTGGTGCCCGTGCTCCTGCAGCGGAGGACGGGCGCCCGCGTCCCTTGACCTGCGCCCGTCCCAACTGCAGGACGGCCGCCGTCACCCTGCCACGGTCGGCGACGACGGCGCCATCCCCGGACGCGGCACAGGCAGGGCGGGACCGGCATCACCCCACCCGCTGCGTCTCGGCGCCGAAGGGGAGGAAGACGGTCCGGCCGGCGAGGAGCCAGCTGCCGTCGACGTTGCGGAAGGTGTCCTCGTAGTGGCCGACGTTCACCGGGGGGGCGGGGCTCGATCATCCCGCCCGTGTAGCCGTCGACCCGATACGTGGTCAGATACGAGACGGCCCGAGCGGTCGTCGCGGACTCCACCGTGACCAGGAGATTCGTCATCAGACGACGCGAGAGCCTGTCTGCCGGACGGGATGCGAAGTACGTCCGCAAGGCCTCGCGTCCCACGATGCGTCGATCACCGAACGGCCAGTCCCAGACACCGTCGGGCGTGAACAGCTCGGCCACGGCGCCGGGATCACCGAGGTCGAGGCGGTGGATGAAGTCCACGATGATCCGCTCACAGGCGCGTTCCGCGAGCATCCGGTCCAGGGGGGTGATGGTCTCGTCTTTCATGCCCCCTACTATCAGCCCCGAGCTGTCGGGCCGCGGCAATTTCTCGGCCACACCTTCGCTGTCCCAGGAGTGACGGCCTGTCAGCAATCTGCTGAGGGTCGAGGACGGGGCCGGCCGACGGCGGACTGCGGCCGGCCGGCCCCATGGGGTTACAGGGTGTGGGTGAGGCGCTCGGTGAGCAGGCGGGTGAAGCGGGCGGGGTCGGGCAGGTCGCCGCCCTCGGCGAGCAGAGCGCTGCCGTAGACCAGTTCGGCGGTCTGCGCGAGAGCCGGGTCGTCGGTGTTCGCGTCGTGGGCCCGGCGCAGCGCGGTGATGAGGGGGTGGGTGGGGTTGAGTTCGAGGATGCGCTTGACTGCGGGGAGCTCCTGGCCCATCGCCCGGTACATCTTCTCCAGGGTGGGCGTGAGGTCGTGGGCGTCACCGACCAGGCAAGCCGCAGAGGTGGTCAGCCGAGTGGAGAGACGGACCTGCTTCACATGGTCGGCCAGCGTGGTCTGCAGCCAGAGCAGCAGAGCCGCGTAGTCCTCTTCGCGCTGCGCCTTGTCGGTCCGGGCCTGCTCGTCCTCCTCGTCGGCCGGGTCGAGGTCGACCTGGCCCTTGGCGATGGACTGGAACCGGTGGCCGTCGAACGCGGGGACCTGCTCGACCCAGACCTCGTCCACGGGATCGGTGAGGATGAGGACCTCGTAGCCCTTGGCGCGGAAGGCCTCCATGTGCGGGGAGTTCTCGACCATCGCCCGGTTCTCGCCGGTCAGGTAGTAGATGGCGTCCTGGCCGTCCTTCATGCGTGCCACGTAATCGTGCAGCGTGGTCGTCCCGGCCGCGTCGTGGGTGGAGGCCGCCGAGACCAGTGCCAGCAGCGCCTCGGTGTTGTCGCGGTCCTCGATGAGGCCTTCCTTGAGGGCCCGGCCGAACTGCTCCCAGAGCTTGGTGTAGGCGTCGGCGTTGCCGGTCTGCATGGTCTTGATCGCTGACAGCACCTTCTTGACGAGGCGTCGGCGAACGGCGCTGATCTGGCGGTCGTGCTGCAGGATCTCGCGGGAGATGTTCAGCGACAGGTCGTGGGCGTCGACGACGCCCTTGACGAAGCGGAGGTAGTTCGGCATCAGCGCGTCGCAGTCGTCCATGATGAACACGCGCTTGACGTACAGCTGCACACCGCTCCGGGTGTCGCGGGAGAACAGGTCGAACGGGGCCTGGGCCGGGATGAACAGCAGCGCCTCGTACTCGAAGGTGCCCTCGGCCCGCATGTGGATGGTCTCGGCGGGGGCCTGCCAGTCGTGGCTGATCTGCTGGTAGAACTCGCTGTACTCGGCCTCGGTCACCTCGCTGCGAGGGCGGGCCCACAGCGCCTTCATCGAGTTCAGCGTCTCCGACTCGGCCGCGCCGTCGCTCTCGCCCTCGCCGTCGGTGTCGGCCTCCTTGGCGAGGCGGATCGGCCAGCGGATGAAGTCCGAGTACTGCTTCACGATCTGACGGATCTTCCGGTCGGCCAGGTAGTCGCCCAGCCCGTCCTCGCTGTCCTCGGCCTTGAGGTGGAGGGTGACGGCCGTGCCGACGGGCAGGCCTTCGGCCTCGGCGATGGTGTAGGTGCCCTCGCCGTCGGACTCCCAGAGCGTGCCCTGGTCGGTGCCGGCCCGGCGGCTGCGGAGAGTGACCTTGTCGGCGACCATGAACGACGAGTAGAAGCCCACGCCGAACTGCCCGATCAGGCTCTGCGCCGCGTCGGCGTCCTTGGCCTCCTTGATCTTGGCGAGCAGGCCGGCGGTGCCCGACTTGGCAATGGTGCCGATCAGCTCGACGACATCGTCGCGGGTCATGCCGATGCCGTTGTCGCGCACGGTCAGGGTGCGGGCGTCCCGGTCGACTTCCAGTTCGATGTGGAGGTCGGAGACGTCGACGGCGCGGTCGGTGTCGGTGAGCGATTCCAGGCGAAGCTTGTCGAGGGCGTCGGAGGCGTTGGAGATCAGCTCGCGCAGGAAGATGTCCTTGTTCGAGTAGATCGAGTGGATCACCAGTTGCAGCAGCTGGCGGGTCTCCGCCTGGAACTCCAGCGTTTCGGCCTGGCTGGGCACGGGTCGTTCTCCTTCGGGTTCGTACGAGCGACGGAAGGGGGGCTGGGCGGGCAAGGTGCTTCCTGCGCCGTCGGGGGTCATCGCCGGCGGGGTGGTGGATCGTCCGGGATACGGCGTGCCTGGTCGCTGTCGGCGCGCAGTTGATCGGCGTGGGCGGTGAAGGCGTCGAGCCGGTCGGCGATCTCCGGGTGGTCTGCACCGAGGTGGGGACGGGCCTCGGCAAGCGGGGCCAGGAGCTGGGCTGCGTCGTCGTCGCCCAAGGCGTTCAGCAGGTGCTGCACGGCGGGGGCGGCACTGCCGGCAAGGTCGTCCAGGGAGCTGACCTGTCCGGCCAGGCGGCGCAGGTCGGCGGCGTTGTCACGGGCCCAGGCGATGACGGCGCGGTCGGCGGCCCGTTGGTCGCGAGCCGCTTGGACACGCTGCTCGCCGGTGCTGCCCGCGGTGGTGCCGGCGGCGTTGTCGGGGCGCAGGCGCAGGTAGCGGCGCTCGGCCGCCTGCCGGCTCTGTACGCCGAGCGGTTCGGCCAGGTCGGCCCAGGTGGCACCGGCGCCTCGGGCGGTTTCGATCAGCCCGGTCTCCCAACCGGCGAGCTGCTCGCGCAGGTGGCGCAGCATCAGCAGCGCGGCCAGGGCCTGCTGGGGGTCGCGCTGGGCGGCGGTGTCCGCGGGAGCGTGGCGGGCGGTGCGGGCGGCGGCGTCCATCATGCCCAGCGCGGCAGCGGCGGCCAGGAACGAGGCCGGCCCGGCGCCGGAGGTCTCCTGAGCGTCCATGGCTGTCACCCTTTCGCTGACCAGAGCTGAGTCGTCGGTTGGACGACATACTACGGCACCGCCAGCCGGAGTGGGCCGGACCGGGACAAGGCCATCGCATACCTTCCTGGTGGACTGGCCGTTCCACCCAGGGACTTGCGAGATGGCCGCTCCGTGACCAGGGGTGGTCACCCCGTCCAAGGGACACCATCAGGGGCGATCCCGTGCCCGTCTCGGCGACGCCCTGTGCGAGGTCGGTGGCGACGAACGCCGGTCGCAAGTCTCAGGTGCGGATATCCGATCCACCCGTTTCCACCCGGGCGGTTCCCGTCTCGGCCAGGGAGGCGAGGAGGCGTAGCTTCTCGTGGCTCTCACTGTCCTGGTCGGCGTAGTAGAGGACCAGGAGCAGGCCGTCGACGGGGAGTTTGTCCCGGTGCAGGTGCAGTTCGCCGACGACGGGGTGGGTCACGTCGGCGGTTCCGCCGTCGAGGCCGCGGATGTCGTGGCGTGCCCAGAGGCTTCGGAACCGCTCGCTGGACAGGGACAGCTCGCCGACCAGCTCCACGAAGCGGGGGTCGTCGATGTCATCGCCGATGGACTTTCTGAAGGCGGCGACGAACGCTTCGGCGGAGCGCATCCAGTCCTGCTGGAACGCCTGTTCCTCGGGATCGAGGAGCAGCGACTTGAGGCGGTTGTGTCCGGGCTGGAGGCGTGGGGAGAGTGCGACGGCGAGGGGGTTGGAGGCGAGCACGTCGAAGGCTTTGCCTTCCACGAACGCGGGGACCTGCACGCTCGCGAGGAGGTGGTGCAGCCGTGCGGGCACGCGTTCGGGTTTGCGGCGGCGTGGTGGCCGCGGGCGTGAGGCGGCGAGACCGAGGAGGTACTCCTGTTCGAGCTCGTCGAGGTGCAGCACTCGCGCGAGGGACTGGATGACCTGGAGTGACGGGTTCTTGTCGCGGCCGCGTTCGAGTCGCAGGTAGTAGTCGGCGCTGATGCCCGCGAGCATGGCGACCTCTTCCCGGCGTAGCCCGGGGACGCGGCGGTTCGCCCCCGCCGGGAGCCCGGCCTGGTCCGGGGTGACCAGCGCCCGACGGGCGCGCAGGTAGCCGCCGAGCCGGTTGGCGTGGTCGTCGTCGCTCATGTCAAGCATCGTAGTTCGGGACCGTGCGGTGATGGGGGGCCCTGGTAGGACCCCGGTCGGGCAAGACCCCGGTAGACGGGGGTCCTACCTGCGCCCGGGGCGCGGATCGACACTGAAGGCGTCGCCGCGGGAAAGCCCGGAGCGGTGACCGGAACTCTCATCGACCGCGCGGGCAGGCTTGTCGCCGCCGGCGCCTGAAGCAGGAGCACATCGATGGACATCACCAACCGCACCGTCTTCATCGCCGGAGGCACCTCGGGAATCGGCCTGGAGCTTGCCCGGCGTTTCGCCGCGGCCGGCAGCACCGTCATCGTCGGCGGCCGGCGCACCGACCTGCTCGACCGGATCAGCGCGGAGGGGTTCGGCACGGTTCCCGTCGACGTGACCGACCAGGCGAGCGTCGACCGCGCTCGCGACACGGTCCTGCTCAGCCATCCGGACCTCGACACGGTCGTCACGATGTCCGGAGTCATGATCCTCGAAGACCTGCGCGATCCCGGGCACTTCAGCGCAGCGGAGCAGACGATCGACGTCAATCTCCTCGGCACCGTCCGCGTCATCGACGCGTTCACCCCCCACCTGATCGCGCGCGGCGCCGGCACCGTCGTCACGGTCAGCTCGGGCATCGGGTTCCTGCCCTTCCCGGTCATGCCGACCTATGCCGCCTCGAAGGCTGCCGTGCACGCCTACTCCGAGGCGCTGCGCGCCCAACTGGACGGTACCGGCGTCGAGGTCGCCGAACTCGTGCCCCCTGCTGTGGCCACGACGCCGGAGCAGGCGCAGCGCAACCCCAACGCGCTCGCGCTGGACGACTTCGCCACGGAGGTCATGGACCTGCTGCGGGCCGAGCCCACTCCGCACCAGATCCTCGTGAAGGCTGTGCTCATGCACCGGTGGGCCGAGCGTGACGGGACCTACGACGAGCTCGTCGCCCAGCGGTCCCAAGCACTCGCCATGCTCCCGAGCCGCCAGTAGGCATGCGGGTCCGGTGGCCGGGCCGCGCGCAGAGCCGCCGCGTCCAGGAGGCAAGCTGCTCCGGCTCGCCCGCACGGCTGCATGCCGTTGCAGTGCTCCCGGCCGTTCCTCTGCGCAGGCCCGCTGGGGACCGGCCGGCGCCGCCGTTGTCCGGTCGCCGCCGGTCCGCCGGTCCGCCGGCCGGTGCCGCGTTCGTGCGGAGCCGGCACCGGCCGGGCCGTAAAAGTGTGCATTCAGGGGCAGTTGGCGATCTTGCCGGCACCCGACGCAACGGGCCGATTCGAGAAGGGCTCAGTGGCCGATGTCGTCCAGCTCGGCCACGTCCTTGTCAGACAGGGAAAGCCCGGCGCCTGCGATGTTCTCGTGCAGGTGGGCGGTGGACGAGGTGCCGGGAATGAGCAGGATGTTTGGCGAGCGCTGCATCAGCCAAGCCAGCGCCACCGACATCGGCGACGCCTCCATCCGGCCAGCGACCCGGGAGAGGGCTTCGGACTGCAGCGGCGCGAAGCCTCCCAGAGGAAAGAACGGCACGTAGGCGATCCCGTCGGTGGCGAGTCGGTCGATGAGGTCGTCGTCGTGGCGGTGGGCGAGGTTGTACATGTTCTGCACGCATACGATCGGGGCGATAGCGCGTGCTTCGGCGACCTGCTCCGCAGTGACGTTGCTGACGCCGAGGTGGCGGATCAGGCCTTCCCGCTGGAGGCCGACGAGCGTCTCGAATGCTTCGGTGATCGAGCCGGACTGGGGACCTTGAGCGTCGCCCATGCGCATGTTGACAAGGTCGAGGGTCTCGACGCCGAGGGATTCGAGATTCTCGTAAACCTGCTTGCGCAGGTCTTCGGGACGCCGGGCGGTGGGCCAACCGCCGTGTGCGTCGCGGGTTGCGCCCACCTTGGTGGCGATGACCAGGGTCTCCCGGTAGGGGTGCAGCGCTTCGCGGATCAGCTCGTTCGTGATGCGCGGTCCGTAGGCGCCACTGGTGTCGATATGGGTGATCCCGAGGGTGACGGCCTCGCGTAGGACGGCCAGTGCGCCGTCGTGGTCGGCGGGCGGTCCCATGACCCCTGGGCCGGCGAGCTGCATGGCACCGTAGCCGAACCGGGGGACGGTCGAGCCGCCCAGCATCCAGGTGCCGCCGGGAAGAGGAGTGGAGGGCGTGTTCATCGCAGTGCCTTTCGCTTCTTCGTGCCTGGGGTGGTATCTCCTGACCGCTTGCACAATGATTGGAGAGCTACTCCCTTTTGGGAAGTAGGCACCTTGGAGTGCGTAACCAACCCAGAGAGTGGCGGCGAGACCGGTGACAACGAAGGCCGACAAGTCAGCGCAGGTCAGGGCGGACTACAACGCGTTCCTCGCGATGTGCCCCAGCCGCCAGCTACTCGACCGGATCTCGGACAAGTGGGTCGTCCTGATCCTGTGCGCGCTGAGTGGTGATACGCCCGACCGGCCCGGTGCATCACCCGCTCCGAAGGCGATGCGCTACTCCGAACTCGCCCGGCTGCTGGCCGGCGTCAGTCAGAAGATGTTGACCCAGACCCTTCGGGCCCTCGAACGCGACGGCTTGCTGATCCGCACCGTGACGCCCACGGTCCCGGTCACCGTCACCTACGCGCTGACCGACCTCGGCCTCTCACTCCACCACCTGACGGGCGGGTTGAGAAGCTGGGCGCAGTCCAACATGGATCAGGTGCTCGCAAACCGTGAAGAGCACGACGCGCGAACCCCCTAGTGGGGAAGGCGATCCCTCCCGGAGCACGAGTCGATGTCGTCCAGGCGTCAGATGCCCGGGGTCGTCGCACCCCAGGTCCGACCACCGCCTTCAGGCCGCCGTGATGCACGGGCACGGATCTCCGAGGGGCCGGGCTGGTTCGGTTCAGCGCAGCGTGTCGGGGCGCGAGCGTGGAGCAGTTCGGTGCGGAGTTGGTCGTGCGGTGTTCCGGGCGTCCGGCCGGTGCCGCAGCACGGGTCGCGGTGGCAGTGGCCATGGTTGGTGCAGCCGTAGGTTGTGCGGGGCGGGGCCCCAGCAGCAGAAGTGCCACCGATGACCTGTCCGCCTCTGATGGCGACGTGTCCGAGGCTGTCCGAGCATTGTCCGGCTCTGTCCAGGCATTGGTTGCGGCCTTCCGCGGATGCCGAGCGGACTGTTCTGGTGGGATCCGACGGACGACCGGGGGAGGGGGAGGGGCCGCACGGCTCCGGGCGCCCCCGGTCGTCCGTACCACACCGGACCCGAGGAAGGTGCAACACCATGAACATGGTCGGACACATCAGGGATACCAGGCACGGCGGTACTGAGCCGAGGCGCAACCCGGGCAGAGGGCCAGTGCGTACGATCGCGGCGGTCCTGGCTGCCGGTGCCTTCGCGGGGGTTGCGGTGGTGGCGTCCGCGCCGACGGCGTCCGCGTACGGCCCCTCCTACTGCAACACTTCCAGCTGCAGCTTGTCCGTATCCCCGAACACCGGGGGCATCTACTTCGAGATGCCCCGGCTCACCTCGGTCAGCATGATCTGCTGGACCGACAGCCAGTGGTGGGACGGCACCAACCGCTGGTTCAAGGTCAACTCCTTGTACGGGCAGGGCTATATGATCGCCAACCAGGTATCGAACCAGACGTCGGTCGGGCATTGCTGACAGGGTTGCTGTCACCCGGGCGGTGGCAGCGAACCGATGTCCGGCCGTCGGGGCGGTGACCGCACTCAGCCGCAGGGCGGCTGGTAGCTGCGGCCCGGGACGTACTGTGTCCACTGCGCTCGGGTCAGCGGCCGGCTGCCGAGGATGCAGATCCACCTCGCGGCTGAAGCGGGGTCTGTGTCCCACAGTTGGACCGTGTGGTTGATGCCCCCGGCCGCGAGACTGCGGCCGCCGGGGCTGAAGGCCACTGAGAAGATCCCGCCCGCTGGGCCGTCCAGGGTCGCGACGTGTCGAGGACTTCGGGGCGAGGTGAGGTCCCAGAGCCAGACGCTGCCGTCCTCGTTGTCGCTCACGGCCAGCAGGTCGCGGTCGGGGGCGAAGGCCAGCGAGTAGATGTAGCCGATCTGGCCGCTGAGCTCCTGCTGGTAGCTGACGGGATGTCCGGGACGGGAGAGGTTCCACAGCTGGACGGTCCCGTCCGCACTGCCGACAGCCAGTAAGCCGCCGCCCGAGTCGAAGGCGACCGAGTAGACGGGGGCCGAGAAGGCGCCCAGCGTGGTTTCCAGCGTGGGTCGGTGCGGATCAGCAAGATCGTAGAGGTAGGCGTGGCCATCGCTGCTGGCGACCGCCAGCAGGTGGCTGCCGGGACCGACCGACGCCTGGAGGATCTCGCCCTGCCCGGGGACGGTGATCGTGGCCGCGATCACCGGGTCCCGCGGCTCGGCGACATCCAGGAGGTGCACGGTGCCGTCGTCGGAGGAGACGGTCAGCAGCCTGCCGTCCTGGCTGAAGGCGACTGACTCCACCAGTTGCGTGGCCGCCTTGATCGGAGCTCCGAGCCGGGCCGGGTGTTCCGGGTCGGCGATGTCCCAGAGCTGCACGGTGCCGTCCAGGTCACCGACGGCGAAGACCCTTCCGTCGGGAGAGAGCGCGCCGGAGCCGGAGAACCTGCCCTGCCCCGGGTCGCCGACCAACGGGGGGCCGAGCCGGACCGGAACGTGGATGTCGCGGGGGTTCCACACCGTGAGGGTGTCGTCGGAGGCGCCGGCGGCAACGCCGAGCCGGTGTCCGTCGGCGTCGAAGGTGACGGCGAAGACTGCGTCCCTGGCACCGGTGATCAGTGGGCCCGGCGTGTGCCACCAGTGGATGGTGCCGTTGTCGACGGTCACGGTGAGAGGAGTCCCGTCCGGCAGGAACTGCACCGAGGTGACCGGCTGCGGGTGCGGCAGCTCCGCGAGGGCCTGCCGGGTCTCCAGGTCGAACAGCCACAGCCGCCCGTCGGACGAACCCGCCGCCAGCGTCCGGCCATCAGGGCTGAATGCGACGGTGTTGACCCAGGTGGTCGGCCCGGTCAGCGGGGCGCCGTTAGACCTCGGGTGTACGGGGTCGGCGATGTTCCAGAGGTATATCTCGTGCCCCGCGCCCGTGCCCGCAGCCAGTGTCCGCCCGTCAGGGCTGAGCGCGACCGAGAAGACGATGCTGCTGGGGGTGTTCAGGACCGCCAGCGCGAGGGGACGGCCGGGGACCGCGACATCCCACAGCCGCACGCCGGGATCCTCTCCCGCAGCCAGGGTGCGACTGTCCGGGGTGAAGGCGAGGCTCTCGGCTGCCTGCCCGGCGCCGGTGCGCTCGCCCGTGGCGGGCAGTGCCTGGCCTGCAAGGTCCGTGGAGTCGAGATCCCACAGCCGGATCGAGCCGTCCGCCGCCGCGGCCGCCACCTTGCGGCCGTCGGCGCTCACCGCGACGGTGACAGCCTTGGCCCGTAAACCTCGCAAGGTGGGCAGGGCCTGCGGGTGCGCGGGGTCAGCCGTGTTCCACAGGTGCACACCGTCATCCGGTCCGACGGCCGCCAACAAACGTCCCCCGTGGCCGAAGGCGACCCCCACGACGCCGCCCGCCGGGACACCCGAAGAAACGTCAAGCAGCGGTCCGATGGCGGTGATGCGGCTGTTCGCCGCCCGCCAGAGTTGGACGGCGCCGCCGCTGGTCCCGACTGCCAGGACCGCTCCGACGACCGCCACCGACTCAGCGCCGCCCGAGCTCGGCCGCAGCTGCGTGTCGGGTGTGGTGCCGGTGGAGTCCAGAAGACTGGACAACGCTTCCGACGTCGGGGAGATCCGGTAGGCAGCCAGCGCCAGCTGCATGGACAGCGCCACGTCGTGGTCGCGCAGACTGTCGGCCTCGTGGGCCACCGCACGCGACAGCGCGGCGTCCTGCTCGCGCCGATTCTGCAGCTGCTGCTCACGCGCGAACGCGCCGACGCTGGCGGCGAGGACGGCGAACACGGCCAGCAGCGCGAGCAGTCGGTAGCGCTGCTGAACCCGGCGGCGGGAGCGGCGCTCCTCCTCCAGCTGGAACTGCACCGCTGCGGCGAGGAATTCCCTTTCGGTGCCGTTCAGTTCTCTGCCGTAGCCGCGGGCCTCGACCCACTCGCGGATCATCTGCAGCAGGCCCCCGCGGAAGAGCAGGTCCGAATCCCGGTCGGAGGTGCTCCACTCCTCGGCGGCCGCGCCCAGGCGGCGGTGCAGGCGTAGCCAGGCCCGGTCGGCGTCGAGCCAGTCGAGGAGCTGCGGCCATGCTGTCAGCAGCGCCTCGTGGGTGATCTCGACGGTGCCGGTACCCATGGTCAGCAGGCGCGCAGCCGTGAACCGGTCCAGGACGGCCTCGACGGATCGAGCGTCTGCCTCGACACCGGCGTCCATGATCTCGGTCAGCGGGACGCGGCGACGGGTGTCTGCGGTGTCGTCCTCGGTGCGCACCAGCCGCCGGAAGAGCCGCCGCGCGGTCTCTCGCTGCGAGTCCGACAGCTCGGCATAGATCGTGTCCGCGCTCTGGGCGATCGAGCCGGCGATGCCGCCGCCCGCCACATAGTCGGCCACCGTCAGGCGGCCGCCGCGGTGCCGCTCCCATGCCGCCCGCAACGCGTGCGAGAGCAATGGCAGCGCACCCGGATCGTGCGCCGCGGCGGAAGCGACGCCGCTGGTCCGCGGCACCAGCTCGCGCAGTACGAGCGTGACCAGGGCCGGGTCGACGTCGATGCCGGCCAGCCGGGCAGGCCCGGTGACGGCCTCTGCCAGCTCCTCGGTCGACATCGGGCCGACCACCACCTGGTCCCGTTGGATCGCCTCGGCCAGCAGAGGGTGACGTAGTGCCTGCGGGTAGAAGTCGGCTCGCATTCCGAGCGCCACGGCCAGACCGGGCTGCGGGGTGCAGACCGCGTTGATGAACCGCTGCCGCTCCTCGTCGTCGACCTCGCGTGCGAAGACCTCCTCGAACTGGTCGACGACAAGCACCCTCGACCGGTCCCGCGCGCCGGCGTCCCGGGCGGCCTCCGCGGCCTCCGCGGCCTGTGCTTCAAGCACCGCTTGCGCGGCCTCATAGGCACGGAACGGGCTGGGTCCGGGCGCGAGGACCGCTGTGAGGCGTCCGGCACGCTTCAGCGCGGGTACGACACCGGCCCGAAGCAGGGAGGACTTTCCGGCCCCCGAGGGTCCGACCACCAGCAGGGGGCCGCCCCCGTGAGCCAGGCGCTGCTGTAATCGCTCCACAGCGAGTGCGGTGAGATCCGTCCGTCCGTGGAACCACTCCGCGTCGAGCTCGCCGAAGGCGGCCAGGCCCCGGTACGGGGCGGGACTGGACGCGGGCCGCCGTCCGGGTGCGCGACGGGCGCGGGCCAGTGCCTCGACCCACTGCGCCGTCCGTTCCGGAACGCCGCCTTCGCCGCAGGCCGCAAGGATCCGCTGGAAGGGGCCGAGGTAACCCGGCTGCGGAAGGTGGTCCCCACTGAGATAGCCCTGGACAGTCGCACGCGGGACCGAAGCCTTGTCCGCCAACTGGCGCACCGTCAGTCCGGCCGCCTCACGGGCCAGCGAGAGTTCCCGGGCGAGATCCCGCCCCGTAGCGATACGTTCCGGTTGCGGGCGCGGCGGCCCAGCTGTGCCGTCCGACATGGGTCCCCCTTCGGGGCGCGGCGACCCGCCGTGCCCTCGACCGTGACCGAACCGTGCGCTCTGACCAGCGTAGCGACAAGGCACGGATCCCGGCCGGGAAACCGCTGAGCGCGCCGGGCCCTGCCGCGTGCGGCTCGTTCACCGTTGCACACGCAGCCCGTCGAGGATGAGCGCGAGCATGTGGGGTGCCCTGTCCTCCGGGCCGGACGCGGTGCGCCAGAGTGCGCCGGTGAGTTGGAGGAAGTCCCCCGGGTCGGCGTCCGGGCGGATGCTTCCGTTCCGCCTGCCGGCGTCGAGGAGTTGTGTGATCGCGGCGATGACCGGTCCGTAGCTCTGCTCGTTGACGGTCTGGTGCGCGCCCGGGCCCAGGGCGTCGCCGAGGCCGTGCTTTCTGCGCATGGCCTGGACGAGGTCGATCGTCCATTCGCGGAGCGCTTCCAGCGGGGGCATCCGGGCCAGCAGGTCGGGCACGGTGGCGACGATACGGGCCACCTCGTCCTGGTAGACGGCCAGGACCAGCGACTCGCGGGTGGGGAAGTTGCGGTACAGCGTGCCCGCGCCGACTCCCGCGCGCTGGGAGATCTGGTTCATCGAGGTGGTGCCGTCCGCCGTGAGCGCTTCGCGTGCGGCGGCGAGGATGCGCGCCCTGTTCTCTCGGGCGTCTGAGCGGACCACGGAACCTCACCTTGCTAAGTGGAGAGTTCTCCACTACGTTATATGGAGAGCTCTCCACATACTTTAAGGAGCGTCATGCAATACATCAAGCTCGGCGCGACCGGTCTCGACGTGTCCCCGATCGCCATCGGCGCGATGACCTACGGCGAACCCGACCGCGGGCACCCCGTCTGGTCGAAGGGCGAGCAGGACGCGCGGCCGCTCATCCGGCACGCGCTGGAGGCGGGGATCAACTTCTTCGACACCGCGAACATGTACTCCAACGGTTCCAGCGAGGAGATCCTCGGCCGCGCGCTCAAGGAATTCGCCGACCGCGACGCCGTAGTGATCGCCACGAAGCTGCGCCATCCGATGCGGCTGGGTCCCAACGGCCGCGGCCTGTCGCGCAAGGCGGTCATGACCGAGGTCGACCACTCCCTGCGCCGCCTCGGCACCGACTACATCGACCTCTACCAGATCCACCGCAACGACCGCTCCACGCCGTGGGAGGAGACCCTTCAGGCGCTCAGCGACCTCGTGAGGGCCGGCAAGGTCCGCTATCTGGGCGCCTCGTCCATGCACGCATGGGAGTTCGCGAAGGCGCTGCACCTGCAGAAGGAGAACGGCTGGGCGCGGTTCGTGTCGATGCAGGACCACTACAACCTCCTTGCCCGTGAGGAGGAGCGCGAGATGATCCCGCTGTGCCTGGACGAGGGCGTGGGCACGATCATCTGGTCGCCGTTGGCCCGCGGCCGCCTCGCCCGCGCGTGGGAGGACGCCCGCTCGACGGTACGCTCCCAGACGGACGGCGCCTACGCGGACCTGCTCTACTCGCCCGGGGAGGAGGCATCCAACCACGCGATCATCGACGCCGTCGGGCAGGTCGCGCAGGCCCACGGCGTCAGTCGCGCACAGGTCGCGCTCGCCTGGCTGCGACGCCAGCCGGTCGTCACCGCGCCGCTGGTCGGCGCCGGTTCGGCCCGGCAGATCGACGAGGCCGTGGCCTCGCTCGACATCCAGCTCACCGACGACGACGTGCGTGCCCTGGAGGCCCCGTACACCCCCCGGTACGACTGGCAGGGCGTCTCGGACGAAGCCGAGATGGAGGCCATCCGCCGGCGCGTCCCGGGAATGGCGCTGGCGTGAATCCCATCGTGCGCTCCGGTGCCGCGGCCGGCGCCGGAGCCGGCCAGGCCGTCTGCGGCCTGATGGCAGTAGCCAGCCGTAGGCGTCGATCGATTCGAGGACCGGGCTCTCGGTGAACGGTTCGGCCGGCCCGGTCAGGATGGCCGCGAGCGCGGTGAGTCCGGCGGCGCCGCGACCGAGCCGCTTCATCGCTTACACCGTGGGGATGACCAGCCAGCCGGCTCGTGGCCACCACCCCTACGGGCGTACGCGGATGACCGTCTTGCCGCGGCGTCGCGCGGTCGGATTGAGGGCGTCGACGGCATCGTCGAGACTCGCGACGTGATCGATGTTCGTCCGCAGCCGTCCGTCCCGTACCCGCCGCACGATCTCGTTGAGTTCGCCACGATCGGCCTCGACGACGAAGTCCACCGCCAAACCGTCATCGGGCCGCGCCTCGATCGCGCCGACGACGGACACCAGTGTTCCTCCGGCCCTGATCAGGGCAGCGGACCGCTTCTGAATGTCGCCACCGATGACGTCGAAGACCAGGTCGACGCCGCCGACGTCCTTCAGCGCGTCGTTCTCGAGGTCGACGAACTCGTGCGCGCCGAAGTCGATCGCCTTCTCGCGGTCGGCGGCGCGTCCGGTGCCGATGACGTAAGCGCCGGCCTCACGTGCGAGCTGGGTCACCATCGTCCCGACTGCCCCGGCCGCGCCATGGGCGAGGACGGTCTGGCCGGCCTGAAGGCGGCCGTGCTGGAACAGCCCCTGCCACGCGGTCAGACCTGAGATCGGCAAGGACGCGCCCACCGTGAAGTCGACGTCACCGGGAAGCGGTGCGAGGTTGCGTGCCTCGATCGCCACGTACTCCGCCAGGGTTCCGTCGCGGTGCCAGTCGGCGAGGCCGAACACCCGCTGCCCGACGGACAGCCCCGTCGTGCCGTAGCCGAGGGCGGTGACCACTCCGGCCAGCTCGTGGCCGGGGATCGACGGTGTCCTGTCGCGGCCTGCGCGATCGGTCCAGGTCGACGGCCATTCCATCTCAGTCGGGACGAAGCCCGATGCATGGATCTGAACGATGACGTCGTTGATCGCTGCGAGCGGCTCAGGCCGGTCCGTCAGCGTCATCCCGGCCGTTCCCGCAGCCTGGTCGGTTACCACAATGGCCTTCATCGAGGTTGACCCCTTCTCCGTCCAGCGGTGTTCAGGTACTCGCAGCCGCGGTCGCGCAGGTTGGGGAAGCCTCGGATCATCGACTCCCACAGCTCCTGGCTCGGCCGAGGCCGCCGCCTCACTCGATCAGCACCTGCCCGCCGGCGCAACCCGTGGATGGCCGGACGTTCCGGGGGTCGCCGGCTGCGCGGCGCTTCCTCGCGGAACAAAAAGTGAATCGCGGCCGCGCAACGGGGTACGTAACGGAAGTATTCACACGAAACATGCCCGCGCGGACAACCGGTGCCCGGGCGGCACCCGGCGCGCCTGCGATCTCAGGAGGACTCCCATGGACCAGCACGACGTAGACGCGGATGCCCGCGAACTGGTCTTCGTCGCGCCCGCCCCCGGGGGTGTTCGCGGTCACGAGGACGTCGTGGTCGTGCGGCGCACGCAGGCAAGGGGCCCGGGCGGCCATTTCGTCTACTGCGACGAGACCGGCATCGTGCGCGCCGAGATCAGTGAGGACGACGACGTCCGGATACTGGTCACCAGCGTCCACCAGGACCCCCGGCGCCCCGTCGCCTGCCGCAGGCTCCCGGCACCCCCTGCAGCCGCCGCCTGAGGCTCGACCCTCCTCTGCGGCAACCGCCCCGATCCGCCCGCCACTACCGGCGCCACCGCCGGACTGCCGGCTGAGCGGGGGCAGGTGACCGGGACGAGCCGCCGGAGCGGTCGGCCGCGCGGCCGGTTGATCGCGTCCTGCCGCGGTCAGCCCGCCGCCATGCGCTTGGCCGCTTCCGATGCCAGGACCTGCACTGCGCCGATGGGTCGCATCATCACCATGAAGTCGGTGATCCTGCCGCTCTCATCGAACTCGACGAAGTCGGCGCCGGACAGGCGCGCGTCCCCGACGCGGGCACTGAA
>NZ_BBPM01000081.1 GCF_000787775.1 Streptacidiphilus carbonis | reverse complement strand
CCCCAGGTCAGGCCCCCCAGTAACTCGATTTCACCCGGGGCCGGGCCTCGTGTAATGTAGTTCTCGCAAGGCAGCGGGGCGGACAGAAAACGCCCAGAAGCCAAGCAAGGCGCTCATAGCTCAACGGATAGAGCACTTGACTACGGATCAAGAGGTTGCAGGTTCGAATCCTGCTGAGCGCACAGTACGAAGGCCCTCCGGCCCGGAGCTTGACTCCAGGTCAGAGGGCCTTCTCGTTGTGGGGGTGAGTCAGACCGTGATCGGCCCCTTCAGGCCGTGGGGACCATTTGGGGACCGAGAGGCCAGAATGTGGGCGCTGAGCGACTGCCCGGCGTCCGATACGGAACGCAGGCTGGGGTGTAGGTAACGCTGCGTCGTGGTGATCTCGGCGTGTCCGGCGATCTGCTGCAAGACGTGGATCGGGACGCCCGCGTCCGCCATCCACGTCAGCCCGGTGTGGCGGAGGTCATGGCGCCGCAGCTGCTCGTAGCCGAGCTTGGCAACCACCTCATCCCAGTGCGTGGCGTGCCGGAGGACCGCAGTCGAGATCGGGCCGCCCCGCGGCCCGGTGAACAGCCGCGCCATCGGCTTACCGTCGCCGATGACCTCCAGCCGTTCCCGCACCATGTCCCGAATGTCCTCGATGATCGGGACCTTCCGGCGGCGCTTGCCCTTCGTCCCCTTGTTGATGAGCCCGTTGGGACCCGGCGTGGTCTGGCGGCACAGGTCCCACGTCCAGGTCTCGGTGTCGATGTCCTTGACGCGGACACCGGAGACCTCCCCGATCCTGGTAGCGGTGCAGGCCGCGAAGCGGACCACCTTGCCCCAGCCGGCGAAGTGGTCGTACGACCGGTCCACCAGAGCGTTGGCCAGGGCCTCCAGGGCGTCCCAGTCCGGCAGGGCGAGGGACCGGGGGTCGTCCAATTCGTCCTCAGCGAGTTTGAACTCACTCTTCCACCCCGTGACGCGGCAGGGGTTCAGGTCCACCAACCCGTCACGCACCGCCTGGTCCATGACCCGGACCATGATGGCGATGCTGTTGGCGATCGTTGACTTCCCGCACTCATCTGCGATCCAACCGTGCACCGCACGATCCGCAGCGCCGTTGGTGATCAGACGGACGGGAATGTGACCGAGCGAGGGCACGACGCGCAGCTTCCACCCCGCCATGTACGGATCGAGCGTCTTGATCTCCAGTCCGCGCACGGCGAGCGACATCACCGACTCCCCGTACTCCGCCAGGGTCATGGTGGCCGTGGTCGGGTCCACCCCGCCGCGGGCAGCGCGGCGCATGGCCTTGAACCAGTCCTCGGCCTTCTCCTCATCCGCGAAGGACTCGGACTTGGTCTTGCGCTCCCCACTGACCGGGTCCACCCAGCGGACCCGGGCCCGGTAGGGCCTGGGGCGTCCTGGACGGATCTCAGTGTCCTCGGACAGCTTCACCCCCATGGGAGGCAGTATCGGGCTCGCCATCAGCTGGTCTCCTCAGGAGTCACGCGCCTGGACCGCAGCCAGCGCTCTACGTCCGGCACGCTGTATTCCGTCACTCGGGGCGACAGCTGGACGAACGGCGGTCCCTGCAACGGTGTCGTCGTCCGCCAGCGGCGCAAGGTGGAGGCGTCCACCCCGATCAGGTCGGCGACCTGCTCGGTGGTGTACCAGCCGCTGTGCAGCAGGTCATGTGCGTCCGACCGGCGTCGACCGGCGACGCGGCGATCGGGGAAGGACACGGCCGACAGGGACGGTCGGTTGATCGAAGGCGTTGCCATCGGGTTTGTCTCCCTCTCAGGGACAGCGGATCGGTACCTGTCCCCGGCTGTCCCCCAACGTCTGCGCTGGTGAAGGGCGGTTGGGGGACAGGGGGACAGGGGGGACAGTTAGGGGGTGTCCCCCCTGTCCGGGGGTGGCGGGGGGACGGTGTAGGCGCCGCCAGTGCGGGCGGTGAGTTGGCCGTCCTTGGCCATGCGGGCGCAGGTGCGTTTAGTCAGGCCGTAGTCCAGGCCGGTGGCCTCAGCGGTGGCCTTGGGTGTGGCGCCGGGGTGGGTTCGGACGTGGCGCAGGATGGTCGCGCGGGTGTCCGGGGCGGTGTGCTCCGAGACGGGTCCGGCGAGCAGCCGCCAGTGCCCGGTCTCGGATTCGAAGGCCAGGGCGTGTTCGGCTTCGTCCACGTCGCGGCCGGTGATGTACAGGACGCCGTCGGCGGTGCCGCGTGCGCGTTTGAGGACGATGGTGGTGTCGGCGGCGCCGGCCAGGCCGTTGGTGCCGGAGACTTCGGCGAGGAAATCGTCGGAGCCCATCTTGCGGACGTGGTGGACCAGGACGATGGCCACGCCGAAGTGGTCGGCGAGTTGTTTGACGCGGGTGACCGCGGCGTAGTCGGCGTCATAGGCGGAAGCGCCGGGAGCGGCCTGGCCACGGACTTTGGCGAAGACGTCGATGACGACCATGCGGGCGTCGGGGTGCTCGGTCAGCCAGGCAGCGATGCAGTGGACGCCGCCCTGAGGCAGCGGCGGACAGTTGGTCTCCAGCTCCAGCGCGGCCGGGGCCCGGCGTCCGGTCAGCAGTTTCTCCATGCGGTCCTGGAGCCGGCGCGGGGTGTCCTCCAGCGCCAGGTAGAGCACGGGTCCGGGCCTGGTGGGGATGCTGCCGAAGGCGCGTGTGCCGGCGGCTACGGTCAGTCCCAGGTCCAGGGACATCCACGACTTGCCGACCTTGGGCGGTCCGGTGAGCAGGGTCACGCCCTCGCACAGGATCCCGGGGACGGCCCATCGGGGTTCAGGGAAGACGGTGTTCATGAGCTGGTCGGCGGTCCACAGCGACCGGAACCCGACCGCAGGACTGTCCGGGTCGACGGGGGCGACGATGCGCAGGGGCGACACCACGGGGCTGGCGTCGTCCGGTTCGGGTGGTGGGATCTCGGGCCAGGGGTCGGGGGGTTCGGGGTGCGGCGGGGTGGTCATGCGGGGTGTCCCAGTCCGGCGGCCAGGCCGTTGGTGACGGCGCGCTGTGCGTAGGGGCGGGGGACGCCGACGGCGGTTGCGGCGTCGGTGAGTTGGTCGGCGAGGGTGGCCAGGTCGCAGGGGCCGGGGCAGTGGGTGTGCTGGGCGGCGAGGAAGCGGGCGACGCCGTAGGTCTGGGATGCGGCACCGGACTGGGTGCAGGCGCGGATCTTGGCCAGGCCGCGTTCCAGTCCGGTGCTCAGGTAGCGCTCGGTGTGGCGGCAGCCGCTGTCCTCGGTCCGGCTCCATGCTGCTGGAGTTGAAGAGGCCACCGCGCCCTGTCGGGGGCTGGGGGTGGTCTCTTCGTCCCGGGCCAGGTCGCGCACCTGTGCAGGCAGTGGGGCGAGGGTTCCGGTGCCGGGTCCGAGCCAGCGGGCGTAGGCGCCATGGGATTTGATGTCCACCTCGGAGCGGACGTTGTTGGCGGAGCGGGTGACGCCCTGGTAGATCCAGTGCTGGCCGCGCGGGGTGGTCACGGTGCGGGTCGGCGGCAGGACGGCTCGTGCCCAGTTGACGGCTCGGAGGGAGTCCAGGTCCAGGACGGTCAGTCCGGCTCCGGCGGGGTGGTAGGCCACGGCGGCGGCCTCGCGCCAGGCCGGGGCCCATGCGGGGCTGGTCAGCACGGCGAGGTCGGTGGTGGCGGCGGCCCAGCCGTGGCAGGGGGCGGGGCAGGTGCACGGCCCGGGGGCTTTCATGTGGGGGCGTCCGCCGCAGGCGCTTCCGGCGCAGGCCGGGCAGTTGCCGACGGGGAGTTTGCCGGCTCGCAGCGGGATCACCGGCAGGCCGAAGGTGCGGGCCAGGCGCAGGGCGGTGACGAGCGGATTGGGCATGGGGTGCTCCGTTCGTGCGGTGGTTCCGGTTGGTACGGCCGGGCGGGCGGAGTCGGGGTCTCGCCCGCCCGGCCGTGCACAGAGGTGGTGCCGAGGAACCCTCAGGCGGCCGTCTCGGGGGTGTCGGGGCCGGTGTCGAAGCTGAGCTGTCCGGGGACCTCGAATACGGGCTCGGGGGGCAGCAGGGCGGTCACGGCGTCGCGGTGGGCGTGGTCGGCCAGGGGGCAGATGGCGAACTGGTCGGCGGTGACGATCCACCCCGCCCACAGCGCCATCAGGCGGAGGTCGGCGAAGTCGGCGAACCACCACGGCAGGTCGTTGGGGTCGGTCAGCTCCAGGCCGCACACGTCGCAGTGCAGGGTGTGCGCGGGGAAGGTGTTCAGGCTCATCGGCTTGTGCTCCTTCCCGGGCGTCAGAGCGCGAACAGGGCGTCGGTGTCGGGTGGTGGCGGGGTGGTGGCGCGTTGCTGCTTGGCGGCGCGGCTGCGGGCGCCGTCGTGACAGGCCGGGCACCACGCCGCAAGCGCCGACGCGGACAGGGTGACCAGGCGGTGCACGGGCTGGGTCATGGCGGCGGGATCGGCGGGTGCGGCGAGCAGGAGGATGCGTCCGCCGTGGACAGCGGCCAGGGCTCCGTGTTCGCGGTCGCAGCGCTTGCCGGTCTTGGTGTGGGAGCGTCCGCACTGGCCGGTGCACTGGCAGGTGTAGGCGGCGGTGTTCATGACGGCTTCCCACAGGGGGAGTTCGCCGACGGGTCCGGGGATGCTCACAGCACCTCCAGGAGTTTGCTGGCGATCCACTGGGCGACGTTGCACGGGACGGCGTTTCCGGCTTGGGCGGTCTGTTCGCCGACGTTGCCCTTGACGATGTAGTCGTCGGTGAAGCGCTGGGCGCGCAGGTGCTCGCGCGGGGACAGCATCCGGAACCGGCACTCCTCCAGCTCCAGCGCCGCCAGGTCCGCACCGGCCCCCGCGAGGGCGGCGCTCTCGTGGGTGGCGATGGTGTGCAGCGGGTCGGCGGTGGTTGTCGGCTTGCCCCTGCGGTAGGGGATCACCAGGCCGTGATGGTTGCCGCCGGCGGTGATGGTGGCCAGGGGGTCGGCGATCGCACGCGTGGTGGAGCCGCCGCCGCGGTGCTCGGTGATGAACGCCCCGGGTACCAGCACGCCCTCGCTCTCGCGGGTGGTGCGGGTGCGCATCGGCACCGTCACCGGACTGGCCGTGTCGTTCCAGCTCCCCCCGGTCGGAACCAGCAGCGGCGGCACCGCCACCCCGTCGCCGATCCGCAGTGTGCGGGTGGGCAGCGGTGCGCTGGTGGCGGGGAAAGCGCGGCCGTCGCCGCCCCGGTCGTCGTGGTTGACGGTGACCACGGTCGGGGTGCGGTAGCGGTCCAGCCCCAGCCGGATCTTCTTGACCGTGTTGGCGGCCAGGGGGCGCATGCCTAGGGTGGGGCGGTCGCCGATGCGGATGCCGGGGTCGGTCCAGTCGATGACGGCGGCGGCCGGGCTGACGTAGGGCTCGATCACCTGGTGGCGGCAGGCGCTGTTGGGGCAGCGGTAGTCGTACTGCTGCCGGTACTTGCCGATCTTCCGCCCGTTGCGCCACGCCTGCACGGCGTCCACGTCCACCTGGCAGGTGGGGCACCAGGCGCGTGGCGACAGCCGCAGGTCCGGAGCGGTGAGGGCGAGTTTGGTGAAGACGATGAAGATCCGGTCCCGCCACTGGCTGGCGGGGTGGTTGTCGGGGTCGCCGACGTGGGCGGCGTTGGCGGACACGATCTGGTGGCGGTAGCCCAACTGCTCGAAGCCGGTCAGCCACCAGGGGAACAGCGGCCAGGCGGTGGCGAAGCGCACCACGTTCTCGCACACGATCGCCCGGTAGTCGTGCACCTCGGCCGCGCGCAGGATGTCGTACGCGGTCGCCCGGGTGCGCTCCCACGCGGCGTGGGCGATGGGGCCCTGCTCCAGCAGGTCCAACTGACCCGGGGTGGGGGGTGCCTTGGGGCGGGCGACGCCGTCGGCGGGGCTGCCCTCGTAGCAGATCGGCGACCCCACCAGGACGTCCGTGCGCGGGAGTTTGCGCATGTCGTAGTGGTCCAGGTCCACGCACAGGTGCTCCGCGTCGGGGAAGTTCGCCGCGTGGGTCTCGATCGCCCGGTCCCAGTGGTTCGCGCCCACGGCCACGTGGAACCCGGCGTTGGCGAAGCCCTTGGAGTCCCCACCGGCCCCGCACAACAGGTGACCCGAGGTCGGGGCGCTCACGACGCGCCCCCGCTGCGGCGGGCGCGGGAGGCGGCAAGGATCTGGTCAACCACGGCGGCGGTGCTGGTGGCCGGGTTGTCGGGGTCGGGGTGGAGCGGGCACGGGCCCTCGCCGATGGCGTCGCAGCTGCACCAGGGCAGGGCGGCGGCACGGTCGGCAATGGCGTGCACCTTGGCGGTGAAGCGCTGCGCGGGCCGGTCGGTGAAGGAGTGCAACGCGACCATGGCGGACACGATCACGTCGCACAGTTCGTCGGCGACGTCGGCCGCGGTGTGGGTGGTGCCCTTGCGGGGGTTCTGACCGGTGGCGCCGATGTAGGCGGCAGCAGCCTCCCCGGCTTCCTCGGTGACCTTCAGCAGCCGCAGCGCGGTCTCCTGCTGGCCGCTGCCGTTGTGGACGTCCAGCCACGCCACCAGTGCGCTGATGGTCTGCCACGGGTCCGGTGCTCCGGTGCTGTTCAGGGGTTCGGCGGGCATGGTCAGACTCCTTCGGCGACGGCGTCGCGGGTGCGGCGGTGGCGGTGCGGGGCGTCGGGGTGCAGGTGCTCGGGTCCGGCCAGGACCCAGCCGCCGTGGTGGTCGGTGTAGCCCTTGGCGTGGTACATCGCCGCGTCGGCCGCGCGCAGGGCGGCGGGCAGCGAGGGCAGCGGCAGGTCGGCGGTGCGCACGGCGCCGACCGAGGCGGAGCAGTCCAGGGCGATGCCCTGCCAGGCAGGGGCGGTCAGGGCGGCGGTGAGGGCGTCCAAGCGGGCGGGGATGCGCTCGGGGCTCTGGACGATGGCGAGGGTGAACTCGTCTCCGCCGAAGCGTCCGACGACCCCGCGCGGACCGGCCCAGGCGGTGAGGTAGGCGGCGGTCCGGGTCAGCACGGCGTCCCCGGCCTGGTGCCCGTGCTGGTCGTTGACGTGCTTGAAGCGGTCCAGGTCGATGAAGACCAGCAGGCCGTTGCGGTGCGCCAGGGTGCGGGTGGCGGCGGCGGTGAACCCGTCGCGGGTGAGCAGACCGGTCAGGGGGTCGCGGCGCGCGCGGTTCAGGCGCGCGGTCAGTACGCCGGTGTGCACGGCCCAGCCCGCCAGGGGCAGGGCGGCGGCGTACACCGGAAGGTGCTGCGCGGGCAGCAGGATGCGGGGCAATCTGGATTCCTCCAGCCGATTCGAGTGGTCGGGACTGGGGTCCGCGACGGCCGGTCATCCCGGCAAGGCAGCCGGCCGCCGCGGGACCAACAGGAGCTGCTAGAACGGCGGTTCGTCGCTGAACCCCGTACCGGCCACGGCCGGGGCCGGTGCCTTGGCAGGGGTGCTGGTGTTCCACGGGTCGTCCTGCGGGGCACCGCCGAAGCCGTTGCCAGTGCCGTTTCGCTGGGCTTTGGTGACCTTGGCGGTGGCCCAACGCAGGGACGGGCCGATCTCGTCGACCTCGACCTGGAGCATGGAGCGGTTCTCGCCCTGCTCGTTCTTCCAGTTGTGCTGGCGCAGCCGCCCGGCCAGCACGACGCGGGTGCCCTTGGTCAGGGAGTCGGCGGCGTGCTCAGCCAGTTCGCGCCAGGCGGTGCAGCGCAGGAACATCCCGGTGCCGTCGGTCCACTGGTTGGTGGTCTTGTCGTAGGTGCGGGGGGTGGAGGCGACGGTGAAGCGGGCCATGGCGACCCCGGCGGGGGTGAAGCGGATCTCGGGGTCCTCGGTCAGGTTCCCGACGATCGTGATGGTGGTTTCTCCGACGGACACGGTGTCCTCCCAGGACATCAAGGGGTGGAACAGGTCAGGTGCCGTGGTACGAGGGCGAGAGCGGCGGGTGAGGGTCTGCCGGTCCCCGCACCACCCGCCACCCCGGGTGGGGTGGTGGTTCGGGTGGCACGGCCGAAGGGGCAGGCCGGTCGGGTCAGCGGTTGCGGTTGGAGATGCGGATGTTGACGGCGCCGCTTCGGCTGCTGCCGCCACCGGAGTGGATCAGGACGTAGACCAGGACGAGGACTGCGGCCAGGGCGGCGAGGGCGGTGGTGGCAGCGGCCAGGGCCTGGAGAAAGAACCCGATGCCGACCCCGGCCGCTCCCAGGCCGATGCCGCCGGCCAGCAGCCGCCCCGCCACCGGGTCCCGGCCGATGCTGTAGCCGCCGGGCTGCGCGCCGGGGCTGGCGGTGGACAGCGGGCTGGGCTGGTAGACCACGGGCTGAACCGGGGCGGGCTGGTAGCGGACCAGGGGTCCGGCGGTGGTGGGGACGGTGGTGGCGTAGTGGGGGTGGCCGTCGGCGTCGTACAGGACGGTGATCGGGGTGTTCGGGTCGGGGACGGGGTTCACAGCAGGACTCCTGACGGCTGGTCAGTGCGGGTCAGTGGATGTGGGACAGGGCGGTGAACACGGAGCTGACGGCGCTGGACAGCAGGGGTGCGACACCGGTGCGGGCGAGGTAGAAGCCGAACAGCAGGGCAACCAGCGCGGCCCCGGCGCTGAGGGTTTTGGCGCGCAGCAGGAAGGCCAGGGCGGCGCCGAAGAGGAGGACTGCGGACAGGTTGACGGCCATGGCGGGGGTCTCCCGGGTTAGTTGGTGCCGTCGCGGTGCAGGGCAGCGGCGAGGTTGTAGAGGTGGCGTCCGATGCGGATGCGGTAACCGGTGGCCTTGCAGCGGCGGCAGTCCTTGCCGCGCCGGGGGCGGCCTTTGCGGTCGGTGGTGGTGGCGAAGCCGAAGCCGTGGCACTTGCGGCAGCGGCCGAACGGCGATCCGGCACACAGAGCGGCGTAACACAGCGTGACTATGAGCAGGCAGGCGATAGCAGCGAGCACGGGGGTCTCCCAGGGGCTCGAACGGGGCTTTCCGGGGGTTTTCGCAGGTGGGATGCTAGGTACTAGATCCCTGATCAAGACCGTTTTGGGGTGCTAGGAGGGGTGCTAGACCTAGCAGCGGCGGCTGCTAGGTCTAGCACCGGTGACGCTCAGCCCCCGGACTCGCTTCGCTTACGCTCCGTGTGCGCGGTGGTGATGTCGGCGCGGGCGATGCCGCGGCGGGTGGTGCCCTTGCCGCCGCCGGTCGGGGTGCCCCACACGTCCTGGACGGTGATGCCGAAGGGCTTGAGGTTGGCGGTCACCGTCTCGCCCTTCCACCCGCCGTAGACCTCGGGGCGCAGGTCGGCCAGGCGCACGGCGACCTTCTCGTTCCAGACCTTCTCCTCATCCACCGGCACCACAGACAGGATGTCGGCGAGCAGGTCATGGGTGGGTCCGGCGTCGGTCTTGGGAGCCAGGCCCAGGGCGTGGCCGGTGATGTTGCCGTACTGCTCGCGGGTGGTGCGGGCGCGGACCACGACGGTGTCGCAGGCCACGGCGTCCAGGAAGGCGGAGCAGACGATGCGCGGGTCGTCGCCCTCGCCGACCATCCAGGCGATGCCGCGGTCGGAGCGGGAGAACATGGTGGCCCGGTAGCCGGCCTTGTACATCGAGGTGCCCAGCACCATGTCGTTGGCGGGCTGGCCCATGACCTTCAGGCAGAACCGCAGGACGGCGTTGGCGCTGATGCCGGTGGGCAGGGACTTGGCGTCCGGGCGCTGGGTGCCGAACATCCCGATGATGCCCAGCGCCGGGCCGCGCTTTGTGATGTCCTCGCAGATCAGCTCGATCTCCCCGCCGAACTCGGGGTGCTCGAACGCCTTCTGGCACTCGTCCAGCGCGACCATGATCGGGTGCAGCCCCAGGGCCCTGTCGTTGGCGAGCTGGTTGGTGACCTTGTTCTCGGGGCAGATCGCGCGCGGCAGGGTCTTGATGACCTTGGCGCGGCGCGTCAGCTCGGCCTTGAGTTCCAGCAGGGAGTCGCGGACGTACTTGATGTCCTCGTCCTCCTCGCCGGAGCGGTAGCGGTGGCAGACCGGCTCCAAGGGGCCGAAGTCGCCGGTGCCCTTGAACTCGAACGCGTACAGCTCCGCCCGGGGGTCCAGGGCGCCGATCAGCAGCAGCAGCCGCATCAGGAACGTCTTGCCCATGCGCGGGATCGAGCCGACGACCACGGAGGCGAACATCAGGGTGACGCTGATGGGGGCCATGCGCTGGTCGTTGCCGAACACCACCGGCTCGAACAGGTTGACCTGGCCGGCCTTCAGCAGCGGCCATGCGGGCTTCTTGGTCTCGTTCATCGGCCGGTCGCCCACCCACAGCACCAAAGCGCCCTCATGCGAGTCGGGGTTGGGGGCGGGCCATACGCAGCCCAGCTTGCGCCGCAGACCCGAGGCGAGGGCCTTGCGGGACTCCATCACGTCGTCAGGAGTCACTCCGTAGGGAAGGTCCAGCTCAGCGCGGTAACCGGGGCCGTCGCGGGTGATCTCGGACGTGAACTTGATCCCCTCCCCGCCCTTGGCCAGGGCCTTGTTGATCGCGGCGTTGCCGATCGAACCCAGCGCCCGCAGCACGATCGAGGTGGTCAGCTTCTCCAACTCGGTGCGCACCACCGCAGGTCCGATCACCGGCTTGTCCGGACGCTGACCGGCCCACCCCAGCGCCAGGACGGTGGCGCCAGCGAGGGCGAGCAGGTAGCCGGGGGCCAGCACGTACATGGACAGGGCCAGGACCAGGCCGAACACCGTCGCGGTCAGCCAGACCAGAGTGCGCCAGCGCACATGTCGGTCCCGGGCCCGGGTCAGCATCATGTACTCGCCCGCATCCTCCGACTTCACGGCGGCGGCGCGCAGCGGGGCCATGTCCCGGTCCCACACCCAGTCACCGGTCGCCTTCAGGAACCGCACCGCACCCACCGGGGCCGTGCCCGCCAGCCGTATGCCGTAGTACGGGGTGCGGATCGAGTGGAACGCCGCGGTGTAACCCCATCGGGACGCGGTGTGCTGCGCGGTGGCCACAAACGCGGGCTTGCTGCGCAGCCACTCCGGGACGATCGGGTTCCGGCGCTCCAGGGTGATCCCGGGCTTGGGCAGGTCCGGCGGGTCCGCCGGCCGCGCAGGCGCCGCAGCGCCGTCGCCCTCGCCCTCTTCGTCGTCCTGGTCCTGGTCGGGCGCGGTGCGGTAGACCGAACTGCCCTCGGGCGACCCAGTGCTGTCGAGTGCGTCGATCAGCCACGGAGTCTCGCCGCCGCGGCCGGTACGGGCCTTGGCCAGGTCCAGCACCTCCCCGCCGTCGAGGCCTGTGAGGTCGGCCTCCAGGCGCGCGAATAGCTCGCGTTCACCGTCGCCGCCGTTGTCTATCGGCTGGTTCACTTGGGGTTCCTTCTCTCAAGGCTCCTGCGGGATGTTGCGAGGGATGGGGGTGCCGGGGCACGGCGTTTGCTAGCAGGCGGTGACGTGCCCCGGCGGCAGAGCTAGGCGGCCATCGGGTCGGGGCCGGTCTCGGGGTCCAGGTGGGCGATGGCGTGCTGTTCGGCGGCGGCCAGGAACTCGCCGGTGGCGGCATGCAGGGCGCGGGCGAACGGCAGCGCTCCAGCGGGCGTGTCGGTGAGCGGCAGCATGATGTGGATCGTCACGTCGCCGCAGTTCACGGCCAGGTATGGGCCGTTGCTGTCGGCCAGGACGCTGATGACGCCGAACTCGGAGGGGTGCAGGTTGATGCTGGTGTACACGGCGGGCTTCCCTTCGGTGCAGTGATCACGAAGTGGGTCAGGCGGCGGACAGAACCGGGACGTCGACGGGGAGCGGCAGGTAGCCGACCAGCGAGAGGGTGACCGTGCCGGCCGTGCCGTCGATCTGGACCGTGCAGAAGTCGGAGTGCGTTCGAAACCTCGCGTCGGCCGGGTCCAGGGCGAGGGCTTCGCGCCACCACTCGAACCCGTCGGGGTTGTTGTGGATGTGGATGTCCAGTCGGACGCCGTCGTGGTCAGGGTTGACATCGACGTTCGCCGCCGGGAGCCCGGTGACGTTGCTGGCCAGGGCGAGCAGTGCCGTCCTGGCGGCGACCTGGCTGTACAGCCGCTCGTTGGTGTCGCTGTACACGGTGGTTGCTCCTTCGCGGGTCAGTGGGCGGTGGCGGCGGGCGCCTCGCCCTGCGGCAGGTTCTGCGTGCCGGTGTCGGGGTCGCCGACCACGTGCAGGCCGGGGCGGTGGTCGGCGCGTTCGCGCTGGAGCTGGTCGCGCAGGGACCGGCCCTTGGCCGAAGAGGTGTGCAGGGCCTTGCGGATCTGCTCGCCCGACAGGCGGTCGTCCGGCCAGTCGGCGGTCACCCGTCGGGCTTCGGCGAGCAGTTCGGCGGGGGTGCGGGTCGGGGTGCGGGTGCGGGCGGCGTCGGGCACCGTGCCGGTGGCCGGTCGGGGCCGCCGCACCGGCTCCGGTGCGGGGGCAGTCGGGTCGGGTACGGTCGCCTGCCCGGGGTCGGTCTCGGTGTCCGAGTCGGGTGCGAGCGGTGCCGGGGTGGAGTCGGCGGAGGGCAGGTAGACCGATTCCTGGGCTTCGGCCGGTGCGGGTGCGGGCAGGTCAGGTATCGACTGGTCTGGCACTGTTGATCCGCTTTCAGTCTGGTTCGGCTGGTGGTGGAGCACTTTGGCGACCAGGTCGGAGCCGAAGTAGATCGAGCCGACCGGCAGAGAGGTGGCCAGCAGCATCAGGGCCCAGTTCGCCGGTGCCCAGTCGGCCAGGCGGACCCGGTCGCCCGACTGGATCGCGGCCACCAGGCCGTGGTCGTAGTTCAGGACCAGGGACGCGGTGACGTAGGCGGCCAGCACTCGCAGCGCGAAGCTTCGGGCCTGGCCGGTCAGGACCAGGGTGGCGACCAGGGCCAGGGCCATCAGTCCGTCCACCACGATCGGGTACAGCACGGCGGCGGTGTGGTCGGCGCCGATCGCGCGGGCCACATCGCGCAGCGCGTTCCAGGAGACCCGGAACGCCATCGCGGTCACGGCCACCAGGCCGACGACCAGCAGGATCTTCGGGAGCAGCTTCACAGCTCCTCTCCTTCCTCGGGTTCGGGCAGGGCGGGCGGGTTGGGGAACAGGGTCAGGGCGGCGACCTGGTCACCGGTCAGCAGCCCGTCCGGGGCCGCGTACATCGCGGTGGCGACCGTGTTGATCTGCTGCCACAGCAGGCCGATCGCGTGGTCGGCGGCGTCCTCGACCTCGGGCCAGGTCATCGCGTGCCCCGGCTCTCCGGTCTGGCGCAGCGGGAAGTTGGAGTGCGCCAGGTCCGCGAACGCGACCTGGCGGTCATCGCTGGTGCCCCCCAGTGCCGCGGCAGGGGGAAGGCCCTGCCCGGCCAGGTATCGCACCTCAGCGCGCAGGCCGGCCGCGGCCATTACGGCGTAGCGCAGACACGGAACCGAGCAGTTGCCCCAGCGGGTCCGACCGGTCATGTTCCACTGGTCGCCGTCCTCCTGCTCCAGGACGCCGGTGTACTCCAGGCTCATCCCGTAGGCCAGGCCGACCACGGCGTGCGCGGCCTCGTGCACCGCGATATCCATCCGGGACTGCTGCCGGATCAGCTCTGTCTTCCGCATCGGCTTGGGACGGCCGTCGTTGAAGTTCCACCAGTCGGCGAAGTCCACACAGAGCGGCTCGCACTGGTCGGTCGGGGTGGGCGTAGTCATCGCCGCCCCAGGCGGGACTTGGTGGGCTGGTCGGTGTCGAAGGTGGCGTAGGTGCCGGGGGCGGCGGCAGGCTGGTGCATCACGGTGTCCACGGCGGCGAACAGGGCGCCGGTCGCGGCAGCGGCGACGGCCAGGTTCGGGTGACCGTGCTCCAGCGCCGTATGTGAGGCGGCCGATGCGGCGGTGGCGACCTTCTTGGCGTTCATCGGGTCCTCGGTGGTGCGCATGATCCGGTCGTACAGGCCCATGGCCGGGCCTCCTCTCGCACAAGAGGGACAGGGAAAGGTGCGCGGTTAGGCCGCTTGAGCAGCGCGGCGGGCGCGCTGGTTGGCCACCGTGGCGGCGCTGTGGGCGGTGACGCAGTAGCGGCAGGGACGTTCGCCCCAGCGCAGGTGCCGCTTGTACCCGGCCGGGGTGCCGCAGCCGTTGGTGCGACCGGTCAGCGCGTCGCGCTCCATCGCGGTCAGCCCGCCGTAGATGCCTTCCGGCTCTGCGCGGGTGATGGCCAGGTTCAGGCAGGGCATCCGCACCGGACAGGCGCCACAGATCCGCTTGGCGGTCAGCTCGCCGTCGGTGTCGCCGGAGTCGGGGAAGAACACGTCCGGGTTCACCAGACGGCACAGCGCACCGGCCAGGTTGGTCTCTGGCGGGACTTCCAAGGTCAACGCCGTGCCGCCGAACGGCGTTGACGGCGACGCGGAACGGCCCATGACGGGCGTGTAGTAGCGGACGGTCATCACGCCGCCCTCCGCCCTGCCGCGCTGCGCGAACGGCTGGCGGGTGGGGCGAGGGCATTGAGCAGGCCGGATGCCGCGTCGGCGGCCAGGGCGTTCAGGCGGTCCAGGATCTCGGGGTCGTCGGCGATGATGTCGCGGGCCGCGGCGATGCGCGCCGCGCGCTCCTGGTCGTTCTCGCCCGGTTCCCCCAGCCACAGTTCGGGCACGGTGCCCAGCGCCAGTTCGAGGAAGTCCCCGGTAGTAGAGGCCCGGTACGGGCCGATGTAGTCCCTCACAGCGGATCACTCCAGATCACGCGAAGCAGTAGGAAACAAGCAGCAGAGGGGGCGGCGGCCGTCCGCCGGCATGCCGGGGACGGTCCGCCACCAGCGCGGCCAAGGGCCGTGCCGTGCACGCCTTTTCAATGGAGGCGCAGGCCGTATGGGACCGGGACCAAGGGCCCGATCCGCTGCCGGTCGACCCTGGTAGGGGCCGGTGGCGGACAGCATTCTCAAAGAGCAACCGCTTCCTTCGCACTCCCTGGTGTAGGAGCCTCGGGGCGTCTCTGACGTGCAGTGATCTTGATTGACCTATGTCAATCTGCTCACATGGAGGAAGTTACCTATGTCAATCGGCACTGTCAACCGCTTGGGCGAAGAAGCTGCAAATGACCTAGAAGGGCTACGCTCTGCACATGGAGTTGAGCCCAGAAACGCCGCGCCCGACCTACAAGGACATCGCCGCGAAGATCCGTGACGACATTGCCCAGGGCAAGCTCAGGCCGGGCGACCAACTGCCCACGGGACGCGACCTCGCCCACCAGCACGGCGTGACTCTGATGACCGCACAGAATGCCTATCGCCAGCTGCGCGATGAGGGTGTCATCGTGTCCCAGCAGGGACGCGGCACCTTCGTTCGCGATCCGGCGAACCCGCTGGGCCAGGAGGAGGGTGGCAGTCCGGCTTTCGCCGCACTGTCCCATGAGCTCAGCGCGATTCATCAGACGCTCCAAGAGCTGAGCACTCGCTTGGAGCGGTTGGAGCAACTGGCTGATGACGGAGGGGCGAACCCTCCCCAGTGAGCCGGTCGGCACGCTGAACCAACTGCTCAGCTTCACCACGCAGCTGCCGGAGGCTGGCCAGGACCAGTGCGTATTCGACTGGAGTAAGGCCGTCCTTGGCGCCGCAGTGGTCAATGGTCTCCGTCATGCCTACCAGCATCGAAGTACCAACGACGAAGGACCCGGACAATCTGTCCGGGTCCTTCGTCGTTGCAGGTCAGGGCAGTTGACGAATAGTCATGAAGCTGTGTCGTCCGCGATTGCTGCTAGCACCTCAGCCCACGGAAGGTCCCGCCCGGGTGCAGCTTCTCGGGGTTCATAGAGAGGCCAGACGTCCGCCCCGTAGACCAGTCGAACCTTCGCTTCACGCAAGGCCGAGAGGTGCCCGTTCCAAGCAGGGTGGCGAGCATGAGCAGCGTTGACGCGAGGAAAGACCACAACCGGGACTCCGAGAGTGCCGAGCGCTTCGCCGATCTGCGTCAGGGCTTGATTGTCGGAAATCCCAAGAGCCAGCTTGGCGACGGTATTCGCACTCGCTGGTGCAAGGATGTAGCAGTCGGCCGGCGGATGCGGCCGTGCCTCCGTCGGAAGCCGTGGTTCATCACGCACAGACAGCCCGGTGACAGTCTCCAGCCGTTGGAACTCACCGTTTTCCCGCAGCCAGCGTCCTGCGGTCGGGGTCAGGGTCACCGCCACCTGCCAGCCGAGAGCAAGCGCTGGCTCCACCAGTCCAGTGCGGAGGCTCTCCAATCCCCCGGCTGCCGAACCGACCACTCCGAGCACTCCGCGTGTCTGCGTACTCACTGCACCGCCTTGCATCGTTGGGCCATGATGAACAGCTCCGACGACCGGGCACCTCCCGTCACTGGAGCATGCTTGATCAGGTCACGCAGCGTTTCCCGTACCCGGGGATTGTTCCGCACCAACTGCGGTGCAGTCCGTTCCGCCCTCGCCAACTCCGTGAACGCGTCGTCACCACGGCCGACAAGGGACAGTGCCCGCGCATGGTCGATCCGGTGAGATACCCCGCGCTCCGGTGCCATGTGGTCCACGTTCACTTCTCCGTGCGCCACCACGTACGACACGTTGTCGAGATCCAGCTCAGCAGAGAGCCGGTGGAGGATCACATTCGTCGGTCCGAAGCTGGTCTGCCAGTAGTTCTCGTCCGACCCCAGGTCGTCGGCGAGAGCTTCGGCACGATCCAGCAGGCTTGTCGCCGTACCCCGATCCTGACGCCGCGCTGCTGCAATGGCAGCCCGTAGGTGCACCATGCCCAGCAGGCTCAACGCAGCGGGATTCGATTCCTCGACCCGGACGGAGAGCCAGGCCGCGGTCATGTCACCCAACTCCATGGCGTCGTCGTATCGGCCGTTGGCCAGCAGGGCGTGGGTACCAGACCGGGCCGCGGACGCGAGCACGAGCGGGTCACCAGATTCGTCAGCCGCCCTCATGGCTCGCTCGGCAGCGAGCCATGAGATGTCCGACTCTCCGATCTTTGCCAGCGTCGTCGCCGCGAGGTGGTGTGTGCGGGCGGAGACAGCCCAGCAGTCCTGGCGTTCAGCGTCACCCGACCGGGCTGCCCGGTCTTCCAGTTCCTGAGCAGTCTGGAGCAGCCCAGGCAGTGCGGCGATGACCGTGCCAAGCCGTCCGGACTGGTAGTCGCCCCAGCGCTGCTCCACCATCGTCGCCACCGGGGCCGGGGTGGGGAGTTGCGCTTCGATGTTGGGCCCGAAGAGCAGCCGCGAGAGCCTACGCGGGCTCATAAGGGCATCCCGAACGGCGGGGACGTCGTCCTGCTCCTTCTCGTCCTCCAGGAGAACGGGTTGGCCTACGAGGTCACCGAGGGGCACCCGCAGAGTGCGCGCGAGTTCCGCGAGCATGTCGATCCTTGGCGGCTGACGACGCCCAGACTCCGCCTTGGCCAGCCAGTCCGTGCTCCGACCTACCAGGCCGGCCAGCACTTCCTGTGTGTAGCCGCGACGCTTGCGGTAGAACGCGATCCGCTCGCCAATGCTCATGTGGTCGCTCAAGCCGCGCATTAGTCTTGCCTCCAGCTTCGTAGGGGCGTATCACACGGTACCGAGGACTCAGGTGGCCAGGACGGTGAAGTTGCGCTCTCGACCGTGGTCCACCCAGGTTTGTGGATAGAACCGAGCAGGACCCGGACGAAGTGTCCGGGTCCTGCTCCGTCCGACTTGCCACTACTCAGCGCAAGGGTTCAGATCGTCGCAGTAAGGGGTCGCTTCGCGAGTGATGACCGGACCTCGGAATCCGGGCCCCTACGACGTGGCAACCCTCATCTTTGGTCCTTGCGACAAAGCATGATGGTAGGTCGTTTCGTCGGGAGTCACATGCTAGCCAGGCGGAGATTCGATCAAGCCGACACCCGAAGCGGTGAGTATGAATCTCACCCTGAGCACAAGCTAGGACGGCTAGACTGCCTAGATCACGCTAGGGGGCATTGACTTGCTGGAACTGGAAGATGCGGCACGCGCTCGACAACGGGAGGCGAAGCTACTGCAGGACCACGGGCACTTGTGCGGCGCGGTATATCTAGTTGGTTATGTCATCGAGTGTAAGCTGAAGACCTTACTGCAAAAGAGTGGCGAAGTTATCCGAAATCTGGGTCCGAGGGGCATAATTTGCGAGGTCTTTGGAATGCAGCTGGACTGCGTAGCCAAGACCTGGCTGGCCATAAGCGCGCCTTTCTGGACACGTGGACCACTAGTCTTAGATATAGCGCTGAGCTCCCCAATGATTGCTCACCGGAAGACCTTCTTGAAGGCGCTCGCGATCTTGCGGCAATGGTAACAACTAGAATCCGACATGCACGACCCGGGAATAGAGGAGGGCGACGATGAACGGCGGTAATGAACAGTCGGAGGGAATTCGCCGTAAGATCGTTGAAAACCTTGAGGCTGCCGGAATTCCCGATGCACGAATCTATGTTGCTCCGGACGGATTTGGGAGTTATGTAGTCCGAGTTGTGCATGAAGAACTCGACTATCTGCCCGAAGCAATGCGCCGGGAGCTTCTTCTCGATGGGATCGCGGATCAGATTTCTAGCGCGGAGCTGATCTCTCCGGGCGAGGAAGGGTGGTACGGGCAGCCATTCAATGAAAGCGTTGACCAGCTACCCCTATGGCCAGAGGTTCTTTCTAGCCCAGACGCTAGAGATAGGTTGACCTTCGCGACGGATCTCGATCAAGATATCTCTCTGCCCGCCATCATTACCTTCTACTCATTGAAAGGTGGCGTTGGGAGGACCACGGCGCTTGCCTCAGCTGCAAGAATTCTGGCGGAGCGCGGTCGGAGAATCCTCTGCGTCGACATGGATCTAGAGGCCCCTGGTCTATCGTCTGTCTTGGGGTCCCCGGAACCGGGTGAAGACCAAGGCGTTTTGCCGCTTCTGCTCTCGCTTGAGCGAGGTGAAGATGTTGAAATCCGGGACCACGTTCAGCGCGTAAGCGAGGGGCAGGAGCTTTATTGCATGCCAGCGGGTCGACTTGGCAGCGATTACGCGGAGCGACTGCGATTGCTTGACCCTGAGATTTGGTATCGTGAAGCCCAGAATCCTCTGCATCAACTTCTTGATCTGGCGAAATCCTCCTCGCTTTCCCCTGAGTTGATCCTTCTGGACTCTCGGACTGGCATCTCCCCGGTAGCCGCACCATTGCTGTTCGACGTTTCCGATTTGGCAGTAATCTGCTTCTACCCGCATCCTCAGGCGCAGAGGGGTACCGAACTTCTGGTGAAGTCCCTCTTGTCGGCCAAATCGAGACGGTCCACAGCCGGCTTGCCGCTGACGCCCGAACCTAGGTTTCTTGTGTCTCCCGTCCCTCCTGGCCCCTCGGCAGAGTCTGTGCGGAACCGAGCTGTTGGCTGGGTCGATGAGTGGATTAGTACTGCGCAGAGCCGTCGGGCTGAAGGCTACGATGTGCTTCGGGCAGACGAGATCACCCATACAATCGGATATTCACCTGAAACCGCGTTTCGCGACAAGGTGCCCGCTCATTCAGAAGGCCAGGGCGCATATCAGCCTGTCGCTGATTGGATGGAGCTGCTACTGCCTCAGGCTTCAATGCTGACGCAGTCCGGTCGACTGAATAAGAGAGCAGTTCTGGAGCAGCTTGATTTCTCAACGGGAACTGCAGAAAATCAAGAAAGCCTACTGTCCGACTTTGTCCACACGCGCGTGGCGCAACAGGCAATGGATGCAAAGTTCCCACTTGTGGTTGGCAGGAAGGGAACCGGGAAAACAGCAGTGTTCCGCTGGCTAATGGAGAAGCACGCGGAAGGTGAAAATCCAGTACCAGTTTTCTCTCCCCAAGCCTTCAGAGGGCAGCTCAAATGGAGTCTCGGCAATGCTGCATTGGCGAGCGTTGAGGAGTCGTTCGGAGAAAGGCCAGTTTGGGCGATTTTCTGGCCTTGCTATAGCGCCCTTGCGGCCTATTTTGCACTTCCCGAGGAGCAGCGCGCCGCGCCTCCGGAGCGATTTGGCATTTCGATCGAGATGCTGGAGTCCGTATATGATGAACTGTCAACCCTCGACCTGATCCTACATATGATTAGGCAGCCGATGGCAGCTATCTTGGCAGCTCGCTGGCTTCGCGACCTAAACGAGAGCGCTAAGCGCAAGCACTTGCTCCTGTTTGACGGGCTCGACACGGGCTTTGGCAATGATGCGGAGAGCAGAAGGCGGCGGACGCGAGCTGTTTCCGGCTTGATGACATTCGTGATGGAGATGGAAGGAAACATCCCATCTCTGCCTTTCAAGGTCATGCTGCGATTCGATATTTGGCAGGATCTGCGATTCGAGAATAAGAGCCACCTCTATGGGCGGTCTGTGCAGCTAATGTGGCGCGATCAAAATGACTACTTCAAGACAGTTTTGAAGCAGGCGGCTAGGAGCGAGGCCTATCGCCAAATGTTGACGGAAGTACGTATGGCGCCCAACGTTGACGAATGGGGGGATGAGGAAGTACGGCGAGCCTGGAATATTCTCGTCGGCGAGCGAATGAAAGGTGGGAAAACCGCCTTTACCCGCAATTGGGTTTGGAATCGCCTTGCAGACAGTCAGGGCGATCACGGCCCGAGGTCGCTATCTCAGCTCTTTAATGAATCCGTTCAGTGGGAGAAGCGGGAAGAAGCGCGCAGCAGTTACGACCGGAGCATTATGCGTCCGAGGGCACTTGTGCCTAGCTTGGACAAGATCAGCGAATGGGCATTGCAGGCGCTGCAGGAGGAGTTCCCTGAACTTGATAGCCTTGTGGAAGCCCTGCGGACATTGCGCCGCACGCCAATCGACACTGAGGAAATCACAGATGTCTCTGCGCTAAGCCGAATTGACTTGGCGATGGAGGTTGGCCTATTGGCAATCCATGAAGGAACTCAAGACGATGTAAGAAGATATCGCGTACCGGACCTATATCGCCTTGCGCTTGGCCTCTCCCGACGGGGACAAGCGTAGCGGTAGGAGTTCAATGCTCTACCTGCTGTGCGACCGAACTCAGTCTCGCCCATTGCTGATCTTGGCTAGCCTGCAGGCTGCGCGTTCACGTGTGGGGACAGGGGGGACACGGGCGTGTCCCCCCTGTCCCCCTGTCCCTGTATACCTGTTGACCTGCATGGTTCTTGGGGACAGCGGGGACAGGGACATGTGCCCCCTGTGTCCCCTTGTCCCCGAACAGCCGGTGGCCTCCGGTCATGAGGGGTTGCCGGTGTCGAGCGGTCGGATCAGTCGGTCGTCGTAGGTGTACCAGGCAACGTGCCCGCCGGCCTCGACCTGGCATTTCCAGATCGGGCGTCCGCCCTGGGGCCAGCTCCAGGCCCAGACCACCGCTTCCTCCCAAGTGCCGTCTCGCATCGCCACCAGCACGTCGCGGCGACGGGTCGAGCAGAGGTCACCGGCGCCTGGTGGTTCGGCCCACGTGAGCAGAAGGGGCCAGGTCGGTGGCACTGGCTGGTGCAGCGTGCGATCAGGAGCCGGAAAGGTATCGAACATAGGTTCGAGTGTATCTGGAATACACCCCTCCGTGCCGCCGACAGCCACGCTGGGCATCTAAGATGCACGGCCTCTGCTCTCAGTGCCGCCACCACCCCGGCACCTGCCGCCCAGTTAACGATGGCCGCTGGAGGGTGACGTACACAGGCGTCCTTCTCGGCTGCCGTTCCAACTGGCATCGTGGAGGGATGGCAGACGGCTTACCCGTTCGAATAGTCGCGGCCAGCGTGGTCGTCCAACCAGGGGTAGGTCCCGTACCGGAGGTGTGGCTGCCCCTCAATGGTCAGGTCATTGCCAAGTTTCCACCTCAGACTGGGATTCGCGGGTGGCTGCACGAGACTGTGTCCATTCGGTCCCCTCGGCTCGAAGACGGCCGGTGGCACCTCCCGCGGAACTGCCTGGTGCGCTTGATCGCAGCGGCGATCGACCGGTACGGATACGTGGTGGTTTGGCGTGATATGTCGAAGCTGTCCCGATGCACCACGGCGTGCTTGGAGGCGCTAGGGGCCGACTGCGACTGTTCGTGCCTGGGGGCGCATCATGGCCAGTCAGCAGAAAACTGGTTCGAGGTTGTTGGAGACGCAGTCGTAGCCGACCGCAGTGAGTTCATCCGCACTGGTGTCGTATACGGCCCGAGGGGCAGCGACCAGGATGCCGTCATCTACAACGGCGAGCTGACGAGAACGAAGTATCGAGTCGAGCGCGCTGGCCGACGGGGCTGGCCGGCGGCCACCCAGTTCATGTGCGCTAGCTGCATGAGCGTACGGGCCAGCGTGTGGGATCACTGCCATGCTCACGGGTTCGTACGTGCACCGCTGTGCAACCGCTGCAACACGCGCACCTGGAGCGGATGGGACCCGCGGCGTGGACGCGCATCCACTACCAGGAACCTCGATCAGAGTTACTTTCGCTGGTGTCCCGAGCATGCAGACCCCTGGAGGTCATGCAGCCCCTAGGCATCCTGAGGGAGCAATTCTGGAGACCCCGCACGCAGCCAGCTGGCATCAACAAGCCAAATTACCTCCCCGCGAGCGCTCTGCTGTGAGTGGCCGTCAGGCCAAGTGAGCGATCTTCCTCGGAGGATCGAGCCGCAGGTTCCTCAAAGCGGCTGCGTTCGGCAGCGGCGTGCGGGAAGATGCATCGAGAAAACCCCTGTGGTCGGGCACCGCGGCCGCTGGAGGTTTAGCAGCGGATAGGAGGGCGGCATTGCCTGAAGCAAATGAGACGCCGTTTCCTGCGCGCATGCAGGACACCATTCCTAAGGATCAAGGCACTGTCGACCTTGAATCTCACGAGGACGGTCGCCACGTAGGCGACGCAGTCGTCCTTATGGGTGACAATATCAATGATGAGAAACTTGCTAAAGCGGCATCACGCAAGCCCGCAATTTTATTGAGATTGGCAATGTGGGGACTTTTTGGAGTCGTCTTTTCTTGGATGCCTCTTGGAATTGACATGCTTAAGGATCTCATTAAACTTGACGGGGTTGAGTACAAGAGCATCATTGGTAATGGCGAGCTGTTCGTCATCTCAGCCGTAATCGCCACCGGGGCAGTGGGAGAGGTGGCCGCTGCAGACTTTCCGGCAAAGGGGAAAATTTTCAGAATAGTCTGTGGGGCCATCTGTGGGCTTTCATGCTTGGCAAACTCTGCCGCTTATGCAATTTTTAGCCCAGAATCACCAACGCCAAATGGAGACATTGCGACGATTTCTCTAGTATCGTTTGCATTTGCAACAATAACGAGTGCTTTTTGCATAGGACTGGCGGCTGGCAGATGAACGATAACGCTGCCACAATTGCCTTGATTACCGGAGCATTCACCGCCACTTCTGCGGCTGCCGCTTGGGCATTTGACCGCGCAAGGAATTCGCTGCCCCGGGCTCGCACATCCAAGGGTAAGGATGCAAGAAGGGAAGGGCCGTCTAGTCGTGCAGAAATACGTCGCGTTCTCGATGCAGTTGCAGATACTTCGAATGCGGTGATTCAGCTTGGATCAACCGTCGTCGTAAAACAGGATGGGGTAACTACTATTGCCAATCTGTCCCAAAATCAGCAATCATATTTCGATGCACAATCGAGAAGATTGAACTCCCCCGCGGAAGCGTTGATCCTACTCGCACATCTCCCAAAAGTGGAGCAGGACGAGAGTGCGGCATCAACTAGCTCGGGGCTGCATTGGTTTTCAGCGGCCCTGATCATCGTGTTGACTTTCATGGCGTCAACTGTACTAGCATTTCTCGTCGTTCGTAAATTTCTAGTTGACGCGGCGGATCAGTGGGCGGTAGCGAGTGCATTCTCCGTCTCCGTCAGCGGAGCAGCGGCACTATTCCTGTCCTCGGCTGCCGGCAGGCATGCTTCTAATAGGCCAGTTGATTCCGCAGAAGAGTCAGACGGCCCGCCCCGGAATTCAACAGAGATAGACTAGATTGGATGCGCTGGTGATGGCATTCATACTGTCCGCCGGATTTTGATAACTCGCCCGGTCTGAGGCAAGGCCTGCGTCCCGCGCATCGACACCCGTCACATCAATAGGTGACGAGCACAGCGCGAACAAGTCCTGGCCGACTACGAACGCCTGTAGCCCCCGGCACCCCGACACTCTGCAAGTGCAGGCGGACACCGAACTCGCGCTCGGACCGACCACCTCGACACCCGGACCATCCGTGGTCCGCAGAGGCGGTCCACCACGGTCTGGCCAGCTGTAAGAAGCGCGTGGATCGCTCCGATCGTAGATCCCAGCCACTCGAAGGCGTGCGTGGTGGGGGCAACTCCGTCGGCCAGGCCAGATGGTGATGAGTTTCGCTACTTGATTTCAAGGCGCCCGGCGCGCTCGCGCCTCGCTCTGTCCTCGCACCCTGCGGCGCGGCACACCGGACGCGCGTCCGCTGGAAGGGCATGATCGCGACCCATCGACGGCAGACGGGATGGGAGCAGGCGGGGCTCGTGGTAGAAGGGGGACTATCCTCCCGCTGTGGACAAGCACGAGACGTACCCGAGCGGTTGGACGGCCACAGGCCGAGACGTGCCGCCGATAGGTGGCGTCATCCCGAGCGGCCCACGCCACGCGTGCCGTCCGGCCTCGACTCACAGCCTCTGCGGCAAACCTCTCGCAATGGTGATCACTGTCCAGTTCTACGACGACGGTTTCGCATGCCCGGCGTGCTTGGAACTGTCAGGGTTGCAACACCTGCGGGAGCGGTAGCTCACCACGCCTTGGCGGGGACGAGGCTAGATCCTGAGTCCTGTTGATCCATCCCGCTTTGCCCCACCTGGCCCGGCTCGAACCCGGCTGGCCCCCTCCACAACGGACCGGCACTTAGGGGTCGTCGTGCCGATCGACGCAGGTCACCAACAGCTTAGCTGCGGCAGTGTCAGGCGTTCAGGGAACATGGACTGCATGGACAAGACCGAGAGGTGGGCCCTCTCTGAGGGCACCGTAGTTGCCCACATGCACTACGGACTCGGGGTCAGGGTGGCTACCGGCGAGACAGGGCAGAGGGATAGGAAGCACCGGTGCGGGGACGAAAGTGTGTCCCCGCTGTCCCCCTGTCCCCGTATGTGTGTTGACCTGCGCAGTTCTTAGGGGACAGCGGGGACAACCCCGCCGTCCAAGCCGGACCAACGTCAGGATTCTCTTGGCTTGGGTAGGTTCGCACCAATCTGGCGATCACGGTTTCGTCGCCCATGATCCCCCGTGGGTCCACCACAACCTATGAACAGCTACGTTGTCCTCCATGACACCCGCGCAACGTCAGCGAACCATCCGCCGAGCGGCCCGAATCACCTCGATCCTGCTCGTCATCGACGTGATCAGCATCGCCGCCCACCGTCCGTGGCCGGTTGTCGTCGGGTCAAGCCTCGTTGCAATCACCGTGCGGCTCGCCATTGGCGCCTGGCTGGACCGCCGCCCGCAAGCGGAGCAGGGATCTGCCGCTTCTGGTCGCAGACCAGGACGACACACGTGATCGCGGCCGTGCCCATCCAGCCTGCCGAAAGGGCCCAGCCAGTACGGTCGAGCAGGCCAGCACTGACCATCGAACGGTCTCAATTGTGGTCTCATTCACCCGCGTCCAGCTCAGGTTGTGGGTGTCCATCAGACGCCTCTGAGCTGCCACAAGTACCCGCTTGAACGCCCCTGGATCAAGGTCCCCGCCACTCGAAAGCGTGTGGGGCAACTCCGTTGGCCAGGCCAGATGGTGATGAGTTTCGCTACTTGATTCAAGGCACCCGCGGTCGCTGACGCTCCCGCGGGCGCGCCGCTCGCCCCGCTCGCGCCCGCGCTCCTGTCTTCGCCCCGCGCTGGCGCGGCTGGGCGGCTGCGCGCCCGCTGGATAGGCCCAAGGGCACGCAGCAGAGAGCCGCACCGGCCAGCAGTCAGGCTAGGGAAACGATGCCTCCGGCGGGGGCGCTCCGACTCCTGGATGGCCACGGTCCAGCCGGCGGGCAACGGTCATTGATGGCTGATCGAGGGAACTGCCGTCCCGTCTGCCGTCGTCCAAGGCAAGCCCGCTCCACCAAGGTGTGGGACGACGGCAGACGGGACGGCAGCAGGCAGGATTGTGGTTCCTGCGGAGCGACAAGGTCCCACCGAGGGGTGCGCGTTGGAAGAGAGACCTGGGTGCAGCAGTCCACTATGGGGCTGTCTCCCG
>NZ_BBPM01000082.1 GCF_000787775.1 Streptacidiphilus carbonis | reverse complement strand
AACAGACCGGCGCCGATGCGGTCCTTCTCGTAGCTGAAGCCGGCGAAATCGGGACCGACCTTTCCGGAGCCGGCGGCGGTCACCACGACGTCCACGGGGGTGGCGGCTAAGGACCGGCCGGACAGCGCCGTGACCGGCGCGAGGGCCTGGGCGGACTGCGGTTCGGCACGGGCGTCCGGCGTGGGACTCAGCAGCAGGGCGGCCATTCCCGTGATGGTCAGCAGGGCAAGGCGCGGCCGGGCGCGGAAGGAGATCAGGGCCTCAGACATGGACAACTCCGGTGTCGTAGTTGGGCGACCGTCAGCTCCCGTGCGTAGGGCGGTAACGGGGCACCTGGATCTGGTGGTGGAGGGACGTAGGTCCGGCGGACCGCCGTCCATTATGTTCATGTAGATGAACTATGTTCATATAGAAGTCCGACTGAGGGGACTCTAGGACGGCGCCCTGCACACGTCAACGGCTTGGCGCAAACCTGTGCGGCGGACCCAGGAAGTCCACGACGTGGTCCGGTTCGGACTGGATCGGGCGATCGCACGCATTGACGGGCCCGAGCTCCGTCCGCCGACTGGTAGTGCACCGGCTCTGCGAGGTCCCGCGAGATTCGGAACAGCCAGGTCCCAGGAGATGCCTCGCCAGAAGATGTTGGACAGCCGTACCGTCATTGGCGCGTACGGGAGTTGGGCCTGAACTGCTTGATGAGCCTGTCGCTCGTGCGGACATGGGCGGACAGCTCGATGTCGCCGTCCAGGACCTGGAAGAAGGTGTCCCCGATCACGACGGCCACGTTCTTGCCGGCGTGGCTGCGGCCGAAAGCCTGTCCGGCCACCATGACCACGCCGTCGGCGGGCACTGACTGGGGGCAGCCCGGCCTCATCGCAGCCGCGCGATTCGTCGCCGCGTGTCTTTCCTAGGCCAGGCCACGCCTGCACCCACCCCCGCCCAGGGCTGCTTGGGAGCCGTGGTCGCGGCGTACGGTGGCGAGTTGTTCGAGGTCCCAGGCCATGGCGCCGACGACGGTGCGGCGCGGGCCGCGGGCCTCCACGGTGCCGCGCACCAGCAGCAGACCCGAGTGTAAAACCGTGTGGGCGACCGCGTGGTGGGTGTCCTCGAAGAACACCAGGTCCTGTCCAACGCCTTCACAGCGGCCGCCCCGGATCAGCTCTCACCGCTCTGCTTCAACTGCTGTCGTGCTTTTCCCAATTGGTCGAGTGCGAGGGCTCCTGCGGGAATCCTGTCGTGCCCGATGGCGGCCGCAACATGTGCCAGGACTGCTACAACAGCGCCTTCGAGCGCTTCCGATGAATCACGGCGCCCTCCCCCTCGCTCTCTCCTTGTAGCTGGACACAGCGGCATCCCTGCCAGTCCTTTGATTCGAACATGACGCAACTGTTGGTGGAGTCGGCTGAGCACCCGCAGCTCCGAGCCGTCCAGGTAGGAGATGACCCTCGCCCCGTCGCACTTGACCTCCAGCGCCCAGAAGCCAATGGGTTCGCAGAATCCCGATGCTTGCAATGGTTCAACCCGAGGGTGTGTGGCCGCTGCAGGTGCCAGAGCCCCTCAGGTTCGGAGAGGGAGGAGGACCGCCCATATTCAGCGCTGATCGCTTGATGAAGTCATGGCCCAGTCCTCGTATTGCGGACGCTGCCCGACAAGTAGCGGGGGCTCAGCGGCTCGCGGGGAAGCTCGCGGCGCTCATCTGGCACTCGGGCGGTCGCGTCGCGGCATCCGCTCGGCGACCAGGTCGTAGGAATCCTCGACCGCGTCGGTGACCAGCCGCTGAGCGATGCCGGGTCCCGACCCAAGGGAGATCCAGTGGCGTTTGTCGAGGTAGCGGCCCGGGCTGATCGAGGGGTAGCCGCGTTCTTGCGCGCGGGCGTGTTCGGGTTCGCACTTGACCGTGATGATCTGGTCTTCCGGGTCATCGGTGACGATCAGGAATACCTTGCCCGCGACCTTGTACACGTCAAGCCCTGGGGTGAAGGGATATCCGTGGCTGACCTCGGGGAGGGCCAGAGCCGCCTGGCGGGCAGTGTCCTGGAGCCGGTCACCGGCCGCGCTCACCGGGCCGCCCGCGTGCCGGTGCCGTAGGTGTACGGGTCGACGGGCTGCTCGGCCTTGGGCAGGTGTGCGACGACGAGCCGGTAGGAGTCGGTGACCAGTTCCTCGACCAGCCTCTTGTCGACGCCTGTCCCGCTCTGCAGGGTGATCCAGTGCTTCTTGTTCATGTGGTAGCCGGGGGTGATCTGGCTGTACTGCTCGCGCAGGGCGTGGGCCTCGCCGGGGTCTGCCTTGAGTATCACCACGGGACGCCCCGGGACCTCGGTCATCAGCATGAACACCTTGCCGCGCACCTTGAAGACCTCCCAGTCGTCGCCGAAGGGATGCTCCAGCACTGCTCCGGGAAGTCCCTCAGCGCAGTCGGCGGCGGTCTTGTGCAAGGTCGTTCCGTTCATGTGGCATTGCCTTCCTCAAGAGGTGGTCGCTGCGGCACATCCCATCCTTCCCTCGAACCCGACAAGGAGGGCGGTAGGCTGCGGACACGTGATGGTCGGCAGGCGACACCCCAGCCCGAGCGGACGGCCTGGGCCGGCCGCGGTTCCCCTATACGGCTTCCAGCCCCCGGTCGGCACCCCGTACGGCCTTGAGGTGAGCACCGTCGAGGACTTCTTCGTCCAGCACGACGACTGGCCGTGGAACCCGCCCCGTCCGGGCCGTGCCACCTTCCACTACCTCATCGCCGTCACCGAGGGTGAGTTGCGGCACGACGTCGACCACGTCACGCGGACCGTCGCCCCCGGCCAGTGGCTGTGGGTGCGTCCCGGGCACGCGCAGTGCTGGCACCCGCCCGGCCCGGCCCGGGGCCCGTTCATCCTGTTCGAACCGGACGTGCTGCGGCCCGACCTCGCCCGCCTGCTGGCCCCGCTCACCGCGCACCAGGCCCCTGCCGTGCTGAGCCCGCACCCCGACGACACCGCCTGGCTCCAGCAGACGGCACTCCAGCTCCTGGACGAACACCGAGCACTCGGGCGCCGACCCCTCGACGTCCACCACGCCCTGCGCCGCAGCCTGCTCGAATCGCTGCTGCTGCGCCTCGCAGGCGCCCCCGGGGTCGCCCCTACCGACACGAGTGCCGGAAGAGGCCGTGGTGACTCCTACGGACGGTTCGCGGACGCCCTGGAGCTGCACTTCCGCGAACTGCACCGGGCCGCGGACTACGCCGAGTTGCTCGGCTGCTCGGTCCGTACACTCAGCCGCGCCGCCCGGCAGGCCACCGGTAAGGCGGTGCGTGAGCTCATCGACGATCGGCGCCTGCTCGAAGCCCGGCGCCTGCTGGGAGACGCCCGGTGGGACGCCCGGTCCGTGGCCGTCCACCTCGGCTTCACCGATCCCGCGAATTTCGGCCGCTTCTTCCGCGACCGCACCGGTCTGACCCCGGCCGCTTTCGCGACCCGGGAGGCAACGCGCGAGTAGGGGGGCCGATCGGGCTGGGGTCACACCCAGTCGGGGATGTGCTCTTCGGCGTAGCGGGCGCCGAATCCCCCGGTCGGGAGGATCTCGTGGATCGCGGCGAGATCGGCCTCGGTGAGGGTGACGTCGGCCGCGTGGACGTTCTCCTCCATACGGGCGACGCTCCGGGTGCCCGGGATCGGGACGATGTGCTCGCCCTGGGCGAGCAGCCAGGCCAGGGCGAGCTGGGAGACCGTGATGCCCTTGGCGGCGGCCAGCCGGCCGAGTCGCTCCACGGCTTCGAGGTTCTTCTCGAAGTTGCCGGGCTGCCAGCGCGGGTTGGTCTTGCGGAAGTCGGTGGCGTCGTACGCTGCCGCGGGCTTCGCGCTACCGGTGATGAAGCCGCGGCCGAGGGGCGAATAGGGAACGAAGCCGATGCCGAGCTCCTGCAGGACCGGAAAGAGCTGCTCGACGTCGCGCTCGAACAGCGAGTACTCGGTCTGCAGGACCGAGACCGGCTGGACGGCGTGCGCCTTGCGGATGGTCTGCGGGCCGGCCTCGCTCAGGCCGAAGTACTTGACCTTGCCCGCATCGATGAGCTCCTTGACGGTGCCCGCGACGTCCTCGATGGGCACGTCCGGGTCCACACGGTGCTGGTAGAGGACGTCGATCTGGTCGACACCCAAGTAACGGAGGCTCTTGTCGGTGACCGTGCGGATGTTGTCCGGGCGGCTGTTGAGGCCCAGGCCCTGCTCGGTCTGCGCGAAGCCGAACTTGGTGGCCAGGACCACCTCGTTACGGAAGTCGCTCACCGCCTTGCCGAGCAGAACCTCGTTGTTGCTCGAGCCCCAGCCGTAGACCTCGGCGGTGTCGAAGAAGGTGACGCCCAGCTCGTGGGCGCGGCGGATGGCGGCAACGCCCGCCTCCTCGTCACTGGGGCCGTAGCCCTGGGTCAGGCCCATCGCGCCGTAGCCGATCGCCGAGACGGTCAGGCCCTGGGCGCCGAGTTTCCTGTGCTGCATACGAATCTCCTCATATCAAACCAAACAGTGAATATCGAACAGCGGTGACGGCGCCGCCTCCTCGAAGCCCGGCGCCTGCTCGGAGATGCCCGGTGAGACGCCCAGGCCGTGGCCGCTCACCTCGGCGTCACCGACAACGCGAACGTCGGCCGCTTCTTCCGCGACCACACCGTCCCCACCCCGGCCGTCCTCGCGGCACGCGAAGCGAGGACCGATGCCTGAGGGAAACGCGGCGAACGCCCCTTGCCCGCCAGGAGGCAATGGCTGCCTTCGCAGCCTGCGCGTTGTCGCAGCGCTCACCTGTCAAGAGCCCGCCGGATGAACTCCTCACGGGTCGCGTTGGAGGCACACGACACAGCCGCATGCCCCACCGCCATGTCGGACCCGTGGAAGCCCCCGCCCCACATGTGCAAATCGACGCTCACGCCCGCCTGGGACAGGCGGCCGGCGTAGATCAGGATCTCGTCGCGGAACCCCTCCGCCGAGCCGGTGTCGATGTACGTGCGCGGCAGCCGGCTGAGGTCCTCGGCGCGGGCCGGCGCGGCGTACTGCGACACCCGCGGGCCGCCGCGCCGCTCGCCCAGCACCGAGGTCCACGCGTACAAGCTGCTGTAGCGGTCCCACACGCCGTCGCGGTCCACCATGCGACTGCTGTGCGTCTCGAAGCGGTCGTCGAGCATGGGGCAGATCAGAACCTGGTGGCTGAGCTCGGGAAAGGCGCGATCGCGGGCGAGCAGCGCGGTCCCCGCCGCGAGGCCGCCTCCGCCACTGACTCCGGCGATCAGGAGCCGCTGGGGATCGATACCGAGCTCGTCCGCGTTCTTCGCCATCCACACCAGCCCCGCGTAACAGTCCTCGACCGGCGCGGGATCGGGGTGATCCGGCGCCAGCCGGTACTCCACCGACACGACGACCGCACTCCCATCGATCACATGGGGCAGGAGATGACCCACGTGGTCCCGGCGGCACCCCATGATCATCCCGCCGCCGTGGAGGCTGAGGATCCCTCCCTTGGGGCCTCGGTCCTCGACGGGGCTGAGAACCAGCACAGTGATGTCCGGCGCGCCTTCCGGCCCGGGTACCTGGCGCTCCTGCGCCCGTACTCTGCCGCCCGCCGTCAGAGCCTGCGAATCCAACCCGGGGGAACCCGCGGCGATCTGCCGTCGGATCTCTCGCAGGGTCTCGTCGGTCAGGGCCCCAAAGATGGCGCCCCGCGCCTCCTCGACGGGCGCGAGCTCCGGGTCCAAGGGGGGCCGGGTGGTCAGGGCACCGAAAAGGTCTGCTGGTGTCCGGTCCGTCACTGTTCTCTCCTTCGGAAACGACGGGGAGCTGCGGCGCTGACCGCCGGGCTACGTATTCACTGCGCACGATGCGCGGGTGCGAGCCGATCGAGTCGATGGGTACGAGGCCTGGTGGCGTCCCGCGATCGGTTCTCAGTCGTCCAGGACGACGACGTGCTTGCCTGGCGTGGTGCCGGATTCGAGGTCGGCCTGGGCGTCTTGGACCTGTTCCAGTCCGTGGTAGATCTTCCCGGCCGGGACCTTGAGGCGTCCCTCCGCGATGGCCTGGAGCTGGTGGGCGAAGACGTCGGCCGGGAGGTCGGCGGCCTGACCGTCGTAGGACGTCAGCCGTACCCCGCCCGGGATCATGAACGGGGTGAAGTCGGGGATGGTCCACTGGCCCGCCAGGGCTCCGGTGAAGCAGACGGTGCCGTGCCGGCGCACGGTGCGCAGGGTGTCGGCGAGGACCGAGCAGCCCACCAGTTCCAGTGCGGCGTCGACGCCGTCCGGTAGCAGCTCGCGCACCTGGTCGGCGAGGGTGCCGTTGTCGACGAGGGGATGGTCGACGCCCGCGGCCCGCAGTTCCCCCGCCCTGTCCTGGCTGCGGGTGGTGGACAGCACGGTCGCTCCGAGGTCCTTCGCGATCGTGGCCGCGCTCAGACCGACCGTGGAGGTGCCGCCGCGGATCAGCAGCGTCTGCCCGGGCTTGAGGTCCAGGCCGCGGGTCAGGGATCCATACGCGGTCTGGAACATCTCCGGCAGCGCGCCGACCACGTCCCACGGCAGGCCGGTCTCGAATGCGATGACCTGCTCCGCGGGGACGGTGACGTACTGGGCGTACGCGCCGTCGTACGAGCGGCCCATGTTGCCCATCATCGTGGCCACCTGCTGGCCCGGCCGCAGCCCGCTGTCCTGGTCTGCGTCGTCGACCACGCCGACGCCCTCGATGCCGGGCACCCGCGGGTAGGTGACCTCCGCGTCCGACTCGCCCTTGCGAGTGGTGACCTCGGACTCGTTGACGCCGAACGCCTTCACCTGGATCCGCACCCAGCCGGGCTTGCGGACGGGCACCGGCACATCCTTGATCTGAAGTGCATCCAGGCCGCCGGGCCGGGTCACGACGACGGCCCGCATCGTCACCGGTGCGGCGCCGCCGACTGCTGGGGATTGGCTCATGTCGAGTTCCTCACTCTGTTCGCCCCCGTGATGCGCTGTTCCGTATCGCCCGCCGACCGTCAGGGGCGGTCGATTCCCTCCCACAGGTCGAGGGCCCGCTGGTAGTGGGCGGTGGCCTCGAAGGGCGGGTTACCGACGCTTTCCGCGGTGGGTCTGTCCGTGACGGCGGGCCACAGACGGGACTGCTCGCCGGTGGCGAAGTCGAGCACGATGTCGCGGATCCGCGTGTCACGCTCTGCCTGTTCGGCGCTGCGGCCCGGCTTCTCCTGGCCGACCAGGGCGTACATCTCGCTGCCGTGCACGGCGGGCGCACCCTCGGCAGGACCGACCAGAAGGAGATGGGCGTTGCCGCCCACGGCGGCGTGGGCCAGAGCACCGCGGACTGCGGGGAGCCCGAAGATGTAGTCAGTCAGGAGCGCGGCGCGCACCTCGGCCGGGCTGCGGCCACCCTGGTCGTAACCATCGACGACCTTCTCGGCGCGGGAGCGGGGAATCCGCCATCCCGCGACCTCGTCGACGATGCGGTCGACGGTGTGCGGGTCGAACCGGTCGAGGTCGTTCGCCAGCCACCAGCCCATGTCGTCGCTGGCCATGCTCAGCAGGACATCGACCTCGCGCTGCGCGCCCGAGGCGAGGACATCCATGGGATGGGCGTCCAGCACCGCGCCCGGCTGCCCGATGTCCAGAACCACGCCGAGACTCTTGCTGTCCATCCCGCCGCGGACCCCGAGGTCCGTCGGGGTGACCTTGTGCAGGGCGGCCACCAGGGCGGCCGTGTCGAGGTCGATCAGCTTCTCCGGGTTGTCCGCGACGCCGAGTTCGGTGACGAACCGGTGCGCGAGCTCCTCGGCCCACCAGGCCGGCTGGAGACGCGAGGGCCCGGCGGAGAATCCGGCCAGGCGTCGGTAGAGGCCGTCGGCGCAGGAGGCGCCGAGCAGCCCGAAGGTGGAATAGGCGCCGCCGCTGTGGCCGTAGACGGTGACCTGGTCCGGGTCGCCGCCGAAGTGGGCGATGTTCACCTTGATCCAGTTCAGCGCGGCGATGACGTCCTGCAGGCAGAGGTTGCTGGCCTCGGCGAGCCGTCCGCCGTACTGCGAGAGCGAGACCGCGCCCAGGGCGCCGAGCCGGTAGTTGACCGATACGCCCACCACACGCCCCGACGCGGCGAGCCCGGCGGCGTTCGAGGTGATCTGCGTGTTCGCGCCGAACTCGAATCCGCCACCGTGGATATACACAGCCACCGGAAGCGCCTGCCCGGCCGGCTGCTCAGGACCCCACACATTCAGGTTCAGGCAGTCCTCACCCATCCCGCTGTCCGCTTCGAGCCAGTCGCCGCTGTCGGGCTGGACAGCGACCACGCCCTTACGGTCGTAGGCGCGGTCCGGATCGAAGTCCGCCAGTACGGGGCGACGGTAGCGCTCGGCAGTGGCGTACGGAATGCCCCACCAGGATCGCACCCCTGGTGCAGTCAGAGCCTTGGGTGCAGCGGCAGTCATGGCATGTCCTTCCGGTGCGGTTCGGGTGTGCACGCGATACTGATCGCTCGCGCTGACGCTTCCCATCGTTCCCTGGGATCCGACAAATCGCCCGCCGCACAGCGGTCACCTGATGGTCACCAGGTGACACTTTCTGCACCCACTCGTCGCCGCCCAGGTCGCCGCGGGCAGGCTGGAGCGACCTACAGCCCTCGCCCTGGAGCCCGGCAACGGGGACGCGTCCATCACCAGGTCAGCCAGCCGCGCCGGGGCAATGCGCCGACACCCGTGCCGCTCTACACCGGCACCTCTACCGTCCAGCCCGATCGCTGGGAACAGGTGTGCCGAAAGGGGCTCGCGTGCCCGATCGGCACCAGCCGTTCATGGGCCGGGTCATCCGCCAGCAGCCGGTCCGGCGGGTCGTCACGGTCAAGCGGCCGCGCAGGCTGCCGCGACCGATGACCGAGCCGGACGTGGAAGCCTTGCTGTCCGGGCTGAAGCGGCTGCGGGACTTGGCGATGCTGCTGCTCATGCTGGACGGCGGACTGCGTCCAAGTGAGGCGCTCTCGCTGCATCTTGCGAGCCCACGCCCGTCCCGAAAGGCCCAGCCTTGTCCCTGTCCCCCGCAACCGACGCCCATCGGCCCGCCGTACATCCGCGTCCGCCGTGGGGCTGGATCAACGACCCCAACGGACTGGCCTTCCACGACGGCCACTACCACGTCTTCTTCCAGCACAACCCGCACAGCCCCCGCCACGGGGACATCCGCTGGGGCCACCTGCGCAGCCCGGATCTCATCCGCTGGCAGCTCCTGCTACCCGCGCTCAGCCCCACCCCCGGCGGCGACGACGCCGACGGCTGCTTCTCCGGCAACGCGGTCGACGACGGCGCCCGCCTGGTCGCCTTCTACTCCGCCAATCGCACGGACCGCTGGTGGCAGCCGATCGCCGCCGCCGAATCCCACGACGGCGGCCTGAGTTGGACCAAGCACCCCAAACTGGTGATCCCCGAACCACCCGACGGGTGCACCATGTGGCGCGACCCGTACGTGTGGCACCAGGAAGGCCACTGGCGGATGCTGGTCGGCGCCGCCCTGGCCGACGGCCGGGGCGCGGCCTTCCTGTACACCTCGCACGACCTCGACCAGTGGGCATACCAGGGGCCCTTCCTCACCAGCGAACACGGCGACGACCCCGCCACCGGATGGGAGTGCCCGCAGTACGCGGACTTCGGGGCACTGGACGGCGCCCTGATCGTCAGCGACTGGCACCCGCAGGACGGACCACGCGGCACCCTGGTCCTCTCCGGCCGCGGCCACGACGGGCAGTTCTCGGCCGGCGCTCCCGCACCGCTGGACCACGGCCCCGACTTCTACGCCCCCGCCCTGGTGTCCGCCCCCGACGGCCGCCTGCTGCTCTGGGGCTGGGCCCGGGAAGCCCGCGACAACGACTGGGTGGACCAGTCGGGCTGGGCCGGACTGCTCACCCTCCCCCGCGAGCTGACCCTCGCCGACGACGGCACCGTACGTCAGCAACCAGCCCGCGAGCTCCTCGCCCTGCGCGGCCCGCAGCCGTTGAGAACCATCGGCCGCAGCACCTCCGACGAGCCCGTCGACCTCGGCCGGGTCGACCGCTGCTTCGACCTGACCGCCCGTCCGACGGCCACCGGACCCAAGGAACCCGTCCTTCGGCTGGCCACCTCTGCCGACGGCACCGAACACCTCGACATCCGCCTCGACCCGACCAACCGTCAGCTCGTCGTCGACCGCGACCACGCCTCCGCCGACCACCGGGCGCACCGCGGCAGCTACCGGCTGCCCCTGCCCGGCCCGGCAATCGGCCCCGTGGAACTGCGCCTGATCATCGACCACTCCATCGCCGAGCTGTACCTGTCCACCGGGCAGACCCTGACCCTGCGCTTCTACCCCACGGGCGACACCCCCTGGCAGCTCCAGGCGCTGGGTGACTGCGCATACGCCGTCCAGGCATGGCCGTTGACGCCGATCAGCGTGGACATGGAACTAGCGAAGGGCGAAGCAGCACGACTGTCGCAGTGATCGGCGAAGTCCTGGTCGACCTGGTCTGGCGCACCGGCGCGGCACACCCCGCCCGCACCCCGGCGGCAGCCCTGCCAACGTGGCCCTCGGCCTGCACCTGCTGGGCAGACCGGTGACCTTGTCCAGCTGCTGGGGGGACGACCCGCCCGGCGCCCTGATCGGCGCCCACCTGGCGGCCACCGGAGTGCCGGTCCGCCGCCTACGCGGCCTCTCAAGACGCAGCACGGTGGCGCTCGCCTACGTCGACACGGCCACCGGTTCGGCCGACTACGACTTCCTGACCGCCTGGGACCCGGCACACATCCCGCTCGACCCAGGCGTGACGCTCCTGCACACCGGGTCGCTGGCCGCGGTGGTGGACCCGGGCACGGCGCAGGTCCTGGACGCCTGCCGCCAATTGCACGGCCGTCCCGGCTGCGCGGTGGCCCTGGACCTCAACGTCCGGCCCGCGGTCCAGCCCGACCGCAACGCCTACCGCACCGCAATCACACGACGGTCCAGGCCGCCGATGTGATATGGCGGTGGTCGGCGGTGATTGCTGTGGCACCGCCTTCGCCGAGGGTGACGATGACCATGCGCGGGCCGAGGGCGAGCAGTGTGCGGGCCGCCTCGCGCGGGGCGAGGCCGGGGTAGAGCCAGGCCAGGTCCTCGTTGCTGGCCTTGACGAACCGTGGCCGCTCCCGTCGTGTCGGTGCCCAGGAACCGGATGTGGCGCAGAACTCCGGCTCGGGCAGGATCAAGCTGGCCGCAGTGTGAGGCCACCGGTGTGCGCGAAAGGTGGGCAGTGGTGGTCCGGCGGCCTGTCCACACGCGCCGCACCCGCGGCTTCCACGCCTGGCAAGATCCGCACGACAGCCCACTCCGAGACACTCGACCAGCTCAGGCTCGACATGCGCATGAGCGGATGGCACGACGCGTCTCAGATCGAGAACCTATCGAGCGCAGGCAGGCCCTGAGCCCGCACCCGGAGCTGCACTTCACGATCACGATGTCGAGCATGCGGGCTCCGTCCCGAGCTGATGGCCTGCCCTTTCCTGGCAGCGCACCCCGCGATGCGGCGCCGGGCCGGAGGCGATCCTCAGATGGCGTACTAGAAGTCGTCCTGCCACCGGATCCACCTCCCGTGGTGCGTGCCTAGGTTTCGTACAGGCATCCCCACCGGAACCAGGAGACAGTGCGATGGTCGCGTCGGCATTCCAAGCGCCCGTGCCATTCGCACGAACCGAGATCAGTCCGGAGGTCCGGCAGGCCGCCCAGCTCGTACTGGAGTCGGATTGGGTCAGCGAGGGGCCGCAGACGGGGCTGTTCGAGCGCGAGATCGCGGACCGGGTCGGGGGCCCGGCATGCGATGGCGGTGAGTTCCTGTACCGCTGCGATCGAACTCGCGCTACTAGCAATTCGACTGCCCACCGCAGCCTGGTCATGGTGCCGACGCTGACGTTCTGCGGGGCCGCGCAGGCGGTCGTGCACGCAGGACTGCTCCCGCTGCTGGTCGACGTCGATCCGGGCACCGGGATGCCGTCGGCGGCCACGGCCGCCCGGGCGGCTGCGGACTTCGGGCAGCCGCAGGCGCTGATGGTGCTGCGCCTACGGCGGGGCGCCCTCCCCGCTGGGCGAGCTGGCCGACGCGGCCAATCTGCCGACGTGCCGGATTATCGAGGACGCCACCCGCGCTTCGGCACCTATGCGGGCTACCGCCCGGTCGGAGCACTCTCGCAGGCTGCCTGCTTCAGCTGCTACGCCACCAAGAACCTACCGATCGGCGAGGCCGGCATGGTGACCACCGACGACGACGATCTCGCCGAACCGGTCCGGCGGGCACGGCTCCACGGGATGTCAGCGGACGCCCGGCAATGCCACCTCCCAGGCGGCACGTGGCAGTACACGGTTGACGACGCCGGACCGAAGGCCAATATGGCCGAGCCGCCTCGAACGAAGGCGGACGCCTCATGATCACCCACTCGGCTGCTCCCGTGGCCACACCCGCGCCCGTGCAGACTCGGCCGTGTCCCGATGCAGCCCTGCGCACCCTCATCGTCGGCGCCGGCGAGGCCGGCTGGGCCCTGGCCCGCGACCTGCTCCGGGTACCGGAGTACGGCCTGGCCCCGGTCGGCTTCCTCGACGACAATCCGTCCAAGGTCGGCAACAGCATGCTGCCGCTGCTGGGCGACCTGAGCCAGGCCAAGTTTGCCGTCACGACCCATGCGATCCAGGCCGTGGTGGTGGCGATCCCGGGACTCCCGGCCGAACGCTTCCAGCAGATCGCGGCAGCCGGGGCGGCAGCCGGGGCCACCGTGCGCTACCTGCCCTCGTTCGTCGCGGCGCTGCGCCGCGACGTGGTCGGCGGCGACCTGCGCGCGCTGGACGTCAATCGGCTGATCGGCCGTCAGGAGGTGCACGTGGTGAGCGCGGAGGCCCGGCGCACCATCGCCGGACGGCGGGTCTTGGTGACCGGCGCCGGCGGCTCGATCGGCAGCGAGCTGTGCCGTCAGGTCTACGGCTTCGGCCCGAGCCGGCTGATCCTGCTCGACCACGACGAGTCCAACCTGCACCGCCTGCAACTCGAACTGTACGGCTCCGCTGTGAACGTGGACGACGTGGTGATCTCCGACATCCGCGACCGGACCCGCCTTGAGCAGGTGTTCCACGAACTGCAGCCCGAGGTCGTCTTCCACGCCGCCGCGCACAAGCACCTCCCGATACTGGAGCACCACCCCTGCGAGGGCGTGAAGTCGAATGTGCTCGGCACCGACAACCTGGTCCACGCGGCCGTCGAATCCGGCGTCGGGCGATTCATCCTGATCTCCACGGACAAGGCGGCCGACCCGATCTCCGTGCTGGGCGCGACCAAACGGCTGGCCGAGATGATCGTGCAGGCCCGGCACGCGGCGCCGACGGTCTTCGCCGCCGTACGGTTCGGCAATGTGCTGGGCGGCCGCGACTCGCTACTCGACGTACAGGCCGAGCAGTTGCGGACCGGGGTGCCGGTGACGGTCACCCACCCGGACATGACACGGTTCTTCATGACCATCGAGGAGGCCGCCGGGCTGGCCCTCGAAGCCGCACGACTGGCCACCGGTGGTGAGGTGTTCGTGCTGGACATGGGCGAGCCGGTGCGGATCCTGGACCTGGTGTGCAAGTTCGCCGAGCAGATGCACACGGAACAGCCACCGATCCGCTTCACCGGTCTGCGGCGCGGCGAGAAGCTGCACGAGGCCCTGTTCTCCGTGGACGAGGAGCGCCACGCCACGGAGCACCCCAGGATCCAGGCCGCCATACCGTCCTGGCCCAGTGCGGAGACCCGCGTACCCCAGGGCCTCCCCGGCCTGTACGCCGCCGCCGAGCACAATGACGCCGACCAGGTGCGCAGTCGGCTCGCCCGACTACTGCCGGGCTTCCCCGTCCCCGCCCCGCTGAACCGGGCATCCGCAGCCGCCTCGACTGAATGGCCACTGGTGTCGGCGGCGCCGTATCCGGACGACTTCTGATGTTCCGCCACCGCCGTCGCAACCGTCGGCGCTCCCCGCACCAGCGTCGGCGCATCCTCCTGACGATCGGCTCTGTGCGACCACGGGCAACACGGCGAAGGCGCCGCTCTGGGTGTACGGGGCGCAGCGCACGGACACGAAAATGCTGCCGCACCTGACCGCTGATCGGCGGAGTGCCCATGCGGTCTCGATTCCGCGAGGCCCGCGGGAGCCGAACAGGCCCTGGCCGGACCCGATCGGGTCCGGCCAGGGCGGGGGCACGGCTCCTGCCCGTAGCGGTGCGGTCGGCCGGTGCCGTCAGCCGAGGAACGGCCGGAAGGTGGCCACCGCGGCGTACCAGTCGGTGCCGGTGCCCATCGTGAAGCGGGCGTTCTGCGGACCTGCAGCGCTGGAGAGGATGCTTTCCGCGTCCGCGGACCGACTGCCGTTGAACACCGACAGGGTGAACGGGACCCCCTGGCTGATCCCCGGCGTGACGGACAGCGGCTGGCCGCCGGTGATCAGAGCGCCGAACACGAGTTCACCGGCCTGGGTCGCTGCTGTCGCCCCGGAGTCCACGGCGACGCCGTTGCCCTCTCCGACAGCGGTCTGGTCGAGCGGGTGGGTGGCGTCCACGCCCGAGTACTCGGCGATCGTGCTCGGCAGGTAGGTCGGTGACGCCGCAGTCAGTGTGACCGTGAGCGACGAGGCCGGGAGCGAGCTCGGCACGTAGTACAGCGCGATGTCGCCGCCGCCGTTACTGAAGTGCTCGGAAGAGACCGCCCGGGTCCAAGCACCGTTGACGTTGTCGGAGACCTTCACCTGACCGAGCGCGTCGTACTGTGCGAACCAGCCGACCAGGAGGTGGCCTGCGGCCACCGGCGAGGTCAGGGTGACCGTGGTCGAGGCCGTTCTGGTCCCCGGCGAGTTGCTGGCGCCCTGGACGAAGGCGGGCGACACGATCGGTGTCGTCACCAGGAGACCGGGGCTCCGGGCCGAGTGGTTCCCGGCCCCGTCGAAGGCGTCGACGGAGTAGGTGTAGGTGGTCGAGCCGGTCACCGTGCTGTCGCTGAAGGCCGTGGTGCTCGCAGCCGTGGTCCCGATCGCGGTGCCGTTGCGGTAGACGGTGTATCCGGTGACGGCGACGTTGTCGGTCGACGCGGACCAGGCCAGGCTGACGTTGCCGGCCGACACGCTGGTGGTGTGCAGGCCGCCGGGCACCGTCGGCGGTGTGACGTCGCCGGACGTGGAGGGCCGGAAGGTCGCCACGACGGCATACCAGTCGGTGGCACTGGCCAGGGTCGCCCGGCCGTTCTGGGCGCCCGCCGCCCCGGAGTGGACGTCCTCCTCGAAGGCCGAGCCGGAAGGCGTGCTGGACCGTGCGGTGTAACCGACGCCCCCGCTCGAGCCGGGTGTCACGCTGCTCGGGTTGCCGCCCGTGATCAGGGATGAGAAGACCAGTTCCCCGGCGGCCACAGCGGCGGTCGGCCCCGTGTCGACGGCCGTCCCGACGTTTCGGCTGGAGACGATCTGGTCGAGCGGCCCGGCGGCGGCGACGCCGGAGTACTCGGCGACCGTTCCCTGGAAGTAGGCGGCCGCGCTCGCGGTCGCGGTGACCGTCAGCCCGCCCGGCGCCGCCTTGGTGTTCGCGACGTAGTACAGGGCGATGTCGCCCGTGTCGTTCTGGAAAGCGGTGGACCCGGGCGCCCGGGTCCAGGCACCGTTGACGTTGTCGGAGACCTGAACCTGACCTGTCGCGTTGTACTGGGCGAACCAGCCGACGAGCAGGTCGCCGGCCCGGACCGGGGAGGACATCGCAACCGGCTTGGACGCCACCCGAAATGACGTCGTGAAGGCATTGCCCTGAACGAACGCCGGTGCGGTCCGGGCTGCGGCAGGCGGTGCCGCGATGCCCCCGGCCGCGAGCGTGCAGACGACGGAGAGAGTGAGGAGCAGCATGGAGCGGATGGTCTGCCGCCACTTGCGGTGTCCGGCTGCTCCCGGTGGTCGTCGCCGTTCACGCATGGATTCCAACTCTCTCTGAGTCCCCATATTCCGGTCATCTCACCTTCTATCAACCTCCGGATCGACCCGCTTGCCCTGCGTGGCCTTCGGGTGAGGGACTCACCCGCACGGTTGCATGAGGGTCCGTCACATCGGACCGCACCCGGCGCCCTCGGCGGCGCTCCGTCCGGCGCGGAGGGCGGGCCCGTGCCGCTCAGCGGGTGCGCGTGTGGGAGCGGGCGGGTGCGGTGTGGCCCGGGTGTGGGTGCAGTACGGCCGACCGTGCCCGGGCGCTGCTCCCGATGCCGGCGAACGCGGGCAGAACGCCCAGCGGAGGCCGACCGGCTCACGCAAAGGTACTAGCCAGATCTCGCCTTGCGGCATGAGCCCGTCACCGCGCCACGCTGCAACGATGGCTGTCAACCTCCTCGCCGAGGCGCCGCAGGTACGGCGCCGAACGCTCCCCCGATGCTCCCCCGATTCGAGGTCAGGATGGAACTCAACGAAGCCCTGCGTCGGATCGTCATCGGTCATTGGCGGCTACTGGTCATGTTCACTCTGCTGCCGGTGATGGTCATCGGTGCCCTGCAGCTGCGCAGCGCCCCCCTCTACACGGCCAGCGCCCGCGTCCAGGCCTCGAGCACGCCGCCGAGCACGACCACCGAAGCGGATGCCGTGCTCAACCGGGCGCAGGGAATCGCGACCAGCACCACTGCGGTCCAGAAGGCGCTGGAGCAGGCCCAGGTCACCGACAGATCCGTGGCCAATGTGGTGCACGAGGTCGGCGTCAGCCGGATCGGCACCTCCTCGGTACTGAATGTCACCGTCACCGATCGTGATCCGAAGGTGGCCACCGCCGTCGACAGCGCGCTCGCCCCTCAGCTGGTGAACCTCCTCAACGGCTCGACGAACACCAGCCTGGTCAGCCAGCTCACCGCGCAGGAGAACACGCTGCTCGCCCAGCGCACCCAGACCGCCGCCCAGCTCGCACTCGCCCAGAGCGCCACCGCCACCGCCAAGCTCGCAGCCGAGCTGTCCACGATCGACCAGCAGCTCAGTGATCTGCAGGCCACGCTGCGTCAGGTGCAGTCCACCGGGCTGGGAACCAACACCGCAACCGTCGTCTCGCTGGCGTCCGGAGCGGTGTCCGCGCGGTCGTCGCTGGCCACCGACCTCGGGCTCGGCGCGCTGCTCGGGCTGGTCGCCGGCCTGCTGACCGCCACCGTGCTCGAAGTCGTGCGGCCGAGGGTCGCCGACGCCGGCGCCTTCAGCCGCGAGGTCGGCGCCCCGTTCCTCGGCCATCTGGTGCTCCGGGGCGGGAAGAAGCAGCCTCAGCTGATGGTTCCGCCCGAGACACTGGTCGTCGCGAAGCGCGCGGTCGCCCACGGCAGGATCGACACCATCGTCCTGACCGGTCCCGCCCCCAGCGGTCAGCTGCAGCTCATCGCGCTGCAACTGGAGAACCATCTGACCTCCGGCTCCACGCCGGTGAGTGCCGCCATGGGCCGATCGTCCTGGAACGGCAGCGACCCGTCGGGGGGTGGTCGGGGCCCCTCCGACAGTGCGGACGGCTCCCACGAGCTGGACGGCTCCCGCGAGCTGGCCTGGGCCGGTCAGACCCCGGTTCTGGAGGCCTCGCCGGTCCTGGATCCCTCGGACCTCGCCCTGCCGCGTCCGGTCAGAGTCCTCGCCCTGTCCGATGTGGACGACGTCTCCGACTGGTGCCGGCACGGCCTGCTGGTTCTCGTCCCCGATCTGGCCAGTTACAGCGAGGCACGCCGGATCCGCCATCTGATCGCCGTCACTGGCTGGCCCGTGATCGGAGTGCTCGGCACCTCCTGGAGCCGCAGGCGCGCCCGTGAGCAATCAAGGCAGGCCTGACCGGCCATGGCCGGGAACCGGGAAGTTCCGATGCGCGCGGCCCTGACCCAGGCCGGGGAGCGGTTGGTGGTGTCCTGCGCGGAGCCCTGGACGGCGCGCCTGCTCGCCGAGGCCGGCGCGGACGCATGGCACCCGGTCGGGACCGAACCGCCCGACGTCGAGGTGGTTGTCTCCGCGGACCGCGCCGCCTTCGACCTGTCCGGGGCGGAGCCGCTGACCAGAGGCGCCTACCTGCGCCGCGGCGCGGTCCTGCTGACCAACGCCGTCGGCAGCGGCTTCGACCTGCGCCTACGGGCTGAGGGAGAACGGCTGGCCGTGGAGGCCCGTTGGCGCCCGCCGACGGGTGAACGGCTCGCGGCGCGGGCGCTGCGTTCACGCTTCCACCTGCTGGCACGCGCGGCGCTGGTGCAGTATCCCGCGCTCTGGTGGGCCGGTCGCCGGGGCCTGGCGCCGCTGCACGCCGCGGCGGTCACCGTGGACGGGGCGACCTGCTTGCTGGCCGGGCCCGGCGGCATCGGCCGGTCCACCCTGCTGCTCCGCGCGGTTGCCGCCGGTGAGCGCGCCTGCTCCGACAACCTGTGCGCCAGCGAGGGGATCTGGGCGCACGGGCTGGTCGAACCGGTGCGGGTGCAGGGCGGCGGCGGCCGGCGGATGGCGTACGGCCGCAGTGAACAGCCACTGCCCGGCCGGGTCGACGCACTGCGCCCCGACCTGCTGGTCGTCCTGCGCCGGACGGATCAGGACCGGCCCGCGATCGCCCCATTGGACCCGGTCGCCGCGGCACGCGCGGTGACCGCGGGCACCTATATGGCAGGTGAACTGCGCCGGTACTGGCCGTTCGCGGCCACACTGGCCCTGGGCACCGGGATCGGCCCGAGCCATCCACCGGTCGCCGCGGTCGCCGAGACCCTGGCCGAGCGGCTGCCCGCCCACGAGATCGTCCTCGGGACGGCACCCGGCGCCGACCTGGCCCAGTTGCTGGCACACTCCGCGGCGGTGACCTCGTGACCCGCGTCCGGGTGGCCACCGTGATCACCCGGATGCAGGCCGGAGCCGGAGTGGTGGCCCTGCGCGGCGCCCGCGCCCTGGATCCGGACCGATACCAGATGACCCTGATCGCGGGCAGCGGGGACCGGCTGCTGGAGGACGCCGCCGACGCCGGCCTGGAGGTGCTGCTCGAACCCTCGCTGCGCTCCCCCATCTCTCCCCTCGACGACGCGCGCGCCCTGCGCCGGCTGACCGCCCTGTTCGAGCGCCGGCGCTTCGACGTCGTACACACCCACAGCTCCAAGGCGGGCGCCGTGGGGCGGACAGCGGCTCACCGCGCCACAGTGCCACGCATCGTGCACACCTTCCACGGCTTCCCGTTCCACGAGTTCCAGTCGCCGGTACGCCGCGAGGCCTATGTGCGCATCGAACGCCGCCTCGGCCGGATCACCGACGTGGCACTGTGCGTCGGCACGGCAGTGTCGGTGGAGGCGGTCCGACGCGGACTGATCAGGCCGGAGCGGGTGCGCACCATCGGCGTGCCGGTGAACACCGCCGCGACGGCCCAATCACCGCAGACCCGGGCCCGGGCCCGGCGGGAGCTGGGACTGCCGGACAACACGACCGTGGTCGGCGCGGTCGGCCGACTCTCGTACCAGAAAGCTCCCGAGCACTTCGTCGCCGCCCTGGTCGCCCTGCGCCGTCCGGAGGTCACCGGAGTCTGGATCGGCAGCGGCGACCTGGCGGACCAGGTCCGCGCCCAGGTGCAGCACGCACTGCCGGCAGCACGAGTGCTGCTGGTGGGCGAGCGGTCGGACGTGCCGGAGCTGCTTCCGGCGTTCGACGTCTTCGCACTGCCGAGCCGTTACGAGGGGCTGCCGGTGGCGATCGTCGAAGCGATGGTCTGCGGCATCCCGGTGGTGGCGACCGCCGTCAACTCGGTGCCGGACGTAGTGTGCCCGGGCGAGTCCGGGCTGCTGGTGCCGCCCGAACGTCCTGAGTTGTTCGCGGCGGCGATCGGCCACCTACTGGACCGGCCCGACGAGGCCACCCGAATGGCCGCGGCCGCGCGCGCCCGGATCGGCGACCGCTACACCGACCGCGCCCTGGCCCACACCCTGCTGGCCGCCTACACCCCGGCGCCCGTCCGGGCGAACCGGCGGCGGGCCGATCACGAGGACCTGACATGCGCATAGACATGTTCACCCACCCGTCGAACCACCTCGCGGGCCAACCCGGCTCCGGGCCTGTCGCGGGGCCCGCTGCCGGGCCTGTTGCAGGGCTTGTTGCCGGGCCTGCTGCTGGGCCCGACGACCCGGCAACGGACCTCAGCGTGTTCGACAGCGCCGACGCCCGCGCCGATCCGGCCCTGCTGAACCGTCTTCGCGACGGCACCGCGAGTCTGGACCTCGCCGCGCCCCCGGTCGTGCTGCCGGACTTCTGCCACAAGGACAAGTCCGAGATGCCGTCCAGCATCGCCGTGGCGACCCGGGACGCGATCCGCCCGGCCCTCACCGACTCCGCGCTCAACTGCGGGATGGCGCTGGCCACCCTGGACACGCCACGCCCCGGGGCCTCCGCGGTCACCGACTTCTACCGCCGAGTCCGCGAACGCTACCCGAACCCGCCGGGATGGAAGTTCAAGCTCAGCCGTGACGAAGTGCTGCGCGCCGCCGTCCTCGGCGCCGACTTCGCCGTCGAACGGTACGGCCTGGAGCGCCACGACCTGGACCGGGTGGAGGAGTTCGGCCGACAGTCGGTGGAGGAGTTCGGCAGCGAGCGCTGGGCGCGCCGCCAACTGCCCTGGATCTGTGTGCAGCTGGCCCGGCTGCGCTTCGGCTCGATCGGACCGAGCACCCACTTCCTGGAACTCCAGGAGGTGGAGGAGGTGTTCGAACCTGAGATCGCCGCCCGGCTCGGGGTGTTCCAGGGCCAGGTGACCCTGCAGTTCCACAACGGCGGTGGTGTGCTCACCAGTCAGATCGGCGAACTGTACGCACGCCGCAAGTCCGCCTCCCGTCTGCTCCGCGCGGAGATGGCGGTACAGAAGCCGCTCTCGCACTTCGCAGCCCGCTCACCGGCCCGGGCACGGCAGCGGTACCAGGCGTACTTCACGGCCGGCTGTCCCTCGGTGCCGATCGACTCGGACGAGGGCCGCCGAATGATGCTGGCTCAGCGAATGTCGATGAACTACGGCTTCGCCTACCGGATGGCCACCTACGCCTCACTGTGCGGCTATGCATCCCAGGCGCTCGGGGCGCGGCTGCGGCTGGTGGTCGACTCGCCACACAACTCGGTGTACCAGGAGACCGTCGACGGCCGACCCGCCTATGTGCACCGGCACAACGCCGCCCGCGCCTGGACCCCGGAACTGATGAAGGGTCACCCCGCTTTCGCTCAGACCGGTCAACCGCTGCTGGTGCCCGGCACCAACCGCACCTCGTCGTTCCTCTGCGTACCGGCACCCCAGGCGCACCGCAGCCTGTACACCGCCTGCCACGGCACCGGGAGCATCATCAGCGCCTTCGCCCGGGACGGCCGCTCCGGACCCGACCCGTACCGGCGGCGCACCCAGCGGTACGGCTACACCGACGCCGCGCCGCAGGATATCCCCCAGCTCGACGACCGGGGCGTGGACGCGGCCCTGGCCATCCTGGTCGGCAACGGCCTGGTCCGGCCGGTCGCCCGACTCCGCCCCTTCGCGGTGCTGACATGACCTCTCCGGCGCTCGGATCCCGCCCCGGCCCCGACCGCGAGTCGGACCCGCAGCAGTGGCGCGGCCTGCTGCCGTCGGACCGCCGTTTCGTCGCGCTGCCGTCGCGCGGCAGGCCCCTGGTGGTCGCCGCCGCGCAGGCACCGGTGCTGAGCTATGTGCGCACCGCGCTGCTTGCGGCGCAGCCCCACAGTGCCGTGCCGGACTGGGCGTACGCCACCGCCAGGGAGATCCTCCGGATCCGCCCGCTGTGGTGGTTGATGCCGCAACTGGCCCCGGCCGCACCAGGTCGCGGGCCGGCAGACGGGCGCGGGCCGGCGGACGGGGGCGGGCCGGCGGACGGGGGCGGGCTGGCCGGGCTGTTGGCCGCCCACGGCACTCGGCTTCTCGTCCTGAGGCACAGTCACGATCCGGACGCCCGAACCCTGTTGCTTCTTTTCGGACCGGCCGAGCCGTGGCCGACGCTGGCGGTGAAACTGCCGTCAGGACCGGCCGCAGCGCTCCGCGTGCTGGCCGAGGCGGAACAACTGCGCGCGGTCCGGACGCTTCCCCTCGGGGCGCTCCGGAGCACCGTCCCCGAGATCGTCGAACTGGTGGTCCACGCCGGCCTGCCGGCCCTGGTGACCACCGCACAACCGGGTACCCCGGTACTCGTCGCCTACCACCGCCGCGGGCACACGGCGCGGGCGGCAACGGTGCAGGCGGACCTCGCCGCCGCACAGGCCTGGCTCGCAGACTTCCAGTCCGCGACGTCCGACGGGACCGCAACGCTGGACCTAGCGCCCGGAACCGCGGACACCCTCGCACGGCTCGCCGACGCCGAGCCCGGCGCAGGGACCGGGCTGCTCGCCCGGCTAATGACACTACGGCGCAGACTGGGCCGGTACAGCGCCCCGCGCACCGCGGTACACGGCGACTTCTGGCCGGGCAATGTGCTGCTCCACCAGGGCGCGGTCAGCGGGGTGGTGGACTGGGAACGGTACGCACCGGTCGGCAGTCCGACCCGTGACCTGGCCCGCTTCGTGCTCACCTACTCGTACTACCTGGACGGGCACACCAAGCCCGGGACCCGGGTCCGCGGGCATCCGGGTCTTGTCGCCGGCGACCCGGCCACCAGCGTCCACTACGCGCTGGACGGCTCGGGCTGGTACCCGGACCTGGTCCGGGAGTACCTCGGGCGCGGGCTGGCGCGCCTCGGCCTTCCATCAGAGTGCGGACGGGACGCCGTCCTCGCCGAGGTCGCCGCGCTCGCCGCAGAGGCCACCGACGTCGGCTTCCGCCGTGAACAGCTCAGAGTCTTCCACCATCTCTGCACGGCGGTGACCCCGTGATCACTACGGACAGCGTGCGACCCGCGGTAGCCCCGCCGAATCCCGCAGCCGGCGGCACGGCGAACGGCCCGCCTTCCTGGCGGGGCACCACCGAGCGCGCCGCCGCCTTGGTCGCGTGCCTGGGGATGGCGTTCCAACCCATCCTCCAGCCGACCGGTCCCGGCCACACCTCACCGGTCGACCTGTTCACCGTCGGCACGCTGGCACTGGTCGCGATCTGGGCCGCAACCAGCGGCCGCAAGCTCGGCGCCCCGTTCGTGCTGCCGATGGGCCTGCTGATCCTCGGCGGTGCGATCGCCGGGCTGGTGGGGCCGCTGCCCGGCACCTCGCTGCTCCAACTGCTCCAGGACCTGGCGCTGATCGCCTGGACGGCCGCGCTGTTCAACATCGCCCGCCGCCCGAATGTGCTGCGGATGCTGACCACGACCTTCGCCTGCTCGGCCATCGGCTGGGCGACCGTGCTGGTGGTCGCCTACATGGCCCACATCTCCGTCATCGAGGGGATCTCGGCCGCCGACGGCAACCGACTGCTGTTCACCCTCGGCGACCCCAACTACGCCGCCGCGTACTGGGTGGTCTCATTGTTCATGGTCTTCGCCACCAAGAGGCCGCGGCGCGCGCCGGTGCGGTGGTTCGGCTACACGATGCTGCTCTGGGCGTTCGTGCTCACCGAGTCCAACGGCGGTCTGCTGGAACTCGCGGTCGGAGTGGTCTTCATCGCCGCCCTGACGGTCCGCCGCCGGCACGGAGCAGTCGCGGCCCTGGCGCTGCTGCTGGTGACCGGGAGCGTCGCGGGGGCAGCCGCGCAGACGGTCTCGTTCAGCGCCGTCCAGCAGTGGGCCGCGCAGTCGGGACAACCGCTGCTGGCCAACTCCCTGGGCCGCAGCGACAACAGCACCTCGCAGCGGTCCGTGCTCGTCCACGAGTCGCTGCAGCTGTACTACTCCGACGGACTGCTCGGCAGCGGACCGCGGACAACCAAGCAAACGCTGTACGACAAGCAGTATCCGTACGCCAAGGAGGCCCACGACGACTATCTGGCGGCCCTCACCGAACGGGGCCCCCTCGGGGCGATCGGCATCGTGGCCCTGCTGCTCATCGCCGCCTGGCGGTCCGCCCGGGTGCTGCGGATGCCGCCCGGGCAGGGCTTCGGCGCGCAGGTCCCCAGACCGGCCGGACTCGTCGCGGGACTGCTGGCGATGGGCGTGGCCGGCGCCTACTACCAGGTGCTGCACTTCCGCTTCGTCTGGATCCTCCTGGCCCTGGTCGCGGTCCTGGCCACCGTCCCGGACCCGGACCACCCCGACGCCGCCCGCCCGCCGGCCGACGGCGGGGAGGCGCCGCGGCTATGACCGCCACCGCACTGCACGCCGCACCGCGCGGAAAGTGGCACGCCGAGGCCCCCATGCTCGGGCGCCGCAGCATGCTGGGCAACCTGGTGGCCCAGGGAGCCGCGCTGCTGATCGTCTCGGTGGCGAGTCTGCTGGTGGCCAGGCTCTCCGGCGCCGCCGTGCTCGGCGAGTACGCGCTGGCCCGGGTGCTGCCGTGGCTGCTCGGCGCCGTGGTCAGCTGCGGCCTGCCGGTGTCCTCGGCCTACTACCTGGCCGCCCGCGGCGGCGATCCCCGGCTGCGGCCCACCCTCTTGCTGATGGCCGTCTGCGGAGCGGTCCTTGGCCCTGCACTGTGGCTCGCCGGGACCCCGCTGCTGCACCGGGAGCTGTTCGCCGCCGTTCCGTCACGGGTCGTCGCGCTGATCGGGATCACCGCGGCCACCCAACTGATCACCGTCTGGGGCAAGGCATGCTGCCAAGGCACGGCCGATATGCGCGGCGCCAACCTCGTGATCGTCTGCGAGGAACTGCTCTTCCTGCCCGCCTACGGACTGGCGCTCGCCCTCGGACTGCGCGGCATCGACGCAGTGGTGGCCGGCATGATCGGTGGCGGGGTGGCTGCTGCGCTCACCGCACTGGCGCGGCTGGCGGCCACCGGCTTCGCCCGCGGCTGGGACCGTCCGTCCGGCTCGATCGCCTCCAAGGTGATGACGTACGGAGCCCGGGGCCAGCTCGGCAATCTGCTGATGCTGATCAATCTGCGGCTGGACTTCGTGATACTCGGCGTGCTGGCCGGCCCGGCCGCCCTGGGTGTCTACGCGGTCGCCTCGAAGTTCGCCGAACTGATGCGGCTGCCGGCCAGCGCCCTCAACTACGTGCTGATTCCGCGCTTCGCCAGGAAGCCGGCGGCCGACGCCGATCGTGACTCGCGCCGACTGCGGCCCCGCGCCCTGGCCGGCACGATCGCTCTGACTCCGCTGGTGGCCGTCGTCTCGGTGTTCTGCCTGCCGCTGCTGTACGGGCACGCGTTCCAGTCCGCCGTGCTGCCTGCGTGCATCCTGCTGGTCGGCCTCGCGGTGGAGGGCGCCGCCGCCGTCTCCTCCGCACACCTGTGCGGGATCGGCCGCCCCGGCGCCAACTCGCTGGGGATGGCCACCGGGGTCATCATCACCGTGCTCCTCGACATTCTGCTCATCCCCCGGCACGGCGCCGTCGGCGCGGCCGTCGCGTCCAGCGCGGCCTACCTGGTCACCACGGCGCTGCTGACCGCGATCAGCCGAAACGTGGCCCGCCCAACGGTCACCCCGGGGACGACGGTCCCCGTCCAGTAATCCCCATGGCGTGCTCCGGCGGTGCAGCAGCCCACTGCCCACTCAGCTCAGCACCCGCTGGGCTCAGCGCCCACTCGGCTGACTATGCGCGCGACGATTCAGCTCTGGCACCCAACTGATGGCCAGCCCCTTGTCGAACTCCCTGCCGTCGACACTCTCGTCGCGTTGGCCTGCGCAGTCATGGATGGGACCCCGATTGCCCTCAGCGGGGGCCAAAGCGGAATCGTGCACATCTGGGACCTAGCGGCCCATCAACTCATGGGCTCTCCATTGATCGTCCATTCCGGGCCGGTGCGGTCCATTGAG
>NZ_BBPM01000083.1 GCF_000787775.1 Streptacidiphilus carbonis | reverse complement strand
TTAGTGACCGCCGGGAAGGGCCCGGGTGCGAGCGGTTGCAGGTTCGCGGGACACGGCGTGTCGGTAAGTAGGCAGCAGTGCCTTGTTGCCGTCGCCACCGTGTTGGTCGGTTTGCCCGTAGGCTGCGCGGCGGGGCCCTGGCATGGGTCGAGGCCCTGGCATGGGTCGAGCGGGGCCTCCAACCTGAACCGCCGAAATGCAGCAGGGCCCCCGCACGGTTGCGCGCTGGTGGGCGTCCCGGGATCGGACGGACAATGGACACCCCACATGGGAGGCCACCATGCACTTCGCGACCGGCCACAACACCCGGCACAGCCACTACGGACAAACGTGGATCCTCCTCGCCGTACTCGGGATCACCATGATCATTGTCTTCACCCTCGTTGGTCGCTAGACCGCCGAAGGCCTTGCGCCGGTGCCCAAAGCAACCGGTGGGCGGCCACACTGCGCGCGGTCGGCCAGGCGCGGTTCGAGCGGGGCCTCCAACCTGACAGCGGCAGGACCGCGGGCAGCGGCAGGACCGCGGGGTTCAGCCGAACCTGTTGCAGATCGTCTGCATGTCTTCTGCCTGCGCCGGGGTGAGGTACTGCGAGACGCGCATCAGCACACTGCCGTGTTGGAAGTCCCACTCGGCGTAGTTACAACCCGTGGCCGGACAGCGGGTTGTCCTCCCACCTGTCGACGTCTTCGAAGTAGCCCAGCAGGGCCGTCCAGCCGCCGTGCCGCCCGATGGTCACCACGTCGTGCCCGGCCTGCGCAGGGAGTGCCCTGGCCAGTCACTGGGCAGGTCGCCGTCCTCGGCGTCGGCGCCCCGCACGGCCGGGTGCGGGGGCGCCCGAAACTGCGCGGTCTTGTGGGCCCGCACAGTAGGCATCGATGATGGCGGCATCCGACGAGGGGGCTGTGATGGCATGGTCGTACAGGGTCGAGCGCCGCATCGGCGTGTCATTCCTCGTCCAGCAGTACTTCGGGACTCTCCCGCAAGCCGTCATCTACTTCGACGGGCAAGTCGAGACGGGGCACAAGTTTCCGAATTCCCAGGTGGAGATGTACGAGTGCGACCGCCACAACGAGCCGGTACGCCTGCTGCGTCGCTGGACGACCGAGGACGGTTCGACGGTCGACGAGGTGTAGTCCACCGCGAAGGGGTGCAGGTCCCGCCTGGCAGCAGTAGGGGGCGCTCTGCTGCGGGCAGCCTCATACCGGAGCACAGTGGAGCCCCTGCGCACTGGCGTGCGGGGCGCCGCTGGCTACCCGCGGGTTAGGCCGGGGTCTTCGCCTGACGGTCCGAGCGGGTGCTTGGCCGCCACGCCATCCATGTGTCCAGGCCCCTGGCCCACTTGGTGCGCTCGTAGCCGGCGCTGGCCTGCTTCTTGCGCTCGCGCTCCCGCCGGGCGGCGCCCTCGGCCTGCTGGTGGTCCGCCAGAGCTTGCGCTCCGGCCTCCAGGGCAATCACGTGGGCGGCGGCGATCAGTCAGCCCGTCGTCCGACGTCGGCAGAGGCGTCCGCCTCCGTGGACACCCCCGGCACCGAGGCAGTCGCCTGCCCGTCGCTGGCGAGCGTCCTACCGGTGGTCGCGGGGCGCGAGGATCTCCGCAGTGCCGTAGGCGACCCAACTGCTGTAGTGCGAGTTGCAGACCAAACGGGCCCCGGTGACGCAGTGCGCGCCCTCGGCCTGGGCTTGCTGGGCGAGGCGTTCGAAAGCATGCTCCGGGTTGCCGACCGTTGCGACGACGGGCCACGCGTACTTGACGGTTACCCCGTCGAGATCGTGGTCGCCCGTGGTTCGGACGGGTATGACGGTGCGGGCCATAATGCTCCCCCTGGTCGACGGTCGGAGCATTCTCGCAAGCCGGGTGCCTGCAGTGGTCGGCGGGGTGAAGCGATCCGCGTGGTTCTATGGCGGCGGGGTTCGCGACCATGAAGGCCGACGAGCAGAAGGCCAAAGAGCAGATGGGGGAGTCACCCGTGCCGCGCCGACCAGTAGGAGACGCCGGGCCTTCTCGGGTTTCGGCGGTGGTGGCGTTGACAGTGTTCGTGGTGGCCCTGGCCGGCGGCACCATCGCGACGCTCATGGTGAGCGTGCCGGACCTGGCGTACGCGGCGCGATGGGAGGGCACTCCAGGCGTGATCACCGTCCGGTCCTGTGCTGAGGTCGGGGCGCTCAAGGAACGGCACCGGGTGTGCGAAGGAGTGTTCCGCTCTGATGACGGCTTGACCGTCGACCCGAACGCAGCGATATCCCAAGCGCTGTCCCCTGGAGCGGTGGTCGCGGTCCAGCGCACCACGGACGGCGCCTACGACACGGTGGGCGTCGCCGCGTTCTGTGGCTGGCTTGCGGTGGCGATGTTCGGGGTGGCTATGGCCGGAACCCTTGTCATGACCGTCGTGGCCGCGCTTCGCCGGTCCCGCTCCCGCCGAGGGTGGGTGCTGCTGGTGGAACCCGTTTGCGCAGCCCTGATCAGCGCTTCGGTGAGCGCGATCGTAGGAGCAGTGTCCTAGCGCCCGGTCCGCCATGGGCAATTCACAGTCGGATCCCACACATCGGGTGGTCTTTCCACCGGTCGACGGGCCGGATGTACTCGAGTAGCTGCGGAGGCGTCCTTGACCAGCGGACGTGTGCGGCGATGAACGAGGTCAGGTGACCGGCAGCCTGCGGCTTCGCGGTCCCGGCCCCTGCGCTGTGGGGACCGGGACCGGGACCCGGATCGGGGCCGGGGATATGGGGGCGTCGTGGGGCGGTACTCAGTTCTGGGTGCGCCACAAGGGCTGTTCGACCAGGGCCACTACCTGCTGCTGGGTCAGTGGGGGCGCAGGCAGTATCGGGCCGTAGCCTGTGGGGCCGCGGACCCCGGCCGACGCGACGATCGTGACGGTCCTGCCGTTCGGGTAGTAGACCCTGGCCAGTACCAGGGCACCGTTGGCCGGGACGGTCAGTTCCGGGGAGCCGTACAGCGAGGAGTTGACGTCGTCGTCCTCCTCGACGCTGAAGAGCAGGCTCCCGCCCGGGAGGTCCTTCTGGAAGCAGTCGTGGGCGAGGACCGGCAGGCGGTCCGGCTCGCAGGCCGCGCCCGATTTGACGTGCGGCGTGCTGAGCTGTTCCACCTGAACGGTGATCAGCCCGACTTTGCTGCCCCTGCGCACCGCATAGGTACCGGCCAGTCCGGTTCCGGACTGCTGAGCCGCGAACTGGGCCGCCGCCATTTCCTTAGGTGGGCTCTTGCTCAACACCGGCTCCACCTGGCCGATGCCCTTGGGCAGCAGTGACCGCAGCACCTCCATCGGCTTGGATGCCGTCACCGTCGCCGAGGGCGACGCCGTCCAAGCCGACGAGGAACCCTGCGGCGGTGCCACTGACCGTGGGCCGGCCCCGCCGACGGCGAGGGGCACGGCGACCACCGCCGCAACGGCAAGTGAGGTCCCGGCCAGGGCGGCAGCCCTCCTGCGCCGCCGCACCCGCCCGGCCGCAGCCCGCAACGCCCCGACCTCGAGTCGTCGGCTGTCGGCGGCCACACCGTCCACGGCCCGTTCCAGCAGTTCCTTGAGCTCGCTCATGTCCACGCCCTCCCCAAGTCCCCAAGTGCTCCCGCCTCCCCACCAGGAAATCGTCCAACGCCTGTTCGTCAGGCCCCATCTCGCTTCGGTCCTCCCCCCAGCGGCCCCAGAGGCCCCTTGCAAGCTTGTCAGTGCTCCAGCCCATCGCTGAGGTTGCACTTCCCCACCAGGTAATCCCCTCAGGGGGGTACAGCTATTACGCCCGCAGGGGGCGACGAGCAGGGGAACCCGGGCTCGCGGTAGCCCTTGGTGTCGATGGTGGGGGAGCGCGTCCGGCGCACTCAGTTGGCAGGTTGTGCGGATTCGTACGGGAAACGTGACTCCGCACAGTGCCCCCGGACAACCTGGTTGGTGTCCAGCCAAGGTGAGCTCAAAGGCCGCCACGGGATGATCTTGGACAGGTGAGTGTTGGTCTTCGACCCTCGCGCCCTGTCTCCGGCCGGCAGTGTCCGGTCGTGAAGTGCGAGGACGAAACGTACGGCGAGCGGTGACGGTAGGCCAGATCGGTGCGGCGCTCCTGCACCATCCGTCACCGCCGGCTTTCGCCATGAGCGGTACACCACGCCCATGGACGCGGCCCGCCGGTGTCGTACCGGCTCCGCTCGGACCAGCCCACCCCTCAAGACGAGAGAGTCGTACAGATGAAGCTCATGAAAGCGCTCCGCGTGGGGCTCACGGCCGCCATGCTGGCCACCGGTGTGGGGGTCCTCAGCGCGGCACCGGCGCACGCCTCCTCGTTGGTCTGCGTTCCGCTCAACGGCGCGTGGAGTGATCCGTGCACCCACCAGACCACCATCCACTTCGACAACAGCACCTACTACCCCGGGAAGGCGTGGTGGGGGCCGTACGACGTCCTGAGGCTGCAGAGCGACGGCAACCTGGTCCTGTACTGCTGGAACAACGGCGTCCAAGGGAAAGCCGTCTGGGCGAGCAACACCTCCCAGTGGAACCTCGCCTCGGTCCACCTCACCTTCTGGAACGACGGGAACGCGGCCATCTACCAAACGTGGTTCATGAGCCTGACCGGGGTGCCGGGGGGCGGGGTGGCCTGGGACTCCGAGACCTGGGGCGGATCCAACTCGATCGGCGTCGTCCAGGCCGACGGGAACTTCGTGATCTGGAGTGGAGGCAAGGCCCTGTGGGCCTCCAACACGTACCACGCCTGCAACAACGGCGACCAGTTCTACTGGACCGGCTACCGGTAGACACAGCCGGGCGCACGTGAGCAGGGAGACTGATCCCTCGCTGACACCCGGCCGAGGCCGGACCAGGGCGGTCAACGGCTTGACTCCTGCCGGCGGCTGGTCGGCGGGAGTCGCCCGGGCACCGGATCCGACGGCGAAGGCCGCGGTCGCTGTCGCGGGGCGGGTGCGGGCGGAGGCGGGAGGGCGGTGCCCGCTACAGGGCGTGGAACGCCTGCCAGCAGGGCCGGCACCGCTCCTCGGACGTCAGTTCGTCGAGGTCGCTGACCGGGAGGGCGTCGGCGTTCGAGCTGATTCCGTGGCCGCACAGGCCCTGGTCCGCGCCGAAGGCCACGACGTGCCACATGTGGATGACCCGGCCGTGCGGATCCGGCTTGTACTCGCCCCGCAGTTCGCACTCCATGGCTGCCTCCAGTCACTCCCGCACCGTCGCGTCCTCGCCGCGCTGGATGATTGGGCCGCCCGGGTCCCGTGGGGTCAGGCTGCCGCCCGGTCGGCCGGCGTGCGCATCCCGGGCCGGACCGGACCTCCTGCGGCTGCTGTGGGCTATTCCACCGTCCATGTCTCCGGGCCGCCGCCCTCCCACTGCACCGACTCCGGGTCGTCGAGGGTGATGTCGTCCAGGCCGGCGCGGCGGGCGAACTCGATCACGTCGACCACGTTGAATGCCCTGCCCACCTGGGTGCCCATGATCTCGACGCGCCGGAACGGCCACAAGGCGTCCACGACGGGGTGCACCACGACGCGGGCCCGATGGCCGGAGGGGCGTTCGGGAAGGTCGGACATGGCTCCAGGATCTGCCCGCTGGGGTGCGGTCGCACCCGGTGGAATCATCACCGGCTCGTCCGGGTCCTGTCGCGGATGGGCAACAGCGATCAAGGTCTCGGCTGGTGGTGCCGATCACCAGGTCAGTAGTCCGCGGCCCCGCCGGAACTTCCCCGTCGGCGGGGCCGCCAGGACGCTCAACTGGCGCCCGCCGCCAGCGTGGGCCCCCTCGGCACCCGGGCAGTTCCCTGCCTGTCGCCGGCCGGCGTCCTGCCGGTGGTCGCGGGGTGCCGTAGGCACGCCACCCGATGCCGGTGTCGGCCGTGGGGGTCAAGGGGCCGATCGCCGACAGCCTTCGGGCGTCGGTTGGAGAGTCGGCTGGAGATCAGTTCGGCCGTGTGAGCGTGGAGGTGGACGTTCGGTCGGTCGGCAGTCGGCGGGCGTCCGGCCAGGCGATGCGAAGACAGTTGGGTGAGCCGGTGAGTCGGTCGGGTACTCCTCCCGGCGGCGGTACCGGTGCTGTTTCGACGCTTGTGCCGCCGAGGGCGCCGTAGAAGCGCTGGGCGGCGGTGTTCTGCTCCAGTACCCAGAGGTACATGGAGTTCGCCGCCGCCCGCGCGGCGACGACTTCGGCGGCGCGGGTCAGCAGCGCGGCGCCCGTCCCGGTGCGCTGCCGACCGTGGGCGACATGCAGGTTGTCGATCAGACTTCCCCAGTGGTCGTCCGCGTCGAAGATCGTGTGGACGAAGCCGACCAGTGCGGCGTCGCCGTCCTCGGCGATGATCGTCAGGGTGCCGGGCGGAGCCGGGTCGGCGAGCCGGGAGGACCACACCGCCCGACGCTCGGCCAGCACGTGCCCGTCCAGGTAGGAGTCCGCGTAGGCGCCCCGGTAGTGCCGGCGCCAACTGTCGGCGTGCAGGAGCGCCACCTGCTCGGCATCCCCGGGGACGGCTGTCCGCAGGCGCAGTCGCCGGCTCATCTCAGCGGCCGAGCCCGGCGACGACGGCAACTGTGCTGCAGGGGCGGATCTCTGCGCTGCTGCTGCCGGGCTCGCCGAAATGCACCATGCCGAACATGCTCGCATGGGATCCCGCCTGTCGTCCGGGATCCGACCGGCACGGACGAGGCCGCGGTTCACCGTCGCAGTGACGGCGCCGAACGGGGAACCGCCGCTTACGCGGGTCCGGTTTCGAGGTTCGCCTTCAGGGTGGCGAGGTTGGCGGGCATCTCCTTGCGGGCCTGGGGGCTGACGACCAGGGGGACGAGGAGCTTTCCGATGCCGTGTCCCTCGAAGTCGACGGTGATGGTGAGGCGGGACCGGCTCTCGGCGAGGGGTTGGACGTCGACGTCGACCGTGGCCCGGATCGGGCCGCCGGTGCCGCGTACCCGCCAGGTCCTGGGCGGGTCGATGCGGGTGATCTCGGAGGTGGTCGGCCGGTCGGCGAAGCCGATGTGGCGGGTCGTCAGGCAGCAGGTGCCCACGACCGGGTCGCCGGGTGGGTCCGTGTAGCCGCCGACGACGCCCTGCTGCCACTCGTGGAAGCGGGCCGGGTCGGTGGCGTAGGCGAAGACCTGCTCCGCGGGCCGGTCCACCTCGGTGGTCGCTGTGGTCGGCGGCATTCAGCTCACCTCGCTCAGGAGCGCTGCGTAGCGGCTCAGGTACAGCGGCCAGCCCTGGTCTCCCGCCACGCCGTCGCTCACGGCCTGCCAGCCGGGTCCGTGGCGGTCGATGTGGCGGTGTTCGAGTTCGATGCGGGTGCGGTACGGGGTTTCGGCGATGAACCGCACGTCCACTTCGCTGGTGTGGTCCGGATCGGTCTCGATCTGCCACTGCGGGCTGATGTCCCAGCTGAAGACGACCCGGTCGGGCGGGTCGTAGGCCAGCACGCGTGCCCAGCGGCATTCGGTGCCGTCGATGCCGCGGTCGTAGATGTGGCCGCCCACGTGCTTCTCGAACACCGTCTCGGCGATCGGGGACGCGAGCAGGTTGTGCTCGGCGGGCTTGTAGTCGCCGAGTCTTCCGGTGAACACGGCGAAGGCCCGTTCGATCGGGGCGTCGACGACCACCTGCCGGTGGACCACCGGGGGCGTCGGGGGTGTCTGGTCAGTCATGGTCGGTCTCCTTCGTCTGTTCGACCAGATCGACGTATCCGGTCAGCGCCCGGCCCCAGAATGCGTCCAACTGGTCGCGCAGAGCCTGTACCGCGACCGGGTTGAGCCGGTATATCCGGCGGGTGCCCGCGGACTGTTCGGCGACCAGCCCGGCGTCCTTGAGCACCTTGAGGTGCTGCGAGACCGCCGGCCGGCTCACGGGCAGTTCGTCTGCCAGTTCGCCGACCGCCCTGGGGCGTTCGGCCAGGCACTCCACGATGGCGCGTCGGGTGCTGTCACCCAGGATCGACCAGCCGTCCGCGTCTCGGTAAGTGTCCACGAACGGTAAGTCTATTCTTACCGACCCGACGGTGCAACGGGTAGGGGGTGCGGGGTGCGGTGCGACATGCGCCGGTTGACGAGTCCGGCCGGTACCACGGGCACCATGCGTAACGCCGCGGCCGCCCGGTTACCGTGGGTCCTATGAGCGACAGGGATCGGGACGGGGCCGGGCGGGCGCGCAACGCCAGGCCGCGCGACGCCTACGGGCGGCCGCTGGCCCGGGGGACCGTGGGTGAGGCGACCACTTCCGACGCTGAGGCGGCCGAGTTGGCCCGGGATCCGGTCGCGGCGGTCGCCGAGGCCCAGCGGCTGCTGGACGCGGACCGGCCGTTCCATGCGCACGAGGTGCTGGAGGCGGTCTGGAAGTCCGCGCCGGAGCGGGAGCGGGAGATGTGGCGCGGGCTCGCCCAGGTCGCGGTCGGGCTGACCCATGTGCGGCGGGGGAATCCGGTGGGCGCTCATGCGCTGCTGACGCGTGCCGCGGATCGTCTGGCGGCCGAGCCAGGGACCGGTGTGCCCTACGGGCTGGACCTGCCGCGGCTGGTCGCGGACGTGCGGGCGCTGGCGGGGCGGGTCGAGAGTGAGCGTCCGGACTGGCGCAGTGGGCGGCTTGACCTCGTCCGACGGGAATGACCCGAGAGAGCGTGTCCCGGCCTTGTGCTGAATCGTTTACTCGGGCATGGACACTGCTCTGGCACCTGCCGTTGTTCCTGCCGCCGTAGGGCGTCGCCGCCGCTCCCGGAGGGTCGTCGCGGATCCGGACGAACCCGTGTACGCCGCGCTGGTCGCCGAATGGCGGGGGCGCGGGCAGATGGTGCCCGGTGATGCGGACTGGGAGTGGGTGGACGTCGTCGTGCGCGACATCTGGCGATAGCCGGGGCTGAAGCGACTGAGAGGGGCCGGGGGGGCGGTTGCGGCCAGGAGGTGCCGGGGTGTCCTTGCGGGCGGACGATAGAAGTATCCCCGCTCCCCGGGAGCAGCCATGCGCACCCTCTCCGGCGCTGCCGGTCTCGCCCTCGTCGTTGCTCTGGCCCTGGCCGGCTGCAGTGGGACGACGTCCAGCACGCCCACCGCAACCAGGACCACTACGGCCGCAACACCCGCCGCCAGGGCCACTGTCACGGTGACGGCGACGCCGACCACCCCCGCCACCCCGACCACGCCGGTGCCTGTGCGCACCACCGCGCCGGTCCCGACAGCCAGCACTGCCGCGGTGGCTCCCGCGCCGCCACCGCCGGCCCCGCCGCCTCCAACGCCCGCGCAGCAGATCAATGCGGAGGCCGTGGTCACGCAGTACTACCAGGACATCACCGACCACGACTACGCGGCGGCCTGGGCGCTCGGCGGAGACAACATCGCCGGCGGGAGCTACTCCGCGTACGTGGCCGGCTTCGACACCACCGCGAACATCAGCTTGGGCACGGTGAGCAGCTTCGGTTCGGATCAGGTGTCGGCAGTGCTCTACGCGACGCAGACGGACGGGAGCGTCAAGGTTTTCGACGGCACCTACACCGTGTCCGGCGGTGTGCTGGTCGGTGCGGCGATCAGGCAGGAACGGTAGTCGGCCGTGCGTCGGCGGACAGCTACAGCTGCAGCGCGGTGGCGACGGGGTGGTGGGGCTGGTACATGCCCAGTTCGCCGCCGCCGGGGAGGCGGAGGCGGGTCAGTCGCCCCCAGCGGGCCTCGGTGACAGGCTGGGTGAACTCCACTCCGCGGGAGGTGAGTTGCTCCATGGTCGCGTCGAGGTCGTCGCACATCAGGTAGAACTCCTGGGCTTCCGGGCCGTCCGCGGGGTGGACGGCGATCTCGGTCGGCGGGAGCTTGAAGACCAGCCAGCCCGCGCCCGCGTCGACGTGCGGGTACTCCAGCACGTCGCGGAAGAAGGCGCGGTCGGCTTCCGCGTCGTGGCTGTAGACGATGACGTGGCCACCAGTGATCATGCGGCAAGGATAGGGCTGCGACTGCCTGCGGATCCGTAGGCGTACCGTGCCCCGCTGATGGTGTATCAGCGGCGGGTGGGTCGGTTGCCGCCGTCTGCTTCTGCAATTCGCGACTGTGAATTATGGAGAAGTTGTGCCCAACTGGTCTGCCCTTCAACTACCTTGATGGCCCGGCATGTTGGTCTGGAATGCAGGTGCCGGTGGCGGGCGACACAGGGAGAGTTGGCAACCGTGGGCACTGGATCGAGCACCGCCGTGTTGGTCCTGGACGGCGGTCCCGTCGTGGAGATTCTGCTGGAAGGCGATCTGGACCTGGCCGTCGCCCCGCTGCTGGCGCCAGTGGTGCGGCAGGTGCTGGGCGACCCGGAGGTGCGGTCGATCGAGATCGACGTCGCGCTGGTCTCGTTCTGCGACAGCAGCGGGCTGAGCGCGCTGCTCAACGCCAGGAACCGGGCGGCCGAGCGGGGTGTCGCGCTGCGGCTGGTCCGGGTCGGGCCGCGGTTGGAGCGGCTGCTTGCGGCGACGGGGCTCGGGCGGGTGCTCGGGGTCAGCGGCTGCGCCGGCTGAGGGGTCGGGCAGCTTGCGGAGAGGGGCGGTCGTCCCGGACGCTGCGGCTCGGGCGGCTCGGGCGGCTCGGGCGGCTCGGGCGGCTGGGCGGCTGGGGCAGCCGGGAAGGTCCGGGCAGCCGGGGCAGCCGGGGCAGCGGGGAAGGTCCGGGTGGCCGGGGTGGCCGGGGTGGCCGGGACGGCCTGGACGGTCCGGGCGGCTCCGTAGGACTTCCGTAAGCAGGTGATTCACCGGATTCGGTGATCCGCGGCAGTCTTATGGAGAGGTGTCCAGACAGAGTCTCCAGGCCTTCAAGAGCCTCCAGAGTTCCGTGCTCGCCAAGGTGCCGCCCGGCCTGCGCCCGGCGGAACTGCAGTCCGCGTTCCGCTCGCGGCTGCACGAGCCCCGTACTGCCGTGGTGATCGGGCGCTGGCTCGGCGCCGCCTTCATCGTCTGCTTCCTGACCGGGCTGATCAGCCACGGGCTGCAGGATCCGCCCGGGTGGCTGCGCGACCACCTCCCAAGCCGCCCGGTGAACGGCTACCGGATCACCCAGGGGCTCCACGTCATCAGCGGCATCGCGGCGATCCCGCTGCTCGGCGCGAAGCTCTGGACGGTGTACCCGCGGCTGTTCGCCTGGCCGCCGGTGCGCAGCGTGCTGCACGCGCTGGAGCGGCTGGGCATCGTGCTGCTGCTCGGGGCGGCGGTGCTGGAGGTGTTCACCGGGCTGCTGAACACCCTGCAGTGGTACCCCTGGCCGTTCCCGTTCCGGCAGACGCACTTCTGGCTGGCCTGGATCGCGGTGGGCGGGCTGCTGCTCCACATCGCCGCCAAGTACCCGGAGATCAGCGCCAACTGGCGCCGGGTCAGGGCGGCGCAGGTGCCAGGACGGCGGGCGTTCCTGACCGGGGTGGCCGTGTCGGTGGCGGCGGTCACCGCCGTGACCGCGGGGCAGACGGTGCCCTGGCTGCGGCGGCTGGACCTGCTGGCGCCCCGCCGTCCCGACGTCGGCCCGCAGGGACTGCCGGTCAACCGGACGGCGGCCGCCGCCGGGACCGCCCATGTGGTGGCGGCCGACTGGCGGCTGGCCGTCAAGGGGCGGACCCCGTACACGCTGACGTTGGCCGAGCTGGGCGCGCTGCCGCAGTACACGGCGCAGCTGCCGATCTCCTGTGTCGAGGGCTGGAGCGCCTCGGCGCACTGGACCGGCGTACGGGTGCGTGACCTGCTGGACCGGGCGGGCGCGCACGCCGGGGCGCGGCTGAGGGTGGTGTCGCTGGAACGTTCCGGCGGATACGCGGTCACCGAGATGGAGGCCTCCTACGCGCGGGATCCGCTGACCCTGCTCGCCCTGCGCGTCAACGGCGAGGTGCTGGCGCCGGACCACGGCTTCCCGGCGCGGATCATCGCGCCGAACCGGCCCGGGGTGCTGCAGACCAAGTGGGTGTCCCGGTTGGAGGTCGTGGAATGAGCCGCACACTGCGGGTACGACTGGCGCTGGTGGTGGCGGGACTGTCGCTGCTGGTGTTCGGGGTGCAGGGGCTGCTGGGCGAGCCGTATCTCATGGGGCATCTGCTGGAAGTGGTGTTCTGGGCCGCCGGGGGCATCGTGCTGCACGACGGGGCGTGGATGCCGCTGGTGCTGGCGGCGGGGCTGCTGTTCGGCCGGGCGGCGGTGCCGGACCGGGTGCGGGGCGCCCTCACGGCCGGGCTGATGACGGCGATCGCGCTCACGGCGGTCGGGCTGCCCGCGGTGGTCCGCGAGCACGACCACAAGGGGAACGCGACGCTGCTGCCGCTGCCGTACCTGCGGAACTGGCTGCTGCTGCTCGCCGCGGTGGTGCTGGGGACGGCAGTGGCGGGGGCGGTGCTGTGGTGGCGCGGCCGGACCCCGAAGCGGGCCGTCCCGCCACGGCGGGTGCGGTGACGGCGCGTGCCGTGACCGCGGTGGGATGACGTCTCGTCTCCGGCAATCTCCGGACAGCGAGCGGCAATGTCGGGATCATCAGCACGGTGCCGAAGCAGTGCCCGAACGGACCAATCCGCGCGGGCGACGGCAACGAACCCAGGGTGACCGCTGACTCCACCGGAGGTACCGATGCACTCGGCCGTACGCGGCGACCAGCCGGCGGCTCCCGGCCCCGGTGCCCTGGAGACACTGCTCGACCGTGTCTCCAGGGGCGACCAGCAGGCCTTCGAGACCGTCTACTCGGCGGTCGCCGGACCGGTCCTCGGCCTGGTCCGCAGGCTGCTCCGGGATCCGGCGCAGTCGGAGGAGGTGGCGCAGGAGGTACTGATCGAGGTGTGGCGCTGCGCCGCCAGGTTCGACCCGGACCGGGGCAGTGCGATGGCCTGGATCATGACAATGGCGCACCGCCGCGCCGTGGACCGGGTGCGCTCCGCGCAGGCCTCCAGCGACCGCGAGCAGCGCGCCGCGGCCCAGGACCACACCCCGGCCTTCGACGAGGTCAGCGAGCAGGTCGAACGGCGGCTCGAACGTGAACAGGTGCGGCGCTGCCTGGACTCGCTCACCGAGTTGCAGCGGGAGTCCGTGATGCTCGCCTACTACCGCGGCTGCACCTACCAGGAGACCGCAGACCTGCTCGGCACCGCCCTGGGCACGATAAAGACCCGACTCCGGGACGGACTCATCCGGCTCCGCGACTGCCTGGCGGTGACCTCGTGACCCGCGCCGACGTCCACACGTTCACCGGCGTCTACGCGCTGCACGCGCTCTCCGACCGGGAGGCCGAGGAGTTCGAACGGCACAAGGCCGCCTGCGCCTGCTGCACCCAGGAGGTGCGCGAACTGCAGGAGACCACTGCGCGACTGGCCCTGGCCACGTCCGAGACGCCGTCGGCGGAGTTCCGGACCCGGGTGATGGCGGCGCTGCCCCAGATACGGCAGTTGGCACCGCTGGTCCCGGAAGGGCGTCGCTTCTTCGGCCTGCGGCCGCTGCGTTGGCGGCTGCTGCAGCGCCGGATGCCGCAACTGGTGGTCGCCGTCTGCCTGGTGATCGCGCTGGTCACGGGCGGTTTCGCGATCGACGAGCAGCGGCAGGAGCAGCGGCAGCGGCATGCCACCGAGCAGGCGCAGGCCGAGGCGGCGGCGCTGAACGCGTTGCTGGCCGCCCCGGACGCGACCTTCCGCAGCACGGCGGTGCAGGGCGGCGGCAGCGGCACGGTCGTCAACTCGCAGGCCCTGCAACGGACCGCGTTCGTCTACCAGGGGCTGACCGAGCTGTCCGCAGACAAGGTGTACGAGCTCTGGTACAGCAGGGGCGGCCAGTACGTCCCGGCCGGACTGCTGCCGGTCGGCGCCGTGGACGGCACGACGGTGCTGACCGGGACCCCGCGCGGCGCCGCCGGGGTCGGACTGACCGTGGAACCCGCAGGCGGGTCGGCCCGGCCGACGACCACGCCGGTGGTGCTGGTGGGACTGCCGACCACCTGACAGCCGGCCCGGGCGGCGGTGGGGCCGCCGCGCCGGGGGCTGTCGGGCGTCGGCCGACCGGGGGGAGTGTGGGCGGTCGGGTTCGTGGACCCGACCGCCCACACGTGTCCGTCTGTGCAGGTGGGAGTGGGTGGCGGTGGTGTGATTGCGGACTGTACCTACTGGTATGTACAGTCATCTGCATGAGCACTCCTGAACGTCTGATCGAGAGCACCAGGGAGCTCCTCTGGGAGCGCGGCTACGTCGGCACCAGCCCCAGGGCGATCCAGCAGCGCGCGGGCGCGGGCCAGGGCAGCATGTACCACCACTTCAAAGGGAAGCCGGAGTTGGCTTTGGCCGCGATCCGCCGCAGCGCGGAGGAGCGTCAGGCGCTGGCCGAGGAGCGGTTCTCCGGCCCCGGCACGGCGGTGCAGCGGGTGGCCGACTACCTGCGCCGCGAACGGGACGTGCTGCGCGGCTGCCCGATCGGCCGACTCACCCAGGACCCGGACGTGGTCGCGGATCAGACGCTCCGTCAGCCCGTCGCCGACACCTTCGAGCATCTGACCGGTCGGCTCACCGCGGTCCTCACCGAGGGACAGGCGCTGGGCCAGCTCGACCCCGAGCTCGACCCCGCCGACACCGCCGCCACCGTCGTCGCAGTGCTCCAGGGCGGCTATGTGCTGGCCCGCGCGGCCGACTCGGTCGAACCGTTCCGGCGGGCGACCGAGGGCGCGATCGCCCTCCTCGCCGCCCGCGAGCTGCGGCCCCGCCGCTGAAACAAGCACGGGACGACCGCGCGGTGACCCGCGCGGCGGACCTGAGCTGGGCTCCGGGCCGCGATCCGACCTGCGAACCGACCGGCGAAGCGAATTGCGAACCGACCTGCGAACCGACCGGAAGGGCTCCAACCGTGCACGCGATGCAGTATTCGATCACCCTCCCCGCCGACTACGACATGGCCGTCATCCGCCGCCGGGTCGCCGACAAGGGCCCACTGCTGGACGACTTCCCCGGCCTCGGCCTGAAGGCCTACCTGATCCGTGAGCGCGGCAGCGACGGCTCGCCCGTCAACGAGTACGCGCCGTTCTACCTCTGGAACGACACCGTCGGGCTGGGGCGCTTCCTGTGGGGCGGCGCCGGGTTCGGCGGCATGGTCGCGGACTTCGGCCGTCCGACCGTCCGCCACTGGATCGGGGCGGCCACGGTGGCCGGCCCGGCCCTGGGCGCCGGTACGGCCCGCGTCGCGGTCCGGCGCACCGAGGCGGTGCCGGACGGCGCCGACCCGGCCGGCACGATGGCGCGGGCGGTGGCCGAACTCACCACGCTCGCCGACGCCCCGGGGCTGCACAGTGCCGCCGTCGCCCTCGACCCGCACCATTGGGAGGTCGTCCGCTTCAGTCTGTGGACGGACGCCGCACCGGCCCCCGCCGAGCTGCCCGGCGACCGCTTCCAGGTGCTGCACCTGAGCCGGCCCGGCATCCCCGAACTGATCGGGGGTGGACGCTGCGCATAGGGTGACGGGGCATGGACACTGTCACGGCACTGTGGTCGTTCGCACTGGTCGTCGGATTGCTGACGCTTACTCCCGGACTCGATACGGCGCTGATCCTGCGGACCGCCGCGTTGCGGAGCCGGCCCGAGGCGTGGGGGGTGGTGCTGGGCATACAGGCGGGGACGCTGGCCTGGGGGACGCGGAGTTCGCTCGGGGTGAGCGCGCTGTTGACCGCGTCGCACACGGCGTACGAGGTGCTCCGGGTGGCGGGGGCCGGGTACCTGCTGTGGATGGGCGGCCGGATGGTGTGGGGGAGTCTGCGGCGCCGGGGCGCGGCGGCTGCTGCGGAGGGCGGGGACGGGGGCGAGGGCGCTGACGCGGATGGCGGGCCCGGGGCGGGGGCGGTCGGCGGGGTGCTGCTGGGGCTGCGGCGCGGGGTGTTGACCAATCTGCTCAATCCCAAGGTGGGGGTGTTCTATGTCGCGGTACTGCCGCAGTTCATCCCGGCCGGGGCGCCGCATCTGGCCATGGGCGTACTGCTGACCTGCGTGCATGTGACGGAGGGGCTGATCTGGTCGGCGGTGCTGGTCGCATTCGCCGGGGTGCTGCGGAACTGGCTGCGCCGACCCGTGGCGCGGCGGGGGCTGGACCGGATCACCGGGGTCGTGGTGGTCGGTTTCGGGTTGCGGCTGGCGCTGGGGGACTGATCCCGGGCACTGCGGAGAGGAGCCGCGTCCGGGTGATGTCAATGAAGGTTGACGGCGAGGTGGGTGTCAACGTACATTGACACCATGAGTGAGACCAGACAGCTCGCGGACGACGCGGGCAGCCGCGATCCCGCGGTGGGGCTCAGGGCCGTGCGCGCCCTGCGCGACCTCGCGGAGCGGCTAGAGGACCTGCAGGTCGGCAACGCACGGGCGCAGGGCTGGTCCTGGCAGGACATCGCGTCCTGTCTCGGCGTCAGCAGGCAGGCCGTGCACAAGAAGCACGCCCGGCGCGGGCCGGGCTTCTTCGGAAGAGGTGAGGAGTAGTCATGCTCGAACGATTCACCGAGCCCGCGCGCCGGGTGGTCACCGAGTCCCAACTGGAGATGCGGGGGCTGCACCACGGACAGGTGGGCACCGAGCACCTGCTGCTCGCCCTGCTGCGGCAGCCGGCCGAGCCGGCGGCGGCGGTGCTGGTGCGGCACGGCCTCGACCTGGACGCCGCGCGGGCGGCCGTGCAGCGGCTGCTCGGGGAGGCCGGCGCGGGCATCGACGGTGCGGCGCTGGAGTCCATCGGCATCGACCTGGACGCGGTGACCGCGCGGGTCGAGGCCGCCTTCGGGGCCGGTGCGCTGGCCGGCGGGGCGGAGGCGGGGCGGGCGCGGGCCGGTACGCAGAGACGGGGGATGTTCACCAGCCGGGCCAGGAAGGTGCTGGAACTGGCTGTGCGGGCCGCACAGGGGCGCGGCGACCGGGCGATCGGCACCGGGCATCTGCTGCTGGGGCTGGTGCGGGAGGGCGGAGGTCTGGCCGTGCGGGTGCTCAGGGACCACGGGCTGGACCTGGCCGAGGTCGAGCGGGAGACCGAGCGGACGCTCGGGGCGGCGGCCGCGTGAGCGGGGGCCGCTTGAGCCGGGGCCGGAGCGGCGGCGGTCGGCTTTTCGGCTGCGGACCGTAGGGGGTTTGGCGCGCTCGGTCGATCGAGCGGAGTCCCGCGCCCCTGGGGGGCTGCAACCGACCCGCTGCGGGTCGGTTGTAGCCCCCCAGGGGCGCGGCTCGGCCGGGCGGACGCCGCGGCCGGGACGTCACGTCAGGGCGCTGAGTCCTTGACCTTGGGGCTGAGGGTGTAGGCGCGTATCGGGGTCATCCCGCCGTAGCCGGGGAGGCTGACGGTGTCCTGGGTGCCGACCTGGGCGCAGGTGCTGGTCTGGTTGCCGGTCTGCACGTTGGCGTTGCTGAGCGCGACCTTGGTGTTGGCGGGCGGGGCCGAGGACTTGCCGCCGGGGAAGGTGTTGCCGCTGGGCCAGTCGGCGCCGATGAGCAGGTGGATGCCGCTGGAGGTGCCCTGCTTCAGTGCGCTGCTCGGCAGGCCGAGGGAGGTGGCGACCTCCTGGGCGTCCGCCTGGCGGCCCGGGCCGTAGGTCAGCGTCGTGGTCTTGACGTGGGAGGACGGCGGGTTCTCGGTGCTGCTGTTGGACGCGTAGCCGTCGCTGATCAGGGCCTTCACGACGTCGCCGGCGTGGCCCTGGGCGGTGGTGCCGTTGGCCACGTGGACCGCGACGTCAGCCGGCGCCAGTGCCGACTTGGTCGGCGCCGCGGGCGCCTTGGACGTCTCGACGGCCGGCGCCGAGGCCGCGGCCTTCGCGGTGGCCCCGGCGGCGCTGGACTTGGCACCGCTGGAGGTGGTCAGCGACTGGTCGTTGGCGATGGTGGAGAAGAGGGTCTGCGCACCGGCGGCGATCACCAGGCGGTTGGCGTTCGTCGGGTCGTCGCCGGTCTGCATGGTGGTGAAGGTGATCCGGTCGGTGGGCACCTTGTTCAGGTCCTCGCCCAGCCCTATCAGCTTGGGGATGCTGTTGAGTCCGGTGTCCACGGTGAGGGCCTTGGTGGCGGCGTTGGCCAGGCTCCACAGCTTGGTGGGGCTGGTCAGCGTGCCCGCGCTCTTCATCTGGTTGATCATCGCGGTCAGGAAGAGGTGCTGGGCGGCGGTGCGGCCGACGTCGCCGCCGTTGCCGAAGCCGTGCCGGGTGCGGACGAACTCCAGTGCCGCGGTGCCCTTGAGGGTGTGCGTGCCCTTGGAGAGCTTGAGGTGCGACTGCGGGTCGTAGACGTTGTTGCTCACGCACACGTTGACGCCGCCCACCGCGTCCGACATCGCGACCACGCCGCTGAAGTCGACCATCGCGAAGTGGTCGATGGGGATGTTGGTCAGCTGGTGGATCGCGGCGACGCTGCAGCCCGGGCCGTACTGCAGGGCGCTGTTGATCATGCCGTAGCCGCCGTTGGTGCTGGCGCCGGTCTTGTCGTCCTTGCAGGCGGGCAGGTTGGTCATCAGGTCGCGCGGGACGCTCATCACCGTCGCGTTGGAGCGGTCGGCGGAGATGTGGACCACCATCTCGACGTCGGCGTTGCCGTCGCCGCCGCCGGTGCCGCTGGCGCAGTCGCCGCCGAGGTTGCAGTCGGCGGCGTTGGCGCGGATGTCGGAGCCGATCACCAGCATGTTGATGGGGCTGCGGCCGAAGGCGTCGACCTTCTCGGTGCCGGCGTTGCCGGAGGTGCCGGCGAAGAGCGCGTCGCTCTTGATGTTGCCGTTGAGCTTCTCGTACGCGTAGACACCGCCGACCAGGGCGACGGTCACCACCCCGGCGGTGCTGATGGCTATGACCTTGAGCGGCTTCTTCTTCCGGCCCTTCTTGGCGGCCTTGCGCAGCGCGGCGCGGCCACCCGACGGCGGACCACTCGGATCGGGGCTACCCGGTGCTCCACCTCTGCCCTGGGATGGACTTCCACCACCACGGCGGGCAGCGGCCCGGCCACCGGTACTGGTGTCGCTCATGGTCACATCCTTGGTCAGGTGAGCCCGAGGGCTACCAGTCGAAGCTTTTCCTACTCGTCAAACAGGCGTACTGGTGTGCGGGTGGCCGGGGAGCACAGGAGGTAGGACTGTCCGCTCCGGGGTTTCGGTTCCACGGCTGGGCAATTTAGCAAGTGTTTGTGAGTACGACATAAGGACAACCCTGCGAATCGTTTCTGCGACACGACCAGTACCTGTGAGTGACCGAATTCCCCACGCCCCGTGACTGGTTGGACGCGCAGTGCACACGGTCACGGTGCGGAGTCCGGGACATCGGGACTGAGTGAGTAGGCCTGGGTCGGGGTGACGGCGCCGTGGCCGGGCAGCTTGACTGTCCGGTATGTCCCGACCGGTGCGCATGTATCGGTCTTGTCGCCGGTCTGCGCATTGGCGTTGGTCAGCGCGACCTTGGTGTCGGCGGGCGGGGCCGACGCCTTGCCGCCGGGGAAGGCGGTGCCGCTGGGCCAGTCGGCGCCGATGAGCAGGTGGATGCCGCCGGCGGTGCCCTGCTTCAGTGCGCTGCCCGGCAGGCCGAGGCTGCGGGCGACCTCCTGGGCGTCGGCCTGGCGGCCCGGGCCGTAGGTCAGCGTGGTGGTGGCGATGTGGGTGGAGGGCGGGCTGTCGACGGTGCTGTCGGAGGCGTAGCCGGCGGATATCAGCGCCTGGCGGACGTCGGTGGCCCGGTTGTCGTTGGTTGTGCCGTTCGCCACATGCACGGCGATGTCTGCGGGCGCCAGGGCGGACCTGCCCGTGGTCCCGGACGACGCGGAGGCGGTGGGCGCCGTCGAAGCGGCAGCCGAAGCAGCGGCCGTGGCGGTGGCCGTGGCGGTGGCCGCGCCGGAGTCGGCGCCGTCGCCGGTGGTCAGCGCCTGGTCGTTGATGACGGCGTTGAACAGGCTCTGCGCCTGCGGCGCGATCAGCAGGCGGTACTTCTCTCCGGGCAGGGTGTCGTCGAGGGCCTGCATGGTGGTGAAGGTGATCCTCTTGGTGGGCACCTTGCGCATCGCGGCCCGGCCGCCAGGGGGGCCGCCGACGGGCGAGTCGCCGGCAGGCGCATTGCCGGCAGGTGGACCACCGGCAGGCGCATCACCGGTGCCGGTGCTGCCCGTCCCGCTGTCGCTCATCGTCACATCCCCGTCCCCGGTCGGCTGAGCATTCGTCAGTACTGTGGAACGACTACCCCGCGGACGCCGACTACGGGGTTTGAGGACCCACTCTGCCATCCGCGCCCGCCGGTTGGGGCGAGGGGGACTGAAGGGACGCCCACACACAGCCGTGGCTGATGTTCTTTGAGCGTTGACGGGCATGTGTTCGGGCCAGGAAAATGGAGGCCCGCTAATTTTTTGCGTGCTCGAAGGGTTATGTACCGCTTTGATACTGATCGACGCTGTGACGAAGCGTTACCCGGACGGCACCACCGCCGTGGACCGGCTCACCCTGGAGATACCCGACGGTTCCATCACCGTCCTGGTGGGCCCGTCCGGCTGCGGCAAGACCACAACCCTGCGCATGATCAACCGCATGATCGACCCGACCGAGGGACGGATCACCCTCGACGGCGCCGACATCCGCGAACAGCCGGTCAACGCGCTGCGCCGGAGCATGGGTTACGTCATCCAGCACGCCGGGCTCTTCCCGCACCGCACCATCGCCGAGAACATCGCCACCGTCCCCCGGCTGCTCGGCTGGGACCGCCGGCAGGCCAGGGCGCGCGCGTTGGAGCTGATGGACCGGGTCGGTCTGGACAAGGCGCTGGCCAAGCGCTACCCCTACCAGCTCTCCGGCGGCCAGCAGCAGCGCGTCGGCGTCGCCCGCGCGCTCGCCGCGGACCCGCCGGTGATGCTGATGGACGAGCCCTTCTCCGCCGTCGACCCCATCGTCCGCAAGGGGCTGCAGGAGGAACTGATCCGGATCCAGGAGGAGCTGGGCAAGACCATCGTCTTCGTCACCCATGACATCGACGAGGCGATCAAGATCGGTGACATGGTCGCGGTGCTCCGCGAGGGCGGGAAGCTCGCCCAGTACGCGCCGCCCGCCGAGCTGCTGTCGTCGCCGGCCGACGGCTTCGTCGAGGACTTCCTCGGCCTGGACCGCGGGATCCGCAGGCTGTCCTTCTTCACCGCGGCCGGACTCGAACTGAACACCGTGCCGATGATCGCGGTCGACAGCACGGCCGAGCAGATGGCGGCCCGCACAATCCCACAGACTCCTTACCTTCTTGTCACCGACACCGAGGGGCGCCCGCTCGGCTGGGCCGTCGCCAAGGAGCGGATCGCCGGCAGCGACGCCCTGATCGCCTTCGGCCACTCCTTCACGGCCGGACGCGACTCGCTCCGCGCCGCGCTGGACTCGGCGGTGCTGTCGCCGACCGGCTGGGCGGTCGCGGTGGACGAGAACGGCCGCGCCGTCGGCGTCGCCGCACAGGAGGCCATCGCCGCCGCGATCCGGACCGCGCACCTGGAGCAGAGCGCCGGCTCGGACGCGATACCCGGCGCCTCGGACAATCCCGACGACGCCGCAGTGGACGCCTGATGGGTGGCTTCTTCGACATCCCCAGTGACCTGCAGGCGAGTTGGTGGGGCCTGATCGGGCTGCACCTGCAGGAGGCGCTGATCCCGGTGCTGTTCGGCCTGCTGATCGCGCTGCCGCTGGCCCAGCTCGGCGCCCGGTTCCGCTGGCTCTATCCGCCCATGCTCGGCGTCACCACCGTGCTCTACGCGCTGCCGTCGCTGGCCTTCATCGTGCTGCTGATCAACTGGACCGGGCTGAGCACCACCACCGTCGAGATCCCGCTGACCATCTACAGCCTGGTGGTGCTGATCCCGGCCATCGTCGACGGCGTCCGCTCGGTGCCGGAGGAGACCCATGCGGCGGCCACCGCGATGGGGTTCGGGCCGTTCCGCCGCTACCTGCAGGTGGAGCTGCCGATCGCCGTCCCGGCGATCTTCGCCGGGCTGCGGGTGGCCACTGTGTCCAGCATCAGCCTGGTCAGTGTGGGCGCCCTGATCGGCAACGAGGGCGGCCTCGGCAACCTGCTGTCGGACGCGCTGCACTACCACCGCCCGATCCTGTCCTGGAACTCGGTCATCACCACCGCCGTCCTGGCGATCCTCATCGACGGCCTGCTGGTCCTGCTGCGCCGGCTCCTCACTCCCTGGGCGGTTCGGTGAACCTCTTCCACTACGCCGATGTGTTCTTCAGCAACAACGCCAACTGGAGCGGGGCCGACGGCATACCGACCCGGCTGACCGAGCACGTCCAGTACTCGCTGATGGCGCTGGCCATCGCCGCGGTCATCGCGCTGCCGCTCGGTCTGGTCACCGGGCACACCGGCCGCGGCGGGAACGCGCTGGCCCTGGTGGCCACGGCGGGGCGGGCGCTGCCCAGCTTCGGCCTGCTGGTGCTGCTGACCGTGCTGATGGGGCTGGGCCTCACCCCGGTGATGATCCCGCTGGTGGCGCTGGCGGTGCCGCCGATCCTGGTCACCACGTACGAGGCGGTGCGGTCGGTGGACCGGGCACTGGTGGACGCGGCCCGGGGGATGGGCATGGAGCCGCTGCGGGTGCTGTTCCAGGTGGAGCTGCCGGTGGCGCTGCCGCTGATCCTCAGCGGGGTGCGGTCGGCCGCGGTGCAGATCGTTTCGACTGCGACGATCGCGGCGTATGTGTCCTTCGGGGGGCTGGGGCGCTACATCGTGGACGGGCTCTACCAGGTGGACTACAACAAGGTGGTCGGGGGAGCGGTGCTGGTGGCCGGGCTGGCACTGGTGACGCTGGGTCTGTTCTGGGTCGCCGGGCGGGTGTTCGTGTCGGCCGGGGTGCGCAGGCAGCAGCGCTAGGGTTTCCGGCGGTTCGCGGGTGCGGCATCTGCCGGGTTGTTCGCGCAGTTCCCCGCGCCCCCTGAGGAGGTGCAACTCACCCACGGGGGCTCAGTTGCACTATTCAGGGGCGCGGGGAACTGCGCGAACAACCCGGCACGACGGTCAGCGTTCCGCGCGGGCCAGGGCCAGCTCCAGGACGACCAGCAGGGCGTCGCGGACGGATCCGCGCTCACGGGCGTCGAACAGCACCAGAGGTACGTTCTCGCCGATGTCCAGCGCCCAGCGCACCTCGTCCAGGTCGTGGCCGAGGCTGCCGTCGAAGACGTTGACGCCGACGGCGAAGGGCAGGCCCTTGTTCTCGAAGTAGTCGACCGCGGCGAAGCAGTCGTCCAGCCGCCGGGTGTCCACGATCACCAGACCGCCCAGCGCGCCCTCCACCAGGTCGTCCCACATGAAGCCGAAGCGGTCCTGCCCCGGCGTGCCGAAGAGGTAGAGCTTCAGGGTGGGGTCCAGGGTGATGCAGCCGAAGTCCATGGCGACCGTGGTCGTGGTCTTGTGCGGGGTGTGCGTGAGGTCGTCCACCCCGGCCGCCACCTCGGTGATGCTGGCCTCGGTGGTCAGCGGCTCGATCTCGGAGATGGCCGCGACGGTGGTGGTCTTGCCCACGCCGAAGCCGCCCGCGATGACCATCTTGACCGGGAGCGGGGGGCGGTTGGCGACGGCGGTGAGGTGCTCTGGCTCAGGCAGGGCGGTCGCTGTCACGTGGAAGTCCTCGGGAGTCGGGGACGGCGCGGAGACCATCGATAACCCTTCGCAGTACGGAGACGTCTTGGGCGGTGCTGGCCTGGGGGACGTAGACGGCCAGGTGCCGGGCGGTGCGCAGGTCGCCGGCGATGACCCGGACGACATTGAGATGGAGCCGCAGCCGGGCGGCGAGCTCGGCCAGGGACAGCGGGACCCGGCAGGCGGCGACGATCGCGTGCTGCTCGAAGGTGAGGGCGGGCAGTGCGGCCAGGCCGTCCGACGTCGCCACGACCTGGGTCTCCAGCGGGAGTTCAGCAGCCCCGGCGACCCGTCCGGTGGTGAGCAGGAAGGGTCGTACGGCGAGGCTGCTGCGGGTGCTCACCTCCTCCGGCGCGGGGGCCGGCGGCTCCGGCTCCGGCGCGGGTTCGGGAGCGGCGGGCAGCGGTGGGGGCGGCGGGTCGTCCGCCATCACGTACGGGCGCAGTGGGCGTACCTGCGGGGAGCCGTACGGGCCCTCGGTGGTTGCCGCGCTGCCCACCATGCTCGTCCTCTCTCGCTCGTCCCTGTGCGTTGATGATTCGTCAGTCACAGTAAGCAGTAAGTATATTGGTAAAGTTGTTCGAGCACAGTCAATACTGGTCAACCGGCTGCGGAGGCACCGACGCCGTTCTTCAGCTCGATGATCAGCTGCGGGCTCAGCGCGGCACCGGCCCGGTTGGCAAACAGCGTCATCTCATAGGCGATATTGCCGAGCTTGGCCTCCTTGGACGCCACCACGCCCAGTACCGAGCCGTTGCCGATGGAGGAGACCAGCAGGTGGCCGCCCTCCAGGTCGATGATGACCTTGTTCAGGGCGCCCAGGCCGTAGTTGCCGGACGCGCCCGCGGCGAGGCTGGTGATGCCCGACACGATGGCGGCCAGCCGTTCCGAGTCGGCCGGGTCCCTCAGCCGCGAGACGGCTATCAGCAGTCCGTCCGAGGAGACGGCGATGGCATCGACCACGCCTGCCGTCTCCGTCGCGAAACGGTTCAGCAGCCAGGTGAAGTCGGCGGCGGCGGAGGCCAGGGCGGCGGGGTCGTCTGTGGGCGTGGTCACGGTCCCACTCCTTCCGGAAGTTCCTGCGTCGGGGCTTCTTGTTCTTGTTGTGCGAATGGTTCTCTTTGTGCGCAGTCGTTGTGGCGCAGTGTCAGAGTGCTGTCGCGCTCGGCGCGGTCGACCGCCGCCTCGAATTCTTCCAGGGAATCACGCACCGCTTCGGCGTCCAACTGCGGTGGGGCGAAGACCGGAGCGGCAGCCTGGACCGGCCGGGCCTGGTTCAGGGTGGCGCCGCGGACCCGGCGGCGCAGGCCGCCGCCCTCCGCGCCGGGACGGGCCGCCTCGGCCGCCGGGGCCTCGACGGCACTCGCCTGGGCGTGCACCGGCTCGTCCGCGTTGCGGCGGGGCGTCCTGCGGGGCAGGCCGCCGTCCGTCGGCGCCGCGGCGGGCACCGGGGCCGGAC
>NZ_BBPM01000084.1:11428-23690 GCF_000787775.1 Streptacidiphilus carbonis | reverse complement strand
CGCACCCCTGGCCCCACCGGCAGCGCGACCAGGAGCCGACCCCGCCGTCCGCTCCCGCGCCCGCCTTCGGCCCCCCGGCCGAACTCGCCCGCGCCCTCCTCGCCGGCTACACCCGCGACCAGATCCACGACCTGGTCCGCCTCCTCCTCGCCGCCGGCCGCAGCTGATCCAGTGATCCGGCCCGGCCCCGGGTGGGGCTTTACCGCGGTAAAGCCCCGCCCGGTCCCACCCGGTGCCACCAGGCCCACCCGGTGCCACCGGCGCTACTCCGCCTGGCCCCTCAGTCGCGTCAGCAGGTGCAGCAGCGAGGCACGAAGGGCCTCCAGTTCGTCGGGGCTGGTCAGCTCGGCCCAGCGGTCCTCGACTCCGGCGGCGGTGGCGTGGGTCACCGGGCGGACGGAGGCGCCGCGCTCGGTGGCGAAGACCAAGCGGGAGCGGCGGTCCTGCGGGTTCGGGCGGCGCTCGACGTAGCCGAGGCGCTCCAACTGGTCGACGGCCTCCGCCATGGTCTGCTTGCGCACCCTGGCCAGCGCGGCGAGGTCCGAGACGCTGATCCCCTCCGCGGTGAGGAACGGGAACACATTGGCGTGCGCGGGGCGCAGGTCGCCGAAGCCCGCGCCGCTCAGGGCGGCGTCGATCTCCTGGGCGTGGTGCTGGTAGAGCAGCCGCAGCAGGAGTCCGATCGACGGGCGGGTCGGAAAGTTCGCTTCCATGGATGGACAGGACCCTGTCTTGTTGTTAATTTAGTCAGGACCCTGTCCATCCTAGTGAACCGGACATGAGATGACCACACCACTGGCACCCTTCGGCCGCACGCTGGCCTTCGCCGAGCAGACGCTCTCGGCCGTGCTCGTCAAGCACCTAGCCGCCCGTCAGACCGCCCCCGAGACCTGGTTCGCCCTGCAGTCGGTCGACCTGCACGGCCCCAGGGCCCCCCGTGACCAGCTGAGCCGCCAGCTCGAACGCTCGCGCACGCTGGACCCCGACTCGGTCCGCGACCTGCTGGCCCGGCTCGACGCCGAAGGGCTGATCCGCGGCGAGGACGAGATCGACTTCACCACCGAGGGCGAGGCCCTCTTCCACGACCTGCGCGCATATGTGACCGCCCCGGCGGCCCGGCTCCTGTCCCAGTTCGACCCCGAGGACATCGCCACCACCATCCGCACCCTCCAGGCCGTCACCGCCCGGGCGGCCGAAGAACTGGCCGCCGCCGACTAGGCACCCGCTCCCCGGGCAGAAGTCGGTCATGGCTGAAACGTCCGACTGCCGGGACCGCACCACGGAACCAGCCCCCACCTGCGCGTTCGTGCTCGGCGGCGGCGGGGCGCTGGGGGCCTGCGAGGTGGGGATGCTGCGGGCGCTGCTGGAAGCGGGGATCAAGCCGGACCTGGTGGTCGGCACCTCGGTGGGTGCGATCAACGGCGCTGTGGTGGCGGCGGACCCCACCGTCGAGGCCGCGGAGCAGTTGGCCGGGCTGTGGGCCGGACTGGGCCGCTCCGGGGTGTTCTCCGGATCCATGTTCGGCCGGCTCCAGGTGGCGGCGCGCAGCCGGACCCATCTCTACTCGTCCGCCCCGCTGCGCCGGCTGCTGGAGGCGCACCTGCCGCCCGGAGTCGACCGGATCGAGCAGCTCCCGGTGCCGTACCAGTGCGTCGCGGCGAGCATCGAGCGCGCGGCCGAGCACTGGTTCAGCCGGGGCCCGCTGGTCGACGCCGTCCTGGCGTCCTGCGCCGTACCCGGGCTGCTCGCGCCGGTGAAGGTGGGGGACGAGCACTTCCTCGACGGCGGGCTGGCCAACAGCATCCCGGTGGGCCGGGCGGTCGCCCTCGGCGCCCGGACGGTCTACGTGCTGCAGGTGGGACGGATCGAGCAGCCACTGTCGGTGCCCCGGCTGCCGTGGGAGGTGGCCGCGGTGGCGTTCGAGATCGCCCGCAGGCACCGCTACGCCCGTGACATGGCGGATCTGCCACCGGGCGTGGAGGTGCACCTGCTGCCCAGCGGCGGACCGGTGGGGCGGTGCGGGACAGCCGGCCAACTGCGCTACCGCGACTTCGGGCTGTCCGGCGAGCGCATCGACCGCGCCTACCGGGCGACGGCCGCGTACCTGGCGGACGCATGACCGGGAGCCGGCTGCCGACGGTCGGCCGACGGCTGGTCACCGTCCCGCTGGCGGTGGCCCTGGCAGCCGTCGCCCTCGGAATCGTCCTGCTGGCACTGCTGACCTGGCCGGTGACGCTGCTGGTCGGACGCCGCCGCCGGCTGCTGCGCTTCTCCGCGTTCCTGATGCTCTACCTCCTCGCCGACCTCTTCGGAGTCGCAGCGGCGGGATGGGTCTGGCTGCGGGCCCTCCCGCTCCCCGCTCCGGCACGCAACCAGCTTCTGCAGAAGTCGAGTTACGCCCTGCTCGGCCGGCTGCTGACCCTGCTCCACTCCGCCGCCGAACGACTGTTCGGCCTGCGGATCGAGGTCACCCCGCCCACTCCCGCCGCCGACGACCAGTCGTCCGTCCCGGTGCTGGTGTTCGCCCGGCACGCCGGCCCCGGGGACTCCTTCCTGCTGATCCACGCCCTCCTCTGCGACGCGGGGCTGCGACCCCAGGTGGTGCTCAAGCAGTTCCTGCGCTGGGATCCCTGCCTGGACGTCCTGATCAGCCGGACGCCGCACTGCTTCGTACCGCCCGGGGGCGACAGCGCCGCCGCGGTGGCGGAGATCGCCGCTCTGGGCGCGGCGGTCCGTCCGGGCGAGGCGGTGGTGATCTTCCCCGAGGGCGGCAACTTCACCGAGCTCCGCCGCACCCGGGCGATCGCCTGGCTCCGCCGCACCGGCCAACTGCGCCGCGCCGCAAGGGCCCAGCGGCAGCGCCACGTCCTCCCGCCACGCATGCCGGGCTCGCTGGCGCTGCTCGGCGGGTCCGCCGGCGGACCCGCCGACGTGGTGTTCGTCGCCCATACCGGCCTCGACCGGCTGGACAGCCTGGCCCGCCTCTGGCACGGCGTCCCGCTGCGCGAACCGCTCACCGCCGGCTGGTGGCGCGTGCCCTGCTCCCAGGTGCCCCCGACCCGGGCAGCCCAGGAGGAATGGCTCACCGACCAGTGGTCCCGCGTCGACAGCTGGATAGACCACGAGTGGCAGCAGGCGGACCCCCGCCCCGGCTGACGCGGCGGGTTCCGCGTCCCCGGCGCCGCGAGGTGTGCCCGGAGGCCTATCCTTCGGGGCCGGCGGTCGCCGATACTGAGGCGGCGTCAGGCGGGACTCCGGAGGGCAGCGTTGGAAGTCTTGGGCTGGGTACTGGTCGCTCTGCTGTGCTGCGGCGCCGCCGTGGGCTGGCAGATGTACCGCTATCCCGGCGGCTGGGCCTATGCGTACGGGGCGATGCACGCGCCGGACCGCAAGGAGCTCGCGGCCGCGCGGATGAGGGTGCGCAGGATCAGGCGCGAGGAGGGCCGGGAGCGCTCGTCCGCCGATGCCGAACTCCGCGACGCCGAGCGGCGGCAGAGGCGTCTGATCAAGAAGGCCGACAGCAGGATCGAGGAACTGCGGAACCCGGGGCCCGGTCAGGAGTACGAGACCCAGGGCGCCATGGCGCTCTTTCAGCGGTCCCTCCGGGTCGCCGACGAGACCATCCCCCTCGACGGGCTGACCGTCCGCTTCGAGGCCGGGCGGCGGAAGATCTGCTACATCCACGTCACCCTCCCCGACGGCCATGAACGGTCCGCCTCCTTCCCCGCCGACCGGTTCGAGGAGGAGGACATCCGGCGCTTCTCGCGGCGGATCGTCAATGTGGCCGCCGACGAGAACAAGGCCAGTGCCGAGCGCGACGAGCAGATCGCCGAAATCGAGAAGGAACGGCGGCGCGCCATGGCGGACACCGCCGCCCAGGAGGCCGCCAAGGAGAAGATCGCCCAGCTGGCCGAACACCACCGCAAGCAGGGCCGTCTCGCCGCCGCCGTCGAGGAGCTCGCGCACGCCCTGGACCGCTGGCAGGGCCTGACCGGCCACCGTCCCAGCCGGTAGCCGCCTCACCGCCCCGACGACGCCTGCTCCGCCAGCCGCTGCTGCTCCGCCTCGATGATCTGCCGGGCCAGCGACGACTCGGACACGTCCAGCGCCTCCGCCGACACCTCAGCGGCTTCGCCGCAGCGGCGCACCCCGGTTTCGGGGTGCGCCGCTGCGGTACCGCGGTACTGCGGTGGTGTTCAGTGACCGTCCGGGGAACAGGGCCGGGCGGTCAGAGGCCGGCCTGGGGGCCGCAGACGGGCCAGGCGGTGGCGCCCTGGGAGGCCAGGACCTTCTCGGCGACCGAGATCTGCTGGGCCTTGGTGGCCTGGTCTGCGGTGGACGCGTACTGGGTGCCGCCGTAGGCGGCCCAGGTGGAGGCGGAGAACTGCAGCCCGCCGTAGTAGCCGTTGCCGGTGTTGATGCTCCAGTTGCCGGTGCTCTCGCACTGGGCGACGGCGTCCCAGGCGGAGGTGTCGGCGGCGGAGGCGGAGGTGGCGGTGACCAGGCCGGCCACCGGAGCGGCGACCAGCACACCGGTCGCCAGCGCCATCCGCATCCGGTTGCGGCGACGGCCGGTCCCGGCGGAGTTGCGGGCAGCGTTGGCGGGGGTGCGGAAGTTCATGTAGTCCCTTTCGACAGGCCCCGGGGCGACGCGTGCGAAAGCGGCAGGGCACGCAGGGGCGTACTCGGCTTCGCGGTGTCGTGAGGTGGTGCGGACAGCCGGTCCGCGCGTCAGGGGCGCGGTCACCGTTCGCTGTCCCGGTTCCCACCGGTCCTGGCCGCTGGGGGCGGGGAGGACCTCGGGGTGGGTGGACCCGGGGGGTGCTCAGTGCACGTCTTCGAAGTTAGGCAACAACCCGGGCGGTTTCAAACATTCTGGACAAGTTGCAGGTCAGAGCCGTGTTACCGCTGGTAATGGCGATGAAGCGGCGCCGAGGTTGCACGGCCGGCCGCCCCGTCGGACCCCGCTTTGTGGCCCGGGCCACACCTCGGGGCGGGTGACCTGCCCCACAATGTCGACGCTGCGTCAACGGGCATCAGCCGCCCGTGTGTCTCGATCATGGATTTCAGCCGGTCGGACCGCCGCCGTTGTGACCTGGGCCATCCGGACCCGGATCGGAACCACCCGGGTCCGCCTCGGCGACCCGGCGGCGCAGCTCCGCCGCCGTCTGCGGCTCGCCGAGGCGGTCGTAGCACTCGGCCGCCTGCTGCCAGGCCAGCACCGCCTCCCGGTGCTCGCCGGTGGCCGTCAGCGCGTCGCCGAGCAGGCTGAGCGAGTTCCCGCGCATCTGCGGGTCGTCGCACTCGTCGCCGGTCGCGATGGCCTCGCGCAGCGACTCCATCGCCTCCGGCAGCCGGCCCAGCGCGAGATAGGCCTCGCCCAGGTTCAGCTGACCCGCGCCGATCCCGATCAGCGAGCCGGCCTCCCGGGCCATCGGGATGGACTCCTGGAACGCCACCACCGCCTCCTCGGCGCGGCCGAGTTCGAGCTGCAGCAGGCCCAGGTTGTTCAGGGTCGCCAGCAGCCCGTAGGGGTGTCCCGCCTCGCGCCGGAGCGGCAGGGCCCGCTCGAACCAGGGCAGCGCCTCCTCGTGCCGGTCGCCGAAGTAGTAGGTCATCGCGATGGACTCGGTGGCGGCGGCCATGCCGTGCCGGTCGTCGAGACGAGTGTGGATCTCCAGGGCGGCGTGGGCGGCGGACAGGCCCTCGTCGATCTGCTTCAGCTCCATGTAGGCATGGGCCAGGCTGTTGTAGGAGGAGGCCTGGTGCTCCAGCCGGCCGGTGCGCCGGGCGCTCTCCAGGCTGATCAGCTGGGTCTCCAGCACCAGGTCCAGCTCCCGGCGCAGCAGCAGGTGGTGCAGCGTCTCCATCGGCAGCAGCTGGGCCAGCGGCTCCAGCCGCGCCTCGTCCACCTGCAGGGTGACGGCGCGAAGGTTGGCCTGTTCCTGGTCCAGCCAGGCCAGGGCCCCGGCGTAGGAGTCGAAGCGCAGCGCGGTGTCCGGCTCCGGCACCTCGGAGAGGTCGAAGCGGCGGCGCTCGGGCTTGAACTGCTCCATGGCCTGGTAGGCGCTGTGCAGGTACCAGGTGCCGAGCCGCTCCACCGCGGCCGTCCGGTCCTGGCCCGACTCCCCGCCGGGCCGGCCGTCCGACTCGGCGCCGGCCTCCACCAGCTCCCTGGCGTACAGGTGCAGCAGGTCGTGCACGGCGAAGCGGCCGGCCTGCGGCTCGCGCACGAAGTGGATGTCGGCGAGCCGGTCCAGCGCCTGCCGGGTGGCCTCGACCGTCCGGTCGGCCAGGGCGGCGACGGCGGCCAGGCCGACCTCACCGCCCTGCCACAGGCCGAGCAGCCGGAACACCCGGGCGGCCTCCCGGTCCAGCTCGCAGTCGGCCCCGGCCAACGTGTCGTAGCTGAGCCCGAAGGAGACCCTGACGCCGAGGTCGTCCACCACCAGCTCGCCCAGCCGGCTGCGGCGCTCCGCCAGCAGGGCCGCCAGCGTGGCCGCGGACCAGTCGGGCCGCGCCACCAGGCGCGCCGCGGCGATCCGGACCGCCAAGGGGTGCAGGCCGCAGCAGTCCAGGATGAGGGCCACGGCCGCCGGTTCGCGCAGCGCCCGTTCGGCGCCCACGATCGCGGCGAACAGGTCCTCGGCCTCCTGCCTGGCCAGCGCCCCGAGTTCGGTGCGGGCCGAGACGCTCAGGGAGGCGCAGCGGCTGCGGCTGGTGGCCAGCACCCCGCAGCCGGCCGATCCAGGCAGCAGCGGACGCAGTTGAGCGGCGTCGCGCACGTCGTCCAGCAGCAGCAGGACCCGCCGGGTGGCGAGGTGGCTGCGGTAGAGGGCCTCCCGCTCCTGCTCGTCGCGCGGGATCGCGGCGTCGGCGACGCCGAGGGCGCGCAGGAAGGACGAGAGCGCGTCCGCGGGCGCGACCGGCCTGCGGCCGGAGCCGCGCAGGTCGAGGAAGAGCTGGCCGTCCGGGAAGCCGGCCGCCACATGGTGCGCCACCTGCACGGCGAGCGTGGTCTTGCCCACCCCGCCGGCGCCGGACACCAGGCACAGCGAGGCCGTACCGACGCCGCCGGTGGCGTTCGGCGGCAGACCGCCGGTGAGCGCGCCGCACAGATGGTCCACCTGGTCGGCGCGCCCGGTGAAGTCCTGTAGGCCGCTGGGGAGTTGGGCGGGAACGGTGGGTCCGGCCGGCCCCGGCCCGGAATCCGCGCTGCCGTCGTTCGCGGGTGCCGACGCTGCCGCGGCTGCCGCGGTCTGCTCGGCCGGGCGGGCCGCGGACGGCTGCGAGCCGTCCAGCGGCCAGGGCGGCAGCGGGGCCCCGGCCAGGATCGCAGACTGCAGCGCCCGGCTGTGCGCCCCCGGCTCGACACCGAGCTCGTCGACCAGGCTGCGGCGCAGCCGGGCGAACTCGTCCAGCGCCTCGGTCGGCCGGCCCGCGGCGCACTGGGCCCGCATCAGCAGGCAGGACAACTGCTCGCGGTAGGGGTGCTCGGCCTGCAGTCGCAGCACCCGCGCCAACGCCTCGCCGGGATGCCCGAGTTCCAGCTCCGACCGGGCCAGCAGTTCATGGGCCTGGATCAACCCCTCCTGCAGGCTGGGTATCTCACGGTCCTTCAGCACCCCCGCCGGGACGTCCTCCAGGGCGGCGCCGCGCCACAGCCCGAGCGCGGCGCGCAGGTCGCCGGCCGCGCCGGTCCAGTCCTGCCGGGCCGCCGCGCCCAGTCCGCTCCGGCGCAGCTCGTCGAACCGCAGCAGGTCGAGCTCGGCGGCGTCGAGCAGTTCCACCCGGTAGCCCGGCACCTGGGTGCGCAGCCGCGCCCCGGCCACCGGTCCGAGGGTCCGCCGCAGCCGCATCATGTAGCTGCGCAGGGTGGTCGTCGCTGCGGTCGGCGGTTTGCCGTTCCAGACCAGGTCGGCGAGTTCTGCGGTCTCCACGGTGTGGTTGGCCCGCAGCAGCAGGGCCGCGAGCAGGATGCGCTGACGGCTGGCGGGCACGCCGACCTCGGTCCCGCCCAGGTCCACGGTCACCGGGCCGAGCAATCCGAAGCGGATCTGCGTCGCTGCGTCTGGCACCTGTTCGTCCACCGGAGATTCTCTATCGTCGGTCCCGCCCCTGCTGACGCCACACAGACGCCACGGACGGATGGAAGTGTAATGCCCACGGAAAGGGCGTGTAGGGGCGCAGAGGCCGAATCGGTGACCTTGGACCCGATAACCGGACGTGTCCCCCCGCACCCGTCCGAACCGCTCCGGCGGTTCGGAGCCCGGCAGTGGCCCACGGGGGTGACCACAGCCAGGCACGGTCGTGGCCGCCGGGGGTGGCCACGACCGCCGTCCCTCCGGACCGCTCCAGCGACGTGACCCGGTGGGACGCACGCCCAGGCAGTGCCGCGGGGACGCCGCACCGCGCAGATAATCCCGACGGCGGCGCGGACGCCGCTGCTACCGTGGAGCGTATGGAGACCAGTCCGCGCACCATCCCCACCCCGCGCACCCGCGCCGCAGCCGCACGAGCTACCTGCTCGCCGGCCGCCGCCGCCTGACCTCCACCCCTCCCCCGGCGACCGGAATCGGCCGCCGAGGAGTTCACTCCCGCCGCAGCCCGTGTGGTTCCCGTCGTTCCACGGTCTGTTCCGCGCGGCCCGTTCCGGTCCCACGACCCGAAGGGCCCACCGCCATGGACACCATCGACACCCTGGACACCGACCGCACCATCAGCACCTTCGTCGACTTCTACCGCGAACGCGGCCACCGCCCGCTCACCGGCGACTCGCTGCTGCCCCCGCCCGGGGACCCGGTGCTGTTCACCACCTCCGGCATGCACCCGCTCACCCCCTACCTGGTGGGGCGGCCGCATCCGCTCGGCACCCGCCTGGTCAACCTGCAGCGCTGCCTGCGCACCACCGACCTGGACGAGGTCGGCGACCGCACCCACCTGACCGTGTTCCAGATGCTGGGCTCCTGGTCGCTGGGCGACTACGGCGGCCCGCAGAGCCTCCGCTGGGGCTACGAGCTGCTGCGCGACGGCTTCGGCATCCACCCGGACCGGCTGCATGTCACGGTCTTCGGCGGGGACGGCCAGGTCGGCCCCGACACCGACTCGCAGCGGACCTGGGAGGAGCTCGGCGTCCCGGTGGAGCTGACCGTGGAGGACAACTGGTGGTCCAACGGTCCCACCGGCCCCTGCGGCCCCGACTCGGAGATCTTCGTCTGGACCGGGGACGGCCCGCCACGGTCCACGCCGACCACCGATCCGCGCTGGGTGGAGGTGTGGAACCACGTGATGATGCGCTACCACCGCAGGACCGACGGCGGGCTCGACCCGCTGCGACCCGGCGTCGACACCGGAATGGGCCTGGAACGCCTGGTCACGGTGCTGCAGGGGAAGCGGTCGGTCTACGAGTGCGATGTCTTCGAGCCCTGGATGCGCACCGTCCCGCAGCTGTGGGGCCTGGACGACGGACCGTCGCTGCGCCTGGTCTGCGACCACCTCCGCTCCGGGACCGTGGTCGTCGGCGACGGCGTCCTCCCGTCCAGCAACGGACGCGGCTACGTCCTGCGCCGGCTGCTGCGCCGGGTGCTGACCACACTGTGGCGCGAGGACCCCTCCCGCACCCTCTCCGACCTGCCCGTCGAACTGCTGGACCACACCCGGCACCAGTTCCGGCAGCCCGGTCCGCAGCCGGGCCGCCCGGACCCGCTCCGCGAGGTGCTGCTGGACGAGGAGCAGCGCTTCCGCAGCCTGCTCGACCGCGGCCGCAGCGTCCTCACCCGCCAGGGCCTCACCGGACCCACCCTCACCCAGCAGCAGTACCACTACCTCCACGAGACCCACGGCCTCCCCCGCGACCTGATCGACTCCCTGCTCCCCCCGACCCCGGGCAGCGCCCCGAACTGAGGGATCAGTGCGGGAACATCCGCGGCGGGCGCTGCCTCGGCACGCCCTCGCGGAACCCCTCGATGACGAAGCTGATCTGACGGGTCAACACCGTCTGTTCCAGCTGGGGAAGATAGAGGTTGCGCTCGGCAAGACCCACGGCGTCGACGGTGAAGTAGACCGCCATCAGCGGATTGACGAACAGCTCGCTGTCGCGGGTCCGGTCGGTGAACCTCACGTCGCCGAAGTCGCCCCGCACCGCGGCGGCCACCGACCCGTTGACGATGCTGGGATGGGTGGGTGTCTCGGCCTGGGCGTGCGCCACGGCGTCGAGGTAGAGGGCGCCCTCACGGCTTTCACGCGGCAGGGACAGCGCACCGAGATACGCCCCGTCCCGCTCCAGCGCCGCCAGGTTCTCCAGCACCAGTGAGTGGTTGACCCCGTGGAACGCGTCCACGCCGAAGCCCAGGCAGGACACCAGCCGTTGTTCGATCTCGGGCATGCCGTTCACGGCCGCCAGACTGGCCATGTCCTCCTCGGGCGTGCCCAGCCCCGGCTCGTCCCCGGTCATCAGGATGTCGGTACCGCCGTCGACCAGCAGGATCGCGTCCACGCCGCCGAGATGCGCGATCAGCGCCCGGTACGCGGCACGGAGCGGCTGGACCCCGGCCCGGTTGAACGCGTACACGGTCGAGGGCATCCCGTGCAGGTCCAGCCACCGGGCGAGGGTCCGCTCCGGGAAGTAGTCCCCGCGCGCCTCCGTGTCCGGGCGGACCGCGGCGACGTCCGGGCCCACCCACACATCCGGGTCAAGCCCGTACAGATCCGCAAAGGACAGGTTCGCAAGCGTCACCTCCTTGCCGGCCGCCCGCAGCGCCAGGGCCAGGGGCAGTCCGGCATACACGTCGAACCCGCCACCGGCCCCCGCGACGAGCACGCGCCTGGCATCGCGCAACCGAGTGAACAGCGGCGGCTCAAGGAGGGAGAACTTCCGTTCGCGCTACAGCCTGTGCGAGCACCGGCGGGGGCGGAGCCGGCGGGATCCGAATGTCGGCCCTCGTGGCTCGGTTGGCGGAGGGGGCGCGTGGAGTGGGGGTGTGGTGCCAGACTGGTGGTTCCGTCCGTGGAGGTGCGGTGCCGGGGGGCTGAACTGATGAGCAATCATGTGTCGGACCGATCGTCCGGGGGCGGTTCGGAGCGGCTGCTGGTCGGCCGGTACCTGCTCGGGGACCGGTTGGGGCGGGGCGGCATGGGCATCGTCTGGCGGGCCCATGACCAGCTGCTCGACCGGGAGGTAGCGGTCAAGGAGCTGAATGTCGGCGGGCTGCAGGCCGAGGAGCTGGACACCCTCCACTCGCGGATGAAGCAGGAGGCGCGGGCTGCCGCGCGGATCGGCCATCCCAATGTGATCACCATCCACGACGTGGTCGAGCAGGACGGCCGGCCCTGGATCGTGATGGAGCTGGTCGACGGCCGCTCGCTCGCCGAGATCATCAGCGACGAGGGCACACTGCTGCCGCGCGAGGCCGCCCGGGTGGGGGCACAGGTGCTGTCCGCGCTCGGCCAGGGCCACCGCCTCGGAGTCCTGCACCGGGACGTCAAGCCGGCCAATGTGCTGATCGACCGGCGCGGACGGGTGGTCCTCACCGACTTCGGCATCGCCCTGTTCGAGGGCGGCACCGGGCTGACCCGGACCGGGCAGATCGTCGGCTCGCCGGACTACCTGGCCCCGGAGCGGGTGTCCGGCCATCGCCCCGGCCCCGAGTCGGACCTCTGGTCGCTGGGGGCCACCCTCTACGCGGCGGTCGAGGGCCAGTCGCCGTTCCTGCGCAACTCGACGATCAGCACCCTGCAGGCGGTGATCACCGATCCGCTGCCCGCGCCGCGCAACGCGGGACCCCTGTTCCCGGTGCTGGACGCGCTGTTGCGCAAGGACCCGGCCGAACGTGCCACCGGGGAACAGGCGTTGCGCATGCTGGAGGAGGTGGCCCAGGGCCGTACACCGCCCACCGCCACCCCGTTCCCGCCCGGCTACGGTCCCGCGCCCGGCCCGGCGTCCGCTCCGGCCTACGGCTACCCGAACCCGCCCACGGCGACGACCGACTGGACGGGCCCCGCGCCCGGCTTCCCCGGCGGGCCCGGAGGCCACCCGACCAGACCCGGCGGCCCCGGCGGAGCGGGCGGCCCCGGGTCCGTCCACCCGCGCCGGCGCCGCACCGCCCTGCTGGTCTGCGGCATCGCGCTCGCAGCCGCGCTGGTCGGCGGCGGCATCGCCTTCGCCGCCAGCAGGGGCCACACCCACCAGCCCGCGGCAGCCGCCGCCGGCACCACGGCCACCACCGCCCCGCCCCGCCCGAGCCCCTCGGCCACCGCCAGTCCG
>NZ_BBPM01000084.1:0-10963 GCF_000787775.1 Streptacidiphilus carbonis | reverse complement strand
CGTCCCCACCGCCCCCGGCCGAACCGACCCCGGGCCCCGGCGCCACCGTCGACGCCTACTACGCCGCGATCAACGCCCATGACTACCGCACCGCGTGGAACCTGGGCGGGAAGAACCTCGGCGGCTCCTACTCCTCCTTCGCCGGCGGCTTCTCCACCACCAGCCAGGACACCATCACCATCGACAGCCAGAGCGGCGACACCGCCGACGTCCACCTGCACGCCGTCCACACCGACGGCTCCACCGAAGACTTCGCCGGCACCTACACGGTCCAGAACGGCGTGATCACCGCAGGCTCCCTGCAGCAGACCTCCTGACAACCCCATTCCGGAGCCGGCTGGCAGGATGGGATGCGAGCCGAGGAGAGGTGTACATCCGATGTCAGTGATCCACCGCACCACGCTGGAGCCCACCAAGCTGGAGCTGCTCACCGAGTGGCTGCCCCGGCAGCCCTGGTTCGCCGGCGGCGGGAAGCCCGAGCTGGAGAAAGCGGGCGGATTCCGGCTGGACGATCCGCGGGGGGAGGTCGGGATCGAGTTCATGGTCGTCCGCGACAGCTCCGGGGGCGGGTCCGACGCCTACCTGGTGCCGCTCAGCTATCGCGGCGCGCCGCTGCCCGGTGCCGAGCAGGCGCTGGTCGGCACCACCGAGCACGGGGTCCTGGGGCGGCGCTGGGTCTACGACGGGACGCACGACCCGGTGCTGGTGGCCCAGCTGTACGCGCTGCTGGCAGGGGCCGTCGAAGCGCAGGCCCAGAGCCTCACCGACACCCCGGACCCGACTGTGCGCGCGAGCCTCGCCGAGGAGGTCAGGACTGCCTCGGCCGAGCTGCTGACGGTCCGTGAGCTGCCCGCGGCCAGCGAGATCCGGGTACGGACCGGCGCCGACGGGGCAGAGCTGACGCTCGGCGTGAACCGGCGTCTGCGGACCGGGGCCGGCATTCCGCCCGTGCTCGGCGAGGTCGGCGCGGACTGGCGGCAGGCGGACGGCGCCACGGTGCACGGCTGCTTCGTCGAGGTCCGTCGATGACGGGGCCCGACGGGGACTTCGCCGCGGCCGCTCGCGCACTCGGTACAGCCAGGGCGGACTAGGGTGCGACGACCAGGGCCCAGGCGGGCCCGAGGTCGAGTTCCAGGCCGGCGCGCAGGGGGACGGTCTGGCCCGGGGCGATCTGCTGGGTGGTGCCGTCGGTGCGCAGGCCGGTCCAGGCGGAGTCGGAGCGGTTCAGCAGGCCGAAACGGCCCGGCCGGCTGGGGTGTTCCACCAGTTCGGCGACCAGGGTGCGGTCGCCGTAGTCGTGCCGGGCCGGTTCCGCCACCAGGTGGTGCTGCTGCAGCCGGGCGCCGCGGCGCAGCAGGATCCGGCGTTCGCTGCGCGGGGGCGGGGTGATCACCACCAGCCGCGGCGGCAGCACCAGGGTCCGTCCGCACCCCCAGCAGGCGCCGGGGCCGGTCGCCGACGGCTCGGTGGCGTTCTGGCGGCCGCAGCCCGCGCACTCCACCACCGCGTCCAGCACCGCCCGCAGCGCGTCCCGCCACTGGGACTCGCGGACCCGCGCGCTGGGGTCCCGCAGCCCCACCGTGAAGTTGTGGACGAACAGCGCCCGCAGGCTCTGCGGGAACGCCTCCCAGGCGTGCGCCACCGCGCCCTGCTCCACCGGATCGGGCCGGTTGGAGCTGTCGACCGGGTCGAACATGAACACCGGCTGCCTGCCGTAGAGCTGCCGCTCGGCGGCCTCGTCCAGGCAGTGGATGGCCAACTCCAGGCGGCCCTTCAACGGGTGGTGGTTCATCAGCACCATGAACAGCAGTACCGACAGCGAGTGCAGGTCGCTCTGCGTCCCGGGCCGGGCGCCGGGATCGCCGCGCACCAGCTCGGGGGCCATGAACTCCATGGTCCCGCCGATCCCGCTGGCGTCGCCCTCCACCACCGCGTTGTCGTTGTCGCAGACCAGGATGTCGCCGTTGGCCGGGTCGAAGAAGAGGTTGCCCCAGGAGATGTCGCGGTAGGCGATCCCCCGCGAGTGCAGGGCCTGGTACGCCTCCACCGTCTGCAGGCAGGCGGTGAGCAGGGCCACGGTGCTGGTGCGCAACTGGCGGCGGAACAGCGCGGGCAGCCCGCGGAAGCGGTCCGGACGCAGCTCCATCAGGTAGCCGAAGCCCGGCCCGGCGTCGGCGACCGCGGGGACGAACGCCAGCGGCCACAGGAAGCGGTCGTCCTCGAAGTCCCGGGCCACCAGGCCCTGGACGATGCCCTGCTGCTCGGCCGTGGCGCAGGCCGGGTAGTACCACTTGAGCGCCGCCTGGCCGCCGTCGGCGGTCCGGACCCGGTAGACCTCGCCCTGGCCGCCCGAGCCGAGCAGCTCGACGACCTCGACCTGGTCCCCCCGCTCGGTCACCAGCAGGGCCCCCTCGGCAAGCATGCCGGTCATCCGCTCTCCTCCAGGACTGACTCGTCGGGTCGGCCCGGCTGCTCCGTGCCGAGCGGGTTGCGCCAGGCGGCGGCCAGGGTGGCGTCGTCGCCGGAGTGCCTGGCCGCCTCGCCGAGCCATCCGGACAGGACCGCGCGCACCTGCTCCAGCCCTTGCTCGCGCAGGTGTTCGTCGAGACCGCCCACGAACCTGGTGATCCCGTCGGGCTCGGCGAAGCTCTTGGACAGGCCGTCGGTGGACAGCGCGACCAGCCGCGGCCCCCGCCCCGGGGCGACGATCGGGGCCCAGTGCACCCGCACCGAGCGCCAGGCGTGGGCCTCGCCCAGGGACTCGGTCTCGTCGCCCAGCCGGGCCCGCTCCGGGGCCAGCGGCTGGGAGACCGAGCCGTCGTCGTCCACCACGGTCAGCTCCCCGTCGCCCAACTGCCAGGCCGCGAAGAGCTGCGGGGTCAGCACCGCGCCGAGCAGGGTGGTGCCGTAGAGCAGCAGCCGCTCCTCCGGACCGGCGGCCTCGCCGGGCTGTCGCTGCCAGTGGTCCAGCACCTCCCTGCGCCACTCCGCCGCCAGCCGCCGCGGCAGGTCGTGCTGGGCGCTGCTCATCAGCCGGCGCAGCAGCGTCGCCTCCGGCAGTTCCACCGACCGTGCCGTGTCCATCAGTTCACCCACCAGGCGGACGAACTGCCGGACCGCGATCCGGGCTCCCACCGCGCTGCGCGGGTGCGCGGCCGAGCCGTGCCCGTCCGCGACCGCGAGGATCACCGGGGATCCCGAGCCGCCGCTGCCGCCCGCGTCGAAGGCGTCCTGGTTGGACGGCTTGCCGGGACCCTGGACGCTGCCGCCGACCAGCTGCCACGGTCCCGCGCTCACCACACGTCGTCGGGGTCGTCGGTGACCACGGAGGGCCCGGGCTTCGGGCCCGGCCGGGGGCCGCCGCCGCCCTCCAGGCCGGAGGCGACCCGGACCGCCACGGTGGAGGCCCAGCGGATCGCGGCGGCCAACTGCTTGGGACTGTTGGCGTTCAGAGGTTCCAGTTCGGGGTCGCCCAGGAACTGCCGCAGCATGCCGCGGTCGGCCTGCTCGCCCACCGCGACGGCGACCCGGACCGCCTTCTGGCCCCAGGGGGTCGCGTCCAGCGCCCGCAGTCCCGCCTGCCAGTCGTCGGTGGGCACCCCGTCCGAGACCAGCGCCACCACGGGCCGCAGCGCCCGCTCGGGCATCGGCGGCACCCGCAGCTCCCGGGACAGCAGGGTCAGCGCCTCGCCCAGGTTGGTCTGCCCGTCCACCTCGACGTCCTGCCAGGTGAACTGCTCGACCGGAACCGGGTCCGGGTGGTGCCAGCGCGCCGCGGTGGAGAAGGTCATGGTGCGGACCAGCAGTTGGGCCGCCGGATTGCCCTCGGCCACCGAGCGCATCTCCGGGACGGCCTCCCGGATCGCGTAGTTGAGCTGCGCGATCTTGTCGCCCTGCATCGAGTACGAGCAGTCCAGCAGCCAGAAGAAGTGGACCGGCCGACTCGCCATCGGCCCGCCTGGAATATCGCTCACAGCGTCCCCTTTGCCCAGTAGGCGTTCTGTTGATTCGTCATGTCACGGGTGTCCAGACCGGACCGGGACAGCAGCCAGAGCAGCGGACCGGCGGCATGCCGCTGCTCCGGCTCGGACGGGCCCGCACGGGCCCCCGCCGGGGCGGTTCCCCCGGCGGCCCGGGCACTCACGGTCCAGTAGCGGGCGGTCCCGAAGTCGTGGCCGATCCCGCGCACCAGACCGTCCAGGCCGACGCCCGCCAGCCACTCCCGGGTCGGGCCGCCGGGCACGGGCAGCGAAGCGAGCTGCTCCAGCATGTCCCGTTTGGTGACGACCACGGCGACCGCGACGCGCTGCCGTCCGCCGGACAGCCCCGCCAACTCCCCGGTCAGCTGCTCGTAGGTCTGCACCGGCCCCTGCAGCGCGGGCCGGGCCGCGACCGCACGGGACGCGTCCGAGCGGTCCAGGGCCGCGCGGACGCCGGGGTCGGCGAGCACGTCCGCGACCAGGACCACGCCGTCGACATGGGCCAGGTAGCGCTGCTCCCGCACCGCGGCGGCGTCCTCCAGTGCGGCACCCATCGGATCGTAGAGGTACAGCAGCCGCCGCTGCCGGCCCCGCTCCAGCAGCAGCATCACCGCCCTGGGCTGCGCCCCGGTGGTGGCCGGGACCGAGCCGCCGGGTGCCAACTGCTGCTGCAGCGCCAGCAGTCGGTTCTCGTCGACCGGGGTGGCCGGACGGATCCGCAGCCCCCACTGCACGCCCCAGGAGCGCAGGCCCGCCACCATCGCCGCCATCAGCATGGTCTTGCCCGAGGCGGTACCGCCGACGAAGGCGATGTGCACGGCCCGGACCGTGGTCACCTCCCGGGGCAGCCTGCGCACGCAGTGCGGACAGTAGGCGTCCAGCCGGTTGCGGCCCAGCAGCGCGGTCGTCGGCACCGGTCGGCCGCAGGTGCAGCGCTGCCACAGCGGCTCGAACAGCTCCGGGTACAGCGGCCGGTGCACCAGCGCGCAGCCGGGGCAGGCCCGGCCGACCGTCCGCACCGGCTGGAAGCAGTCCGGATGCGGGCAGCGGATCCGCGGCGACCTCAGCAGCTCCCAGGCCTGCTCCACTGTGCGCAGCAGCACCGCCGCCAGCCACACCGGCACGGCCACCGCGATCCACAGCGGCCACCAGAGCAGCGTCCCCGGACGCACCGTCAGCGGCCGGGCCCCGACCAGCAGCCGCACCAGCAGCACCAGGGCGGCCAGGCCGCCCAGGAAGACCAGGAACCCGGTCCAGGGGTTCACACCGACCGCCCCCCGTCGCCCCGGCCCGGCCCCCGGCCGCCCAGCAGCTTCCCGAGCCGACCGAACCGGCCCGGCGCGGCCGGTGTCCCCGGCACGTCCGGTGTCCCCGGCGCACCCGGCGCACCCGGCGCACCGTCCGGAACACCCGGGTCGCGCGGTGAAGGTTCCCGGACCTCCTCAGCCTGCGGCCCCACGGTCCCGGCGATCGCCAGGGCCTGCGGGCCGTACTCCGCCAGCAGCGCCTGCTGCTCCTCCGCCGTCGCCCTGTCGCGCTCCCAGACCAGAGCCATGGCGGTGCCCAGCAGCGCCGGGTCGACCGGGCGGTCGGAGTCCCCGGCCCCGACCTGCTGCAACAGGACCCGCAACCCGGCCATCCGGTCCCGGTCCTCCAGCTCCGCCAGGCACATCGCCAGGTGCGGCAGCCCGGCCGCCTCCTCGGGAAGGACGTCGACGTCGAAGGTGCTCCGGCCCAGGGCGTCCGCGAAGCCCACCGGGTCCTCCGCGGCGAGCGCGTCCAGCCGCCGCCGTACCGCGTACAGCAGCGGGGGACGCTGCTCCAGCGCGTCGAACAGCGGCTCCGCCGACGCCGAGGGCACCCGCCCCCGCTCGGCCAGCAGCCGGTCCGTGACCGGCCCCGCCAGTTGCGCCGGCACGTCCGGGAGGTCCATCCCCATCAGCTCGGCGACGCCCAGCAGCTCCAGCGCCCGGCCCGGGTCGCGGGGCACGGCCGTGGCGACGGCCTGCGGCAGCACCTCGGAGAGTTCCGCCGCCAGCCGCGCCCGGTGCTCCCGGGACGGCGTCAGGCCGTCGACGGCGGGCAGCGGCAGTTCCGGCAGGCGGGCGGCCAGCACCAGCACCAGCGACGTGAGCTGTACCGGAACCTCGTCCAGGGCGTCGTGCAGCCGCGCCAGCGCCCGCGACTCGTCCGGCCCGCGCTCCGCGCCGGGCTCGCAGAGCCTGCGCACCAGCCGGTCCAACTGCTCCGGCGCCAGCGCGCGGTGGTGCGCTCCGGCCCACGCGCAGGCCGCCATCCGCCCCGGCGCGTCGAGCGCGACGCCCGACGCCAGCGCGGCGGCGGCGAGCGGGCCGGCCGCGAACCGGTCGTCCTCCGGGGGCAGCAGGGCCGCCTGCGCGAACACCTCGGACCGGTCGGCGAGCCAGATCCGTGCGCAGATCCCGGCCCACGGATCCGCGTCCGCCTCCGCGTCCAGGGCCGCGTCCAGGGCCGAAGTCACTGCTGCGTCGGCAGCCGCCGGGGGCTGCCCGGTGCAGTGGTGCACCCGGTAGCGGCGGTCCCTGCCGAGCGCGGCCAGCGTCGCCGCCTCCTCCGGCAGCACCCCGATGACCTGCTGTCCCGCCTGCTGCGGACGCCGGCTGTAGCTGGCGAAGGTCAACCGGGACGCCGCCTCGGGCGGCAGCACCGTACCGGCCAGGGCGAGCCAGCGGACCACATCGGCGGTGTCCGGCTCCACCAGCACCACCCGCGGGGCGGCGGGGTCCAGCGCCAGGGCCCGGAGATCGGCGAGAACCGCTGCCAGCCAGGGCGCCCGGTCCGCCGCGAACCGGGCCAGCCCCTCCTGGAGCCGCTGCCGGTCGGCGCTGAACCGCTCCAGCGGAGCGGGCACCGGATCGGACGGGGTGGCCGCCTCCCACTCCGGCGCGTCGGCGACCTCGAACGGCAGCAGCCCGTCCGGCAGCCGTGCGCCGGACGGCAGATGCACCGCATGCGCGTGGAAGTTGCCCCACCGGCCGCTGTAGTCGGTGCCGGTGTACACCGCGCGGCTGAGCAGGAAGCTCCCGTCGGCGAGCCGGGTATGGCTGAACGCCACCGGGAAGCGGGCGAGTTCGGCCTCGCCCGGCCGGGCCGGGGCGGTCCGGGGCGGCTCGTACCCGAGCACCCGGGCAGCCTCCTCCAGCACGGTCTGCGGCACCCCGGGACTGACCGCGGTGAACCGGAAACCGGATCCGTCCGGTCCCGGGGCGGCCGAGGTGTAGTGGAGCTGGGGCAGGTTCACCTATCCGACCCTCCTGCCGGCCGGCTTCCGCACCGGTATCAGATCGCGCCGGGCCAGCAGCCACAGCAGCGGATCCTCCACCCTGAGCGGACGCGGTCCCGACGCCGGGGCGTCGGCCGGGGCGCCCAGGGGCGGCGGTGCGCCGAGCGCGGACAGGCCGAAGAGGCCCAACTCGGCGAAGTCCCGTTCCAACTGGCGTCGCAGCGCTCCGGAGTCGCAGGCGGTGAGCAGCGCCGAGGTCTCCTCACGGACCGCCGCCAGATCGTCCCGGTCCAGCGTGCCGCCGTGGTGCTCGGCGCTCCGCAGCAGCGGCGAGTGCGGTTCGAGCAGATGTGACAGCATGTCAACCTTGGTCACCGCCACGGCCAGCGGCGTCGAAACCCGGCCCTTGGAGTCGCCGCGGCCGTGCGCACGCAGCTGTCCGGCCAGGTCCGCGGCGATCTGCTGGGCCGAGGTCTCCACCGCGGGCAGGTCCGCTCCGGCGCCGTTCGGCAGCGAGTCGCGGACGGACCCGAACTGCAGCGGGTCCACCAGCAGCACGATCCCGTCGGCCGCGCCCAGGTAGCGGGTGTACCGGTTCATGGCCTCGGCACTGCTCAGGTCCTCACCCGCGGCGTCGAAGAAGACCAGCGCGGTGTGCCTGCTGCCGGCCGCCCGCCGCCCGGTGCCGGGGACGCTGAGCCGGTACATCAGCGGGTCGTTGAAGCCCATGGCCGCCGGACGGGTCGCCTCGGGGAGGCGCAGCCGCTCGTAGAGGTCCTCGGCCAGCTCCCGGTCCCGGCGCTGGGTCTCGCCGCCCATCGGCACCAGCGAGGCCTGGTAGGCGGAGCCGACCCGGTGCCGCAGTTCATTGACCAGGACGGTCACATAGGTGCTCTTCCCGGACGCCTTGGCGCCCAGCAGCGCGATGATCCGACTCTCCTGGTCGCAGTAGTCGCTGGGCAGGTCGCTGTGGCAGCCCGGGCAGACCCGGACCGGCGTGGCCGCCCCGCAGTGCGGGCAGGCGGCACGCAGCCCGGTCGGGCGCAGTCCGCCGAACTGGCGCGGCGCGGGGAACACCGGGCCGCGCATCCGGTCGCCGGCCGACAGTCCCGGTCCTTTGAACTCGGCCCAGACGTCGTCGCTCACGGCGGCGCAGCGGACCGATCCGCGCAGCCCGGTGGAGGGCATCAGACAGCGGAACGGCAGTCTGGCCGCCGCCGTCCTGGAGAAGCAGTAGGGACACACCACGGTCGTCATCTCAGCGCACCACCAGCTCTGCGGGCGAGGGTTCGTCCAACCGGACCTCGGCGGCCCGGTCGCCGACCAGGAAGCCGCGCAGGGTGCAGGGCGGGGAGCAGCCGTCCGGGGTGATCCGGTACTCGCCGGGCCCCGCCCCGAGCAGCTGCTTCCCGGACAGCCGGAGCACGGTGACCCCGTCGTCGGGATGGCGCGGGCGGCCGCCGCCCCCGTCCTCCCCCAGCGGCTTGGCGACCAGGACGAAGTCCGGCAGCACGACCGATCCGGCCCCGGCCGGGGCCGACAGCTCCACTCGCAGTACCGCGTGCCCGCGCCCCCACCCGCGCCGCATCGACCGGAGCCTGCCGCGGGCCACCCGGTAGGAGAGCGCGAGACAGGGGGCCACTTCCACTTCCGCGGAGCCGGTCAGCAGCACCGCGGACCCTGCGACGGCGGGCGGTACCGGCGACACCCGCACCCGGCTGCCTGGGCTGCCGACCTCGATCCGCAGCCCCTCCCGGAGGAAGGTGCTGCGGGAGACCGTCCGCAGCTCCGGAACGGACTCGCGCTCCCAGGCGACCTCCACCCGCCCCACCGTCCCGGGCCAGTCGAAGAGCACGTCGGCCTCGCCGGCGCCGGTCCGACGGACCCGCAGCCCGGACACCGGGCCCACCGCCTGAACCGTCAGCTCCGGTCCCACCAGCGCGAGTTCGCCGAGAACCGCGACCGCGGTGACGCGGGCCCCGGTCTCGCGCGGCGGCAGCAGGACCGCCGGGTCCTCGGGCGACGCGGGCCAGTCCAGCGGGGCCGGCGGCTGCCGCAGCTCCGCGCCCTGGACGGGAGCGGTGCCGTCCGGCCAGACGACCAACCGGACCTCGGCGCCGACCGCGCCGGTCCAGCCGAAACGGAACCCGCCGCGCTCCTCGTCCGGGACGGCGCTGAACTCACGCACCGGCTCCGGCCAGCGCAGCACCGTGCACCGGCCGTGCACACCCGGCGACTCCACGTACCCGCGGGTCGGCGAACCGTGCCGACAGCTGACCCGGATCCGGTACCCGCCGGGTGGCAACCCGGCGACGACGCAGTCCCCGGTGGGGCCGCCCCCGACGACGACCCGGCTCCCGGCCAGGCCGTCCGGACCGCTCCACGCCACCACGGCCTCCGGCGCTCCCGGCGGCCAGGACCAGGACACGCGGACCGACTCACGTCCGTCCACCAGCCCGAGCCCGGAGACTTCCTGGGTGACCGTCAAGGACGCCGACACCAGCGGCGGCCCCGATATCCGCCCGCCCTCCAACGGCAGCACCGCGTAGCGCACCGGCCGCCCCAACGGCGGGCCGTGGTCCGCGAAACCGCCACCGGTCACCGACGCCGCCAACTGGGCCACCGAGGCCGGACCGGCCTCCTCCCGGGCCAGCCGGACCACCCGCCAGCCGGCGTCGGGGTCCGGACCGCCCCAGGACAGCCGCACCACTCCGTCCGCGGCGGCCTCGGCCCGCAGTTCCGGCTCGCCCTCGGCGGGGGGACGATAGGTCCGCACCAGTCCGCGCACCCCCTGCTCCTCGTCCACGCACAGACCCACCAGCCGCAGGTACTCGCCCCGGGCCAGTTCGACCGCCCCGGCCGCCTCCGCGTCCCGGCCGGCCCGCAGCATCCCGTCGACACTGCGGTCGGCCGCCCTGACCTGCTCCATCAGCCCGGCGAGTCGGCGGTCCGACCCGGGGCCGTATCCCGGATCCGGTCCCGGTCCCGGACCCCGCCCCGTCAGCAGCTCCAACTCCCGGACCAGCGCCGCCGCCCGGCGCACCTCGCCCCGTGCCCACACGTCCGGCAGCGTCTCGGCGGCGGCCCGCTGGGACACGGTCAGCCTCGGCCCGGTCCGGGCGGCGTGGGCCAGCGCCCGGCACTCACCGGGGTCGAGTCCCAGCGCCTCGGCGTTCGCGGCCTGCGGCCGGAGCGAACCCTGCTGCAGCAGTTGCACCAACTGGTAGATCTGCACCCGGCGCAGACCGTCCCGGTCCTGCTCCTCCATCGTCCGCAGCAGCGTGAGCAGGGACCGGATCCCCGCTGAACCGGCGGCCGCGTCCTGCAGCCGCCGCAGTTCGGTCCGGTCCACCCGGACCCAGCCGCCACGGTCGGCGCCGGACACCATCAAGCCGTCCAGCACCCGCAGCCGGCCGCCGGGCCGGACCAGCGCCTCACCGATGTGCCGCAGTCCGGCCTCGCGCTGCCGCGCCACGACCCGGCCGTAGTCGGCGACCATCGGCGCGGCCGGCAGACCTGAGACCGCCGCATGCAGCCCCAGATGCCCGCCGTACTCCAGCCTCATCCCGTTCCCCCGAGTTGAGATCCGACTGCGGACCAGGTGTCATGCCGTCAGTTGCCAGCCTAGGGGAGATCACTGACGGCAGGCCCCACCAGCATGCCCCCTTCACTGACGGTTCACTCCGCTCGGCTGTGGTGCGGGCGGTGGGGTGGTGCGGGC
>NZ_BBPM01000085.1 GCF_000787775.1 Streptacidiphilus carbonis | reverse complement strand
CCGCGCCATACTCCACGCCCTGCACCACCCGCCCCAGCCACACGCCCACGCCAACTGACGGCCCACCCGTTCACGCCCCGTCAGCAGTGAGGCCGCCGCCAAGATCCCAACGAGCGTCCAGTCCATGATGGCGAGGGCGACATCGGGCGTATCCGGGACGTCAGGCCGTTCGTTCGCTGCTTGCTACCGGGCCCTGGGGCCGGGGGCGGGCGGAGTGCGCGGTCGCAGGCGCTCTCCCTGCGGCCCGAACATGATCAGGTACTCGACCGGGCCGCCGGGGCCGGCGTTCGCGACCCCATGGGGATTACGGGTGTCGAACTCGGCGACGTCCCCGGCACCCAGGACGAGGTCCTGGTCGCCGAGTGCGAGCCACAGCCGCCCGTACAGGACGCACAGCCATTCCCAGCCATCGTGGGAGGCCTGCCGGGGCCGCGCGGGCGGCTCCTGGACGGCGGGTAGGACGTGTTTGTGGGCGTGCAGGCCACCGACGTACCGGGTCAGCGGCAACACCGCCTTGTCGTCGCCGAAACGCTGGAGCGCTGAGGTGCGGGGCTCGGCGTCGGGAGCGGTGCCGGCCAGCTCGTCCAGGGAGACGCCGTACTCCTTCGCCAACTGCAACACCACTTCCAGGGTGGGCTTGCGTCGGTTGGTCTCGATCCGCGACAGGGTGCTCGGCGAGATGCCGGTCGCGCAGCTGACGCCGGTGAGCGTGGAGCCGCGGTGTTCGCGTGCGGCCCGCAGCCGGGAGCCCATCGCCGCCAGCGTGTCGGCCACGTCGTCGCCTGTCAGCCGCTCTGCCCCCTTCCGGACATGCCGCTCCACCGTCCCGTCTTGCAAGTTTGCCAGAGTGGCAAGCGTAATCGCGGTGGACGGTCGCTGCGCCGCATGATCGATGCGTACCTGCGTCCACCCGCAAACCGAGGAGAAGCCCCATGCAGCCCGAGCAGTCCGCCGCACTCCGCCACCGCACCGTCGAGGCCCCTGCCGGGCACCTGCACATGGTCGAGCAGGGCACCGGACCGCTGGTCCTGCTCGTGCACGGCTTCCCCGAGTCCTGGTACTCCTGGCGCCGCCAGCTCCCGGCCCTCGCCGCGGCCGGCTACCGGGCGGTGGCGATCGACGTGCGGGGCTACGGCCGCTCCTCCAAGCCTGCGGAGACCGATGCCTACCGGATGCTGGACCTGGTGGAGGACAACGTCGCGCTCGTGCACGCCCTCGGAGAGGAGAACGCGGTGGTCGTCGGCCACGACTGGGGCTCCAACATCGCCGCCACCTCCGCCCTGCTCCACCCCGAGGTCTTCCGGGCCGTCGCCCTGCTGAGCGTCCCGTACGCGCCACCCGGCGGCCCCCGCCCCACCGACATCTTCGGCCAGATCGGTGACCCTGAGCAGGAGTTCTACGTCTCATACTTCCAGGAGCCCGGCCGCGCCGAGACGGAGATCGAGCCTGACGTGCGGGGCTGGCTCGCGGGCTTCTACGCCGCCCTGTCCGCCGACACCATGCCCGCCCAGGGCGAGCCCGACCCGCACTTCGTCGCCCACGGCGGCCAGCTGCGTGACCGTTTTCCCAATGGCACCCTCCCGGCCTGGCTGGCCGAGGACGACCTCGACGTTTACGCCGGAGAGTTCGAGCGCACGGGTCTGACCGGCGCCCTCAACCGCTACCGCAACGTGGACCGCGACTGGGAGGACCTCGCCCCCCACCGCGGCGCCCCGATCAAGCAGCCGTCCCTGTTCATCGGCGGCGCCCTGGACGCCTCCACCACCTGGATGTCCGACGCTATCGACGCCTTCCCCACCACCCTCCCCGGCCTGACCGCCTCCCACCTCGTAGAGGGCTGCGGCCATTGGATCCAGCAGGAACGCCCCGAGGAGATCAACCGTCTGCTGACCGGCTGGCTCAACACCCTCACGGATTGAACCGCCAGGCGCAGCCGGGGCTTTCGTGTACGGAACAGTTCGGCCCGCGTACCCGAGCGCAGCGGCTACGGTCGGGGGCTGCGTGATTCTCACAAATGACCAGTTGCGAGAGTTCTGCGAACACGCCGGTGCTGTTCACGAATCCGCAGGTGGCCGTTCGCAGAACCCCTCTCAAAACCAGCATGTTGTGCGAGACAGTTCTGACAGACTGCGCGGGTGGACCTGACGCCCAATCAAGCGGCAAACGCGGTAGAACGAAACGACTGTCCGAAGTGTGAAGCCTCGGCGGGCAGCGCCTGCCGCACTCGGAGCGGGAAATGCGTAACGAAGTACCACACCGCCCGCTTCATCCTCGTCCCTGCGCTCCGCGAGGAACTGGAGGTGACCGTCCCCGAGGACCGCGGCCCGGGGCGGCCGTGGAAGGCGGGCCTGCCCGTCGAAGCTCCGCCGGCCGCCGCGACGGCCAAGCCGATCCGGATCGGGTACGCCCGCTGTTCGACCGCCCATCAGGAACTCGCCTCCCAACTCGCCGCACTCGAACCGGTCTGCAAGCGGATCTTCTCCAAGAAGATCTCCACCCGGATCAAGACGCGGCCGGAGCTGGAGAAGGCGTTGAAGCTCGCGTACGACATCAAGGAGGCCGTCCCCGACCAGGAGGTCATCCTCACCGTCCAGGAACTCAAGCGCCTTGCCCGCAACGCCGCCGAGCTGATGATCCTCTCCGGCCAGCTTCAGGACCCGCCGCTGGATGGCGTCCCTTGTCGTGGTGTAGCCGATCAAGGTTGAGGGGTGCGCCGGATTGCTCGCGGGGCGTACGCCCGCTGGAGGCTTCCGCTCTCTGCGCATAAGGCGGGCCACCGTGCAACTCTCCGTTGTGAACGGCCAGTTCAACGACGGAGGTGTCCGATGGCCCTGTCCCAGTCTGACCTACTTCGGCTGCTTGAGTCACTACGCTCAGCAGACGGACTCGAACTCGTCCGCTCCATTGCCGAGCGGATGCTGCAGGAGCTCATCGAGGCCGAGACCACCAACCACATCGGCGCCGAATGGAACGAACACACCCCCCAGCGCACCGCCCTGCGCAACGGGCACCGCGACAAGACGCTCAGCACCGCGGCCGGGGACCTGGAGCTGGCCATCCCGAAACTGCGCGTCGGTACCTTCTTCCCCAGCCTGCTCGAACGCCGGCGCCGCATCGACCAGGCCCTGTACGCCGTCATCATCGAGGCCTACGTCCACGGCGTGTCCACCCGCTCCGTCGACGACCTGGCCAAGGCCCTCGGCGCGGACACCGGCATCTCCAAGAGCGAGGTCTCACGGATCTGCGCAGACCTGGACGGACCGCTGACCGCCTTCCGGACCCGGCCGCTGGACCACACCCGCTTCCCCTACATCTACCTCGACGCCACCTACTGCAAGGCCCGGGTGAACCACCAGATCGCCTCTCGGGCCGTGGTCGTGGCCACCGGCATCACCGAGGACGGCGGCCGCGAGGTGCTAGGCGTCATGGTCGGCGACAGCGAGACCGAGGTGTTCTGGGCCGAGTTCCTGCGCTCCCTACGCGAACGCGGGCTTGCCGGGGTCCGCCTGGTCCTGTCCGACAACCACTGCGGCCTGGTCAAGGCCATCCGCAAGGTCATGCTCGGCGCGGCCTGGCAGCGCTGCCGGGTCCATTTCCTGCGCAACGTCTTCGCCGTGATTCCGAAGGAATCAGCCGAGATGGTCGCCGCCACCATCCGCACAGTCTTCGCCCAACCCACCCAGGACGCGGTCCGCACCCAGCTCGACACCGTCGCCGACCTGCTCGGCCAGCAGTTCCCCAAGGTCAAACAGATGCTCCTGGACGCCAAGGACGACCTGACCGCCTTCGCGGCGTTCCCCGAACGGCACTGGAAAAAGATCCAGTCCACCAACCCGCTGGAGCGCATCAACCGCGAGATCAAGCGCCGCGTCGACGTCGTCCAGGTCTTCCCCAACGACGACGCGCTCCTGCGGCTGGTCACCGCCGTGCTCTTCGAACTGCACGACGAATGGATCGCCTTCCCACGCCGATACCTGCCCGAAGGCAGCATGGAGCAGATCTACCCGACCGAGCTCCCACAGAGCGCCCCCGCACTTCCCAACACCACCAACGCAACGTCAGATTGATCGGCTACACCACGAGAAGGGACACGACCCGCCGCTGCCAAGGGCAACCACGGCGGACTCCCCAAGGTTATCGACGACGACATGCTCACCTTCGCCCTCGCACCGCCAGGCAAAGCGCTGGATCATGAGCCACCGAAGGCGACCGGTAGCAGCTCAACACGCTGGTGGAACTCCTGGACCTACCCGCTGACGAGGCCTCTGTGAACATCAGCCGAAGCCGCGTGGGCCGACGCTTCCGCCAAGGTGTTCTCACCCAATCGGGAGGAGACCTCTAGAAATCGGACTCGACGCCCCCTCAGTTCGCGCTTCTCACATCGTCGCTAATGCCGTAAGTCGACTCGCTCCCATAGTTGCGTGAGTAGATGGTGCATGATGCGGTGGTCACGCCCTTGGGCGGAGTTGACTGAATGACTGCCGTGCAACTGCTGCCGGTGATAGCTCCAAACCCGTTTCCTGCATGGATGCTGAAGGTCACGGTCCCCGAGCCGGTGGCCTTGCCGTCGTTCTCGAACGTCTCGCTGAGAGGACAGCGGGTCGCATCACACGTTCCGGTCTTCTTCCATCCGCCCGGCGAGCGAAAGTGGACTCCGCATGCGCCAAGTGCGGACTGGACCTGGTTGCATGTCGGACTCGGCGAGGCATTCGAGGTTGGACCCGAGTTCGACGCGGAACCGCTGAGTGTGTCCTTCAGTTGTGTGAAGTTGTGTATTCCGAAAAAGGCGGCGATCGCGAGCACGGCGCTGACCATGCCCACCCAGCGCCACACGCTCTCGCCCTGATCGTTGGCGTCAGCCATGTGTCCCCCGCTACAGGCACCTGCGATACGGATCTGAAGCCTAATGGAACCGGGAGGCCCGGATGAAGACCGCCCTGGGACCCTGCCGTCGAGGCGGCCGGCCGCCTGCCTTCGGACCGGTTCCGCCGCCAGGCGCGAGCGAGGCGGCCGAGGAGCAGAGTGCGGGCATGATCGACTCCCAGGCGGCAACACAGCCCTCAAGCCCGGTTAGCCGACAGTCGCCAGGCTCGGGGCTTATGGTGCCGGGGTTCTGCTTGCTCGATGGGCCTCGATTGTGGGCTCGCGTTGGACGGTCTTCCCCAACGTCGGGGCGGGGGCCACCGCGCGGTTTTCCGCCCGAGCGGTAGTCCTGGGCCGGGCTCCGACAGTTTGGGAACACCGGCCGGACTGGCCGTGGCCGGTCGGATGTTGCGGAAGACCGCCAGCCAAGCCAGGGCAGCCATGGACGGCCTGACCCGGCCCGTGATCGCTGCCTGAAAGTCCCACCTCTGTTCCGTCCACGGCCCGACCCGGGAGGCAACACGGCCGCGTACGGGCGGGTGCCGGTGCGAAGGACGGTCCTAAAATGAAGAGAGGCATCCGCGCGAGCGAAGGAGCGTGGGGACGGTGACCGGGGACCAGGACCGGATCGTGGTCGGAGTCAGCGGATCGCTGAGGAATCTGGCGGCGCTGCGCTACGCAGCCGTGCAAGCCCGCGCCACCGAGCGGACCCTGGTCGCCGTCCTGGCCTGGATCCCGCCCGGCGGCGAGGTCGCCTACCGGTCCGCGCCCTGCCCGCCCTTGGCCCAGGTCTGGCGCGACTGCGCGCGCCAACGCCTGCAGACCGCGTTCGACCAGGCATTCGGCGGCTGTCCGACCGATCTGAAGGTGCAGACCCTGGTGATCCGTGGCCCGAGCGGACCCGCGCTGTGTCAGAGCGCCGACCAGCCCGCGGATCTCTTGGTCATCGGGGCTGGCGCGCGTGGCCCGCTGGCCCGCACGGTCCACGGACGCACCAGCCGCTACGTCCTGGCCCACGCCCGCTGTCCGGTCCTGGCCATCCCCTGGACCCGCCCGTTCAAGACCGGGAACCGGGCCTTGCGGACCTTGGAGCAAGAAGCGACCGCGATCGGATAACCGTCCGGTCTTCGGGCACCTGGGTTTCCGGGACGGTCAGCGGACCTGGGCCATAGGCACGACCACGGCACGGCCGTGCACGATGACGTGATCGGCCGACAACTCGGATGCTCAGCAAGACCACCCTGCCCCCGATGAACGCCGAAGATGGCTGTGGAGACGCCAGGACCGGAGCCGCTTGTTGGGCAGGTTGCTGTTCAGCCCTGTTACCCCATGACGACCGGCGCCTTCTCAGTTGGCGAGGTTCGAGCCGCTGTGCTGGAGGTAGTCGCGGACCGTCACTTCGGGGGCCCGAAAGCAAGGTGGCGACTCCAAAGTCGAAAACGACGCTCACCGACGGCCGAGTTCGGGCGCGGCTCCGCGCCCCTTGTCGCCCGGGGTGGGCGGTGAAGCGCCGAGGACGATCCCAGGCGCGGTCCAGATGGCGTCCAGGCCGCCACCGCGCGGGCGGAGGGCGAGGCGGCGGCGAGGAGGAGCGTCGACGGGCTGCATCCCGGGGCTTGCACGGCCATGATCACGCATGCTATGAAAAGATCAACGGGACGTTAAAAAGCCATACTTGGGCATGCAGAGAAGTCCTGGCCTGATTCGGGGAGGCAGCGTTCGGTGAGCAGTGTCCACAAGGAACTCCGCAAGGTCGAAGTAAAGCTCCGCTGGGACCCCGCCACCCGGGATCAGCCGCCCCACCATCTGGACATCATGGCCACGACCTACTCGGTGGACGCCCCGCACGGGCAACCGGTGTACGTCGTCCACTACGACAGCCGGTCACCGGACGGCACCATCAACATGAGCCGGCACAGCAAGACCGGCCAGGGGCTGGGCTTCAACGAGGCGATGGTCCTGGAACTCGATCGGCTGGCCCCCTCTTACGCGCGGGTAGTCGTGGGCGTGGGCATCCATCAAAGCAACGGCCCTCTCACCTTCGGCGAGGTATCCAACACCGGTGTGGTGATCGTGGAGAAGTTCCGCGAGTTGCTGGCGGACGACTTCGCGAGCGTCGCCGGATCCACCGCCGCGACCGTCGCGGAGTTCGTCCGGGATACCTCCGGCGAGTGGGAGCTGCACGAGATGATCCGAGGGTTCGACAGCGATCCCGTCGTCTTCGCAACGCAGATGGGCGGCCTTCAGCAGCCCTGACCGACTTACCGGTCTCTCCACAAGGAGGGTTGGTGAGCGAGAACGCCGTATCGGCACGTGCGATCGTAGCTGCAGAGAGTGCCCGTGAGACCGGAGCCAAACGCTTCAATCAGACTGTCCGACGTGCCGGGCATGGTCGGCTCGCGACCGTGGCCGATTCCCTGACAGCTGATCAGCTCCCCCAGCACAGTAGCGTCGCCGGGGTGACGAACAAGCTGCTCCAGCCCGCTCTCGGGAGGAGGCGGGGCAAGGTGGCCGGCAGCAAGCGTTCCTTCCAACTTTGGTTGACCGAGCTGGCGTTGCAGCACCCAGAGCTGGTGTCGCAAGACAAGCAGCTCGATCTCCTTCGCCACGTTGAGGTGGAGTTGGACCGGCCCCTGCCGGTCGCGGCGTTCAGCCGGCCTGCGTCCCGAAGCTGTCGCTTCCCCGCTGGCACCCTTCCAGTGCGCCGGATTGTTCGAAGCCGGCCACGCTGTTGTGGGAGCAGTTCCAGCCGTCCACCGTGGCGAAGCCCCCTGAGCCCTGCCTGTTGGTGTCGGCCCGGTAGTCGGCCAGCACTTTGAGAGCCTCGGAGCAGGTCACCGTGCCGGACTGGATGACCAGGACCAGGGTCCCGTTGGTCGGGCTGGGGCCGACCGTCCCGCAGCGGGCGCCGGCGCCGCCATCTTGCGGCCCGCCGGACGCGGAGGGCGTTCCGGCGGGGGAATGGCTGGGACCGCTGGGGGCGGGTCGTGGGTGCACCACGGGTGCGGGCACGGCCAGCACCCCTGGGCCGGGCAGGACGATCGGTTTGCCGGGGCGGCCGGACGGCAGATCGACCGGTACGACCGTGGTGACCGGGTCCACCGTGCCCGTTCCGTCCCGTAGGACGAACGCCGTCTTCCCAGAGGCCGAGAAGGCGATCCCGGCGGGGTAGGTGCCCACCTGGATCGGTTGCCCGACGCTGCCGGTGGCCGTGTCGAACCAGTTGACGCTCTGTTGGCTGGCGGACCCGTAGGTGAAGACCTGCCCACCTCCCGGCGCGATCGCCATCTGGTCCCCCTTGATGTCGATGGGGGTGCGGGCCGCGTCGCTCGCGACGTCGATCGGGGTGACCGCAGAACCGGACGAGGTCTGGGCGTTGGCGCCGAGAGCGTAGACGGTCCTGCCGTCAGGTGTGATGGCGAGCCGGAGGGGGTTGCCATCCACCTGGATCGGCTGTCCGACCGTGTCCGTCGCGGTGTCGACCGGGAGTACGAACCCCGAGCTGCTGCAGGCGATGAACGCGGTCCGGCCGTCCGGCGTGAACACGATCGCGGTCGGGTTTTCGCCGACCTGGATTGGCGCGGACGCTGTCGCGCGCGTCGTGTCGATGTCGATGAAGGAGCCGAGCTGGCCGCCTCCGGTCCCGTAGTCGAGGGCGTACACGTGTCGGCCATCGGGGGTCACCGCCATCGCGTTCACGTTGTCGGACACGGGAATGGTCTTACCCAGCGCGTCGGTTCGGGTGTCAATGGGGGTGACCGCGCCCGCCCCCACGGACTGGTCGCGGGAGAATACGTACAGCGTCGACCCATCCGGCGAGAAGACCATGTCGTTGTTGCCCGGCATCGTGAGGGAGATCGCCGGCCCGACCCTTCCGGTGGTCAGGTTCACCGCAAGGATCGTCGGGCCGACGCAGTTCACGAACCCCTGCTTGCGGTCCCGGCTGATGACGAGATCACCGGGCGCCCGGCAGGCCCCGAGCTGGATGGGCGGACCGGCCGCCCCAGCAGTCGTGTTGACCGGGGTCAGCGTGTTCGTCTCCTGGTCGGCGACGTAGACGTCGTAGGGGCCGGGGGCGGTGCCCGCAACGGTAGGAAGCGCACTGGACAGCGTCGTCGGTCCGGCCTGCGACGTCCCGGTCGGGCGGGTGCCGGCGGATGCGGGCGTCGACGCCGGCGCGGTGGCGAGGTACACGCCGAGGCCTCCGAGAACTAGGGCCGCGGCCATCGCGCCGGCGATCAGCACCGTCCGGCGCCCGCGGGGGGTTGGTTCGCCGCCGGAGGCCGCAACGTTCCCACCGCCGGCCTGCCGGCCAGGGTCGACCGCGGCGAAGGCGGCACCGGCCAAGCCACCCGGAAGGTCCGGGGCGAACTGCACCGGAAGTCCCGTCAACTGTCTCAGGACGTGCAACAGTTGCGGACTGGCACTCGCCCGGGCGTCGAGGACCACGCCCCTGAGCCGGCCTGCGGGCAGCCCGCTCTCGGCCACGGTCGCGAGGAGTTCGTGCCCCAGTGCGCGCGCGGTGACGTCCTCGGGCCGGGTCTCGTCGACGTCCAACCCGCCGCTCGGGCCGACCAGGCGTAAGCCCTCTTCCGTCCGCTCCACGACCGCGATCTCGAACCCCGCGCCGTCATGGCTGACGACAGCGAGACAGCTGCCGGGCTGCTGCCCGGCACCGGAGGGCGACGCAATGCAGACGGCTTGCGGGACGAACCGGGGGTTGGGCAAGCCGGAGTCTGTCAACATCCGTTCCAGGGCGACTAGTTCACCGGATCCAGTCCACCGGGTCGGGTGCACCACCGCGAGCTCTTGCGGCCCGCGGTGGGCGCCTGTGGGCTCGGTCGGCGACGCCGGCGGAGCCGACAAGGCCACTGCCGCCCTGACGAAATCCGCCCATGCCTGCCCGGGAGGTGTGCCGGGCCCGACACCGCCCAGGAGGGCCGAGGGGGGATTGACGGGTCGGATCGCGCCGCCCGACCACCGGGTGGCCACACTCGGGTGCGCCGTGCCGAGTTCGACGGCGAGGGCCCAGAATGCCACGAGTCCCCCTCGGGGTGTCCGCCGCCGACGCCCGTCCGGAGCAGGGGGCCGAACGGGTGCCTGCGCCGGGATCCCGGACCCGACCACCCTAGCGCGGGCTGCGGACAGCCATCAGGAGTTACTGAAAAGCAGTCAACTCTGTGCGACCATGCGGGATTGGGGCAAGTCGGAGAGAAGAGGCCGTAGTGGCTGCAGGTGGGGGGCGCGGGCAGGAGGCGAGCACCCTGGCTGCCCTGCTCGGGTACGTCGCGGGAGCGGCTTCTGGCCACCGCGGGGCCAAGTACTGGGGCCCGCTGGTCGAGTTGGTCGCCTCCGCACCCGCGGGCCCTGCGGCCGCAGGACCTGCCGAAGGTCCCGGCCTACTGACCGCCCTGCGCCAGGTGCCGGAGGACCAGGCCACAGCGCGCCGGTTGGCGAACTGGCTGCTGGACACCGCCGACGGGGACCGTGGGTTCCGAACAGACTTCATGCGGTGGCGCCGCAGTCTCGCCCTGCTTGAGGAGTTCGCCAACACGCTTGGCAGTCAGGCGAGTCCAGCTCAGCTCCAGGCAGCCGCCCCAGGGCCCATCGCCACGCCGCCCCCGCTCACCTCGCCCACTGCGCCCGACGGGCCCGCGCCGTCCGCCGGCCTGCCGTCGTGGGCGCGATGGCTCGTCGCGTGCGGAGTCACCGCGGTGGCCTTCCTCCTCACGACCTTCGTCGCCGACTACGTGCTGTTTCCGTCGCTGCTCAAGGAGCCCACCGACCGCTTGACGGTAGCCTCCTCCCTCGGCGTCGCCGTCGCGGCAGTGTCGGCGGCGTGGGGTCCCGTCTTCGCGGACCTGCGCAAGCGGCAGCAGGAGCCGGGGCCACCGGCCTCAGGCGGGGGTGACGACGGGCCAGATAATGCGCAGCCGGGCGGGATCCACCTTCGCGAGGTGCAGCGCAGCAACCAGGTCGTCATCAGCGGCAGGGGGAACACGGTGTCCGTGGGCCTCCAGAGCCGGGCCGTAATCGCCGTCGTCGTCCTCGCTCTCGCCGTCGCCCTGGCCGCCACGCTGGTGGGGCTCCGCCTTGCGCCCGCCTCCGGCGACCACACCAACCCGCCTCCAGCGAACTCGGACGGGGTGACGACCACCACCGGGGCCCTGGAGGCCACCACGGTCATCGGCGACCAGAAGACCCACGGTCATTTCTACTGGCCGGGGACCGAGGGCGTGCTCGGCGGCGCCCTGTCAGCCGGGCACGCCCTGACCGCGGAGCCGGGCATCACCCAGCTCGCCAACTCGGTCACCATCACCCTGCAGACCAGCAGCTCCGAGGCGCTCCTGATCAACGGGGTCCGGGTCGTCAACGTGCACCGCCTGGCGGACCCGCGCACGGGCCTGTTCGTCGACGTCCCCTGCGAGGGCTGCGGTGGCCAGAGCAACCCGCGGTACTTCTCGACCCGGCTCGACGACCGCACGCCCGAAGTCGTGGAGGGCAAGGCGGACGGTGCCGGCCACTACTACTACGTCACCGCGGGCTCGCCGGAGGAGTTCCGGATAGACCTCGACGACCGCCACTGCGACTGCACCTTCGATCTGGCGGTCGACTGGGTCGGTAAGGGCGCCGACCGATCGACCCTGCTGGACAACGGCGGCCACCACTTCCGCAGCATGGGCGCGGACGACCTGCCCTGGTACCGCGACTACAGTCCGGGCGGCGCGGCGTCGGTCCTGGTCCCCGAGCCGGCACCGACGCCGACACCCCAGGCGCCCTGAACCGCTCGTCGCCCGGCCGCACCGCACTTGGCGGCATCCGGGCAGTGAGGTCGCACGGACGGTCCGGTGACGTGCCCCCGACGCCTACGCCGGGTCGCGGCCGACGCGCCGCCGGGCTCCGCGGCCGCTTTCGGGATCGCCTTCGGCGGGCGACTCTCCGCCGCCCGCCGTTGAACCCCAACACTCGACTTCCCACCTTGCGGCCCGGTGCCGGTCGGGCCCAGCCTCATTAGTGCGAGGTAGACGCACTTGAGCGCTGCCTGTTCGGTCGGGAAGGGCCCGCGGGCGCGGACTGCCTTGGGGACCGTGCGCTGACCTACTCGATCGCATTGGTGGTGCACACGATCTTGCGGTCCAGGTAGAACTGCAGGAATGGCGCGAACTCCGCCCAAGCGTCGGGGCTTCACCCCGGGTGGTAGACACGCGCTTATGTGGTTATGCGGCGAGTGTCGGGACAGCGGACTGCTGCTGCCGTAGGCGACGAGGCTGACCTGGCCGTTGGCCGAGCGTTTGCGCCAAGCAGCGGGAGAGAGAACGCTATATCTGAGCTGCGAAGACAGTCGATCAAGTTCGGTAGAAGAGCGGCGCGGATTGTCTCGGAGTCCGAAAGCCGTAGGCGAGCGTTAGGGTTCTATTACCTGGGTTGGCCGCAGGCGTGTGTCTGACGGGCCCTTGCTCTGGTATCGGGTGAGGTGGTCGATGAGGGCGGCGGCGGCCGGGTTACGGGGGCGTGATCCGCGTCCTGTCAGTACGACTGTGCGGCCTGGTTCGGGTTGGCGGATCCGTACGCACGGGAGTCCTGCGTCCTCGCCGATACGCCGGGGCACGAACGCGACCCCGATGCCAGCCCGGACCAGGTCGACGAGCATCCCGATCTGGGTTACATCGCAGGTGATCCGGCGTTCCAGTCCGCAGTGTGCGGCAAGCTTGCGCACTGCGTTCTCCAGGCCCGTGCCCGCGCGGAAGTCGATGAAGGATTCCTGTGCGAGATCCCGGATCAGCGTGCGGCCCGCTTGCGCGAGCTGGTGCCCAGGGGAAGTGATGAGTACCAGTTCCTCATGCCAGGACGCGAACTCCACCAGGTTGTCCGGGAGTTCAGTCGCATTGGGGGCGAGATAGGCGAGGTCGAGCTCGCCGGCACGTAGTCCTGCATAGAGTTCGTCGACCGGCGCATCGCGTACTGACACCTGGATACCGGGTCGGCGCCGGTGGAAGAGCGCCAGTTCCGCGGGCAGGTCCACGCAGGTCAGCGTCTGGATCGTCCCGATGGACACTCGCCCGACGGCCAGTCCTGCGACGGCCGCCACCGCGTCCCGCGCCGCGTGGACACCGGCGAGCAGCGCCCGGGCCTGCGGCAGCAGGGCCCGTCCGGCTTCGGTGAGCACCACTTGGCGGCCGATGCGGTCGAACAGGTCGGCCCCCAGCTCACGCTCCAGATTGCGGATGGATGCACTGAGTGCTGATTGCACGATGAGCTCCGACCGGGCGGCCGCTGTGAAGGTACCTCGGTTGACGACCGCTACGAAGTGGCGGAGCTGACGTATCTCCATCCATCTACTTTACCGATGGCGGCCAGCGAAACGATCCGTTGGACCGACCGGAGCCGAGCATTGGATCCTGCTGGCATGAATCACGTACCTTTTTTGTGGGCCGCCGCCTACGCTCCCCACCGGTCAGCCCCCGTCCGCTTCGTCGCCCGCCAATTGGTCCGCCTGCACGGCTTCGTGCGCGCTCTTGCGCTCGCCGATCACATACCGTTCGCGGGGTACTAGCGGTCATCGCCATGACGCCAGCCCTGCGAGAACGCGACCTGGCCAAGGCCGCAGCCCTCACCGAAGCCGTAGCGGAGGCGCTGCGTCAGCGCTATGTTCCCGACCGGCTGGCCGGACTGGCCGCACAGACTGGCTGGGCTGCCTTCCACCACGCGGCCCTAATAGGGCTTGGTCAGGTTCGTATGGGTGTGGAGATGTCGCGGTGGCAGATGGGGCAGGCGCCGGCCCAGGTGGCGAGGAGTAACTGCAGCTCGCGGACGACTTGGTAGAGGCTCAGGCCGGCGCCGTGTCTTTTGGGGCGGTGGCCAGTCTGCGCAGGGTGCAGAAGGCGTGGGCGAGAGAAACCAGGGTGACGTGGTGGTGCCAGCCGTTGAACGTACGGCCCTCGGGCCAGGCCCAGGGCCTGCTTCATCTCGCGGTAGTCGTGCTCGATGCGCCAGCGTAGTTTGGCCATCCGGACCAGGGTGGTCAGCGCAGTGTCGGCGGGCAGGTCGGAGAGCCAGAACTGGACCGGTTCGGATTCCTTCGCGGGCCATTCGGCCAGTACCCAGCACTCCGCGAGTTCCACGCCCGCGGTGGCGTCGCGGATCTCGCGTCCGGCGGGACGGATCCGCAGGGCCACGAAGCGCGAGTACATGCGCTTGTAGCCGGTACGACCGTTGCCCGGACGCGAGCCCTCGCGCCAGGACACCGGCTTGGCCGCGCTCTGGCCAGCCTCGATGACCAGGGCTTTGACCGAGCGCGCCGGGTCGGGGTACTTGGGAACCGGTGGCCGCCCGGTCCCGCTGTGGGGCGCGGTGACCGGGCGTGCCGAGCAGGGGTGGGCGGTGGGCGTGGTGGAGATTCCGACGATGTAGTTCAGGCCGCGTTGGTTCAGGCCGAGCCGGAACGCGGTGCTGTCGCCGTAGCCGGCGTCTGCCAGGACCAGGGGGACGTCCACGCCCCAGGACCGGGTCTCGTCGATCATGTCGAGCGCGAGCTGCCACTTTTCCACGTGGCCCACGTCGGCCGGGATGCCGCAGCGTTCCCGGCGGGCGACCTTGGCCGGGTCGGCCAGATGCGAGTCCGGGTCCCAGGACTTGGGCAGGAACAGACGCCAGTTGACCGGCGCGGATGCGTGGTCGCGGGCCAGGTGCACCGACACCCCCACCTGGCAGTTGGTGACCTTACCCGCGGTTCCCGTGTACTGCCGCGCCACGCACGCGGAAGCGTCGCCGTCCTTGAGGAACCCGGTGTCGTCCACGATCAGCACGCTCGGGTCGATCGCTTCGTGCATCCGCCAGGCCACCCTGGCCCGCACGTGGGCCCAGTCCCACGGGCTGGAGGTCACGAAGTGGGCCAGAGCCTGACGGTTGCCGTCCTCGCCCAGCCGGGCAGCCATCGGCTCCACCGACTTGCGCCGCCCCTCCAGCAGCAGCCCGCGCACATACGCCTGTCCCCAGCGGTGCTGATCCGTGCGCGTGAACGCCTCGAACATCTCCGCCGTGAAGGCCACCAGATCCTCCCGGACCTGATCCAACTCCCCAGGTGTCACACACCATCAACGCGCAGAACCCCGGCAGGACACGCCACCACCGCGTACACCTGACCAAGCCCTACTAGCCTGGATCGACGACCCCTCGCAGACCCTGGGCGCACATCCCCTCCAGGCCTTCGATGATCTGCACACCCTCTCCGCGACCCTCCCACCTGTTCATCGGCGTCGTCGTCGGCTCGCTGACCGCCATGGTCATCTTTGCCCGCCGCGTCGCCCACCTCACCCACGTCACCGCCGTCACCGACCCCGACGGCACCAGCGTCGTCTACGCAGTCACCGGCGAACTGTTTCTTCGCCTCCAGCAACGACCTCGTCGGCCAGTTCGACTACAGCGCAGACCCCGACAAGGTCGTCATCGACCTCACCGACGCCCACATCTGGGACGCCTCCTCCGTGGCCGACCTCGACGCCATCGAGACCAAGTACGCCCAACGCGGCACGCAGGTCGAGATCATTGGCCTCAACCAGGCCAGCGCCCACACCCACAGCACGCTCAGCGGCGAACTCACCACCGGCCACTGAGCAGCCGCCCCCAGCCGACTCGCGGATCGGCGACGGCGGACGGACCAGCCACGCCCGAACGCCTTGCTCCCAGGGGAAGTACGGGCCGAGATCAGGATTGCCGCGGTCACCCGTCGGCCGCTGTGCCGTGACGCGCCCCACCCGCACAGGCCCTTCCCGCGGGTGCCCCACCCTCCAGGCCACCCCACGTCGCAGATCAGCGGAGGGTGTCTGTTGCTCGCCGCCCGCCCGCGCCCAGGCGGGCGGCGTACCGGCGCAGCCGGGCCTCGCTCATCGACGACGGCGCCCGCAGCGGCCCGTTGCCCAGGCCGTCGTGCTCGACCCGTTCACCTTCCGTCGACTCAAGCCGCTTCCTGCGGCCATGCGCCGCACTGAGCTGGCGGCGCTGGGAATCTTGTCGCCGACGATGCGCTCGCCCCGGTGGCGGGGCGCGCACCTATCCGCTGGCGGACACCGGTGAGGCGCTGCGCCGGGTCGAACGAGGCCACAGCCGCGGCACGTTCGTCATCACTCTGCCCTACGGGCCGTCCGAGCCGCGTCACTGGCACTAGTATGGGATTGAACGCTCGTATAGTATCCTGTACATGCGTTCAGTATCTGATGACCGGACTGCGCGGGCGGTGATCCGCGACGAGGCACTGCGGTTGTTCGCGGAGCGGGGGGCCGACGCCGTTACGGTCCGGCAGATCGCTGCTGCCGCGGGCGTCTCCGCGGGGCTGGTGGTGCACCACTTCGGGTCGAAGGCCGGACTGCTCGAGGCGGTCGACCAGCATGTGCTGGGCCTGTTCGACGCGATGCTCGCCGAACTGTCCGCCGGATCGGGCGCGGATCCGCTGGCACCCGAGTCCAGCGGATCGCTCGCGGAGGCCGTGACCCGGCACCTGCCCGCCGACTCCCCGATACCCGCCTATCTGCGCCGCCTGCTCCTGGACGGCGGCGACGCGGGCCGCCAGCTGTTCCGGCGCCTGTTCACGGCGAGCCAAGCGGCACTGGACGCACTGTCGGCGGCGGGGCTGGCGGCCCGCGGGCCGGACCCGCTGGTGCGTGCGGCCTTCCTGATGGCCAACGACCTGGCCGTGCTGCTGCTGCGGGACCACCTGGCCGATGTGCTCGGCACCGATCCGCTCTCCACCGACGGTATGACGCGCTGGACCGCCGAGGTCCTCACCGTGTACACCGCCGGCCTGCTCCCCCCTCATCCGACGGAACCAGAGGAAGGCATCCAATGACCGAACCTCCGAGCCGCCCCGCGCTTCGGGCGCGGGAGCTGCACAAGTCCTACGGCAGGCACCGCGTCCTGCGCGGGGCTGACCTCACCGTCGCCCCCGGGGAACTGGCGGGCGTCGTGGGCGAGAACGGGGCCGGCAAGTCCACCCTGCTGCAGATCCTGGCCGGCACCCTCGCGGCCGACCAGGGCACCGTCGAACTCGGCGGCACCCTGGGCTACTGCCCACAGCAGCCGGTGCTGAGCGACAGCCTGACCGTGGCACAGCACCTGCAGTACTTCGCCGCCGCCTTCCGGCTCCCGGACCTGCGCCGCGGGGAGGAACTGCTGGACCGGCTCGGCTTCCGGCAGTACCGCGACCGGACGGTCGGGGAATTGTCCGGCGGCACCCGGCAGAAGCTGAATCTCACTCTCGCGCTGCTGCACGAGCCGGACGTGCTGCTGCTGGACGAGCCCTACCAGGGCTTCGACTGGGAGACCTACCTGCGTTTCTGGGACCTGGTCGGCGAACTGCGCGAGCACGGCACCGCCATCGTCGTCATCACCCACCTGGTCTTCGAACAGGACCGCTTCGACACCCTCGCCGACCTGGCCGACGGCCGGCTGGCCGTGCGCCGTACCAGCACCGGGAGCAGCGACCATGTCCACGCCTGACCTGCGGCCCGGGCCTGCGGCCGCCGCCACCGCTGCCGCCGCGAAGCCAGCGTTTTCCCCGTTCGCCACCGCTCTGCGGTTCGCCCTGCGCAACCAGACCCGCAACCGGCTGGCGGGCATGCTCCTGGTCGCCTTCGTGCCCGTCTGGTACCTCCTGATGCTGCTGATGGTCGGTCACCAGAGTCTGGAGTTCCGGCTGTTCGCCACCGGTCGGGTCCTGGCCGTCGACGGCGGCCACCTGACCCTGATCAGCGCCGGACTGAACGCCCTGACCCTGATCGTCGGGTTCGCCGTCTTCGACGCCGTCCGCAAGGCCCTCGCCTTCGACCGCAGGCTCGTGTTCGCCGGCTACCGGCAGAACACCCTCATCGCGGCCAAGATCCTGTCGGTGGCCGTCGTGGCCGCCGCGGTCGCGCTTTACACCGCGGTCGTCCTGCTCGCCTTCTGGCGGCCGGACCCGGTCGGCTGGCTGGCCGTCCTGGGCGGCTACACCGTCAGCGCACTGACCTACGGCGCGTTCGGCCTGCTCCTGGGCGTTCTGGTCAAAGGCGACCTGGAGGGCTTCTTCCTGATCATCATGGGCGGACTGATGGACACCTTCCTGCAGAACCCGCTCGGCAACCCGCTTGCCAACAAGCCGGTGCTGCAGTGGTTCCCCTCCTTCGGCCCCATGCAGTTCGCGGTCGGGGGCGCGCTGGGGCACACCGCCCTGTGGGGCCACCTCGCCCTCGGCCTTGCCTGGGCCGCAGTCTTCGCCCTCGCCGGCCTCCTGATCTTCCACCGCCGGACACGCAGCTGCTCATGAGCGCAGCGGCCTGGGACAGCGGCTCGGGTCCGCCACCCAGCTCTTCGCCACCGCCGAAATGCGTGCGCGCCTTCGTGCGCTGGATGCCTTGAGCCCGCCCGCGCCGGTCGACGACGTAGCGACGTCCGTCCGGCTCCGGGGGGGTCGGTGACCATGTCGAAGTCGCCGTCGTCGTGGAGCACCGTCAGGTGGTTAAGCTCCGCCGTGGCGGCGATGAGAAGATCGGGGAGGGACAGTGCCCGATGGAGGCCTGCGTGGAGGGCGTGGCGCTGGACCTCCAGTGCGCGCGCGAGGGTGTAGGGGGCATCCAGGGAAGCGGCTCATCCTGCGTTTGATATGCCGGATGACGCTCCCAGGCCGCACTCAACGCCTTCGACGGGCGGCTCACCGCCACCCGCAGTTGAACCCCGACAATCGACTTCCCACGTCTGCTGGACGGGCCTAACGGTTCAGCCGACACCTTCAGCTTGGGCGTACGTCCGTCTGGACAGAGCGTCTGTCGGAATCGATTCGACGAGTGCGTCCGGTTCGGTCCAGCCACTCCAAGAGCGGTATAGCCACCCGGCGGGTCGTCCGGAGTGCTTGGCGCGCGTCGCTGAGTGTGAACGGCTGTTGGAGGGCGCTCATTCGGAGCATGGCGAGGTCGGGGGCGTCGGGCGGGAGGTATACGCCGTCACCGACGTGTATGAGAAGCCCTCTTTTGACGGCCGTGGCGAGGTGACGTGAGGTCAGGCCCAGGGAAATGAGCTCGTCCGCTCCTGGCGCCGCGAACGGATTAGCGGCGAGTCGCGCGCCGAGTACGCCCAGTGCTGTTGCGACGGGTTCCGGAAGGGCAGCAGACACGCCTTGGCAGTGGACGCCGTCCGCGTCCGACACCAGACCGGTTTCCTCAGCGAGCAGGGCGTCGAGGAGGCGCTGATCCGGTAGGCCCAGGCTACGAGTGACGGCGTTCCTCGATATGCCAGGTGTCATCGGGTGAGCTGCGGCCCACTGTTCGACGGTTGCGTTGAGCTTGGTCAACCATTCGGTCCACTGATCCTGGTGAATGAGCCAGTCCCCCGCCGGAACGGCATGGTCGGGGGCAGGCGCATCCGGTAGGGAGACGCCCATCGCCACCAGCTGGCCACGGCTGATGACTCGTCGGCGCGCGACCTCTCCTTCCGGATCGGCTCCGCCTGACATGTCGGCCAGTTGCTTCGCTCGTGTCTTGCCGCCGTGGCGGCGTAGCGAAGGCGGCTCGGTGTCCAGGATGATCAGTCCCGCGAGGATTCGCTGCTCGCCAGGGTCGCGCAGGAGAGCTCGTTCGCCGACATGCAGCGGCAGCGGTCCAGAGAGAGACAACCGTGCAGTGTCCGCGCCGAACATCCGTATGTGGACGGTGGTTGCGGCAGAGCCGATGTGGAGAATCGCCTGGGTCGGCATCTTCTCCGCGGGAGTCAGCAGCCTGACGTCCAACGTGCTCGCGGCAGTCCAAAGGGAGGGGCTTACCAAAGCGTGTCCGCGGTGCACCTCGTCCGCGCTCAGCCCGCGAACATTGACGGCTACGCGGGAGACCGCTGTCACCTGGTGCAGCGATTGCTTGAGGCTTTCGAGTTTGCGCACCCGGACAAGTCGATCGGAGGGAGCCAGCAGCAGTTCGTCGCCGGTCGTGATCCGGCCCGAGCTGAGGGTGCCGGTCAGCACAGTTCCCGCGCCCCGGACCGTGAACACGCGGTCCACCCAGAGCCGTGCGGCGGGAGTGGCGCGGGGCGCAGGCAGTCGGGACAGCAAGCGGCTGAGCGCGGCCCGAAGATCGTCGAGGCCCATTCCGGTCACAGCACTGACGGCGACGGGTTCGATGCCGTCGAGGGTCGTCCCGCGCAAGTATTCGCGTGCCTCTTCCGCCGCCAGGTCGGCGTCGCCCAGGTCGGCGCGGGTGATGACGAGAATGCCGTGGCAGACCCCCAACGCCTGCAACGCAGCGACATGTTCGCCTGTCTGCCGACACCAGCCCTCATCGGCGGCCACCACCAGCAGGACTGCCGGGACCGGTCCGAGCCCGGCCAATGTGTTTGAGATGAAGCGTTGATGGCCGGGGACATCGACGAACGCCACCGTCTCGCCGGTGGGCAGTGAAGTCCACACGTATCCCAGATCAATCGTCATGCCCCTGCGATGCTCTTCGGCCCACCGGTCCGGTTCCATTCCGGTGAGAGCCCGGAGCAAGGTGGACTTTCCGTGGTCCACATGCCCGGCAGTAGCTATCACATGCACGATTCGCCCTTTCCAGCTCGGCTTTCCAGCGGCTCTGCTTGGTCGTGACCCTTCTCAGTCGCGCTCGGAGGGACGGTCCGGTCAGCCGTCGTCGCTCAGGTACGACGCGCGCTCCGATCGCTCACCGGGCGGCTGGTGAATAATAGGCGGTACGTGGTGTGCACGCCGTTCCTCGTGTGCGCGAAAGAACATGAGCGGGAATATCACGGAAAGGACCACCACGCCCGTCAGCCAAACACGTGTGCCCCATAGCACGGCTCCAGCAATGAGTAGGCAGGCATTGAGGGCGGCGAATAGGAACGCCACAGGTGTCAGCCACCCTGGCATGATCGTGAGTTCGCCCGTTCGGCTCCGCCGGCGCCGGATGATCACGAAGCTCAGCGGCAGAATGATGAAGACCAGCAGGTAGCCGATGTTGGCGGAGGCAACGACGTTGACCACGTTCGTTCGGAAGACGCCGACCAGCAGCGCGATTACGACGGCGTCGCAGATCACGGTGTTGAACGGCGCGCCGAACCGGTTTACGCGCTGAAATGACCGAGGCATGTATCCGTCGCGCGACATTTGGTAGAGCGTCCTGGAAGACGAGATGATGTAGGCCTGGGCGCCCACGATGAGGGCGCTCGCCAGCATGAGACCCGTAATTTTCGCACCGGCTGTGCCCAGTACCACCTTGGCCGGGACCAGAAAAACGGTTGCCGGATCATCGCCGAGCCCGCGCGCACCAACAATTCCCGTGAGTACGAAGGGGATAAGCGCAAACGCTATCAGGCAGCCGGTTCCGGCGACAGCCATTCCACGCACGATGGTGCGCTTCGACGTACGGCATTCGGCGAAGATTGTCGAGCTCATCTCAGCACCGTATGCGGACCATGCGGCTACGAAGAGCCACTTGATCACCAATGCTATTGGGAATCCATGGCTGGCTGGGAAGTGAAATGGCCATACGCGAGCGCCCTGGAACAGGGAAGGCCGTATCAGTGGCGCCAGGAATAGTGCCAGGAGCGGCACCGCTGTCAGAATTATCAACGTTGCCGATATTCTGACATTGAACTGAAGGCCGCGGGCGTTGATGGCGTACAGGACGGCGCCGAGTATCAGGCTCAGAACGACTGTGTTCACGTGCGGAAAGACAGTCGCTCGGAGATAGTCGGAAGCTAGTATGAGGTTGACCGCGACCCCCGGTGTCCAGGCGAACCAGTATGCCCAGCTTGACATGGCCGGGATCCAGCGGAGTTGATCGCCAAGCGCCTCGTGGGCATAAGTGGCGGTTCCCCCGGCGCGCCTCGGAAAATGTACTGCGAGCTCGGCTATGAAGAAGCACTGAACGAGCCCCATAGCAGCGGAAAGTGCCCAGACGAGCGGCTGAACATTACCTAAGTCGTGTGCCATCGGCCCCATTGCAACGGTAATCTGCAAAGCTGCTGCCACTGCCAGCAGGATGGGTGACCCCCAGGATGCAGTACAATGCAGACCTTGTTTTTGTTGGCCTTGCTCGGCAGGCTTGGCACTGGCGTCTGTCATGCGATTCCCCTGATCACTAACAGGTTCCGTGCGTGGCGGCAAAATGTCGGCTTCGACTCCTTTCAATAGTGGAGGTCAGCTGCTCAGATCAATGATCGGTTGCTCCCGATCTACACTATGGTCGGTACAACAAGAATACGGACGGGTGTGATGGGGCGTCCATGCCTCGCGGGGATTTTTGTAGCTACAACCGAACATTCGATTGATCGTTCCGTGTTGACCGGAGCGCTGAAAATGATCTCCAACGCATGGGGGAAACGACTTACCAGAACCGGCCTGAAGTGATAAATTACTGCTTGGTCGGAAGCGGCTGGGAGGTGTCTCCGGGCCTGGTGGCCGGCGCGGTCTTCAAAACCGTTGAGGTGGGTCACGCCCGCCTGGCGAGTTCGATTCTCGTCCACCTCCGCAAAGAACCAGGTAGGCGCACATGAAATTCACGGCATGAGCGATACGCAGCCTGCGAAGCTTTGGCATCCCGGGGTCCATGCACGGACCGACGGAGACAGGCCCGCCGTCATCATGGCGGGATCCGGTACGACGCTGACCTATCGAGCGCTGGAGGCCCGGTCGAACCGGCTCGCACATTTCTTTCGAGCCAAGGGCCTGTCCGCAGGTGATCATATTGCCGTGCTGCTCGGCAACAGGGCGGAGTACTTTGAGACCTGCTGGGCGGCGCAGCGTTCAGGCCTTTACGTGACACCCGTCAACAGCCATCTCACAACGCCCGAGATCGGCTATATCGTAAACGACTGCGGTGCGCGCGCCCTGGTCGTGGACGGTTCGCTCCGGGAACTTCTCCCTGAACTGGAGTCATCCCTCTCTTCGGTGGGCGTACGGCTTGCCGTGGGGGAGCCCGTTCCAGGATTTGATCCGTACGAGGACATGATCGCCAGGTGTCCGGAATCGCCGATCGCCGACGAGACCGAAGGTTTCCTGATGCTGTACTCCTCTGGTGTCACCGGAAAGCCCAAGGGTATCGAGCGCCCGCTC
>NZ_BBPM01000086.1:20045-23080 GCF_000787775.1 Streptacidiphilus carbonis | reverse complement strand
CCGCCGAAGGGCTGGGGGTGCCCGCGAAGGCGGGGATCGCGGCGCTGGTGACCGTGGTCGCGGTGGCCGGCGTGGTGTTCGCGCTGACCGGGAACGACCACAAGCCCAAGCCCAAGCCGCCGCAGGCCGCGCGGCCGTCGGCGGTGAAGGTGGTGCCGAGGCCGACCCCGCCCGCGCCCCGGCCGACTCCGACGCCGCCCCCGGCGGCCCCGGCGGCGGTGGTGGTTCCGGCAGCGAAGCCGGCTCCCAGGCCGACGGTGCGGCCGCAGCCGAAGCCGGCACCGGTGGTCAAGGCGTCGCCGAAGCCCCGGCCGAAGCCGACTCCCAAGCCCACGCCGAAGCCGAAGCCCATTCCGACTCCCCCGGCTGCCCCGGCTGACTACTACGTGGACGCCCTGCCCTACGCCGGGATCGGGGCCACCAACGGGCCCAGCGTCGTTCCCGACGCCTCCAGCTGGCTCTGGCAGCGGAGCAACGGGGTCCGGGTCGGCGGCACGTCGTATGCGCGTGGCATCACCGTTCGCGCGCCGTCCTCGGTGACCATCGGCCTCAACCGCGGGTGCAGCGAGTTCGCCGCGGACGCCGGGGTCGACGACATGACGTGGGGACTGGGCGCGGTCCGCTTCTCGGTGCTGGACGGGGACACCGGCCGGACGCTGTGGAGCTCCGGGGTGGTCCGGGGAGGCCAGCCGGCCGTGCCGGTCAGCGTGCCGCTGACCGGCGTCTCGGCGATCCGGTTGGTCACCGTGCCGGCACCATGGTCGCTCATCGCCAATGTCGCCGACTGGGCCGATGCCAGGTTCACCTGCCACTAGCGGTTTCTGACCGCTTTTCGGGTGCGGACCGTAGACGGCTTGTCGCGCAGTGCCCCGCGCCCCTGACGGGTCTGCAACTGGCCCGGTTGCACTCGTTCAGGGGCGCGGGGAACTGCGCGACAAGCCACAGACCCCGGTCAGACCGCGCAGCTACCGTCGTCGCAGCTGCCAGCCGCTTCCTCGGACACGCCCTCCGAGGCGGAGGCCGCCGCCTGCTCCAGGGCCCGGAGGAACGTCGAGGTCTCCTGCGCGCCCTGGACCGCCCACTTCTCGTCGATGACGAAGGTGGGGACGGAGCTGACGCCGATCGCGTGGGCGTGGTCGAGCTCGGCCCTGACCTCACCGCTGCCCTCGCCGGAGGCGAGGAACGCGGTGACGCGGGCGCGGTCGAGTCCGGCTGCCACGGCGACGTCGATGAGCGCGGCGTGGTCGCCCACGTCGACGCCGTCGGTGAAGTGCGCCGCGAGCAGCTTCTCCTTCAGCGTGTGCTGCACCGGGAGGCCGTACTCGGTGGCGGCCAGCCACAGCAGGCGGTGTCCGTCGAAGGTGTTGGTCTCCAGCGCCGCGTCGAAGTCGTAGGTGATGCCGTCGGCCGCGCCGAGCGCGGCGACCCGGTCGTCCATCGCGCGGGACTGCGGCCCGTAGCGCTGGTCCAGCCACGCACGGTGCGGAACCGCCTGCTCCGGGGCGTCGGGGACCAGCTGGTACGGGCGGTAGACCACCTCGACGGGCTGGTTGAAGGCGCCGAGCGCGCGCTCGAAGCGGCGCTTGCCGATGTAGCACCAGGGGCAGGCGATGTCGCTGTAGATCTCGATCTTCATGGGGTTCCTCTTGTCTGCGGCGTCAGGTGTCGGAACCGATGTCCTCCGTCTGGTATTCCGCCGGGCTCGCGGGGACGACCAGGACCGGGCAGGCGGAGTGGTGGATCACGGCGGTGGCGACGGAGCCCAGCAGCAGCCGTTCGAAGCCCCCGTTGCCGCGGGCCCCGACGACCAGGGTGCGGTGCGCGGCCGACACCCGGAGCAGGGCGTCGACGGCGCTGCCGAGCATGACGTGTACGGTCACCGCAGGCAGCGGCGGGTGGTTGGCCCGGACCGCGTCGATCGCTCGCAGGGCGACCTGGCCCATGCTCTCGAACAGTCGGTCGACACTGTCCTCGGTGAGGTTGGCCATCCCCGGCGGGTACCCGGCCGGGGCCGGGTCGACGGCGGAGACGACGTAGAGCGGCAGCCGGTGCGCGACAGCCTCGGCGAAGGCGCGGTCGAGGGCCCACACCGAGCCGTCCGAGCCGTCGAGTCCGACCAGGACGCCGGGCGGGCCGTCCGGGGGCTCGTGCAGCACCGGCACCGGGCCGGTCCGCACCGCGGCCGTGCGCCCCGGGACGGCGTGGGTCGGACCGACGTGCGCCGGGCCGGTATGGACCGGACCGGTGTGGATGGGACCGCTGTGGATGGGCAGGGGGACCGGACCGGAGTGACCGGGCACGGGGCGGGCGGGGCTGCTGCGGGGCATGCCTCATGCTTGCGCCTGCGCGGCTGGGCGGGGCTACGGCACGCCGATGGGGTCCAGGCCGCCGATGGCGCGGCGTTCGGCCAGCGGCATCCCGGTCCAGCAGGAGCCCTGGCGGGCGTGCAGACGGCGCAGCCAGAGCTCGGTGGAGACCACGGCGGCCAGTCCGTCCAGCGGGACCGGCCGGTCCCGCGCGGCGTTGTGCAGCGCCTTGCGGAAGGCCCGGGCGTCCAGCAGGCCGAGGTCGGCGAGCAGCGGCGCGGCGAAGATCCGGTCCAGGGCGTTCAGCGCCCGGCGCAGCCCTTCGCGGACGCCTGCGGCGGCGGAGTAGGGGTCCGGCGGCGTGCTTCCCCAGCCGGGCACGGACTCGGCGCCCGCCCCCGCCAGCACGCTGCGCAGGATGGCGTGCCTGGAACCGGGCTGGACCCGGGCCGAGGGCGGCACCAGGCCGCAGGCCCGGATCACCTGGCTGTCGAGATACGGGGCGTGCAGGCGCTGCCCGTGCGCCTCTTCGGCGATCTGGGTGAGCACCCGGAACTCGGCGGCCTGCCGGTGCAGGGCAAGGCGTGCGCGACGTTCGCCGGGGCGCTCGTCCGGGGCCGTGCGCCGGGTGGCCAGCCGCAGCCGCACCGAGACCGCGGAGAGCGCGTCGTCGGTCAGCCAGCGCGCGGCCGGACCCGGGTCGCACCAGCTGAGCGACTGGATGGAGGC
>NZ_BBPM01000086.1:19128-19807 GCF_000787775.1 Streptacidiphilus carbonis | reverse complement strand
TCAGCCAGCGCGCGGCCGGACCCGGGTCGCACCAGCTGAGCGACTGGATGGAGGCGGCCCCCGCCGTTCCGGGGAGCGCGATATGACGCGACATCAGCTGGGTCGCGGCGTCCTCCAGTCCCTCGGCGTAGCTGGTCCTGGCCAGGCGGCGGGCCGCGCGGAGCACCCCGACCGGGGTGCCGAAGGCCCCGTGCACCGGGTGGCCGGCGCTGTCGGCGCGGGCCAGCGCGGTGATCGGCCGCAGCAGCGGCAGCCGCCGGTGCTCCAGCAGCAGGTCGGCCAGCCGCGCCGGGTGGCCGTCCAGGACCTGGCGGCCGCCGTGGCCGCCGAGGTGGTCGGTGCCGGCCTCGGCCAGCCGGCGGCGGTGCCGGGCGCCGGCGATCAGGGCGGCGCCGGGTTCGTCGGTGAGCGGCCCGGCCAGGTCGGGGTCGAGCAGGTCCGCGTAGGGCAGCGTCTCCGGACCGCCGGCGATCATCAGGTGTTCCAGCCGGGGGTGTTCGCCGACCAGGGACCTGGCCCGGAGCAGCTCCTCGGTGCGGGCCGGGTCCGGGCTCGGATCGGCCGAAGCGCCGTCGGTGTAGGTGACGGCGAGCAGCGGCGCGTCCGCGGCGGCCGCCGCGGCGGTGCCCCTGGCCCACGAGCCGCGGACGGCGCCGCTGCGGGCCGGGGCGGCCAGGGT
>NZ_BBPM01000086.1:11731-18870 GCF_000787775.1 Streptacidiphilus carbonis | reverse complement strand
GCGGCGGTGCCCCTGGCCCACGAGCCGCGGACGGCGCCGCTGCGGGCCGGGGCGGCCAGGGTGGCCGGCGGCCCGTGGTGCAGGGTGCGGTAGCTGCGCGGGTCGCCCCAGCGCTCGTCGACGCTGCGGCGGACCCCCGGGAACGACCCCTGGTGCTGCCCGGCGGCCCGGCCGGGTCCCGAACCCGAGCCCGCGTCAGCACCGGAACCCGGCTCCAGGTCGGGGTCCGGACCGCGGCCCGGAGCCGCGGCCCGGAGCGCCTCCGCCAGCGGCGACGGGGGTGCGGAGCGGCCGTCAGGAGGTGCGGCGCGAAGCGCTTCGGACAGGGGTGGCGGTGGGCGACGGGCGGGCGGCGTGGGTATGGCGGCGGCGAGCAGGGTCACCACGGTGGAAGCGCTGCCGCCGGAGAGGTCGGTGCTGACCCGGTGCGGGCGGTCCGACTCCGCGCGCACCCGGCAGCGGACGGCCTCCAGCAGGCTGCGGGTGACCTCGCCGGTGGCCGCCGCCTCGGTGATCTCGGTGCTGCCGCCGACGCCGGGGAGCTGCGGCTGGTACCCCTGCGACTGCGGCCGTCCGGCGCGGATGCTGAGCGCGCGCCCCGGCGGCACCCGCCGCACGCCGGCGAACGGGCTGCCGCCGTCCACCGCCTCCGGCGCGTCCGGCACGGCCAGTCTGGCGGCCAGGTGGAGCGGGTCCACCGGGGCTCCGACCAGGTCGGCCAGCGGCAGCGCCGCGGTGGCGTAGGCGGTGCCGCCGCACCACTGGGTGTGGAAGACCGGGCGGACCCCGGCCAGGTCGCCGATCAGGGTGGTCCTGGTGCCCTGCTGCAGGACCACGGTGTAGCTGCCGGGCCAGACGGTGAGGTGGCGCAGCGCGCCTCCGCTGGCGGTGAGCAGCGCGGTGCGCAGCGCGGCGTCGCCGGCGCCGCAGTGGCCGACGACGGCGAGCCGGGCCACCGCGCCGTCGGCGGCCGCCGGGTCGTCGGGGTCCTCGGGCAGGTCGGGGAAGCCGGTGCGGACGGTGTCGTCGGGGCGCAGCTGCCGGTGCACGGAGACGGTGCGGATCTCCTCGGCGCGCCAGTCGCCCACCGCCCAGAGCGGGTCGGCGCCGCCCCACAGCAGCCTCCCGCCGAGCGGGCGCAGTTCGCGCAGGCCGGGGTCGGCCACGGCGGACGCGCCGTTCCACCCCACCAACCACCGCATGGACGCCTCGCCTCCGTGGGTCCCGGGCGGACGGCAGCGGACCTGCTGTCGCACCGTCAGGAACCGTTCAGGGACATGGTGCCATCTGCACGGCCGGACTTCGCCGGGCTGGACGCGATCGTTTTCGGGCGCGACCGGAAAGAGATATGCGGAGAAGGACATGAACGGCAACCGGACAGACGGGATCCGCATCCGGGCCGCTCCCTCCCCGACCCGGATACGGCCTTCCCCGTGCCCCGTTCCAACGAGTTCCGCTCGGGGGGTGTCCGCACACCCCCCGAGTCGGCCCGCCACCGCGCGGGGAGTGCGGTGGCGTCCCCCGACCTGCCCTCCTCGACCGCAGGCCGACCCACACCGGCCATCGAAGCCCTGTGCACCGGACGTGGGGAGGGGGCACAGGAGGGCGCACGGCCACACACGGCGGGGGCACAGCGGGGGCGCTGCGTGGCGAGGGACCGACGGTCCCGGATCGCCGCCGCGGGGCCCGGCGGGGGCCCGCAGAGGCCCGGCGCCGGCCCGATCGGGGTCCAGCAGGAGAGAGCGGTATCCCGCCATACGGAACGGAACCTCTTAACCGTGGGAACGCGGGGAACTACTCTGGGTAGAACGCTGTCCGGCGGGGAGGTGGCACAGGGCATGACCACCACAGGGCGAGGGCCCAACGACAAGCTCGGCACGCTGCTGGCGCTCGCCGGAATCAGCAACGCCGGGCTGGCCCGTCGGGTCAACGACCTGGGCGCGCAACGGGGTCTGACATTCCGGTACGACAAGACCTCGGTGGCCCGCTGGGTCGGCAAGGGCATGGTTCCGCAGGGCGCGGTGCCGCAGTTGATCGCCACCGCGATTGGCGGAAAGCTGGGACGGGCCGTCCCACTGGACGAGATCGGCCTCGGCAGCACCGGTCCGGCGCCGGAGATCGGGCTGGCCTTCCCGCGCGAGGTACCCGAGGCGGTCCGCCATGCGACCGCGCTGTGGGGGCTGGACTCCGGCACCCCGCAAGGGAGTTCGACCGCCCCCGGCGGCGTCCGGCGGGGCTGGTGGGACAACCTGGCGGGCACCTTCTCGGTGACCGCGTACGCCACCCCGGTCTCACGCTGGCTGATCACCCCGGTCGACGGCTCGGTCGCCCGGGACGCCTCGGCGCTGGAACCGTCCGAGGAGGCGCTGCGGATCCGCGCGGTCATGGGCGACAAACAGCGGGGGCAGCGCGAAGCGCTTCGGACGCGGGCGGTGGTGGGTGACGGGAGGGCATACCGGGTCGGCCACGCCGACGCCGCCAAGCTGCGGCAGGCGGCGGAGGAGGCCCGGCGCTGGGACTCCCGCTACGGCGGCGGGGACTGGCGCTCGTCCATGGTCCCGGAGTGCCTGCGGCACGACGCGGCGCCGCTGCTGCTCGGCTCCTACAGCGACGAGGTGGGCCGGGCGCTGTTCGGCGCGACCGCCGAACTCACCAGGCTGGCCGGGTGGATGGCCTTCGACACCGGTCAGCACGAGGCCGCCCAGCGCTACTACATCCAGGCGCTGCGGCTGGCCAGGGCCGCGGCGGACGTGCCGTTCGGCGGCTATGTGCTGGCGTCGATGAGCCTGCAGGCCACCTACCGGGGCGCGGCCGAGGAGGGGGTGGACCTCGCCCAGGCCGCCATCGAGCGCAACCGCGGCCTGGCCACCACCAGGACCATGAGCTTCTTCCATCTGGTCGAGGCCCGCGCGCACGCCCGCGCGGGCAGCGCGCACGCCTGCGCGGCGGCGCTCAGCGCGGCGGAGACCTGGCTGGAGCGCTCCCGCCCCGGCGACGCCGACCCGGCCTGGATCGACTTCTTCTCCGCCGACCGCCTGGCGGCCGACGCCGCCGAGTGCTATCGGGACCTCGGAGTCCCGCTGAAGGTACGTCAGTTCACCGCCCAGGCGCTGGCCAGCCCGACCGAGGAGTACGTGCGCTCGCACGGCCTGCGGCTGGTGGTCTCGGCCCTGGCCGAGCTGGACGACGGCGACCTGGACGCGGCGGTCGCGGCGGGGACGCGGGCGGTGGAGGTCGCCGGACGCATCTCCTCCCAGCGGACCAGGGAGTACGTCCAGGAGATGCTGAAGCGGCTGGAGCACTTCAAGACCGAGAGGGCGGCCGTGGAACTCGCCGAAAGGGCCCGCCTGGTGCTCGCCGCCCCGGCCTGATCCAGTGCCGCAGCCGAAGCACCGTGATCACGTCGCAGCCCCCGGGGGCGCGGGAACCGCGCGACCGGCCAACTACGGTCCGCAGCCGAAGTTCCCGCCACCTGCGACGGCGCGCCGCCGCACCCGCGTGGGAGTATCGCGCCGTGGAGACGAATGGGTACGACTGCGACGTGGTGGTCATCGGCGGCGGGATCGTCGGCCTGTCGACGGCGTATGCGATCAGCCTGGCCGCGCCGGGGACCTCGGTGATCGTGCTGGAGAAGGAGCCCGCCGTGGCCGGGCACCAGACCGGGCACAACAGCGGCGTGGTGCACAGCGGCCTCTACTACAAGCCCGGCAGTCTCAAGGCCCGCTTCGCCGTCGAGGGTGCCCGGGAGATGGCGGCCTTCTGCCGTGAGCACGGGCTGCCCTACCAGCCCACCGGCAAACTCGTGGTGGCCACCGGCAGCGAGGAGCTGCCCCGGCTGCACGCGCTGGCCCAGCGCGGGCGGGAGCACGGCCTGGCCGTGCGCGAACTCGGCGCGGCCGGCATCGCCGAGTTCGAGCCTCAGATCAGCGGGGTGGCGGCGCTGCACATCGGCGACACCGGGATCTGCGACTACCCGGCGGTCGCGCGGGCGTACGCCGAACTCTCCGGCGCACAGGTGCGCACCGGGGGAGCGGTCGTCTCCATCGCGCGCCGCGCGGACGGGGTCACGGTGGGCACCACCCTCGCCGAAGTACGGGCCAAGGTGCTGGTCAACTGTGCCGGGCTGCACAGCGACCGGATCGCCAGGCTGGCCGGGGACGAGCCCGGGGTGCGGATCATCCCGTTCCGCGGCGAGTACTTCGAGCTGTCGCCGCGGACGGCGGAGCTGGTCCGCGGGCTGGTCTACCCGGTCCCGGACCCGGCCTTCCCCTTCCTCGGCGTCCACCTCACCCGCGATCTGCACGGCGGCGTCCACGTCGGCCCCAACGCCGTGCCGGCCACGGCCAGGGAGGGCTACGGCTGGGGCCGGGTCAACCCGCGCGAGTTCGCCGGGACGCTGGCCTGGCCCGGCGCCTGGCGGCTGGCCGCGAAGCACTGGCGGGCTGAGGCGGTGGAGGTGCGCCGCTCACTGTCGCACCGCGCCTTCACCCGCGACGTCCAGCGGCTGCTGCCGGCGGTCCGGGCCGCGGACCTGGTCCCGGCTCCGGCCGGGGTCCGCGCCCAGGCCGTCGGCCGCGACGGCACGCTGCTGGACGACTTCGCCTTCGCCGAGGCCCCGCGCACCGTCCACGTGCTCAACGCCCCCTCGCCGGCGGCCACCGCCTCGCTGCCGATCGGCCGCGAGATCGCCCGCCGGGCGCTCAAGCTCTGCGCGGACGGCCGGTAGCGGGCGGTCAGTACACTGGACGCCATTGTGACCAGCCATCCCGCACCCCCCGCCGTCCCGCAGCCCGTCATCCCGCAGCCCCCCGTCCCGCAGCCCGGCGCCCCGTTCTCCGACGAGATCCGCCGCGAGCAGCGGATCCGCAGTTTCCACCCGCGCAAGGGGCGGATGAGCGACGCCCAGCGGGCGGCGCTGGCCCGGCTGTGGCAGCAGTACGGGACCAGGGTGGACGGCAGGTCGCAGCTGGACCTCGGCGAGCTGTTCGGCGACCCGGACCTCCCGGTGGTGCTGGAGATCGGCTTCGGCATGGGCGAGACCACCGCCGCCATGGCCGCCGCCGACCCGTCCACCGGCATCCTCGCCGTGGACGTGCACACCCCCGGCCACGGCAACCTGCTGCGCAGCATCGAGTCGGGCGGCCTGAAGAACATCCGCCCGGCCGAGGGCGACGCCTTCATCCTGCTGCGCGACCAGCTCCGGCCGGACTCGCTGTCCGGACTGCGGATCTTCTTCCCCGACCCCTGGCCCAAGGCCCGGCACCACAAGCGGCGGCTGCTGCAGCCCGAGTTCCTGGAGCTGGCCCTCTCCCGGCTGCGCCCCGGCGCGACCGTGCACTGCGCGACCGACTGGGAGCCGTACGCGGAGCAGATGCTGGAGGTGCTGAGCGCCTCGCCCGAACTGGAGAACCTGCACCCGGACGGTGACGGGGGATACGCACCGCGACCCGAGTGGCGCCCGGTGACGAAGTTCGAACGCCAGGGCCTGGAGAAGGGCCACGTCGTGCACGACCTTCTGTTCCGCCGCCGCTGACCCGGCACCCGGGTGAGTAGCGGCAACGCCTTACGGGAGGCTTATCCGCCCCGCTAAGGTCGTACGGTGAGCAGCCCGCAGCCGGAACCGACCGCGACCGCCGACATAGCCGCGCCCTGGCAACCGGCCGCCCCGGCGCCGGGCGACGCGCCCTGGACTCCCCCGGTGCCGCAGGCCGATGAGCAGCCGCAGTTCCAGCTGACCGGCAGCTTCCGCTACAAGGCCCGCCGCAACCCGTTCGAGAGCAAGGCCCTGCGCCTGACCGCGTTGATCGTGCTGCTGGCGCTCTGCGGCGTCGCCATCCTGGCCCTGGTGCAGCGGCAGACCGGAACCTCCGGGCTGCTGATCGGGGTCTGCCTGGCGGTGCTGCCCGTCCCGCTGGTGCTGGGGGCCTTCTACTGGCTGGACCGGCTGGAGCCCAAGCCGCTGCGCAACCTGCTGTTCTGCTTCGCCTGGGGCTCCTGCGCGGCGACCCTGGTCGCCATCCTGGCCAACACCTGGGCGACCTCGCTGCTGATCAGCCATCAGATCGGCAGCGGCGAGACGCTGGGCGCGAGCCTGGTGGCGCCGCTGGTGGAGGAGTCGGCCAAGGGCTCCGCGATCCTGCTGCTGTTCCTGTTCCGGCGCCGCGACTTCGGCGGGATCGTCGACGGCGTGGTCTACGCGGGCTTCACCGCGACCGGCTTCGCCTTCACCGAGAACATCCTCTACATCGGCCGCTCGGTGCTGGACGGCGGCAAGGACGGCGCCGGCTTCGCCCAGACCGTGGTCACCTTCATCCTGCGCGAGGTGATGTCGCCGTTCGCGCACCCGCTGTTCACCTCGATGACCGGGGTGGGCTTCGGCGTCGCCGCGATGTCGCGCAAGCGCTGGGCGAAGGTGATGGCGCCGATCGGCGGCTGGGTCTGTGCGATGTTCATGCACGGGACCTGGAACGGCTCCTCGGTGCTCGGCCCGCTGGGCTTCATCGGCGTGTACTTCCTGTTCATGGTGCCGGTGTTCTGCCTGATGGTGTGGCTGGTGGTGTGGTCGCGCCGGAACGAGCTGCGGGCCCTGGAGCGGCAGCTGCCGGTGTACGCGGCGGCGGGCTGGATCGCCCAGCAGGTCCCGCTGGTGCTGTCGTCGATGCGGACCAGGAAGCAGGCCAGGGAGCTGGCGCGGTTCACCCAGGGACCGGTCGGCGACAAGGCGATGCGCGAGTACGTGGGCTTCGCGACGGCGCTGGCCTTCCTGCGGCAGCGCGCCGAGCGCGGGCTGGCCGGGGCGGACTTCGTGGAGCGCGAGCAGGAGTTGCTGCACCACCTGTGGGAGCGCAGGGAGCGGGTGGCCGAGATCTTCGTCCGGGTCGGCGCGCAGGAGTGGTACCGGCGCAACCCGCAGGCCAGGGGCTTCGGCGGGTTCCCGGGGGCGCCCGGCATGCCCGGAGTGTTCGGGGTGCCGCGGGCGTTCGGCGCGCCCGGCGGCTACCCCGCCCCCGGCTACGCGGCGGCCCCGGCCCCCGCCGCCTACCTCCCGGCCCAGCCCGGCCCCGGCTACGGCGGCTACGCCCCCACCACCCCGGCCACGGCCTACGGCTACCCGGGCCCGGCCCAGCCCCAGCCCTGGC
>NZ_BBPM01000086.1:0-11640 GCF_000787775.1 Streptacidiphilus carbonis | reverse complement strand
CCCCGGCCCAGCCCCAGCCCTGGCCGCAACCCCCGGCCTACGGCTACGGCTACCCCCAGCCCTACGCCCCGGCCCAGCCCCACCACCACGCCGCGGCCCAGCCTCCGGCCCAGCACCACGCCCAGCCTCCGGCCCAACACCTGCACCGCACCCCGGCCCCCACCGCGGCAGCCCCCGGCCAGCACCAGCCCGCGCACCAGCCCCCGGCCCAGCATCCTGCCCCGGCGCAGCCCGGACAGCCCGCGCACCCCCCGCTGCCCGCGGACGCCCCCACGGCTGTGGCGGCCCCCACGGCAGGGGACGCCCCCACAGCCGTGGAACCCCCCAGCTGACACACCGGCCCACCAGCGCACACACACGGCGCACGCACCGTACGTTCACGCCCCTGGCTGATCGCACCGGAACCATCGGGGGCCCCTCCCGCGTTGGACAGGTTGACCCCGCACGCAGCGTGCGGAGACGCCGATACAGCGTCAGGAGGCCCGCGGATGACAGACGGCATCTACCGCATGGCCGTGACCAGTGGCCACAGCCACCGTGACACGGTCACCCTCGCGGGACAGCAGGTCAGACACTGGCTGAAGGCCCAGCACTATGAGGACCCGGGCGCCGAGGACGGTCGGCACCGGGTGGGGTCGCAGGCCGTGCTGGACTGCGCCCTGAAGGACCGGGTCAGAGGCGCGAGCGGCGCGAAGGAGTCGGTCGCGCGCTGGCGACTACGCGAGTTCACTCCCCAGGGCATCTGGCAGACCTCACTGACGATCAGCACCCCTCCCACCGGCGGCACCTGGGTGCGCCTGGACGCCGAGCAGCTGCCGGTCCGCGGCGCCTCGGCGACGAAGGCCCCGGTCCCGGCCCTGGCCAGGGGCCTGCTCGACGTCCTCGGCGCGGCCGAGGGCGAGCACCAGGGCGCGGCCAGGGTGCACGGCATGCCCACCGTCATCGAACGCGGCGACGTCGACGAGGTGCTGGACGAACTCTGCGACCCCGACCGGCGGATGCCGATCGTGGTCGCCAGCACTCCCCCGCGCGCCGACTTCGACGACTGGCTGGCCGAGACCGTCGACCCGCTGCTGCGCGGCTGCGCCGGCCTCGCCGTGCTGTACGCGCTGGCCCCCGGCGCCGAGCGGGACTTCAACCGGGCCCTGGAGCACCACCGGGTCTACGGCGGCGCCGTCCGCACCTACCTCCCCGGCCTGGACCCGGCCTGGGCCCCCGAGGCCCAGCGGCACCGGGTGATGGGCCGGCACACCCTGGACACCGATCTGCGCCGCGCCTCCGGCCTGCTGGCCTGGCTGCCGCGGCGGCTCGCGGTCCAGTCCCCGCTGCCGGAGGCACTGGCCGGACTGCCGCCGCTGCGCGCCCAGAACCTGCGGGCCGGCTCCGCCCCCTGGTCGGAGGAGAGCGCGGACATCGCCGCGATCGACGGCGTCCAACCCGGCACCCTGCTGGTGGACCACCACGAGGAGGAGGTCCACGAGGAGCGGGCCCGCGCGGAGGAGCTGCAGGAGGTCCGCCGCTGGCTGCGGGACGCCGAGGAGCGCGAGTCGCAGCTGGCCGCCGAGTACGACGAGCAGTACAGCGAGTTGCGCGAGGCCCGCACCCAGGTCAGGTCGCTGCGCGGACGGCTGGCCGAGGCGGACGGCGGCGACGGCGCGGTCCGGACCGCGCCGACGGCCGGCCGGGTCGATCCGGTCTCCTTCGCCGAACTGGTCGAACGGTTCGACGAGTTCCCGCTGCTCTCCTTCACCGGCGACCCCCGGCTGACCCGCGAGCTGGACGACCAGACCGACCACCCGACCTGGGTCAGGATGGCCTGGGACGCCCTGCTGGCTCTGCAGGACTACGCCGAGGCGGCGGTGCACGGCGAGTCCGGCGGCGACTTCCGCCGCTGGTGCGAGAACACCCCGGTCGACTGCCATGTCTTCCCGCCCCGCAAGGTGATCCGCGACGAGTCGCGCACGGTCCGCACCAACACCAAGTGGAAGGGCGAGCGCGAGCTCCCGGTCCCGGTCGAGGTCAACCCGGCCGGCAAGGTCTTCATGGGCGCCCACCTCCGCATAGGCGGCGGCGGCACCGCTCCCCGGCTGCACTATTTCGACGACTGCTCGGGGACGGGCAAGATCTACATTGGTTACATGGGCCTGCACCTGCGGAACACCCGCACCAACTGAGCGAGGACCGACCGCCCGCGCCACGCCCGCCCCGGCGGGTTCACGCGGGGGTTCGGGGGGTCGCTCCCCGAAAGGTTGGAGCATCGGCTACATGGGCCTGCACCTGCGGAACACCCGCACCGACTGAGAAGTCAGGAAGGTACTACCGAGATGGCACGCATTCCCTCGTCCCTGGTCGCGGCGGCCGGGCTGGTCGGCGGTTACGGAATCGCGCGGGCGACCAAGAAGCGGGAGCTGGGCGGGGTGGCGCTGCTCGCGGCCGGCGCGGTCGCGGCGACGCAGTGGAAGCGGGCCGCGGGGCCGGCCACCGCGGTGGCGCTGAGCGGGCTGTACGTCGCCGCGTTCGCGGGCTCGCACCCGCTGGCGAAGAAGCTGGGCGCCTGGCCGTCGGTGGCCGCCGTCTCCTCCGGCGTGGCGCTGGCGTCCTGGGCGGCCGTGGACCGACGCGGCTGACGCATCGCTGACGGGTCGCCGGACGGGTCGCCGGACGGGTCGCCGGACGGGTCGAAGCATTCCGACGGTCCCAGTGTCGGGGGGTGCCACCGGGACCGTCGGAGTTCGAGGTGCTGCTTGCTGCCCTGCTGCGCTGAGACCTCGGCAGGGGCCGGACGGTCAGAGCGTGAGACCGTGCTGGGCCAGCCAGGCCGCCGGGTCCACCGGCTCGCCGCCTGCCGGGCGCACCTCCAGGTGCAGATGCGGGGCGTTGACATTGCTGCCGGTCGCGCCGACCCGGCCGATGGGCTGACCCGCCGTCACTTCGCCGCCGCCGACGCCGATCACCGAGAGGTGGCAGTACCAGACCTCGGTGCCGTCGGCCAGCGTCTCCACCACGCGGTAGCCGTAGGCCCCGGCCCAGCCGGCCGAGGTGATGGTGCCGTTGCCGACCGCGGCGACCGGGGTGCCGGTCGGCGCGGTGAAGTCCTGTCCGGTGTGCAGCTGGGACCAGAGCGAGTCGGACTGCCCGAAGCCCGCCCCGGGAACCGCCGCGGCGATCGGGCTGACCAGTGTGCCGACGGCCTGAGTCGCCGTCACCGACGGTGCCGCAGCCTGCTGAGCCGCAGCCTGCTGAGCCACCTGAACCGCCGCCGCCTGCCGGGCCGCCTCCGCCGCCGCAGCCTGGGCCGCGGCCTCCTGTGCTGCCTGCTCGACCGCCCGGGCCCGGGCCGCAGCCTCCTGCGCCGCCGTCTCGCGGGCCGCCGCCTCCCTGACCGCGGCCTGGCGTGCCTCCGCCTCGGCCGCCGCCTGGCGCCTCGCGGTGTCCTCCGCGGTCGCCCGCGTCTGCGCCGCCTGTGCGCGGATCCGGTCGGCGAGGGCAGTACCCGGGTCGGCGGCCGGCCTGGCGAGGGTCGCCGTCGTACCGTGGCCCTGCTCCTGGGCGACCAGGGTGCTGCCGCCGGTCTCGCGCACCGCCGCCGACGCGGAGGGCGCCGCGAGGGCGACGGCCCCGGTGGCGCCCACGGCCGCCATCGCCGCGAAGCCCAGCACCGCCGAGGGGGCGGGCCGCTGCGGCGGAATCGGCTGCACGGGTGCCACGGGTGCCCAGGTGGGCGAGTTCGACGCCACGTTCGGCGTGCTCCTTTCCTTCCCTCTCGCCGACCGGGTTAGCTGACGGGTTCGGAGAGGAAGGTCTCCTACAGCCGGTTCGGCTGATTCACCCCGGAGAGACGTGGTTCCCCGGTTCCCAACAGGATTAGGCGACCGCGTGCGATGCCGTCCGAGCAACGGCAGACCGTCGCACTGCGTTATTGAACGGTAATCCTAGTGACGGTTGATGCCAAGCAATCCCGGGGGTGCAGTTGAGCGGTCACGGAGCGGTACCGACCTTTGTCCGGTTCTGCCCCGTACTGACCGTTCCTGAGTATGTATCAGTCGGGCAGTTCTTACCTCGCCGACGGTCCTACCTCGACGGCTGATAGAGCCAGTCGACCAGGGTCGCGGCGAATCCGTCGGCGTCGAGGTTGCGGGCGTTGGCGAACTCGCCGGGGTCGCCGGTGTCCCTCCTGGTGCCGTCCGGGCCGAGCAGCACCAGGGCGGGGATCCCGCTCTGCGCCAGCGAGACGTAGCGGGAGGCGAGTTGGGTGTTCCGGTCGAAGTGCCCGACGTCCACGGTGACCAGGTGGTAGTTGCGGGCCAGGATCCGGTTCACGCCCGGGCTGTCCACCAGCGCGGACAGCGCCTGGCAGTCCTCGCACCAGGACGAGCCGAAGTCGAGCAGCACCGGCCGGCCGTCCTTCGCGGCAGCGGTGAGGGCCGCGGACACCGCGCCGCCGGCGTCCGCCGAGGAGTCGTAGCCGTCCGGGACGGGGGCGGGGCTCACCGAGGGCAGCGGCTGGAACGGGTGGGCGTACCCGACCTGGCCGGCGCCGCGGGCGGCTCCGGGGGTGGCCGCGTCGCCGGGCGCCCCGCGCTGCGGGGCGGGCCCGTACACCGTCACGCAGCCGCCGAGCAGCAGCACCGCGACCGCGCCGGCGATCGCGGCGGTCCCTCGGCGAACCCCTCGCACGGCACTCCCTCCCTCGCTGCACCCACCGCCGCAGCAGATGGTCTTCCGATCATGGGATCAGAGGAGGGAGGGTTCTCGGCCGCAGCAACACGGAGCGGACCGCCCCGATCACCCGTACGAGCGAATGCCCCGGACGGGCCGGCCGCGGCTCTGGGGAACTGCGGACCGGACCTACGTCAGGGTGAGGTAGGCGAGGCTGCCCAGTCCGGCTACGGTGCAGTAGATCGCGAACGGCGTCAGCGTCCGGGTCTCGAAGTACTTGGTCAGGAACCGCACCGCGACATAGCCGGCGACGAACGCCGCCACCGCCCCGGCCAGCACCTGGCCGCGGATGCCGTCTCCCTGGTGCCCCATCAGCGAGGGCACCTTGAGCAGGGCGGCCGCCCCGATCACCGGCGTGGCCAGCAGAAAGGCGAAGCGGGCCGAGTCCTCGTGGCGCAGGCCCTTGAAGATGCCCGCGCTGATGGTCACGCCGGAGCGGCTGATGCCGGGCAGCAGCGCCAGGATCTGGGCGCAGCCGACGATCAGGGCCGAGCCCCAGCGCAGCTTGGTGATCCGGCGGTCGGAGAGCACGTCGGGGCCCACCTCCTCGCCGTCGAAGCCCGCCTCGGCCCCGACCGCGTCCCCGGCCCGGCGCCGACCGGTGCCGCCGCGCTTGAGCCGCTCGGCGACGAACAGCACCAGCCCGTTGAGGGTCAGGAAGATCGCCGCCGGGACCGGCTTGCCGAGGTGCTCGCGGAACACCTTGTCGAGCGCGAGGCCCGCGATGCCGACCGGGATGGTCGCCACGATCAGCAGCCAGGCCAGCTTCTGGTCCACCGTCTCGATCCGCCGCTCGCGGACCGAACTGATGAAGCCGGATATCACCCGGACCCAGTCCCGCCAGAAGAACACCACCAGCGCGAGCGCGGTGGCCAGGTGCAGCCCGATCAGCACATTGAGGTACGGGGAGTCGGCGGCCGCGACATTGAGGTCGCGCTTCCAGGAGCCGCCGATCAGGGCGGGCACCAGGATGCTGTGGCCGAGACTGGAGACCGGGAACAGCTCCGTGACGCCCTGGAGCAGGCCGACGCCGATCGCTTCTGGATAGGTGAGCACGGACATCGGCGCGGCCTTCGGAAGGAGGATCGACAGCGGGCAGTCAGAAAGTACTACAGCGCTGTAGACCCTCCACCACCGCGCGCCCCTTGTTCACCAGGACGTCTCCGAGCGTTCATGGCCGCGGGCGGGAGCCCCGCCCGCGGTCAAGCCGCCGGGCGGAGCTCCCCCGCGAGCCTCGGCTCGACCGAGGCGGTGACCACCCGGGTCCGCCGCACGGCGTTGTCCTGTGCGGCACTGAGCTGCGTCCGCAGCCGCAGTGCCAGCACCACGATCAGCACCGTCGCCCCCGCCATCACCACGATGTACGCGGCCGGCAGGCCCGCGCCGACCAGCAGCACCCCGGCCGCCGGACCCATCGCGATGGCCACCTGCTTGACCAGCGAGAACGCGGCGTTGTAGCTGCCGAGCAGATGCGCCGGCGCCAGGTCCGCGATGATCGGCCCGAGCGTCGGCGCGAGCAGCGCCTCGCCCACGCCGAACAGCATGTAGACCGACAGCATCGCCGCGGTCGCGACCGTCCCGCCGGACACCAGCCCGGCCACCGCCGCAGCGGCCCATGCGCCGAGCCAGACCACGCCGGTCGCGGCGATCGCGGTGCTGCGCCGCCGCCGCGCGGTGATCCGCACGACGATCATCTGCAGCGCCACGATGGCCAGGGTGTTCATGCCCAGGGCCAGACCGAGCACGGACGGCGAGGTGCCGACCACGTCGGTGGCGTAGGCCGCCACCCCGGACTCGAACTGCCCGTAGCAGGTGAAGAAGATCAGCCCGGCGAGCAGGCAGATCCGCACCATGGCCTTGTCGGCCAGCAGCGTCCGCAGGTCCGACCTCGGCCGCACTCCGGCGGCGCCGGCCCCTCCGGCCCTCTCGGCCACCGCAGACACCCCTGACACCGCCGCCCCGGCGACCGGCGCCGGCATCCGGATGGTGCCGGTGACCGCGGCGAGCACCAGGAACATGACCGCCTCGACGCTGAACAGCAGCGTCAGGCTGCCCGGACGGTTCACGTCCACGATCTGGCCGCCGATCAGCGCGCCGATGCCCATCCCCAGGTTGACCAGGGTGAACTGCAGGGCGAAGGCATGCGCCCTGGTCTCCCGCGTGGAGCAGCGGACGATCATCGTCGCCAGCGCGGGCTGCACCGTGGCGACCCCGGCGCCGAACAGGAACGCCGACATCAGGATGTGTCCGCCGCCGGTGGCGTGCCCGAAGGACAGCGCCCCGGCGGCGGCCGTCACCGCGCCGACGACCAGCACCGGGCGGGCGCCGTAGCGGTCGATGCCGCGTCCGGCGAGCGGCAGCGCGACCAGGGCGGCCAGCGCGAACAGGGTGAACACCAGCCACGCGGTCATCGAACCGAGACCGCGGACCGTGCTCACGTAGACGAACATGTAGGGGACGGTGAAACCGCTGCCGAACGCGCTGAGCGCGTTGCCGATCTGCACCCGGCGCAGCGTGCCGCCCGCCGTCCCGTACTGCTGGTTCTTCTGCTCCGGCTTCGGCTGTCCCAGCGCGCGCGTCATGCTGCACCACCCTTCTCTGACGTTCCAAGTTTCCTATCGAAGAGTACACTACTAAAGTCTTCGCTGCGAAACATTATCGAGCGGAACCCTTTAGCTCCGTCATGAGAGACTGGGAGACATGACCACCGACGCCCCGGCACCGCAGGACGAGGTCGCCGGCGAACTGCGGATCGACGAGCAGGTCGCCGCGTACCAGCGCGAGTTCCCGATGGTGGACCCGCAGGTCGAGACGATCGTCTCGACCCTCTCCCGGCTGGCCCGGCGGATGTCGGTCGGCTACGGGCGGCAGCTCACCGAGCTGGGCATCAGCTCGGCCGACTGGGAGGTGCTCAAGGCGCTGATCGTGGCCGGCAGCCCGTACCGGCTCGGCCCCGGCGAGCTGGCCAAGCGGCTCGGCCTCACCCCGGCCGCGATGACCCACCGGATCGACCGGATGGCGGCCGCCGAGCTGGTCACCCGTACCCGCGACGAGAGCAACCGGGTCCGGGTGATCATCGAGCTGACCCGGCTGGGCCGGGAGAAGTGGCTGGAGTCGATGAGGATGGCGGCGGTCTTCGAGGAAGAACTGCTGCAGGACGCCTCACCCGAGGAGCGCGCGGTGCTCGCCGGCCAGCTGGGGCGGATGCTGCGCCGGGTCGAGCAGGACCAGCCGGACGCGCTCGGCCGCTGCGACGACCTGGACGACTGAGTCGCTTCGGACGGATCCCCGCACCCCTGAGTGGGTGCGACCGACCCGCTGCGGGCAAGTTGCCGCAACCGGGGGCGCGGGGAACCGCGCGACGAGCCACCCCCGGTCCGCACCCGGAGGTCCACCGGAAGCGGGCCGGCCGGCGCCGAGTCGGCACGCGCCGAGGGCCGCCCACCGTGTCGGAACGGCGGGCGGCCCTCGGCGCGTCGGAACCGGGTGGTCAGGAAGTGATCCCGGCCGACTTCAGCCAGGCGTCGGCCACCGCCAGCGGGTCCGCGCCCTTGGCGCCGACCTTGGCGTCCAGGTCCATCAGCGCCGCCGTGTCCAGCTTCGCCGAGACCGCGTTCAGCGCGTCCACCGCGGTCTGCGGCAGGGTCTTCTGCGCCACCGGGATGACGTTCTGGAAGCCGAACAGGCTCTTGTCGTCCTGGAGCGTGATCCACTTCTCGGTGGCGATGGTGCTGTCCGTGGTGAAGATGTCGCCGACCTGGATGTCGTTCTTCTTCAGCGCGGCCTCGGTGAGCGTGCCGCCCGCGTCCAGCGCCTTGAAGCTCTTGAAGTTCAGGCCGTAGACCGACTTCAGGCCGACTATGCCCTCCTGACGGGTCTGGAACTCCGGAGCGGCGCCCAGCACCAGCTTGCCCGCGATGCTCTTCAGGTCGGAGATCTTGGAGCTGGCGGTCAGGTGGTACTGGGCCGCGGTCGTCGCGTTGATCGTCAGCGAGTCCTTGTCCTCGGCCGCGGACGGGTTGAGGATCTGCAGGTTCGACGACAGCTTGGCGGTCAGCTGGGTGTCGGTGTCCTGCTCGCTGGTCGGCACCGCCTTGGTGTCCAGGTAGGCCAGCAGCGAGCCGTTGTACTCCGGCATCAGGGTGACCGTGTTGTTCTTGAGCAGGCCGTAACTGACCTCGCGGCTGCCGATGTTGGGCTTGTAGGTGACCGTGAGCCCCTTGGCCTTGAGGGCCTCGCCGTAGATGTCGGCCAGGATGGTGCTCTCGGCGAAGTTGTTGGACCCCACGATGATCGGCCCGTTCGCGGCGGCGGATCCGCTGGCGGCGGCCTGGGTCGGCGCCAGTGGGTTCGAGGACGAACTGGTGGACCCGCAGGCCGCGAGGGTGACAGCAGCAGCAGAGGCGACCAGGGCAGCGGCTATACGGGTGCGGCCGCGGGTAGTGGAAGTAGTCACTGATCCATTCCAATGGTGGGGGGACGCGTGGGATGCAACGGACGTGCGGGGCAGAAGGTATAGCTCACGGTCGATCAAATCTGCTTGTATGAGTGGTAGTCAACCGACGTCCATGCTGCGGTCTGGCCCCCGGTACACGGCCGCACCTGTCGGATTCAGGCGCGACCGGAAGATACTGGAACGTAGAACTGCACTTGGGGAAGCGTTTTGATCACTTCGTAGCGCAAAGTTCACAACTGCCTGAGACGGCGGTCGCCGCCAACGGGTAGTCTCCGCACGGTCACTTATTCGACGAGAGCGTTCCGGTTCCCGCCGACCACCCGTCAGGGCAGGGGCGTGCCAACTGCCAGGCCCCGGAGCCGATCGAGGAGATTCGGTTGTCCCTCCAGGACGCGCACCCGGCCCCACCGGCCGCCCCGGACGCACCGGGCCCCCAGGGCGAACCGGTTGCTCCGGGCACCCCAGGACCCCCGGGCGGCCTGCAGACCCGGGAACGGCCCGACCCGACGGCGGAGAAGGGCCTGCGGGCCCGGCTGGGGCGGCTGCTCGACCGGATTCCGTTCCGGCACAAACTCAACGTCCTGGTCACCGTGCCCGTCGTGGTGATCTCGGTGCTGTTCGCCGTCGTCGTGAACAGCGAGATCGAGACCGCCCAGGCCGCCGCCGCCCAGGCCGACCTGGTCCGCAACAGCTACCAGGTCGCCCTGCTGGTCGACGACGTGCAGACCGAGCAGCAGCAGGCGCTGCTGCTCTGGGCGCACTACGACCGCAAGAGCGCCAAGGACCCCGCGCCCTCGAACGCCGCCTTCCGCGCCGCCGCGGCGGCCACCACCGCCCAGGCCGCCATGGTCCGCCAGGTGTTCGGCTCCGCCATACCGGTCGGCGAGAGCGAGGCCCTCGCACAGGTCGACGGAATGGGCACGCCGAGGGACCAGATCGAGGTCGGGATGCTGGCCGCCCCCAACATCGACCAGGCCTACAGCCCCACCGCCGCCGCGCTGATCGACGGCCTCGGCCTCACCACCGACGAGAGCGGCAACTCCACGATCACCCAGAGCCTGGACGCACTGCTGCGGGCGGACGCCGCGCACGCCGTCTACGAGACCAGCGTGCTGTCGTCGCAGACCGGCGACTCCAACGCGCTGGTGGAGTTCCTCGCCGCCGTCGGCGCCCAGGAGCAGTACGGCTACCAGGTGGACCGCTTCGGGCAGTTGGCCACCGCCGCCCAGGCCACCGAGCTCGGCGGGATGGACCACAACAGCAACCAGGTCTACATCGGCCAGCAGCTGGCGCTGCTGGAGGTCTCCCCCGGGGACCTGGCCAACGCCCCCGACGCGGCGTCGATGCGGGCGGCCGCGGAACAGGTCGACCAGACCCTGCCGAAGATCGTCGGCGAGTCGCAGATCCGGCTGCAGATCACCCAAAAGCTCACCCAGGAGATCGCGGCCCGCGCCGACAGTGCCTCCAGCACCGCCTGGCTCAAGGCCATCCTGCTGCTGGCGCTGGCCCTGCTGATCTTCGTCACCTGGCTCACCCTGTCCGTGCTGATCAGGCACTCGGTGGTGCGCCCGGTCCAGCGGCTCACCAGCGCCGCCCGCAAGGTCGCCGCGATCTCGGAGAAGGAGCTGGCCCGGGTCGCCGACGACGACGCCGTGGACGAGAGCCCGGCCCGGCTGGAGGCCGTCCCGGTGCTGGCCCAGGACGAACTCGGGGCCCTGGCCGAGGCGTTCAACCAGGTCCAGATCACCGCGGCCGGCCTGCTGGAGCGCCAGGTCACCAGCCGGCGCAACATCGCCGAGATGTTCGGCAACATCGGCCGCCGCGTCAGCAACCTGACCAACCGCCAACTCGCGCTGATCGACGCGGTCGAGCGCGGCGAGACCGATCCCGAACTACTGGAACAGCTCTACCGGATCGACCACATCGCAGTGCGCATGCAGCGCAACGCCGACAGCCTGATGCTGCTGGCCGGCATCCGCGAGTCCGAGCTGGACGGGCGTCCGGCCCCGGTCAGCCATGTCATCCGCGCCTCGCTGGGCCAGATCGAGGGCTACCAGCGGGTGGTGCTGCGCGCCGAGTCGGACCCGACGGTCGCTCCCGACATCGTCGGCGACCTGGTGCTGATGCTCGCCGAACTGCTGGAGAACGCCGTCTCCTTCTCCCCCGCGCACAGCAGTGTCGAGGTGACGGTGCGGACCTCCGGCGGCCATGCCGCCATCGAGATCGTCGACCACGGCCTGGGCATGGGCTCGGAGCGGCTGGCCGAGGAGAACGCCCGGCTGGTCCGCCGCGAGCGGCTCGACCTGGTGCCGACCCGGGTGCTGGGACTGTTCGTGGTCGGCAACCTGGCCCGGCGCTGGGGCATCACGGTCACCCTGTCGCGGACCCCCGGCGGCGGCGTGAGCAGCCTGGTGCTGGTGCCGGCGGCGCTGCTCAGGACCGCGTCGACGACGCCGGCCGGGCCC
>NZ_BBPM01000087.1:16919-22962 GCF_000787775.1 Streptacidiphilus carbonis | reverse complement strand
GGGGTGGGGGTGGGCGCGGCGCTGGGGGTGGGCTCCGTCAACTCGCTCATGTCTGCGCTCCCGGGATAGCAAGTCGTTCGAGCTGCTGCCGGAGCAGCTCCGTGGCCGAGGCGGAGTCCAGCGGCGCCACTCCGTAGGCCGACAGCCGGACGTACAGGTCGCCCACCGAGGCGTCGCAGTCCAGATAGTCGAGCTTGTCGCCGTTGGACAGCGGCGGGAGGTAGCAGTGCACCTTGGGGAAGCCCGGCACCGCAGGGCCCGCCCGGAACGCCTGGGTGCTGTCGGCCAGGGACTTCAGCCAGGCGGCACCGTAGGACGCCACCTTCTGGTTCTCCTGGCGCAGCTCGACCTCGACGACCAGGTTGTCGTTCGTCTGGTAGGTGCGTACGGCATCGCCCTTGATGAAGCTGGCGTTGAAGCTTCCTTCCAGCTTCTGCCGGTCGCTGCTGGACAGGGACGCGATGTCCTTGTCGAAGATCGCGTGGTACTGCGCGGCGGTGAGCGTGGTGTCGTTGCCGATTCCCGGGTCGTCCGGACCGAGGCTGTACCCGCTGGGCACCGGCAGCAGCATGTCGCTCAGCGGGCCGAAGTGGTCACCGTCGACATGGGCCCCGTAGCCGGGCGAAGCGGACGGAGTGGGCGAGGCTGTCGGAGCCGCGACGGCCTTCTTGGGATTCCTGTCCACCTGGAGGATGCCGAAGCCGACTCCTCCGCCGACCGCCACGGCGGACAGCACCAGCAGGGTGGCCAGCGCGAACCAGCGGCCCTTGCCGGGCTTGCGGAGCGGGACCTGATCCGGGACGGGGGCCTGGAGTGCGGCCGGGACCGCGGCTTGGACCGCGACCGGGCCCGGGGCGGGGAACGCGGGGGCCGGGCTCCCCATCGGCTCAGAGTGCGGCAGTTCGTCCGTCACAGTCGCTCCATCTGGCTCTGGGCGAGGGCCAGCAGCGCCTTCGCGGTGACGGGCTGGGGGGAGTCGATGTCGATCTGTACGGAGATGTCCCCGTGCAGGAAGAAGGCATGACCCGTGTAGTAGGTGCCGGAGTCGTCGTGCTTGGCCGCCGTCCCCGGGTAGACCTGGCCGGAGTGGCTGCCGGGGATGGCGACCGCCTTAGCGTCCTTCATGTAGCCCTGCTGGTCCTCGACATCCGTCTGCGCACCGTCCTCGCTGGTGTGCGCGAACTGGACCAGCCGGATGGTGGTCCACTCCGACCCCAACTGCCAGCGGGCCTGCGCAGCACGGCGGAAGTGGTTGGTGGCATACCAGTTGAAGGCACCGCCGGGGCCCGAACGCGTCTCCGCGTAGTCGGCGAGGTCCAGCCAGGTGTCGATACCGTCCCACTGCGGATCGGCCTTGGCCTTCGGAGGCGCCGGAACCAGGAGCTTGGTGAGGTCGCCGTCGGTCCTGACCATGTCGTCCTGGGCCGCGGTGAGCGCCGGGGCGGTGGAGTGGGCGGCCGGGTAGGACGGCTGGGCGACGGAGAGCGGGGGCAGCGGGGTGGGCGCGCGGTGCTGCTGCACGGCGTAGCCGACTCCGGCGCCGCCCAGCACACCGAGGGCCACGGCAACCGCCATGATCAGCGCCGTCTTCCCGCGCCGCCGCGGCTTGCGCCCGCCGGGCGCCTCCGCCTGCGACTGCGACCCCGACTCCGCGGCGGGTGCATCTGCGGCAGGTGCGTCCGCGACAGGCAGAGCCTCGGTGACGGGCACCGCCGCGCCGGCGGGGGCCTGCTCCGGGGCGGGGGTCGCCACCGGATCGGGCGCCACGGCGGGGGCGGCCTCCGCCTCGGCCTTGACCCCGTCTTCGGCTACGGGCTCGGGCTCGGGCTCGGGCTCGGGCTTGACCACCGGCTCAGCATCCGATGGAGCGTCAGTTTCCGTTGCCGGAACGACTTCTGGTTCAGGAGCCGCCGGTTCGGCTGCTTCGGTGGTCAACGGTCGGTCCTCCACGGGACGTTCTGGGAAGGGAAGTTCGGGAAGGCGCGGTAGCGCCTCGCACGCCTCAGCGGCCGGAGCTGAGCCGCTGCTCCTCGCGCTTCATCAGCGGGGTCAGCAGCGAGTGGGCCAGTTTCCCGGTCCCGGTGACGGTGATCTCGTACTCGACGTCGCCCACATGGGAGATCCCGAGCAGTTCTCCGTCGCCGTCCGCAGTGGCCGGGTCGAAGGCGATGCCCCTGCCGTTGTCGATCCCGGAGACGCTGAACTCCTTGCCCTTGCCGAAGGTCAGTCCTGACGCCCAGTCACCGGCGTGGCCGGAGCCGTCGAATTGCAGCAGCTGGGTGTTGACCGTGACCGTGCCGTCGTTGCTGCGGTAGCTGCGGTACGCGCCGCCGGCGCAGCCGTACTGATTGAGGATCTTCTTGCTGGTGCTGGGGTTGCCCAGGGTCTTGGCGACGTCGTCGATGCTCATCCTGCTGCCGTCGGAGTCGCCGTACGCCTCGGCGTCCGCGGGGACGGGAAGCAGGAAGAAGCGCAGGTCACCGCTGTGCGTGGAGCCGTTGACGCTGCCCTTCACGGTGGAGCTCGGGCTCGGCGCGGCGGTCGGCGCGGGGGCGATCACCGGTGCCGAGCTGCTGGCCGCCGCCGAGGGCGAGGCGCTGGCGCTGGGCAGCGCCGCCGCGGCGGCCTGCGTGGTGCCACCGCCGTCGCCCACCAGCACCACGCCGGTGGCCGTGCCCGATGCGATCACCAGCCAGCCGGCGACGGCAAGGGCGAGATTGCGGCCCTTGCGCGACGTCGGCTTCTCAGGGCTCGGCTCCGCTGCGACCCACGCGGCCGGCGGCGGCGGTACGGGCGGAAAATGTCCGCCCCGGGGCACACCGGACACGCCTTCGTTTTCCCCCACGACTACCCCACAGAATGGTGAATCGCCTCATTCCCACCCTGGGGAGGCCGAGCGCGCCCCGAGCCGCCCGAAGGGGATGGGCAGGGGCACGAACAGCGATTATGTCGATCTCCTCAGCTGCCGCACAACTCCTTTATATAATCGAGATGCAATATCGCCGGGGCCCGGGAATTGCGTTGTGGAATATCCCGTTCCACCCCTTATGCGGACCCGCCCGAATTCACTCCGGACTCAACTCCCGGCCAGGTGCAGCCGGGTCACGGTAAGCGTGGTGGTGGTCGGGGAGGTGCCCAGTCCGGCGGAGTAGTCCGGGGTGGCGCCGACCGAGGCCCAGGCGAGGTCCCCGCCCGGGAGCACCGCGATGTCCCCGGAGATGTGCTCGGGCACCACCACCGCCGCGGTCACCACCTTGCCGGTGTAGTCGATCAGTTCCAGGTGGGTGCCGGCGAAGGTGCCGGTGCAGGTGCCGCTGGCGCACGTGGCCCCGGTCAGCGACTCCCAGGAGACCAGCAGCCGGTTCGCGCCGTACGCCGCGAGGTGGACGTTGACGTGGTCGGTAGCGGCGTCAGTGGTCAGGAAGACGGTCTTTCCGCTGGGAGTGGAGGAGTTGCTGAGGAAGTCCACGGCGACCTGGTGGGTGCTCCAGCGCGGGGTCACCGTCCAGCCGCGGCCGCTGGAGTCCGCGGAGTTCTTCTCGGCGGAGGCGGCGCCGCGCGAGGCGAGGGCGACGGCGTAGCGGCCGGCGGCGGACTTGACGATGTCCCCGGTGCCGTCCGGGAAGGCCCCGCCGCAGTAGCCGGCCCAGCACTGCTCACGGCCCAGCACCGGTGCCACGTCCGGGGCGCCGATCCCGGTGCTGACGAAGAGTCCGGAGCGCCAGTCGTCCAGGCAGACCGAGGTGAACGGGCCGGACTTCTCCGGATACAGGGCGATGCCTTCGTTGTGGCTGCAGCCCCAGCTCCAGCCGCCGCTCAGCCGGCTTCCGGACGCGCCCACGTACGCCAGTTTGTCGCCGAAGTGTCCGTCGGCGAAGCCGCCCGCGCCGTGCACGACGAAGTAGGCGCCGTACTCGGTGCCGTTCCAGGCGAGCCGGCCGTCGAGCACCGGTGAGGTGTCGTCGCTGGCGGTCCCGGTGAGCTTGTCGGTGAAGACCCGGGCGCCGTTGCGGTAGCGGATCAGCGCGGCGGCGGTCTCGTTCCACTTGTTGCTGTCCGGCACCCTGGTCAGCAGCCCGAAGCCGTCGTCGTGGGCGACCAGTCCGCCGACCTCCTGGGCCCCGGCGACCACGGTGTCCGAACCGCTGCGGGTCAGCGCCGTGCCGAGCGGGGTCACATGGATGCCGTTCCCGGCAGGCCAGGCGACCTGGACCTGGCCGCCCGGTGCGGCCGCGACGGCGACCCTGGTCCACTGCGGCATCTCGTTGTAGCCCTGTTCCAGGTAGTGCAGCGGGCTGGAGAGCGTGAGCGTGGTGGTGCTGATCCGCTGGGCCAGCGGCGTGGAGGCCGGGAGGGTGGCGGCGGTCGGGGCGCCGGCCTTGGCCGAAGCCCCGGCAGCGGCCGTCGCCTTTCTTCTTGCGGCGGCCGAGGCCGACTTGGCGGCAGCGGCCGACTTCAGCGCCGAGGCCGAGGGCGTCGTCGCGGCGGCGGAACCGGCCGCCGTCGACCCGCCTGCCACCTGGGCCACGGTCCGGTCGTGCGGCGTTCCGCCGGCGGCGGCGTGCACCGACACCCCCACGGCGGTCGCCACCGCCGCGAGCGGGAGGACCACGAGGGTCCCGCGGCGCCAGCCCTTGCTGGGGCTCCTGCGTCGTGTGCCGGCCATGTGCGCTCCCTGGGTCGTCCTGGGCGGAGTACGGCCGCCGTGTTGCGGACCGCACCCCTAGGTGGTTCCGGGAGGCGGATTGGTTGCCCGGCCGCGCACAACAGTCGGCGGCCGGGAGCCGGCCGTCACCGGAATGCGGCGATATTGCGCTCCGCCCAGGCGGCGAAGGGGCGGGCCGGACGGCCGAGGAGCAGCTCGATGTCCGGGCTGATCCGCAGTTCGGCGGCGGTGGGGGTGCCGAGGACCGCCAGCGTGGTGACGGCCACGGCCTCCGGCATGAACTGCAGCAGCTGCTCGCGGGCCTGCTCCGCCGTCCGCTCGACGAAGCGGACCGGCTCGCCGAGCGCGGCGCCGATCGCCTCGGCGTTCTGCCGGGGCGTGCTGAGGGCCGGCCCGGTCAACTCGTAGGCGCGGCCGCCGTGGCCCTTGCCGCCCGGCACCGCGGCGGCGACCTCGGCGATGTCGTCGGGGTCCACGGTCGGCAGACCGACGTCCCCGAACGGCGCGGCGACGGTGCGCTGCGTCCGCACCGACTCCGCCCAGGCGTAGGCGTTGGAGTCGAACCCGCCGGGCCGCAGGATCGTCCACTCCAGCCCCGACTGCCGGACCGCCTCCTCCCTGGCGCGGAGCACCTGTCCGTGCGAGACGGACTCCGGCCGGGTGAGCACCCCTATGGAGGAGAGCAGCACCACCCGTCCGACCCCGCCGGCCTTGGCGACGTCCAGCACCTCCGCCGCGCTGAACGCCTGCGCCGCGCCGCCGCCGTCGTGCAGGAACAGCGCGTCGGCACCGTCCAGGACCGGCCGCAGGCTCTCGGCGTCGTTCAGGTCCGCCCGGCGGTGCCGGACGCCCTCCGGCATCGCGGCGTCCCCCCGGCTCCCCCGCGACACCGCGGTGACCTGCTCGCCCGCTGCGGCGAGTGCCTGCACCAGCGGTCGTCCGACGTTCCCGGTTGCCCCGGTGACTACGATCACGATCAACACCCCTGAGTCTTCGTTGCGTCAACTCAGGCCCCGTTGGGCCGAGTTGCGAATCCCCCGGACCACTTCCGGCGGCGACCCGACGAAGCTAACATCGTCGGGATAGCAGGTACCTAGAGGAAAGCGGCTATGCCGGAGGGGTGCGGATCCATATGAGCGACGACGCCCGACTCGCCTGTCCGATCAGCCCCGTGGTCGACATCGTCTTCAGCCGCTGGACCACGCCCATCCTGTGGACCCTGCACCAAGAGGGCCGGCTGCGGTTCGTGGAACTGCAGCGGCACATCGGCAGCATCACGCCCAAGGTGCTGACCCAGCGCCTGCGCCAGCTGGAACGCGACGGCCTGGTCACCCGCACCTACCACCCCGAGGTGCCGCCCCGCGTCGAGTACGAGAT
>NZ_BBPM01000087.1:1476-16899 GCF_000787775.1 Streptacidiphilus carbonis | reverse complement strand
AGAGGGCCGGCTGCTTGTTCGTGGAACTGCAGCGGCACATCGGCAGCATCACGCCCAAGGTGCTGACCCAGCGCCTGCGCCAGCTGGAACGCGACGGCCTGGTCACCCGCACCTACCACCCCGAGGTGCCGCCCCGCGTCGAGTACGAGATCACCGAGCTGGGCCGCAGCCTCGCCCCGCTCTTCGCCACCCTCGCGGAGTGGTCGACCAACCACCTCGACTCCGTCGAAACAGCCCGCCTCGCCTACGACGGCCCGTCCCCGTCATAGCGGACGGCCGTCTGATGGCCTCAGACGCGAGAACGACTGTCCTACCCCTGAGCGCGGGCTGGAGGTTTTCGGCGAACCTCATAATCCCTGCCGGACACTGCAGTCAGCAGGAGTATGTCGAGTCGTGGTTCCGAGCATGGCGTCCGGTCAGCCGCAGGTCCGGCTCCTGTGTCATGAACTGGGGATGCCCGAAAGGAGTTGCTGGAGTTCCTCGACTGCCTGGTCGACGGCCACGACCTGGTCCGGGGGAAGCTTGTCCCAGTTGCTGTCAAGCGCGACCGAGTAGACGACCTCGATCGTCAGCGCAGCCGACCGGAACTCGGCTGCCCAGTCCACTGCCGGTACGACTAGCGCCGCCTCGAACTCATGCATCGTCTCGGGGCCTTGGGAATCGAAGACATCGGCCAGGGAGATCAAGTCGTCAGCAAAACGGCTGAGGCCGGCACCCGGGGAACGGAACTCTTCCAGGCACTGCTCGGCAATGTGCTTCTGCCGTGACCACCATCGCGGGCTTCGCTCACTGCTTGATGATTCACCCCGCTGCTCGTCGTCTGTCACGCAGAAGCGGCGGGCCAGAACTTCGGCGGAGCAGCCTCCGGGTCCACGATCCGCAGTCTGCTCTGCTGAGAGGGGTCCACGCCGTTGAGTGAGACGAGTCGCTGACCGACGGCCTTGTCGAGTTCCGCCAGGGCGTGGGGCAGGCCGGCGCATACGGTGGCGATGGCCGCGCCAAGTCCCACCAGACCGCCGTGCTTGTGGTTCTGGCGGTACTCGATGCGGTGCAAGCCCGACTCGGCGATGGGCCACGACTTCCAGCGGGCGGCTCAGTTGCTCGCGGTGCCGACGCTGACTGCGGCCGCCTGTGCCACCGAGCGGCTGCGTCTGGGAACGCTGGTGACCTCTGTCAATCCTCGTTCACCCATCACGGCCTGACCTGGGCTATTCCACTCCTGCACGGCCTCGGAGCACCGTCAGAAAGGGCTCATCTCATCCAGAACCCGCTCTGCGAGCTCGATGATCGCCTTGACTTTCGGCGCGTCGTTGGCGACATCCTGGGCTTCGATCTCGGGCGAGTCCAGATCCGCGTACTCCGCCTGGTTCCGGCGTCGGCGCATGCGGTCATAAGGCCTGAGAGCCGCCCCGAGAGGCGGATCGAGCTGCGCACTGACGGCTTCCATGACTGCGATATGGCCCCCTCGGCTGGTCGGCCGCAGTCCTTGGTTCTCCAGCACCGCGACCAGCGCCTTGCGTGCCGCGTCATACAGCAGTTGGTAAGCGCCGATCGCGTCGAAGGAAACGACCGTCTGGGCTGCCTTGAGATGATTCGATGCCTGGGCGAGGAGATTGTCGGCCTGCTCTCGGCTCGCCGGTACCCGCTCCAGTTCCTTGCGCGCCAACATGCCGTCGACCGCCGTGCGGCCCTGCTGCCACCTCATCGCCTGTTCTTCCCTTCGAACGCTTCGAGTCGGACCGTCGGTCGGCTTTGAACGCTGGTGAGGAACGGGTCCGTACCCGGCTCGCGCCACCGGGCGGGTGAGACCCGGTGGACGTTGACCTCCCGGCCGAGCAGGCGTTCCGCGCTGCGCGCGGCCTCGAACAGCTCGTCCTCGTCCGGGTTGCCCACGACGAGAACGTCGACGTCGTTGGGCACCCCGCCGCGCTCTCCTGAGTAGCGGGCCGCCCAAGAGCCGTAGATGTGGGCTTCCTCGACGCCGGCCAGCGGCAGCAACAGATCACCGAGCACAGCGACCGGCCCGTAGGTGAGGGCGAACAACTCGGTCAGTGGGTGCGCCAGCCGCCCAGCGGCGTTGGCTTGCAGAAGCCGGAGGTTTCCGTGGCGTCGCTCGGTGATCAGCTCCGCCTCGACCAGTCGGTCTGCCTCGCGACTGGCGGTTGCGCTCGAAACGCCGAAGCGCGCACCGATCTCGGCAAGCGAGGCCTCTTCCTGCGGATGCAGGTACAGCCAGGCCAGCATCTCTCCCTGAAAGGGAGTACGCAGGAGCGGCAGCAGCGCCGGCGGAGGAGTTTGCATAAGGTGAAGCCTAGCTTGCATCTTATGCAAGTAGCTATCTTGAGAACCGCAGCTCACCCTTATGGGCGACCGGGAGTACGTGGCGCGGGCCGCATCCTTGTGAGCTTCCGCTGTCTGCCACTGGCAGCTAGCTCGATGAGGCGCTCGCCGATCACGGATACGTCCGGCCGGGGCTCCTGCGCGTAGTACCAGGGCTTGCGTCGCCGCAGCAGTGCCTCGCCGTGCTCGCCCCAGCTGAAGCCAGGGTCCCGGAGTACCTTCCGGAACACCGCGTCGACGGTGTCCGGGTAGGCGGCGGCCAACCGGCTGATCGGCAGCGGTGCGATCGATTCCTCGCGCAGATACGCACGCAGCACATCCTGGTGCTGCCTGCGCCCGGGGAGGGCAGGGTTGGCGAAGAGGTCCCGCAACAGGCCGTAGTCCGGGTAGAAGTTGAGCCCGTCGACCTCGTCGTAGATGACGCCCACGGTGTCCGAGTCCGCGAGGTCGCGCGACAACTCGAAGGCCGGAAAGTCCAAGCCCGGGAGCCGTCTGCCTCGCGCACTCTCGGGTCGCTCGGCAAGGGCGGCCTCCTGCCGATGCCGGTAGTAGGCGTTGAGCCGGTCTTCGGCTTCGGCCGGAGGAAGGACCAGTTCGTCGCAACCGCAGAACGCGATGAATGCGGCCCGGTCCTCCCGCATCCGGTGCCATCCCTGCTCAATCTTCCCGGGGTTGCGGAAGACCAGCTCGGGCTGACTTGTGGCCAACTGGAGCGCGGCCCGGGCAATCTCCTTGGCACTGGACTTCGGGTAGGACGACATCGCCCCGGAGATCAGCCACGCTCCGTCCGCTGCTGGAACGGGCACCAGGCAAGCGAGAAGGAATCCGCCCTTGGACACTCCGCGGAAGGCCCCATGCCCGACATTTGAGTAGGTGCGGTACTCCATGTCGTCGACCAGGTTCAGTAGGACGACCCCGTCCCCGTCCTTGCGCCTGATCTCGAAGATGCCCTCGACCGGGTCACGCCAGCCGAGCAGCATCTCACCGTCGGCTGCGCTCAAGTCCCGCCGTGAGGCGACGAATCGGTCCACCACGGTGGCACCGTCCGGCAGGCGGTACCGGAGAATGAAGTGGTCGATGATCCGGATGGCCTCGCCCTCGTCCAACCGCCGATCAGGGCCCGCGGCCTCCAGCAGGAGCGGAGTCAGCCACCGGTCGAACCGCGCGCTCTGTGCGAAGGCGACCAGCTCGCCCTTCAAATCGGCGCTGCGTTCGATGAGATCGGTGAGCGAGCGCCCACCGGTGCCGTGATTCACGTCCTGTACCGCGATCCCCACGTCCTGTCCCTCCGCACGAGCCGGTTCCGAGATGATGTGCGGGCTGCTTGGCGTCAGCCGGCCCAGTGTCGGTATGCCTCGACCCACTCTGCTCCGACGGGGGCGGGTGTCGGCATAGGTAGATCCAATATCCCGATCCTCTGTCGAACACGGCCGCAATGGCACAGTGCGACGATTGTGCCGTCCTGAGCGAGGTCGATGCCGCTCACGGTCACCTCCACCCCGAGGAACGTCGTACTGAACGGCACTGCGAGGTTCTCCTCCATCATGGTGAACAGGCCGGTCAGCTGCTCGTCCTCGCCATAGGCGTCCACGATGGCCTCGTCGATCATGGCCTCAAGCTCGGCCCTGCCCAATGCACCCATGGCGTCACGTTAGCGGTCGTCCAGATGCCGTCACCGCGGGTTTCTGGAACCTCACCCGCCAGAGTGCACGCGTAGTGTCGAGGGCATGCGACTGAGTACGGTGATCCTCCCCATCCACCGGTGGGCCGAAGGGCAGAAGATCTGGCGGCGGGCCGAAGACCTCGGGTTTCACGCCGCCTACACCTATGACCACCTGTCCTGGCGGTCGTTCCGCGATGAGCCGTGGTTCGGGGCCGTGCCGACGCTGACCGCTGCCGCAACGGTGACGGAGCGTATGCGGATCGGCACCCTCGTCACGTCGCCCAATTTCCGTCATCCGGTGACGCTGGCGAAGGAGTTGCTGACGGTCGACGACATCTCGGGCGGGCGGCTGACCGTCGGTATCGGGGTGGGCGGGACCGGGTTCGACGCGACGGCGCTGGGCCAGGAGGAGTGGACCGCGCGGCAGCGGGCGGACCGGTTCGACGAGTTCCTGCCGCTGCTGGACAAGCTGCTGACGCAGGACGCGACCACCGGTCGCGGCGACTTCTACTCCGCCGTCGAGGCCCGCAACATCCCGGGCTGCGTGCAGCAGCCCCGCGTCCCGTTCTACGTCGCCGCCACCGGCCCGCGCGGGCTCAGGCTCGCCGCCGAGTACGGTCAGGGCTGGGTCACCTACGGCGACCCGCGCGGCCCCGCCGATGTCCCGGTCCAGCAGGCCCCGGCGGTGGTCGCCGCGCAGCTGGCGAAACTGCGGGCCGCCTGCGAGGCACAGGGGCGAGACGCCGGCGAGCTGGAGAAGGTGCTGCTGCAGGGCTCCACCGCGGAGCAGCCGCTCAGCTCGCTGAACGCCTTCGTCGACTGGGCCGGCCGCTACCAGGAGCTCGGGATCACCGAACTGGTGATCCACTGGCCGGTCCCCGACTCGATCTTCGACAACAACCTCGCGGTCTTCGAGCAGATCGCCATCGAAGGCCTCGCTCAGCTGCACTGAGCACCCGTCAGGCGAACTTGCCCTCGGCGACGTTGGGGTCGGCGGCGACACCCTGGAAGGGGTCGTCGGTGGGGTTGCGGGTGTCCGCGGGGGCGAAGGTGAACTGGGCCATGCCCCGGGTCGTGCCTTCCGGCGGGATGCCGGCCCGGTGCAGGCAGCGGGTGGTGTTGCAGAAGGCGCCGAAGCCGGCCGGGGCGTCGAAGGGGACGACCCGGGCCGGGTCGTCCAGCATCCCCCTGGCCGGACCGACCACCCGGTGCTGGCCGAGGTAGCCGCTGCGCATGATCCGCCTGGTGCTGGGGACGCTGTGCATCCGGAAGGCGCCGCCCTCGGCGGTGACCCCCTCGTTGAGCTGTACGAAGAACTTTAGCGTCGAAGTCGGGTGCTGGTCGCAGTGCCACAGGTTGCCGTAGTGGTGGACCTGCCGCTGCTCCTCGGTCAGATGGCCGATGCGCCACATCCGTACGTGCTGCACCCGCCATCGTCCGCCGTAGTAGGCGTCGAGGGTGTCCAGCACCGTGGGCGTGAGCAGTTCGCGCATGCCGGGGACCCGGTTCAGCGGGTCGACCACGTAGCGGACGACCTCCTTGATCCTGCCGCCCATGTCGACGGTGGCCGAGGGGTCCTCGATGATCTCCTCGTAGCAGCGCCGGACCTCGTCGATCAGCCCCTGCCGGTACTCCGGGTCCTGCACGCCGTAGCCGAGCCGGGTGATCCCCGCCGCCCGCTCGACCGCCTCCGGCGCCGGCACCACGGCCGGATCGGCCCGGCGACGTGCCAGCATCGGCAGCTGGCCGCGGTTGTTCTCGGTCCAGGCGTCGTTCCCCCAATAGACCCGCGCCAGTTCCAGCGCGGCAATTGTCCGCGCTCTTCCGATACGCCCCGCGTTCCCCATGAACTCCCCCACCCGCTCGCAGCCCCCCACGGCGCACCGGCACCAAACCGCTGGTCCGGACCGAATCGGACCAAGATTAGGGGCGACCGGAGAAGGTCAACAACTGCTGGGCGGCAGCAAAGATGTGAATGGCGGTCACATATTGGAAACGCTCCCGCTGCTTCGTCTGCCGACAGTCGGGCCGGACGATCTCCACGACAGACGGTGCGGGCGTGCGGGAGAATCCGGGCGTGAGATTCGGGATTCTGGGCGTGACGCAGGCGTGGGACGCCGAGGGGAGCCCGGTCGCGCTCGGCGGACCGGGACGGCGGGCCGCACTGGCGCTCCTGCTCCTGGACGCCGGGCGGATCGTCACGGTCCAGCGGATGATCGACGGCCTCTACGGCGAGGACCCGCCGGCCGCGGTCGGCAATGCGCTGCAGTCGCACGTCTCCCGGCTGCGGAGGGTGCTTCGGGGCGACCTGATCGAGACCCATCCGGCCGGGTACCGGCTCGCCGTCGACCCGGAACAGGTGGACGTCCACCGGTTCGCCCGGCTCGCCGCGCAGGGGCGCGAGACGCTGGGCGCCGGGGATCCGGCCAAGGCGGCCGAGCAGTTGCGGGACGCGCTGGCGCTGTGGCGCGGCCCGGCCCTGGCGGACGTCCAGGACGCGCCGTTCGCCGGACCGCAGGCCGTCCGGCTGGAGGAGCAGTGGCTCGGCGCCGCCGAGGACCGCGTGGAGGCGGATCTCGAACTGGTCGGCCTCGGCCGGGCGGACCCCCGCGCGCTCGTCCCCGAACTGCGGGAGCTCGTCGCGGCGCATCCCCTGCGGGAGCGGCTGAGCACCCAGTTGGTGCGGGCGCTGCACGGCAGCGGGCAGCAGGCGGAGGCCCTCGCGGCGTTCGCTGATGCCCGCGAGGCCCTCGCCGACGCGCTCGGGGCCGACCCCGGGCCCGAGCTGGCGGCAGCTCACCTGGCCGTCCTCCGGGGGCCGGCCGCGCATGTTTCACGTGGAACATTGGGGAGCGGGGAGTCCGCCGGGGGTCCGGGGGTTGCCCCCCGGGGGACTGCAGCACATGGAACATTGGGGAGCGGGGAGTCCGCCGGGGGTCCGGGGGTTGCCCCCCGGGGGACTGCGGCACGTGGAACATTGGGGAGCGGGGAGTCCGCCGACGCGGGGGCGGGTCCGGTGGTGGAGGGGCCCGCGCCGGAGCGGTTGGCGTTGCCGGGCAGGTTGAGTGGGTTGATCGGTCGGGGGGAGGAGCTGGAGCGGGTCGCGGCGATGCTGCGGGAAGGGCGGCTGGTGACGCTCACCGGCCCCGGTGGGACCGGGAAAACCCGGATAGCCGTCGAGACCGCCGCGCGGCACCCCGTCGACAGCTGCTTCGCCGACCTGTCCGGCCTCGCCGAGGGCGCGGACCTGCCGCAGGTCGTCCTCACCGCGCTGGGGCTCCGCGGCTCCGGGCTGCGCGGCGCGCACGAGGGTCCCACCCCGCTGGAGCGGCTGACCTCGGCGCTGGCCCACCGCGACCTGCTGCTGGTCCTGGACAACTGCGAGCAGTTGGTCGCCGACGCGGCCCGTCTCGCCACCGACCTCCTCGCCGCCTGCCCCGGTCTGTGCATCCTGGCCACCAGCCGGGAGGCGTTCGCGGTCACCGGCGAGCGGCTGTTCCCGGTGCCCACGCTGCCGGAGACCGCCGCGGTCGCGCTCTTCGCCGAACGGGCCACCGCGGTACGCCCGGACTTCGACCCGCGGCGGGATGCCGAAGTCGTCGCCGAGATCTGCCGACGCCTGGACGGCCTGCCGCTGGCCATCGAGCTCGCCGCCGCCCGGCTGCGGATGCTGTCGCCCCGTCAGATCGCGGACCGGCTGGACGACCGCTTCCGGCTGCTGACCGGCGGCAGCCGCACCGCGCAGCCGCGGCAGCAGACCCTGCGCGCGGTGGTCGACTGGAGCTGGGACCTGCTGCCCGAGGCCGAACGGGCGGTGCTGCGGCGGGCTTCGGTGTTCTCCGGCGGGTGGACCCTGGACGCCGCCGAGGCCGTCTGCGGCGCCGAGCCCGTCTGCGGCGGCGCGGCCGATGCCGCCGCGCACGGCGACGTACTGGAACTCCTCGGCGCGCTGGTCGACAAGTCCCTGGTCGGCGTACAGCAGGACGAGGACGGCGAGCCCCGCTACCGGCTGCTGCAGACCGTCCGCGCCTACGCGGCGGAGAAGCTCGCCGCGTCCGGTGAGGAGGACCGCGCCCGGCGGGCCCATCTGCGCTGGTTCACCCGGTTCGCCACCGAGGCGGGCCCGCGGCTGCGCGGCGCCGACCAGGTGCACTGGCTGCGCCGGCTGGCCGCCGACCACGACAACTTCCACGCCGCCCTCGGCAGTGCCGAGCCCCGCGCCGCGCTGCGGCTGATCGGCGAGCTCAGCGGCTACTGGCTGCTGCGCGGCCTGCGGTTCGAGGGCGGCCCCCACGCCCGCGCCGTGCTGTGCTTGCTGCCGCCCGAGCCGGTGCCCGGACTGGAGGAGGAGTACGCGATCTGCGTGATCCTCGGCGTGCTGACCCCCGGTGGACGCGAGGCGCTGGCCGAGCACTACGCCGTCACCGAGGCGCTGATGGCCCGGCTGCGGCTGTCGCCGTGCCGCCTGCCCGCCGTGCTGCTGCTGTGGGCGCCGATCACCGGTGCCCCCGCCGATCTGGACGACATCGACCTGTCGGCGGCCGGACAGTGGCTGGAGGACCCGTGGCACGAGGGCCTGATGCACATCGGCAATGGCTTCCAGGCGGAGTACGTCCAGTCCGACATGGCGGCGGCGGAGCGTCACTTCCTGGCGGCAGCCGAGCAGTTCGGGGCACTGGGCGACCGGTGGGGACAGCTGATGGCGGCCGGCGAGCTGGCGGTGCTGAGCCGCTGGCGGGGCGATGCGGTGGCGTCCGAGGCGTACTCGGCGCAGGCGCTGCGGCTGGCGCGGGAGCTGGGCGCCACCGAGGACCTCGCCGACCTGCTCTCCGCCCGGGCCGAGCTGAGGATCGACGCCGGGGAGCTGGACGCCGCCGTCGCCGACTGCGAGGAGGCCATCGCGCTGTACCGGCGGGTCGGCGCGGTCGACAACGTCGGGCGGCCGCAGCTGCTGCTCGCGACCGTGGCGCGGGTCCGGGGGGAGCTGCGGACGGCGCGGGAGCTGTGCCTCGGCGTGCTGGAGGCGGCGCCGCCGGGATGGTTCGGCGGGGACTGGCAGCGGGTCGGCGTGCTGCTGGAGCTGAGCCGGATCGCGCTGGCGGGAGGTGACGCGGTGACGGCGCGGGGGTATGTGCGCGAGGCGGTGCCGGTGGGAGTGGACACCCGGAACCGGCCGGCGCTGGCCGCGGCGGCGGAGGTGGTGGCGGAGGTGCTTCGGGCGGAGGGGCGGCCGGAGGGGCACGGGGCTGACGCCGTGTTGGAGGCGGGTCGGGTGCTGCGCGGGGGAGCGGGGTCCGTCGAGGCGGCTGTACGCGTGTTGACCTCGGCGGCTCAGGGGGGTGGGGGGTGATCGTCGGCGGAGGCGTTCCCGTCGGCGGGGGCTTCTCGCGCAGTTCCCCGCGCCCCGCTCTGGTCGCGTGGTCGCGGTCAGTGGGTTGGTCAGTGGGCTGGTCAGGGGTCGGTCAGCGGTTGGCCAGGGGGTGGTCAGCGGGGGCCCCGAATGTTGGGGCATGACCTCCTCGACGAACATCTCCGCGGCTCGTAAGTGGGGCACGCTGGCCATCTGCACGGTGGCCGGGCTGCTCCTGGGAATCGACAACACCGTCCTCAACCTCGCCATCCCGGACCTGGTGCGGGAGCTGAACCCCTCCTCCACCCAGATCCTGTGGATCGCCGACGCCTACAGCTTCGCGCTGGCCAGCCTGCTGGTGGTGATGGGCGGTCTCGGCGACCGGATCGGGCGCAAGAAGCTGCTGCTGGTGGGGGCGGGCTGCTTCGGTCTTGCCTCGCTGCTGGCGGCCTACTCCGGCAACCCGGACCTGCTGATCGTGGCGCGGGTGCTGCAGGGCATCGCCGGTGCGACCTTGATGCCGTCCACGGCCTCGCTGATCCGCTCCACCTTCACCGTCGCCAAGGAGCGCACCCTCGCGATGGGGATCTCCGGCGGGGTCGGCGCCATGGGCTTCGCGGTCGGTCCGGTGGTCGGCGGCGCGCTGCTGAACCACTTCTGGTGGGGTTCGGTCTTCCTGATCAATGTGCCGGTGCTGGTGCTGCTGATCGGCGCGGGCTCGGTGCTGCTGGTCGAGTCGCGCGACCCCGCCCCCGGGCGGATGGACTGGCCCAGCCTGCTGCTGTCGGTCGTCGGCCTGTTCGGTGCGGTGTACGCGGTGCAGACCGGTGCGCACGACGGCTTCGAGTCGCTCCCCGTGCTGGTCGCCGGGGTCGGCGGTGTCCTGGTGCTGACCGTGTTCGTGCTGCGGCAGTCCCGGATCGCCAACCCGCTGATCGACCTGCCGCTGCTCCGGGAGCGGGCCTTCGCCGGCTCGGTCGGCGCCAACCTGGTCACCATCGTCTCGGTCTCGGCGCTGTCGCTGGCCTTCTCGCAGTACTTCCAGGATGTGCGGGGCTGGTCCCCGCTGTCGGCGGGACTGGCGCTGCTGGCCGGTCCGGTCGGGGCGATGATCGGCGGGCCGAGCAGCGCGGCGATGATCGCCGGGGTCGGCCGGGCCCGGACCACCGCGATCGGACTGGGGCTGATGACGGTCAGCATGGTCGGCCTCAGCAGCATCGGCGTGTCCACCGCGTACTGGGTGATCGCCCCGATCGTGGTCGTCAACGGCATCGGGATGGGCTTCATCTTCGGCGTCACCCAGGACACCATGCTGGCCACCGCCCCCAAGGAGCGCGCCGGTGCGGCCGCGGCGATCGGCGAGACCGCGATGGAGCTCGGCGGCGGTCTGGGGATCGCCGTGCTCGGCAGCGTCCTGGCCGGCGCGTACCGCGGCGGGCTGCACCTGCCGGCCGGGCTGCCGGAGCAGGCGGTGGCCGCCGCGCACCAGAGCGTCGGCGGTGCGATGGCCACCGGCGCCGCGCTGCCGGCGCCGCAGGGTCCGGCGCTGGTCAGCACCGCACAGAACGCATTCGTCCACGGGATCCACATCAGCACCCTGATCGGTGCGTGCATCCTCGCGGTCGGCGCGGTGGCGTCGCTGTACGCCCTGCGCGGAGTTCCGGCGGTGATCGAGGACCCGGAGGCCGAAGGGCCGGACTCCGAGGAGTCGGGGTCCGTGCGGTCGGGGTCCGTGCGGTCGGAGTCCGTGCGGTCGGGGTTCCGGCGGGGCGAGGAGGTGGCGGAGATCCCGCTCCCGATCGCGGACTGACCGGTTGGTCACCGTCGAGCCGAGGGCCGCATCCCGCCGGGGTGCGGCCCACCGGCGTTGAACCGGCCGGCCTGAGCGAAGATGGGGAGGTGACAGCCTCCCCTGCCCCGCGCACCCGCCTGATCGCCACCGACCTCGACGGCACTCTGCTGCGCAGCGACGGAACCGTGTCCGCACGGACCCAGGCCGCGCTGGCGCTGGCCGAGGAGTCCGGCATCTCCATCGTGTTCGTCACCGGCCGACCGCCGCGCTGGCTGGAGTCGCTGGCCGAGCACACCGGCCGTCACGGCGTCGCCATCTGCTCCAACGGCGCTGCCGTGTACGACGTCCGGCGCAAGGAGCTGGTGGAGACGGCACCACTGCGGCCCGAGGACTCGCAGGCCGTGGTGACCGCGCTGCGCACGGAGCTGCCGGGGGTGGCCTTCGCCTTCGAGTACCCGGGCGGGTTCGCCCATGAGCCCGCCTACCGGTCGATGCTGGACTGGTCCCCCGCGGACCGGGTCTGCTCCGCCGAGGAGCTGTTGGCGGGTCCTGAGGGCCTCACCGTCTTCAAGGTGCTGGCGCAGGTGCCGGAGCTGGAGCCGGACGAGATGCTGCGGCGGGCGTGCGGCGCGGCGGGCGGGTTGGCGGAGATCACCCGCTCCAGCCCGCTGCTGGAGATCGGCGCGGCGGGCGTCACCAAGGCGACGGCGCTCGCCCACTGGTGCGGCGAGCAGGGGATCGCCGCCGAGGAGGTGGTGGCCTTCGGCGACATGCAGAACGACCTGCCGATGCTGGCCTGGGCCGGCCGGGGGTACGCCATGGCGAATGCGCACCCCGCGGTGCTGGCCAGCTGTGCACTCCGGGCTCTGAACCATGACGAGGACGGGGTCGCCGTAGTCATCGAGCAGTTGGTGCGGCAGGAGATGTGACTGCGGACCGTAGGAGGCTGGTCGCGCAGTTCCCCGCGCCCCTGGGCAATGGCAACTGACCCACGGTGGGTCGGTTGCAGCGCCGTTGGGGGCGCGGGGAACTGCGCGGACGACCGGCTGCGGCCGCGGCCAAAATCCGGCTAGTTCCCGGAGGGGGCTCCGCTGGGGGCTCCGCCCTGGCCCCCCTGACCGCCGCCGAATCCACCGCAGCCGCCGCCCTGACCGCCGCCGCCGGCCCCCGCGCTCCCGGAGGGCCGCGCACCCGACGGCATCCCCGAGGGCCGGGCCCCGCCCGACATCGCCGCACCGGACGGCATCCCGGAGGGCCTGGCACCGCCCGAGGGCATCCCCGAAGCGCGGGTACCGCCGGAGGGCATGCCCGAGGGGCGGCTGCAACTGGCGTTGCTGGTGGTGGTGTTCGAGGACGAGGACGAGGAGGAGGAGCTCGAACCGCACGCGGTCAGCGCCAGGCCACCCGCCAGCAGAATCGCAGCCGCCGGGGCGACCCGGCGCTTGAGGGTGCTACTCAGGGCAGTGGTCATCGCTGTGGGCTCCTCATTTGCTTATGCGGACGAAACATCAGCCCACCATGAGGTCCTGTCAGCCAGCCGTGCGCCGGGTAGCAATCCCGTGCGACTCACCGGGCCCGTGCGCCACACGCTACGGCGGCGCTGCAGCCGCGCTACAACGGCGCCGTCCACGAGAGCAGGGTGCCCATGTCGTCCGGTCCGGACTGGTGCCAGGCCGCGCCGCCGAGCGCCGCGGCGCGGTCGGCGAGGTTCCGCAGTCCGCTGCGGCGCCCGCCCTCGGGGATGCCGACGCCGTCGTCCAGGACGGTGAGCAGTACGGCCGGACGGCCCGCCCCCGCCTCGCGCAGGGCGGCCGAGAGGTCGCCGCTGCCCTGGGCCAGTTCCAGGGTGTCGCGGGAGCTGGTGAGGCGGCCCTCGTCGTCGATGTGGGCGGTGGTGTCGACGGTCACCGCCACGGTGTCGGCGCGGGCGTGCCTGGCCGCGTTGGAGAGGGCCTCCCGCAGTGCGGCGATGAGCTGGCGTCCGATCCGCTCGCTGACCATCGTCTCCACCGGGCCGACGAAGCCGACGGCGGGTTTGAAGCCCAGCGGCCCGGCCGCCTGGGTGGCCTCGCGGAGGATGCGGCTGCGCAGGTCGGAGTCGGCGGGCGTGTCGTCGTGCTGGAGGGCGTAGATGGTGGTGCGGACCTCCTGGATGGTGGCGTCCAGCTCGTCCACCGCCTTGCCGATCCGCACCTGCACCTCGGGGACCCGGGCCTTGCGGGCCGCGCTCTCCAGCATCATGCCGGTGGCGAAGAGCCGCTGGATGACCAGGTCGTGCAGGTCGCGGGCGATCCGGTCGCGGTCCTGGTAGACGGCGAGCCGCTGCTGGTCCTGCTGGCCCTCGGCCAGCCGCAGCGCGAGGGCCGCCTGGCCGGCGAACGCGCCGGCGAGTTGCACCTCGTCGGCGGTGAAGGGCGGGCTGCCGGCCCGGCGCCAGACGGCGACGGCGCCGAGGATGCGCCCGGCGCTGGTCATCGGCAGGGCCATGCTGGGGCCGAACACCTTGGCGATCCTGGAGGAGACCCGGGGGTCGCTGCCCAGGTCGTCGATGATCACGTTCTGACCCGCCATCAGCAGGGCCACCTGGTCATTGGCCGGGACGTGCTCCCCCACCACGAAGTCTGCGGCCTCGCCTGCGGCGTGCGAGACCCGGAGGCCGCCGTCGCCGGTGGGCAGCAGGATCATGCCCAGGGCGGCGGCGGCCAGGTCGCGGACCTGTTCGGCGGCGATGGTGAGGGCGGCGTGGGCGTCCTCCGAGGTCAGCAGGACGGTGGTGACCTCGCCGGCCCCGGCGATCCAGCGCTCGCGCAGCCGGCCCTCCTCATAGAGGCGGGCGTTGGCGATGGCGACCCCCGCAGCGGCCGCCAGGGCCTCCATGACCTGCTGGTCCTCGGCGCTGAAGGCGGCGGCGCGGCCTTCGGCCGCGGCGTGCTTCTCGGTGACGTAGAGGTTGCCGAAGACCTCGTCGCGGACCCGGATCGGGACGCTGAGGAAGGAGTGCATCGGCGGGTGGTTCGAAGGGACGCCGACCGAGCGGGGGTCGGCGGTGAGGTCCTCCAGGCGGAGCGGCCTGGGGTCGTCGATGATCGCGCCCAGCAGGCCCCGGCCTTCGGGGTAGTGGCCGATCCGGGCAGCCGCCTCGTCGGTCAGGCCGACCTGGATGAAGTCGACCAGACCGGTGGCGTGCGGTGCGAGGACGCCGACGGCGGCGTACTGCGCATCCGCGAGGTCCGCCGCTGCGGCTGCGATGCGCCGGAGGGTGGCGTGCAGGTTCAGGCCCGAGCTGACCGCGACCACGGCCTCCAGCAGCTCCCGCATCCGGTCGTTGACGGCCGCGACGGCGTGCAGCCGTTCGGACACCTCGGTGACCAGGGCGTCCAGGCCCAGCGCGGGCGGGAGGTGCGTCATGGGGTCAGGGTATTTTGGGACGGTTTGGGGTGGTAGTGGGGTTAGACCATTAGACCAGGAGGGAGTCGTCCTGGCGGAGGGCCTCTGTTTCGCGCTCGCGTTCCCAGCTGCGGCGGAACGGCCCGTCGGCGGCGGTCAGCTCGGACCAGGTGCCGCGTTGGACGATGCGGCCGTGGTCCAGGACCAGGATCTCGTCGACGGCGTCCAGGCCGGTCAGCCGATGGGTGATCAGCAGGGTGGTCCGGCCCTCGGTTGCGGCCAGCAGGTCCGCGGTGAGGGCGTCGGCGGTGGCGAGGTCCAGGTGCTCGGCGGGCTCGTCCAGGAGCAGCACCGGGAAGTCCGCGAGCAGGGCCCGGGCCAGGGCGAGGCGCTGGCGCTGGCCGCCGGAGAGGCGGGTGCCGTGCTCCCCCACCATGGTGTCGAGTCCCTCGGGTAGGTCGTCGCGGATCCAGTCGGCGAGGCGGGCTGCGGTCAGGGCCCGCCAGAGGTCCTCCTCGGTGCAGTCGGGGCGGGCGAGGCGGAGGTTCTCGCGGAGCGAGCTGTCGAAGATGTGGGCGTCCTGGGCGCAGATGCCCACGGCGGTACGGACGTCGTCACCGGGGATGGCGGTGGTGTCGGTGCCGTTGAGGGTGACGGTGCCGGACGCCGGGTCCAGGAAGCGGAGCAGGACGTGGGCGAGGGTGGTCTTGCCGGAGCCGCTGGGGCCCACGACCGCGATGCGGTGGTTCTCGGGGAGGTCGAGGGTGAGGTCGGTCAGGGCGGGCTGTTGCTGTCCGGGCCACGCGGCGGTGAGGTCGGTGGCGCGGAGGGGGAAGGGGGTGGAGGGGACGGCGGCTGGTACGGCGGGGCGGGGGGGGGGGGGGGGGGGGC
>NZ_BBPM01000087.1:0-987 GCF_000787775.1 Streptacidiphilus carbonis | reverse complement strand
GTGGTGGGGTCGGGGGCGTCGACGAGTTCCAGGACGCGGGCGGCGGACCGGGCGCTGCGGCGGCGGATCTGGGCGGCCACGGGGAGGCCGGTGACGGCCTCGAAGGCGGCCAGCGGAGTCAGGACCACCACGGCCAGCCAGACGCCCTGGAGGGTTCCGGAGGACACGGCGGCCACGCCTGCGGCAGCGCAGGCGGTGGCGGTGAGGCCGGTCAGCGCGGTGGTGAGGCCGGTGCCGACGCCGGCGCCGGCTGCGGAGCGGCGGGCGAGGGCGGTGAGATGGGCGTCGGTGGCTCCGATCTCGTCCAGGCGGCGGGGGAGCGCGCCGCTGACGGTGAGTTCGGCGGTGCCGTCGAGGAGGTCGATCGTCTGGGCGGCGAGTCTTCCCTTGGCGGGGGCGTGCAGTTTCTCGGCTCGGGAGGAGATGCGGACGGTCAGGGCCGGGACTGCGATGCCCGCGAGGAGCAGGCCTGCGGCGAGGAGCGCTCCCGCGAGGGGGAGGACCAGGGCGAGGGCGACTGCGGTGGCCACGCCGGAGAGAGCGGCCGCTGCGGCGGGGAGGCGGAAGCGGAGGACGTAGTCCTGGACGGCGTCGACGTCGGTGACCATGCGGGAGAGCAGGTCGCCGCGGAGGCGCCCGTCGGCGCCGTTGGGGCTGAGGCGTTCCAGGCGGGTGTAGACGGTGGTGCGGAGCTCTCCGAGGGAGCGGAGCACGTTGTCGTGGCTCACGAGGCGTTCGGCGTAGCGGAGCACGCCGCGGGAGATGCCGAAGGTGCGGACCGCGGTCATGGCCACCATCAGGTAGAGGATCGGGGGCTGCTGGGAGGCGCGGTCGATCAGCCAGCCGGAGGTGCCCAGGAGGGCGGTGGCGCTGAGGAGGGACAGGGCGGCGAGGGTTACCGCCAGGGCGGTTCGGGGGGGCTGGCCCTTGCGGTGGGCGGCTTGGCGGATGCGGGTGAGCGGGTTTGCCTGCGGCGCGGTGGGGTGG
>NZ_BBPM01000088.1:16170-22846 GCF_000787775.1 Streptacidiphilus carbonis | reverse complement strand
CGTAGACCCGACGCGACAGTCGGGCCCTCGTCCTACCCAGCCCTACCCGCACAAGCCGAAACGGCCCGCCGAGCACGCCGACGGACCGTCATGAAAAATCGAGGCTAACGTCAACCCCCGCTACCGCCGGGTTTAACGAACTACCGGTAGGGGTCACCCATCACCGTGCGCTGCTATTAGGTCTTGAGCATTGCTCGAGTCTATGAGAGGGGTGTGCGAATTCGTGCAGGAAAGTCGACATCATCAGGCCGTCCCGAGCAGCCTGGTCGTGCCGCCCAGCGCACGTCGGCCCCCAGTAGTCAGCCCTCTGACCCACGCCGACCGCTGCGCTGGGCCCGTGACCACCATGAGTCCCAAGGAGAGACATGAAGCACATGTCACAGTCACGCCAGGGAACCCGCGCGTCAGGCGTCTTCAAGCGGCGCGGCATCACAGCCGCCGTCATCGGCGCGGTCGCAGCCGGTGGCCTCCTGCTGTCCACCGGCGACGCCTTCGCGGAAGGCATCGGCGGAGACGTCTACACCGACAACTGCCACGGCTACATCAACCCCGCCGGCGCCCACTGGGCCTACGGTTGGGTGACCGGCGCGCCCGGGTGTGAGGTCGACCTGTGGCAGACCAACAAAACAACCGGCGGCTGGACCCAGACGGGCTTCTACCGCGTCCCCACCCTCGCACCCACCATGTACCACGCCGACGGCGTGCACTATCTCCAGGTCGAGGTCTACGACCCCCTCACCCACTCTTACGCCTGGGGTCCGGAAATCTATTAGGGTCTGGTACTACAGGGCCAGATCTTGATCACGGGGTGGTGGGAGGCCCTTGCTGTGGCCACGGCACAGCCCCGTGGTCCAGATCGTTCGCCGGATGCCGGTCGGCGCGGCCGATTCAGCCGTCCGGGACCGCGAGTTCGCCGCGCCGGGCGAACGGGATAACGCACATACGACGCCTGGCATCGCCATGTCACCATGGCCATGCTGGTGTTGGCGTTCCTGGCCGCGATTGAGGGGCCTCGCGGCACTCAGCCACCCCCGCTCGGCCAGCCGCCGCGCCCTGGACCGCACGCCCTCGATCTTCGCCGGCACCAGCTCCAGGCCCAGCCCTACCGCTGTGTCGAGTTCTGGGCAGCGTTCGCGCAGTTCCTTGGGCTGCAGCTTGTTCTGCTCGGTGTGCTCGTCGGGGTGGGTCAGCAACGCTGAGGTCGCCTTCGCTTCTACACCGTGCTCGCCGCCCGCCTTGCGGGCCGCGTGGCCATGGGGCTCGTTGGCACTGGCCGGTCCATTCCCTGTATCGCTGCCCACGTGCCGGCGGAGATCGTCCGGCACCTCCCAAGCTCCCAAGGCTCGCCCGGTGCTACCAGGTGTCGGAGAGGGAGGTGCGCCGTCTTCTGTGCGCTGGAGCAGATGCACCGCGGGCTGCGGTGCCGCGACATGTACGCGCGCGACGGGGGCTGATGGGGCGATCCGTGGGAGAGCCCTTCGAAGGTCAGGGTGTCGTCGGTAGGGCGGACATGCCTGCCTCCAGATCCTTGCGGAGCGGACTGTCGTGGCGGATGCGAAACCTGTCGAGAATGGCGAGCGCGTTTCGATAGTGGTCGCCTGCGCGTTCGGTGTCGCCGACTTGCCGATAGGTGTCGCCGAGCGCTGTCAGAGCGGCGGCTTCGTAGTGAGGACCGTTGTCCTTGGCGATCTCGAGACCTTGCTGGATCGTTGCCAGGCCGCGCTCGGGGTTTCCGGACTGGGCGTAAGCCCGGCCTATCAGTACAAGGTTCTCTCCTTCGTTATTGCGCTTCTTGTGCGTCCGGCACAACTCGAGTGCTTCGGTGAGAACCGTGAGCGCACGAGTGAAATCACCGCGGTAGAGGTGGGCCTGGCCCAGGTGGCCGAGCGCACTGGCATGGCCGCTGCTGTTGCCGTTCTCCTGGGCGATGGTGACTGCCTCTTCCAGCACGTCGATCGCTTCGGCGTGTCGGCCTAGTTGGATGAGGATTCCGCCCGTGTTCCCCAGAACGATCCCTTCTAGCCAGCCGTCGCCGAGCTGTCGGGTGAGGGCAAGTGCCTGGTGGGATGCCTTCAGCGCTGCGGCGATGTCGCCGTGGTCACAGTGGAGGACTGCTACGTTCGACAGCGCTACCGACACCCCCCGGTGGTCGCCGATCTCGCTGTAGATCTCCGCGGCCCTTTCGAGATGGTTGAGCGAGTCGGTGTAGTGGCCCAGGCATTCCCGGGCGATGCCGAGCTGGTTGAGGATCTGTGCCCGCCGTTGTGCATCGTCCGCGGGGAGTGTTTCCAGTGCCGCCTCGTTGAGCTTCACCGAATCGGCGAGTCGGCTCGTGTTCTTCAGGTACTCCCACAACAAGATCGACATCGGCACCGGATCGGCTATGCCGACGACGGCGAGGCCGATGATATTGCGGTGCTCGGCATCAAGCCAGGAATGCGCTTCAGCTGTCCCGATGAACGCCGGCGCTGGTGTCACCGTCTGAGCCATCTCGATTCGTCGATGTTTCGCGTCTGGAAACAGCACATCCATTGCCGCTGCCGTAGCCGCCAGGTAGTACGTACCTAGTCGGTGTTCTGCGGCCCGCTTGCTGTCACCGGAAGGGCCACCGTCGATCGCTTCGGTGAACTCCATGGCGAACAGGCGCAGGAGGTCATGCAGTTCGTACCGCCCAGCGCCATTGTGCTCCAGGAGGTACTCGTCCACGAGGCGCTCCAGTATGGTTTCGGCCTCCTCTGGCGCCAGGTCGGCAGCCGCAGCCATGGCCGCGGCGGTGAAGCTCGAGCCAGGGAACAGCGCCGCCCAGCAGAACACACGCTGAGCGGCTTGCGGAAGCACGCGTACGGACAGGCTGAACAGGGTTCGGACGCCTTGCCTGCTTGCGCCGCCGGCGCCGGTCGACTCCACCGCGTCGAGGCCGGCGGAGGCCAGCCGGTCGACGAGGTCGGCGAGCCGCCAGGTGGAACGCCTCCGCAGTTGGCCGCCTGCCAGCGCCACGGCAAGCGGCAGGTAGCCGCACAACCTGACAACTGCCGCGGCAGCCTGCGGCTCGGCCATCGTCCGGGCCTTGCCGACGATCCGAGCAAGCAGGTCCAGCGCTTCGTCCTCGCGGAACACTCCGAGCTGGCACACGACGGCGTCGGCCAGCCCGGTCAGGCTCCGACGGCTGGTGATCAATACCAGGCACGACGGGCTCGCCGGTATCAGGTCCCTGACCTGGTCCTCGTCAGCGGCATTGTCCAGCACGATCAGCGCGTCCATGCCGTGCACACGGTTCCGGAACATCGCCGAGCGGTCGTCGAGACTGTCCGGGATCGCCTGAGCGGGAACACCCAACTGCCTCAGGAAAGCGTCCAGCACCGCGGCCGGATCTGCCGGAGGGTGATCTGGATCAAAACCGCGCAGGTTCACGAACAGCTGCACGTCGCTGAAGCGGCCCGCACGTACCAGTTCGTGTGCCGCGCGGACGGCGAGGCGGGTTTTCCCGATGCCTGCCATGCCCTCGATCGCCGAGACCACCACCGTCCGTGCCGACCCCGAACCCTCGCCGACCGCTGCGAAAAGGGCTCGAAGCTCCTCTTCACGGCCCGTGAAGAGGAGGAGATCGCCGGGGAGCTGCCGAAACACCCCCGCTGGGCCGCCGGCCATCGCCTCCATCTGAATGCGCAGGTACGCCTGGCGCCATTGCGCTACCTCGGCCTCGTCCAATCCCAGTGCCCGGACGATCGCGATCAACAGATCCAGGTCCAGGCGCCGGCGCCCGGTCTTGAAGGCGTTTACGAGCGTGGACGGTGGGACCGCCCGAGGCGGCCGTATCAGCGCCCCGACTCGCTTGGCCAGCACCCGGTACGAGGGCATCCCTGCCCACGCCCGCAACTCACCCAACAGACCCACGAACTCGGCCAGATCCTGGGTCCCGTCCGGATCCGGAACGGTCCCGCGCTGCTCACCCACGACGCCCCCCGCGAAGTCGTGCCCCTTCCAACCCGAGACTAGCGCGGGGTGTGCGAAATCGTGCAAGCAACGGGACTCAACCCGACCGACCGGGCAGCCTGGTCGTGCTGCTTCGCGCAAGGCCGGCCCAAGCGGCGCAAAACAACGGGAAACGCACACCTGCGTTCCGCGCAATTCGCCGCGCCTAGAGCAACGATAGGTCCCCTGACCTGCGGAAAGGCACCCGAGGGGCCTGATGAGGCGTTTCTCTAGGCATAGAGAAACGCCCAGGTCAGAGAGGCGGCGATGTGCGCCAAGACTCCAGCAATCCAGTGAAGCCCGACTTCCCAAAATGGCATCAGCATGGGCAAGTTGACGCGTCTTGTGTCCGGCGGGGCACCGCCCCTCTATCGTGGCTCCCGTCTTGATCGGCCAGGCACGGCCCGGCGGCCAGATGGCGGTCGGATTCAGTACCTGCCCCGACCTGCGAGAACGTCAAGCCCTAGAGATACGGCCTGCACCGAGAGCTTGAAGGCGTCCTGGAGGTGCGGCTTGAGATCGAACTTCTTCCAGATCCGCCCGATGGTGGACTTCGACAGGCCCGAGTGCTGGGCCATCGAGGCCCGCGACCAGTGCGTATCCCTGCCCGGAGTGGACTCCAACGTCGCCACCACGATGTCCTCGACCCGGTCCAGGAGGATCGAGGGCGGCCGGCCGGGCCGCGGTTCATCCGTCAGCCCGTCCAGACGCAGGGCAACGAAGCGTGAGCGCCAGCGGTTCACCGTCGCGTGGGCGATGCCCAGATCCGTGGCAACCTGCTTGTTCGTCCCGCCCTCGGCGCACCGCAGCAAGATCCTCGCCCGCAGTGCCAGGAACTGCGCGGTCTTCGCCCGCCGCGTCCAGCGCGTCAACTCCGCGCGCTCGGCATCACTGAGCACTAGGTCCGGCATGCGCCGGCCCGGCCGCGGCTGATCCCGCAGACCCGCCAACCGTCGGGCCACGAACCGCGAACGCCACGTGCGCACCGTCTCCACGGACACTCCGCAGTCCGCTGCCGCACCGGTATTTGACGCCCCGTCCGCACAGGCCAGAATGATCCGTGCCCGCTCCGCCACACGGGCCGACACCTCACCACCCGCCCAGCGCACCAACTCTGCGCGCTCCCCGGCGGACAGCACGACTTCGACAGCACGAGGACCCCGACGCGACATAAAAACAGCATACAGACTTAGATCATCCTTTTCCGGCGCAGCACACTAGTGCAGGCCTGACGAGTGTACGGATTCGTACGGAAAACGGGACCTCGCGGTTCAGCGGTGCTGGAATCAAGACAAGCGCTCTCAGGCGGGAGCGACGTGCCGGGCAGGCCCGCGGTCGAGCGGCCGACACCGTGAGCGCGGCGCTTCACCTGGGCGCGGAGGACGACCCGTGCCCACTCGGCAGACATCGAATTCAGGGTCTTGGAGGGAATCCACCATGCAGAGATCGAAGCGTTTGGCGATCGTCGCCGCGGCGCTCGCAGCGAGCACGCTCGGCGCGGCGGGCAGTGCTACTGCTGCCCCCGCATCCTCGAAGGTCACGTCCTCGGCCGCAGTCGCACCGACTGTCGTTGAGTACACGGCAGCCGACGTCGCGGCCTTGAACACGAAGCTGCCCAAGGGGTGGCACGCCACCTTGGCCCCGGCGCGGGCCCGTGTCAGCCCGGACATCTATTCGGAGCCTTGCACAGGGGGATGGGGCGTGGAGGTGTGGAATTCGGCAGGGAACTGCACTGCGTTCGGCTACACCGGCACGACCGGCTGGATCGGGTGGTACGTGACGTACATCTCCACCTACAACAACTACGGCTGGATCCAGACCAGCGATGGGCGCGCTAACTTCGGAACCTGCACGTACTTCAAATACAACCCCCTAAAACTGCTCGAGTACCTCCACATCGACGGCTTCACCAACAGCGTCATGTGCGCCAACTCCATTGCGATCACCGCCTCTTGAGCAAGCCTGCGGTACCACCCATGGCACCGCGAGCCGGTGATCCTTAGACCCTGTTTTCGTTCCGATCTTGAGTGGTGTTGGTCGAACAGGGGTCTCGTTCGGGTGATCGCGGCGGATGCCGGGCAATCAAGCAGGGCCTCTTGGTGGTTCGTTAGGTGTCTACGCCAACAAGCGATCCAGGAGGCCCTGTTGTCGCAGTCTTTCGCCGACCAGGTAGTGGACCGCGTCCAACAGCGCCCGGTGGCAGTACGCCTCCCGGGCTGGCCTCCGCGTCCCTGCAGCCAGCCCGGCACCGGCATCAGCAGGCGGACCGCGGCCCACTGCGCGTCCGTCATGTCGGTGGGATAGCGCCGCTCGCGCGTGCCGTTGTCCGCGGCGTTCCCGAACCGGTGCGCGAGACAGTCACACGACGGAGTGAACGAAGTGGACCCCGGCCGCAGCCAGGGCGAAAGACTGCGACAGCAGGGCCTCCTGGATCGCTTGTTGGCGTAGACACCTAACGAACCACCAAGAGGCCCTGCTTTCATGCCCGGCACCCGCCGCGATCACCCGAACGAGACCCCTGTTCGACCAACACCACGCAAGATCGGAACGAAAACAGGGTCTGAGTGAGATCGTTGGTCAGGCGCCGAGTTGGTATGTGCAGTGGTCGACGCGGGGGTACCGGTAGTTCGTTAAACCCGGCGGTAGCGCGGGTTGACGTTAGGTCAGGCTCGTCGTAGAGCGGAGGGAAGGGATATTTCGCCGC
>NZ_BBPM01000088.1:12890-15736 GCF_000787775.1 Streptacidiphilus carbonis | reverse complement strand
CACGGCCACCGCGCATGTGGGCCGTCAGTGGCTGGGCCGGTTGGGCAAGACCGACAACGGCGTGGTCACCGTGACCACGGTGTGGACCGACGGCCGGGTGTACTACCCGCTGCACGCCCAGCCCTACACCCCGCCCACCACTTCGCCCACGGCCGCACCGACCCCGCTTTCCGGACCAAACCGCAGATCTCCGCGGCGCTCGCGGCCCAGGGCCGGGCGGCGGGCTTCGCCTGCCGGGCCGTGGTGGCCGACAGCGCCTACAGCGTCGGCGACGACTGGTACCTGGCGCTGCGCGAAGCCCAACTCGCCTATGTGGTCCACCTCAAGCCGCACCGCGGCACCTGGGCCCGCGCCGACCAGCCACACACCCCCATCGACGCCGCCCACGCCCTGACCTGGACAGATCCCGACCACCCCGGCGACTGGACACCAGTGGAGCGGCACTTCCGCGACGGACACACCGAGACCTGGTGGGCCGCCGACGCGCGCCTTGGCGGCTGGCAACCACTGGGCCCATGCCGCCTGGTCGTGGCCACCACCGACCCGGCCACCCTGCCGGACAAGGCCACCTGGTACCTCGCCACCAACCTCCCCCACCCCGACGCCCCACACGCCGCCAGCAGCACCTACCCGCCCGCCGACCTCGCCGAGATCGTCCAGATCTACGGACTGCGCCCGTGGATCGAACAGACCTACAAACAGATCAAGGACGAACTCGGCTGGGCCCACTTCCAGGTCCGCTCCGACCACGCCATCCGCCACCACCAGACCCTGGTGAACTGCGCTTTCTCCTTCTGCTGGGACCAGTGGTTCGCCCCACCCGGACCACTGGACGCCACCGCGCCGGACCCCTGCCCCGACGATCGCCCAGAGAGGGGGCGATCCCACACCCCACCAGCCCCAACCTCCCTGCTGGCCCAAGGCATTACGCGCCACCCGCGCCTGGCTCACCCCCGCCATCACCCTGCACCGCTGGTGGCGAGCCTGGACGGACAGCGACCCACCCGCCGAACTCCAAGCCCTCCTCGACGCCGTCACCGCCGGCATACCCCTTGATCTCTACCGCCGGGCTTAACGAACTACCGGTAGCTTCCAAGCGCCGCGATCGAAACATCATACTCAAAGGCTAGTGGGCAACATACGCCCCAAACGACCGGATGGTCAGCAAGACTGACTGGATGACCGAGACCGAGGTGGCCACGGCCTACTACCGGCGCTTCCGGGCAGCCGCTGAGCGCGACCAACGTCTGGACGACGTCGAAAGAGAGTTGCTTGCCGCGCTTCCGCCCCAAAACTTGGCCCACCTGCTGGTGTCCCTGGTCCCGGAAGCTGCCGGTGACATGCAGATCACCCGTACTTCTTTCGACCAGTACAAAAACGAGTTGCAGGCCGGGCCCACCCTCCTGGCGGAGACCGATCTGCTGGAGGTAAAGGTCGGAGCCCGGCGCATCATCGCTCACAGCCGACAGGCAAACGGGTATCGGTATCACCACCGCGAGTTGCACCGGGACGGCTCCGGTACATTCGCCATGCGCATCAGCTCGCGGGTTCTGACGGAGGAGGGGATCGAGTTCGCATGGGCCGACGCCAGCTACGTCATCTATGGGTTGCTCTCCGCGCTGCGGCTGCTCGGCTCCCATGCGCGTGACCGTTGTGGCGCTACCGGAACGGCCCGGTCAAGGCGTGCATCGTTGACGCTCCCCACTCGCACCCGTAAGGACCGTCTCGGCGCTTTGCAGGTCGTTTCTCGTGAGGTGTGTGATCGTTCCCCGCCAGGCTGGTTCAGCTGCCTCGGAGGCCCCCTTCATCGAGGTGTCCATATCTGTGGGCCGTGCGGCACTGACCCCAGTCAAAGGGAAAGGTCGAACGACTCAACCGAACCCTGTTCGACAACTCAAGAACAAGCTTTCAGGCGTTGCGCGAGCAGCGGCGTTGCGTCGGCGGGATCGATGTCGCAGACCAGCAGCCCGGGCCTTCCGTAAGGTTGATGGCTGAGCAGCATGCCGTCCGGCCGCACTACGGCGGATGTCGTGGGTGATCCCGGGCTCGCGCAGTTGACGGCGGCGACGTAACAATTGTTCTCGGCGGCTCGACATAGAAATGCCTTCTCGTGGAAGGAGTTTCTCGGGTCGGCGAATTCGGTTGGCTGAAACGAGCCGGGCTCTGCTTCGTTATAGTGCGGGTGGAACACCAACTGGGCGCCATTGCGAACGGCCCAGCGTACCGTCTCCGGATAGCGAAATCCCTCGTGGCAAATCACGATGCCGAAGCGGAATCCGTCGACTTCGAATATTCGGCGATCGCTGCCCGCCTCGTATATGGAATCTTCTGCTGGGTCGAGCTGCACTTTGTCCTGATAACCCGCTCGATCGCCGTCGGGTCGAAGTACGAGCGTGGTCAGACGTGGCTTGTCGGAAACGTACCGCTCCGTACCGAGCACCACGTAGATGTGGCTCTCCCGCGCAGCCTGGGCGATGCGCTCGTGCGCAGCTTCCAAGAAGTTGGCGCTCACGGCCTTACGTGATTGCGGCGGCCATGGGTAGCCCGGCACGTACGCTTCCGGGAAGCACACGATATGCGCGTCGGCAGCAGCAGCGGCTCTGACCGCGCGCTCGGCTCGCACCACGGAGTCTTCTGGATTCTTGGGAATTTCGAGGTTGGCGAGCGCGATGCGAAGTCTTGTCATGCGACTCATTGTGCTGCACAGCCCGGACACCCGAGGGGCGATCCGGCTGCACTGCCCAGCGGCTGGCCCGTCGCCTTCGGCGAATTTTGTTCGCGCCGCGACCGGCTCCGCCCCACCCCACCACCGTTCGGGTGCCGCCCGCCCGCACCCGCCCGCCCCC
>NZ_BBPM01000088.1:0-12630 GCF_000787775.1 Streptacidiphilus carbonis | reverse complement strand
GCCCCACCCCCCCCCCGTTCGGGTGCCGCCCGCCCGCACCCGCCCGCCCCATCTCTCCGCCGTGGTACGGCTGCGGCCCCGCTCCCTTCTGCCCTGGTTCCTGTGTGTGCGATGGGGCGGGCTTGGAGGTTGCCGGCGGGCAGTGTCGGTCCAGCGCGGCCTGGGGTTGCCACCGCCTTCGGACCTCGAAGGCACAGGCGTGGTCAGGGTGCGGTTGCCTGCCAGCTCAGTTCGCCGGTGTCGTCGACCACGGCGATGCAGGGGTGTTCGTGGCCGCCGTGGGCGGCGTGCTGGAGGAGGGCTGGTGTGCCTGTTTCGAGAGCGTTGGCGGTGTCCTGGAGCATGGAGGCGACGGATTCCCATAGGGGGAGTCCGAGGTTCCAGGTCTCGTGGTCCCAGTGGAAGACCGCGCCCTGGGAGTCCCCGGACCGCAGGTCGATGATGAGTCCGTCGCCGCCGGGATCCATCGCGATCGGCAGGAAAGAGGGGTGGAAACGGGGCTCGGGGTGGCCGCCGGCGTCGAGGGTGATCCCTTCCTGCTCGGGGACCAGTAGCCAGATCTCCCGGGTCTCCAGGGCCTCGTCTAGGGCCACGGGAGCGAACGATCCGGGGATCCAGAAGTCGGCGCTGACTCCAGCCATGGTCCACCACCGATGTATGTCGGCTGGCAGCGTGGTCCCGAGGTCCGCCTCGAGTGCCCGGAGTGGCTCCGGTGCGGCGACTGGCCGTACGGGGGCGTGCTGGTGGTGGCCCGCGAGCCAGGCGTTGATGCGGTCGTGCGCGTTCCGCAGGTCGTGATCGTTCAGGGTCATGTGCGGCAGTGTTCCAGAGCGTTCTGACCGCGCTGGCTCCATCATCTGCTGCCCGCTGCGCCTCTACACCTGTTCCTCGATCAGGTGCACCTGGTCCGGCCGGTATCGCGGGAGTAGGTCCAGGTGCGGGCTGAGTTCGTGGGCCCATTGGTCGAGGGTGTCGTCGGTGTCGTGGAAGTACCAGCGGTGGAAGTTGCCCAGGCGTTCGAGGGCCGGTTCGGGTCGGTAGTGCAGTTCGCAGTGGATCTGCAGGAAGTGGTCGTGTTCGCCGTTGTGGTCGTTGATCTCGAATTGTCGGGTGAGGTCCACGACGAACATCGGCGGTCCGTGGACGGTGTGCGTGCCGTATTGGAAGAGCAGTCCGTCGGCATCGGGTGTGGAGGGCGTGGCGAAGCGGTGCTGCCCGAAGCGCTGGAATGCCGGCCATGCCTGATCCAGGGTCAGCTCTGCCAGGGGGCGCCCGTGCTGTTCCAGTTCGCCTCTGAAGTGTCCGAGGGCTTGGTCCAACGAGGGCCTGCTGGTCATGCTTGCTCCTTGATCCGGACGGGGCAGCCCGGCTGTCTGGTACGGGTTCGTTGTCGGCGGCGTGGTGACACGGGTGCGGTGTTGGTGTCAGTTGGTGTGGGCGGGGTTGCCGTTCAGGTTGTGGTCGGTGCAGGGCCAGGGGCGGTTGCGAGCGGGCCAAGGGGTGTGGAGGTGGAGGTCGTGGTCCAGGGCGAGGGCGACCAGGCCGTGGTCGAGGATGAGGATGAGGGTGCGGGTGGTGATTCCGTTGCCGGGGATGGTGCGCAGGTGGTGGGGACACACCCTCGCGGTCACCGCACCAGCCCCCGGCGGACACAAGGCCATCGCCGGCGACGGCTGATTCCTCGGTTTATTCGACACTCCCCAGCTGGGCACCGGGACAGGTCGACTGCCAGCCCGGATCCGCTACGTGCCAGGCATGGTGGAAGCGGCATCCTCGCCGGGGGTGACAAGTCCTGTTTCGTAGGCGAGGACGACGGCCTGGGCGCGGTCGCGGAGGGAGAGTTTGGCGAAGATCCGTGCGACATGTGTCTTCACGGTGGCTTCGCTGAGCGTCAGCGTCTGTGCCAGTTCGGAATTGGACAGGCCCCGGCCCATGAGTGTGAGCACTTCGTATTCGCGCGGTGTGAGCGGGGCGAGACCACGGTGGACGGTGGGGGCCTTGGGGTCCGGTGCGGGTTTGGTGGTACCTGGGGCGAAGCGCTCTACCAGGCGGCGGGTGATCGAAGGCGAGAGCAGTGCGTCTCCGGTGTTGACCAGGCGTACGGCGGCGGCCAGGTGGGTGGAGGTGACGTCCTTGAGGAGGAAGCCGCTGGCGCCGGCGGCGAGGGCGGCGTAGACGTAGTGGTCGAGATCGAACGTGGTCAGCATGATCACTCGGCAGTCCGGGTTCTGCGCCATCACGCGACGAGCCGCCTCCAGACCGTCCATGCCGGGCATCCGGATGTCCATCAGTACGACGTCGGGCCGCAGCCTGCGTACCGCGGCCACCGCCTCCGCCCCGTCGGTGGCCTCGCCGACCACGTCGATCCCGCGGGCGGTCAGGATGAGACGGAAGCCGGTGCGGACCAGTTCCTGGTCGTCGGCGATCACCACGCGGGGGGCGGGCTCGGCGAGCGTCACGGCCGGTCCAGCGGTATCCGGGCGCGCAACCGGTAGCCGCCGCCGAGGCGGCGGCGGGCGTCCAGGTTGCCGCCGTAGACGGCGACCCGCTCCCGAAGTCCGAGCAACCCTCGCCCTGTTCCGTCGGCCGGTTCCTTGGTTTGGCGTCCCTCGGACGGGGAGCCGTTGTCCGTCAGCACGCTCGGTCCGCTGTTGAGCACCTCGACGCGGAGGTAGTGGTCGGCGTAGCGTACGGTCACCTCGGCTTTCGTGCCGTTCCCGTGTTTGAGTGCGTTGGTCAGGGCTTCCTGGATGATCCGGTAGGCGGTGACGTCGATCCCGGTCGGCAGTGGGCGGGGCTCTCCGGAGATACGGACCTCTACGGGCAGGCCGGCGAAGGCGATTCGGTCGATCAGCGCGCTGAGCCGGCTGAGGCTCGGCTGCGGGGACAGGGCGACAACGTGCCGCTCATCGTGGTCGTCCTTGTCGTCGCCGTCCGGTGCGGGTGCGAGCAGGCCGAGCAGGTGCCGCAGCTCGGTCATCGCGTTGCGCCCTGCGGTCTCGACGGCGCTCATCGCGGCTGCGGCTTCGGCCGGCATCGTGGCGAGCACCTCGCGGGCTGCTCCGGCCTGGACGACCATGAGGCTCACGTTGTGGCTGACGATGTCGTGGAGCTCCGCCGCGATCCTGGCCCGCTCGGCGTCGACCGCGATGCGCGCCGCGCTCTCGCGTTCGCGCTCCACCAGCCACCCCCGCTCGTCCACGGCAGCCCGGTGCAGCCGCCGTGTCCGGATCAGCGCCGCGCTCGAGCAGACGGCGGCAGTGCATGTCGCCACCAGCGCGACCACCAACCAGACCACTCCTGAACCCCACACTCTCGCCACCCTGGCAGCCCGCGCCCTGTTTCGCATCATGCTCCAGGTCCAGCCCCGTACATCCACGGGATGACGCGCCCGGACGGTTGCACCCCGAGTATGACGCGCGGACCGCGGACCCGCTTCTAGGTTCGTGCCATGACTACTGATGAGGGCAGCCCACCGCGGGTCGTCGTGCGCCTGAACGGTGTACGCAAGGAGTACGGCGGGGACGCGAGGGCGCTGGACGGAGTGTCGCTGGAGATCCGTGCCGGGGAGGCGGTAGCTGTGATGGGGCCCTCCGGCTGCGGCAAGTCGACGCTGCTGAACATGGTCGCGGGCCTGGACCGCCCGACGTCGGGCACGATCGAGGTCCGCGACCAGGACCTGGGGAAGCTGAACGAGACTGGGCTGGCGTTGTACCGGCGGCACCACATCGGCATGATCTTCCAGTTCTTCAACCTCATCGACGACCTGTCCGCGCTCGACAACGTCGTCTTGGCCGCGCAGCTCACCGGGTCCTCCGCGAAGCAGGCGCGCAGGCGCGCGCTGGAACTGCTCGACGAGCTCGGCATCGCCGATCGCAAGAACATGTATCCGGCTGCCCTCAGCGGCGGGGAGCGACAGCGGGTGGCCGTGGCCAGGGCACTGATGAACCGTCCCGCCCTCCTGCTGGCCGACGAGCCGACCGGCGCTTTGGACAGCCGTTCGGGCGAGCAGGTGATGGACCTGCTGATCGACCTGAACCAGATCGGCCAGACGCTCCTGATCGTCACGCACGACCCGCACCTGGCCACGCGGTGCGCCAGTCGCCTGATCGAGTTTGCCGACGGCCGGATCGCCCGCGAGAGCAGCCTGGAGCGAACCGCGTGAGCGCGGTGTGGCGGGCCTCGCGCGGGGCCGTGAAACGCCGTCGGCTCCAGACAATCGTCATCGGACTGGTCGTCATGTGCTCGACCACGGCGATCCTGTGCGCGCTGGGTGTGCTCGATGCCGCGTCGGCCCCGTTTGACAAGGCCTACTCCCAGCAGCGCGGCGCCCACGTCGTGGCCACCTTCGACACCACCAAGACCTCCGATCAGCAGCTCGCCCTCACTGCCCTGCGCCCGGGCGTGCACGCCGCCGCAGGGCCCTTCGACGAAGCCGTGCTCACCTTCTCCAAGGACTTCCTCGGCAGCCCACCCGGGGCCCTCACCGTGGTGGGCCGCTCCGCACCCTCCGGACCGGTCGACGACCTCACACTCCAGGTGGGGCGCTGGGCCACCGCCCCCGGCGAGGTCGTCCTCGACAAGACCTGCGGCCAGGCAGCGCACTGCCCGCTGGGCAGCACGCTCCAAGCCGACGGCGCCCCGCCCCTGAAGGTCGTCGGACTCGCCACCAGCGTCAGCAGGTCCGCCGACGCCTGGGTCGCGCCCGAGCAGATGGCCGCGCTGCACCCGACCTCGGCGCAGATGCTCTACCGCTTCACCGACTCCGCAACGGACGCACAGCTACGCACCAGCCTGGACCAGGCCACGGCAGGACTGCCTCCGGGTGCGCTGAAGGCCTCACAGTCCTACCTCACGCTCAAGCAAGCCTTCTCTGCCCTGGCCGACTCGTACCTCCCCTTCATGACGCTCTTCGGCATCCTCAGCCTCCTCGTGTCCGTTCTGATCGTCGGGAACGTAGTCAGCGGAGCTGTTGTCTCCGGCTACCGGCACATCGGCGTGCTCAAGGCGGTGGGCTTCACGCCCAACCAGGTGGTCGCGGTGTACCTCGCGATGGTCTCGGTCCCCGCGATCGCCGGCAGTGCCCTGGGCACTCTGCTCGGCAGCGCGCTCGCGCAGCCCATGCTGGGGATCGTCTTCCACGGCGTCGAGACCGGCGGCGCCACCCCCGCGATCAGCCCCTGGCTCCCCGTCGTCAGCCTTGCGGGCATGCCCCTCATCGTCGCCCTCGCCGCGCTGATCCCCGCTCTGCGCGCGCACCGGCTGCCGGCGGCCCGAGCCATCACCGCCGGCAGCGCGCCGCGCGCGGGCCGCGGGCTGCGCGTCCAGCGCTGGCTCGGCGCCACCCGACTGCCGCGTTCCATCAGCCTGGGCCTGGCACAGCCGTTCGCCCGCCCCGCCCGCGCCCTGATGACCGCGGCCGCGATCGTCCTCGGGGTCGCCACCGTGACCCTGACCACCGGCCTGAGCAGCACCATGGTCGCCTACGCCGACGCGGGCCCGGGCACGCCCCAGATCGACATCCAGACGGGATCGGCCGCAGCGGGCCAGACCCTGCCCAAGCTGAGCGACGCCCAGGACGAGGCCATGCTGCACTCCCTGCCCGGCGTCCGGCAGTTCGCCGCCAACGCGTCACTGGTGGTGCACATCGTCGGCTACACGCAGCCCACCACCGCCTTCTTCTTCCGCGGGGACCCGCCCGCCGCGTCCTACCAGATCGTGAAGGGCCACTGGCTGGACGGACCGGGCCAGGCGGTGGTCGGGCCGATGTTCCTGAACCAGCACGGACTGGCGGTCGGCGACCGGATCACCCTGGAACTGAACGGCCACAGCGCCGACATGACCATCGTCGGCCAGACCGTCGACGGCGACGCCCGCGGCCTGAACGCCTCCTGGCCTACGCTGGCCGACCTCGCCCCCGACCGGCGAGCCAGCGCCTACACCCTCCAACTCGCTCCCGGCACCGACACCCGGGAAGTCCTCAACGCGATCCGGGCCGCGGACCCCGGCCTGTACGCCGCATCCGCCAGCCCGCCAGTGGGCCCGACGGTCGCCGTCGTCAGCTTCTCATCCGCGTTCACCGTGCTGCTCACCATCGTCGCGGCGCTGGGCGTCTTCAACACCGTCCTGCTCAACACCCGTGAACGCCGCCGCGACCTGGGCATGCTCAAGGCGATCGGGATGACACCGCGCCAAGTCACCGCGATGACGGTGACCTCGGTGACCGCTCTCGGGCTGGTCAGCGGCCTGGTCGGGATTCCCGTCGGGATCCTCGCGCACCGAATGATCGTGGACCACGTCGGCGTGGTCGAGTTCACGGAGTCGATGAAGGACGTCTGGCACCCGCCGCAACTGGCCGCCCTCGCCCTGTCCGGCGCCGCCATCGCCGTCCTCGGCGCACTCATCCCCGCCCGGTCGGCGGCCCGCCTCACCAGTGCCGCAGTGCTCCACAACGAATAGTGCCCGATGTCCTTCGGGGCCGCCGACGCAGGCCCTGGCGCGACTTCTGATACGCGTGCAACCTACTCGACGCACGCGTGGTGAAAGGGAGGAGAGAGCCGACCACGGCGCGGCTCCCGGTCCGAAAGATCAGGCGGTGCGGGCGTGGCGGTGGCGACGGTAGCGGTGCAAGGCAACAGCGACACCTTGATCGCGCTCACCGAAGTCGACTTCGACGCCTTCGCGGCGACGCGCTGGAAGCGCCTGCCGCGCACCGCCTACCTGCTGACGGGCGACGACCACGAGGCCGAGGACCTGGTCCAGGTGACCCTGGCCAAGGCGTACCCGCACTGGGCGCGGATCCGCAGGCTCGACTCGCCAGACGTCTATCGGCACCGCGCGATGGTGAACAACAGCCTCAGCCGCCACCGTCGCCGGCGCGCCCGTCACCTGCTGATGCCCTGGGTGCCCGGGCGCCCGCAGCAGTCGGCCACGGCGCAGGTCGAGCAGCGCTCGTCGTGCTGCAGCAGGCATTGAGCGAACTGCCGCCCCGGCAACGGGCCGTGGTGGTGCTCGGTACTGGGAGGACCTGAGCGAGCAGCAGGTCGCCGAAGTGCTCGGCTGCTCCACGGGCAGCGTCAAGAGCCAGGCGAGCAGGGGCCTGGCCAAATGCGGGGCCACCCGGCGCTGGCCGGATACGCGGGCATGGGACCGGCGCGTGACGCGCGGCCGGATCGACGGAGGCGGAGCGGTGAGCGGAGAGGACGAGGACATGATGCGGCGCGCCTTGGCGGACCAGGCGAGGGGATTCCAGCCTTCGGACTGGACGGGTGGGGCCAAGGCGGTGCACGGACGGGTCGCGCGGCGCCGCCGCCGCATGCGCAACGCGCTGGTCATGGTACTGGCGGCGTCGGCAACCGCCGCCACGGCCGTCGTGGGGGTGGCGCTGGCAAGTACGTCCAGTAGCACGCGGGCGGGCCACCCGGCCTCACCGATGGCCGGCACGACCGCCTCGTCAACCGCCACGCGCCCCACGGCAGACGACTCTGCTCCGCCACAGCGCAGCCCACGCAGGCGCCGTGGCCCGCCGTGCGCGTCGTGCCGGCCGGTCGCGACCTGGACTTCGGGCACCAGATCCGGATGAAACTGACGTCGAGCGAGCGCTGCCTGGGCCTCGGCTCCATCGCGACCGGCTGGATCAGCTGCAAGAGCGTCACGGACGGCAACCAGCCACAGAACTCGGTCGGGTGCGGTTCGTTTCGAGTGAAGGTCGCGATTAAGCGGTGAGGGTGTAGGTGCGCTGATCAGGGGTGGGGTAGAGCCGTTCGTGCTCGTGGGCAGTGGTACTGCCAGTAGGACTGTCAAGCACAATGCACCGGTGAGAGCGGATCCCGCGTCAGCGTGCGCGCAAGGCGGAGGGCGCCCGGCGCCGGGGCTTCTGGGAATGGCCGCGTAGTTCCTGCAGTTGGCTCGGGTCGGCGTGGATGATCCAGCGGTGTGGGGCGCGGGCCTCCTGACGGCCTGTGAGCCGTCCGCGTTCGAGTTGCGTCATGATGGTGTTGCGGCACACGCCAGCGGCCTGGGCCAGGTCGGACAGGCGCCACTCGTGTTCGGTCAGGGGTTCGGCTGCGGCGTTCATCGCGCGGGAGAAGGCCGACTCGGGCAGACAGCTGCGGGAACGGAGCATGTCGTAGATGCCGTTGCAGCTGAACCGGCGGTCGGGGTCGGTGGGGTGGAAGCGTCCGTCGGCGTTCAGGTGCTGGGTGATCTGCCGCGAGGTCAGCCCGTCGGCGGCCAGCTGGCAGACGTGGTCCAGCAGTTGGGGGTAGTAGCTCAGCTGGGTGAGGGTCTGGACCCTGCGGACCGTACGAGCGGTGGTGGTCTGCTGTCCGGCCCAGTGGACGGTGACGTCGACCTGCTCGTTGGTGCCGACGATTGCCACTTCGACCTTGTCGATGACCGCGCGCAGGAGCTCCTTGCGGTCCGCGTTTGTGGTCGTCTTGGCGTGCCAGAGAGCGGGGAGGTCACGGGACAGCGCGATGAGCTTGTCGCGCTCGGCGGGGGTGAGCCTGGGCGGCCGGCTGCGGGCGAAGCGGTCGTGTTCCTCGACGAGGGCCTGGTGGGCGGTGCGTCCTCCCAGTCGTGCTCCAACTGGCGGACGACCAGACGGTTTTCCGGCTCGGCCAGCCTGGTAGCGGCGGCGTGCCCGGTCCGCCGCGTACTGGGCGTGCTCCAGACGCAGCGACCACAGCCGTTCTTCCTCGGCGCGCTCGGCCTCGAGGTGGTCGGCGGCCTGCAGCGCGACCTCGAGCCCGGCGGGGGCCAGGGCTTCCAGGAGCCAGGCGGCGACCTGCCGGTCGACGTAGTGGGCGGTCACGGTCTGGCAGCGGTGCGGCTCGCCGTAGGTGCTGTGGCCGCCGGTGCACGCGTAGGCGGCAGCGCGCCAGCCGCGCTCGCTGTGATACATCATCGCCATGCGCTGGTGGCAGCGCCCGCAGTGGACCAGCCCGGCGAGCAGCCCGCAGCCGCTTCGCAGGGCGCCGGGTGTGAAACGGGTCGAGGCGTTCGCCGCCATGCGTTCGCGGTTGGCGCGCCAGCGTTCGACGGTGATGTACGCGGGCAGCGCGCCCTCGATCATCGCCGTCCACTCCTGCTCGGGGAGTTGCACGTGCCCGCTGCCGTGGCGGCCGGGCGTCTTGCGCCGCGGGTCCGTCCGGCTGCGGCCGTAGACGTAGATGCCGGCGTAAGCGGGGTGGTGGAGGATGTTGCGCAACGTCGCCCGGTTCGGCCGTCGCCACTCCAGTTCGCCCTTGTCCAGGCCGCTTCGGGTGCGTACGGGGATTGCCACCTGTGATCGGCGAGCCAGCGCAGGACCCCGTGGACCGCGCCGATCTCGTCGAACTTGTCGAAGACGAGCCGGACGACCTCGCGGACCCGCTCGTCCGGGTCCAGCACGACCTCGCCGGAGGGCCGACGCACATAGCCCAACGGCAGCGGGAGCTCCAGCTCCCCGCGCCGTGCCTTGTTGAGCCGGCCCGTGAGCATCCGCTGCTTGATCCAGTGCAGTTCCGCCGCGCTCATCGTCCCCTTCAGCCCGAGCAGCAGCCGGTCGTTGTAGTCGGCCGGATCGTAGACTCCATCGGCATCCGCCAGCAGGACACCCCACAGCGCGCACAGTTCCAGCAGCTGACACCAGTCCCGCTCCGAGCGTGCCAGACGCGACACCTCGATGCCCAGCAGGAGACCGACGTGATCGAGCGATACCTCGGCGACCAGACGCTGGAACCCCGGGCGGTTGACGGTATCGGCGCCCGAGCGTCCGAGGTCCTCATCGATCACCAGCACGCGCGGCCGGGCCCAGCCCAGGGAGACCGCCCTCTCTACCAGCGCGTACTGTGAGCGCGTCGACTCCGTGTTCGCGACGACTTGATGCCGCGTCGACTGGCGCACGTACACGACCGCGATCCGGTCACGATGACGGTCCGTCACCATGCTGGTCAGCGCCGTCGTGAGTGTCCCGGGATTCATCGCCCACCGCCTCCTCCGCCAGCGCGCGGCCCGCCAGGCGCACCAATCCCCGAATCGCCCTCAGCCGACGGCTCTGTGGAAACCTCGCCCAGCTCTCGCTCGGCGTCACCCGGTTCTGGGGCCGCCGTCTCCCCGGTCGGACACGGGCTCTCACCCCCGCCGCTGTCCCGTGCGCGCAGCCGCTCGACCACGGCCACCAGCCGAAGCAGCCCTTCACGACCGATTGTTACGCCTGGTCCGGGCTTATCGCCATCCATAGGTGCAGTCTGCGTTCGAGATGTACTGGCGCTTCCACACCCGCCAAGAGCATCAACGCATCTACCCCGACCCCTGCCCACAGAAGTTGGCCCTCACCGCCTGATCAGCAGCCATGCCTATGCGTGGCCATCCACTCGGCCTGCTTGCGTCCGAACCACGCCACGGCCTCATCCGTGAGCCGAACAAGGTCGTGGGTGGCATCGAGTGAGAAGTCAGCGCGTTCCACGGGCTCAAGAAAATGGCTGAGCGAGTGGCCGCAGACCGGACCACACCGCAGTCCGGAGTCGTCGATTTGAGCACCCAGCGTCACGCCGACCCGTTCCGGACGCTCCAGTGACGCCAGGTCCAGCCAGATCAGAACGCCTCCGCCGGTGCCATCGCCCTGGTCCAGGGCGTCATAGATCGTGAAGTAATTGTCGGGCGGCAAACCCGGCAACGGCCACCGCGCTGCCAGCACAGCCAACCGCTCACACACCGGCCGCCAGCGCTCGCCGAACTCCCAGTCCGCCAGATACTCGTCGAAGATCCCCACCGGCTCATCCAAGCACTCGCGCCACCACCGAGCGGACCCAGTGCGCGCTGCGACCGAAACGACGCCGCTGCGGATCGGACGACAACCTTTGCCGGGTCCCGGCTCCAGCGCTTCACTCGAAACGAACTGCACCCGTCAGTGTTCTGGGGCAGGGCCTGACGGTGAACTTCCCCAAGTCGCTGTCGGCCCTGGCGGCGCTGGCTCCGCCGCCGATGGCGGCGGTGATCGCCCGCGAGATGCGGCAGGTGGCGTTCGAGGTCGTCGCGGCGGCGGAGGTGTTCGCCGGCTACGGCCTGGTCGGCGAGCAGGGCAACGGCCACCTCGCGACACGTGCCGGGCCTGGGGCTGCTCGCGCTGGTCAACCCCCACGCCCAGGCCCGCCCCACCCGCGGCCATCCGGGTGATCCATCGCTGCACCTGCACATCACCCTGATCAACGCGATCCCGCTGCCTGGGGGTCGGTGGGGGCGTTCGGCAGCAGCGGGCAGGACCTGCGCCGGCACATCGCCGTCCTGGGCGAGCTGGCCAAAGCCCGGCTGCGCACCCGTCTGCACGAACGGCTCGGGCTGGCCTTCGAGCGCGACCGCACCACGGGGGAGTGGGAAGTTGTCGGCATCCCGCGGGCGCTGTGCGCGTTGTGGTCGCGGCGCAGCCGGGCCCTGCGGAAGGCGGCCGGGCCCGGGGCGAGTGCGGCCAAGCGCCGGGTCGTCGCGGCCCGCCTGGCGCAGAGCGAGCGCGGCTGTCGGTGGGATCCGGTGCTGCTGCTGGACAGTTGGCGCCGCGAGGCGGAGCTGGTGGTCGGCGACGTCGACCGGATGCTCGCCGACACCGCCCCAGGTTCACCGCGTTCGATCGCGGTCCCGCCGACCGCGGCCGAGGTCCTGGCGCGGATGCGGCTGCCGCGCCGGGCGGCGGTGCGCCGCAAGGGGGTGGAGCGCCGCGAGGTCCTGGCCGCCGTCATCGCCGCCTTCCCCGACAGCCTGCGCTCCCTTGCCCACGCGCAGCAGATCTGCGACCAGGTCCTCGCGCAGGCCTTCACCCAGCTGCCCGGACGCTCACTGACCAGCTGGGTCGACACCGAGCGCTACCGCGTCCCCAAGGCCCTGGTCGCCGCCTCCCGCCAGCCGGTCGGCTGGAACGACCCGACCACACCGGCCGCGCCCATACTCGAGGGCACGGCCGACCGGACGCGCCAGCAGGACCAGGCACCGGCGCCGTCGACCTGGAGCAGGTGGCGGACAGCAGCCGGGCGGAGGCCCCGGAGCTGATGCGGCGCGCGGAGCAGCTGGCGGCCACCGAGCACGCCACGGTGGAGGCCGCCGACCACGCGCAGCACCTCACCGCCCGGCAGATCCGGGAGCAAGACGCCGCTGCCCTGGCGGCCGACACCGCGAGCACCACCGCGCAGCGGGAGCCCGGCGCCCTGCGGCACCGCGCCAAGGTCGACACGGCGCGCGGCGCGGTGAAGGCGGTGCGCGCGGAGCTGGAGCTGCGGACACGGATGCCCGCCGATCAGCGCGCCCGGGAGGAGGAGGTCCGCGCGCAGGTGCAGTCCGAGAAGCGCGCGGCCAAGCGAGCCGCTGCAGGCAAGCGCGTTGCTCAGCAGCAGGGCCAGCAGAATCGGGGCCGCAACCGCGGCGGCGGGGTGCGCTGAACCCGCCGGTGCGCATCGGTGCGGTCAATGCGCACCCACCGCACGACTGGTGCGCACCACCGGTGCGGTAGCCGCCGATATCCGCCTGACCTGCGAATGTCCACCGCCGACGGAAGGGGACCGGAAGGGGCACGGTGCGCACCGTACGACCAGACCACATCCCCTCCACCGGCCCCGGTGCGCAGTTGGTGCGCACCGGACCATGCGCGACCGGCCCTAC
>NZ_BBPM01000089.1 GCF_000787775.1 Streptacidiphilus carbonis | reverse complement strand
ACCGGGAGCGGGGGGGGTGGGCGGCCCGGACCGCCGCGACGGCGGACCGGGCGGCCTGCCGCTCGGCGCGCTGCAGTTCGGCGCGCGCCGACTCCGCGCGCCAGGCGGCCACCTGCTCGGCCAGCGGCACCCGGGCCAGCCGGCGGGCGTCCCGGACCGCCAGATCACCGGCCCGGAGCCGGGACTGCAGCTCCGGGGCCAGCTCCAGCAGCGCCCGGCGCTGCGAGATCCAGCCCGGGCTGCGGTTCAGCCGCCGCGCCGCGGCGACCCCGCTGCCGTCGCAGGCGGTGACCATGGCCTCCACCGCCCGGGCCTCCTCCAGCACGTCGAAGTCCCTGCGGTCGATGTTCTCCTGGATGGACGCGGCCAGCAGCGTCTCGCGGGAGGCGGCCACCTCGTCCTTGACGCTGATCTCCAGGGTGTCCCGGCCGAACCGCACCGCGGCCGCGTAGCGGCGGCAGCCGTTGACCACGACATGGCGGACCGCGGGCCCGAGGATCGGCTCGTCCTCGGGCCAGATCCGCAGGTACGCCTCCCTGCTGACGGCCAGACAGGCCTGCAGCTGCAGTTCGGCGATGGAGCGGAGGTCCTCCAGGTCGCCCAGGTCCTCGCGGGGGTTGCGCGGGTTGGGGGCGAGCCGCTCCAACGGCACGGCGCCGGTAACCGGGCCGCCTCCCACCACGCCGCCGACCACGCCGCCGGGGGCGGTCGGTGGTGCGTCCATCGCGGCGTCCGTCTCCGTCACCGCGTCGTCGATCAGGCGGCGGCGGGTGCTGCGGGGGCGGGAGGCGGCCTCGAAGGAGCCCGAGCCGCCGAGCCGTTCCGATGCCCTCATCCCAGCCTCCTGGCCAAGTCGCGGAAGAGCTGCGCCTGTTCGCTGCCCGGCGCGTAGCTGAGCAGCGGGCGCCGCAGCCGTACCGCCTCGCGCTGCTCCTTGCGGTCCGGCAGCACCGCCAGCACCGGCGGCGTGCCCAGCGACTGCCATTTCTCCAGCGAGGAGGTGGCGATGTAGCCGCGGCGGGAGTCGTAGAGGTTGACCACCAGGCCGAGCTGCGCGAGCCGGATGCCGAGGTCCGCGCGCAGGTCCTCGATCTGGTCCATCAGCATGGTGAAGGCGGTCGCCGAGGCGTCCTCCGCCTGCACCGGGATCAGCACGCCGGAGTGGGCCGCCGGTTCGCCGTCCCGGGTGCGGGAGTAGGCGATGGCGGCGTCCATGCCGAGGCCGAGGCTGGGCGGGCAGTCCACCACCACGGTGTCGAACTCGTGCTCCACCGAGGCGAGCGCGCGCTCCAGGGAGTTCTCCCGGCTGCGCACCCTGGACAGCCGTACGTCCAGCAGGAACGCGTCCATGCAGGCCGGGAGCAGCACGAGTTCGCCACTGAAGCCGCAGTCCAGCGGGGTCAGCAGAGCGGCCAGTCCGCCCTCGGCGTCACCGGCCATGTGCGAGGAGAGGCTCTTCCGCTCGTCCTCGATCACCGGGACGCCGAGCTGCTGGCTGAGGTGGCCCTGCGGGTCGTAGTCCACCAGCAGCACCCGCTCGCCGCGTTCGGCCAGTGCCTGGGCGACGCCGCTGCTGACGGCGGTCTTGCCGACGCCGCCCTTCTGGTTGCACACCACGATCCGGCGGGCGGCCCGTACCGGCCGTCTGGCCCGGGGGACCGGTGGCACCGGGTTGGCGTCGAACCACAGCCGGGCCGCCTCGGGCAGGGCCCGCGCGGTGGTCAGCCCGCGTGCCTCGCACTCCGCCCGGAACGCCTGCTCCACCCGCGCGCCGGGCTGGGCCGGCACCCCGCACCAGGCCGCGACCGCGTCCCGTACCGCGCGCCAGGGTTCGATGCCGTGCTGGGCCGCGCGGACCATCAGGTCCTTGCGCAGTTGTGCGGGGAGGCGTTCGGTCGCCCTGGTCCAGGTCTCGGCTCCGGTTCCGTCGTCCTGCTCTGCTAGCGCTGTCCGTTGAGCTGTCTCCATGGCCGTACCATAGGCGGCTTATTTCCGCAAATGTACGATTCAATGCCGGTCTGCGCGACGCGTCGTCCCCTTCCGGCGTCCGAATTGGCCGGTCGCCGCCTGAAAATGTCAGGATGCTGGCATGACGATCCAGGCATTCTTTGACATCACCATCGACGACGCGCCCGCCGGGCGGATCACCTTCAACCTGTACGACGACGTCGTGCCGAAGACCGTGGAGAACTTCCGCGCGCTGGCGACCGGCGAGAACGGCTTCGGCTACAAGGGCTCGTCGTTCCACCGCGTCATCCCCGCCTTCATGCTCCAGGGCGGCGACTTCACCCGGGGCGACGGCACCGGCGGCAAGAGCATCTACGGCGAGAAGTTCGCGGACGAGAACTTCCAGCTGAAGCACACCAAGCCGGGCCTGCTGTCGATGGCCAACGCCGGCCCCAACACCAACGGCTCGCAGTTCTTCATCACCACCATCGTGACCGACTGGCTCGACGGCAAGCACGTGGTCTTCGGCGAGGTCGCCGACCAGCAGAGCATGGACCTGGTCACCAAGATCGAGGGCTACGGCTCGCAGAGCGGCCGCACCAAGGCGAAGATCACCATCGCCGACGCCGGCGTGCTCTGACCCGACCCGGTCCTCCCGACCCGGCTCTCCCAGCTCTCCCTTGAACGGGGGTGCGCCCGCGGGCGCACCCCCGTTGCTTTTGACTCCGGTTGCGCCGCAGGCATTGCGGCGGCACCGGGGCGGAGACAGTATCCGACTGAGGGCTGCGGCCACGGCTGCGGCCCGGCCCGGGGCGAGCGCTGAGCGGTGGGAGCGGATGGGCGGCAACGGCTGGCTGGCACAGGTCGGTGACGACCCGAGGCGGCGGGCGCGGGAGATCGCGCACGCGCACTCGGCGTTCGTCGCCGCCCCCGACCGTGCTCCGGCCGCCGTCGGCGCGGGCGCGGGGGTGCGCGAACTGGTGGCCCAGTCCTGGCGGCGCTCCTCCGACGCCAGGGTCGCCCAGGACGCCGAGGCCCCGGTCACCCTCACCGACGCCGACCTGCTCGCCTATCGCGCGGCGCACCCGCTGTCGCGGGTGATCGGAGTGCTGCGGCAGATCGTCGGCACCGCCGCCGAGGACGGCCGGCACCTGATGGCGGTCTCGGACGCGGCCGGCCGGCTGCTCTGGGTCGAGGGGAACCGCGCCGCCAGGGCCCGGGCCGCCAGGATCAACTTCGTCGAGGGCGCGCTCTGGGACGAGGCCCACGCGGGCACCAACGCCCCGGGGACGGCGCTGGCGCTCGACCACGAGGTGCAGATCTTCGCGACCGAGCACTTCCGGCAGACGGTGCAGGCCTGGACCTGCGCCGCGGCCCCGATCCACGACCCGGCTACCGGGCGCATCCTCGGCGTGGTCGACCTCACCGGCGGCGACGCCGTCGCCAACCCCTACAGCCTGGCCCTGGTCCGGGTCGCCGCCCGGGCCTGCGAGGAGGCGCTGTGGCTGCCGCCGCGGGCGGGGGACCCGCTGGGAGTGGCCGGGCCGCTCCGGCCGGCTGCTCCCACGACCCCGATCCGGCTGCAGGCGCTGGACCGCTGCGAGGGGACGCTGCGCCTGGCCGACGACCGGACAGTACGGCTGACCCGTCGTCACACCGAACTGCTGATCATGCTGACGTTGCATCAGGACGGTTTGACCGGCGACCAGTTGGCTGGTCTGCTGCACAGCGGTGAGGCCACCGGCAGCCCGACCACGCTGCGGGTCGAGCTGACCAGGCTCCGCCGGATCGTCGGCGAACTGCTCGACTCCCGTCCCTACCGGCTCACCGCGCCTGTGCAGGCGGACTACCTGGACACCGCCGCCGCTCTGCGCCGGGGCGACCTCGCCGCCGCGGTGGCCGGCTACCCGGGACCGCTGCTGCCCAGTTCGGAGGCGCCCGGGGTGGTCGCCCAACGGCGCTGGCTGGACACCCAGTTGCGGGCCTCGGTGCTGGCCGACGGAGATCCCGGCACCATCCGGGCCTGGGCCGACGGCAGCGGCTTCAACGACCTGCAGGTGTGGGAGCGGCTGGCCGCCGTCGCCCGGCGCGGCTCCCCGCAGCGGGCGGTGGCGCTGGCCCGGGCCCGGGAGCTGCGGGAGGAGTACGGGCTGCGGTCCTACTGAGGGGACGTTCCGGAGCCGTGGCGAGCGGGCGCCGCCCCGTGCAACGTCCAGGCAACGTCCGCGGGGCTAGCGTGCGCGGCAGAACCGCACCACGGCAGCCGTCCAACGAGGGGCGGCCGGCACGGGTGCGGAGCCTGACGGAGGTCCCATCACCATGGCCCGTATCGCTGCGCCGGGCGAGTCCGGCGCGAAGATGAACTACCGGTCGCGCTACGACCACTGGATCGGCGGGGAGTTCGTCCCCCCGGTACGGGGGCAGTACTTCGAGAACCCCACCCCGGTGACCGGCCAGACCTTCTGCGAGATCGCCCGCGGCACCGCCGAGGACGTCGAGGCCGCACTGGACGCCGCACACGCGGCCGCACCGGCCTGGGGCCGGACGTCCGCCGGCGACCGGGCGAACATCCTGAACCGGATCGCCGACCGGATGGAGCAGAACCTCGAAGCCCTCGCCGCCGCCGAGAGCTGGGAGAACGGCAAGCCGATCCGCGAGAGCACGGCCGCCGACATCCCGCTCGCCATCGACCACTTCCGCTACTTCGCCGGCGCGATCCGGGCCCAGGAGGGCTCGCTCTCGGAGATCGACGAGGACACCGTCGCGTACCACTTCCACGAGCCGCTGGGCGTGGTCGCGCAGATCATCCCGTGGAACTTCCCGATCCTGATGGCCACCTGGAAGCTGGCCCCGGCGCTGGCCGCCGGGAACGCCGTGGTCATCAAGCCGGCCGAGCAGACCCCGGCGTCCATCCACTTCTGGATGAGCCTGGTCGCCGACCTGCTGCCGCCGGGCGTGGTCAACATCGTCAACGGTTTCGGCGTGGAGGCCGGGAAGCCGCTGGCGTCCAGCGCCAGGGTCGCCAAGGTCGCCTTCACCGGGGAGACCACGACCGGGCGGCTGATCATGCAGTACGCCAGCGAGAACATCAGGCCGGTCACCCTGGAGCTGGGCGGCAAGAGCCCCAACATCTTCTTCGACGACGTGAGTTCGGCCCGCGACGACTTCCTGGACAAGGCCCTGGAAGGCTTCACCATGTTCGCGCTGAACCAGGGCGAGGTCTGCACCTGCCCCTCGCGTGCGCTGATCCAGGAGGGGCACTACAGCGAGTTCCTGGACGCCGCGGTGGAGCGCACCCGGGCCATCGTCCAGGGGCACCCGTTCGACACCGACACCATGATCGGCGCCCAGGCCTCCAACGACCAGCTGGAGAAGATCCTCTCCTACCTGGACATCGGCCAGCAGGAGGGTGCCAAGATCCTGATCGGCGGCTCCCGGGCCGACCTGGGCGGGGAGTTGGCCGGCGGCTACTACGTGGAGCCGACCATCTTCGAGGGCAGCAACTCGATGCGGATCTTCCAGGAGGAGATCTTCGGCCCGGTGGTCTCGGTGACGCCGTTCTCCACCTTCGACGACGCCGTCAGGATCGCCAACGACACCCTGTACGGGCTCGGCGCGGGCGTGTGGACCCGGGACACCGCCACCGCCTACCGGGCGGGGCGGGCGATCCAGGCCGGACGGGTGTGGACCAACTGCTACCACGCCTACCCCGCGCACGCGGCCTTCGGCGGCTACAAGGGCTCCGGCATCGGGCGGGAGAACCACAAGATGATGCTGGACCACTATCAGCAGACGAAGAACCTGCTGGTCAGCTACTCGCCCAAGAAGCTCGGGTTCTTCTAGCCATGTCCGGTACCCCAGCAGTCTCCAGGGTCGCCGTCACCGCCGCGGCGGAGGAGGTGCTGCGCAGGCTGTACGCGGTCAACGGCCCGCTGATGTTCCACCAGTCGGGCGGCTGCTGCGACGGCAGCTCGCCGATGTGCTACATCGAGGGCGAGTTCCGCACCGGCGCGTCCGACGTGCTGATGGCCTCGCTGCCGATCGCCGAGGTGCCCGAACCGGTCACCTTCTGGATGTCCAAGGACCAGTTCGAGCGCTGGCGGCACACCCACCTCACCGTGGACGTGGTCCCCGGGCGCGGCGGCGGGTTCTCGCTGGAGGCGCCGGAGGGCGTCCGCTTCCTGATCCGCTCACGGCTGCTGACGCCCGAGGAGACGAAGGCGCTGGACAGCAGCGAGTGAGCCACCGTACGGCCGGGTCCGCTGTCAGGGGCGGATTCCGGCCGTACGGTACCCGTGTGCGCCTCAGCCGAGCTGCGGGGCGACCTGATCGGCGATCAGCTCCAGCTGGTCCAGGTCGTGCAGGTCCAGGACCTGGAAGTAGAAGCGGCTGCTGCCGGTCTCGGCGTACCGGCCGATCCGGTCCACCACCTCGGCCGGGCTCCCGGCCAGGCCGTTGGCCCTGAGCTCGTCGACCTGTCGGCCGATCGCGGCCGCGCGCCGGGCCACCTCGGCGTCGTCCCTGCCGACGCAGGCCACCAGCGCGTTGGAGTACACCATGTCGTCGGCCGCGCGCCCGCGCGCCTCGCAGGCGGCCCGGACCCGGCCGATCTGGGTGCGGGTGTCCTCGACGGAGGCGAAGGGGATGTTGAACTCGGTGGCGTAGCGCGCCGCCAGGGCCGGCAGTCGGGTCGGCCCCATGCCGCCGACCAGCAGCGGAACCCGCTCCTGCACCGGCTTGGGCAGCGCGGGGGAGTCCTTGAGCTGGTAGTGGGTCCCGTCGAAGTCGAAGGTGTCGCCGACCTTGGTCTCCCACAGCCCGGTGACGATCGCCAGCTGCTCCTCGAAGCGGTCGGTCCGCTTGGCCGGGAACGGGATGCCGTACGCGGTGTGCTCCTGCTCGTACCAGGCCGCGCCCAGGCCCAGCTCGACCCGGCCGCCGCTCATCGCATCCACCTGGGCGACCTGGATGGCCAGCACCCCGGGCAGCCGGAAGGTGCCGGCCGTCATCAGCGTGCCGAGCCGGATCCGCTCGGTGTCCCTGGCCAGTCCGGCCAGGGTGATCCAGGCGTCGGTGGGGCCGGGCAGGCCGTCCACGTCGCCCATCTTCAGGTAGTGGTCGGAGCGGAAGAAGGCGTCGAAGCCCAGCTGCTCGGCGGCGCGGGCGACCGCCAGCAGCGTGTCGTAGGAGGCCCCCTGCTGGGGCTCGGTGAAGATGCGGAGGTCCATGGGGACCATCCTGCCCCAGGCGGCGGGTGGGACCGGCGGGACGACGCGGTGGAATGGTGCGCAACTCGTCCGGCGCATCCGGCTGTTGTGCGGAAGGCCGGTTTCTTGACGGTTCCTATGCACCTACCCGGGTGTTCTGTCAGGCGACCGGGAGGAAGAGTGACCGGTCTCACAACCTGATCACTCTGTCGCGGGGCCGGGTCGAGGCGCATTCTGTGGAGACCATGGCGGACCAGGGAGGCTGCGCGTGAGCGCGAAGCTCGAACAGATACGGATCGTGCGACTCGCCGAGGCGGACCCCGGCGACGCGGAGATCGCGGGCTGGCACCGGGTCCGGGCGGCGGCCGCCGCCGAGGCCGGTTCCGACGCCCCCGATCGCGATCTCGCCGCGACCGCGGCGGTGCTGCGGGACCCGCGGCCGTCGGAGCCCGTGGTCCGCTGGCTGGCCTGGGACGGGGACACCGCCGTCGGCCTGGCCTGGGTGCGGCTGCACCAGGCCGAGGGCAGGCGGCATGTCGCCAACTTCCGGATCGCCCTGCCCGACGGCCGCCACGGCGAGGGCATCGCCGAAGCGCTGCTCGACGAGGTCAGGGCGGTGGCGCTGGCGGACGGCCGGAGCCGTCTGCTGGCCGGCGTCGCGGTCGACTCGGCGGGGGAGGGGTTCCTGGTCGACGCGGGGTTCACGCTGGGCGCGGACTTTCAGCGGATGCGGCTGCGGGTCGCCGACTGCGACCGGGAGGGGCTGCGCGCCACGGTGAAGGCCGCCAGCGAGGGGTACAGCCTGGTGCGCTGGCAGGGGGTGCCGCCGGGCGACCTGATCGGCCCGTTCGCGGTGACCCGCGAGGCGATGAACGACATGCCGGTGAACACGCTGGACCTCGGCCGGATCAGCTGGGACGAGGACCGGGTCCGGGCCAACGTCAGGGACGCCGCGACCCGGGGCCGGACGCTGCTCACCGTCGCCGCGCTGGGGCTGGACGAGGGGGGCGCCGAGGTCGTCGCCGGGTTCAGCGAGATCGTCCTGGAGGGCGGGGGGAGCTCCGGCGCTCGGCAGTCCGACACGGTGGTGCTCCGGGAGCACCGCGGGCGAGGCCTCGGCCTGTGGGTGAAGGCGGCGATGCTGGAGTGGCTGATCGGCGCGCACCCGGAGATCGAGGAGGTGGTGACGGAGTGTCTGGTCACCAACACCCACATGATCGCCATCAACGAGCAGCTGGGCTTTCGGTCCGTCCAGGGTGAGCGCTACTACCAGTTGGGCTTGTGACGGTTGTTCGGCTGCGGACCGTAGTCGGCTTGTCGCGCAGTTCCCCGCGCCCCCAGCTGATCGCAAGCGGGCCAGTTGCAGACCCCCAGGGGCGCGGGGCTGTGCTGATTCAACCGCGTGCGCGACAAGCCGTGCACACGCCGCAGCCAAGACACAACGTCCGGGCGGTCTCCGGCTAGGGTGGGTCCGCATCCCCCCGCAACGATCGCAGGAGGTATCTCGTGGCAACCAAACGCCTCGCCACCACGGCTTGGGAAGGCTCGCTGCTGGAGGGCAAGGGAGTCGTCTCCCTGGACACCTCCGGGGTCGGCGAGTTCCCGGTGACCTGGGCCTCGCGGGCCGAGACGGCGAACGGGAAGACCAGCCCGGAGGAGCTCATCGCCGCTGCCCACTCCAGCTGCTTCTCGATGGCGCTGTCGCACGGCCTGACCGGCGCCGGCACCCCGCCGACCCGGCTTGAGACCTCGGCCGAGGTGACCTTCCAGCCGGGGACCGGGATCACCGGGATCCATCTGACGGTCAAGGGCACCGTGCCCGGTCTGGACGAGGCCGACTTCGTCAAGGCGGCCGAGGACGCCAAGGCCAACTGCCCGGTCAGCCAGGCGCTTTCGGGCACCACGATCACGCTGACGGCGGGTCTGGCCTGATCCGGCCGGATTCGGCCCGTCGCCCGGTGCCCCCGACCGCTCAGGTCGGGGGCACCGGCGCGTTCGGACGGCCTCGCGCCGCCGCCCCACCTCCTGCGCTGTCCCCGCAGGAGTGAATCGGACCGGGAATGCTGGGCCAGGCCGCCCCCTCCCACTTATGATCACTGGTGGTTGACCGCGTAGGGTTCGCCCGCGCTGATCGAGTACATCGGGACGGGAGAGTTGTGCCAGGCCCGAGCGGTGGCGGCGACGAGGGGGGCGGCGACGCAGCGGACGGCAGCAGTACAGGCAGGGGGGCAGGCAACGGGACGGAGGCGGAGGCCGTGGACCTCGTCGAGGCGCTGCACGCCAGCGAGACCCGCTTTCGCGCTGCGTTCACCGACGCCGGCATCGGCATGGCCCTGGTCGACGCCGAGGACCGGATCATCGAGGCCAACCCGGCCCTGGCCGAGATGCTGGGCCACTCCGTCCCGGACCTGATCCGGCGCCACATCCATGACCTGCTGGAGGTCGAGGAGGAGGCCCGCCGGGTCTACCTCGAACTGCTGCGCGGTGAACGGGACCGGATCCGGCTGGAGAAGCGGCTCAAGCACCGCGGCGGCCACGCCGTGTGGACCAATGTCACCATCTCGCTGATCCGCGACGCCGACGGCCGCCCCCAGTACACGCTGGCCATGGTGGAGGACGTCTCCGAGGCCCGGCGGCTCGGCGACCGGCTGCACTACCAGGCCGTGCACGACCCGCTGACCATGCTGCCGAACCGTTCGCTCTTCTTCGACCGGCTGGCCGGCGCCTTCGCCGAGGCCGACCAGCGGATCGGTCTGTGCTACCTGGACCTGGACGGCTTCGCCGCCATCAACGACACCCTGGGCCACCATGTCGGCGACGACCTGCTGGTTGCCGTGGCCGAGCGGCTCGAACAGCGGTTCGCCGCCCGTGGCCATCTGGTGGCCAGGATGGGCGGCGACGAGTTCGCCGTGCTGGTGCCGCGCAGCGCCGGTCCCGAGGAGCTGACCGCGCTGGCGGAGGAGGTGGTGTCGCTGCTCTCGGCCCCCTACGACCTGGCCGGGCAGCGGGTGGTCGCCACCGCCAGCGTGGGCGTGGTCGAGCGTCCGGTGCCCGGCACCACCCCGACCGACCTGGTCCGGGACGCCGACGCCACGCTCAGCTGGGCCAAGAGCGACGGCCGGGCCCGCTGGGCGTTCTACGACCCCGACCGGATCGCCAACCAGACCACCCGTCAGCTGCTGGCCACCACCATGCTGCCGGCGCTGGAGCGCGGCGAGTTCCTGGTGGAGTACCAGCCGCTGGTCTCGCTCCAGGGCGAACCCGGGGCCGACGCCGCGCTGACCGGGGTCGAAGCCCTGGTGCGCTGGCAGCACCCGGAGTTCGGCAAGCTCTCGCCGGATCGTTTCATCGGCATCGCCGAGGAGACCGGCGCCATCGTCCCGCTGGGGCGCTGGGTGCTGGAGACCGCCTGCGCCGAGGGGCGCGCTTGGCTGGACCGCTTCCCCGGCAGCGAACTGTTCGTCAGCGTCAACCTGGCGGCACGTCAGTTCTGGGACTCGGACGTGGTCGCCGACGTCGCGGAGATCCTCGGCAGCACCCGGTTCCCGGCCCGGCTCCTGCAGTTGGAGCTCACCGAGAGCGCGGTGATGGGCCCCGCCGGACGGCCGCTGGAGGCGCTGCACGCGCTGGCCGCGATGGGGGTGCGCATCGCCATCGACGACTTCGGCACCGGCTACTCCAACCTCGCCTACCTCAGCCGGCTGCCGGTGCACGTCCTGAAGCTGGACGGCAGCTTCCTGGAGGGCTTCCAGGAAGGCGCCACCGAGGCCACCGCGGCGGTGGCGGGCCCGGCCAGGTACGCCCGCAGGCAGGCAGCGGACGAGCAGATCGTGCTGGCCCTGGTGCAGTTGGCGCACGCGCTGGGGCTGACGGTCACGGCCGAGGGCGTGGAGAGCGCGCTGCAGGCGGACCGGCTGCGGGCGGCCGGCTGCGACACGGCGCAGGGCTGGCACTTCGGGCGGGCGATGGCGCCCGAGGCGATCCTGGCGCTGCTGACGCCCGATCAGTGACGCCTGCCGGGCCGGAGCCTCGCGAGGTGGCTGCGGTCAGGGCTGCGGTCAGGGCTGCGGAAGCAGGCCCAGGCGCATCGCGGCGGTGACCGCCGCGGTCCGGTCGTCCACGTCCAGCTTGGTGAAAACCCTGATCAGGTGGGTCTTCACGGTCGCCTCGCCGATGAACAGCGCGCGTCCGATGTCGGCGTTGGTGCGGCCCTGCGCGACCAGGCCCAGCACCTGGGTCTCCCGCGCCGTCAGCAGCACGGCAGGGGCCGGCGCCGGGGCGGGGGTGCGCACCCGGTTCAGCAGGGTGGCGGCCGCGGCCGGGGCCAGTACCGTCTCCCCGCGCGCGGCGGCCCGCACCGCGTCGGCGAGCTCGCGCCGCGGGGTGTCCTTCAGCAGGTAGCCGGTGGCCCCGGCCTCCACCGCCCGCAGGATGTCGGCGTCGGTGTCGTAGGTGGTCAGGATCAGCACCTTCACCCGGGGCTGCTCCCGGCTGAGCCGCGCGGTCGCGGTGGCGCCGTCGGTGCCGGGCATCCGCAGGTCCATCAGCACCACGTCCGGCCGAAGCTCGGCGGCCAGCGCACAGGCCTCGTCGCCGTCGGCGGCCTCGCCGACCACCTCCAGGTCGTCCTCGGCGGCCAGCATGCCGCTGAGCCCGGCCCGTACCACCGGGTGGTCGTCGGCCAGCAGCAGCCTGATGCGCACCGGCTCGGCCTCGTTCGTGCTCACGGGATCTCCACTCGGACCGTGGTGCCCTCCCCGGGGGCACTCATGATCTCCAGTGTGCCGTGCACCTGCTCCACCCGCGCCCGCATTCCGCGCAGCCCGTACGATCCCTCCGGCGCGTCCGCGACCGGTTTGAAGCCGCGGCCGTCGTCGACCACCTCCAGCAGCACGCCGACCGGGCGGTAGGTCAGCCGTACGTCGGCGCTGCCGGCGGCGGCGTGCTTGCGGACGTTGGACAGCGCCTCCTGGGCCGCGCGCAGCAGCACCACCTGGACGTCGGCGGGCAGCTCGCGCGGGGGGCCGAGCACCCTGGCCGCGACCGGCAGCCCCAGCTCGTCGGCGGTGCGGGCGCAGACCCGCTCCAGCGCCAGGTCCAGCGGCATGCCCTGGAGCGGGGCCGGGGCCAGCGCGGCGACCAGGGCGCGGGCCTCGGCGAGGTTGTCCCGGGCGGTGGCCTCGGCCAGGGCCAGCCGCTCCCGGGTGGCGACCGGGTCCTTCTCCACGGTGGCGTCGGCGGCCTGAATCAGCATCAGCAGGCTGGTGAAGCCCTGGGCGAGGGTGTCGTGGATCTCGTGCGACAGCCGCTGCCGCTCGGCCAGCACCCCGGCGGTGCGGTGCGCGTCGTCGAGGTCGGCGCGGACCGTCTCCAGCTCCCTGATCAGCACCCCGCGGCGTTCCGCCTCGCGCATCATGATCTGGGTGAAGGTCCCCAGCAGCAGGGTGATCAGCAGCGCCAGCACGACATCGACCAGGGCCGTCGCGACGTCGTGCTGGTGCGCGCTCACCAGGACCGAGCCCACCGCCAGCGCCGCCACCGCCGGGTAGCGGATCCGGCGGTCCCGCAGGCAGCCGAGCAGCTGCGGGAACACGCCGTAGAGGATGGTCAGGCCGTTGGCCTCCAGATAGCCCAGGGCCAGCGTGGCGGGGAAGGCGACCGCCAGATAGGCGATGCCCTGGCCCCGGTCCTGCTTCAGCGCCGGGACCAGGAAGACCAGGTAGGCCAGGGCGACCACGCCGAGGATCGCGTAGGGGATCCAGGAGGTCCCGTCGCCGTAGAAGTTCAGGGCCATCACGGCGATCAGGAAGGCGAAGGCGGCGTGCCACATCAGGAACACCCGGCCGGCCCAGCTGTCGTCGACGGCGGTGGCCGCGGCGGTCTCCGTGTCCTCGGTGCACTCGGTTCCGCTCATCCGTCCTTGCGCCCCTTCCACCGGAACGTCCTCAGGCAGAGCAGCAGTCCCGCCACCGCCCAGGCGCCGAGCACCAAGGCTATCCGCCCGTGCTCCCAGCTCCCGGCCGGTTCGGCGGCGGCGTAGGCCTGCGGCAGCAGGGCCGAGCGCATCCCCTGGCAGAGCCACTTCAGCGGGAAGAAGGACGCGAACACCTGCAGGCCCTCGGGCAGCTGGCTGAAGACGATGAAGACCCCGGAGACGAACTGCAGCACCGTCATCGGCAGCATCACCACCGCGCCGGAGTCGGCGCTGCGGATCAGGTTGCTGTAGGCGATGCCCAGCAGGGTGCAGGAGGTGACGCCGAGCAGGTAGACCCAGCCGAAGGTGAGCCAGTGTGCGGCGTCCCCGGGCAGCCGCACGCCGAAGAACAGCCGGCCGACGGCGAGCAGCACCGCGGTCTGCCCCAGGCTGGACGCCAGCACCATGACGGTCTTGCCGATGAAGTAGGAGCTCTTCGGCAGCGGGGTGCCGCGCAACCGCTTCAGCATGCCGAGGTGGCGCTCCCCGGCGATCTGCAGCGACAGGCTCTGCAGGCTGGAGCCCATGATGCCGACGCCGATCATGCCGGTGGTGAAGATCTGCGGGGTGGTCACCCCGGTGGCGGTGTCCTTCGCGTTGAAGATGGTGGACAGGAGCAGCAGCATCACCACCGGCATCGAGAAGGTGAAGAACATCTGCATCCTGCTGCGGAAGAACTGCTTGGTCTCCAGCGCGCCCCGGGCGAGTCCCACCCGCAGCGCGAACACGGCCGGCGACCCGGCGGTCCGCCGGGTGCCGGGCCGTGGCCCGGCGCGGTCGGGGGCGCGGTCGCTGTCGGCGGCCGGGGTGCTGGTGGCGACGGTCATGACGGGGTCCCCTCGTTCTCGATCATGCGCAGGTAGATGGACTCCAGGCTGGGCCGGACGACCGTCAGCTCCGGTATCCCGCCGCCGAAGCGGGCGGCCAGCTCCAGCACGGTGCGGGTCGGGTCGGCGCTCTCCAGCCGGTGCGGACCGTCCGCGTCGCGCCAGCCGACCAGCGCCTTGGCGTGGCGGCGGCCGCCGAGTCCGGCCGGGGTGTCGACGTCGACCAGCCGGCCCCGGTTGATCACGCCCACCCGGTCCGCCAACTGCTCGGCCTCGTCCAGGTAGTGGGTGGTCAGCAGGATGGTGGTGCCGCTCGCGCGCAGCTCCTGGACCAGGTCCCAGAACTGCCGGCGCACCTCGGGGTCGAAGCCCGTGGTGGGTTCATCCAGGAACAGCAGTTCGGGGTTGCCGAGGATGCCGAGGCCGACGTCCAGTCGGCGGCGCTGGCCGCCGGAGAGCAGCCCGGTGCGGCTGCGGCGCTTCTCGGTGAGACCGACGGCGGCCAGTACCTCGTCCACCGGGCGCGGGGCGCGGTAGTAGCCGGCGAAGTTGGCCAGCACCTCCTCGACCGACAGCAGGTCGAAGCCGCCGGCCTCCTGCAGCACGATCCCGATCCGCTGCCGCCAGTCGGCGTCGGCCCGGCCCGGGTCGGTGCCCAGCACGGACAGTTCGCCGGTGCCGCCGTCGCGCTCGCGGAAGCCCTCGAAGATCTCGGTGGCGGTGGTCTTGCCGGCGCCGTTGGGGCCCAGCAGGGCGAAGATCTCGCCAGTGCGGACGTCCAGGTCGACGCCGTCCAGGGCGGCGACGCTGCGGCGGTCGCCGTCCTGGTAGGTCTTGCGGAGCCCTCGGGCCCTGATCGCGGTTTCTGTCGGCATGACCCCAGACTCCCGCCGGGGGCCGGTCCGGCATGAGCGGCGAACGGTGGAACGCGGCCGTCCACCGTTCGGTGGACGGCGAGCGGACGGCGAGTGGTGGTGAGACGGCGAGTGGTGGACGGCGAGTGGTGGTCCGCGGTGCGGCGGCGTGGTTGGCTGCCGGTGTGCGCAATTCACCGACGTCCCGCTCCGACGGCACCGCCGCCGTCATCGGCAGCGGCCCCAACGGCCTGGCGGCGGCCGTGGTGCTGGCCCGGGCCGGGCTCCAGGTGACCGTCTACGAGGCGGCCGAGCAGTACGGCGGCGGTATGCGCACCGTCCCGCTGTTCGAGCCGGACACCGTCCATGACATCTGCTCGGCCGGGCACCCGATGGCGGCCGCGTCACCCTTCTTCCAGGCCTTCGACCTGCCCGCGCACGGGGTCCGGCTGCTCACCCCGGCGCTCTCCTACGCCCATCCGCTGGCCGGCGGCCGGGCCGCCCTGGCCTGGCGCGACCTGGCCGCCACCGCGGACGGGCTGGGCGCGGACGGCCCCGCCTGGACCCGGCTGATGGCGCCGCTGATGGAGCACAGCCGCGAACTGGTCGCGCTGATGCTGTCCGACCTGCGCCGGCCGCCCGCCGATCCGGCGCTCGCCCTGCTGCTGGCCCCGAGGATGCTGCGGCACGGCACCGCGCTGGCGCGGCTGCAGTTCCGCGAGGAGCCGGCCGGCGCGCTGCTGTCCGGGGTGGCCGCCCATGCCTTCGGGCGGCTGCCCAGCCTCACCGGCGGCGCCATCGCGCTGCTGCTCGGGCATCTGGCCCACACCAGCGGCTGGCCGGTCCCCGAGGGCGGCAGCGCGGCAATCGGCCGGGCCCTGGCCGACGACCTCACCGCGCACGGCGGGAAGATCCACACCGGGGTCCGGATCGACGACCTGCGCGAGGTGCGTCCGGCCCGGATCGTCCTCGCCGACCTGGGCCCGCGCGAGTTCCTCCGGATCGCCGGCGCCGGCCTGCCCCCGCGCTACGCCGCCGCGCTGTCCGCCTTCCGCTACGGCCCGGCCGCCGCCAAGACCGACTTCCTGCTGTCCGAACGGGTTCCCTGGACCCACCCCGAGCTGGCCCGGGCCGGGACGGTCCACCTCGGCGGCACCAGGGCCGAGGTCTTCGCCCAGGAGACCCGCAACGCCCGCGGGCTCCCCTCGGACCGCCCGTTCGTCCTGGTCATGGACCCGGTCGCGGCCGACCCCGGCCGGGGCCGCCCCGGCCACTACCCGCTCTGGGCCTACGCCCATGTCCCGCACGGCAGCCCGGCCGACGCGAGTGCGGCGATCATCGCCGGGATCGAGGAGCACGCCCCCGGCTTCCGCGACACCATCGTGGCCCAGCGATCGCTCAGCGCACCGCAGTTGGAGCAGTACAACGCCAACTACGCAGGCGGCGACATCGGCGCGGGAGCGGTGACGATGCGTCAGAGCCTGCTCCGCCCGGTCCCCCGCCGGGACCCCTACCGGACCCCGCTCCCGGGCGTCTACCTCTGCTCCGCCTCCACCCCGCCGGGTCCCGGCGTCCACGGCATGTCCGGCTACCTCGCCGCCCGCTCGGCCCTGCGCCGGGAGTCGGGTATCAGCATCCCCAGGCTCCCGGCACCGCAGTCGGCATGATCGCCTGTCGGTACGGCCTGGCGTCGTCAGTCCAGCCTGGCGTCGAAGGCCAGCGCACGGGCCAACTCCTCGACGCGTCCCTCGGGCAGTCCGCGGGCGGTGAACCAGGCGCCGACGTTGCGGACGTCGCGCTCCAGGAAGGAGCGGCCGCGGGGGTTGGCGATGACGTCGACGATCTGCGGGACGTCGATGACCACCAGGCGGCCCTCGTGCACCAGGAGGTTGTAGGCGGACAGGTCGCCGTGCGCGTAGCCGGCCCTGGCGAACAGCGAGAGATTCACCGTCAGTTGCTCCCACAGGTCGTCCAGATCGGCCTCCTCGCTGCGGAGTTGGGCCAGTCGGGGAGCGGCGGTGCCGGAGCGGTCGCCGATGAACTCCATCAGGATCTCGGTGCCGGTGATCTGCACCGGGTACGGCACCGACACGCCCGAGGACCACAGTCGGCACAGCGCCGAGAACTCGGCGTTGGCCCACTGGCCGGCGATGGCCTGTTTGCCGAAGTCGGTGCGCTTGGCCATGGCACGGCTGATCCGGGACTCCTTGTGGGAGCGGCCCTCCAGATATCCGGAGTCGCGGTGGAACATCCGGTGCTGCCCGTCGCGGTAGCGCTTGGCGGCCAGCAGGGTGCTGCGGTGGGTGCCGGGGACCCCGCGTTCCAGCAGGAAGACGTCGCCCTCCTTGCCGGTCTTGACGATGCCCAGCTCGGTGTCGACGGCGCCCAGCTCGGTCACCACCCAGTCGGGGCGGGGCTCGGGACCCTTCTCGGTCGGGGTGGACTGGTCCCAGGTGCTCCAACGGTCGCCCTCGGGCGGTCCGTCGGTGGCGAACGCGGTGGAGGTGGAGTCGGTCGGGCCGAAGTCGCCGGCGGCGAATTCGGCGAAGGCGAGGTCGAGGTATCCGTCGTACTCGGACTCCGCGCCGCTGCGGGCGCGCTTGCCGCCCTTGGGACGCAGAGGGCTGAAGGACTCGCTGTCGGAAAAGCGGTCACGCACTGGAGAAGCTCCTGTGGGGTGGGCCCACCGGAGCGAGTGGTCAGCTCAGGCGGCGGGCGGGTGACGGGAAGAGGGGTGAAGAGGCGTCTGGCGCGCAGGCGTGAGCGCGCCGCGTGATGGCGGCAACCACGGAGACGCACCTCCTCTCTCGTCACGACCGGAGCTGCCTCGCGGACAGCCCGGGTACTGCAGGAACCCGATCACCCTAGCGACTCCACGGCGCAGCGCAACCGATTTATGCAGCGTCCTCGGCGTCCGCTGCGGGGTCCAGGACGGCCAGGTCGAGCGCCCGCAGCCGGGCCGGGGCGGCGATCACCTCGTAGCCGGTGATCCGCCCGTCCTCGACGGTGAAGACCAGCGCTCCCCAGAGCCGTCCGCCCGGCGCCACCACCGCACCCACCTGTCCGTTCACCAGCGCGGTGGTGGCGGTCGCGGCCCGGGGCCCGAAGGCGGCGACGCCCTTCAGCACCTCGTCCAGGCCGTGGGCGGCGGTCGCGGCGCCGACCGGTACGGCGGCCGGGTCGGAGCGGCGTACGACGTCCGGGGCCAGCACCGCGACCAGGGCGCCCAGGTCGCCTCCGCGCGAGGCGGCGAGGAAGGCCTCGACGATCTGCCGGTTGGCGTCGAGTTCGGCGCGGGGGAGGACCGGAGCGCCGTGGACCCGCTGCCGGGCGCGGCTGGCGAGCTTCTTGGCGGCGGTCGGCGAGCGGTCGACCACGGCGGCGATCCGGTCGAACGGGACGGCGAACAGGTCGTGCAGCACAAAGGCGATCCGCTCGGCGGGGCCCAGCCGGTCCAGCACCACAAGCAGTGCGCGCCCGACCGAGTCGACCAGCAGCGCCTGCTGCTCGGGGTCGGCCTGCTCGCCGTCCTCCCGGAGCTCGTCGGACACCTGCCGCCCGACCGGGTCCTCACGTCGCGCCGCGCGGGAGCGCAGCAGGTCCAGGCAGATCCGCGAGACGACGGTGGTCAGCCAGGCGGCGAGGTTGTCGACCCTGTCAGCGTCGACCCGGCCCAGCCGCAGCCAAGCCTCCTGGACCGCGTCCTCGGCCTCGCCCGCCGAGCCGAGCATCCGCTGGGCGACCGCCCGCAACCGGGGGCGTTCAGCCTCGAACCGCTGTGCCAGCGCATCGCGCCCGTCGTCCATCGGTCACCTTTCTCCGCAGCACCCCGTCGACCCTACGACGGACCCGACGGGGCCGAAGTGACCGAACTGCTGTGACGACGAGGAGTGACCATGACCACGACCCAGGAGACCGGGCTGGACCAGCCGCTGCTGCGGGAGCTGGAGTTGGGCGACCTCCGGCTGCCCAACCGAGTGGTGATGGCCCCGCTCACCCGGGCCCGCGCGGAGAATCCCGGGCTGGTGCCGAACGGGCTGAACGCCGCCTACTACGGCCAGCGGGCCGCTGCCGGACTGATCATCAGCGAGGGGACCTGGGTCAGCCCCCGGGCGATCGGCTTCGTCAACGTCCCCGGGATCTGGACCGAGGCGCAGGTCGCCGGATGGCGGCTGGTCACTGCGGCGGTGCACGCCCGGGGCGGCCGGATCGTGCAGCAGCTCTGGCACACCGGCGCGGTGTCGCACCCCGACCACCACGGCGGCGCGCTGCCGGCCGGGCCCTCGGCGGTGAACCCGCACGAGATGTCCTTCACCGCCGACGGCCCCAAGGCCACGCTCACCCCCAGGGAGATGACCTCGGCGGAGATCGAGGAGACCGTTGACGACTTCCGCACCGCTGCGGCCAACGCCCGTCGGGCCGGATTCGACGGGGTCGAGATCGGTGCCCCGGGCACCGCCCTGGTCCCGCAGTTCCTCAACCCGCGGCTGAACCTTCGCACCGACCGCTACGGGGGGGACCGGGCCGGCCGGCGCCGACTGCTCCTGGAGATCGTCGACGCGGTCGCCGAGCCCTGGGACGGCCGCCGGGTCGGTGTCCGGCTCTCCCCGCACTGGACCTCCGGCGACCGCTTCACCGCCGACGAGGGCGTCCTCGCCGACTACGACGAACTGGTCTCCGAACTGAACCGGCACCCGGTGGCCTATCTGCACCTGCGCGGTCCCGGCCCGGCCGCTCCGGGCGCCGCGCCCGACCTCGCCCCGTTCACCCGCTACCGGTCGCGCTTCGACGGCCCGCTGATCGTCAATCACGGCTTCGACCGCGCGTCCGCGAACACCGCCGTCGAGACCGGCACCGCCGACGCGGTGTCCTTCGGCGCGCACTTCATCGCCAACCCGGACCTGGTTACCCGGTTCGCCGTGGGCCGTGAGCTCGCGGTGGGGGATCCGGCCACCTACTACTCCGGCGGCAGCCGCGGCTACGCCGACTACCCCGTGAGCGGGTGAGTGCCCGGAAACGACACCGGGGTCCAGCTCCGAAGAGCTGGACCCCAGGTCCTGCAAGCTGTGCGCCGCCAGGGACTCGAACCCCGGACCCGCTGATTAAGAGTCAGCTGCTCTAACCAACTGAGCTAGCGGCGCGTGCCGACCGGAACGACTTTACATGATCCGGCCGGAAACGCCGAATCGGTATCCTCGGTGGCGCGGGAGCACCCGCTTCCGACAGATCCGCACGTCACCCACGGGGGAACGAATGACCGAGAGCCGTGCCGCCGAGTCCGCCGAGGCGGTGGACGCACACGCCCTGGCAGAGCTGACCCGTCTGCGGGGGAGCATCGACAACATCGACGCCGCGATCGTCCATATGCTCGCCGAGCGCTTCAAGTGCACCCAGGAGGTCGGCCGGCTCAAGGCCGAGTACCGGCTGCCTCCGGCCGATCCGGGGCGCGAGCGTGAGCAGATCGAGCGGCTGCGGGGGCTCGCCGAGGACGCCAGGCTGGATCCGGCCTTCGCCGAGAAGTTCCTGAACTTCATCATCGCCGAGGTCATCCGCCATCACACCACCATCGCCCGGTCCTAGCGGGTGGCCGGCTGACCCGCTCGGACGAACCCGTGTCGCCGCCGGTCCAGTGCTGCCGCAGGCTGGACCGTGTCCGACGACATCGAGGTCGACATCGAGGTGAGGAGCCGGCCGATGGCCGAGCAGCGTGGAATCCGGGCGGCGGCCGGGGCCGGGGCGGCGGTCGTGCTCGCGGGAGCGGTGCTGACCGGCTGCGGCAGCAACGGGGCGGCGTCCTCGGCGGTGTCGGCGGCGCGGTCCGCCGCGCAGAACGCGGCGTCCGGTCTGGCGTCCAGCGCGCGGGACGCGCTGGCCTCGGCCTCGGCGGCGGCGTCCTCCGCACTGGCGCGGGTCAAGAACGGGGTCGACGCCAAGGCGGACGTCACCCTGGGCACCCCGTCCCCGGGCTCGGACGGGAGGACGGCGGTCGAGGTGACCGCCAAGAACACCGACTCCGGCGCCCACGACTTCACCGTGACCGTCAACTTCCGTGACAGCGGCGGGAACCTGGTGGACGCCTCGGTGGTCACCATCGACAACGTGGCGGCCGGCGGGACCGGCACCGGGACGGTGCACAGCAACCGCGACCTCGGCGGGACGGTCAAGGCGGAGGTCGGCGCGGCATTGCGGCACTGAGGCGGCACTGGGGCAGCACCGGGACGGTTCGGGGACACACCCGGTGCAGTGCCGGTACGGAGCGGGGCGGTGTTCCCCGCGGCAGCGGGTAGGTGCAGCGGCAGCAACCCCGCTCCTGCCGCTGCGAGGGATCCATGAAGAAGGCCGCTGCACTGCCCGTCGCCGAGCGACGGCGACTGGACCGGATGTCCGTGGGGCGGTCCGCCTGGGGGCTGTACCGGGAGACCCGACGGCCGGGCGCGCCCGGACTGGTCCGTCGCCTGCTCGCGGCTCCGCTGCTGGTCGCCGATGTCGTCCTCGGCCGCTACCGGGGCCTGACGCGGAGTCGGCTGTTCGGGTTCTTCCTGCTGACGGCCGTCTATGTGATCAGCCCCATCGACGCCATACCCGACTTCATACCGGTGATCGGCTGGGGCGACGACACCCTGGTGGTGCTCTGGTTCATGAACGGCCTGGTGCGCGAGTCGGGACGCTACGTCACCTGGAAGCGGGCCGGCCGCCCGGCCCTGATGCCCGCTCAGAAGTGACGTTTCGGCAGACTCGGCCGCCGGCCGTCCCGCACGGTCAGCACGGCGGCGCCGACCAGCGCGCCCAGGCCCAGCAGGTCGGCCGCCCCCCAGACCGCGGCGGGCAGCTCCAGCTGGGCCCTGCTGCCCAGCAGCGGACGGAGCGGCCCGTCGCCCGGCACGTACACCATGGTCTCCGGGGTGCCGTCGGGCGCGGGGCAGGAGCCGCCGGAGCGCAGTTCCTCGATGTCGCCCTCCGGAGTGGTCACCGAGCACTGGTAGTACGTGGTGCCGTGGCTGCCGGTCTCCAGTTCCTGCGAGTCGATCCAGCCCTGGCCCTGGGTGCCCAGCACCAGCATGCAGGCCTGGGCGGCCCAGAACGAGCCGAGCACCAGCAGCACGGAACCGGCCAGGTACAGCCGCGGCACCGGGCGCGGCGGCTGTGCCTTCCGGTAGACGGCGCCGCGCAGCAGCACCAGGTAGCAGACGATCAGCGCGACCGCGCCGAGCACGGCGCCGACGCCCAGGTCCAGCGCGGCCAGACCGGTGGTGGTGACCACGGCGGTCAGCAGGGTCACGCCCCAGGCCGGGATCGCGCCGGCG
>NZ_BBPM01000090.1 GCF_000787775.1 Streptacidiphilus carbonis | reverse complement strand
GTGGGGGCCGGGTCGTGGGTGGGCGCGGCGGAGTGGGTCGGCGGGGGTGTGGTGGGCCGCGTCGTGCTGGGCGGGGCAGTCGTGGGCGGAACGGTGCTGGGTGGAGTGGCGGAGGGCGGAGTCGTGGTCGGCGGCGCGGCCACCGGCGCGGTGGTGGTCGGCGGGGCCGATGCCGTGGACGGGACCGTCAGCACCATGCCCGGCTCGATCACGTCCGGGTTCTCCAGCCGGACGCCGTCCGGCGCCTCGGCACCCTTGTTGGCGGCGAACAGGGCCGGCCACTCGTCGGCGTTGCCGAGCTCGCGCTGGGCGATCGCGGAGAGGGAGTCGCCGGCCTCGACCTTTACCTCAGCGTCAGTGTTGGCCGTCGGCGGGGTGACCGGTGACGTGGCGTCAGCGGGCATCAGCAGCACCCAGCCGGGCTGGATCGGACGGTCCGCGTCGAAGCGGCGTCCGGCCGCGTCCATGACGCGGCCCTGGTTGAGCCGGGCGATCTCGTGCCAGCGCGCCCCCGAGCCCAGCCGGCTCTCGGCGATGCTCCAGAGGCTGTCGGCCGGGCGCTCGTTGCGGACCGTGTAGGTGGGCGGCTCGGGCTTGGGCGCACTCGTCGACGAGGCGGCCGAGCCGATCCCGGCGTGCACGCCCTGAGCCGCCGTCACCGCGACCGGGGCGTGCGCGCCCACCGTGGTGGTGACCGAGGCCGGGGCCGCGGCGAGCGCGGCCCCGGCCGTGGGGAGCAGCGCCAGCACCGCGCCGACCAGCGTGCCCGCCATCCGCTGGCTCCAGCCGAGCGCCAGGATCCGCCGGGCGCTGCGGCCGCGCAGCTGCGCCGGGATCTCGACCACGACCGAGACGGCGAAGCAGAGCCAGGCCAGCCAGCCGATGACCACCAGGGCCCAGAGGAAGAGGTTGCCCTGGTCGGGTTGGGTCAGCAGGTCGACGATGCCGGAGTTGGCCGGGTTTCCCGAGCGGGTGACCGCCAGGGTGCCGACGGCGAGGACCCCGGGCAGGCCGACGAGCAGCAGGGCGAGGGCGACGAGTGCGGTGAGGCCTCGCAGCAGGAGACGGAGCATCAGGGCTACTCCACGGTGAGGGCGGTGGGGTCAGGGGGCGGTGGTGCTGCTGGTTGCCGGATCGGGGACGGTGGTCCCGGGGACCAGGCGGGCGCTGCCGTGTCCGCCGACGGTGATGTCGCCGAAGCCGAACAGGCTGAGCATGACGGTGTGGTAGGTCATGGTCACGTTGACGGTGATGGTCCGGTCGTCGGCCACCGGTGTGCCGGTGACCCCGTTGGCGCCCAGGTAGGCGTTGGCGGCGTTCTCGGCCGCCCGGGGGTCCAGGCGGATGCCCTTGCCCTGCAGCAGCGCGGCCTGGTCGATCTGCTGGCCTCCGGCCCTGGCCGCCTCGTCCGCGAGGGCGTCGGCGCGCTCGATCGCCCGCAGCCGACCGCCGCCGTCGAGGACCAGGCCCGACAGCATCAGCAGGGCCGCCGCGCAGATAGCCACGAAGATGGACAGCGCTCCGCGCTCGGTCGCGTCGACCGCCGGCGTCGGCGTCACTGTCTCTGTCTCTGTCGGCGTCACTGTCGGCGTCACTGTCGGCGTCACTGTCGAAGTCTGTGTCGGTATCGGTGGCGTCATCGGGTCTGCGCCCGGTAGATGTCGAGGACGGAGGTGAAGGTGCTGGTCTCGGTCGTGGAGCCGGGCAGGCCGGGGACGACGAGGTCGCTGAGCGGGACGACGCAGGTCACCGTGACCGCCACCGAGCCCGCCTGCCCCTGGGTCTGCGGGGTGAAGTCGACATTGATCGACTGCTGCCCCCGGCAGGCGACCCCCTCCTGGTCGAGCGTGGCCGCCGCCGACTCCTCGGCGGCCTGCGTGGCGGCGCCCGGGGTACGGGTCAGTGAGGCGCTGCGCGCGGCGTCGCGAGCCGCCGCGTCGACCACTCCCTTGGTGGTCTCGACCCGGCCCGCGGCGATGACCAGCAGCAGGAACAGGAGGATCGCCGGGACCAGGATGGCCGCCTCGATCGCGATGCTGCCCTGGTCCTGGTCGACTGCCATCCCGGCTCCTCCCTTCTTCACCGTGCTGTGGTCTTCACGGTGCTGTGGTCTTCACGGTGCTGTGGTCTTCACGGTGCTGTGGCCGGTACGAAGCGCTCGACCGGGGCGGTGACGGTCTGGGTGATGCGGATCCCGGGAAGGAACGGCAGCAGCGACTGGGTCCGCACGGTCACCGTGGAGGTAACGGTGGTGTCGGAGGACGTCACGCTGACGTTCCGGTCCGTCAGCCCGCTGCCCACCCGGTCCAGGAAGCTGTTCGCCTGGGTGTCCCCGGCCGCCGGGTCGGCCCGGAAGAGGCGCTGCGCCTCGCTGCCCTCGCGGGCGGCGGTCAGGGCGATCTGGCGGTCGTACCACCACAGCGCGCCCTGGACCGTGAGCAGGATCAGCACCAGGACGGACGGGAAGACCAGAGCGAGGCTGATGGACATCGCGCCGGCGTCCTTGCGGGACGCCGTCCCGGTCCTCCGCGGCTCCCTGGAGAATCGGGGCATCAGTTCCCTGGGTCCTTGATCTTGCCGGACTCCGTGGTGACCAGACTCTTGATGGCGAGTACCACCATCGCGGCGGCCGCGATCAGCACGATGACCAGCAGCGCCAATTCGATGCTCAGCGCGCCCTTGTCCCTTTCCTCGCGTGCGGCGGACACCCGTCCGACGCGGTAGCGCAGGTAGTGGACACCCGGCAGCAGTGACTCCGGCACACCGGGGCCGCCTTCTTCGATGTAGGTGCGTACGCGCTTGGCGGTCAGCATGGTCAGCCTCCGTGGAACATCTGGTAGATGGCGGGAAAGGCGATCAGAAAGGTCATCAGGGTGACGAGCGCCGACCCGGGCGCGACCATCCGCTCGCTGTCGACATTCGCCCGGTCCAGGTCGTCGGTGAGCAGTTCGGCACGCAGGTTGCGGGCGCGGGCGCGCAGGGCGCGGTAGACGGCGGCGCCGTCGGTGCCGGAGATCCGCATGATGTCGGCAAGGTCCTGAAGGGGTGTCAGCGCCAGCTCCACCGAGAGGGTCTCCAGGCCGTCCCAGGGCGGCAGCCGGTCCAGCGCGGCCCGGTCCAGGGTGTCCGAGATGCGGCGGAAGACGGTGCCCCGGCCGACCCGGGCCGCCCGGTGCAGCGCCTCGGCCGGTCCGCAGTCGGCGGCCCGCTCCAGCGCCACCAGTTCCAGGTAGGCGGCGATCCCGTGCAGGTACTCGACCTTCGCCTCCTTGGCCTCGCTGCGCACCACGACGTCGGGGACGAACCACAGTCCGGCGGAGAGCACCAGCGACCCCAGCACGGGCACCGCGATCGGCAGTGTGCCGCCCATCGCGCTGTAGCCGAACTGCAGCAGCGGCGGCATCAGCAGCCCCAGCAGCGAGAACATCGCCTTGTGCGCCATGAACAGCGCCGGGGTGCGCCCGATCAGGGCAAGTTCCCGCACCGGGATCTTCACGCCCGGCAGGCCCAGTAGCCGCCTGCCGATCCGCTCCCCCAGGTCCGGGTCGCCGTCGCGACCGTCACCGGCCCGGGGCCGGACCGGTTCGCGGTGCAGCCGCTCCAGCGCCGAGCCGAGGTCCGGTGGCGCCGGGCGCAGTTCAGCCGCCAGGACGGCGAGGCCGATGCCGAGGGCGGCTCCGGCGAGGATCAGCCAGGTCAGCATCAGGGCACCTCGCTGGAGGCCAGGTCCGCGGGCAGCTCGCTGTCCGGCACCGGGGCATTGGGTGCGCGGCCGGTACTGCTGCGCCGGTCCGGCTCCAGGAAGCGCGGGGTGGGCTTGTGGCTGGCGAGACTGCGCATCCACCAGATCACCGCGAAGAACGCCAGCCCGATCAGCACCAGGACGAGCTGGCCGACCGCGGACCGGTAGGGCGCGGTGTAGGAGTGGTTGAACGAGCCGACCACGATGACGCCCAGAATGATCATCACCATCCACCGCACCGTGGCCCGGTGCTTGGCCCGGTCCGCCTCGATGGTCCGGCGCTGCCGCACCTCCTCCCGTACCGACTCGGCCAGGTCGGCGAGCGCGCCGGCCAGGCCCGGCCCCCGGTCGGCGACGCGCAGCAGCAGGGCCGCGAGCACCTTGTCGGCGGTGGAGTCGTTCAGGTCGTCGGCGAAGGCGCGCAGCGCCTCCTCCGGGGCCCACCGGGACTGGAGCCGCCCGACCAGGTCGGTGATCTGGCGCTCCAGCGCGGCCGGGGCGGTGCGGCGGCTGGTGACGATGGCCTGTTCCAGGCCGACGCCGAGCAGCAGCACGTCGGCCAGGCGCTGGGTCCACTCGGCCAGCGCCTCCAACTGCTCGATCCGGCCGGTGTGCGAGCGGGTGGAGGCGAGCAGCCAGGGCACCAGGAAGACCAGCGCGGGCAGCAGCAGGCCCATCAGCGGGACGCCGGTGTAGAGCCAGGCCCCGGCACCGGCCGCCACCGCGATGACGACCTGGATCCGCCGCCGGGCAAGCTCCCGGGCCAGCCGCTCGCTGCGGCTGCCGCCCGGGCGGTACTGCTCGGGCCTGGGCTCGCTGCCGCGCAGGAACCAGACCAGCGAGACCAGTCCGGCCGCCAGCGCGGCGCCGCAGAGCATGTAGAGCAGCGTCACCACGCACCTCCGGCCTTGACCCGCAGGTCCAGCGGTCTGCCCCAGGCCCCGTGCGGGCTGTCCAGCAGCCGGGCGTCGAAGCCGACCCGGCGCAGGTCGTCCAGGCAGGCCGGCGGGGTCTGCGGGACGGCGCGCTCCTCCGCTCCTCTCGGGCCGAAGATGCTGTTGAGGGCCGGCCGGCCGCGCTCCCCCATGCCGACGACCTCCAGGACGTGCGAGACGAAGCGGTGCCGCCGGCCGCCGATGGGGGTCTCGTCGAGCATGGTGACGTGGACGACGAAGTCCAGGGCGTTGGCGGTGAGCCGGTAGGCCAGGGTGTCGGTCATCTGCGAGCCGTACTCCAGGCAGAGTTCGGCGATGCGGTCGATGACCATGTGCGGTGTGCGGGCGTGCAGGGTGCACATCGAGCCGCCCTCGCCGTTGGTCATCACCCGCAGCATCGGGACGACCTCGGCGGAGCGGACCTCGCCGACGATGATGCGGGTCAGCGTCATCCGCAGCGCCGCCGGGATCAGCTCACCGATCGTCAGCTCCCCGGCCGAGCGGCCGTCGACGCGTTCGCCGTTGCCCTCGCGCGCCTCCATCGGCACCACCTGGCGCAGATGGCCGAGGGTGTGCAGCCACAGCTCGTACTCGGACTCCAGGGTGCCGACCCGCTCGTCCGGGGGGATCTCCCCGGCCATGGCGCGCAGCAGGCTGGTCTTGCCGACGCCCTGGGTGCCGGTGATCATCACATTCTTGCGGGCCCGGATCGCGGCGGCGAGGAAGGCGGCCAGGGTGCTGTCGATGGTGCCCATGGCCACCATGTCGCCGAGGGTGGCGCTGGCGATGCGGTGGCGCCGGATCGCGACATAGGGACGGGGGGTGACCCCGGTCATCGCCTGCAGCCGCATCCCGCCCTCCAGCCGCAGCGCGAGGGTCGGGCTGGAGATGGACAGGCTGCGTTCACCGCCGCCGTGACGGCGGGCCAGGTCCTGGAGCAGCTCGATGAGTTCCTCGTCGCTGTCGGCCACCGGCGGGACCTGGCGCAGCGGTTGGTGGGCCTTGGAGATCCAGACGTCGTCGCAGCCGTTGACCAGGATGTTCTCGATCTCCGGGTCGTCCAGGTAGGGCTGCAGCCGGCCGGCGCGGAACAGCAGGTCGTAGACGGCTTCGGCGAGGGCGCGGTCCTCCTCGCGGGTCGGCGGTGCGCCGTGGGTGAGGGCGTAGGTGTCGGACCAGCGGGCGACGGCGTCCTCGATCAGGGCCCGGCCGCGCTGGCGCCTGGTGGCCGGATCGGCGGGGGTGCCGCGCTGGTCGTCGAGCAGCGTGAGCTGCTCGTGCAGATCGGCGGCGACCTGGCGCTTGAGCACCCGGGCGACCTGCGGGTCCGGGGCGGGAGCGGCGGCGAACGGCGAGACGGTGGGCGGGACCGCTGCCGCCGGGGACGGCGGTGCGGGGGCCTGCGGCGTGGGCAGGACCGGGTGCTGGACCGCGGTCGGCGACCAGGCGGTGGACGGGGTGCCGTTGGGCGCGGCGTGGCGGGAGGTCATCGCGCGCCTCCTGCGGGTGCGGCCGGCTGCCGGCGCGGCTCCAGGTCCTGGCCGGGGCCGGTGGGCCCGCCGGGGGTCGGCGGCGCGAACGGCTGCGGTACGGGCTGGCGCGGCGCGAAGCCGGCCAGCGGGGCCGGTTCGGGCTGCGGCTGGTACTGCGGTTGCGGTGCGGGCCGGGGTTGGGGCTGGGGTCGGGGCTGTGGCTGTGCGTGTGGCTGCTGCGGCTGGTAGGGGCCGGGCTGCGGGTACGGCACCGTCCGCGGCGGCGCGGTCGGCTCGGCGGCGGGCGCCTGCGCGGGGGCCGCCGCACCGGGGCCGAGCCGCAGTCGCCGACGGCCCGTCAGCAGCCGGACCTCGTCCGCCGTCGACCGCACCGCGCGCATCAGCGCCGAGCGCACGAACCGCCGGTCGCCGCTGTCGCCGCCGTCCGACAGCACCCGTGCGCTGCGCGGCTCGTAGGGCAGCAGGCCCAGCACCGGAGCGCCCAGCGCCCGGCCGACCTCGGCCGCCGCGTAGGGGCCCTCGTGCACCAGGACCAGGCCCAGCGCGTCGGACCCGGTGCCGTTCGCGTCCAGGTCGGCCGCGAGCGCGGCCACCCTGGGCCTGGCCGCGCTCAGCCCGCGCAGCGTCGTCCGGACGGTGACCAGGACCGCGTCGGCGCGCCGGACCATCGGTGCGGAGGGGCCGTGGGCGCCGTTGCGCCCCAGGTCGACGATGACGTCGCAGTCGGCCGCGTCCAGATCGTGGCAGGCCGCCACCAGCGGCTCCCAGGTGTAGGCGAGGCCGGGGGCCTGCGCCGGGTCGGTGAGGCCGGGCAGCAGCAGCCGGTCGCCGGCACCGTCCTGGGAGAGGTCGACGAGCTGCTCCCACAGCGTCTCGGCCAGTCGCCCGCGCCGGTCCGCGACGGCGAGGTGACGCAGTCCGTAGCCGGCGTCCAGCCGACCCTCCAGGGCTCCGGCGAGGACCGCGCCGCCGTCCGGGTCGCACTCCAGCAGCACCACCCGGCGGCCCTCGGCGAGCGGCCAGGCGAGCAGCAGCGCCAGTGCCGTGGTGGTGGCGCCCGGGGCGCCCGGGCCTCCGCTGATCGCGACGACTGCCATCAGCCGCTCCCCTTGGCCGCCAGCAGCAACGCGAACTTCCCGCTGGCCGCCAGATCGGCCACGGCCGCACCCTGCGCGGACGGGACGGCGAGGTCCACGACGACCGTGCCGTCGCTGTCCGCGGGCCCGATGTCGACCACGGTCGCGGTGAGCGCGCTCAGCCCGGCCCCGGCGGAGGCACTGCCGCTCGACCCGCTGCCGGCCGCGGACGGGGTCGCCACCAGCACCACCCGGGCGCCGGGCTGCAGCTTGGCGGCCGGCAGCTGGGTGTGCTTGGTCGCGATGCCGACCACCTGCTGGCCCGACTGCACCAGCGGGGCGCTGGTCAGGTCGCTGCTGGTGAGCAGGGTGCCGGCCTTGAGGTCGGCGGTGGCCCGCAGCCCGACCACATGGCTGTTGACGGAGAGCGGCTGCAGCGCGGGGTCCAGCGGGATGTGGGCCTCCGTCAGGTCGGCACCGGTGATCGCCTGCCCGGCCGGGACGTTGCGCGCCAGCGCGATCACGGCGACGCGTTTGCCGGTCGCCGTGTAGAGCGCGGCGCCGCCGAGGCCACCCGCGGCGATCAGCGCGACCGCCAGCGCGAGCACGGCCGGCCGCCGCCTTCTCGCCCCGCCGATGCGGTAGGGGGCCGGAGCGCCCGTGGCGAGCGGTGGGCGGGTGGCCGTGAGCGGGCCCGTCGGGGTATCCACGGTGCGGTCGCCTCTCAGGAGTTCTTGGTCGGCTGGTTGAGTACCTGGAGCTCGTCGACCCGCAGGTCGGTGGCGATTCCGGGGACGGGGTCGATGTCGTAGTCGCCCGCGGCGACGACACCGGGGGTCGTCGTCTCCCAGTGGACGTGCCAGGTGACCGTCGCGGTGATGGCGTAGGACCCGGGCGCCTTCGAGGACGGCTGGGTGTAGGTGTAGCCGCAGTCCGGTGAGGGCTTGGCGCCGTCCGCGGGGGCGTAGGCGGTGCCCGGGGAGCCGGCGCACTGCGCCACTCCGCCGTCGCCCATGTCCCAGGTGATCCCGGTGGCCCACACCTGCGCCTCCACCGTGAGCCCGGAGTCGGTCGCGGTGGCCTCGGCCTTCGGCAGGCCGTCCTTGGTGGCCCAGGGGTACGCGCCGTCCGCCCGTCGGGCGGTGTCGATCCAGAGCCAGATCGGCGCACCCACCAGGGCCGGGCTCGCAGTGGCGGCGGGGGCGGTGTGCACCACCGGATGTGCGAGGTGGATCTTGGCCAGCGCCTCGTCGGCCACTTCGGCCGGAGTGACCACGGCCGGCACCGCCGGGGCCGTCGGGAGGTATATCTCGACGGAGTCGCCCGCCGCCTGGTTGGAACAGGTACGCAGATAGACCGCGCCGCCTGCGCCCGGTGCCTTGCCGCCCCAGAGCGGGTCGCCGGCCGGCGGCTGCGGTTGGACCAGCATGTAGTAGCAGCCGTCGTTGGGATCCAGCTCGCCGTACTGGTTGCTGCAGGGGACGACCGCGCTCTGGTACACACAGACCTGCTTGCCCCCGGCTCCGCCGCCTCCGCCGCCTCCGCCCCCGGCGGTGGAACCCGCCGAGGGGGGTGTGCTGGCGCCGATGCAGATCCAGTCGACGGCGCAGGGCCCGGGGGTGGCGGCCGCGGCTCGGGCGCCGTGCAGCCACAGCGGCGAGGACAGCGCCAGCACCAGGGCCGTGAGCAGGGCAGCCCAACGCCGGTGACGGACCGTCGGCGACCGCGGCGCCTCCCCCGGCCTCAGCACGACTGCCCCGTCTCGTCATGGACCTCGGAGATCATCCAGATCCCTCCCACGGTGCGGGCAGTCGCGGTCACCCGGTAACGCGTCAGCCGATGGGCCGGATCACGCAGTTGACGGGTCTTCTGGTCGATCTGGTGCCAGTCGGTGATGTCCAGGCAGTCCTGGACGGTCGCGCTCTGCGTCCCGCCGGACCCGGTGGCGCCGCTGACTCCGGTCACGGTCGGGCTGTTGTGCGGAGCGCCCGACATCTTCAGCCCGGCCTGGTTCAACCGCTGCGAATCGGTGTAGGCGCCGCTGAGCGCCGGTCCGACGGAGTACGTCTGCAGCCCGCTGCCGGTGACCACCCCGCTGTCCAACGCCTTGACCTGCGCCGCCCAGTAGCCCGCGTAGGCGCGCAGGACCAGCACCGCCGCTGTACTGGTCGGCGCAGCCGACACCGCGGCCTGCACGGAGACCCCGGCGGACGGTTCCTGTCCGGCGGTCTGCGCCTGGCTCGGCAGGGTCTGCACGGTGCCGCCGGACGAGCATGCGGCCAGGCCGGCAACGGCGAACGCTGCGGCAGCGGCGATCGCGGCACCACACCGCAACGTCCTACCCATGTGTCGCATTGATGCCCCCTCGCCGCGTACTCCCCAGGTGGCGATGAATCAGCACACTATTCCTCGAATGCCGCCATGTCCTGAGTGTGGCTGATTTTCTCGTTAACGAAATGTGCACGTCAATCACTTGGGTACGACTGTTCCCCTGCCGTATCCCTGAGCACCCCCCGCAGTACCGCGCGGTTGCGCAGCAGCAGCCTGGACGCGGCCGGCGGTCCGAGCCAGCGCGAGCCGGGGGCGTCCCGGGCCTCCAGGGTGCTGTGCAGCGCCGCCGGGTCCAGCACCGCGGGCTGGCCCGGCAGCCCCTCCCGTACCGCCCGGTCCAGCAGCGCGGCGAAACCGCCCGCCGTGGCCGTGACCGCGCCCACGCCGGTGACCGCGCCCGGGGTCCCGGAGCGGCCCCACCTGGGTGGCACGTACGGCTGGAGCCGGCCCCACAGCCGGACCCCGACCGCGTCGAAGGCCGCGCTCGCCCAGGCCTCGGCGCCCACCACCGCGTCGACCACCAGCAGCGACTCCCCCCGGGCCGCCCCGGCGCCGTGCGCCAGCGCGCTGACCACCCAGTCCCAGGCCAGCCCGCGCCCGTGCGCGTTGTCGCGCCCGCTGCCCGCCGTGACCAGCACCGGGCGTCTGCGCCGGACGTCCCAGGTGAATTGGCCGCCCAGATAGACCACCAGCAGCCTGCTGTCCCGTTCCACGGCCTCCTTGACTGCGGTGAGCAGCGTGTTCGCGTCCGCGTCCGGCGGAACCGCGGTGACCTGGCAGCGCCCCGTCCCCGCGTCGAACATCGTCCCCTTGACCACCTGCGCGAACAGCTCACCCCCTGCGGCCGCCCCGACCGATCCCGCGAAGGCACGCTCCTCGGGGCACTCCGCCCCCAGCAGCACCAACTCCACCACCATGCCCACTGCCCCCCATCAACGGATGCCCCTTTCCCATTCCTGAGCAGGACTATGTGCCCTACCCCCGACGAGTTTCCGACAGCAGACTCGAACACATGGACCCGATCGACCTTCCCGACGCTTCGCACGCGACCATCGGCGCGGACGAGTGCCTGCGCCTGCTGTCGCGCGGCGCACTCGGCCCGCTCGGCCGGATCGTCTACACCCGGCATGCGCTGCCGGTGGTGCTGCCGGTCCGCTTCGGCCTGGACTTCTCCGGCGCACTGACCGTCGCCGTCCCCGGCGGCAGCGGTCTGGCGGCCGACCTGGACGGCTCCGTGGTGGCGCTGCACGTGGACAACCTCGGCCAGGACGACAGCAGCCAGGACGACAGCGGCCAGGACCGCACCGGCGCCGCCGTCTCGGTGATGGTGCACGGCACCGCCCGCGCCGTCCCGGACGGCACCGCGCTGCGGCTGGTGCCCGAGCTGGTCAGCGGCCTGCGGCTGGAGCGCGTGCCGGGATCAGGACCGGTGGGGTCGGCGGACAAGTGACCCGCCAGTAGCTGTAGCCTCCACCCAACACCGGACGTGCAGGAGGAGTGTCAGTATGGCGACTTTCGCATCGCTCGCCGAGTTCACCGCGGCCGTGGGCACCGAGCTGGGCAGCAGCGAGTGGCTCACCGTCGACCAGGACCGGATCAACCTCTTCGCCGAGGCCACCGGTGACCACCAGTGGATCCATGTGGACCCGGAGCGCGCCGCGTCCGGCCCGTTCGGCACCACCATCGCGCACGGCTATCTGACGCTGTCGCTGATCCCGGTGCTGGTCAAGGAGTGCTACAGCATCGAGGGCGGCATCCGTATGGCCGTCAACTACGGCTCCGACAAGGTGCGCTTCCCGGCTCCGGTCCCGGTCGGCTCCACCATCCGGGCGACCGCCGAACTGGTGTCCGTGGACGAGGTCCCCGGCGGTGTGCAGGCCGTCGTGCGGGTCACCGTCAGCGGCAAGGACGGCGGCAAGCCGCACTGCGTCGCCGACACCATCACCCGCTTCTACGCCTGACGGCGGTTCAGCAGCGGCGATCCCCGTGCCGACGGCGGAACGACTGCCGAGCCGTCGACGCCGGCCGCGGGTACGCTTCCCGGGAATCATGGATTCCTCGTCCTAGGAGGCGCTGTGCCCGGAATCGGCGGCTGGGCTGTCCTTCCGCTGCTGAGGCCCCCCGCGGCCTTCGGCGCGGAGCCCACCGGGGAGCGTCTCGCGCGGATCCGCCGCTCCCCGCACTTCGTGGACGGCGCGTTCCGCAACCCCGTCGCCACCCGCCGACTGGCCTCCGGAGCCTTCCCGGGGGCCCTGCGGGCCGGGCTGGCGAAGAAGCGCAGCCGCCCGGCGCAGGCCGTCCCGGTGCACCGGCTGACCGCCGCCGAGCTGGCGGTGCCGCCCGCCGACGGGCTCCGGCTGACCTGGATGGGCCACGCCACGGTGCTCGCCGAGATCGGCGGGCGGCGGGTGCTGTTCGACCCGGTCTGGGGCGAGCGCTGCTCGCCCTTCGCCGGCTTCGGACCGCGCCGGCTGCACCCCAACCCGATCCCGCTGGCCGAGCTCGGCCCGATCGACGTGGTCGTCGTCTCGCACGACCACTACGACCACCTGGACATGGCCGCGATCCGGGTGCTGGTCCGCTCCGGCGCGGACTTCGCCGTCCCGCTGGGGGTGGGCGCGCACCTGGAGCACTGGGGCGTCCCGGCGGGCCGGATCACCGAACTGGACTGGCACGAGTCGGCGCGGATCGCCGGGCTCACCCTCACCGCGACCCCGGCCCGGCACTACTGCAGCCGGGGTGCGCGGACCAGCCGCTACCAGTTGTGGGCGTCCTGGGTGGTGCAGGGCGGCGGGCACCGGGTCTTCCACAGCGGGGACACCGGCTACTTCCCCGGCTTCGCCGAGATCGGGGCCGTGCACGGGCCCTTCGACGCCACCATGGTCCAGGTCGGCGCCTACAGCGAGTTCTGGCCCGAGGTCCACATGACCCCCGAGGAGGGCGTCCGCGCCCACGGCGACCTGACCGGCGAGAGCGGCGCGGTGCTGCTGCCGATCCACTGGGGCACCTTCGACCTGGCCCCGCACGCCTGGGACGAGCCCATCGAGCGCACCCTCGCGGCCGCCGTCCCGCTCGGGCACACGGTGGCCACCCCGCGCCCCGGCGAGCCCTTCGAGCCGGGCGCGGACACCGACTTCCGCCCCTGGTGGCGAGCCGTCGCCGCCCCGCCGGACGGCTCCGAGGAGGCGACCGGGACCACCCTCACCGCGGCCGGCTCGGCGGAGCCCGAAGGCGTCCCGGTCTGAGCCCAGCTAAGGAGTCAGCCAGCCCATGAGCGCAGCAGAGTTCGTCTACCAGATCTACATCCGGACCAGCCCGGAGCGCCTCTACCAGGCGCTGACGGACGCCGAGGCGGCCCAGCAGTACTTCGGCGGCTGGGGGCCCAAGTCCGACTGGCAGGTCGGCTCCCCGGTGCTCTGGAAGATGGGCCCGGACGGCGGGTACGAGGACCTCGGCCAGCACGTGATCGCCGCGGAGCCGGGCCGCCGGCTCGCCTACAGCTGGCACCGGGTGCTGCCGATGCACCGTGAACTCTTCGCCTCGGACGAGGAGTTCAAGGCGGCCCACACCGAGAAGTCCCGGGTCTCCTTCGACATCACCCCGGCCGAGGTGCCCGCCCTGGGGGTGCTGCTGACCCTCACCCACGACGGGTTCGACAGCCCGGAGAGCACGATGCTGGCGGGGATCAGCAGCGGCTGGGTGATGATCCTCTCGTCGCTGAAGACCATGCTGGAGGATGCCCAGCGGACGCAGCAGCGGCCGTAGCCGGCCTCCCCGCAGCCACCCGCACCTACCGGATCGGCAGCCCCGACAGGGTGCGGGCGATGACGAGGCGCTGGATCTCGCTGGTGCCCTCGAAGATGGTGAAGATCGCGCTGTCGCGGTGCATCCGCTCCACCGGGTACTCGCGGGTGAAGCCGTTGCCGCCGAGGATCTGGATGGCCTGGGCGGTGACCCACTTGGCGGTCTCGCCCGCGTAGAGCTTGGACATCGAGCCCTCCGCCGAGGTGAACGGCTTGTTGTTGCTCGCCATCCAGGAGGCACGCCAGACCAGCAGCCGGGCGGCGTCGATCCGGGTGCGCATGTCGGCGAGGGTGAAGGCGATGCCCTGGTTGTCGATGATCGGGCGGCCGAACTGCTCGCGGGTCTTGGCGTACTCCAGGGCCACCTCGTACGCGGCCCGGGCCACCCCGACGGCCTGCGCGCCGACGGCCGGACGGGACGCCTCGAAGGTGGCCATCGCGGCGTTCTTGACCTTCTCGGTGCGCTCGCCCCGAGCCGCCGCGGCCGCGCGCTCGCGGGAGCGGGCCAGCCGCTCGTCCAGCTTGTCCTTGCCGCCGAGCAGGCAGTCGCCGGGTATCCGGACGTTGTCGAGCACCACCTCGGCGGTGTGCGAGGCGCGGATGCCGTGCTTCTTGAACTTCTGGCCCTGGCTCAGCCCGGGGGTGTTCGGCGGGACCACGAAGGAGGCCTGTCCGCGCGCCCCGAGGGCCGGGTCGACCGAGGCGACCACGACGTGGACGTGGGCGATCCCGCCGTTGGTGGCCCAGGTCTTGGTGCCGTTGAGCACCCACTCGTCCTTGGCCTCGTCGTAGACCGCGCGGGTGCGCATCGCCGCGACGTCCGAGCCGGCGTCCGGCTCGGAGGAGCAGAACGCGGCGACCTTGACGTCGTCCGGGGTGCCGAACATCTGCGGGGCCCACAGGCCGACCTGCTCCGGGGTCCCGTTGGCGACCACGCCGATGGCGGCCAGCCCGCTGCCGACCAGGGACAGGCCGATGCCGGCGTCGCCCCAGAACAGCTCCTCCATGGCGATCGGGATGCCGAGGCCGGTGGGGTCGAAGGACTGGGTGGCGAAGAAGTCCAGGGAGTAGATGCCGACCTTGGCGGCCTCCTGGATGACCGGCCAGGGGGTCTCCTCGCGCTCGTCCCACTCGGCGGCGGCCGGACGGATGACGTCGGCGGCGAAGCCGTGCAGCCAGTCGCGGACGGCGATCTGGTCGTCGTTCAGGTCGAGGGTGAAGCTGGACATGATGCGTGGGCTCCCCGGCAGGTCAGGCGTGATGGTGCGTGTTACCTTCGGTAACTGGGTGCCAAGTCTGTTACTCATGAGTAAGGAATGTCAAGGAATGCCGACCGCCGACCGCCGCAGCGAACTCCTGGACGCCGCCGACCGCGTGGTGCGCCGGGACGGGCCCCGGGCCAGCATGAACACCATCGCGGCCGAGGCCGGCATCACCAAGCCGATCCTGTACCGGCACTTCGGCGACAAGAACGGGCTCTACCGGGCGCTGGCCGAGCGGCACACGGCGGGGCTGATCGAGGCGGTACGGGGGGCGCTGGCGCTGCCGCTGGAGCGGCGGGACCGGGTGGAGGCGGTCATCGACACCTACCTCGCCGCGATCGAGGCACGGCCTCAGGTGTACCGCTTCCTGGTGCACCCCGATCCGGCGGCGGACGGGCTGTCCCCTGCGGGACCGCTGGCGCCGGCGCTGCGGATGATCGCGGAGGAGCTGACGCGGGCGGTGCGGGACCAGGTGGACCTGGGGCCGGACAGCGGGGTGCTGGCGGCGGCATGGGGGCAGTCGATCATGGGGATGGTGCTGGCGGGGGGCGACTGGTGGCTGGAGGAGCGGCCGTTCTCGCGGGAGCGGATGGTGCAGACGTTGGCGGACCTGTTGTGGGGGCGGCTCGCTGCGGCGGGTGAGCGGCCGACGGCGGGGAGCCATTGAATGCGTTGGTGACGGTTTGTTCGGCGCTCCGGTTGTTGATGGCTGTTCGCGCAGTTCCCCGCGCCCCTGTGTCCGTGGGCGGCTGGGCGCGGGGGGGACGCTCGGGCCCGCTCAGGTGGCCCGGTGGTACCAGTCGGCGCGGGCGGCTTTCCGGTCGGCGCGGAAACGGGTGAGCCCGGTGAGGCGGTTGAGGAAGACGGTGCCGTCGAGGTGGTCGGACTCGTGCTGGAGGCAGCGGGCGAAGAAGCCGGTGCCTTCGATCTCCAGGTCCGCGCCGGTGAGGTCCTGACCCCGTACCAGGGCGCGGTCCCAGCGCGGGGTCGGGGCGCGCAGGCCCGGGAGGGAGAGGCAGCCCTCCTCGCCGCGCACCTGGACACCGTCGGCCTCGACCAGGACCGGGTTGACCAGGTGTCCCAGATGGCGGACATCCTCGTCGTCCGGGCAGTCGAAGACGAACACCCGCAGTCCCACCCCGATCTGATTGGCCGCCAGTCCCACCCCGTCCGCCGCGTACATCGTCGCGAAGAGGTCCTCGACCAGACGTTCAAGCTGGTCGTCGAAGGTGGTGACGGTGGCGCAGGGGGCGCGGAGCACCGTCTGCGCCCAGGGAACGACCGGGTGCACGGTGCCGTTGCTGCCGGGGATACGGGGACGCGTTCGAGCCATGAGCAGGAGCCTAGGCGTGATGCTGCTGCTTGGCGGAATCGGCCGTGCCGGTAGGCTGAGCGCGTCTGTACACAGGAGGAGAGCGACCAGGATGCCAGCGAACCCCGAGCCGGCCGGCCCTTCGGCCACACTGCCCCCGCGTGCCAAGCTCGCCGTGACGGCCGGCAAGGTCGCCGCTGCGGTCTCGCGGACGGCAGGTCGCGGCAGCGGTTCTGTGATCGGCGGCAAGGTCGCCCTGCGGCTCGACCCGGACCTGCTGCGCAGCCTGGCCGAGAACCTGGACGTGGTGCTGGTCTCCGCCACCAACGGCAAGACCACCACGACCCGCCTGATCGCCGAGGCGCTGAAGGCGGCAGGTCCGGTGGTCTCCAACGCGCTGGGCGCCAACATGCCCGCCGGGATCACCTCGGCCCTGGCCGACGGCAGCGACGCCCGCTTCGGCGTCATCGAGGTCGACGAGAAGTACCTGGTCGGCGTCGCCAAGGACACCGCCCCCAAGGCGATCGCGCTGCTCAACCTGTCCCGGGACCAGCTGGACCGGTCCTCGGAGACCCGGATGCTCGCCGAGAGGTGGCGCGAGGGCCTGCAGGGCACCGAGGCTGTCATCATCGCCAACGCCGACGACCCGCTGGTCACCTGGGCGGCCTCCTCCTGCCGCAAGGTGGTCTGGGTGGCCGCCGGGCAGGCCTACCGGGAGGACGCCTGGTCCTGCCCCAGCTGCGGCGGCGTGATGCAGCGGCCCGGCGAGGACTGGTTCTGCCCCTCCTGCGGCTTCCGCCGCCCGCAGCCGCACTGGGCGCTGCAGGGCGACCACGTGGTGGACCCGCAGGGGTCGGGCTGGCTGATCCAGCTTCAGCTGCCGGGCCGGGCCAACCTCTCCAACGCGACCAGCTCCGCCGCCGTCGCCGCCGTCTTCGGGGTGCACCCGCAGATCGCGCTGCAGCGGATGCAGGCGGTACAGGCCGTCGCCGGGCGCTACGAGTCGGTGCAGTTCGGCGGCCGCGAGGTGCGGCTGCTGCTGGCGAAGAACCCGGCCGGCTGGCTGGAGACCTTCACCCTGATCGACCAGCCGCCGGCGCCGGTGGTGCTCTCGGTGAACGCGCTGTCTGCCGACGGCACCGACACCTCCTGGCTGTGGGACGTCGACTACGAGCGGCTGGTCGGCCACCCGGTGTTCGTGATGGGCCAGCGCAAGCTGGACCTGGCCGTCCGGCTGGAGGTCGCCGGGGTGCACTTCCAGGTGGTCGACTCGCTGGCGCAGGCCGTCGCCGCGGCGCCGCCCGGGCGGATCGAGGCCATCGCCAACTACACCGCGTTCCAGCAGCTGCGCCGCGACGTGCGCGGCTGACGAAGAGGAATCGACTTCATGAGCGAGAGCGCACTGCGCCTGGTCTGGGTCTACCCGGACCTGCTGAGCACCTACGGCGACCGCGGCAACGTCCTGGTCGTGGAGCGGCGGGCCCGCCAGCGCGGCCTGGACGTCGCCAGGATCGACGTGCGGTCCGACCAGCCGATCCCGACCAGCGGGGACATCTACCTGCTGGGCGGCGGTGAGGACCGGCCGCAGCGGCTGGCCGGCGAGCGGCTGCGGGCCGACCCGGGGCTGGGCCGCGCGGTGGAGAACGGCGCCATCGTGCTGGGCGTCTGCGCCGGGTACCAGATCATGGGCCACGAGTTCATCGACGACATGGGCCAGCGCACCCAGGGCCTCGGCCTGCTGGACGTGTGGAGCACCCGCGGCGAGGGCGCCCGCAGTGTCGGCGACATCCTGGCCGAGCCCGACCCCCGGCTCGGTCTGCCCACCCTGACCGGTTTCGAGAACCACCAGGGCGTCACCCACCTGGGCCAAGGGGTATCCCCGCTGGCCCGGGTCAGCGTCGGCGGCGGCAACGGCACCGGCGACGGCACCGAGGGAGCCTGGCGGGACACCGTCTTCGGCACCTACCTGCACGGTCCGATCCTCGCTCGCAACCCGAGCGTGGCGGACCTGCTGATCAAGCTGGCGCTGGACGTCAGCGCACTGCCGCCGGCCGACAACACCTGGTACGACGCACTGCGCGCCGAGCGCATCGCGGCCGTCCAGCAGCCGGCGCAGTAGGCGGAGGCGAGAGAGCCGCACATCACTGCGTGCCGCCCGTCAGGGCGCAGGGCCGCACCCGTCAGGGGCGGGCGGCACGCGGAGCAGGACCCTCCCCACGCGGGACGGCGAAGGAGCCGACCCGCGTCCGCCCAGCCTGACCGGAGGCTGATGGGCGGTATCATCACGATGGGGTAAAAAGTCCGATTTGCCACACCTTCATACAGGCGAAACGTTCACGTTGATCCCCCGTGGGCCGACCCCTGTACGGTGGGCGGGTTGTCGGGCGCTGAAGTCCGGTCGTTCCGGTTCTGCTCGGGAGTTGCAAAGCGATGCGTATTGGTGTGCTGACCAGCGGCGGAGACTGCCCCGGTCTGAACGCCGTGATCCGCTCCGTGGTCCACCGCGGCGTGGTGGACCACGGCGACGAGATCATCGGATTCGAGGACGGCTGGCGCGGTCTGCTGGAGGGCCAGCACCGCGAGCTGACCCTGGACTCCGTCAGCGGCATCCTGGCCCAGGGCGGGACGATCCTCGGCTCGACCCGGGTGCAGCCCAGTCATCTGCGCGACGGCGTCGCCCGCGCCAAGGCCTACTGCCAGGAGATCGGCCTCGACGGCATCATCCCGATCGGCGGCGAGGGCACCCTCAAGGCCGCCCGGCTGCTCTCCGACGGCGGACTGCCGATCGTGGGCGTGCCCAAGACCATCGACAACGACATCGCCTGCACCGATGTCACCTTCGGCTTCGACACCGCGGTCTCGGTGGCCACCGAGGCGCTGGACCGGCTGAAGACCACGGCGGAGTCGCACCAGCGGGTCATGGTGGTGGAGCTGATGGGCCGCCACACCGGCTGGATCGCGCTGCACGCGGGCATGGCGGCCGGCGCGCACGCCATCATCGTGCCCGAGCGCCCCTTCAACATCGAGCGGGTCACCGCCGTGGTGCGCGAGCGCTTCGAGCGCGGCAAGAAGTTCGCCATCGTGGTCTGCGCCGAGGGCGCCAAGCCCGAGCCCGGCACCATGCACTGGGAGGAGGGCAGCGTGGACATCTACGGCCACGAGCGCTTCACCGGTGTGGCCACCCAGCTGTCCATGGAGCTGGAGCACCGCCTGGGCAAGGAGGCCAAGCCGGTCATCCTGGGCCACGTCCAGCGCGGCGGCACCCCCACCGCCTACGACCGGGTGCTGGCCACCCGCTTCGGCTGGCACGCCGTGGAGGCCGTGCACAAGGGCGCGTTCGGGCACATCACCGCACTGCAGGGGACCCAGATCAACCTGGTCCCGCTGGCCGAGGCCGTCGCCGACCTGAAGACCGTCCCGGCGGAGCGCTACGCCGAGGCCGAGACCGTCATCTGACCGGGGAGCCGTCCCGTCGACGGGACGGTACAGGGACAGGACGGCACAGGACAGGACGCCGCAGGGACAGAGCTCCGCAGGGCCCCCGCCGGAGTGCCGGACGGGGGCCCTCCGCTTAGCGTGGCCGCATGGAGATCCTTGCCTACGGCGTGCAGGCCGACGAGAAGCCGCTGATCGAGAAGGCCTTCGCCGGCCGCCACCCGGTGCACTGCCTGGAGATCTTCCTCAACGCCGACACCGCCCCGCTCGCGGCCGGCCACGAGGTCATCAGCACCAGCGTCAACGCCGACCTGGACGCCTCCGCACTGCGGATCCTGGCGGCCGGCGGGACCAGGATGATCGCCCAGCGGTCCACCGGCTTCAACAACATCGACCTGGCGGTGGCCGCCGACCTCGGCCTGACCGTGGCCCGGGTCTCCTACTACTCCCCCTACTCCGTCGCCGAGTTCGCCTGGACCCTGGCCATGGCGGTGAACCGGCGGATCACCCGGGCGGCCTCGCGGACCCGGGAGTTCGACTTCCGGCTGGACGGCCTGATGGGCCGGGACATCCACGGGATGACGGTGGGCGTCATCGGCACCGGCAAGATCGGCGAGTGCTTCGGCCGGATCGCCCACGGCTTCGGCACCACCCTGCTGGGCTGGGACGTCGCCGAGAACCCGGACTGCCTGGAGCTGGGCCTGGAGTACGTCCCGCTGGACCGGCTGCTCACCGAGTCCGACCTGGTCAGCCTGCACGTCCCGCTGCTGCCGGACACCCACCACCTGATCGACGACACCGCGCTGGCCCGGATGAAGCCCGACGCGCTGCTGATCAACTCCAGCCGCGGCGGCCTGGTCGACACCGCCGCGCTGGTGGAGTCGCTGCGCTCGGGCCACCTCGGCGGGGTCGGCCTGGACGTCTACGAGGAGGAGACCGGGCTGTTCTTCTTCGACCGCTCGCTGGAGGTGGTCACCGACGACACCCTGGCCCGGCTGATGACCTTCCCCCAGGTGCTGGTCACCTCGCACCAGGCCTACTTCACCCGGACCGCGGTCTCGCAGATCATCGACGCCACGGTGGCCAATGTCGAGGACTTCCTGGCCGGGCGCGCCAGTGAGAACACGCTCATCCCCAGCGCCGAAGGAGGGCCGCGCTGAGTGACCGTCAGCACGGGGGGCGGCGGCGAAGGACAAAAGGGGCAGTCCTACCCTGGTCGGGTAGCACAGCGGCTTGCGAATGTGCGCCACGATCAGGAAAGCAGGACAGCAGATGGGTGACATGCCGGGGATGCCGGGCATGGGGCACGACCTCCCGCCGCTGACCCTGGGCCGGGCGCTGGCCCTCGATCCGTCCGCGGACTGGCCTTTCGTCGTCGGCTGCGTGCTGATGCTGGGCCTGTACCTGGCCGGCGTGGTGCGGCTGCGCCGCCGCGGCGACAGCTGGCCGATGGGCCGCACCGCCGCCTGGGTGCTGGGCACGGCCACCGTCGCCCTGGTCACCTGCACCCGGCTGAACGCCTACGGGATGCAGCTGCTCAGCGCGCACATGCTGCAGCACATGGTGCTGTCGATGCTCTCGCCGATCATCCTGCTGCTGGGCGCGCCGATCACGCTGGCGCTGCGGGCGCTGCCGGCGGCGCGGGGCCGGCTCTCCCCGCGCGACCTGCTGGTGTCGCTGCTGCACTCGCGCTACGTGAAGGTCGTCTCGCACCCGGCCTTCACCCTCCCGCTGTTCATCGCCAGCCTCTACGGGCTCTACTTCACCCCGCTGTTCGACTTCCTGATGCGGTCCCAGGCCGGGCACACCGTGATGATGCTGCACTTCCTGGGCGTGGGGCTGCTGTTCTTCTGGCCGATCATGGGCGTCGACCCCGGGCCGCACCGCCCCGGGCACCTGATGCGGATGCTGGAGCTGTTCATCGGCATGCCCTTCCACGCCTTCTTCGGCGTCGCCGTGATGATGGCGTCCGGGCTGATGGTGACCTCCTACGCGCACCCGACGGCCTCGCTGAACGTCAACCCGCTGAGCGACCAGCACCTGGCCGGCGGGCTCGCCTGGGCGTTCAGCGAGATCCCGACCTTCATCGTGCTGATCGCGCTGACCTTCCAGTGGGCCAAGTCGGAGGAGCGGGTGTCGCGCCGCAAGGACCGCACCGCGGACCGCGACGGCGACGCCGAACTCAACGCCTACAACGCCTACCTGGCCTCGCTGGAGCGGCGCTCGGCCTGAGCGGCCAGCCCGGACAGGATCACGTCCAGGCCGAAGTCGAACCGCTCGTCCCCCTCGCTCCGGGTCAGCTCCGGGATCATCGAGAGCAGCGCCGGATAGCGCTCCTGGGGCAGTGCGGCGAAGTAGGCCCGGATGCCGTCCATGTACTCCTCGCCCATCCCCGCCC
>NZ_BBPM01000091.1 GCF_000787775.1 Streptacidiphilus carbonis | reverse complement strand
CTCACTGCTCTCACTGCTCTCACTGCTCTCACTGGCGCTAACGCCACCAAGCCGTCGCCCGCCACTGCGACTACCAACGCCGCACGCACCCCGATCGGGTGAGTCACGATCCATCACCGCCCTGACGATCCGTCAGTCCGATAAGCTCGAAACAAGGCCGCTGACCAGCACAAATGGAGAACTGCACCTGGAGTAGTTCGTCTCCCGCTTGTAGGGACTCGAAGCTAAATGGAGCGCGTTCCGTTTCTGTCGCGGCTTATAGCGCGATGATTGTCAAAAATGGAACACGATCCGTTTAGTCATGGCCGCTGACCTCTCCCCGCCTGCCCAGCAGCAGCTTCGCGCCGACGCGATCCGCAACCGCGCGAGCGTGCTCGCCGCGGCCACCCGTGTGTTCGCGGCGGCGAACGCCGAGCCGTCCTTGCGGAGATCGCCCGCCTGGCCGGAGTCGGGGTGGCCACGCTCTACCGCCACTTCCCGACCAGGGAGGCGTTGGTCGACGCCGTCTACCAGGACCAGGTCGTGCGACTGACGACCGGCGCACACGACCTGCTCCAGACGCACCCGCCCGCACGAGCCCTGCGCCTGTGGATGGATCTGTTCGCGGACTGGATCGCCACCAAGCACGGGATGACGGACACCCTGCTCGCCGTGATCGACACCGGGGAGATCTCCCTCGCCCACAGTCGCAACGAGATCCTGTCGGCCATCGGCACCCTCGTCGACGCCGGGGCCGCGTCAGGCGAGATCCGCGCCGGCACGAGCAGCGAGGACATCGCCGCTGCCCTCCTCGGTCTCCTAGCCGTCTCCGGAAAACGCGGACACCACGCCCAAGCCCAACGGCTACTTGATCTGCTGATGGACGGCCTCAAACCCCAACCCGTGCCCGTCGCCCCTGCAACGCCCGGTCGGACCGCGAAAGCGGCACGCGAGCAAGGCGCGCAGCAACCCCATAGACAACGACGAGTTCGTTGCACTCGGCCCGGACCTCAGCGAGCTGCTTGACCACCGCGCTGCGGCCGGATCATCTCGGCCGTTCAACAAGGCAGCCGCCGATGAGGTGACGCCCGCACGCGATGAGCACTCCAACACGCCGGACGTCGAAGGGCACACGGGGTATGGCCGGGCTGGGGTCGCATCAGTTCAATCCCGTGCGGGCCGCGATAGCAGCTCGCAGTCGGTCCGCCAGATCGGCGCACTCGCTGGGGCTCATGACGACGATGCCCTTTTCGAACTTCATCGACTCGAACTGCTGCTCCGCGTACGGGACTCCCTCGGGGATGCGGGCCACATGCCAGTGCAGGTGCGCGTTGCCGGCCTGCGAGCCCATGGAGAACAGGTAGGTTCGCTCCCCCGGCACCACGTCTTCGGCGGCCAGCGCGACCAGCCGCACCGCCTGCATCATCCGCAGGTACGCGGGCTCGGTGAAGTCGGCGACGGCGTGCTCCAGGTGCTGCTTGGGGCAGACCAGCAGCTTGCCCGGCAGCACGGGCCACCGGTCCAGGAACGCGACGTGGTGCTCGTCCTCGTAGACGATCTCGTGGGCGTAGTCGGGGTCGCCGGCCAGCATCCGGCAGATGAAGCACGGCCCGGTCAGGGCCTGCTCGCTGTAGGTCTCCAGGTCCATCGGCTGGCGCTGCATCGTGCCCCTCCCCCGCAGTTCAGTCATCCCTCTTACGTGCTCCCCGTACCCGGGGCGATCCACACCCGGTTCCGGGCCGGACCAGTCTCCCTGGCCGGAGGGTCTGGGGTGGGCGCCGCGGGCGCGTAGTTGAGCTCGCCGACGTACTCCAGCCTGGGTCGCGCGACGCCACTGTGATGGTGCAGGCCCAGGGGGGTTGGGTGAGGAGCGTCGAGAAGGGGCCGGCTCGATCCCTCCCCCGGAGCGGACGGCACGATTCGGCGGTCCCCCTGTTCGCCCAGTCGTCCGATCCTGCGTTCGAGTCAGGCGGGCACGGTGATCGCGGTCAGGGCGAAGCCGTCGCGTACCGCCCATCTCCCGTGGAAGACACCGATTCTGGAGTCGCCCCGCTCCGGACCGGGGACCAGCAGCCGGGCGGTGAAAGTCCCCGCAACCGGGGAAAAGGAGATGACCGCCTCCTTGAACTCCAGGAACTTCCCGGTCAGCGGGAACCAGGCCTTGTACACCGACTCCTTCGCGCTGAACAACAGCATCTCCCACGGCACTTGCGGGTCGGCCCGGAACCGCCCGGCCAGGGCCCGCCGCTCCTCCGGAAGCGAGACCGCCTCGAACACGCCCTCGGGGAGCGGCCGTATCCGCTCGGCGTCGATCCCCACGGACAGCACGTCGGACTGGAGCACCACCGCCGCGGCCCGGTAGTCGCCGGAGTGGGTGATGGCGCCCGCCACCCCGGGCGGCCACAGGGGTTCACCCCTGGCACCGGTCGCCAGCGCCGCAGCCGGGAACCCCAGCCCGGCCAGCGCCCGGCGGGCGCAGCGGCGGCCGGTGGCGAACTCCCGCTGCCGCTGCTCCACCGCGTTCGAGATCCGGGCCGCCTCCTCGGGGAACAGCGGGGGCCCTGGCGGGTCTCCGAACACCGAGGCCACCTGGACCTCCGCGGGCAGCAGTTCCTCGATCATCGGGCCGTTGCCCGCGCCGGCGGTGTCGCTGCGAGGACCTCGCGCAGCAGCGGGTCGGGTTTCCCCCAGCGCTGCCACTCGCGCGGATAGCCCAGCGACACCTCCCGGTGGGGCACGCCGTCGTGCCAGGTGACCCGCGGAATGTGCAGGTGCCCGTAGACGACCGCGGCTGCCCGGTAGCGCACATGCCAGTCCGCCGTGGCCTCGGTGCCGCACCACAGGGCGAATTCCGGGTGGCGCAGCACCGCGGTCGGTTCGCGGACCAGCGGGAAGTGGTTGACCAGGACCGTCGGCAGGTCCGGGTCGCACGCGTCGAGCCTGGCGCGGGTGTGGGCGAGCCGGGAGCGGCACCACGCCTCGCGGCTGGGGTAGGGGTCCGGATGGAGCAGGAACTCGTCGGTGCAGACCACGCCCGCCTCGTGGGCCTTCGCCAGCCCTTCGCGGCTGTTGCGCGTTCCAAGGGGAAGGAAGCTGTAGTCGTAGAGCAGGAACAGCGGGGCGATGACCACCGGACCGCCGGGGCCCGGCCACACCGGGTACGGATCCTCGGGGGTCAGCACGCCGAGAGAGCGGCACACGTTCACGAGGTGGCGGTAGCGCTCCTCTCCGCGCAGGGTGAGCGGGTCGCCGGGGTGGGTCCACAGTTCGTGGTTGCCCGGAACCCAGACGACGGTCGCGAAGCGCTCGGCCAGCAGCCCGAGCGCCCACTCGACGTCGGCGGCCTTCTCCGCGATGTCGCCGGCCACGATCAGCCAGTCGGCCTCGTCCTTCGGGTACAGGCTCTCCACGATGAGCCGGTTCTGTTCGTAGGCGACGTGCAGATCGCTCACCGCGTACAGCCTGCCGCCGGACGGCGGAGCCACCGAAACCATCTACCGCCTCCATCTGATGCGCTCCGAAGCATTGTCCCGTGCCGACGCGCCGTTCACCGGCGCCGGCCGGCAATTCCGGGTGAACAACCAGAGTTCGGCCTGCTGCGGCCGTCGGGGCTTGTGGTCGCCACGGGCTCCCGCTGGATAGTGGCTCGCGACCACCCGCCGGGCGGACCGCCGCCGGCGACCACCGGAAAGGACGACCGGACTGATGGCTCCCTCCCCCGTGGACAACGACCTGTGGTTCCGCAGATTCCACCCCTCCCCCGTCGCACCCCGGCGGCTGGTGTGCTTCCCGCACGCGGGCGGCTCCGCGGCCTTCTACCGTCCGCTCTCGGCCTCGCTGAGCCCGCAGGTGGACGTGCTCTGCCTGCGGTACCCCGGCGGCCGGGACCGGCGGTCCGAGCCGGGTGTCGAGAGTGTCGGCGTCCTTGCCGACGAGATCTACGAGGTGCTGGGCGGCTGGGCGGACACCCCGCTGACCTTCTTCGGCCACGGCGTGGGAGCACTTCTCGCGTTCGAGGTGGCCCGGCGCTTCGAGCGGGTCTGTGCCGAGCCCGTCCATCTCTTCGCCTCGGGCTCCCGGGCCCCGTACGAGGTGCGCGGGGAGAGCTATCGCTGCGAGCCCGGCGCCTCGGTGTACTGCCCCGTCACCGCCCTCGTCGGCGACAGCGACCCCGGCACCTCGCCGGACGAGGCTCGCGCCTGGGAGGAGCACACCACCGGTGCGTTCGACCTGAAGGTCCTGCCCGGCGGCCACCTCTACCCCGACCGGTGGCCGGCCGAGGTCATGGCCGTCCTCCAGGACCACTTCGCCGCCGACCTGGTACCGCGCCGGGTCTGAAGCACCGCCCGCTCTTCCCGCACGCACGCGTGGTGGGCGCAGCGGAGCTCCGGTTGCGGCGCCGGGGCTTCGCCGCACGTCGTTGACGCCCAAGATCGGTCCCGCATACGCTCGGTTCGCACCGGTTCACGCGCTAAGTGACACGGCCTCGACGTCGTGTTCCGAACGCCAGGGAGAGTGCGGTCTCATGATCCATTCTGCAGACGCTCCGGTCCGTCCCGCCGCCGACGCCCCGCCCGGGCCGCCGCTGCTGACCTCTCTGGACGCGCGCATCCTGGAGGGCATCGCCACCGGCGCCTCGACGGTGCAGCTGGCGACCCGCCTCTTCCTCAGCCGTCAGGGTGTCGAGTACCGCGTCGCGCTGATGCTCCGTCGGCTGGACGCGCCGAACCGGGCCGCCCTGGTCTCCCGGGCCCACTCCGCCGGGATCCTGTCCGTCGGCAGCTGGCCGCCGCGGGTGCTGCCCGAGTTCGTCAGGGAGTGACGCTGTCCCGGAACTGACTGTGGTACAGATCGTGGTAGAAACCGCGACGTTCCAGCAGTTCCTGGTGGGCGCCCTGCTCGACGACCCGGCCGGCGTCCATGACGACGATCGTGTCGGCCGCACGGATGGTCGAGAGCCGGTGCGCGATGACGAAGCTCGTCCGACCGGACTGCAGCCGGGCCATGGCCGCCTGGACCATCGCCTCGGTGCGGGTGTCGACATTGCTGGTCGCCTCGTCGAGGATCAGGATTCCCGGATCGGCCAGAAAGGCCCGGGCGATGGTCAGCAGTTGCTTCTGGCCCGAGGAGAGGTTGGACGCCTCGCCGTCGAGCACTGTGTCGTAGCCGTCGGGCAGGGTCCGCACGAATTCGTCGACATGGGCCGCTGCGGCCGCGGCGAGTATTTCGTCCTCCCGCGCGCCTGCCCGTCCGTAGCCGATGTTGTCGCGGATCGTGCCGTGGAACAGCCAGGTGTCCTGCAGGACCATCCCAAAGCACCCACGCACCTGATCGCGGCTCAGGTCCCGGTAGTCGACGCCGTCCAGGAGGATCCTCCCGCCGTCGATCTCGTAGAACCGCACCAGCAGGTTGACGACGGTGGTCTTCCCGGCTCCGGTGGGGCCGACGATCGCGACCGTCTGGCCGGGCGCCGCCTCCAGGGTGAAGTCCTCGATCAGCGGGGTGTCCGGTCGGTAGCGGAAACTGACTCCTTCCAGGCGTACCCGGCCGGCGCCCGGTGCGGGCCCGGCGCCGCCCGGCAGGGCAGGCAGGACCGGTTCCTCCGGCGCGTCGAGGAACTCGAAGACCCGCCCCGCCGACACGATTCCGGACTGGAGCACGTTCATCTGGCCGGCGATCTGGATGACCGGCGAGGTGAACCGCTGCGAGTACTGGATGAAGGCCTGCACCGCGCCGAGCGAGATCACTCCGGTGGCGACCTGGAACCCACCGAGCGCGGCGACGACGACATAGTTCAGGTTGCCGACGAACACGACGGCCGGAAAGATCGCCCCGGACAGGAACTGGGCGCGGAATCCGGCCTGCAGCAGCCGGTCGTTCTGGCGGCCGAACCCCTCCGCCGTCGACTGCCGCTGACCGTAGGCCAGCACCAGGGCGTGTCCGGCATAGGTCTCCTCGACCACCGAGGTGAGCTGACCGGTGCGGTCCCACTGCGTGGTGAACTCGGCGTTCGACCGGCGCGCGATCGAGTACGTCACCGCCACCACCACCGGGATGGTCACCAGCGACACCGTGGCCAGCAGTGGGGAGATCCAGAACATGACGGCCAGGGTCCCCAGCACCGTGAGCACCGAGGTGGGCAGTTGGCTGAGCCCCTCCTGCAGCGTGGTGTCGACGTTGTCGATGTCGTTGACGACCCGGCTGAGGATGTCGCCGTGCGGGTGACTGTCGAAGTACCGCAGCGGCAGGCGGGTCAGCTTGTGCTCGGTCGCCTGGCGCAGCCGGTACATGGTGCGCTGGGCGATGCCGGTCAGGATCCGGGCCTGGACCCAGCTGAAGGCGGCGCTCAGTACATACACCAGGGCCACCAGACCGAGTAGACGCCCGAGCCGGTCCAGGTCGACTCCGGCGCCTGGGCGGACGTCCATGGCGGCGAGCATTCCGGCGAGGTGGTCCTGGCCCTGGGCGCGCAGTTCGGCGACGGCCTGGGCCTTGGTCTCCCCCGGGTGCAACCGCCCTCCGACGACGCCTTCGAAGAGGATGTCGGTGGCATGGCCGAGCAGCGCGGGGCCGATCACCAGGAAGCCGATCGAGACCACGACGAGCACGGCCACGACCGTCAGCCGGTACCACTCGGGCCGGAGCAGGGCGATCAGCCGGGGCACGGTGGCGCGCTGCCCGGGACGGCGTTCGTCGGTGGCATCGTCAGTGGCGTCGCCAGTGGCATCGTCGGACTCGCTCACGCGGCCGCTCCTGATCCGAGTTGCGACGCGACGATGGACTGGTAGGTCCGGCAGTCGGCCAGCAACTGCGGATGGGTCCCGATGCCGGCGATGTTCCCGGCGTCCAGCACGATGATCTGATCGGCGTTCATGACGGTGCTGGCGCGCTGTGCGACCACGACCACGGTGGCACCGCCGGTACCGGTCGGCAGCGCGGCCCGCAGGCGGGCGTCGGTGGCCGCGTCCAGGGCGGAGAAGCAGTCGTCGAAGAGGTACAGGCTGGGGCGCCGGACCAGGGCCCGGGCGATGGACAGCCGCTGGCGCTGGCCCCCGGAGAGGTTGGCTCCGCCCCGGTCCACGCGGGCGTCGAGCTGTCCGGGCAGGCCTGCGACGAACTCGCTCGCCTGGGCGATGCCGAGGGCCCGCCACAGCTCCTCCTCGGTCGCTTCGGGCCGGCCGAACCGGAGGTTGCCGGCGACCGTCCCGGCGAAGAGGAAGGCCGTCTGCGGCACCAGGCCGATGCCCGCCCGCAGTCGCTCGGCCGACTGCGCCGGGACCTCGACCCCGTTGACGAGCACGGCCCCGGAGGTCGCGTCGAGGAACCGGGGGATGAGGCTGAGCAGCGTGGTCTTGCCGCTGCCGGTGCCGCCGAGGATGGCGTTGGTCTGTCCGGGCCGGAAGGCGAAGGTCAGGTCGTTCAGTACGGGTCGTTCGCTGCCCGCGTACCCGAAACTGACGTGCCGGAACTCGACGGCGCCGGTGGCGACGTCCGGGAGGACCGGCTGCGGTGGGTCGGCAATGGCCGGGACGGTACTGAGCACCTGCTGGATCCGTTCCGCGCTGGCCGCCGCACGCGGCAGCAGGATGACAACGGTCACCCCGATCCCGACGTACAGCAGGATCTGCAGGATGTAGAGCAGGAACGCGATCAGGTTGCCGATCGGCATCGAACCGCCGGCCACGAGCTTTCCGCCGAACCAGAAGACGCCGACGCTGGACAGGTTGGTGATGCCCATGACGACAGGGATGACCAGGGCGAAGACCCGGTCGGCCCGGAGCGTGGTCTCGGTGATGCCGGCATTGGCCCGCCGGAACCGGTCCTCCTCCCAGTCCGTGCGCAGAAAGGCCCGGGCCACCCGGACGCCGGAGATCTGCTCGCGCAGCACCTGGTTGAGGCCGTCGGTCCTGACCTGGACGGCATGGAACATCGGGAGCAGCCGGACCACGACCCATCCGGTGACGGCCAGAATGGCCGCCAGGGTGGCCACCAGCAGCAGGGTCAGCCCCGGCTCCTGACGCACCGCCAGGACCACGGCCCCGAGGGTCGTGACGACCGCGATCACCAGCAGGCTGAGCGCCACCTGGAGGAAGAGCTGGACCTGCTGGACGTCGTTGACGCTCCGGGTGGTCAGCGAGGCGATCCCGAACCGGTTCAGCTCGGCCACCGAGAAGGACTGCACCCGGTCGTGGACCGCGGTGCGGATGTCGGCTCCGACCGACATCGACACCCAGGAGGACAGCCGCAGCGAGCCCAGGGAGGCCAGGCAGAGCACGACGGTGATGGCGAGCATGGTTCCGCCGGCCCGGCCGATGTGGCCGAGATCAGCCTTGACCACGCCGTTGTTGATGATGTCCGCGTTCAGGCCCGGCAGGTAGAGGTTGCCTGCGGCCTGGAGTGCCTGCAGGACGGCGATGACGCCGAGCCGGCGGGCATGGGTGCGGAGGAAGGTACGGATCAGGCCGATCAGGCGGCCTCGCGCGCGGGCACCGGAGTCGAAGTGGGCACTGGCCATCGCGTTGCTTCCGTCCTGTCCTCGTGTGACCGGCCGCGTGGGCCGCTTCCCGCAGGAAGCGGCCCACGCCCGATGCGGACCCGGCCACGGCGCTATTCGGCCGCCGGCTCCTCGTCGACGGACGCGACGACCTCTCCGACCAGCACGTCGGAATCCGCGTCCGCCGCCTTGGGCACGGCCGGAACCGTGAGCCCGGGAACGGACAGATCCGGAACCCTTTTCACCGCTTCGAGAGCCGACTCGATCGCCTCGGCCAGCGACGGGGACACCGTGTCATCGAAATCCATCTTCGTGACGGTGACGTCGGCGTTGGTCGGCAGCGAGTCGGTCAGGAAAACAGCACCGGCGCAGCCCGCTTCCTGCAGGATCGCCGATTCGTCGTCAGTAATCTCCCGGCTGAGAACTAGCGAGAACACATGCCCCACCGCTCGTCACCTCTCCAATTTCGATGCCGGATGAAATCCTTGCCAGATTCACAACCGGCGACAGATGGGCAACGGTGACGGATCTTCACCGGCCGCCAGCACAATACCCAGACCTCTCGGCGCCGGACAACCACGCATCGGTGAACCGGCGACCCGGCCCGCTCCGTGGCGTTCGACTGTGGAATTTCCGCAGTTGAACAGTCGGAGCCGGATCCGGACCACCCCGCGCGGGACCCGGGAGACTTTGCCGCCCAGGCAACTTGAGCAGGCAGGCAACCGACCGCGGGGCAGCGTCCGCGTCGAACCCCTGCTGGTTCAGGGCGACTTGGGCCGGGTACCCGGTGCTGACCTGCGGACTCACGCGTTCGCCGGGATTCCGAATCGACCGTGGCCGCATGCGGGCAGATGAAGCCTGCGTGACGCCTGGTGGAATCATAGAACTTGTCATTGCCAGATCATTCTCGTGCGAGTTAGCCTCCCATCAAGCTTGCCTCGACTACCTCGGATTCACCGCCCGGATAACCGAACAAGGACGTTGGGGGGCACATCACATTGCCGCCGGGCCATCATCCGCTGAATCCGAAGAATTTCCTGACTGAACGCTCGTCGCCAATTCTCGAGGAAAGAGCAAGACGATGGCCCTGAACATTGCTCCGGCCTATCAGTCCCCCGGTCCCGCCGTCGCCGGCGAGCGGGCCTTCGACTCGGCCGACTCAATCGATCGGCTACCGGTCCAGACCATGCCGCTCAGCAGACTGGTTCCGGGTTTGTTCGTCCGCGGTACCGGCACGGATCCCATCCATGTGCAGATGCTGGCGGAGGCCGCGAGTTCATCCGCATTGCCGGCCATCCTGGTCCAGGAGAGCAATTCACGCATAGTCGACGGAATGCACCGCTTCGAGGCCGCGAAGCTTCGCGGCGAAGACACTATCCCGGTCCGGCTGATCGACTGCACGGACAAGGACGCGTTCATCCTGGCGGTCAAGGCCAACATCTGGCACGGGCTGCCGCTGAGCCGCACGGACCGGATGGCCGGCGCCAGGCAGATCGTCGAGTGGCATCCGGACTGGTCGGACCGGGCGATCGGGGCGGCCACCGGGCTGAGCGCGAAGACGATCGCGGGCATCCGCCGCCATTCGGCCGACGACGGCCGGCCGTCGGGCAAACGACTGGGCCGGGACGGCAAACGGCGTCCGCTCACGGCCGCCGAGGGCCGACGGCGGGCGGCCGAGTACATCGCCGTCCACCCGGAGGCGTCGCTGCGGGAGATCGCCCGCGAGGCCGACGTGGCCCCGGCCACGGCCCAGGACGTGCGCGCCCGGCTCCGGCGCGGGGCCGATCCGGTCGAGCTGCGAGGGAACAGCTCGTCCGCACTGCCGCAGACGCGGCCCTGGCAGCCGGGCGCGACGGACCTGCCCTCGGCGACCGTGCGGTCCATCGCCCGGCCGCCGACCTGGTCGACGCTGTCGCCGAAGCTCGCCAACGACCCCTCGCTGAAGTACACCACCGGGGGAAGGGCCTTCATCGGCTGGATGGTGATGCACGTCATCAATTCGGGCGACTGGAAGGAATTCATCGACGCCATTCCGGGGCACTGGATGCGGGACCTGAGTCTCGTCGCCGACCAGGCCGGCCAGGAGTGGATCGAGTTCGCGGAGGAACTCCGCAGGCGGCAGGACGTGACCGGCTGAAACACCGGAACGGCATTGCCCGGCACACCTATTCATCCGACGCGACGACTCCCCTGGAGCGGCATGTCCCAGTCCTCTCCCGACCACAGCCTCTGGTGCCGTCGCTACCGGCCCGCCGACACGGCGACCGCCCGGCTCGTGTGCCTGCCGCACGCGGGTGGCTCGGCGTCCTACTTCCTGCCGGTCTCCGCGGCGCTCACCCCCCAGGTCGACGTGGTCTCCATCCAGTACCCGGGCCGGCAGGACCGCCGCAACGAAAAGCCCGTCACCGACCTCTCGCAGCTGGCCGACCGGCTGCACGCGGTGCTCCGGGACGAGCCGGAGCTACCGCTGACCTTCTTCGGCCACAGCATGGGCGCCTCCCTGGCCTTCGAGGTGGCCCTGCGACTGGAGGCCGACGGCCGCGCGCCGGTGCGGCTGTTCGCGTCCGGGCGGCGGGCACCGTCCGTCTTCCGTCCGGAGACGGTGCACCGGCTCGACGACGCCGGTCTGCTCGCCGAGATCCGCCGCCTCAACGGGACCTCGTCGCTGGTGCTCGACGACGACGAGCTGATGCGGGCCGCGCTGCCGGCGCTGCGGGCCGACTACCAGGCGGCGGAGCTGTACCGGGCCCGTCCCGACGCCGCCGTGCACTGCCCGATCACCGTCCTGACCGGCGACCGGGACCCCAAGACCTCGCTGGACGACGCCCAGGCCTGGGCGGCACACACCACCTCGGACTCCTTCGACGTCCAGGTGTTCCCCGGCGGCCACTTCTTCCTCAGCGACCAGACCGACGACGTCATCAAGCTCCTGGACCAGCACTTCCGCAGTTGCTGAATGCACCACACCGCACCGCATCCGTGAACATGAATGGGACTCCCGTGAGAAGACTTGTGACCACTGCGATCGCGATCAGCAGTGTCGCGGCGAGCTGTACCTACCTGCTGCCCGCATCGGCACAGGCCAGCTCGCTGCCGATGAGCGGATCGACCACGGTCGGCGCGACCGCCGACACCCACTACACGCCGCCGGCGATCGCCTGGTCGACGTGCACCAACGGTCTGCAGTACTACGGCGCCGAGTGCGGCTTCCTGGTGGTGCCGCTCGACTACGCCGACCCCGACGGCACCAAGATCAAGATCGCGGTGTCGCGGATCGCCCACACCGCGGGCGCCGACGCGTACCAGGGCGCCCTCGTGGTGAACCTCAGCTCGGCCGGCGGCTCCGCCCTGGGCCAGTCCACGGTGGGCTCGGCCCTGCCCGCCGCCATCAGCGGCGACTACGACTGGATCGGCTTCGACCCGCGCGGCGTCGGCGCCAGCCAGCCCGCCCTGAGCTGTGACCCCACCGTGAACAGCTACAACCGCCCGGCCTACCGGCCGACCTCATGGGCACAGCTGAACACCTGGATGCAGGCATCGAAGAACTACTCCGCCGCCTGCGCGAAGACCCACAGCGAGCTGCTCACCCACGTCACCACCACCGACTCGGCGAAGGACCTGGACAGCCTGCGCAAGGCCCTGGGACAGAGCCGGCTGAACTACTACGGCTACACCTACGGCGCCTACCTCGGCGAGGTCTACAGCACGATGTACCCGACCCGGGTCCGCCGGATGATCCTGGACAGCAGCATCGACCCCAAGCAGGCCTGGCTGGGCTTCAACTTCGCCCAGAACGCGCCGCTGGAACAGAACCTCTCGGCGTTCTCCGCCTGGGCCGCCAAGTACGACAGCGTCTACCACCTCGGCACCACCAAGGCCGCCGTCGAGAAGCAGTACTACGCCACGCTGGCGAAGCTGACGAAGAGTCCGGCCGGCGGCGTGCTCGGCCCGGACGTCTGGACCGACGAGTTCCTGCTCGCCTACAACACCAGTAACTGGGAAGATCTGGCCGGGGTCTTCTCGGCCTATGTCAACACCGGCAACTCCGCGCCCATGAAGACGCTGTACGACGCCAACTACACGACGACCAACGACAACGCCTTCGCGATGTCGCTGGCGACCGAGTGCACCGACGCCTCCTGGCCGAAGAGCTGGGGCAGCTGGCTGTGGGACACCTGGAAGAGCTACCGGAAGGCGCCGCTGGCGAGTTGGGCCGACACCTGGTTCGTCGCCCCGTGCCAGTCCTGGAGCGTGCCGGCGCGGAAGCCGGCCGTCGTCAATGGCTCGAAGTCGCCGGCGATGCTGATGGTGCTCGACACGACGCTCGACCCGAGCACCACCTACGCGGGCAGCCTGGCCGTCCGCAGGCTGTTCCCGAAGGCGGTGCTGGTCCAGAGCGGCGCGACCCCGGCCGGTTCGGCCACCGCGACCTCCTGCTCGCCCGGCGCCTCGATCGCCGAGTACCTCCTCAACGGCACCCTGCCGACCCGGGTGGCGGGCAACACCGCGGACCTCAAGTGCCCGGCGAACGCGCTGCCGGACCCGACCGCCGCGACGGCGAGCACGTCGGCGGGCACGTCGAAGTCCACCGCGCCGGCCGCCCCTAGCGCGGTCACAGCCGGTCGGTGACTCCTGGAACCTCCGTTCCGGACGTCGTGAGCAGCCGGGGCACCGCAACACGGTGACCCCGGCTGTCGGCGTCCGGCTCCGCTTCGGCTTTCGAAACTCGGCCTTCGAGATTGGTGGTAGAAGATGACTGCTGAGTATCCGGTCGTGGCCGCTCGCGACGACCGCAAGTCGGCGGCCCTGGCCGCCGAGCGGATCACCGTGGGCGCCGACACCCGCGTCATCGGCAGCCTGGCCTTCGCCCGGGAGCTGCTGCGCAGCAACGCGACCCGGCAGGCGGGGGCCGGGGCCAAGAACGAGGTGGTCGGCGACCCGGCCTTCACCTCGGTGTTCTTCCTGGACGGCGAAGCGCACCGGCGCAAGCGGCAGGCGATCGTGCGGTTCTTCACCCCCAAGGCGATCAACACCCGCTACCGCGCGGTGATGGAGGAGACCACCGACACCCTGCTCGCCCGATTGCGTGACCGCGGCGAGGGCCGGCTGGACCGGATGAGCTTCGAGCTAGCGGTGACCGTGGCCGCCGAGATCGTCGGCCTGACCGACAGCGACCAGGCCGCGATGGCCCGGCGGATCCAGTCCACCCTGATCGGCCTGCGCCTGCCGCAGATGAGCCGCTGGCGGCGCCCGCTCGGGCAGCTGCAGGCGACCTTCCACGGCGCGCGCTTCCTCCTCCGCGACGTGCGGCCCGCCATTCAGGCCCGCCGCGCCCAGCCCCGCGAGGACGTGATCTCGCACCTCCTCGACGAGGGCTACCCGGACAAGGCGATTCTCGTCGAATGCATGACCTATGCCGTCGCGGGGATGATCACCACCCGGGAGTTCATCGTCATGGCGGCGTGGCACCTGTTCGGCGACGACGCGCTGCGCGAGCGGTTCCTGACCACCGGGGAATCCGACCAGATCGCCCTCCTGGAGGAGATCATGCGGCTGGATCCCGTGGTCAACATGATCGCCCGCCGGGTCACCAGCGACACCGTGACCGCCTCCGGCTCGGTCGCCGACGGCGAGAAACTGCTCCTCGACATCCGCGCCGCCAACCTCGACGAGGCCGGCGTCGGCGCCTGCCCCTACGCGCTGGACCCGGACCGGGCCCAGCGCGGTAAGACGGGCGGCTCCTACCTCAGCTTCGGCGACGGCAGCCATCGCTGCCCGGGCGCGCAGGTGGCCCTCAACGAGACCCGGGTCTTCCTCGACCGCCTGCTGCGGGTGCCGGGCATCCGGCTGCACCGCGAGCCGGACCTGTGCTGGACCGACGAACTGATGGGCTATGAGCTGCGCAACGCCGTTGTCGTCTGCGACCGCTCCTGATCCACTCCTGTCCGCTCCGACAGACTGATGGCGCTCCCTGGATCCTGGGAGCGCCATCAGTCTTTGTCCGGCCCGCTCAGCGCCCCAGTTCCCGGTCGAGCAGGTCGAAGATCTCGTCGTCGCTGGCCACCGTCAGTTCACGGTAGGCCGTCGCGTTGTCCTCGGTCCTGGTCCGGAAGTCCGCGACCATGCCCTCCAATCGGGTGATGATCTCCGACCGCCGGTCACTGTCCTGATCCACCGCGGAGAGGAGAGCGGCCAGGCGGTCCAGACCGTCGAGGACGGGCTGCGCCGTCTCGGCGGGGACGATGTTCGCGCACAGGTACCCGGCCAGTGCGTCGGGCGTCGGGTAGTCGAAGATCACGCTGGCTGCCAGCGGCAGGTCGGCGACACCGCTCAACCGGTTGCGCAGCTCCAGCGCGGTCAGTGAGGTCAGACCCAGTGCGAGGAAGGATCGGCCGGCGTCCAGCGCGTCGGGGCCGGACAGGCCGAGGACCTGGGCGGTCTGGGCCCGAACCAGGTCCTGGACGGCACGCTCGCGCGCGGCCGCAGGCAGTGCGGCCAGCCGGGCGGCCGGCCCGTTCTGCTCGGGCGCACCGGCCGGGCCGACGGCCCGCCGGGTCCGACGGCCCGCTTCGGAGGACGTCCCGCCGACCAGGCCGGACAGCAACGGCGGCAGTCCGACCCCGTTGCGGCGGCGTAGCGCACCCAGATCCAGGCGGACCGGGACGAGCAGCGCCGGAGCCGTCCCCGGGGCGCGCCGGTTCCGCTCGATCACACCGTCCAGCAGAGCCAGGCCGTCATCGCTGCCGAGCTGTCGGACCCCCTGCCGGGCCATCCGCTGCCGGTCCGCGTCCTCGATCTGCCCGGCCATGCCTCCGGCCGATTCGGGCCCGTCGACCTTCCACGGGCCCCACGCCAGGGAGGTGGCCGGCAGTCCGGCCCGGAGCCGGCGTGCGGCCAGGGCGTCCAGGAAGGCATTGGCCGCCGCGTAGTTGCCCTGACCGGCATTGCCCCAGATCCCGGCCACCGACGAGAACAGTACGAAGTCGTCCAGTTCCAGGCCCTTCGTCAGCTCGTGCAGGTTCCAGGCACCGTCCACCTTCGGCCGCATCACGGCCTCCACCCGCGCCGGGGTCAGCGACTCGACGATCCCGTCGTCCAGGATCCCGGCGGCGTGAATCACCCCGCGCAGCGGCGACTCGGCCGGGACCGAAGCGATCACCGCCGCAAGGCCCTTGCGGTCGGCCGCGTCGCAGGCGGTCACCCGCACCGTCGCCCCGATCCCGGCGAGTCCGGCCGCCAGCGCACCCGCCCCCGGCGCCGCGGCTCCGCGCCGCGAGAGCAGTTCGACTCGCTCGGCCCTGCCGGCACCGACCAGGCCGCGGGCGACGAGCCCGCCGAGCGCACCGGACGCACCGGTGACGAGCATGGTTCCGCGCCGATGGGCGCCGGTCCCACCGGGAGAAGCCGCCTCAGCCGCCACCGGGACGAGTGTCGGTGTCCACAGCCGGCCGTCCCGGACGGCGAGCTGCGGTTGACCCGACATCACGGCGGCCGGGAGCAGTTGGTCGACGCCGACCGGTGTCTCCGCGTCGAGCAGCACGATCCGGCCGGGGTACTCGGACTGCGCCACCCGGATCAGACCCCAGACCGCCGCATGGGCGACGTCGACCGGCACCGACCCGGCATCGACGGCCCGGTGCGTGAGTACGACCAGCCGGGCCCCGGCCAGGCTCGGGGCCGCCAGCCATTCCTGCAGCAGCGTCAGCGTGGCCACGACCGCGGCCCGGGCCGCGCCGGCGACGCCGTCGGCCGGATCCTCGCAGGATCGGCGGCTGCTGACGACGACGGTGTCCGGGGCGGGCGTGCCCGCTGCGACCGCCGACACCAACTCGCTCATCGCGGCGTGGCGCTGCGCGTCCGGCCATCCCTGACCGGTGCTCCCGGGATCGGGACCGACCAGCACCACCCGCTCGGGGGCGGGGAAGGAGCCCAGGTCCGGGCCGGCCGGGATCCAGGCGAGCTCGAACAGTGAATCGGGACTCTCGGCGGGCAATTCCTCGGGCGAGAGCGGGCGCAGGGTCACCGCTCCCACCGAGGCCACCAGCCCGCCGGTGTCGTCGGTCAGGGTCACCGACACTGCCTGGGAGCCGGGGACGGGCACAAGTCGGGCCCGAACGGCGCCGGCGCCTGTGGCGTGGACGACCACGTCCGTCCAGGCGGACGCCAGCATCGGCGCGTCGCAGGCCGGCCCGATCAGCGGCAGGACTGCGTCCAGAAGGGCGGGATGCAGGCCGAAGCCGGTGACGTCCAGGCCTTCGTCGAGGGTGATCGCGGCGAATGTCTCCTCGCCGCGCCGCCATACGGCCTCGATATGACGGAGCGTCGATTCGGGCTCCGGTTGCGCCCCGACCGGGGGCCACTCGGCCGACGCGTCGTCGAGTTCCCTGGCGACAGCAGGCTCTGCGGAGGCAGCAGCGAGGACGCCGGTCACATGGCGGGTCCAAGGTCCGTGCGCCGACCCGCTCTCGGGGCGGGCAAAGACGGCCAGCTCCCGGCGGCCGTCGTCGTCCGGCCGGGCGAGCACCACCTGGATCTGAAGAGCACCGGAGCTGGGGAGGACCAACGGAGCGTGGACCTGGAGTTCGCTCACATGAGCATGCCCGGTCTCGTCCCCGGCCCGCACCGCCAGCTCGATCAGCGCCGTCTCCGGGACGAGGATCCCGCCCGCCGTCCGGTAGTCCGCAAGCCAGGGCTGCGCGGTCAGGGAAAGCCTGCCGGTCAGCACCAGGCCGCCGGAGTCGGGCAGTTCCACGGCAGCGCCCAGCAGCGGATGCCCGGCCACGGACTGCCCCAGCCCAGCCGCGTCCACCCGGACCGGGCTGCTGTTGAGCCAGAACCGCTCCCGGCTGAAGGCGTAGGTCGGCAGGTCGACGCGCCGCGCCCCGGCCCCGGCGTGGAAGCGGGACCAGTCGACGGTCCCGCCCCGCGCCCAGAGCCGACCGACGGCCGCCACCAAGGCCTCCGGCTCGTCCCGATCCCGGCGCAGGGCCGGGATCCAGGCCTCGTCGGCGTGGGCGGAGGTCTCCGCACCGAGGACGGAGAGGACGGCATCCGGGCCGATCTCGACGAACGTCCGGGCACCGGCCTGCCGCAGACCGCTGACAGCGTCCGCGAAACGCACCGGCTCACGCACCTGACGAACCCAGTACCCCGGATCGGTCACCTCCTCCGTCACCGGCGACCCGGTCACCGTGGACACCAGCGGAATCCGCGGCAGCCCGTACGACACCGAGGCCGTCACCTCCGCGAACTCGGCCAGCATCGGTTCCATCAACGGCGAGTGGAACGCGTGCGACACCCGGAGGCTGCGTGCGCGGACGCCTCGGGCGGTGAACTCCTCTGCCACCGCCACAACTGCCTGGTCCGTGCCCGACACCACCACAGCGGACGGGCCGTTGACAGCGGCGACGCCGACTCCGGTCAGGCCCGAGAGCACCTCCAGGACCTCGGCCTCACCCGTCTGCACGGCCAGCATCGCGCCACCGCTCGGCAGTGCGGCCATCAGCCGACCACGGGCGCCGACCACGGCGCAGGCGTCCGGCAGGGACCAGACCCCGGCCACATGCGCGGCAGCCAGTTCGCCGATCGAGTGGCCGGCCACCATGTCCGGGCTCACACCCCACGATTCCAGCAGCCGGAACAGGGCGACCTCGACCGCGAACAGGCCGGCCTGGGCCCAGACCGTGCGGTCCAGGGCGCCGTCGCTTGCGCCGTCGCCCCGGATGACCGCCTTCAGGTGTCGACCCGGCTGGTCCAGGTGTTCCTCCAGCCCCGCGCAGACCGCGTCGAAGGCCTGGGCGAAGGCGGGGTAGGCCGCGTAGAGGCGCTCCCCCATCCCCACCCGCTGCGCACCCTGACCCGTGAACACGAAACCGACCCTGCCCACGGATCCGGCCGAGCCGGTCAGTACCGACGCCGACTGCTGACCGGACGCCAACTGCTCCAGCCCGGCCAGCAGTTCCTGCCGATCGGAACCGACCACCACCGCCCGCTGGGGCAGCCCCGACCGTGTGCTGGCGAGGGACCATCCGACGTCGACCGGCTCGAGGCCCGGCCGCGCGCCGATGAACTCCCGCAGCCGCTGCGCCTGGTCGGCCAGTGCGGCCCGGCTTCGGGCCGAGATCAGCCAGGGGACGATCGGCGGCCGCAGGACCGCGTCGGGACGGGCGATCGGCTCTTCGGGGGCCTGTTCGAGGATGACGTGGGCGTTGGTGCCGGAGAAGCCGAACGAGGAGACTCCGGCCCGGCGCGGACGGCCGGTCTGCGGCCACGGTGTCGGCTCGGTGACCAGCTTGACCGCGCCCGTCTCCCAGTCCACCTGTGACGACGGGGCGTCCACGTGCAGCGTGGCCGGGACGACGCCATGCGCCATCGCCTGCACCATCTTGATGATCCCGGCCACCCCGGCCGCCGCCTGGGTGTGACCGATGTTCGACTTCACCGACCCCAGCAGCACCGGAGTGTCGGCGTCACGACCCTGACCGTAGGTGGCCAGCACCGCCTGCGCCTCGATCGGATCACCCAACCGGGTCCCGGTGCCATGGCCCTCGACGACGTCGATATCCCCAGGCCGCAGACCGGCACCCGCCAAGCGCAGTCCGGATCACCCGCTGCTGCGACGGACCATTGGGAGCCGTCAAACCATTCGACGCACCATCCTGATTCACCGCCGTCCCACGAACCACCGCCAACACCCGATGCCCGTACCTGCGCGCGTCCGACAGCCGCTCAACCACCAGGACACCGACACCCTCGCCCCAGCCCGTGCCGTCCGCCGCATCCGCATACGCCTTGCACCGGCCGTCCGCAGCCAGCCCGCGCTGCCGGGAGAAGTCAACGAAGATTCCGGGCGTGGCCATCACCGTCACTCCCCCGGCCAGCGCCAGACTGCACTCCCCCGACCGCAACGCCTGAGCGGCAAGGTGCAGCGCCACCAGCGATGACGAACAGGCGGTGTCGACCGTCACGGCAGGACCCTCCAGGCCGAGCGCATAAGCGACCCGACCGGACGCGACCCCGCCCGACATCCCGGTACTGACATAGCCCTCGACGTCGCCCGGCACGGCACCGCCGCTGCTGTAGTCGTGGTAGATCAGCCCGGTGAACACCCCGGTCGAGCTGCCGTTCAAGGTACCGGCGTCGATTCCGGCATCCTCCAATGCCTCCCAGGACGTCTCCAGGAGCAGCCGCTGCTGCGGATCCATCGCCAGCGCCTCACGCGGGCTGATCCCGAAGAACTGGGCGTCGAAGTGCCCTGCCTCGCCGAGGAACGCGCCCTCCCGGGCGTAGCTCTTGCCCACCGCGTCCGGATCGTGGTCGAAGACGCCCTCCCATTCGGGGCCGCGATCAACCGGGAAACCCGACACCGCGTCGGCGCCGGAGGCGAGCAGGTTCCAGTACTCCCCGGTGGAAGAGACCCCGCCGGGGAAGCGGCAGCCCATCCCGACGATCACCACCGGGTCGTCGCTGTCCGCGGCTCCGGCTCGCGCCGTCGCGGGCAGCGAGGCATCGACGATCCGGCCGCCGAGTTCGGCCAGGACGAAGGTGACCAGCGCCGAGGGTGTCGGGTAGTCGAAGACCAGCGTGGCCGGCAGCCGCAGCCCGGTCGCTTCGCAGAGCTGGTTGCGCAGTTCGACGGCGGTCAGTGAGTCGAAGCCGAGCTCGCGGAAGGACCGGCCGGCGTCCACCGAGTCCGGTCCGGCCATGCCCAGCACCAGCGCCGCCCGGGTCAGGACCATGGTGCGGACCGTCGACTCCTGCTCGGCCGGCGGCAGCGCGGCCAGACGGGCAGCAAGGCTGCTCCGCTCGTCCACGCCGGTCCGGCCTGCGGTTCGCCGGACGGTTCGTGCAGTCGCCGGCTCCAGGCCCGACATCAGCGCCGGTACCTCGCGACCGCGACGGCGGAACGCGGACGGGTCGAGCCGGGCCGGCACCAGCAGGGCGCCCGCTCCGTCCAGCGGATGTCCGCCGGGCCCGCCGACGCCTCGGACGGCGTCCAGCAGCGCCAGACCATCGGCACCGGTCAGGGGTTGCATACCTTGGGCGGCCAAGCGCTGCCAGTCCGCCGGGCCGAGCTGCCCGGCCATTCCCTCGGCTGTCCCGGCGGCTCCGAACCGGGCGTCGGTGAGCTGCCACAGCCCCCAGGCCAGGGAACCGGCCGGAAGACCCGATCGGCGACGATGGGATGCCAACGCATCCAGGAAGGTGTTCGCCGCCGCATACCCGCCCTGACCCGGGTTTCCCCAGATCCCGGCGATGGAGGAGAAGACCACGAACATGCTCAGGTCCAGGCTGCGCGTCAGCTCGTGCAGATTCCAGGCGCCGCTCACCTTCGGCCGCATCACGGCTTCGAGGGCAGCCGGTGTGAGCGACGTGATCACGCCGTCGTCGAGGATTCCGGCCGCGTGCACGACCCCCCGCAGCGGAGTCCCGGTCGGGACGGCCGCGATGACCTGTGCCAGCGCGGCCCGGTCCGCGACATCGGCGGCGACGACGTCGACCCCGACTCCCTGGACCGCGAGTTCGGCCGCGATCCTGGCCGTCCCTGGGAAGGCCGGTCCGCGCCGGGAGACGAGGACGAGGCGTTCGGCCTGCCGGCTCTCGGCCAGGTGCCGGGCTATCAGAGCGCCGAGGGCGCCGGAGGCGCCGGTCACCAGCACGGTCCCCCGGGAGTCTGCGGTGAGGGGCATGGTGAGGACGACTTTGCCGATGTTGCGGGCCTGGCTCAGGTACCGGAAGGCGTCCGGGGCCCGGCGCACGTCCCAGCAGGTCACCGGCAACGGCGTCAGCACACCGGCGGCGAACAACTCCGTCAACGCACCCAGCATCCGGGCGATCTCG
>NZ_BBPM01000092.1 GCF_000787775.1 Streptacidiphilus carbonis | reverse complement strand
GACTTCGACAGCGCACTCCCAGGTGGAAAAGATGCCAGGGACATCATCGAGCACTTCGACGAATACACCCAGGGCATGGGTCGGCTGCAGCAACCGAAGGTGAAGGCCATCAATCGTCAGCCGGATGAGCTTGCCGAAGCGTTTCGCGTCGACTTCAAATGGACGTATTCCGACGACACGCGTCGCCCGATCCTCAAGGTTGGCCCCTTCGACGTCGATCTGATCATGGCGGAAGACGCTGCTGTCAGACTGCACTGCGCGACGTACGAGGCGATCTCGGCGGACCAGGGCAAACGCCTTCCACCGGGCTGGGCGTACGGCGTGCAGCGCCCTGACGGCGAGCGGAAGCCAGGTCGGCGTCCAGCCCCCTACAGGCCGTCGACCCCCAACGGAGACGGTCCTGCGAACGGCATGCCTGGTAGGGGCCGAACCGCGTGGGAGGAGCAACTCCGATCTAGCGAAGGTGCACCCGACCGACAGGCTCAATGGTTCCAGTACTTCGGCTGGCGCTTGCGCGGGTCCTGGATCTCGAAGCGTGACCTCGGCGCGTGATCCAAACGTCTGATCTTCACCAGACGTTGGGTCTCGGCATTCTCCAACTCCACCATGACCAGGGGCATCGCTGCTGCGATCGCGCCCATGGACAGGCCGACACCGATCAGGCCGTCGACGGTCTGGCTGTAACGCACATGGTGGATCTTGGCCTTCATGATGGCCTTGGTCTCGTCCGGGTTGTCGAGCTGTGCTTTGTCCCGCGTCAGGAAGACGTTGTAGCCCTTGCTCGCCGCGTCCCGCAGCAGCGGGATGTCCTTCTTACCGGACCAGCCGATGCGCGTGACGTGGTCGATCTGGTGCCGTGCTGGCAGCAACAGCCCGAGGAGTTCGACCAGCTGCACGGCGGAGTTCTCGTCAACGAGTATGCGCATCAGGCCGCGCGCCCACCCGGGGCGTAGCTGTCGACGTACACCGCGAAGCTCTGCGCGTCCCTGGCGGCGGCTGCCGTGACCGACGGGTAGTAGTCGGCGATGCGCTCAGGAGGCACGCCGTCGCGGATCAGCGCTGCGATTTCCTCGAAGGGGACCCGGGTGCCGGTGATGACGGGCTGGCCGCCTTGGGTCTCCGGGTCGACCGTGACGTGCTCGCGCGGGTGGAGCAGGTGGGGGACGACGACGCCGGGGCGTGGGGTGAAGGGCTCCATGATGTCGGCGAGCGTGGCGATAACCTGCTGCCCGGGGTGCTTGAGCAGGTCGGTGCCGTGCTCTTCGTCCTGGTAGAGCACGATGGTCTTGCCTTCGGCGACGAGGCTGTACGGCGACAGGTGCTCGGTTTCGCCAAGCTGGCGCAGAGTCCCAACGGCAGCCCGCAGAGCTTGTAGGGAGCGCTGCTCGCGCAGGCGGGCGAAGGCGCGCAGGGCCAGGACGTCGCGGAAGGAGTAGACGGCGCGGGGGCGGACGGCGAGTTCGGGCTGAAGGAATGGACCCTTGCCGCGGTCGGTTCGCCAGCTGCGAAGCTGTCCTGTGGTGGCGCCGGATAGTGCTGCGGCCATCTGTGTGGAATATGCCATGTCCCCGCCACCTCCTTCTGTCGGTATCCCCAGCCTGCCATGGCGTGACCCACTATCCGCCGCGTGGGTGCGCGGTGACACTACCGAGACGGAGCAGCCACCCGTACGGCGGTCTCGGAAACCGTTACCCGAAGGAGTGGATATGCCTCGGAATGCACCGCACCTGGACCGGGGCGTCGCCTGGGCTGTATCTAGCGGGCGAGACCCGCTCCTGGCCCAAGTTCTCCCCTCCCGGTAGCCTTGATCATCAGCAGCCGAGGTACTGCGCCCGCAGTCGGCGGGTGTGTTGGCTGCGCTTGTCAGGGAGAGACCAGCATGGCCAGTGGCACCGTGAAGTGGTTCAACTCCGAAAAGGGCTTCGGCTTCATCGAGCAGGACGGCGGAGGCGCCGACGTCTTCGCCCACTACTCCAACATCAACGCCCAGGGCTACCGCGAGCTGCTCGAAGGCCAGAAGGTCACCTTCGACATCACCCAGGGCCAGAAGGGCCCGCAGGCCGAGAACATCACCCCGGCCTGATCCCGTGCAGCCGGCGCCTCGCACCTGACCGTGCGGGGCGCTGCTGCATTCAGTCAGCCGAGGTCGCTGCGCCTGCTCTTCCCGGGCTGTGTGCGCAGATCCCCGACGCGCCTGAGCCCACCCGTCCGGGGCTTGACCGTGTCGTCAGCGGGGCCGGAGCCTGACTGGGCGGCATGGCGCTGTGCCTGCTCGATGAGGTCCCGCAGCAGGCGGTACACCGACTTCACGTCCCCGAGGAACAGCGGCGGCGTGGATTTGACCGCGCTCAGGCCGCCCGGGGCGAACCGCACGTAGTACCTGCTGCCTGCGACGGTGAGGCGCGTCGTGGCTACGCCCTTGCAGTGGACTTCGGCGGTCGGGGCGCTGGCGATGGTTCCGTCGCGTCCGGCGAGGGTGAGGGTGCCGTTGCTGATGCTGATCACACCGGACCGCAGAGGCTTGAGCAGTCCGGTGGCGATCTGCACGTCGAACGTGATCTGCTGTCGCGGATTCGGCCGGCTGTCTCTCATGCTTCCCCCGCTGTCTGCAAGTGTTCCGAGCGCTGCGGGAGACCATAACTCGGGCCAGGCAACTGGGGAACCTGCTGTCGGCGCCCGGAACCGCGCTTCACCGCGCCGGGTGCAGTCCCCAGACGCCGCACTCCAGGTCGTCCGGCTCCTGTCCGCCGAGGCCTCGACAGCGCGGGCACTTCGTCCGGTCCTCGCCGGTGGTGCCGGCCTGGAAGCCCCACCCCCTGCAGTCGGGGCACAGGTCGCGGTCCGGGGCGGGGCAGGAGCAGGTCATGGACGGTGAGCGAGCCAGCGGGCGGCCGGGTCACTGCAGGTAGCTTTCCCGCACGCGGCATGGCTGCCGACCGGTCGCCCGTGTCCCGGGCAACTGATAGCGGTGTCGTAGGGTTTCGCCAACCCCGCGGCTGCAGGAGGCCCTGATGCATCCCAGCGTTGCCAGACTCGTCGAACTCATGCCACCGCAGGCCGGTGCTGGCGACGTGGTCGACTGGGGCCAGGCCGAGCAGCGCTGGGGGCGGCTGCCTTCGGACTACCGCGACTTCGTCACGGTGTACGGCGGGGGCACAATCAACAACTCCCTCTACATCGGTGTCCCGTTCGAGACCCCCACGGAGGCAGGCTCTGCGCTGTCCTTGTCGGAGTTGACCCTCGACGGCCTGGCGCTTCTTGGCCCAGACCCCAGCGATCTACCGCCTGAGGTGACCCGGCGCATCTCCTGGGCAACGGACTGCAGCGCGGACCATGCCTTCTGGGACACCGCCGATGCCGACCCCGACAAGTGGACAGTCCTGGTGCTGGAGCGGCACGGCGAGTGGGTGCACTACGACTGCGGCATGGCCGACTTCCTTGCCGGCTTCGTCACAGGGGGGATCCACGACGCGATGGGCGGGTTCGATCCGGACGGGCCCGTATTTCTGCACGCTCGCGAGGAGCACCGTCTACGCGAGACCGGCGTGGACCCCTGGTTGCGCAGCAGCTGAACGGACCGGGCAGAGGCACGGGTGACATCGCACAAAGATCAGGTTGGAGGCCCTGCTCGACCCATGCCAGGGCCCCGCCGGGCAGCCTACGGGCGGACCGACTGGCACGGCGGCTGGAAGGACGGCAGCAAGGCCCTGCTCGGCTACTTCGAGGACGTCGACAAGTTGGAGGAGAACCCGCTCAACGGCACCGGGCTGTGAGTGGTCCCCCTTGCCGGTACGGTCCTGCCATGAAGCTTGATCCTGCCGGGGCCCAGCGGTACCTGCGCGACGCCTTGCAGCGGCAGGCGGCGTCTCGCGGATGGTCGAGGCCGTCATTGTGGAGCACCGAGGCACACGTTCTGCTCGCGGTCGGAATCCTGATCATCGGAAGCCTGTGCCTAGCAGACATCACCCGCGACACCCCGGTCCCCACGTGCATGTGGTACCAGTTCGACGACCCGACGGTGCGGCCGGATGTCTGTCAGGCGCGCGTCGTCAACTGGTGCAACCTCAACCACCCCGAGGACCAGACCACGCAGTGCATAGACAAGGTTTACGGACAAGCCCCCAGCAACTACTGAGAACGAGTGCGGGAGCCCCACTCGACCCATGCCAGGACCCCCGCGAGCGGCGTAGCGGGCGACCCGTTACTCCGGGCGCCCTGCATGAGGGCCTGCGACTGGGCGCGCAGTCCTGCTCTAGGATGCGCTTCCGCCTTTCTCGCAAGGTCGAGTGGGCATACATCAACAGAAGCGGCATAACCGATGACCGACGCAGTACAGCCAGGACCTCTACCAGCCGCAGTCGATGGCACCACGCCTGTTGATGCAGTGACTCAGGCACGCAACGCGCAGATCGCCCTGGCTCTGGCCGCCCTCGTCGAGCCGGCGAGGGCGGCCTCCGGGATTTGGGACCGCACGGTTGTCGTCAACGGCGTCACGCGGTCAAGTACCTTCTACTCGCTGGCCAGCACACTAAATGCCATTGCTGTGTTTGGCGCCGTCATTGCCTTCCTGCTCTGGCTGCGCCGCTGCCGTACCAACGCCGACATCCTGGCCCCTGGCGCGGCTACCTATTCCACCGGCTGGGTTGTGGGCGCCTGGTTCACGCCACTGCTCATGTGGTGGCGACCGCGGCGCATCGTCTTGGACATCCACAGGGCGAGCCACCCCGAAGCTCCTGATCACACCGGGATCCGGCTCATCAACTATTGGTGGACGGCGCGCGTCGGCTACAGCGTTACAGTCACGATTCTCGTGGCACTGACTGGACGCATGGTCCGTGTCAGCCCAGCGATCACCATCGTCCTTGAGGTCGTGTACATAGCTAGCGCCGTGCTCCTCATCGTGGTGATCAACCGCGTCACTGGAGCTCAGGCGAGGCGATTCGCACCGTCGAGCGCCCCGGCCTGACCCGGCTTCCCCGGCGCCCCCACCAGTCGGTGCGGGGTGCCTCGCCGTTCCCGGATTCGCGGTCTTCTGATTCGCGCCCGGTCGGCGCTACGGTGCGCAGCAGCCCGGTGACGGATCCGGGTACGAGCGAAAGGTGATCACCGTGAAGCTCACGTTCCTTGGCACCACGTCGAAGGATGGCGACTGCCCCACCCTGTACGAGACCGAGACCGGCGACATCGTCGTCCAGGGCGACCGCCTCACCGATCCCGAGGCCTTGGAGCAGTTGCAGGACGTCAAGGACTCCGAGACGTTCGTCGTCATCCCGCGATCCCTGCTCACGCGCTTCGCGCCCAAGGAGTAGCCGGCGTGCACGACCTGATCAGCGGCCCCGCCATCACGGAGTTCTTCCGCGACGGCTTCGAGCACACGGCCTGGCGCTGGGAGACCAGACGGGCCTACGGCGTCGCAGCCGAAAGCGAAGCCCTGCAAGCCTTCCTGCGGGGCGAGGAGGTGTCCGACCCGGCCCGGCCCTGGCTGACGCTGATGCGCGACCTGACGGCCCAGCGCAAGACCGTGGGGAGGGTGCGGCTGGTCGACGACCCCCCGACGGACTACCAGCGGTTCCTGCTGGCCGACGTGCTCGACAGCGTCGACGCCGGGGAAGACATCCGCTACCTGGACCGGCGCAGCGCCCGGCGCCAGGGGCTGCCGGAATACGACTTCTGGCTGTTCGACTCCAGCACCATCGGCATCTTCACTTTCGAGGGCGATCGCTCCCTCGGGATGGCCCTCACCCAGGACCCGGCCGAGGTGCTCAAGGGCTGTCAGATCCGTGACGCCGCCCAGCACTTCGCGATCCCAGCCCGCGACTTCGCTGCGCAGGTACCTTCGTCGGTGTGAGCACCGACTTCCAGCAGGCCCGGATGACCCTGGGTGCGCGGCTCCGAGAGCTGCGCACCGAGGCCGGCCTGACTGGGCGTGAGCTGGCCCGCACGCTGGGGTGGCTGCCCTCGAAGGTGTCCAAGCTGGAGAACGCCAAGCAGACGCCCAGCATCGCCGACCTGGAGGCCTGGGCGCAGGGCGTGGGCAACCCGGAGTCCGCGGTCGAGCTCAAGGGCAGGCTGCGCGGATTCGAGACCCGATACCGCTCCTGGCGCCGCCAACTGTCCAGCGGCCACCGGGCCCGCCAGGAAGCCGGGATCGCCGAGCTGTCGCGGACCAGGGTGATGCGCGGCGCCGAATTCGGGGTGATCCCCGGGGTCTTCCAGACCGCCGAGTACGCGCGGGCTGTGCTCACGCGCTATGTGGAGCTGCGCGGCACGCCCCGGGACGTCGAGCCCGCGGTGAGCGCCCGGATGCGGCGCCAGGAGGCCCTGTACGAGCCCGGCCGCGAGTTCCACGCCCTGATCTGGGAGGGCGCGCTGCGGGTGCTGATCTGCAGTCCCGATGTACTGGTCGGGCAGCTCGACCGGCTGGTCGGTCTGCTCGGCATGAGCACGGTCTCGATCGGCATCATCCCGTTCGAGGCGCCGATGCGGATCGCCCCGGGCGACGGGTTCTGGATCTACGACGACCGACTCGTGATCTCCGAGACGTGGAACACGGAGATGTGGCTGGACGACGCAACTGACGTCGCCCTGTTCTCCAAGATCTGGGACACGCTCAACGAGTCCGCGTTCTACGGGCCCCAGGCGCACCGGCTGATCGCCAGGGCCCGGGCCGCGCTGGACCTCGCGTAAGCAAATTCGAGCAGCACGGGCACTCCTGGAAGCAATTCGGAGCAACCTCGGCACGTTGCGGCAACGCCGATCCCTACGGTGCTGGTCATGGCAGAACTTGCGGCTCCCGCAGCGCCGCAGCCACCGGTACGGCGGCTGCCCGTCGACGCGACCACCCTCACCCGCTTACACGGCCTCGCCTGCATCACCTGCGGCGGCGCCGGGGCGCCGCTGAGTCCCGCCGGTCACGTGTACACCGGTGACGGCGACGGGGGCCTTCTCGGCTGGCCCGTGGCCGCCTGCCCCGAACACCGGGCGGACCCATGCAGCCACTGACCACCCCGGTACCGAGGGTGCTGCCGCATCCGTGGGACCTGCACATGGACCAGTGCCGCGGCACCCGCTGCGTGTGGTGCAAGGACATGCTCGGCGACGTCCGGATACCCACCGGCACCGTCGCGAGCGTCCACCAGCACGGCTCCGCGCCCGAGCGGGTCGTGACGTTCAACGTCTTCGCCTGTCCGGCCTGCGCCAAGGAAGGCACCACATGAGCCAGCTCCACCCGGACGACGTCGCGTTCCTCGACGGCCTGCTGTTCAGCTCGACCTACCTGCGGCGGTACTGCGACCGCTGCAAGCAGGAGCGGCACACGGTCGTGGTGGGCGGCGTCGAGGCCGGTACGGGTCCGGGCTGGGACATCCGGTTCTGCCGCTCCTGCCTCGGCACGGTGCTGGCGCTCGCCCGGACCGCCGCGGCCGGCCGCAGCGACCACACCCCGGCGCTGCCGTCGCTCTACTGATCTCCCGTCCGGCCGGCCCCCGCGGTGGTGCCGCGGCCGGACGGGGAACGCCGCCCGGGTCGCCTTGGTCTGCAAGGCACCCGGGCGGCACCAGACGGCCGCCCGTCGCCTGTGGAGGGACGACGGGCGGCAACACCTCGGGGTGCCGGCGTCGGCGCATCCACCGGCACCCCACCCGACCGAGGAGCAGGGCATGGACACGGACGACGACGGGCCCCCCGAGCGGGATCCGTACGGTCCGCTGACGCGGGACGAGACCCTCGGGCCGTGCCCGGCCTGGTGCGGTGGCGTCCACGTACCGCGGGAGGAGTGTGACGCCGTCGCCGGGCCCGGCGTGGGCCTTGGCGCCCCGGTCGAGTGCGGCCTCGGCGTTGGCGTTGAGGCCGGCGAGGGCCTGGCGCTCCAGGTCGGTCATGTCGCCGCCGGTGAGCAGGAAGTCGGCGATGCCTTGGGCTGCAGTGCGGGCTGCGGTGGGGGTCATCGGACACCGGCCAGGGCGCTCAGCTCGGCGTCGACCAGGGCGGGGGCGGCGTCGACCTGCACGCGCTTGACCTTCAGGGTCGGGGCGCTGGTCTTCATCGGGACCGGGCCCAGGCCGAGGCGCTTGTACATGGCCCGGATCTCGTCGAGGTCCGCGGTCTGCCGACCCGAGGGGATCCGCTCGACGGACCAGGCGCCGTACAGGCCGGCGGGCAGGCGGTCGAGGATCTTGCGAGCGGCGCGCTTGCCGCGGTCTGCGCGGCGGGCCTGGTCGGCGGCGCGATTGAACTCCTTCGCCGCGCCCTCGATGACGTCCAGCTCGGGCATGTCGGCCAGGCTGTACAGGTCGGCGGGCTCGTCGGCCACCGGCGCGGAGGCGGTGGCGCGGAGGCGGTGGCGCGGAACTCGGCCACGACGGTGCTGATGCGGGCGGCCAAGTCGGCCAGGACTGCGCGGGCCGAGCGGGTCTTGCGGACCGTGAGAAGGTTGATCACAGCGGGCTCCTGGTGAAGTCAGGTGTTCCGTGAGGCCCTGCTCGGTGGTGGTACACCGGGCGGGGCCGCTTGCGTCTGCAGCCGTGTTCCCTGCCGACATCTCCATAGTAGGGAACATTATGTTCCATCGTCAATAGCGTATGACCTAGGAAACTAGTCGCTGCCTAAGTAACATAAGGTTCCATGGACATGAATGGAACACTGGGTACCGTGGACAAGCGATCACTGGAGCAGCTGGCGACTCGGTTCAGAGATGCCGAGACGCGGACAAAGATCCTCAGGCAGGAGCTGGCGGAGGCGATCCGGCAGGCCTCCAAGGACGGCGTCCTGCAGAAGGACGTCTGCGAGGTGACCGGCTACACCCGCCAGCAGGTACGGCGCATCGTCCAGGCCGAGGACGGAGGCGACGGCGACGACCCCGATCCGTCGTGAGCCCCGCCGGCCTTCACCAACTGAGCCCCCGCCGCGCCGAGGTGACGGGGGCTTCTGCATGCCCACCCAGCGCCCACCGCCGGCGCAGCGCAGCCCCGAGGCGGCCAACGATCCATGATCGCCTAGCTCTCGGGCGAGCAGCGGGCGAGCAGGGGCCCTTTTGGATCTTCCCCGGAGCACGAAAAAGCCCCCACCGCAGGCTAGTTGCCTGGTGGGGGGCTTGATCATGTTGTGGGCCGCGTGGGGCTCGAACCCACAACCTACGGATTAAAAGTCCGCAGCTCTGCCAATTGAGCTAGCGGCCCGGGCGGCTGTGCCGCTGTCCCAGGAGGGGCAGGGCGTGGTGCCGAGTGAAGCCTACCTGGATCTAGGCATGGTTCCGCCACCGCATTGCCGTGCAGTCCGATACGCCCGGGATGGGTCGGTGGCCGGGGTGCCCCGTCGCCGCCGGGGCGGCGGGACGGGGCGCCCGTGGGCCGGTGTCAGCCGGCGCTGAAGTAGCCGGCGACGTCGGCGAGCACGTTGACCGTGCCGAAGGCGTTGTAGAAGTCCACCTTGCCGTTGGTCGTCGGGGTGACCGCCAGGTTGGCGACGGTCAGCCCCGGCGTGAAGTTCAGCGTCGAGGTCGTCGGCTTCCCCTGGCCGTCCGGGTAGGCCGCCAACCAGCCGCCGGCCGTCCCGCCGGTGACTGTCACGTTCATCACCACGGCCGAGACCCCGGTCGCAGGCACCGGGGCGCGGCCCGCGAGCTGCACGGCGAGCGCGGCAGCGGCACCCACCGGCGCCTTGGCGCTGCCCGTACCGTCGCGGGTGTCGAGCATCCGCGCCGGACCCGCCGGGTAGAAGTGCGCACCCGTGGCGTCACCGGTGAAGTAGCCGGTCACATCGGCGACGACGTCCACCGAGCCGTTGGCGTTGTAGAAGTCGACCTTCCCGTCCACCACCGGCACGATCGCCAGGTTCGGCGTGGTGCGGCCCGCGGTGAAGTTCACCGTCGAGGTCTGGGGCAGCGGCTGGCCGTCCGGGTAGGCGGCGATCCAACTCGCCTGGGTCGCGCCGGTGGCGGTCACGTTCAACGCCACCGCCGTCACGTTCGCCGGCGCGCCGTTCACTCCGGCGACCTGCAACGAGATCTTCGATCCCGCACCCAACTGCTTCTTGGCCGTGCCGGTACCGGACCGGGTGTCCAGTACTCGGGTCGGACCAGCGCTCACGAACGTCGACCCGGAGGACGCGGTCGTGTAGTAGCCCACCAGGTCGGCCACCACGTTGACCGAGCCGGCGGCGTTGTAGACGTCCACCGACCCGTTCACCACCGGCACCGTCACCAGGTTCGCCAGCACCTGGCCCTTGCCGAAGTTCAGGTTCGACACCGTCGGCCGGGCCTGGCCGTCCGGGTAGACCGACATCCAGTCGGCTGCGGTCGCGCCCGTCGCCGTGACGTTCAGCACCACCGCGCCGACACCGGTGGCCGGCACACCGTTCTTCCCGGCCACCTTCAGCGCCAGGGACGCACTCGCGCCCAACGGCTTGCTGAACCCGCCGATGCCATTCCGGGTGTCCAGCACCCGCGTCGGGGTCGCCGGCACATAGGTGGTGCAGGACGGGAGCGGCGAAGCGGCCGCGGACGGCGGGAGGGCCGGCCAGGGGACGTAGAAGCTGTAGACGGAGGTCGGGCCGGACAGGCCCGCCGTGTCGACCGGGGTCACATACAGGGTCTGGGAGCCCCAAGTGAAGGAGAGGTTCAGCGAGGCGTTTCCGCAACTGTCCGGGGTCGCCCTTGGGGCTCCGACGCCAGGTTCGCTGCCCACCGAGTAGAGGTAGTAGGCAAGGCCGCTCGACGCGCAGTCGGGGGCCGACGCCGAGGTGCATCCGGCCGGGAGCGCGTCCTTCGAACCGCTGAGGTCGAAGGTGCCCGCCTGACCGGCGCTCTTGGTCGCCGCGGCACCGCTCCCGGTGGCCGGGAAGTCGGTGCTGGTGATCTGCGCCGCCGACGGACGGCCGGAGTCCACGGTGAAGTAGCAGCTCACCGAATCGGGCGAAGCGGCCTGTCCGTTGGTCGTCTGCGCGTACCACCCGTAGGTGTGGCCGTCGGCGACGGGCAGTTTGAGCCAGAGGTAGGCGTAGGTGCCGCCAGGTCCCGCCAGGCTGGTGAGGTCGGTGGACGCTGAGCCGTCGGTGTCCCAGACATGCGCGGTCGCGGACCAACTGCCGGTCGGGGAAGCCAGTCCGGGAAGCTTCACCATCAGTCGGATCTGGCCGGCCATGACGTCGCTGTAGGCGAGCCAGGCCGTGCCCCCGCCGGTGCCCGCGCCCGAGGCGCAGCCGTTGCCGCCGGTGGTGCTGGGGTCCATCCCCAGTTCCGCTGCCGTGGGCGCCGGGATGGTCGGGTCGATCGCCTGGGACCCCGCGCGCGGAGCCTTCGCCGCCGCCTGCGCTCCTGTCACCGGCCCGGCCACCGGCAGCAGCAGTGCGGACAGCACTGCCAGCAGCAGCACCAGCGGGCCGAGCGGGCCCCCGGGCCGTCGTCCTCTGCTTCTCCCGCCACGGCGGCGGCTGTTCGGCCCCGTCGTCGTTCCCATGGACATGGTTGTCCCCCCTCGCGTTCGCGGTGGTGCGACGGTGCCGCGTGTGGGTCCGACCAGAGTGCCCACAGCCCCCTCAAGCCCCGTGCACAAGATCAGGCGGAGCGTAGCAATGCAGTGCCGGTGCTTTGTCCGGTAAGGCGGTACAAGAACCGCTCTCGCCGTCAGTAAAGCTTCAGTCAAAACACTGCTGCCCCACCGGAGTTCCGGTGGGGCAGCAGTGTTTCAGGTGCTGGGTGCGTCAGTTCTTCCAGCGGGGCTTGTTGCGGTCGCCGCCGCCGAAGGACGGGCGGTCGTCGCGGCGCTGGAAGCCGCCGGGGCGGCTGTCGCGGTCGCCGAACGAGCGGCCGCCGCCGGAGGCCGGGCGGTGGTCGTCGCGGCGGCCGAATGCGGGACGGCTGCTGCCGCCGCCGCTGCGGTCGTCACGGCTCTTGTACGGGCTGGACGGACGGCCGCTGCGCTCGCCGTAGGCCGGACGGTCGTCACGGCGCTGGAAGCCGCCGCGGTCGCCGCCACGGTCCGAACCGCGGTTGTCGCGGTCACCGTAGGAGGGACGGCCGCCGCCGAAGGACGGGCGGTCGTCGCGGCGCTGGAAGCCGCCGCCGGAACGGTTGTCACGGTCACCGTAGGAACGGCCGCCCGAGGAGGACGGACGGTCGTCACGACGCTGGAACCCACCACGGTCGCCGCCACGGTCACTGCTGCGGTCGTCGCGGCGCTGGAAGCCGCCGCCCGAGCGGTTGTCGCGGTCACCGTAGGAACGGCCGCCCGAGGAGGACGGACGGTCGTCACGACGCTGGAACCCACCGCGGTCGCCGCCACGGTCACCGCCGCGGTCCTCACGGCGGTCGAAGCTCCGGCTGTCACGGCTGTCACGGCTGCGCTCGTCCCGCACCGACGAGGTGCGGGCCGGGCGGCTGTCGTCGACGTCCACGGCGGTGCTCTGCGCGGGGACGGTCGCCTCGACAGCGGCGCCGCCGGCAGCGGCGTCGGCCGAGGCCTCCGTCGCCGGCTCGTCCTCGATGCCCAGCTCGGCCCGCTCGCGGGCGGCCCGGGCCGCCAGGCGGTCGGCGTCGGCCCGCAGGTCGGCGGCGTGCTTGGTGGCGCGCTCCAGCTCGCGGGTGAGCTCCTGGACGTCCTTCTCGGCCTGCTTGGCCTGGGTGGCGACCGACTCGGCCTGGACCTCGCTCAGCGAGCGGGCTCCGGTGATCTTGATCAGGTCGGCGTCGAAGGCGCCGCCGACGATGTGCCGGGTGGCCTCGACCCCGGCGTCCTCCAGCAGGCGGAACACGCCGCGCCGCTGGTGCGGCAGGATCAGCGTGACGACCGTGCCGGAGCGGCCGGCGCGCGCGGTGCGGCCGGAGCGGTGCAGGTAGTCCTTGTGGTCGCCGGCCGGGTCGACGTTCAGCACCAGGTCGACGTCGTCGACGTGGATGCCGCGCGCCGCGACGTCCGTGGCCACCAGGACGTTGACGTAGCCGTCCTTGAAGTCGCCCAGGACGGCGGTGCGCGCGCCCTGGGTCATCCCGCCGTGCAGCGCGTCGGCGAGCACGCCCGCGTCACGCAGCTGCTCGGCGACGCGGTCGCAGCCCATCTGGGTGCGGACGAAGATGATCGTCCGGCCCTTGCGGGCGGCGATGGCGTTGGTGACCGGGGCCTTGTCCTTGGGCTTCACGACCAGGACGTGGTGGGTCATCGTGGTGACGGCGCCGGCCGACGGGTCGACCTCGTGCGTCACCGGGTTCTTGAGGTAGCGCTTGACCAGGGTGTCGATCTCGTTCTCCAGCGTGGCGGAGAACAGCATCCGCTGACCGCCGGCCGGGACCTGGTCGAGGATCTCGGTGACCTCGGGCATGAAGCCCATGTCGGCCATCTGGTCGGCCTCGTCCAGGACGATGACCTCGGTCTCGTCCAGGGTGCAGGCGCCGCGGTTCAGCAGGTCGCGCAGGCGGCCGGGGGTGGCGACGAGGATGTCGACGCCGCGCTCCAGCGCGTAGATCTGGTTGGACATCGAGGTGCCGCCGCAGACCACCTTGAGCCGCAGGCCGAGCACCGAGCCGTAGGGCTCCAGGGCGTCGGCGACCTGCATGGCCAGCTCGCGGGTCGGGACCAGGATCAGGCCGCGCGGGCGCTTGGCCTGGCTGCGGCTGCCGCCGAGGCGGGTGAGCAGCGGCAGGCCGAAGCTCAGGGTCTTGCCGGAGCCGGTGCGGCCGCGGCCGAGGACGTCCTTGCCGGCCAGCGCGTCCGGGATGGTCGCGGCCTGGATCGGGAAGGGCTCGGTGACGCCGCGCTTGGCGAGGGTGCGGACGATGTCCTGGTGCAGCCCCAGGTCGCCGAAGGTGATCTTCGGCTCGGCGGGCTCGGCCGGCTCGGCGGGGGTGGTGTCGATGGTGTCGGTGCTGTCGGCGGCGTCGATGACGGAGTCGATCGAGTCGTCCGTGGTGACGGTGGCGGCGGGGGCCTCGATGCCGTTTTCGGGCATGGCGAAGCGGTCGTCGTCAACGAGAGACATGAAGAACCTTCCGGAATATGGCACGCGCCAAATCCGCGGGGTTCACCTACAACCGCCTCAATGCGGTCAGCCACGGAGTGCACGGTACGCGCCAGGGCGCCTGATGGGAGTAGCAGCAGCGCCGGGCAAATGAAACAAACAACGATCTACCAAGATAGCCTAGGGCTCACCCTGCACGCAAACAGCCCGAGCGGGCAGCAGACGCGAGGGCAACCGCAAGCTCATCCGTACGCTGCCTCACAGGTTGGACAGCGAACGGCACCCCCGTTCTATTCCCGCCTCAGGATGCGGAGTTGGACGGCGCCGGCTGGGACGGAGCGGCGGAGGCCGAGGTCGGCGGCTGGACCGGCTGGGTGGCCGGGGCGCTCGACGGGGACGGGCTGGGCGATGGAGCGCCGGTCATGCCCCCGGCCGCGCCGCCCGAGGACGAGCCGGCACCCCCGGCGGCCCCGCCCGCACCGCCGGACGTGCCGGCGGCCGCCCCCTGTGCGGGAGTGGCGCCCGCGGCCGGTGTCTGCTCCGCGACGACCGCGCCCGGAACGCCTGGAACCGTCGCATGCGCGGCTCCTGACGCGGCGTTGCCGGTGCCGCTGGGCGCGGCGCTCGCCGACCCGCCGGACCCGGCGTGCTGCGCCCCGGTGCGGGTCCGGCCGCCGAGGCCGTCCTGCGAGTGGCCCGGGGCCGAGGCCGCCGCGGAGACCGGGCCGCCGGCCCCGGACGGGCTGCCGGCCCCGTCCACCTCGGTGCACCCGGCCAGCGCCGCCACCGCGAGCGCGCCCACCGCGAGCGCGGCGGCCCGCCGTCCGGCTCGCGATCCGGCCCGCGATCCGACGTGCGACCCGGCCCGCAGTCCCACCCCACCGCCATCAACCCTGCTGCCCACCGTGCGCGGCCCCGCTTCCCGTTCGGTACGGCGACCGCCACTGACGGCCCTCCTCCGTCCAACGCGACGGCCCGGCGAAAGGACACGGCCGTCCGGCCCAGGGCCCGGCCCGGGACCGGACCCGGAGCCGGAGCCGGAGCCGGAGCCCGGCTCAGCCGTACCCGAGGGCGTGCAGCCGCTCGTCGTCGATGCCGAAGTGATGGCCGATCTCGTGCACCACGGTCACTCCCACCTCGGCCACGGCCTGCTCCTCCGTCGCGCAGATCCGCAGGATGGGGTTGCGGTAGACGGTGATCCGGTCCGGCAGCACCCCGGCGTACCAGTCGCCGCGCTCGGTCAGCGGAGTCCCCTCGTACAGCCCGAGCAGTCCGGGCATGCCCGGCTCCGGGTCGTCCTCCACGAAGATCACCACGTTGTCCATCAACCGGGCCAGCTCGGGCGGTATCCCGTCGAGCGCCTCGCCCACCAGCTCCTCGAACCGCTCTCGTGACATCTCAAGCACGCTGCTCCTCGGGAAAGGGGGCGAAAGGGGACTGACGGAGGCCGAGCGGGGGCGCGACCAGGAGGGGAACGAAACCATTTTGGCGATACCCGTCCCCATCCCATATGCTTCTGAACGTCCCCGACGGCCGAAAGGAAGCCGGGAGGGCCAGCGCCCTCATCGTCTAGTGGCCCAGGACGCCGCCCTTTCAAGGCGGTAGCACGGGTTCGAATCCCGTTGGGGGTACGCATTACACCGCGCGCAGGTTCGCCTGTGCGAGGCCTCGTGGAGCAGTTGGTTAGCTCGCCACCCTGTCAAGGTGGAGGTCGCGGGTTCAAGTCCCGTCGAGGTCGCAGTGTTCCTCCTTTCGAGGGGGATCACGGCCAGGTAGCTCAGTTGGTACGAGCGACCGCCTGAAAAGCGGTAGGTCGGCGGTTCGACCCCGCCCCTGGCCACAGCAGAGCCCCCGGTGAGACCACTCACCGGGGGCTTCTTCGTGCTCACGCGCCGCCTGCCTCCCCGCTGACCGGCCCGGACCGCTACCCACCGGCCGGACCGCTACCCACCGGCCCGGACCGCCGCCCCGCCTGCCGCCCCGGTAGTGGACGCATGCTTTCCTCTTACGTGCGGCCCGTACCCTGTGTGCGCCCTTTCGGGCGAATGTGGATCGGGCGGGAGAGGACCAAGTGCGCCGAGTCGGCAGAGCAGCCGCGCGCGACGACTACGGCAGCCGGGCCGGGCGGATCGGGCTCCTGCCGCTGCGCCGGCACAACGCGTTGCTGGGCCTGTGGACCGTGCTCTGGTTCCTGCTGGTGGCCCGGAGCGGCGGGGTGTCCTGGCACTACGTGCAGCAGGGCGAACAGCTGCTCTTCGGCGACGCCCCGGGCGGCGGCCTCTCCCTCTACGCCCAGCACCCGGAGCTGCAGATCGGGCCGGTGAGCCTGCTCGCCGCCCGGCTGTTCGCCCCCTTCCCGCCGCAGACCGGCCAGTTGCTGGCCGAGGCGACCATGTCGGCGCTGGGCCTGGTGATGCTCATCCTGGTGGGCCGCACCGCCGCCCGGTACCACCTGGGCACCGGGACCAACCACCGGCGGCTGCAGCAGCGGATACTCATCGCCGGACTGGCCTTCATCCCGATGTGGGTGGAGGTGTCGGTGCGGTTCGCGCACCTGGACGACGTGCTCGCGCTGTTCTTCACCACGCTGGCGGTGTACTCGCTGAGCCGCGGCGGCAGCACCGCGGTCGGGATATGGCTGGCGCTGGCCGCCGACGCCAAACCCTGGGCGCTCTCCTTCGCCGCGCTGCTACTGGCCCTGGAGCGGGGGCGGCGGCTGCGGGTGGCGGTGCTGTGCTGCGCCCTGGTCGCGGTCGCCTGGCTGCCCTTCTACCTCGGCGACCTGCACTCGGTGGCCGCCGCCAAGTTCGTCATCCCCAACCAGCCGGCCTCCTCGCTGCGCTGGCTGGGGGTCAGCGCGCCGTCCACCCCGCCCTGGGACCGTCCGGCCCAGCTCTCGCTGGGGCTGGTGCTGGGGGCGCTCGCGGTGCTGCGCGGCCGCTGGCCGGCCGTGGTGCTGCTGGGCGCCGACGCCCGGATCCTGCTGGACCCGAGCGTCTACACCTACTACACCGCCTCGGTGCTGCTGGGGACGCTGATCTGGGACGCGGTGGGCCAGCGGCGGCTGGTGCCGTGGTGGAGCTGGATAGCCCTGCTGTCGCTCTACGGCGGCACCCTGCTGATCCCCTCGGACCCGGCGCGCGGGCTGGTGCGGCTGGGCTTCGTGGTGCTGTCCACGGCCTATGTGCTGCTCTGGCCAACCTCGCGGCCCCGGACCGGCTCCGGAGTCCGGGCCCGCTCCAGGGCGGAGGCGCGGTCTGCGGAGCAGCCGGTGCGGCAGCGGACGGCGGACGCGGCCGAGTGGCCGGGGCCGATGCATTCCAGCACGATCGGAGCATGACGCCGCCTCAGGAACCCCCGCCGCCAGGACCTGTCGGCGGGGATGCCCACATCGCTCACCACATGGATGCCGGCGTCGATGTGGTGAGCGAGGCCCTGGCCGGCCTGTACGAGCGCTGCCGGACCCTGGACGCGGGCGAGGTCGCCGACTACATCCCGCAGCTGGCCCTGGCGGATCCGGACTGCTTCGGGCTGGCGCTGGTGAGCATGGACGGGCACCGCTACCGCGCGGGCGACGCCGACACCGCCTTCACCCTGCAGTCGGTGACCAAGCCCTTCGTCCTCGCGCTGGCCCTGGCCGAGCTGGGCGCCGACGAGGTCTGGCGCCGGGTCGGCTGCGAGCCCAGCGGCGAGGCGTTCAACGCGATCAGCCTGGACGAGGTGACCGGGCGGCCGGCCAACCCGATGATCAACGCCGGCGCCATCGCGGTCACGGCGCTGGTCCCGGCCACCGGCCCGGGGGAACGCTTCGCCCGGATCCTGGACTGCCTGGGCCGCTTCGCCGGCCGCCGGCTGGACGTCGACGAGGCGGTGCACCGCTCGGAGGCGGAGACCGGCGACCGCAACCGCGCGCTGGCCTACCTGATGCGCGGGACGGGGGCGCTGCGCGGCGATCCGGCGGAGGCAGTGGACACCTACTTCCGCCAGTGCGCGGTGCGCGCCACCGTCGAGGACCTCGCGGTGATGGCGGCGACGCTGGGGAACGGCGGGGTGAACCCGGTGACCGGCGAGGCCGTCGTCCCGGAGCCGGTGGCCGTGCAGGTGCTGGCGGTGATGGCGACCTGCGGCATGTACGACGGGGCGGGCGAGTGGATGCTGCGGGTGGGGCTGCCGGCCAAGAGCGGGGTGTCCGGCGGGCTGGTCGCGGTCGCCCCGGCCCGCTTCGGGGTGGCCGTGCACAGTCCCCGGCTGGACCGGGTGGGCAATCCGGTGCGGGGGGTGGCGGCGCTGCGCGAGGTGTCGCAGCGGTTCGGGCTGCATCTGATGCACAACGCCGCACCGGGGGCGGCGACGGTCGTCTCCGAGGGCGGGGGCTCCCCCGAGGACGGCGACGGCGACGACGGCGACTGCAAGGGCGGCGACGGCGGCGGCGACCGACGGACCGGGGTGCTGGCGGCCCAGGGTGCGCTGGACTTCGCGGCGGCCGAGCGGCTGCTGTCCGCCCTGGGCGAGAGCGTCGGCGCGGCCCCGGGGCCAGTGGTGCTCAACCTCGAGCGGGTGACCGCGGTGGACGCGGCGGCGGAGGCGATGCTGACCAGGGCGCTGACTCTGCTCGCCGATCGGGGGCACCGGGTGGTGCTGGTCGGAGAGGTGCTGGGGAGCGGGCCGTGGGAGCAGGGGCGGGAGTTCTGAGCGGTCTTCGGGTGCGGACCGTAGTGGGCTTGTCCCGCAGTTCGCCCGCGCCCCTGGGGGCTGCCGCTGAACCCCTGCGGGCAGGTTGCCGCCACCACGGGTGCGGGGGAACTGCGCGAACCCTGCCCTAGAGGTGCACCGGAGCCCCGGGCCCCAGCGGGATGCCGATCAGGTACCAGGCGATGAAGAAGATCAGCCAGCTGGCGGCGACCACCAGCGTGTAGGGCAGCATCATCGACACCACGGTGCCCACCCCGGCCTCCTTCTTGTACCTCTGGGTGAGCACCACGATGAAGGGGATGTAGACCATCAGCGGGGTCACGATGTTCATCGGGCCGTCGCCGACCCGGTAGGCGGCCAGGATGGTCTGCGGGGCCACGTTGAGGCGGATGAACAATGGGATGAAGATGGGCGCGAAGATCGCCCACTTGGGGATGACGCCGGGGATGATGATGTCCAGGACCAGGGTCACCAGGACGAATCCGATCAGCAGCCAGACCGCGCCGATGTTGGCCCGCTCCAGTGCGTCGGCCAGCTTCACCGCGATCACCGTGGCCATGTTGGAGTAGTTGAAGTAGGCAATGAACTGGGCGATGATCAACAGCAGGAAGATCAGGCCGCCCAGGCCGGCGAAGGTCTTGGTGATGGCGGCCATCGCGGCGGCGCTGCCCTTGAGGGTCCCGGCCCCGGCCCCGTAGCAGACCCCCGCCACCAGGAAGAGCAGCATGATGATGAAGATCAGGCTGTCCATGAACGGCGAGTTGTCGAAGACGCTGCCGGTCTCCGGGTTGCGCAGCGGGGCGCTCGGGAAGGCCGTGAGCAGCACCAGGACCAGCACCACGGCGAGCATCCCGTAGAGGGCGAACTTCAGGCCGCGGGCCTCCGCCTCCGGGGCGAGGGCTTCCTCCTCCTCCGCGGCGGCGGCCTGCGCCGGGGGCTGGTACTTGCCCAGGCCGGGCTCGACGAACTTCTCGGTCAGCACGGTGATCACGATGGCCAGGAAGAAGGTCGAGGCGATGCCGAAGTAGAGGTTCGAGGTCAGGTCGATGCTGCGGTTGGGATCGACCAGGTGGATCGCCTCGTTGGTGACCTCGGTGACGATCCCGTCGACCGGGGTGATCAGCACGTTCACCCCGAAGGTGGCGCCGACCGCGGCGAAGGCGGCGGCCAGCCCGGCCAGCGGATGGCGTCCGACGCTCTTGAAGGCGACCGCGCCCAGCGGGATCAGCACCAGGTAGCCCGCGTCCGAGGCGATGCTCGACAGGATGCCGAGCAGCACGATGATGAAGGTCAGCGTGGCCGGCGGGGAGACCGCGACGAGTTTTCGGATCAGCGCCCCGATCAGGCCCGCCTCCTCGGCGAGCCCCACCCCGACCATGGCCACCAGGATCACCCCGACCACGCCGAAGTCGGTGAAGTTGTCGACCGCCGAGGTGAAGATGAACCGGATGCCGTCGGCCGTCAGCAGGCTCTTGACGTGCGTGGTCTCGATGGTGACATGCACGTCGGGGTGGAGCGCCGAGCCGGGCGGGTAGGTGACCGTGGGCTCGGTCGTCCCCTGCGGATAGGTCACCGAGCCGGCGACCGGGCCGGGGGACGCGGTCTCGTAGGTCGCATGGACTCCGAAGGCCGACAGGATCGCGGAGAGCACGAGGACCAGGACGATCAGCAACAGGAAGATCACGGCGGGGTGCGGGACCTTGTTGCCCGCCTTCTCGATCCCGTCCAGGAGGCGCTGGGTGACGTTCCGTTTGCCCGGGTCGTCGGGCGCTGCTGCTGCAGTACTCATGGCGGGGGCTCCTCGCACTGGCGGTGCCCCATCTATCCCATATGTATATCTGATGCCCATTCGGCCACGCCGCTGCACCGGGCGGAAGAACCCGCACGGCGGAACCAGCGCCGGAACGGGGCTCAGTACCGCTGGGCCTTGGCGACCTTGGGGACCAGGTTGAGGTCGGACGGCTTGGTGCTGAACGCCACCGGCTGCGCCTTCTGACCGGCCGCCAGGTTCGCGGCCCCCACCACGTCGGTGTCGACGACCTTGCCCGAGCTGTCCGCCCAGTCGACCTGGACCGCGAAGTTGGCGGTCGCACCGGTGCGGTTGGTGATGTTGACGATGGCCGCGTAGAGGCCGCCGGTGCGGTCCCGGTTGAGCCCTGTGAGCCCCACGTCGGCGGTGGCGTTGCCGCTGCCTTGGACGTTCGCCAGCGCCGCCGTGGCGGCGGCCTTGACCGCGGCGGTGCCCGCCGACGCGGAGGAGGCGAAGGCCGAGGCCGCCGCGGCGGAGGAGGCAGCCGCGGCCGAGGCGGACGCCACGGCGGCGGAGGCCTTGGAGGCCAGCGAGGAGGGGCCCTCCCCGGAGAAGGACGCGGTGGCGGGGGCGCCGGCCGCGGCCGAGGAGGTGCTGCTGCTCGCGCTGCCGGAGGAACTGCCGCACGCCGCCAGCCCGACGACCGCGGCCGTGCCCACTGCGAGAAGGGCGCCGGCCACCGTCAGCCGCCCCGTACGCCTGCCCGTACCCAGCTGAAATCCGCCCACCGTCGCACCCATCGTCCAGGGCCGGGCTCCTGATCCCGCACCTGTGCCCCATCGTGTGCGTCCACCCGGGTGCCCCGCGACCGCGCAGACCCGTCCGGGGTACTGGGGTGGGGG
>NZ_BBPM01000093.1 GCF_000787775.1 Streptacidiphilus carbonis | reverse complement strand
CCCCCACCCCAAGGGAGCACCATGCACCTGCACCCCCGCACGCTGGCCGCAGGCTTCGCCGGTCTGCTGGTCACCGTCGCCACCGCGGTCGCACCCAGCACCGCTGCCCACGCCGCGGACACCTCGGTGACCGTCGACTTCGCCACCGCCGGCGGCGCCCCGAGCTACCACGCCTCCGGCATGATCTACGGGATGACCCCGGACGGCTCACTGCCCCAGGACCACTTCTTCACCGACATCAAATGGCACTCCATGCGAGCCGGCGGAGCCCAGCTCAACAACGGCGGCTACGCCACCAGCCTGGCCGACTACCAGACCCGCTGGAACTCCACCCTCGCCCAGTACAAGCGCACCGCCGCCCTCGGCGGCACCTTCGTCGTCCTGCCCCACGACCTGTGGGGCGCCGACGGCACCACCAGCCAGGGCTGGCCCGGCGACAACGGGGACTGGACCCAGTTCGACGCCTTCGTCACCCAGCTCATCAGTGACGTCAGAGCCAACAACATGACCGTCGAATGGGACCTGTGGAACGAGCCCGACGGCTCCAACTTCTGGGGCCGCTCGCAGAGCCAGTACCTGCAGATGTGGTCCCGGTTCTACGCCAAGGTCCGGACCGCCTTCCCCAGCCAGTTGATCGTGGGTCCCAGCAGCGCCGGGCAGCCCAACTCCTCCAACACCTGGTGGACCACCTACCTCGCCTACGTCAAGGCCAACAACGTCGCCCCCGACATCTACAGCTGGCACGACGAGCCCGGGGACCCCGTCACCGATGTAGGCCGCGCCAACTCCACCCTGGCCGCCGCCGGTCTCACCAACACCCGCCCCTACCAGATCAACGAGTACGCCACCTTGTCCATGCAGTCCCCCGGCGGCGGCGCCTGGTTCATCGGCCGCCTGGAGCGGGCCGGCGCCGACGGCCTGCGCGGCAACTGGGCGTCGGGCACCAACCTGCACGACGACGAGGCCAACCTGCTCACCAAGAACAGCGCCGGCCAGTACCTGCCACTCGGCGAGTGGTTCATGTACCGCTACTACGGCTCGCAGACCGGAAACATCGTCAACTTCATCCCCGGTACCGGCACCGACGGCCTGGCCACCAAGGACAACACCGCCAAGAACGCCAAGATCCTGCTCGGCACCAGCGGCAACACCGGCAACGTCACCGTCAACCTCACCGGCCTGAACACCACCTCCGTCGTCGAGAACGGCCAGGTCCGCGCCGTCCTGCAACGCGTCCCTTACAACAACGGCACCGCCGTCACCGGACCGGTCACCGTCTCCGACCAGACCCTGACCGTCAGCAACAACGCCGCCTCGGTCACCGTCCCCTACACCAACGCCAAGGACGGCTACACCGTCACCCTGCTCCCGCCGTCCAACACCACCGTCTCCACGGTCGCGGTCAGCGAGAACAGCGGCCAGTGCCTGGACGACACCAACCTCAGCACCGCCAACGGCACCCAGTACCAGCAGTACTACTGCGAGGGCGGCTACCAGCAGATGCTCGACTTCAAGCCGGTCGCCGGGAAGACCGACACCTACACCGTGGTCAACGAGCTCAGCGGCAAGTGCCTGGACGTCTCCGGCGCCTCCACCGCCGACGGCGCCGCCGTCATCCAGTACACCTGCAACGGCCAGACCAATCAGCAGTTCACCCTCAACCCGGTCACCGCGCTCGGCAACAGCAAGGACTACCAGCTCGTCGCCGCCCACAGCGGAAAGTGCGTCGACGTCAGCAACGTCTCCACCGCACCCGGCGCCCTGATCCACCAGTGGACCTGCGACGCCGCGAGCGCACTGAGCACCAAGAAGAACCAGATCTGGCAGCTGACCGGAAAGGGCTGACCAAGGACCAGGGAACTCTCGGCTTCGTATCGAAGGCCTGTGTCGGGCGCCGGCTGGACGGGCCGGCCCCGACAGAACAGCAGGATCCTCCGTTCCGCGCGTGCGTGGTCGCCGGAGCGCACGTAGCTTGGTGAGCAGTTCCTGGCACCGGACGCCCGGCGCGCTAGCGCCGTCAGAACAAGGAAGGCCCCCGTGGACACCAGCAATGCAGCGGCGAACATCGGCGTCGTCGGTCTGGCCGTGATGGGATCGAACCTGGCCCGCAATCTCGCCTCCCGCCAGGGAAACACCGTCGCGGTCTACAACCGCACCCACGCCCGTACCGAAGAACTGGTCACCGCGCACCCGGAGGCGGGATTCGTCGCGAGCGCGTCGATCGACGACTTCGTCGCCTCACTGACGAAGCCGCGCACCGCGATCATCATGGTGCAGGCCGGCGCGGGCACGGACGCGGTAATCGACCAGCTCGCCGAACGCTTCGAGCCCGGGGACATCATCGTCGACGGCGGCAACGCCAACTTCCAGGACACCATCGCCCGTGAGAAGCGGATCGCCCCCACCGGCGTCCACTTCGTCGGCGCCGGCATCTCCGGCGGCGAGGAGGGCGCGCTCAACGGCCCGTCGATCATGCCCGGCGGCTCCGAGGAGTCCTACCGGACCCTCGGCCCGATCCTCGCGTCCATCGCCGCGGTCGCCGAGGACGAACCCTGCGTCACCCATGTCGGCACCGACGGCGCCGGACACTTCGTGAAGATGATCCACAACGGCATCGAGTACGCCGACATGCAGCTGATCGCCGAGGCGTACGACCTGCTGCGCACCGTCGGCGGCCACGAACCGGCAGCGATCGCCGACGTCTTCACCGCCTGGAACAAGGGCCCGCTCGAGTCCTATCTCATCGAGATCACCGCGGAGGTGCTGCGCCACACCGACGCCGCCACCGGCGCACCGTTCGTCGACATCGTGCTCGACCACGCCGGCTCCAAGGGCACCGGCGTGTGGACCGTGCAGAACGCCCTCGACCTCGGCGTCCCGGTCGGCGGCATCGCCGAAGCCGTGTTCGCCCGCGCCGTCTCCTCCAAGCCCGCGCAGCGCGCGGCCGTACAGCGGGTCGTCACGTCACGGCCGGACGTGCAGAAGACCGACGCCGCCTTCGCCGACGACGTCGCCAAGGCCCTCTACGCCTCCAAGGTCGTGGCCTACGCCCAGGGCTTCGACGCCATCATCGCCGGTGCGGAGAAGTACGGCTGGAACATCCACAAGGACCGCATCGCCAAGATCTGGCGCGGCGGCTGCATCATCCGCGCCCAGTTCCTGAACCGCATCGCCGACGCCTACGACGAGAACCCGGACATCGCAACCCTGCTCGAAGCGCCCTACTTCGCCCAGGCCGTCGCCGACGGCGAGTCCGCCTGGCGCCGCGTCGTGGCCACGGCGGCGCTCTCCGGGGTCCCGGTCCCCGGGTTCAGCTCCGCGCTCAGCTACTTCGACTCACTGTCCGTCAAGCGGCTGCCCGCCGCACTCGTCCAGGCCCAGCGGGACTTCTTCGGCGCGCACACCTACCACCGCGTGGACAAGGACGGCATCTTCCACACCCTGTGGTCCGGCGACCGTACCGAAGTCGCCACCGAGGGCTCCAGCCACTGAGGGCCCGTTACGTCGCCGCCGGCGATGCTTCTTCCGTGGCGGCCCAGGAGGCGAGCAGGCGGAGGGCCTGTTCGGAGGGTGAGCCGGGTTCGGCGGTGTAGATGGTGAGGGTGAGGCCGGGTGCCGCGGCCATCTCCAGGCCTTCGTAGGCGAGGGTGAGCTCGCCCACGACCTGGTGGGTGTAGCGCTTGGTGCCGGTGCCGTGGTGGCGGACGTTGTGGGCTCCCCAGCGCGTGCGGAACTCGTCGCTGCGGGTGGAGAGCTCGCCGACGAGGTCGTGCAGGTCCTTGTCGTGCGGATTGCGCCCGGCTTCGGTACGCAGGATGGCGACTGTGATGTCGGCCCCCTGGTCCCACTCCGGGTAGAAGCGCCGGGCGGCGGGGTCCAGGAAGATGAAGCGGGCAAGGTTGGCCTGGTTGCCGGGTGCGGCGTACACGCCGCTGTAGAAGGCGCGGGCGAGCTGGTTGACGGCCAGCAGGTCCATGCGGCCGTTGCGGACGAAGGCCGGGCCGGCGGTGATCGCGTCCAGGGTCCACAGCAGGCTGGGATGCGGGGTCCACTGCCGGGTGGCACGGCGGCGGGGGCGGGTCAGGGCGTCGGAGCCGTCGGCGGCTTGGGCCAGATGGAGCAGATGGGCGCGCTCGGCGTCGTCGAGCTGAAGGGCGCGGGCGACTGCTTCCAGGACCGCCGGGGAGACGCCGGCCAGGCTGCCGCGCTCCAGCTTGGCGTAGTACTCCACGCTCATGTCGGCGAGCGCGGCCACCTCGCTGCGGCGCAGCCCGGGCACGCGCCGGCGGCTGCCGGACGGCAGTCCCGCCTGCTCCGGGGTGATCCTGGCGCGCCGCGAGCTGAGGAACTCGCGGACCTCATGCTGATTGTCCACACCTCGACGGTACGTCCCGCGCCCGGCCGTAGCGATGCACTGCCGGTACACCCCTCACTGGTAACTGGCTGCTCCCGGAAGAAGCGGGTTATCTGGATGACGTGGTGCTCCTCCTTCGGCCGCGCACGCGGCCACGGAGGCCTGCCTCAGGTCCCCGCCGGCCGCGGCCGTGCGGATCGGGCCTGCAATCGCACGTCGGCGTGCTGCCCCCACCTGTCGGCAGTGCGCCCCCTCGGCACGTAAAGGAGCTCCTGATGCGTGGAGCAGTGATCTACGGTCCCGGCGACGTCCGGTTCGAGACCCTGGAGGACCCGAAGATCCTCCACCCGACTGACGCGGTCATCCGGACGGCCGCCACCTGCGTGTGCGGTTCCGACCTGTGGGCGTGGCGCGGCCTGGAGCCGATCGGCGACCCGCACCCGATGGGGCACGAGTACGTCGGCGTCGTCGAGGAGGTAGGCAGCGAGGTCACCTCCGTCAGGCCGGGGCAGTTCGTCGTCGGCTCGTTCGCCACCTCGGACAACACCTGCGCCAACTGCCGCAACGGCTTCCAGTCCAACTGCCTGCACCGCGAGTTCATGAGCACCTGCCAGGCCGACTACGTGCGCATCCCCAACGCCCAGGGCACCCTGGTCGCCACCGACGAGGTACCGGACGAGCAGTACTGGCCCGGTCTGCTGGCGGTCTCCGACGTGATGGGCACCGGCTGGTGGGCCGCCGACGCCGCCGAGGTCAAGCCCGGCTCCACGGTCGTGGTGGTCGGCGACGGCGCGGTCGGACTGTGCGGCGTGATCGCGGCCAAGGAACGGGGCGCGGAGCGGATCGTCGCCATGAGCCGGCACGAGTCGCGGCAGAAGCTGGCGCTGGAGTTCGGCGCCACCGACATCGTCACCGAGCGCGGCGAGGAAGGCGTGGCCCGGATCAAGGAGCTGACCGGCGGCATCGGCGCGGACAGCGTGCTGGAGTGCGTGGGCACCCCCCAGGCCATGAGCCAGGCCCTGCACTCGGCCCGCCCCGGCGGCAACGTCGGCTTCGTCGGCGTCCCGCACGAGGTGTCCGTGGACGGCGTGGAGCTGTTCTTCTCCCACGTCGGCCTGCGCGGAGGCCCCGCCCCGGTCCGCCGCTACCTGCCCGACCTCATCGAGCGTGTGCTCTCCGGCCGCATCGACCCGGGCAAGGTCTTCGACCTCGCCCTGCCGCTCGCCGACGTCGCCGAGGGCTACCGGGCCATGGACGAGCGCCGCGCCGTCAAGACCCTCCTCAGGCCCTGACCTCTCTCCGAACCCCCGTCGCACCACTCCGCACCGCAACAGAGGAACGACCGTGCAGATCACCCGCAGTTCCGTCGCCACCGCCAAGGGCCCGGCCGACTGGTTCACCGGAGACGTCTACATCGACGCCGTGGCCGCAGCCCCCGCCCCCTCCCGCGTCACCGCCAACCTGGTGCACTTCATGCCCGGCGCGCGCACCCACTGGCACCGCCACCCGCTGGGCCAGACCGTCTTCGTCACCGAGGGCGTCGGCCTGTGCCAGCGCCGCGGCGGACCGGTACAGGTGATCCGCCCCGGCGACCGCGTGCTGTTCGAGGCCGACGAAGAGCACTGGCACGGCGCCGCGCCCGACCGGCTGATGGTCCACCTGGCCGTCAACGAGGGCGACGCCGATCACGACGTCGTCCACTGGCTGACCCCGGTCACCGACCAGGAGTACACCGCCACCCCCGCCGACTGACCGGACGCGCATCCGCAGGAGACCGGAGCCTCCCCGGAGCGATCGGCGAAGGGGACGGTGTCGCGGATGTCGAACGCAGAGCCGCCAAGGCAGCCCGCGCCCCCGGAGGGTGCGGGCTGCCGCCGCTGGTCATCGGGCCGTGTTCGGTGGCCCCTCTTCCGCGGACCGTGTTCCGTGGACCGCCGGGTTCAGCCCGAACTGCAACTGACGGTGGGCCAGGTCCAGGTGCCGTTGGTCTGCAGTGTGACGCCCCAGTTGTTGCCGTTGCCGTTGGGTTTGGCGACGAGCACCTGAGAACTTGGGTAGCTGGCACTGACGTTCCAACTGGCGAGCACCTTCTCGGGCGCCGGGACGTTCATGGTCACGGTCCAGTTGCTGGAGCCGGTGACCGCGACATTGAGGTTGTAGCGGTCGCTCCACTGGCTACCGGCCGAGAGAGTCGCGGTGCAACCGGTGCTGCCGCCTCCGCCGCCTCCACCTCCGCCCCCGCTGCTGGTGGAACCCACCGTGATGCTGGAATTGCCACTGCTCTGGTATCCCTCGGTGGCCATGATCATGTAGTTGAAGCTGCCCAGGTTCATGCCGTGGCTCGCCCAGGCGTCGAAGAAGTTGCCCGTGGTGATGGTGCCGCCGGTGCGCCTGGACTGCCGGACCGCCCAGTACTGGTTGAAGGTCGCTGTGCCGATGATGGACGGGGCGTTGGTGCGCGTCGTCTCATAGATGTCGTAGGTGCCGCCGTCGCTGGTGACGGTTCCCTTGTACGTCCCGGTCGGCCGGTAGGTGCCGTAGTTGTCGACGATGTAGTACTCCACCAGCGGACTCGTGGTCCACCCGTAGAGCGACAGGTACGCATTGCCGGACGGGTTGAAGCTGCCCGAGTAGTCGACGGTCTGGCGCCCGCCGGTGCTCCAGCCCTTGCCGGCGACGAAGTTGCCGACATTGCTCCATGAGGTGCTGTAGGCCCCCGCGGACCCGAGGTCCATCGAGACCGACCCGCCGCCGTCGGTCCAGAACGAGTAGTAGTAGCCGTTGTTGGTGCCGGTCTGGCTCGAGGTGATGACGGTGTCGGCATTGGCGGTGCCGGGCACGAACATCGTGGCCAGGACGGCCATGACGATGGCGCAGACGGTGCTGAGGTGCGGTGCCCAGCGGCCGCGTCGACGGCCCTTCGACAGGTTGGGTGGGTGATGGCTCATGTGCGTCCTCGCTCCTTGTCCACGTGGGGCTGGCAGGTCGTGAACAGCTTTGATCTGCCCCTGCCAGCTGTCAACAGTTTCGACTGCTGTTTCGAAACCTTCGGCGTCCTCCGACCGCTGCACCGCCGTTGCGCCGGGGATGAAAGCCGCGGCACTCTGCAATCCGAACCGTGAGCCCGAAACTCACGAGGCGTCAAAGACGCCTGAAAAATAGATCAAGCGACTGCAGTTCGGTCCGGACGGGCCCGAGGATGCTTCGACAGCCACCCGGCCAGTCCCTCGCATAAGTTTCGATGAACTTTCGGAAATTCATCATTGACTGCCCCTCGAAGCCGGGCCCATACTCTCCAGCTACCGAAACGTTGCCGTAACGGACCTCTGCAAGGTCCGGGCTCGTGACACGGCCACCACGCCGCACCAACCAGGCCCGTTGATTCAGACATTGACGACAGATCAGGGAGCTTCCATGCCCAGGAACACCCGCATCGCAACGGCTGCCGCGATCGGCTTCTGTATCGCACTGGCGGCCACGGGCTGTGCCGGCGGCAGCAGCACCGGCAGCAGCGGCCCGTCCGACGGCAAGGTCACATTGACCTTCTGGGAGAACGCGACACCAGGGCCCGGTGCGGAGTACTGGAAGACTGCCGTGAAGCAGTACCACTCGCTGCACCCCGACGTCACGATCAACATCCAGGAAGTCCAGAACGAGGACTTCGACGGCAAGTTGCAGACCGCGCTCAACTCGAGTTCCGCACCCGACATCTTCCTGCAGCGCGGCGGCGGCAAGATGCAGGCGATGGTCGACGCCGGCCAGGTCCAGCAGTTGAACCTGACCGCCACCGACCAGGCGAACGCGGGCTCGGCGGCAGTCGCGGGCTATTCGATCGACGGCAAGGTCTACGCGATGCCGGTCGACACGCAGCCCGAGGGCATCTACTACAGCAAGGACCTGTTCCAGCAGGCCGGCATCGCCTCGACGCCGACGACGATGGACGAGCTCGAGGCCGATGTCGCAAAGCTGAAGGCGATCAAGGTCGCACCGATCGCGGTCGGCGCCAAGGACGCCTGGCCGGCTGCGCACTGGTACTACAACTTCGCCCTGCGCGCGTGCAGCCATGACACCATGACGACCGCTGCCAAGGCGCTCAAGTTCGCCGACCCGTGCTGGACCAAGGCCGGCGACGACCTGGCCTCCTTCCTGAAGGCCGACCCCTTCCAGAAGGGCTTCCTGACGAACTCGGCGCAACAGGGCGCCGGGTCGTCGGCGGGCATGCTCGCGAACCACAAGGCGGCCATGGAACTGATGGGCAACTGGGACCCCGGTGTCATCGCCGGCTTGACCCCGAACCAGAAGCAGCTCCCTGACCTGGGCTGGTTCCCCTTCCCGGCCGTGTCCGGCGGCCAGGGCGACCCGAGCGCCATCATGGGTGGCCTCGACGGGTTCTCGCTGTCCAAGAACGCACCGAAGGAGGCCCTGGGCTTCCTGGAGTTCCTGGTGACCAAGGACCAGCAGGAGGCCTACGCCAAGGCCTTCTTCACCATTCCGGTGAACAAGCAGGCCCAGGACGTGGTCACCGACCCCTACAACGTCTCGGCGCTGCAGGCCTTCAACAAGGCCGCCTACTCGATGATGTTCCTCGACACCGAGTACGGCCAGAACGTCGGCAACGCCATGAACACCGCTGTCGTGAAGCTGATGGCCGGCCAGGGCACAGCCGCCGACATCGTCAAGGACACCGACGCTGCCGCCGCGAAGGGCTGAGTGTCCAGACGATGAGCGACACCCTGGGTACTGGCGCGGCCGCCGGCCGCCGGTCCAAGGGCGCGTCCGGGATCGGGGGCGCGGGCGAGTCCGCGTCCCCGACTCCGGCCCCGACCCCGGCCCCGCCGCGAGCGGCTCCGCGCCGCCGCGGTCGTGCCAGAATGCGATTCGAGATCGCGGTCCTGTCCGGCCCCGCGATCATCATGTTCCTGGCGTTCGTGATCTTCCCGGTCGCGCTCGCTGCGTACTACGGCTTCTACCGGTGGCACGGCTACGGGGCGCCGACCGCCTGGGTCGGCCTGAACAACTACAAGCTGATCCTCACCGACTCGGCGTTCCAGCAAGTCCTCTGGCACAACGGCCTGATCCTGGTGCTCTCACTGGCCGTCCAGGGTCCGCTCGCCATCACCCTCGCACTCCTGCTCAACCAGAAGATCCGCGGCCGCTCCTTCATCCGCGTCATGATCTTCGTTCCCTATGTCATCTCCGAGGTCATCGTCGGCACCGGCTGGAGCCTGATGCTCCAGAGCAACGGCGCCGTCAACGACCTGCTGCAGCACCTGGGCCTGGGCTTCCTGCAGGCCCAGTGGCTCTCCGACCCGAAGCTGGCCATCTGGGCGCTGATGGCCATCATCTCGTGGAAGTACATCGGCTTCGCGGTGATCCTGATGCTCGCCGGCCTGCAGTCGATCCCCGAGGAGCTCTCAGAGGCCGCGCAGATCGACGGCGCCTCCTACTGGCAGATCCAGCGCCGCATCACGCTGCCGCTGCTGGGGCCCACGATCCGCATCTGGGCATTCCTGTCGATCATCGGCTCGCTTCAGTTGTTCGATCTGGTCTACATCATCTGGGGGCAGTACGTCTCGGGCACCGCGGGCACCTCGACCATGGCGATCTACATGGTCGCGCAGGGCCGCAGCGCCGGCAACTACGGCTACGGCAGCGCCGTCGCGGTCGTGATGTTCCTGATCTCGCTCATCGTCGCGCTGCTCTACCAGCGCTTCGTCCTGCGCCGTGACCTCAGGGGCGCCGTCACCGAAGGAGGCGTCCGATGAGTGCGTCGACCGCAGGCTCCTGGTTCTCCTCCACGGCCGGGCCCGACGCGCCTGTCGGCCGTCGCGGCGAGCCCCAGAAGTGGGGAAGCCCTCTCACCTACGTCGTCGGGCTGCTGTTCATCGCGGCTTGCATCGCACCGGTTCTCTACATCGTGCTCGGCGGATTCCGCACCAATGCTCAGATCACCACCAGTCCGGCCGCGCTGCCGCACCCCTGGGTGCTCACCAACTACATCAGCGTCCTGAAGTCGGTGACGTTCTGGGGAGAGTTCGCCAACTCCGTCATCGTCGCGCTCGTGAGCACCGTCGGCATCGTCGTCCTCGGCCTGATGGTGAGCTTCGTGCTGGCGCGCTACGACTTCAGGCTGAAGGGCGCGATGTACTCCCTGTTCGCCGCAGGCCTGATGTTCCCGATGGTCATCGCGATCACCCCGCTGTACATCGTCGTCAAGGACCTCGGCCTCGTCGACAACCTGTTCGGCGTGATCGTCCCTGAGATCGCCTTCGGCCTACCGACGACGGTCATCATCCTGGTGCCGTTCCTACGGGCGATTCCCAATGAGATCGAGGAGGCCGCCGCGATCGACGGGGCGAGCCGGCTCGGGTTCTTCTTCCGCATGGTGGTCCCGCTGTCGCTGCCCGGCGTAGTCACCGTCGGCATCCTCGCGTTCATCGGCAGCTGGAACAACTACGTCCTGCCCCTGTACATCCTCAACTCGCAGGCGGACTTCACCCTGCCGCTCGGCGTCCAGGCGTTCTCCTCGCAGTACTCCTCCGACACCGCGAAGGTCCTCGCGTTCACCTCGCTCGCCATGCTGCCCGCACTGGTCTTCTTCTCGGCCTTCGAGAGACGGATCGTCGGCGGCCTCACCGGCGCCGTGAAGGGCTGAAGCCCGAAGGGTGCCGGCCAGGAACACATCCTGGCCGGCGCCCGTAGCTCGGGCTCCCACGCGGGACCGGCTGGTCAGGAGGTGGTGCTGGTTCCCGTCGTGCCGGTGACCGTACTGCCGTTCTTGATCACGTGGTAGGTGACCAGGGCTCCGCTCCAGAAGTGGAAGGTGAGGGTGGCCGGGACGCCGTCCTTGAGCGCGGCCAGGAAGACCGGGTTCAGCTTGAGGGCGTTGTTCGCGTAGTCAGGGGCGAAGTCGGAGTTGAACGCCTGGTAGGTGGTCCAGGAGGCCGAGCCGGCACCGGTGCCGTCCGCGTAGGCGCCCTCCATGGTGGCCAGCCGGTCGCCGTTGAACCGGGTGGGGATGGTGAAGACGCTGGTCGAGTCGATCGTGGCGGTGGCGTCGGAGAGCACCGGCGTGTCACTCGTGAGCACGTTGATCTGCCAGGGGATGCCCTTGGAGAAGCGGACCTGGAGCGTGGCGTCCACGCCGTACGCCTTGGAGCCGGTCAGCCTGGCGAGCAGCGCCGCGGTCAGGGTGAGCTGGTCACCGGATTCGGCGTAGTCGCGGCCCTTGACGAGCTTGGTGCTGCCGTTCCAGAGACTGCCGAACCTGGTCCCGTTGAGGTTGAGCGTGAGCGTCCGGGCGGTGGCGGTCCCGGACTTGGGGACGAAGACCTGGTCGGTCGAGACGGTCCCCGAGTAGGTGGTGTAGCTCGCCTTGATCCAGGCGAACAGCGCCGGGTCGCGCCACTGGAGGGTGTTGCGGTTCAGGTAGCTGCCGTCGTCCCAGAGCGCGGTGGTCACGTGGGCGGCGCGGGCCTGGTCGGCGACCATCTGGTAGTACTTCAGCATCTCGCCGCGCTCAACGGTTCCCGAACCGGGCTCGCTGAGCAGGCCGTACTCCCCGAGGTAGACCGGGATGCCCTTGGAGGTGAAGACGGCGGCGAACCGGGCGAAACTGTCGGTGAGGTCCTTCTGGGAGACGGCGTCGAAGGTGGGGCTGCCGGCGATGTTCACGCTGAACGGCCAGTAGCCGTAGTAGTGGACGGTCGCGGCGAGGTCGGGGTCGTTCATGGACTTGATCTGGGCGGCCAGGTTGTCCAGGTAGCTCTGGTCCCCGCTGCCGCCGGGGGTCATCATCAGCAGCATCCGGGTGGCGTTCCTGCCGCCGGAGTCGCGCACGATGGTGTGGAAGGAGGCCTGCAGCTCGTTCAGCATCTGCAGCTTCTGGGCGTCGGTGGCCTTGTTGAAGACGGGTTCGTTGATGGCCTCGAACAGCAGCTTCTTGGGCTCGTTGCGGAACTCCGCGGCGATCTGCGTCCAGGTCGCGTTGAAGCGCGCCAGCACTGCGTCGTGCTGGGTGGTCATGTCGGCCACCCACTGCCAGGAGTCGTGGTGGACGTTCAGATCCACATACAAGCCGTCGGCCAGCGCCCAGTCGACCACCTGCTTGACCCTGGCCATCAGGGTCGGGTCGATGGCGTAGGGGGCGGTCGCCGACTGCCCGTTGGACCAGGTGACGGGGATGCGGATGCTGTGGAAGCCCTGCGACTTGATGAAGTCGATCATGGCCTTGGTGGTGAGCGGGTTGCCCCAGGACGTCTCGGTGGTGATGGCGTCCAGGCTGTTGCCGAGGTTCCAGCTGGGCTGCATCGCGGCGACGGTGTCCATCGCGACGTTGTGGATCACCGGGATGCCGGTGGTGGAGGTCGGGGCGCTGGTGGAGGTCGGGGCGCTGGTGGCGGCGGAGGCGGCACCGCCGATCGCGACCTGGGCCAGCAGGAGCAGGATCACCCCGGTGACCAGGCCGGACCAGGCCCTGCGGGGCCGGCCGTGCTGCGTGTGGAACTTCATGACGTCCCTTTCCTTGCGGGTGGACAGCTGGGTGCGCGTGCGACTGTGCTGTGCGTCAGCGCGGCTGGTAGTCGCACCAGTCGAACTGGACGGTCCCGGCGGCTGCGTACATGCCGATGACCCGCCCGGTGAAACCGCCGGCCACCTCGGTGGAGAGGTAGCGGCCGTCAAGGGTGGCGAGCACTGTGAAGCCCCCGCCCTGCTCTTCGACACCGAAGGAGAGGTGGTCGGGACCGGTGCGTGCGTCCCCGCTGGGCTGCGGTGCGATCTCGATCCCGAGGACCACCGGCCCGGGGGGCACGGGTCGGGAGGCGACCTTGGTGCGCAGCGGACCGATGCGGGCGAAGACCTTGATCCGGCCGTCGCCCGCCTCGATCTCGTAGTGGTGCCTGTCGTCGAGTCGCACAGCGAGGCCCCCGCGGCCTCCCGAGCAGTCGACCAGAGTGCGCACACCGCAGGACAGGTGCTGCTGGCGTCGGCCGACGAAGACCAGGTCGGGGTGGTCCAGGGTGTCGGCGGAGGGATCGGCGTGAAGGGTCAGCCAGCCGGCGCGCTCCTTGGTGCCGCACAGTTCGGTCGGGCGCCGGCGCAGCGAGACCCAGAGGGGTCGCAGTTCGGCTTCGTCGAAGTCGTCCCTGACCGGAGTGGCCGGCACCGGCCGGAGCGGCCACGCGGGTGCCGGCATCTCGGGGCTGAGCTCGCCGACCACGGGCCAGTCGTCCACCCAGGTGACCGGCACCAGAAAGGTCTCCCGGCCGAGCACGTGCCAGCCGGGGGTGCCGCCGCCCGGTCGCACGCCCAGCAGCACCAGCTGCCACGAGCCGTCGGGTGCCTGCACCAGGTCCGCGTGGCCGGTGTTCTGGATCGGCTTGTGGGTGCTGCGGTGGGTCAGGATCGGGTTGGCCGGGCAGGGTTCGAAAGGCCCGTTGGGCGTGCGGCCTCGTCCGATGGAGACGCCGTGGCCGCGTTCGGTGCCGCCCTCGGCGATCAGCAGGTACCAGTACTCGCCGATGTGGTACAGGTGTGGGGCCTCGGGGGCCAGGGCACCGGGGGTGCCGGACCACACCGGTTGCGCCGGGCCGAGGGTCTCCCCGGTCTCGGGGTCGATGCGGAACTGGGAGACACCGGCGACCGTGCACCAGCAGGTGCCGTCCTCGTCCCAGGCGAGGTCCGGGTCGATGCCGTGCACTCCGGGCAGTCGAACCGGGTCGGACCACGGGCCGGCCGGATCGACGCTGCTGAAGAGCAGGTTTCCCTCGCCGGCCGCCACATTGGTGACGACCAGCCAGAACCGGCCGCCGTGGTGGCGCAGCGTGGGTGCGTAGATCCCGGCGGACGGGGGTGTGTCGGAGGGTATCCGGAGTTGGCTCGGCCGGTCCAGGACGTTGCCGATCTGGGTCCAGTTGACCAGGTCGCGGCTGTGGAAGATCGGCACGCCGGGGAAGTACTCGAAGCTGGAGCAGGCCAGGTAATAGTCCTCGCCCACCCGGCAGACACTGGGGTCGGGATGGAAGCCTGGAATCACCGGGTTGGTGAAGGTGCTGCCGGTGTCGTGCTGGGATGACACTGTGTGGTCCTCTCGCCGAGTGTGGTGGGTGACGGCACGTCAGCCAGGGGTTCAGTGGCCGGTGGAGGCCGGACAGGGCAGGTCGACCCGGTTGGTGCCGGCGGGGTTGGCGTGGAGGACACCGTCGGGTCCGCCGATGCGCACACTCCAGGGGAGGCGGCTGTCGGTGGTGACCTGGATCCGGTCGCCGGTGCGGTGGAAGTGGAAGCGGGCGGACTCCCCCAGGCCGATCGCTTCCGGGATCACCACCGTGCGCTCGGCGCCGTCAGCGAAGGCGTGGACGCGCAGTTCCACACCGTCGGCCCAGGCCGAGACGGGGCGCTGGTCGTCGGCGGCGAAGGGGATCACCGCGTCGGGGCGGGCGAGCAGCGGCAGGGTGTGGAAGCCGTGCTGTTCGCGCACCCAGCGCGGTCCGGTGACCTGGTCGCCGGTCAGGATGTTGGTCCAGACGCCCGCTGGGACGTAGTAGTCGACGGTGCCGTCCTCGATGAAGACCGGCGCGACCAGCAGGTCGTCGCCGAGCAGGTACTGGCGGTCCAGGGTCGCCGCCGCGGGGTCGTCGGGGAATTCCAGGACCATGGCGCGCATCACCGGAACTCCGGTGGTGTGCGCCTGCTGGGCCGCCGACTGGAGGTAGGGGGCGAGTCGGTGCTTGAGCAGGGTGAACTCGCGGGTGACCGCGACGGCCTCTTCGCCGTAGTCCCAGGGGACGCGATAGGACTTGCTGCCGTGCAGGCGGCTGTGCGAGGAGAGCAGGCCGAACTGGACCCACCGCTTGAAGACGGTGGGGGTGGGGGTGCCCTCGAAGCCGCCGATGTCGTGGCTCCAGAACCCGAACCCGGACAGGCCCAGGGAGAGGCCGCCGCGCAGTGACTCGGCCATGGCGTTGGCGTGCGATTCGCAGTCACCACCCCAGTGCACCGGGTACTGCTGGCCGCCGGCCGTGGCGGAGCGGGCGAACAGCATCGCCTCGCCCTCGCCGCGCTCCTGGCGCAGCAGCTCGAAGACGGCCTGGTTGTAGAGGTGGGTGTAGTAGTTGTGCATCCGTTCCGGATCGGAACCGTCGTGCCAGACCACGTCGGTGGGGATGCGTTCGCCGAAGTCGGTCTTGAAGCAGGCCACGCCCTGGTCGAGCAGGACGCGCAGGTGGCCGAGGTACCAGTCGCGTGCGGCGGGGTCGGTGAAGTCCACCAGCGCCATGCCGGGCTGCCACAGGTCCCACTGCCAGACGCTGCCGTCGGCCCGGCGCACCAGGTAGCCCTCACGCAGGCCCTCCTCGAACAGGTGCGACTTCTGCGCGATGTAGGGGTTGATCCAGGTGCAGACGCGCAGACCCCGTTCCTTGAGCCGGGACAGCATCCCGTCCGGGTCGGGGAAGGTGTCGGCGTCCCAGGTGAAGTCGGACCACTGGTACTCGCGCATCCAGAAGCAGTCGAAGTGGAAGACGCTGAGCGGGATTCCGCGTTTGGCCATGCCGTCGACGAAGCGGTTGACGGTGGCCTCGTCGTAGTCGGTGGTGAAGGAGGTCGTCAGCCACAGGCCCAGCGCCCAGGCCGGGGGCAGGGCCGGGCGTCCGGTCAGTGCGGTGTAGCGCGTCAGGATCTGCTTCGGTGTGGGACCGTGGACGACGAAGTACTCCAGCGACTGGTCCTCGACGCTGAACTGGACCTGGCCCACGGCCTCGGAGCCGATCTCGTAGCTGACCTTGCCGGGGTGGTTGACGAAGACGCCGTAGCCCTGGTTGGTCAGGTGGAACGGAATGTTCTTGTAGGCCAGCTCGCTGCTGGTGCCGCCGTCGGCCTGCCAGATGTCCACGGTCTGGCCGTTGCGGACGAACGGGGTGAAGCGTTCGCCGAGCCCGTACACCAGCTCCCCCACGCCCAGCGCGTGCTGGGTGAGCATGTGGTGGCGGCCCTCGGCATCGGTGACGAAGCCGGTACCGCGCTCGCCCACGGTGGTCAGCACCCGCCCTTCGGCGGTGAACTCCAGCAGCCAGGGTTGGGAGGCGTCCACCCGCAGGGTCAGTTCGCCGGAGCTGAGCTCCAGGACCTCGCCGTCGCGGTGCACTTTGCCGGCCTCCTCCTGCACGCCCGGCATGGCGAAGTCCGGCCCGCGCCGTACGGATCCGGCGTGGTGGGTGGTCCGCACGCCGATCACACCCTCGGCCGGGGACCAGCACTCGACGGTCAACAGCGGGCTGTTCAGGGTGTCACCGCGGCCGCGGACCTGCTTCACCGGAGCGTAGAGCGTCATCCGGTGCTCCTCCGCGCGGACGTCCGCGACCCCGGTGGCGTAGCGCGCGATGCAGCCGGGACGCATCAGCCAGTGGCCATCGGTGAACTTCAAGGCAGGTTCCTCACGTTGGCGGTTGCTTCGGCTTCGAGGTCGGGGCTTCGAGGTCAGGGCTTGGGAGTCAACCCGAGACCGTCCAGCCACTCCAGTTGTGCGGGCGGGTTGGATCCGTAGCCGCCGCCATGGTCGCCGAACGGCCAGACGGTCATGCCATGGACCTCGCCGGCGTAGTGGTTGTACGCGGCGTAGACCGTGGACGGCGGGCAGACCGGGTCCATCAGGCCGACGCTGAACAGGGCCGGTGCGGTGGCGCGCTGGGCGAAGTGGACACCGTCGAAGTAGTCCAGGGTGGCAAAGGTCTGCTCGACCCGGTGCCGGCTGTGCCAGCGCAGGTAGTTGACGATCTCCAGGTAGGGACCCTCGACGCTGGTCCGGACGGCGCTGCGGTAGTGGCACAGGAAGGGCACATCGGGCATGGCCGCCGCGACGCGGTCCCCGCACAGACCCGCCGCGGCCAGGGTCAGCCCGCCGCCCTGGCTGCCGCCGGCCAGGACGATCCTGGCCGGGTCGATCCCGGGGAGCTCCGCCACCGCGTCCACGGCCAAGGCGCAGTCGGTGATCAGCCGCCGGTAGTAGTACGTCCCGGGCGCATCGATACCGCGGGTCATCAGACCCTCGACCCACTGCGTGCCTTCACCGGCGCCCGCCCCCGGGTCCGGGGTGTCGCGGCCCTGGCCGCGGCTGTCGACGACCAGTTGGGCGTAGCCCACTGACGGCCAGAAGAGGTGCTCGGTCGGCAGTCCCCGGCCGGCGCTGTAGCCGAGGTAGGTGACGACGACCGGCAGCGGGCCCTCCGCCCCGCGCGGGCGCAGCAGCCACGCGGCCACCGGTTCGCCGTTCCAGCCGGGGAACCGGACGTCGTCCACTTCGACGGTCCGCAGCCGGAACTGCTCGGTCACCCGCCGCACCCGGACCTCTCCGGCCCGGGCCCGTGACTCGGCGAGCGTGCGCTCCCAGAACAGGTCGAAGTCGTCGGGTGCGGCCGACTGAGGCCGGTACCCGACGAGTTCCTCGAGTCCGAAGTCTGTCAACGGCATGGGTCTGCTCCAGGCGGGGTGTGGTGGGGCGCGGGTGTGTGGGACGGATACGGGGGTCGCATCCGGTTGCTAGCCGGCTACCTGCACGATCTTCTCGAACATGAACTCGTGCTTGAGGAAGGAGACGTCGTACTCATGGCCCGGGTGGGGCGGCAGCAGTTGCGACGCCTGGAACAGCCGCCAGCCGTCCAGCAACGCCTCCGTCCCGGTTCCGTAGGGGGGTACGTCGCTGTCGCCGGTGGTCGGAGAGGTCTCGCCGGTGCCGTCGTAGCGCGACCAGCCGACGACGCGGGAGTCGAGGGAGGAGTCCGAGAGGAACAGCACCAGCACCTCCTGACGCTGCGTCGGAACGGGCGGAACCGTCCGGACGATCGGGCTGTCGGTGCTCATACCGCTGCCTCCTGGGGGCGGTTCGCGACCCTGGTCACCCAGTAGTCGAGGTCGAAGTCTTCGTCGCCGGTGAGCTCCCGCCACAACAGGGCCCGGTTGTAGAGCTCCAGGCGGGCGGTGGCCTGCTCGTACCAGGGGAAGGTCTCACCCAGCGCGGCCAGGACCTCCGGGGAGTCGAGGTCCGTGCTGTCCCACAGCAGTCGCTGACGGACCGTCGGATTGAACCGGATCTTGAACATATAGCGCGTCACATCGCTCTCGTTGCGACGGCCGCCGTGCCAGATGCCGTGGTGCACGAAGACCACCGTGCCGGCCGGGCAGACCAGCCGGTCCTGGCCGAGCAGGTTCTGGTAGCGGCCCGTGTCCGTCTCGTTGACCCGTCGCAGATGGCTTCCGGGGACGCTGAGAGTGCCGCCCATCTCCAGCGTCACCTCCTGCGGGTAGTACATGAGCTGCACGTCGAAGGCGTCCGGACGGACGTCGATGATCGCGTCGGCGTGCAGCGACTGGGCCGAACCGCCATGCGGCTCGCGGACGTGCACCGCGTCGTGGTCCACGGTGGGATCGGGACCGACCAGGCTGCGCAACGCCCCGGCCACCTCCGGCACCCGCAGCAGCTTCCCGGCCAGGGACTCCTCCGGGTAGGCCTTCGACAACGGGGTCCCGTGCGGGACGTGCGGTCCCAGTGCCGCGGTCTTCATCGCCTCGGCGTTGAGGTCCGCGGCGACCACCGCGTCCAGGCGCAGCGAGCCGCGCGCCACGAACCGCGCCATCTGTACCGAGTTGAGCAGTGCCATCTCCATGACCGCCTTACTGGATAGTCGTTGTTCTTCACTCATCGGGGTCTCGGCCCCTTTGCGGGGCCCGAGCTGCCCCGCGCCGTGAGCACGGGCCGCAGCAGCGCGACCTCTTCGCCGCCCCGACCGTGGAGCTGGGACATCAACAGCTCAGCGGCGCGGTCGCCGAGCTCCCTGGCCGGACCGGTGACCGCGGTGAGCCGGGGCTCGTGCTGTTCGGCGAGCTGCTCCGGGCACAGCGCCACCACGGAGGCGTCCTCGGGGACGGCGCGGCCCGAGGCTCGCAGCAATGACAGCAGCGGACCGATGCAGCCCTCGTTCTGCACCACGAAGCCGGTGGTCTCCGGGACATCGGCGAGGATGCCGGCGAACGCTCCCGCGGTGGCCTCGAACGTCCCTTCGCAGGGGCGGTGCACCACCCGCAACCCGCTGTCGCGGGCAGCCTCCTGGAACCCCGCGATCGTCCGCTCCGCGTAGCCGGTGTGGCGCCGGTAGACGGCCGGGGCACAGCCGATGAAGGCGACGTCCCGGTGTCCGAGTTCGGCCAGGTGTTCGGCGCAGAGTGCTCCGGCACGGGCGAAGTCGTGGTCCACGCAGACCAGTCCGCTCGGGTCGGCCGGCAGACCGATCAGCGCGGCCCTGGTGCCGGTCCGCTGCAGGACGGCGATGCGCGGGTCGTCGAGCTGGACGTCCATCAGGATCACGCCCTCGGCAAGTCCGCTCCCGACCACCCGGCGCAGCCCGTCCGGGCCCTCGTCATTGGTGAGCAGCAGGACGTCGTAGCCGTGTCGGCGCGCTGCCGTGGTGACCGCGAGGGCGATCTCCATCATGACCGGGACGTAGACGTCGGTGCGCAGCGGCACCACCAGGGCGATGATCTGCGAACGTTTGCCCGCGAGCGCTCTGGCGCCGGCGTTGGGGTGGTAGCCCAGCGCCTCGATCGCCTGCTGCACCCGTTCCCGGGTAGGTGCGGAGATCGCCCGCTTGCCGCTGAGCACATAGCTCACCGTGCTCGGCGAGACGCCCGCAACCTGGGCCACCTGGGCCAGTGTCGCCATGCCGGTCAGCCCTTGACCGCGCCGGTGAGCACACCGGTCCTGAAGTGCTTCTGCATGAACGGGTAGACCATCAGGATGGGCACCAGGGTCAGCACCACCACGGCCATCTGCAACGACAGCGGCGCGGCTTGGGTGTGGCCGGCGGTGAAGCCGTTGTTGACCGATCCCGGCATGCCCATCCCCTGGGA
>NZ_BBPM01000094.1 GCF_000787775.1 Streptacidiphilus carbonis | reverse complement strand
CTAGTGAACCGCCGGTGATCTGTTCAATTACCTGCTCGAAAGGGATCCGATGCTTTTGGAATGCGCCGCGAATTTCCTTACGCGCGGTAACCACAGGATGACCACGGTACAATCACAGAGCAGTCAAACCGGACATACGGCCACAGGGTTCGGAATAGCCGTGTGACAAGCTGCATATCCTGCGCACTCCGGTGCCGAGACGGGCGGTCCGGATCACATCGAACGGTAAGCGACGCAATGGCGCTATTCGACCGGCCCGGCTGCCTGACCGACGACGGAGTACCAACTGACGGCTCCGAAAGCCTTCCCCGCGTCCATGTGCTCGTACATGTCTACGGCCTGCTGCTGTGCCAGATCAGGTACTGCTGACGGACATATCCACGAGGGTCGCTGTCGGCCACGACCCGGTCGTGTTTCGCCAGTTGGTGTGCCGCGAAAAGAGCTCGAGTGCTGTCCTCAAGGCGTGCGTCGTGGGTCTGGAGCGATGCCCGGTCGGACATCGCGGCGTAGCGCAGCAGGTATTCGCGCTGCTTGCGGGGCGGGCCCGCTGGGATGACTCGGCGCTTGGAGAGGAGCTTGCGGCGCTCGTCCTCGATGCTCGGGGCGCCGGCGTAGGCCTGTTGGGGCGTGGGAACCGGGCCGGTCGGCACAAGCCTGGCGAGTTGGGGAGGGAGAGGGGGGAGCCCGTGCGCGGAGAGGACGGCGTTGGCGAACGCCGGCTTGTCGACTGGCAGGCCGTGCCGGCCGAACAGGGCGAAGAGATCGGCGAGAGCGCGGGGTTCGGTGCCGCGCGGGAGGTCGTCGTCGGTGGTCGTGAGCTTGCCCAGGAGCGGGCCCCAGTACAGTCCCTGGGGGTCGGTGAGGCGTAGGCGGAGGGTGACCCGGTGGGTGCCGGTTTCGGACTCCTCGTCGAACTTCATGGCGAGTCCTTGGACGGCCCGCCACGGGTAGGTGCGGCGGACGAGCAGCCGCGTCATGGTGAGACCGTTCGCGTCTGCCTGGAGCCAGAAGGCGTGGGGGACGGCCATGGCCGTGACTGTGACGATCGCGGCCGCGATCAGCATGCATGTGCCGGGACCGGCGGTGCCGGTCTCAATGAGCACGATCGCCGTCAGGAGGGCCAGCATGCACCCGAAGGTGACGATTTCCCCCGTCAGTCGTATGGAGGCCAGTCGCACTGTGGTCATCCTGTGCTCCTCCTGAGGTGCTCTGGGCGGCCACGATCGCGAACGGCGCTCGACCGAGGAGATTTCAGCGGGCCGTTCCGCCTGTCCGTCGGTGCTGGGCCTCGGCGGTTTCGGAGTGTCACGGCGCCGCGTCCTCGTCCTTCCTGAGCGGCGCGTTCTCCACCGGTACGGCGATCCTCTGCAGCCGCCCGCTGAACGACGCCCGCGCTTGGACGACCTCGTCACCCGACGCACTCGAGCGCATCGCGTCCTGGACCCAGGCCGCGATCTCGTTCAGCGTGAGGAACGCGCCCTTGTCGGCGGCGTACTCGACTCTCTTCCTCGCCATGCCCTTCCTTCCTCTTGCGGATGCCGCCGGGGCGCGCTTCCGGTCAGGACAGGTCGCTCCATGCCTGGTCGACCAGTACCGCGACCTGGTCCGGGTGGTGGATCAGGGGCCCGCCGTGCATGCGGAGTTGGACGGTCAGGCCGTCTGCGCTGCGCTGGCAGTAGGACGTGGTCACGCTGTCCGGGGCGGGTTTTCTCCCGGCGGCCGTGAATGCGTTGATCACGACGCAGGAGACGTGCCCGTAGGCCAGCAACTGGTCGTACGGTACGGCGCTGCCGGTGTCGGCCGGATCCTCGTAAGGAACGTACGGCTCCGGCGAGTCGCTGCGGACTGCCCGCAGATCGAAGAAGTTCTCTTCCGTCTTGTCGGCATAGGAGCGCACCGCCGCCGCCGCGCCGCCGTAGTCGGCGGACAGCCGCTGTCCGCTGCGGACGTCCTCGACGGCATGCCGCTTCGCCGATGCCTGCTGGTACGCGTTGACGGCCTGGGCGCGCTCATGTCGGGGAAGGAGGTGAACCCGTCCAGGTCGGCGGGCATGTGGAGGCTGCCGCTGCCGGCCCTGCCGAAAGCGGAGCCGCTGTGACCGGCGGCCAAAGCGGGTAGACCGGCCGCGGCCAGCCCCAGGAGGAGGCCGAGGGCCCCGGCGACGGCGGGGTTGCGCAGGAGGAGCAGGGGACCTCGGCGCGGTCCTGGCGGAGGGACGGGGACATCGTTCTGCTCGGTCATGTCTCGCTCGTTGTCCATCTCAGCTGGTGCGCAGATCCAGCGAGCGCTCCAGCCGGTCGGCCTGTTCTTCGAGTTGTGTCTCGGTGCCCGAGGTGAGCGCGTGGACCGGGATGCTCCTGCCGTCCTTCAGCAAGCGTGAGCACCGTTCTGCGGTTGCCCACGCTCGGGCGCAGGACGACCTGCGCGTTTCCGTCCCCCATGGTGATGCCCTCCCTAGTCGTCTACGTAAGCTAACATGAATATATGGCTTCATTCCATTCATATGGGCAGGGATTGCCACCGGGGTCCGGCACCGCGCGACCGCCCCGCCTGCCGGTCGGGTTCGTGGTGGCCCTGGTGGTGTTCACGGTGGCCGGTGTCCTGGCCGATCTGCTCTTCTCCTTCGCGATGCTCTTCGCGGGGGACAGCTGCGGCACCGGCGGTACCGGCGGCTCCGCTCCGGTCTGCGGCGCGAGGGTGTGGCTGATCCTGCTGGGGCTGCCGTGGCTCGGGCTCGTGGCAGCAACTCTCGTCGCACTGCTGGGCGCTATGTGTGCCGTGCGTCAGCGCAGGTCGCCGTGGTACATGCTGCTCCTTGGAGTGGCGGTCTATCTGGTCGCCTGCGCGGTCACGTATCAGGTGCTGTTCGGCTGAGCCCGGCCCGCAAGGGCGGCGCGCGCCACGAGCGCAGTGCCTGCCGTACGCCCTTCCCTCCAGCCGGAACGAACGCCTCAGCTAGGATGAATGAGCGAGGAGAGGGGGACACATCGGATGGCCGGTCAGCGCGAGTCCGGGGCGGAGCAGCATCTGCAGGCGTCGACCCTGGCCGAGAAGATCGACGCACTCTTCCGCGTCGTACGTCGGCCCGACCACGACCCCTACAGTCACGAGGAGGTCGCGCGAGCCTGCCGCGAGGCCAGCGGTGAGTCGTTCTCCGCCACGTACCTGTGGCAGCTGCGAACGGGCCGACGGGACAATCCGACCAAGCGTCATCTGGAAGCGCTTGCCGGCTTCTTTCACGTGCCCGTCGCGTACTTCTTCGACGACGACCAGGGCACGGCCATCGCGAGGGAGTTGGAGCTGCTCGGGGCGCTGCGCGACGCCCGGGTGCGCAGTGTCGCCTTGCGCGCGGTGAACCTCTCCCCGGAAGGCGTGAGCACCATCAGCGACATCATCGACGTCCTCGCGCGCAGGGAGCAGGGGACCGCCGGGCACGGCACGCAGAGTTGACGCGCACCGAGCCACCACGCACGCAGAAAGAGCGGAAGAGGTACCGCAGGTGTGGACCGATCGGCGCCGTGGAGCGCTGACACAGCGGCACCGGCGCAGGGTCCGGGCCCTGTCGCTGCCACGTCCCTTCGACGCGTTCACCTTCATCGCCACGCTCGCAGCCGAACGGGGCAGGCCCATCGACCTGGTGCCCGTGGCCGGCCGGACCGACACGCCGTGCGGCCTGCTGGTGACCACCGACCGGGCCGACTGCATCGTCTACGCGGCAGACACCACAGCGCTGCACCAGCAGCACATCCTGCTGCACGAGGCGGCACACCTCATCTGCGGTCACCACGAGGCGCAGCCCTTGCTCTCCGCCACCGCGCGCATCCTGCTGCCCAACCTCCCGCCCTCGCTGGTCGAACGGGTGCTGGGAAGAACCGTGTACACCGAACCCCAGGAGCACGAGGCGGAACTGGTCGCCTCCCTCATCCGCTGCCGGGCCGCCAGGGAGGACAACCTCACGGCGGCCTCCGCGGCGCCCGAGGGATCCCGGCTGGCCACACTGCTCAGCGCCCCGCACCGGTGGGTGGCACGTGGTTGAGGCGACCGCCCTCCTCGCCGCCACGATCCTGCTCGGTTTCGGTGCACGCCGCATCGTGACGGCTCCGAAGGCAGGAGTCGACCCGGCGCACGGGCAGCTGTGCGGGTTCGCGTTGTGCATGGGGGCCTCGCTGGTCGTCCTCGCCCCGGCGAACCTGACCGCCCTCGCCCCGCTGGTAACGCAGACGGCGGCCGTCCTGGTCGGCGACGCGCTGAAGACGGCGTCGCTGAGCTTTCTGCTGCTGTTCGCGCTTTCCCTGTCCGCCGAACCCGGCACGCCGGTCCGGCACCGGGTGCGGCGTCACCGGGTCGTCGCGTGGGCCGTCCAACTGGCTTCCGCCGCAATCCTGTTGACGGCCCATCCCGCCTGGAACAACGGCACGGCAGTGTTGCACGCCAGCGCCGGGCGGCTGCTGATGGCGGGCGACGACGCGCTGTTCACTGGCTATGCCCTCTATTGCCTGGCCGTGCTCGGCCACGTCCTCGTCCGCCACCTGCGCTCGGCGGGGCGAGGCCTGCTGCGAGTCGGGCTCCTCCTGGCGCTCGCCGCGGTCGCCGTCGGGATCCTGTGGACACTCTGGTCGCTCGACGACATGGTCGGCGTCCTGGCACAGGGTACCCAGGACGGGGGCGAGGACACGCTCTCCAACGCCCTCGGCACCATCTGCGTCTCCCTGGCCGTCGCCGCAGCGACCGTGACGCTGTGGAGCACCACGTTGGCCGCACCCCTGCGCTGGCTCCGTGCGTACCGCAGCCACCGGGACCTTGAGCCGCTGTGGTCGGCGCTGCATGCGCAGCTCCCCGAGATCGCCCTGCCGCTGGCCGATCAGAGCGGCAGACTCCCGCTGTGGCAGGCCGAGTTCGCCCTCTACCGACGCATCATCGAGATCCGGGACGCCCAGCTCGCACTACGCCCCTACGCCGCCCCGGCCGCCCCCGCCGTCGGGGCGCCCAACGACGCGGAACGGGAGGCCGAGGCTCTGGCCGCGGCGCTGGAGAACCACCGTCACGGTCGCCGCCGCACCCCCGCCCCCGGGGCCACCTCCGGCCTCAGCCCGGTACCGGGCACGGTGGAGGCGGAGGCCGCATGGCTGGGCCAGGTCACCCGAGCGTTCCTCCGCGCGAGGCCGGACATCCCGGCATCGCCGCCCGCCGCTTCGCCCGGAAGATCCCGGCGCGCCCGCTGACCCAGTGCGACCGGTGAGGGGTCCACTCGCCTCGTTCGACCGACGAACATCACCCTGAGCGCAGTACTCTCACGCTCGGCTGCGGGGAGAGGAGGGGGTCCCGCCAGAATTTCCCTACCGGGGGATGTCGATCAGTACGCGGCCGCGGCCGCCGGCGTCGACGCGGTCGTGGGCCTTGGCGATGTCGGCGAGCGGGAAGCGGTCGCCGACATCGACGGTGAGGGCACCGGCGGCGGCCGCGGCGGTGAGGTCGCGGGCGGCCTGGCGTCTGGCCTCGGCCGGGAAGTCGTCGCTGCCGAGCAGGCGCAGGGTGACGTTGTTGAACAGCAGGGTCCAAAACGGGATCTCGGTGCGCTCGTCGCGGGTGGCGTACGCGGCGATGACCGCGCCGTTCGCGGCGACGGCGTCGTCCAGGTCGGCGTTGTCGGACAGAGCGACCTCGATGATCCGGTTGACGCCGCCGGGTGCGTGGGCGCGGATCTCGGCGGCCGGGTCGCCTGAGTCGAGGGCGACGGCGTGAGATACGACCGCTGGATCGATCCTGTCCAGTTCGGGGCCGCGTCGGACGGTGCCGATGACCGTGGCCCCGCCCCAGCGGGCGAGCTGGGCGGCCAGTGAGCCGACCCCGCCCAGGACGCCGTTGACCAGTACGAGCGTGCCGTCGACGGGGCCGTCGGCGAAGACGGTGCGGTGCGCGGTGATGCCGGGGATGCCCAGGGACGCGCCGAGGTCGTCGGACAGGTGGTCGGGCAGTGGGACGGCGAGGTCGCCGGGGACAACGGTGTACTGGGCGGCGGTACCGAAGGGGCGGTAGGACTGGGCGCCGTACACCCAAACGCGCTGCCCGATGCGGCGCGCGTCGACGCCGTCGCCGACGGCGTCGACGACGCCGGCGGCGTCGCTGTGCGGGACCACCCTCGGATAGGGCATGGCCGAGCCGGTCCAGCCGCGCCGCTTCTTGGTGTCGCCGGGGTTGGCACCGGAGACGGTGACGCGTACGCGGAGCTCACCGGGGCCGGGGGCGGGGTCGGGCAGCTCACCGACTTGGAGTACTTGGGCGGCCGGCCCCTGCTGGTCGTACCAGGACGCGAGCATGTTCAGTCCTTCCGATCACGGGTGCGGGTCTGGGGGTGGGGCTGTTCGTCGTCCGCTCGGATGCCGTCGCCGTCCAGGACCTCGTGGAGCCAGGCGCGTTCGGCGCGGCTGGTGGCGTGGGCGGTGAGCAGCATGCCGCGTCGGTAAGCGTCGGTGACCTGCTCGGCGCGCAACGGTGTGTCGCCGTCGTAGAAGAAGCTGGCGGGAGCCTCCAGGAAGTCCAGGCGGCGGCGCAGCACGGCGTGCTGCTCGGCGCTGTCGGGCAGCAGCGAGAGGAATGCCAGGATCGTGAACCAGCGGGAGAAGTCGGTGACTTCGTGCTCGGCCGGGGCCCGCAGCCGCAGCAGCATGTCCTCGCGTCCTGCTGCGGTCAGGTTCAGCACGTACCGGCCGCCGCCCGACTCGGGCGCGGGGCGTCGTTCGATGAGCCCGGCCTTCGTCATCCGGCTGATCGCCGGGTAGAGGGTGCCGTCGCTGACCGGACGGCTGTAGCCGGTCAGGTTCGTGATGCGGCGGCGCAGCTCGTGACCGGGCAGGGGGCCTTCGGCGAGGAAGCCGAGTATCGCGAGTTCCAGCATGATCCCAGCTTGCCACATCGAAACGATGTGTGCATCGTTTCGATGTGATCCAGGCCGGGACGGCGGCCATGCCGTCGGGGCGAACGTGGCCGGCCTCCTCCAGCCGACCGGACGTCGAAGAACTCCCAGACCGCGCTCCAGAAGCCTTCCAGGTCGGTGACCGACCAGTGGTGCAGGGCGGCGTAGTCAGGCGCGCTGATCCCACGGGTCCGGCCCAGCCAGCGGGTGAACTCGGCGATGCGGCTGCCGTCAGCTGTAGCGGGATCGGGTGCCCAGAAGGGCTGGGGCTGCGCGGCGCCGGGTGGGGTGGTCATCGCGATCTGCTCCTCAACGGGTGAGAGGGGAAACGGTTGCGCCAGGTTGGCTGGGAGGGACAGGGCTATGGCCGTGGGCGCGCTGGGGCGGTGAGCAACGGCGCCCAGGCCGTCGTGCGGCCGAGGCCACCGCTTTTCGACACGGTGTCCAGCACGACACGGTCGGGCCGCAACAGGACCGCCAGGGCGCGGCCGCGGCGCAGCCAGGCCGCGAGCGTGCCGTCGTCCGCGACGACGGCATCCCCTGGGTGGACATCGGCCGGGCCGCCGCGGACGTGGACCACGCGCGCACCGAGGCCATCGGCTACGGCCCGGACCGCGGGCGTGGGCGGAGCGGCAGTCAGCAGGGCGAAGGAGTCGCCGAGCGCGTCGTCGAGCAGCATGCGGCAGCCGTCGACCATGACGTAGGGCTGCGGACAGGTGCTGCCGACCAGGCGGTTGCCGGCGAGCGGGTCACGGTGGACCAGCGGCCCGGCGGCGAGCGCGGGGTTGAGGTTGCCGGCGAAGAAGGCAGTGAGGCCGGGAACGCGGTAGGCCGCGCCGAGTACGGCGCGGCGGACGGTGGCGGCCTGGTCCTGGCCGCCGGTCATTGCCCAGCCCATGGCGACCGCGAGCCGGATCAAGTGCCGGGCATGCGGCCTGCGTTCGCCCTCATAGCTGTCGAGCAGTCGTTCGTCGGCACCGTCGGCGGGGACGTGGGCCAGCTTCCAGGAGAGGTTGTAGGCGTCGCGGAGTCCCGCGCACAGGCCCTGGCCGATGAAGGGCGGGGTCTGGTGGGCGGCGTCGCCGAGCAGGAAGATCCGGTCCTGCCGCCACTGGTCGGCTAGGCGGGCCCGGAAGGTGTACTGGGTCTGCCGGATCACCTCGAACTCGTCAAAGCCGGTCCCAGACTAGGGGTGTGGAGTCATCCCTGGTAGCCCCGCTGCCCGGACGGCACCCACCGCGCCGACCCGCTGCCTACTGCTTGTCGCAGAGCGCCTGGATCTGAACGTCGTCGTGGTTCGTTGCCCCGAAGTAGTGGTCGTACTCGGAGACGGCGGTGTTGTACCCGGAGATGTCGGTGGCGCCGGCGCTCTCCCCCCGGTAGGCGGCCGCCAGCCCGGTGTGGTCTGCGGCGGCCTGCTGAAATGCGGCCTTGAGCGTCTTGTCACTGGTCTGGCTGGCGGCTTGCGTTTCCACTGCCACCAAGCGGTCTTCCTCGATGGCGGCATCCGCCTCGCTAGGGCGATCTTCACCATGGATACCGGCCGCCGACCAACGTGAGCACGCTGAAACCCACGCGCACCATGCCGCATTCGAGGTCGCCGGGTCCTGCCGGATGATCAGGGCGGCGCCAATGGCCGCGGCGCCAATTGCCCCGACGACTACTGCGCCTGCGACTCGGCCGAACGCTTTTCGTGCCTTGCGGTTCGGGTCGGACTTCGCTTGCGCCGGCACTCGCTGCGGGCGACGAGCGGTAGCCGTCGGCCGGTCAGGCATCTGGGCAGTGCGGGCCCTTGACGGTGCGAAGCATGGGTGTGTTTCTCCCGTCGTTGGTGCCCCTTGCCGGGGCGGCTTGTCGTTCCCTCTGGCCGTGCCGCCGCTTGGGCCGGCCCTGCATCGAGCGGCAGGACCAGGCTGCCCGGTGCGGCGGTGCGGGGTCACGTTTCCCATACGAATCCGTAATCCCCGGCCTGACCCCGTCCTCAAGTTCCAGCAGCCAGTCGCGGCTCACGCCGCGCAGATCCTCATCCTGTGCTTGCAGCATGTGGAACAGGCCCCAGTACTCGTTGAGCTCGTTCTCGACGTCGTCGAGGAACTCGTCAGGCCATGCGCTGGCGAGAGCTTCCAGCGGATTGGCCGGCAGGATCAGCAGGGCCTGCAGGTCACGCTCGCCGCTGTAGTTGGGGCCGAGGAGACGCGCCAGCTCGTGGAAGAGAGCGGCCGCAAGCTCCTCGGTGCGCCGCTCGTTCAGCAAGCGCAGTGCCTTCCGGACCCCGGCCATGTCGTGTTCCACGCGCAACGCCGAGCGGAGGAGTCAGGGACTTCCCCCGTTCACGGCACAGACCCGGTTCGGGTGGTATCCGCGTTGCCACAAGGCCTGGTCGTCGACATCGAGGACCAGACTGGTCCGCTTGCTCGTCGAGGCCTTCCAACCCAGGATCCGCCGGGAGTAGGCGTCCAGGCGGCCGCAAGCCTGCGGGCCAGCGCCTGGTCGTGTACTCGGGTGCGCTCGCTGGTCGTGGTCGCTCACCCGCCTGAGCTGCGGGGGACCAGGGCACCGAGATACCGGTGCCCTGGCCGGGTCGTGTCTACCCGCTTCCAGTGTGGTGGCCTGCCGGTTCACAAGCGGCGTAGAAGTGGTTCAGGTGTTCCTAAGATCAAGTGCCCCTGGCGGCGCGGCGGTTCAGTGGGTCCAGCGTGAGACCAGGGGGGTGGCGGCCAGGGCGATGATGACTCCCGCGCCCAGCGAGAGCGCCAGCAGGGACCAGCGCACGGCGGCGTCGCCGGGTTCTCCGGGGCGCTGCCTGCGCAGGTCGGCACCGATCAGGCGGGGCAGGCGCCAGATGTAGGCGAGGACGTGCACGGTCATCACCGCGGCCCAGCACACGAAGCTGGCCTTGTGCAGGAACAGCACCGGCACGCCGCCGAAGTTGTGGCCGGTAAACGCCAAGGCGATTCCGGTGCCCAGGACGGCGACGCTGGTCAGGACCACGACTGGTCCGAGTATCCGCAGCAGCGGCACCGGCGGCCCCTTGCGGCGGTAGGCGGGGGAGCCGGTGTAGTAGCGGGCGAAGCGGTAGCAGGTGGAGCCCAGCTTCAGCAACACGGGGCCGACCAGTAGGAAGCCGATGGCGTAGTGCCAGGTCAGCAACCGGTTGAGGAAGAGGATGGTGACGCCCTCGGCGGCGAACAGCGCCAGCAGGACGGCGCCGGTGGCCGCCGTCAGCCGCTCGTTGCCCTCGGGGCCGGTCTGCTCTGCCGGTGGGGTCAGCCGGTGGCCGGCGGTCACGGTCATGTGGTGCACCTCGATGCTGGGAGACGGTCAGCAGTGTGCCCAATCGGTGACTAAGAAACAGTTCAGAGGCGCCGTCAGCGGTTCGGGTATGGTGCGGGATCCAGCCGCAGGACCAGGGCCGGGCAGTTTCCGTGATCGGACCGGGTGCTGCGCTTCTGCGCGCAGGTGTCCATCGACACCTCTTCGATCCAGTAGGAGTCGGACGAGCTGACGCGTCCGGTCACCGGCGACGACACCGCCATCGCCTGCTGGGTCTCGGCGATGACCGTCGGCAAGCAGATGCAGTTCTTCGGAGCCCGGGTGAACCTGGCCAAAGCACTGCTGTACGCCATCAACGGCGGCCGCGACGAGGTCAGCGGCGTCCAGGTGGCACCCGCCACCGCCCCTATCACCGCCGAGTACCTGGACTACGACGAGCTGTACGCCGCCTACGACCGCACGCTGCAGTGGCTCGCCGGCGTCTACGTCAACGCCCAGGTCCGCCGCCACCCTACCTACCGCGGCGCGGTGCACACCCAGTCGGTGCTCACCATCACCTCCAACGTGGTCTACGGCAAGCACACCGGCAACACCCCCGACGGCCGCCGCGCCGGAGCGCCGCTCGCTCCCGGCGCCAACCCGATGAACGGCCGGGACCGCCACGGGATGGCTGCCTCCGCACTGTCGGTCGCCAAGATCCCCTACGGCCAGGCCCGCGACGGCATCTCGCTGACCTCCACGGTCACCCCCGAGGGGCTGGGCCACGACCCGGCCGAGCGGGTCGGCCACCTGGTGGGGATACTCGACGGCTACACCGCTTCCGGCGGTCTCCACCTCAACGTGAACGTCCTCGACCGGGCCACGCTGCAGGACGCCATGGAGCACTCGGAGGACTACGCCGACCTGACCATCCGGGTCTCCGGATACGCCGTCAACTTCGTCCGGCTCACCCGTGAGCAGCAGCTCGACGTCATCAGCCGCACCTTCCACGGTGCGCTGTGAGCACGACCGCCCGGACCGCGACCACGGGGACCACCGGCCGGATGCCCTCCTTGGGACCTGTCCACCGGCGTGGACGGTCCCGGGACCCGGTTCGTGCTGTTCCTGCCAGGCTGTCCGCTGCGGTGCCTGTACTGCGCCAACCCCGACACCTGGCACATGCGCGACGGCACGCCCACCGCGGTCGACGAGGTTAAGAAACTGATAGCACGCCTTCACCGCCGAGGTAGTGCCGCTGCAAGGACCTCGGCCTGCAAACCGCCCTGGACACCTCGGGCTTCCTGGGCGCTGCCGCCGACGACCGACTACTGGCCGACACCGACCTGGTGCTGCTCGACATCAAGAGCTTCGACCCGGCACCTACCGCAGTCTGACCAGCCGCCGGCTGACCCCCACCCTGGACTTCGCGACCCGACTGGACCGGCTCGGCAAGCCGACCTGGATCCGCTACGTCCTGGTGCCGGGGTGGACCGACGACCGGGAGGCCATCGACGGCCTGGCCGCTTTCGTGGCCGGACTCCGCAATGTGGAGCGGGTGGACATCCTGCCCTTCCACAAACTGGGCGCTCCCAAGTACGAGGCGCTGGGCATCCCCTTCCCGCTGGCCGACACCCCCACTCCCTCAGCAGACCTGGTCGAGCGGGTGCGCGCCCAGTTCCGCGATCACGGCCTGCGGGCCTACCGAGTCGAAGGGAATCGTCCCCGGGGGGTGAGCCCTACGGGGTTCACGGTGTCGGGGTCGGCGACTCGAGGGCGCCGGCGACGCCCGGGCGGCCGAGCACGTACAGGTTGAGGACACCGCAGAGCAACGCGACCACGGTGAGCATCGCCATCACCATGGAATCTGCGTTCTTGCCGCTGCCCACGAACGAGGCACCGCTGTTGGCCGCGCCCACGATCGTGAGCAGCGCGACGGCCGCGCTGGCGATCATCAGTGTGTGGCGTGCCAGGATCGCCTGCACCAGTAGCCCGATCGCGGCGAGGATCAGCAGCAGGCCGATCCCGGCGTGAACCGCGAGCGCCGCCGGCCCCTTGGTGAGCGCGTCAGCGAAGCCCTTGCCCATCCCGCCCTGGTACGAGGCCGGCACGTTCACGAACAGGTTCACCCCGATGCCGAGAGCGAGCTCGACGATCAGCATGAGGCACAGGGCCAGACTGGCCCGACGCAGACCATCGATCCGCCGTGGGCTCTGTACTCTCGTAGCCACCGCGTTCACTCCTTGTCGTACTCGTCAACCCGAGGACACCGTCGCTGACGGCTCACGCACGGGACACGGCCCACCGCCGGTCACCACTACCGTAGCCGTGCCCGACCCCGCTCCCGTACTCCCCTCGAAGCATCGTCACCTGCGTCCGGCGCGTCGCTCGGAGCGCGAGGAGCCGGCTGCCTCAGCGTTCGGGCGGTGCCGGGTCCAGGCGCAGGGCCAGGACGGGGCAGCCGGCCACGGCGCGCCGGGCGTGGCCCAGCAGGTGCTCGGGGACGGTGGGATCGGGGATGACCGGGTAGCCCCATTCGTCCAGGTCGACCCGTTCGGGGAACAGTTCGGCGCACACCCCGCGCCCGGCACAGGCGATCCGGTCGATACTCAGGCGCTTGGCCGCGCTCACTGCCATCCCTCCTGCAGCGGCCCCGGCGCAGTGGGGACCGTGAGCGTGCCGTGGGTGCCGGCGGCGGGGCACGGTCCCCGGTGGAAGTGCTGGCGCACGTCGTCGGTGAAGGTCTGCAGCGCGGTGGCTGCCAGCCGGGCGGCGCCGTCGGGGTGGCGGCAGGCGCCCCGTCCGGGAAGCAGGCCGATGCGCCTGTGCAGCCGGTCGAACCCGGTGCGGTCCAGGCCTCCCCAGGCGAGTTGGGCGAAGTCCTCGGCGACGGCGGGCAGCCCGAACTGGCAGGGCCCGCACTGGCGGGCGCTCTGGGCGGCGAGGTAACCCAGGATCCGGGCGGTCTCGGCCAGACCGCAGGCGGCGTGCGGCAGTGCGGCGATCACGCCGGCCCCTGGCCCGGCTCCGGCGGCTGCCAGCCCGGACTTGCTGAACGCGGTCCGTACCGCCTGCTCGATGGGAAGCCAGCTACCGAAGAATCCGCCGACCAGGACGGCGCCGATCGGTGCGATGGCGCCTCCGGCGGTGTCGAGGATGCGGCCGACGGGGGTGCCCAGGGGCATCTCGTAGACGCCGGGGGTGTGCACCGCTCCTGATGCGGTGACCAGGACCGTGCCCGGCGCGTCGGGGGTGCCGGCGGTGCGGAACCAGGCGGCTCCGTAACGGGCGATCAGGGCAAGGTGGGCGAGGGTCTCGACATTGTCGATGAGCGTGGGCCGGCCTTCGACACCCTTCTCGAACGGGCGCGGAGGGGTGGCCAGCGGGCGGGCGTTGCCGGTGTTGATCCAGTTGACCAGGGAGGTCTCCTCGCTGGAGACGTAGTGGTGGGGCAGGGCATGCACCTGGACCGGGATCCGGTCCAGGTGCTCGCGTCGGCGCTCGGCCGCGGCCAAGGCCAGGGTGCTGCGCTGGGCGGCACGGGTGCGGGGCAGGCACAGGTGGATGACGTCGGCGCCCACGGCGGCCGCGGCGAGTTGGGCTCCGTCCAGGACCAGGTGCGGGGCCACATGGAGCAGCACCTCGTCCTTGAGGCTGGCCGGTTCGCTCTCCATGCCGTTGGCCACCACCACAGCGGTGCCGCGGGCGCGTGCGACGGTGCGCAGTTTCCGGCCGGTGGGGAAGGATGCGCCGCCGCGTCCGGTCAGTCCGGCCTCCTCAGCGGCTGTTATCAGGGCGGTAACTGTTTCTTTGCTGCCGGGCAGCGGTGCCGGTCCGTATCGGAGCAGGTGCTGGTCCAGATCGGCCGGCACACCGGTGGCGAACCAACCGCTCAGCAAACGCCCGCCAGGTGGCTGCGGGGCGGCGGAGTGCGTGGCCGAAGCCTCGGATTGCAGAGTCATCGGGGACCTCCGAGTCGGTCGGCCGCTGGACTTGCCGGGACGGTGGTAACGGCGTCCGCGCGTTGGGCCCAGCCCGCCCGGAGCGGACCGTTGGCGAGGAAGGCCACCAGCAGCATCGGGAGCACCAGGGCGGCCACGCCTCCCCAGATTCGGGCGGTGCGGTGCTCGGGTCCGGCGCGGTACAGGCGCCACCACACGGCTGCGACAACCGCCGCGGTGCAGGCGGCGGTGAGCAGCAGCTGCAGGGGGAGCTTGGTGTCGGTACCGGTGCCCGCGCCGTGGAACAGGGCCAGCGGCCAGCAGGCGTAGGACAGCCAGTGCACGGCCTTCCAGCGCCTCACTCCCAGCCGCAGCCGGATCGCGCTGGTGGCCAGAACCGCGAGCAGCAGGTCGAAGGCCAGGGTGCCCAGCCCCAGCCACAGCGTGCGGTAGGAGGAGGCGAACGGGAGGACCGCGTCCCACCAGGTCAGGTGGACGAAGGTGTCGGCGATCGCAGTGACGATGTGCAGGACCAGGAAGGCCAGGGTGAGCAGCGAGAGGTTGCGGTGCAAGGCGGCGATCTCGAAGCGGGCGATGCGCTTCGGCGCGTACTGGCCCCCGGACGCGATGCCCAGGACCACGGTGGCGGTCAGCAGCACCAGGGCGACGGTGCCACCGGCCCGGGTGGCGTACCACAGCGGGCTGGGGCCTGCGGCCAACTGGAGAGTCGCGGTGTTCACGCAGCGCCTCCTTGGGGGAGTGGTTCCTCGGGCCAGCCGCAGGTGGTGACCACGCCGCCATCGGTGCGCACCAGCCGTGCGGGCAGAGCCCGCTCACGCAGCCAGGCGGGGGCCGCTTCGCCGAGCAACACCGCGGCGGTGCTGGCGGTGTTCGCGTCCACGCAGGTAGCTGCGGTGACGCTGACGGTGCGCCAGACGGGTGCCGGCGTATCGCCGGTGGAGGGCTCCACGATGTGGTGCACCACGCGTCCGCCGAGCCGCCAGGCGCGCACGGTGGTGCCGGAGGTGGCCAGGGCGCCGCCGCGGAGGGCGACGACCGGTTCGGTGCCGGTGGGTGCGGCGGCGTGGTCGTCCGCGATGGCGACCTGCCAGCCGTCGCCGGGGGCGGGGCCGGCGGTGGACAGGTCCCCGCCGAGGTTGACCAGCACACCGCAGCCGGCGGTCCGCGCGGCGCGCGCTGCGGCCCGGTCGGCGGCCAGGGCCTTCGCGGTGGCGCCCAGGTCCAGGCCGGCCCACGGCGGTAGTTGCAGTCGGCGCTGCAGTGGGTTCCAGCGAATGGAGCGCCAGCCGGCGGCCGGGACCGGCACAGTCGAGGCGACCTGCTCGGGGCGGATACTGGCGAAGGTGCGGTCGTAGCCCAGGGCGCGCAGCGCCGGGCCGATGGTCGGGTCGACCAGCCCGTCGCTGGCCTGCGCGGCGTGCAGGGCGACGTCCAGGGCCTGGGCGAACAGGGGGCTGACGGTGACCGGCCGGCCGTGGGCCGCGTTGGCCAGCGACAGTTCCGAGTCGGTCCGGAAGCGGCTGCAGGCCAGGTCGATGGCGGCCAGCTCCTCCTCCAGGACCCGCCGACAAATTGCCAGCGCGGCCGGCTGGGTGACCAGCAGCTCGGCGGTCGTGCCCAGGGCGCGGAAGGCGACCTGGCCCAGGTCCACCGCGGCGTCGGTCATGAGCCCCCCGACTTCGTCGGCGGCGCCTGGGTGGGTTGTGCAACGGCGGTGGGGGGCTGCGAGGGCGGCGTCAGACTCGGCGCAGCGCTTCGCGGCTGTGCGGCGGCGGCCGGTGTGTTCCTGCTGGCCGGGATCCTGGAGGCGGCGCGGCGACTGGGTGCGGGCTTTGCGCTGCCTGGTGCCGCGGCGGCGGCCGGGTGGTGACTGGGTGCGGGCTTTGTGCTGCTTGGTGCGGCGGCAGTGGCCGGGTGGTGACTGGGGCCAGGGGTGATGGTGGGCGCCGGAGCGGGTGGGGAGCTCTTTCCCGGCAAGGTGCGGGCGTAGCCGGTGCTCAGGACGATCGAGCCGGCGGCGGCAGCGGTGGCGATCGCCACCGTGGTCAGCTGCACGCGCCGCCGACCACGGTCGCGGCGCCGTATCGCGTGTCCGCCGGGGACGTGACCGTGGTGCGCCATCGGGGCTCCTCGCTGATCGACGACCCGGGACCAGCACCCTCCCGGGGCACGGGAACCGGGCGGGCGCCCCTGACGGACGCCCGGATTCCACAGTGCCGGGCGTGTGGTCGGCAACCGGTTCAGAAAGTCTTCACAACCTGCAAAGACCGAAAAAGCCGCAGCTGGGAGCCGGAACATCGCCGCTGAGGCAGCGGCGGGGCGTCAGTCGACGCCCTCGGGTGAGGTGCCCGGGTCGGTGCGCTTGGCCAGGCGGGTCGAGGGCAGGATCAGGACGACGGTCAGGCCGCCCCCTGGGGTGTCCTGCAGCCGGGTCGTGCCGCCGTTGGAGGTGACCAGGCGGTGGACGATGGCCAGTCCCAACCCGGTTCCCCGGGCGTCGGGGTTGCCGAAGCGGCGGAATGCCGCAGCTTGGGCCGACGCGGACATGCCCGGACCGTTGTCGACCACCGCCACGCGTACCGTGTCGCCCTCGGAGCCGGCCACCACCTGGACCTGGCCGCCTTCACGGGCCGCGTCCAACGCGTTGGCGACCAGGTTGTCCAACACCTGCTCCAGGACCTCCGCCCCCAGGAAGGCCTCCAGGCCCCGCGGACAGCGGGCGCTGAGGTGTACCCGCCGTTCGCCGGCCACCGGCTCCCAGGCGGCCAACCGCTCGCTGACCACCTCGTCCACGCGCACCGGAACCGGCCGGGGGACCGCGCCCTCGGCCCGGGCCACCGCGAGCAGGCCGTCCACCAGCCGTGACAGTCGGGCGATCTCCTCCTGTGCGCCCACCAACTCCAACGCCGCCTCGCTGTCGACGTCCCCGGCCAGCAGATCCAGGCGCAGTCGTAGGGCGGCCAGCGGGGTGCGCAGTTGGTGCGACACGTCGGCGATCACCGTGCGGTGGCCGTGGACCAGTGCCTCGGTGCGCGCCGCCATGGTGTTGAATGTCGCCGCCAGTCGGCGCACCTCCGGGGGGCCGCTCTCGGCCGGGGCGCGGACCTCCAGGCTGCCCTCGCCCAGCCGCTGGGCAGCGCTGTCCACCTCGTGCAGCGGGCGACTCACCCAGCGGGCCAGTCCGATCGACACAAGCGCGCCGGCCAGCAGCCCGGCGACCCCGATCAACGTCAGCCAACCCCGTACGGCCGCGAGCCGGTCGTGCAGCGGATCCAGCGAGCGGGTGAGCACCGCCACGCCCACCGGATCCTCGGCGTCCCCGATCGGTGTCGCCACCGTGAGCAGGTCACCGCTCTGCCGGGTCCGGGGCTCGTTCTCGGCTAGGACTGCGTTCACCAAGGTGGTCGCCTCGGCACTGGTGGCGGTGTCACAGGAGGTCCTGGCGAGCACCTGGCCGGTGGTGCCGTAGACAGCGGCGCAGTCACCGTCGTCCTGGGCGCGGTCCAGAACCTGCAGCATCGGGGTGGCCGGCTTGTGGTCCGACAGGTGCTCTTCGGCCGTTGAGGCGATGGTGCGTCCGGTGGCTTCGGCAGAGGCCCGGAAGGAGGTCTGCTCGCGTTCGCCGAGCAGCCACCCCAGCGGGAGCACGGCCCCCACCAGCAGTACCGCGACCAGGGCCAGCACGCTGAGTGCGATGCGTCGGTTCACCGTGGGCTCAGCCGGGTTCGGCCAGTCGGAAGCCGCGGCCGTACACGGTCTCCACCAGCCCCGGGCGACCGAGCTTGCGGCGCAGCGCAGCCATGTGGACGTCCAGGACCTTGCTGGGTCCGTACCAGTGCGCGTCCCAGGCCCGCTCCAGGATCTCCTGACGGGTCACCACCCGGCCGGGGTCCACGGCCAGGCACTCCAGGATGTCGAACTCCTTCGCGGTCAGCGCGATCTCGGCGCCGTCCACGGTGACCTTGCGGGTGCGCGGGTCGACGACCAGGCCGCTGTGCTGGAGCAGTTCGGGGGCGGTGGGGCGGGTACGGCGCAGCACCGCCCGGATCCTGGCCAGCAGTTCGGCCAGTCCGAACGGCTTGACCAGGTAGTCGTCCGCGCCCTGGTCCAGTGCGGCGACCCGGTCGCCCTCCTCGCCGCGGGCGGTGACCACGATGACCGCCACATCGGAGCGGCGCCGCAGCATCCGGCAGACCTCGACGCCGTCGACGTCCGGCAGACCCAGGTCCAGCAGCACCAGGTCCGGCACCGGTTCGGCCGCCAGCGCGGCCTGCCCGGTCTCCACGCACTGCGCCGCGTACCCGGCCCGCTCCAGGCCGCGCACCAGCGAGCGGGCGATGCCCTGGTCGTCCTCGACCACCAGCACCCGCACCGCACCGCTGTCCGGACTCAGCTCCTGCATGCCGTCAGCGTAGGCCACCGCCGGGTCGGGAAGCGCTGGGCGGGCCGCGACCCCGTCGGGGCGGGTCGTTTCAGGTACGGACTATTTCGCCGCGACCTGCGCGGCCTCGCGCTCCTGGGCCGGGACGGTGGCTGTGATGCGGGCGGAGGCCAGCGCCAGCGCGGCCGATGCCAGGAGGACGACCTCGACGGCGACGCTGATCAAACCCAGCGGCTCGGTCCAGTTGCCCTTGTCGTCGCTGTAGTCCGGCAGCCCGGGGCCGCGTGAGAGGACGAACCCCGCAAGCGGACCCAGTGCGACCCCCGCGGTCAGGAACCAGGTCAACGGCTGGAACCGCGGCAGGTGCACCACCAGCAGCAGCACGGCGCACAGGACTGCGGCCGCCTCAAGTGCGTAGTAGCCGATCCCGACGTAGGTCGGGGTCTTGTCGCCGGGGAAACCGCCCTGGTCCTGGACGTGGATCCAGGCCACGGCCAGGCACAGGGCCGCGGCCACGGCACGTACCGGTAAGGAACGGGCAAGACCTGACCAAAACATGATGAATCTCCCATCGCGGCAATGTTCATTTGACCGTGGCCGGCTTTGCCGGATTCGGACACAGTGCGGCCCGAGTCGCATCCCCAGCCCCAGTGGTCAAGGGCGCTTGCGAGGCTCTCCGACTAGTGACGTGTACACAACATTAAGCCGAAGGTTCCAACACGACGCAAGAGGGGATGCCGACGGCGCCGGGCAGGTAGCGCGCTGCTGGGGCTGATCGGCTAGGAACAGACGGCAGGTCAGCGCCGTTCCCGGGCACAAGCGCATCGCGGATGAACCGCTCGCCGTGGAGGCCGAAGAGGGAGCCGCCCGCTGCACGACCTCTGGACAGAGGTCCCCGGTCTCGGCTGGCGGGCTGGGTCAGTGGTGGGCCGGCAGGGTGCGGGTGAGGGCGGTGCGCAGGGCGGGGTCGAGGTAGGTGGGGGCGGCCTCGAGGACGATGCGGTAGCCGCTGCCGGCCAAGACGTGATCGACCGTCAGGTCGATGGGTCCGGTGCCGGATCCCGCCACGTGCAGGCGGATGCCGTCGGCGGTGTGGTGGACACGAGTGAGCGGTGGTCGGCGTGGATGGGAAGGAATGAGCGCACACAGGACCGACAATGGGTTGACCAGCCTGTCCCGTCCCCGCGAGGAGGGGATCGCCATGCGACGGCAACCGATCCTTCTTCTACCATCGTCTATCGCAGCTGCGACGCGGATGCCGGCGCCTCGCACGGCCGGCGCTCGGCCAGGTTCGGGTGGGACTGAAGGACACCGGTGCCGGACCGCCGCCACGCGGGGCCCTTCGCGTCGTGGCGGGCGCGTGCGTGGCGGATGTCGTCGCGGTGGGCAACCCCTCAGGGTCGCACCGCTGAGACCGGCCGCGGCCACCGGCGCCGACCTCATCGCCGCGCCGCACGCACGGGCCAAGTGACTGCCGACGATTAGCGACGCCTGCTCCTCGGCGGCTGCCGGCAGCTGCGACCGGGGCCGCGCTGCCTCATCCGGAGAGCGCCGGTTCCACTTCTACCACTGTGTCCTGGCGGGGTTGGGGTGGGGTTCGTCTTGGTGGCCTGGGGCGGGTAGAACTGCTGTT
>NZ_BBPM01000095.1 GCF_000787775.1 Streptacidiphilus carbonis | reverse complement strand
GGATTTCAAGGTTGCCGATCTCTCCCTGGCTGCTTTCGGGCGCAAGGAGATCCAGTTGGCCGAGCATGAGATGCCCGGTCTGATGTCGATCCGTAAGGAGTACGCGGCGTCGCAGCCGTTGGCCGGTGCCCGGATCACGGGGTCGCTGCACATGACGATCCAGACGGCGGTGCTCATCGAGACGCTGACCGCGTTGGGTGCCGATGTTCGGTGGTGCTCGTGCAACATCTTCTCCACCCAGGACCACGCGGCTGCCGCGATCGCGGTCGGCCCCCAGGGCACCCCCGAGGATCCGCGGGGTGTGCCGGTGTTCGCGTGGAAGGGTGAGACGCTGGCGGAGTACTGGTGGTGCACCGAGCAGGCGCTGACCTGGCCCGGTGAGGTCGGCCCGAACATGGTCCTGGACGACGGCGGGGATGCGACGCTGCTGATCCACAAGGGCGTCGAGTTCGAGAAGGCCGGCCAGGCCCCGGACCCCTCGACGGCCGACAACGAGGAGTTCCGCCTCATCCTGGAGCTCCTCAACCGCACCCTGAAGGACTCGCCGAGCAAGTGGACCGAGGCCGCCGCGGCGATCAAGGGGGTCACCGAGGAGACCACCACCGGGGTGCATCGCCTGTACGAGATGCATCGCGAGGGCAGCCTGCTGTTCCCGGCCATCAACGTCAACGATGCGGTGACCAAGTCGAAGTTCGACAACAAGTACGGTTGCCGCCACTCGCTGATCGACGGTATCAACCGTGCCACGGACGTCCTGATCGGCGGGAAGGTCGCCGTGGTCTGCGGCTACGGCGACGTCGGCAAGGGCTGCGCGGAGTCGCTGCGCGGGCAGGGCGCGCGGGTCATCGTGACCGAGGTGGACCCGATCTGCGCGCTGCAGGCGGCGATGGACGGCTACCAGGTCACCACCCTGGAGGAGGTGGTCGGTATCGCGGACATCTTCATCACCACCACCGGCAACAAGGACATCATCCTTGCGGGTCAGATGGAGAGGATGAAGCACCAGGCGATCGTGGGCAACATCGGCCACTTCGACAACGAGATCGACATCGCCGGCCTGTCCAGGCTGCCGGGTATCGTGCGGACCGAGGTCAAGCCGCAGGTCCACGAGTGGCGGTTCGCGGACGGGCACACGATCATCATGCTGTCCGAGGGGCGTCTGCTGAACCTGGGCAACGCGACCGGTCACCCGTCGTTCGTGATGTCCAACTCCTTCGCGAACCAGACGATCGCGCAGATCGAGCTGTTCACCAAGACCGAGGAGTACCCGGTCGGGGTGTATGTGCTGCCCAAGCACCTGGACGAGAAGGTGGCCCGGCTGCACCTGGACGCGCTGGGCGTCAAGCTCACCGTCCTGACCCAGGACCAGGCCGACTACATCGGCGTCCCGGTCGAAGGCCCCTACAAGCCGGAGCAGTACCGCTACTGACCGGGACCGCGCGGTCAGTGGTCCTGGGCGAGGAGGGGGACGCGGCGGATGGTGACGTCGCCGAGCCTGGTACTGGCGTGGATCTCCACCTTGTCGCCGGGCTCGTCGTCCTGGGGGGCGTCGGCGGACGCGAGCTCGTTGTAGACGCGGCCGACCCCGGTGTTCAGCTCCAGCCAGGCGGCGCTGCCCTCGCGGACCCCGACCTCGACCCGGCCGTTCTTCGAGGCGGCGTTGACCTTGCCGCGCACCACTTCGCCGATCCGCACCTCGCCGTTGGAGTTGGCGACGGTGACGTCGGACAGCGCACGGTCCACCGACACCGGGCCGTTGGTCGCCTTGACGGTCAGCGGACCGGTGACCACGCCGAGCCGGATCGTCCCGTTGCTCGCGGTGACGTCGGCGGTGCCGTCGACCGCGCCGAGCCGGATCTCGCCGGAGCTGTTGTGCACCTCGGCGGAGCCGGCCACCGAGGTCACGGTGATCTCGCCGAGGCCGCTGCGCAGGTTCACCGGCCCGGTCTGCGCGAGCCGCACCGCGCCGAGGTCCGTCCTGAACACCACGGTGCCCAGCGTGCCGTCGGAGTGGAAGTCGCCGAAGTCCGCCTCGCCGCGCACGTCGGAGCCGGCGGGCAACTGGACGAGGATGTCGGCCGACTCGGGGCGCTTGCTGCTGAAGTTGACGAACCTGTTGCGTGGCTTGCGGGAGACGACGCTCAGGGTCCGGGTGGCGTCGTCGTACTCGACCCGGGTGTTCTCGGCGGCCCTGACGTCAGCGGCCTTGTCCGGGTCGCTGGGGCTGACCTCGACGATCGTGTCGATGCGGTCGCCGACCACGAAGCGGACGTCGGCGGCGTACAGATCGAGGGTGACGGCGATCGGTGAGGGGGTGTCGAAGGTGGAGAGGGACATCTCGGGTTCCTTTGCTTCACGATGGCTTCGGTAGGGCGGGGTGCTGCGGTGGTACCGGGATGTCCGCAGCTCAGCGGGCCCAGCCGCTGTGGCTCTGACCGATCCGGTCCGGCTTGTGCGCGGGCACCGGCGGGGCGGTGCGCCGGCTCTCGCCCGCCAGCCCGGCGGCGGCGGCCCGGACGATCCAGGCGTTGACCGACAGGCCGCCCCCGGCGGCGGCCTCCTCGATCAGGGCCTTGAGGTTGGCGGGCAGGCGCAGGTTGATCCGGACCATGGCCGCGTCGTCGCCCTCGGCCTGCGGCAGCCGCACCTCGGCGGGGCCGCCCGCGCCGGTGCCGACCGAGGGCGCCGGCGGCGGGGTCACGACGAACCCCGCTCTCCCGCCCCGCAGCCGGACGTCGACCGAGCCCGGCGCCAGTTCGGCGGTGATCTCCTCGGCCGCCTCGGAAATCACCTCCAGCAGGGTGAGCCGCACCGCCGCGTCGAGCGGGGGCAGCAGGCGGTCGGCGAGCGCACGGGCGTCCTCGCCGCCGACCCCGGCCGCGGTCGTCAGCTCGCGGCGCAGGTTTTCGACATACTGGGTGAGTTCCATGGCTCCATCATGGCACCATTATGGCACCAGTACAAGTTCATCTGGCTCAATCTGACATGATGGTTCGGTGGCAAACCGAGTAAAACATACCAGTTGCCTGGTTTTTCAACCAGGGTGTCGGTGCACCGTCATGCACCGGTTGGTTGTCGATGTGCAGGCGAAAGTGTGCGCGTGCGGCCCGCCCGGCGACCCCGGCCATGCCTTCGATTTCGGCCAGGAACAAACCTCTGACCCCGTTTCAATCCTCGCGAATGACTAGGAGATCCGATTTATGGGCATGCTCACCACAGTAACCCGCTTAGGTCGCCTATCACCCGGTCTGAAGGTACGGATCACCCTGCGAGGGAAGCTCTGAAGAGGCCAGAATCCGGATGAACCAGACTTCTCAGGCGCCAGGCGCCGGCCGGAGCGCGGCATCTGTGACGGGATTCCGGATAGCAAACCGGCACAATGGTTTGGTATTGATAGGGTGAGTGTTGTGCCGAATTCCCCCGAGGAGCCCTCAGTCATGAAGCAGGAACGTGCCGTCCGCACCCGCCAGGCGCTGATCCGATGCGCGGCCGAGGCGTTCGAGCGGCACGGCTACGTCCAGGCGAGGCTGGCGGACATCAGCTCGAGTGCGGGGGTCACCCCCGGGGCCCTGCACTTCCACTTCGAGACCAAGGCCGCACTGGCCTCGACCGTGGAGGCCAGCGCGGCGGTGATCCTGCGCCGCGCCGCGCAGGACGCACAGCGGCCGGAGATGAACGCCCTGCAGCGGCTGGTCAGCACCTGCCAGGCCCTTGCCGAGCAGATCCGCGACGACATCGTGGTCAGCGCGGGCTTCTACCTGAGCTGCGAGATGCCCCACCGTACCGGCCTGGACCTGCGCGGCGAGTGGTTCGAATGCATTCGGCAACTGCTCATGGCCGCCGACGACGAGAACCTGCTCACGGGCGCGGTCGGCGAACAGGACGCGGCGACCTCGATCGCGGCGGTCACGGCCGGCCTGGAGGTGCTCGGACGGGCGGAGCCGGAGTGGCTCTCCCCGGACTCGCTGGCCCGCTTCTGGCGGCTCGTCCTGCCGCGGCTGGCCACCTCGGAGGCGGTCGCTACCGTGGCCCCGGAGTACATCTGGCCTCGTACGGAGGCCCGCGCGGAGCCCCGGACGGGCCGTCAGGGCGGCGCGGCGGGCCGGGCGAACGGGCAGCGCTGACGGCCCGTCCGGGAACGCGGACGAGGGCCCCGGCCGTCGGCCGGGGCCCTCGGGGGACGATGGACGGGAAAGCGGTCCCGACGCCGACGCCGGGGTTGAGTGGACGTCAGGCGGACTGGCCCGGCCGGTGGTTGAGCAGGACCGGGAGCCAGCCGGGGCCGTTCATCAGGAACGTGGGCATCGGCTGCAGTTCCTCGGCCGGAACGGCCAGGGTCATCTCCGGGAAGCGCTCGAAGAGCTTCTCCAGGGCCGTCATCGCCTCCATCTTGCCCAGCGGCACGCCCATGCAACGGTGGACACCGTGGCCGAAGCCGAAGGAGTCCCGGTCGGTGCGCAGCAGGTCGAAGGCGGCCGCCTGCTCGCCGTAGCGCGCCGGGTCGAGCCCGCCCGCCGCGAAGTTGACCAGGATGGGGTCGCCCTGCTTGATCACGACACCGTCCAGGTCGATGTCCTCGACCGCGAAGCGCATCGGGGAGTAGGCGCCGGGAGTGTGCACCCGCATGGTCTCGTCGACCACGTCCTCCCAGGTGGCGCGTCCGGCGCGGAGGTGCGCGAGCTGCTCGGGGTGGGTCAGCAGGGCCGCGGTCGCGTTGGTGATCAGCGTGCAGGTGGTGTCCTGGCCGCCGGCGAGCATCAGATACAGGGTGCCCAGCAGTTCCTGTTCGGTCAGCATGTTCCCGTCGTCGTGCGCCGCTATCAGCGACGAGGTCAGGTCGTCCCCGGGCCGCTCCCGCTTGGTGGCGACCAGCCGGCTCAGCAGTTCGAACGACTGGATCCGCGCGGCCTCCATCTCGGCGGCGTCCACGGTCGTGCTGAAGACGGTGTGCATCGCGCTGCACAGCAGTTCGGTGTCGGCGCCCTGCTCCACGCCGAACAGCTCGCAGATCACCCGCATCGGCAGCACGTCGGCGAAGGACCTGCGCAGGTCCTTCGGCTGCCCCGCCGGCTCGGACGCCAACTGCTCGACCAGCTCGGCGGTGAGCTGCTCCACGCGGGGGCGCAGCGCCTCGGTGCGGCGGGCGGTGAACGCCCCCATCACCAGCCGGCGCAGTCGTGCGTGCCGCTCCCCGTAGGCGAACAGCATGTTCTCGTTCGCCACCCAGGCGTAGAGCGGCCAGTCCGCGGTTATCCGCCCCTCGATGAAGGCCGGCCAGTGCTGCTTGGCGTCCTTCGACACCCGGGGGTCCGTGAGCAGTTGCTCCACGTACTGCTGCCGGACGACCGCCCAGGCGGTCACGTCGCCCGGAAGCTCCACCTGGACCGCCGGACCCTGCGCCCGCAGCATCGCCGCCTCGCCGGCGAGGTCCCTGCCCGAGACGTCCAGGGCGTAGGGGCAGGCAGCTGTCTTCTCCATTGCGTGCATTCCGTTCTGTCGGGTCGGGACCGAGAATTCCGTATGTACGCGCAGGACAGCCGGGACCTCACACGGGTGCGGGGGCCCGCTCGGCCTGCAGTTTCAGCGCCGCCTCGTACACCCGCTGTGCCCGGTCGGGCGCGAAGTCGAGTCGGACCAGCACGGGCGGGACTGCAATGGACGTCAGGAGGTGCTGCTGCAGGTCCAGGACCCGCTCCACCATGTCCGCGTGGTTCGTCATGATCTTGGAGAGGATCTGCACCCCGGTGAAGGCGCCGACGAAGAGCTTGGCGGCGGTCTCGATATTGACGTGCTGCATGAGCTCGCCGTTCTGCCGCGCCTTTTCCAGGATCGCGACATTGCTGTCGGTCCAGCCCTGCATCGGCACCCTGCGGTCCAGCCCGTCGTGGGCCAGCACCTGGTCCACGGTCAGCCGGATGCTGCCGCGCACCATGGGGTCGCCCTGGGAGAGCAGGTGGGCGAGCAGCAGCGCGCTGTCCAGGCCCTCCTGGAGGACCAGGTCCTGCTGCGGTACCGGCGGCACCGAGGCGAGCTGGCTGGCGAGCACCGCCTGGGCCAGCTCCTGCTTGGAGGTGAAGTGGAAGTAGAGGGCCCCCTTGGTCACCTGGGACCGTTTGAGGATCTCGGAGATGGTGGCAGCGTCGTACCCCGTCTCGTCGAAGACCTCGGCCGCCGAGAGGAGGATCCTCTCACGTGTCCTGATGGCCCGTTCCTGCTGTGCCACGACGCACCCTCAATCGCCCCCGTCGAACCCAAAAGAAACCGTCAGGTCCGTACGGTATCAAACCGAGCATCGTATACCTAGGTGCGGGGCAGGACCGACTGGCTGCCAGCAGCCCTGCACCGTCCCTCGAGCCGACAATAAAACCGTTCAGCCGGTTTTGACAAGGGCCGGACAGACGTAGGGGTCAGCTGGTTCTTATGGGACTGCCGGTACCTTCTCAGGGCGCTGCCGGCATCGGGGCAGGCGGCTCCGCGACGCCGATTTCTTCCTTGCATTAAAACCGGTCGGTACGTATCTTATACCGGTAGCCAATCTGGCTCGCCTCCGGGGGAAGAGGTTTCGAAGATGTCCGTACTGACGCTCAATTTCGCCCCTACCAGCAGTGACGCAATGCTGGACGAGAGAACCGCGCCTCCGGACCCGCCGACCGGGTTCGATTCCGAAACCGCGGCCGTCCGTGAACTGACCTCGCTGCTGTTCGGTCGGCAGGACCGGGACCGCGTGCACGGCGCCTGGCGCGAGCTCATCGCCGGCAAGGAGTTCTCACGCTCCGTCAGCCTGTCGCCCAGGGAGCAGATCGACCTGTCCTACGACCGGCTGCGGTTGGTCAACAGTGCTGTCGACAGCCCCGAGGCCCTGGCCTGCGACCCGGTGCGGCTGGCCGCCCTGCACGAGTGGACGGGCTTCGTCGACAGCGGTATGTGCACGCTTGCGAGCATCCACTACAACCTGTTCCTGGGGAGCCTGATCGACCATGACGGGCACCGGCGGGACCTGTCCGACTACACCTCGCTGAAGCGGGTCGGCACCTTCCTGTGCACCGAGTTGGAACACGGCAACAATGCCGCGGCCCTGGAGACCACGGCCTCCTACGACCGGGCGACCGGCGGTTTCCTGCTGCACACGCCGAATCCGGGTGCGCAGAAGTTCATGCCGAACACCAGCGCGATAGGCGGCCCCAAGAGCGCCCTGGTGGCAGCCCGGCTGCTGGTGGACGGGGAGGACCAGGGGGTCTTCCTCTTCCTCACCCCGTTGAGCAACGAGTACGGAATGCTGCCCGGGATCAGGGTGCGCCTGCTGCCCGACCGGATGGGCAGCCCGGTGGACCACTGCCTCACCTCCTTCGACCAGGTGTGGCTGCCGCGCAAGGCCCTGTTGGAGGCCGAGCACGGACAGCTCACCCCGGAGGGGCAGTTGGTCAGCAGCTTCGGCAACCGCCGCAAGCGGTTCCTGAGCTCCATCGCCCGGGTCACCACCGGCAAGCTGTGCATGAGCGCCGCCGCGGTCGGGGCGTCGCGGATGGCGCTGTCCGTCGCGGTGCGGTACGCCTACCACCGCCACATCACCGACTCCATGACCGGTCAGCGGACCCCGGTGGCCGCGCACCGCAGCCACCACGGCCGGCTGCTGCAGGCGCTCGCCAGCACCTACGCCATGACCTTCCTGCACCGCGCCGCGGTGGCGGGCTGGGCCGGCCACACCGGCGCCGACCGGGCGGACGCCGAGCGGCTCGCCGCCGTCGCCAAGGGGTGGATCACCTGGCAGGCCCGGGACGTCATGATCGAGTGCCGTGAGCGCTGCGGGGCCCAGGGACTGCTGCGGCCCAACGGACTGGCCGACCTCCAGCCGAACGCCGAGGGAAGCATCACCGCCGAGGGCGACAACCTGGTGATCTGGGTGAAGGCCGCCGCCGAGATGCTCTTCGGATACAGCTGCGCGGTCGTCGAGGACGACGGCTCCGACGACAGCACGGCGGCCCTGGAGGACCCCAGGTTCCTGTGCAACCTGCTGGCCTCCGCCGAGGCGATCTGGCAGGACCGGGCCCGCACGGCGCTGCGGAACGCTCCGGCGGGCAACCCGGTCGCCCGCTGGAACGAGACCTCGGGGTTCGCCCTGGTGATGGTCTCCACCCATGCCGAACTCCGCGCCGCCGAAGCCCTGCTGGCCGCGGCGGAGGACAGCGCCGACCCGCTGGCCCGCTTCCTGCTCACCGGCCTGTGCCGGCTGTTCCTGCTCGAGCGGCTGCGCTACCACGCCGGTGACCTGCTCGTCGAAGGCCGGATGACGGCGCAGCAGGTCCGCGGCCTGCCGGCGGCCGTCGACGCGGTCATCGCGGAGCTCGCCCCGCACATGCTGGCACTGGTGGACGCCTTCGACATCCCGGAGCAGGTACTCGCCGGTGTGCCGATCGCCACCGGCGCCTCCATCGAGCAGAGCATGGACGACGTCGACCCGCTGTTCGCGCACTGATCGCACCGGCTGCCTGAGGGACGGGACCCGCCCCTCAGGCAGCCGCCGGCACCGGACCGCCCGACCTGGCCTTCAGGTGAGCCCTGAGGGTGAACCCGGGCGCGTCCGCCTCCCAGGGGCTCAGCGGGACACCGCCGCCCAGCAGCCTGCGCGCCGCCATGTGCTCACCCGGCCGCCCCACGGACTCGACCGCGACCAGCCCGTTGTCGCGGAACAGCAGCACCGAGAAGCAGTCCGGGGCGCTTTCCAGGACCATCGCCCGGTCGTGGCCGCGGTCCAGGCCGGCGATCTGCAGGGTCACCGAGAACTGGTCGCTCCAGAACCAGGGCAGGTCCCGGTAGCGGCGCGGGGCGCCGGTGAGCCGGTCGGCGACCAACCGCGCGTGGTCCACGGCGTTCTGCACCGACTCGACCCGCACCCGGGCGCCGGAGCGCGGATCCGGGAACGCCGCGCAGTCCCCGACGGCCGAGACGCAGGGGTCGCCGGTCAGCAGCTGCTCGTCGGTGACGATCCCGCCGGCCACCGACAACCCGGCCGCCTCGGCCAGTTCGGTGCACGGTGCCGCGCCGACGCCGACCAGGACGAGGTCCGCGGGAAGCAGCCGGCCGTCGGCCAGTTCCACCGCGGCCACCCGTCCGCAGCCGTCGTCGCGCAGGCCCGCCACGCCCTGGCCGAGGAGCAGTTCATTGCCCCGCTCCTCGTGCAGGCGGGTGACGTACGCGGCCGTCGGCTCCGAGACCACCCTGCCCAGCGGCCTGCGGTGGGTTTCGACGACGGTGACCCGGCGGCCCATCTCATTGGCGGCCGCGGCGAATTCGAGGCCGATGAAGCCGGCGCCGACGACGACCACGTGCGCGGCCCCGGCCAGGTCGGTGCGCAGCGCCCGGGCGTCCCGCAGCGTGCGCAGGGTGCGTACCCCGCGCAGGTCGGCACCGGGGACGTCCAGGGTCCTGGGCCGCGACCCGGTCGCCAGGACGAGATGGTCGTAGCCCAGGACCCGGCCGTCGCCGAGGCGGACGGCGCGCGCGGGGCGGTCGACGGCGACGACGGTCCCGGTCCCGGTGACCCGCTCGCGGGTGTAGAAGGCCTCGGGCCGCAGCCACAGCCGGCTCTCGTCCGCGGTCCCCTTGAGGTACGCCTTGGACAGCGGAGGGCGTTCGTAGGGCAGGCCGTCCTCCTGGCCGACGAGGGTGATGCCGCCCTGGTGGCCCTGCTCCCGCAGGGAGGCGGCGACCTGGTAGCCCGCCTGCCCGGCGCCCACGACGACGACGCGGTCGGGCCGTTGCTGAGCGCCCGTCAGTTGCTGAGCGCCCATCAGTACTGCCGCTCCGGAAGGTGGACGACCAGGCCGTCCAGGGCGTCGGTCACCTGCAGCCGGCAGCTCAGTCTGCTGTTGGGCCGGCGCTCGCAGGCCGTGTAGCCCAGCATGTCGTCCTCCTCCTCGTCCATCTCCTCCAGCGCGGCGACGGCCTTCGGGTCGACGTAGACATGGCAGGTGGCGCACTGGGCACTGCCGCCGCACTGGGCCGCGATGCCGTCGACGTCGTTCATGACGGCGCCGCGCATGACGCTGAGGCCGGCCGAGACGTCGAGCGTCCGCTCGGTGCTGTCGGCGGCCACATAGGTGATCTGGGGCATGGGGAACTCCTCGGGACGGGTCGTCTGGACGTTGGGAGGGCTGGGCGGTCCGGTGGTGGTTCAGCGGGTGCGGTCCGCGGGGGACCCGGGCCTGCCGCGGGGTCTTCGCCGCCACCGTGCCGGGCGCCCGCCGGGCAGCAGGTCCCTGCCGTCGTGGACGGTGGGCAGTACCGAGCGCACGCCCAGCACGGCCACCGCCGCCTGGTGGCGGTCGGCGAGCGGGACGTCGGCGATGGCGGGGACCGGTCGGCCGCCGTCCGGCGGGTACCAGCCCAGCAGGGCGGGCGGCCGGTCCGGCCTGGAGACGGCGAAGTCGGACAGGGGCGTGTGGAGGCTCTCCCCGATGGCCTTCAGGACCGCCTCCTTGCGGGCCCGGTAGGCCAGCCCGGCCCTGACCCGGCGTGCCTGGGAGAGCCTTTCCATCTCCGCCCGCTCGACCGGGGTGAGCAGCAGCTCGTGCTCCGGCGGCCGACCCGCGCCGCCCCGGGGACGGGGCCGCTGCACGCCGATGCCCACCGGGCTGCCCAGTGCCAGCGCCACCGCCACCACACCGCCCGAGTGGGCGATGGACAGCTCCCATCCCTCGGCGGCACCGACGATCTGCGGCTTGCCGTGCGGGCCGCCGCAGTCCGGGCAGGCAGTGCGCAGCAGGACCTCCTCCGGGCTGATGCCGGCGAGGCGGGCCAGGGCGGTCCGGGCGAGGATCCGTCCGGTGACGAACCCGGCCAGGTCCGGCCCGGACTGCCCGGACTGCATGGACGGCCCGGACGACGTGGACGGCATGGACGAGCAGCGCGAGAGCTCCGCGCCGTCCAGCAGGCCGAACCAGGCCGAGGGCTGGGCAAGCGGTGGCATCGACCAGATGTGGCACTCGGCGTGCGGCCGAGTGGTCCGGGGCGTCCCGGCGGCTCCGGCCGCGGCCGGAGCCGCGGTGGCCGCGAGGAAGGGGGGCATGGCTTGTTTCACCTCCGTACCGCGGCAGTGGCCCGCCGCAGCACGAGTCTTCGCCCCGCCCAGGGCGCCGGGATAGCAGGAAATCCTCCGCTCCCCGGGGGTGGAAAACCTCCTTTCCGCCAGGCGTTATCGCTGTGCCTGGCAGGGGAAGCCGAAGCGATAACAGTCCGAAAAGCCCAGTCTTTAGCGTTTCTTTCAGACGGAACGAAGCGCAGCCCGGAGAGCCGGGTACAACCAGACGGGAATACGGACCATGAAGCTCACCAGCGTGATTGCCGCAACCAAGTCGTCCCTCATCGCCCTCGTCGCCGGTACGGCGTTGTTCGCCGCCGGAGTCGCCATGACGGGTCACGGTGCGCACGCCTCGCTTTCCGCCGACGGCACCACCGCCACGGTCGCCGCCCCGGCCGCGTCCGCGTCCGCGGCGACTGACCCGACTCCCTGGTAGGCCGGACCGGACCGGCGGCGGCCGCAAATGTGCCGTCCGCGGTTTTCGGTGGTGTGCTGCGGGCCCGAACATTCCGTTAGGTGCCATACATTGGTGTGGTTCCGGGACAGGGGTCTTCAGCGAGGGGGGCCGGGGTGGGCGGGCAGCTCAGATTCAGGGTTTTGGGTCCCCTGGCGGTGACGGTCGGGGAGTCGGGTGTGCCGTTGGGCGGCCCACGGCAGCGGACCGTGCTCGCGCTGCTGCTTCTGGTCCCGGGCCGGGTGGTGCCGATCGACACGATGGTCGAGGCGGTGTGGCGCAGCGGCCCGCCGCAGACGGCGCGGACGCAGGTGGCCATCTGCGTGGCGGCGCTGCGCAAGAGCTTCAAGGCGGCCGGGGTCGGCGGCGACGTCATCGTGACCGCGCACCCGGGCTATGTGCTCAACACCGAGGGGTACCAGTTCGACGCGGTGGACTTCGCCCACCTGGTGCAGGCAGGCGGAGCGGGGGTGCGCGAGGGCCGGCTCGCGGAGGCGGGCAAGTGCTTCGCGCAGGCGCTGGAGCTGTGGCGCGGCCCGGCGTTCGCCGGTGTGGCCGGGCAGTTGGTGGAGGAGGAGGCCGCACGTCTGGAGGAGTGCCGGCTCAACGCCTACGACGATTCCGTCCGGGTGGAGCTGGACCTGGGGCGCCATCAGGAACTGGTGCCCGTGCTGGCCGGGATGGTGCGCGAGCATCCGCTGCGTGAGCGCCTGCGGCACCACCTGATGCTGGCTCAGTACCGCTCGGGGCGGCGTGCCGACGCGATGGAGACCTTCCGCGAGGCCCGTTCGCTGTTCATCGAGGAACTGGGCATCGAGCCCGGTCCGGACCTGCGGGAACTGCATGACGCGGTGCTGCGCGACGACCCCGCGCTGGCGTCGGTGGCGCAGTCCGCAGCCGAGGCGTCCCCGCCCCCCGCTGACATCGACGCCGAGACCGACGCCGAGAGCCCCGGCGGCCCGATGGCCGGGGTCCCTGCCGAACTGCCCCCGGGGGTGCCGGCGTTCGCGGGGCGGGTGGAGGAGTTGGCGGCGCTGGACTGCCTGCTGTCCGGCGAGGGCGACGGCGCCGCCGTCGGACTGGTGACCGGAGCCGCCGGGACCGGGAAGAGCGGTCTCGCGGTGCGTTGGGCGGTGGGCGCGGCGGGGTGGTTCCCGGACGGGCAGTTGTTCGCCGATCTGCGCGGCTACGACGGACAGTACGAACCGGTGGCCGTGCGCGACGTGCTGAGCCGGTTCCTGCGTTCGCTCGGGGTGCCGGGTGAACTGGTCCCGGACGACCTGGAGGAGCGGACGGCGCTGTACCGCAGCGTGCTGGCGGACCGCCGGGTGCTGATCGTCCTGGACAACGCGCGCACCTGGGCACAGGTGCGTCCGCTGCTGCCGGGCGGCAGCCGCTGCTGCGTGCTGGTGACCTCACGGGACCAGATGGAGGATCTGGTGACCTGGCCGCCGCAGGCCCGGGTGCACCTGGGCCTGCTGTCGCGGGCCGAGGCGCTGGAGCTGCTGACCGCGATCGTGGGCGAGGAACGGATCGGCGCCGCGCGCGCGGACGCGGTCCGGTTGGTGGAGCTGTGCGACCGGCTGCCGCTGGCGCTGCGGATCGCGGCGGCGCGGCTGGCCTCCCGGCCGCACTGGACGGTGGCCCACCTGGTGGCCCGGCTCAGCGACGAGCGCGGCCGGCTGGACGAGCTGAGCGCGGGCGAGTCGCAGGTGCGCGCCAGCCTGGCGCTGAGCTACCGCTGCCTGGACGAGGAGGCGGCGCGGCTGCTGCGCCGGCTGGGGCTGCTGGACGCGCCGGAGTTCACCGCCTGGGCCGGCGCGGCGATGCTGGAGTGCGGGGTGCTGCACGCCGAGCGGCTGGTCGAGACGCTGGTGGACGCGCAGTTGCTGGAGGTGGCCAGCGTCGATGTCACCGGGCGGCTGCGCTACCGCCTGCACACCCTGGTGCGGCTGTACGCCCGCGAGCGGGCCGCGGAGGAGGAGTCGCAGGCCCAGCGGGAGCGGGCCGTCACCCGCTTCCTGTCCCTGTTCCTGGCCGTGGCGCGGGAGGCCGACCGGCGCGAGGACTCCACTGGCGGTACCGGTGTGCACAGCGCCCTGGTGCAGCAGGAGGTCGACGCCGAGCTGCTGGACGAGCTGCTGGGGGTGCCGCTGACCTGGTACGAGGCGGAGCGGCTGGCGCTGGTGGCCTCGGTGCGGCAGGCGGCCCGGATGGGGCTGGCCGAGTACGCCTGGGATCTGACGGTGTGTGCGGGCAGTTTCTTCGGCACCCGCAGCTACACCGAGGACTGGCGCCAGTGCTGCCAGGAGGCACTGGCGGCAGCGCGCACCGCGGGGGACCTGCGCGGGCAGGGGGCGATGCTCTACGGTCTGGGCGTGCTGGAACTGGGCCACGGCCAGGTGGCCGACAGTGAGGCGCGCTTCCAGGAGGCGCTGGACTGCTTCACCGCGGCCGGGGAGGAGCACGGGCGGGCGATGACGCTGCGCTGCCTGGCCCAGGGTGACCGGATCCGCGGCGACCTGGACCGTGCCATGGCGCGGTTCGCCCAGGCCCTGCCGGTCTTCCGGGCGGTGGGGGACCGGTTGTGCGAGGCGCACACCCTGAGCAACATGGCCGAGACCGAGTTGGACGCCGGCCGCCCCGGGGCCGCGATGCAGTTCGCCCTGGACGCCGTGGCCCTGGAGGAGGCCCGCGGCATCGACACCCGCAACCTGGCCCAGTCGCTGTACCGGCTGGGCCGCGTCCATGCCGGGGTGGGGCAGTCGCAGCAGGCCGAGGAATCGTTCCTGCGTGCGGTCCGCATCGTCCGGGAGAAGGCGGATCTGGTCGGTTTGGCCTTCACCCTGCTGGGCCTGGGCGAGACCCGGCTGGACGCCGGAAGGACCGACCTGGCCCGCGCCACCTTGACCGACGCCCTGGAGGTCGCCCAGCAGTCCAGGAACCCCATGGTCACCGGCCGGATCAACCTCGCCCTGGGCCAGGTCCACCACCGGCTCGGCGACGCCGGCACCGCCCGGGGCCACCTGAACACGGCCCAGCAGGCGTTCCACAGCGTCGGCGCCCCGGCCTGGGCGCAGCGCGCACAGGACGCGCTCGACAACCTCGGCGCCCTGACCCACCACTGACGGCCCGGCAGGGTCGTCGGGGGCCCGGCACACGGGGAAACCCGGCCGCCGTCCTGTCGACAGGACGGCGGCCGGTCCATTCGCACGCGTTCGCACGAGTTCCGCGACGGCGGCCGGCGCGGACGGCCCGATCCGCCGGAATTCATTTCTGCTTTCTTTCGCCGCGGTCCGGTGTCCCGGATTGCCGGCCGTTCGATGGGATGTCCTGTCGACGGGACATCCGAAGAACGGCCATGCGGATGCTTCGGGTTGTCGGTACCTTTCCTTCACGCCCCCCCGGTTGGGGGGTATGTTCGATCCTGGCCAGGATTTCCCCGCTGCGGGCACAGCGGAATTCACAGCAGGCTCGGCGCATTGAGGGGATTGCGTGTCGGCGCTGCGCCTCCATTTTCGACCGAATCAGCCGATTCACCATGACGGCGTGACGATCCGACTGCCGCAGACCGCAACGGGGAGGACATCATGAGGCACCGCAGCGCCGGCCCGCTGGGCCCGCTTCCGGAATTCCTGGAGCAGTACCTGGCCGGAGGCGCGCATATTTCGGACGACCTCGGCGCCGTACCTTTCGCCACACCGGCCGGCGACAAGATGTGGCTGGTTTGCGACTACGCGCTCGGGCGCCAGGTGCTGTCCGACGAGAGGTTCAGCAGGGCGGAGGCCGTCAAGCCGCACGCGCCGCAGCTCAACGACGCCCAGCCGGTGCCGAACTCCATGATGAGCATGGACGGGGCCGAGCACTCCCGACTGCGGCGCGTGCTGACCAAGGCCTTCACCACCGGCCGGGTCAACGCCCTGGCGCCGGCCGTCGAGCGGCTGACCGACGAATGCCTCGACGCGATGGCGGCGGCGGGACCGGGCGCCGACCTGGTCGAGGGGCTCGCCACGCCGCTGCCGCTGTCCGTGCTCTGCTCGCTGCTGGGCGTCCCGCTGGAGGACAGCCCCCGTTTCCGCGGCTGGGTCGAGGTGCTCTTCGACATCTCCGCCAGCACCCCGCGGGAGAAGGCCCGGCGGCGTCTCGAACTCGCGGACTACATGTCGGAGTTGATCGAGCGCAAGCGCCGCGAGCCGGAGGACGACGTACTCACCTCGATGATCGGGGCGCAGACCCGGGGCGAGATCTCCATGGGCGAACTGCTCACCATGGGCCTCACCCTGCTGATGGCCGGCTACGAGACCGTCGTCGGCCAGACCAGTCTGTCGGTCCTCGCCCTGCTCTCCGACCGTACCGCCTACCAGGACCTTCTGGACCACCCCGAGCGGGTCGCCCGGACCGTCGAGGAGCTGCTGCGGCTGACCCCCTCCACCCCGCTCGGGTTCACCCGCGTCGCCGCGGAGCCGGTGGCGCTCGGCGGCGTGACCGTCCAGACCGGGGAGGCCGTCGTGGTCTCGCTCCTGCACGGCAACCTGGACGGCAGGGCCTTCCCCGAACCGCGGCTGATCGACCCGCAGGGGCGCGACGCCGCGCATCTGACCTTCGGGCACGGGGTGCACCGCTGTCTAGGTGCATCACTCGCCCGGCTCGAACTGCAGACCGTCCTGACGTGCCTGCTGCGGCGGTTCCCGAACCTGCGCCTCGCGTCCGGACCCGGGTCGGTGGTCTGGAAGGACGGACTCGGCACCCGAGGGCTGTCCCGGCTGATCGTGGAGTGGTAGCCGGCCCGCACGCGCCGGCGGTACAGGCGGGTCGCCTCCCGGGTGTTCCAGGCGTCCCCCGAGAAGTTTCCGTGGAACACCGTTGAGCCTGGAGTGAGGGAACCCGCGTGTCTGTCGAGACCACCCGCCGTGCCGCTGAACCTGTGATGGGTGCTCAGAACGGGGAGCCGGTCGCCGTCGTCGGGCTGGCCCGATGCGGCAGTGAGCGCTCAGAGGGCTTCGATCGGGACTTCTTCGGCATCGCACCGGACGCCGCCGAGTCGATGGGCCCGCAGCAGCGGCTGCTGCTGGAACTGGTCTGGCAGGCACTGGAGGAGGCCGGCGTCTTGCCGGGCGCACTCCGGGACGGAGGCACGGGGCTCTTCCTCGGCGTTCCTGCCGCCGGCAGCGCCGACGCGGCCGACGGCGCCGACGCGGCCGGGGCCGCCCTGGCGGTGCTCGGCCTGAGCGGTCCGAGCCGCACCGTCGCCGGCGGCGGGACCGTCGCCCTGACGGCCGTTCACCTGGCGTGCGAGAGCCTGCGCGCGGGGGACAGCGGAATCGCCCTGGCCGGCGGTGCGGTGTCCGCCGACGGACAGGACGCCGAGGTGCTCCTGGTCCTCAAGACCCTTTCCCGGGCGCTGGACGACGGCGATCGGGTCCGTGCGGTGCTGACCACCGGTGAGCCCGCTCCGGGCACGGCGGTCGCGGCGGACCTGGCGGACTCGGGGGACTCGGCGGACGGCACGGCGGCGGTGACAGCGGTGTTCGAAGCGCTCTGCCCTGCCGACGCCGACTTCGTGGACGGCGACGGCGTGGCCCGTCGCATCGTGGTGGGCCTGCCCCCGCGGTCGGAGCGGGAGCGCTCCGCGGAACGGGCCAGGTTCCGCAGCAGCACGCTGCCCTGGCCGGTCTCCGGGCAGAGCGCCGCAGCCGAGCGGACGCAGGCCGAGCGGCTGCTGGCCCATCTCGCCGAGGACCCCCACCGGCCCGCCACAGCGGAGGACCTCGCCGACCTCGGCCACTCGCTCGCTGTCTCACGCACCGCGTTCCGCCACCGTTCGGTCCTGCTCGCCGATACGGCCGCCGAGTTCACCGAGGAGCTCACGGCGCTCGCCGAGGGCCGCACCAGCCACGGCCGGATCAGCGGCACCGCTCCGGCGCCCCGCGAGAACGCCGTCTTCGTCTTCCCCGGCCAGGGCTCCCAGTGGATCGGCATGGCGGCCGACCTGCTGGACACCTCCGACGTGTTCCGAGCCAGCATCGATGCCTTCTCCGAGGCCCTCGCACCGTTCGTCGACTGGTCGCTGGAGGACGTGCTGCGCTCGGCGCCCGGCGCCCCGGCGATGGAGACCGACGACGTCATCCAGCCCGTCCTGATCGCCGTCATGGTCGGCCTCGCCGACCTCTGGGCCTCCTTCGGCGTCCGCCCCGCCGCGGTGGTCGGGCACAGCATCGGCGAGGTGGCCGCGGCCGTGGTCGCCGGCGCGCTCTCGCTCCAGGACGGTGCGCGCGTCGCGGCGCTGCAGGCCAAGGCGCAGCACCGGATCGCCGGCCAGGGCGCGATGGTCTCGGTCCCGCTGTCGGAGGCCGATCTGCGGGCGAGAGTGGCGCCGTGGGGCGAGCGGGTCTCGATCGCCGCGGTCAACGGGCCGCAATCGGTGGTGGTCTCCGGCGACGCGGACGTGATGGCGGCCCTCCTGGCCGAGTTCACGGCCGAGGGCGTGCGGGCACGGCGGGTTCCGGTCGACGTGGCGGCGCACTCGGTCCACATCGAGCAGTTGCGCGAGGACTTCCTCACCGGCCTGGCGCCGCTGCGCCCGCGCCAGGCGGCCGTACCGTTCCATTCGAGCGCCACGGGCGGGCTGCTGGACGGCCGTTCCCTCGACGCCGAGTACTGGTTCCACAGCCTGCGCGGGCCGGTCCAGTTCGAGGGTGCCGTTCGCTCCCTCGCCGACCATGACGTCTTCATCGAGGTCAGCCCCCATCCGGTGCTGACACTGCCGGTCGAGCAGACCCTGGAGAGCACCGACTCGAACGCGATCGTGATCGCTTCGATCAGCCGCGGCAAGCAGGGTGCGCACCGCTTCCTGACCTCGGTGGCAGAGCTGCACACCCAGGGCGGAGCGGTGGACTTCGGCCCCGTCTTCCCGCCTGGCGCGGCACTGGTCGCCCTGCCCACGTACGGCTTCCAGCGCCAGGCCCCCGGGCCGGCCGTCACCTCACCGGCCGCTGGCCCGGACCCCCGGGAGACCGCCCGCCTGATGGAGCTGGTGCGGTCCGAGGTGGCGCTGGTCCTGGGTCGCGGGCGGCCCGAGGAGGTCGACCCAGCCAGCTCGTTCCTGAGCCTCGGATTCGACTCGGCGACCGCCGTGGAGCTGCGCAACCGCATCAACGCGGCCACCGGCCTGAAGCTGCCGGTCACTCTGCTCTTCGACCACCCCTCGCCGGAGCGGCTCGTCGCCAGGCTGGCAGCGCTGCTGTCCGGTGACGGCCCCGCAGCCGAGCCCGTCACCAGGGCGGTCGCGCGCCGGGCGGCAGACTCCGACGAACCCGTCGCGATCGTCTCCATGGCGTGCCGCTTCCCGGGCGACGTGGCCTCCCCGGAGGACCTGTGGCGGCTCCTGCTGGAGGAGCAGGACGCCGTCTCCGAGTTCCCCGGCAACCGGGGCTGGGCGCTCGACCAGCTCTTCGACGCCGACGCGTCCCGCGCGGGCCGCTCGTACGCCCGCCATGGCGGGTTCCTGCACGACGCCGACCTGTTCGACGCCGAGTTCTTCGGCATCAGCCCGCGCGAGGCCGCGGCCATGGACCCGCAGCAGCGGATGGTCCTGGAAACCGCGTGGGAGGCGGTCGAGCGGGCCGGCATCGACCCCACCACCCTGCGCGGCAGCGGCACCGGTGTGTACGTCGGCGCAATGGCTCAGGAGTACGGCCCCCGACTGCACGAGGCCGACGAGCACGCCGGCGGCTACCTGCTCACCGGCACCTACACCTGCGTGGCCTCGGGCCGGGTGTCCTACACCCTCGGCCTCGAAGGCCCCGCCGTCACCGTCGACACCGGGTGCTCGGCCTCCTTGGTGGCCCTGCACATGGCCCTGCAAGGGCTCCGCAGCGGCGACTGCGACATGGCCCTGGCCGGCGGCGTCACGGTGATGGCCAGCCCCGGACTGTTCGTGGAGTTCAGCCGCCAGCGCGGCCTCGCGCCCGACGGCCGCTGCAAGTCCTTCGCGGACGCGGCCGACGGCACCGGCTGGGGTGAGGGCGTCGGCATGCTGCTGTTGGAGCGGTTGTCGGATGCGCGTCGTCTT
>NZ_BBPM01000096.1 GCF_000787775.1 Streptacidiphilus carbonis | reverse complement strand
CCACCGGGCCGGCCCCGGGCCCGTCCGCCGCGCAGTCGGCCACCGCCCGCCAGGCGCCGGCACATGCCCCGGCGCGCCTGCCGGCGCGGGCACCGGCCAGTGAGAACGCCGCCGATCCCGGCGACGGTACGCCCGGAGTCGTGCCGATCGTGCTGGGACTGGTCCTCACCGGTATCGCCGTCTACAAGCACCGGGGCCTGCCGCGCGGCCACTGAGGCCCGCCTCCGGCGGGCGCTTCGGCATGCCCTTCCGGCGTTGCTGCTGATCGTCCAAGTAAGCGCTTCCAGACGCATCGCCATGACGCTTCCGCGCTTCGTGCACGGTCGACTCCAGCGCGGGCCGAGGCCCGGGGAACGGGCTGGCCGATTCCGTCGGAATCTTCAGGGCTTCAATGATGAGCGATCGTTCGAAACATTGCCGCATAGCGCTCAAATCATCGATCTTGGCTGGTCAGCGCCATAGCATCATGCCTATTCCAAGCCCGTCAGTCCAAAAGGACCCAGCCCCTTCCGTTCATTTGGTGAACACGGAAGAGCCACACGGGCCACACTTCCTGAAGAAAAGTCACATCAGCGTAACGGCAGCGACATCCACTCTTGCGGCGGCAACAACCCCGACCTAACGTCATCCCAGAACATTTCCAGTAAGCGCTTACGCCAACTCCCCGGGAAACCCCTTCCAGGAACCAGAGGACTGCTCCGATGGACGCACGACCCACCTCCGGCGCGACGCCGACGATCTACGATGTCGCCCGCCGTGCCGGAGTCTCCATCGCGTCCGTGTCCCGGGTCCTGAACGGACGGGACAATCCGCGTCCGGCCACCCGCGACCGGGTCCTCAAGGCCATCAGCGAGCTGGGCTTCGTCCCCGACGGAGCCGCCCGCGCCCTGAGCAGCCGGCTCAAGCAGGTGGTGGGCGTGGTCTTCCGCCGGGTGTACGGCACGGACGACGGCGGCATGTTCGAGGACGAGTCCGAGAGCCTGCTGTTCGGCGACCAGATCAACCGGGGCATCGAGATCGTGGCGCAGCGTCGCGGGTACGACCTCCTGGTGAGCTCGGTCAACATCGACGAGCACACCCTGCCCAACCGGATCATGACCATCGCCGGCAAGTGCGACGGTCTGATCCTGCACGACCAGGTGCTCTCCCCCGCCGGGATCGCGAGTATCGCCCGTACCGTGCCGGTGGTCACCCTGGCCGGCGCCGAGGGCGGTCCGGTCTCCAACGTCCGCGGCGACAACGCCACCAGCATGCGGGAGATGGCACGCCACCTGGTGCAGGACCACGGCTACCGCCGGCTGGCCTACATCGCCGGGCACGCCGACAGCCCGGACAACATCGTCCGCGGCCGCTCCTTCGCCTCCGAGGTTCACGCACTGGGGGGCGAGTGCCTCACCGGCCCCGCCTGGCAGGGCGACTACTCGGCCGGCAGCGGCGTGCAGATCGTCCGGGGCCTGATCGCCCTGGGGGCGACCCTGCCGCGAGCCATCGCCTGCGCCAACGACCAGACCGCGCTGGGCGTCATCTACGCCCTCGCCGAGCACGGCCTCGACGTCCCCGGCGACGTCGCCGTGACCGGCTTCGACGACCTGCCCTTCGCCCGACACCTCCGACCCCAGCTGACCACCGTGCGCCAGCCCATCCAGGAGATCGGCGCCAAAGCCTTCGAGGTCCTCCACAGCATGATCACTGCCGATAGCCCCCAAGACAGCGATGCCGTACAGGATTTCGTCCTGCCAACGCGTCTGATCCGCCGCGAGAGCTGCGGCTGCCCACCCGACTCCCGCCCCGCCGTGTGGCGCCAGATCTCCTGAGAGGAGCCGACGATGACCACGATCCTGCGCCGACTCGGCTTCTACGTGCTGGCCGCGTACGCCGCCGTCACGCTGAACTTCTTCCTTCCCCGGATGCTCCCGGGCAACGCCCTGCAGGCGCTGCTCGCCAAGATGCAGACCACCACGATCACCCCGCAGCAACTGCAGGCCCTGGCCGACCAGTACGGCCTGAACAGCAAGCAGAGCACCTTCTCGCAGTACCTGACCTACCTGGGCCACCTGTTCCAGGGCGACCTGGGCCACTCCACGTCCAAGTCGATCGCGGTCACCCAGATCCTGAGCAAGGACCTGCCCTGGACCGTCGGCCTGGTCGGCACCGGCACCGTGGTCGCCTTTGTGCTCGGCACCCTGCTGGGGATCGTCGTCGGCTGGCGCCGCAGCGGCCTGCTGGACGCGCTGCTGCCGTCGGCGACCTTCTTCCAGGCCGTCCCCTACTTCATCCTGGCGTCGATCCTGCTGATCACCGGGGGCTTCTACTGGAAGCTCTTCCCGTACGCCAACGGCTACGACACCGGCCGCAACTCCAATCTGACGCAGGGTTGGAACGGACCGTTCATCACCAGCGTGGTCGAGCACGGCGTGCTGCCGGCCGCCACGGTCGCCCTGGCCTCCATCGCCGGCTGGATCATCGGTATGCGCAATATGATGATCACGACCATGGACGAGGACTACGTCCTGGTCGCGGCGGCCAAGGGGCTGCCCCGCTGGAAGGTGATCGCGGTCGCGGCCCGCAACGCGATCCTGCCGACCATCTCCAACTTCGCCCTGTCGATCAGCCTGGTGGTCACCGGCTCGATCGTCACCGAGATCGTGTTCTCCTACCCAGGCATCGGCTACCAGGTCTACCTGGCCGTGCTGGACGCCGACTACCCGCTGATGCAGGGCATCCTGCTGGTGGTCACCTTCACGGTGCTCGGCGCCAATCTGCTGGCGGACATCGCCTATGTGATCCTCGACCCGCGCGCCCGCAAGGAGGCCTGACCGATGGCCACTCCCACCGTGACCTCCGGCCCGGGCACCCCGGGAACCGGTGAACCCGTCGTCGGCAAGCCGGCCCGTGCCCGTCGCGGCTCCCGAATACCGCTGACGCCCAAGGTCGTCGTCGGTGCCGCGATCCTCTTCGTCTTCGCGCTGATCGCGGTCTTCGGCCCGATGATCGCCCCGCACAGCGCCGACTGGCAGGCCAACGCCACCAGCAGCACCCCGCTGCCGCCGTCCGGGAAGTTCCTGCTCGGCACCGACCAGCAGCAGCACGACATCTTCTCGCAGGTGCTGGCCGGCGGCCGGGACACGCTGCTGATCGCCTTCGTGGCGGGCCTGGTCGCCACCTGCCTGTCGGTACTGATCGGCGTCACCGCCGGCTATGTCGGGGGCTGGGTCGACGAGGCGCTGTCGATCCTGTCCAACATCTTCCTGGCGCTGCCCGGCCTGCTGATCCTGATGGTGGTGATGACCCCGCTGCCGCCGGCGGACACCGACAACCCGCTGCTGATCGGCCTCGTGATCGCGCTCACCGCCTGGGCCTGGGGGGCCCGGGTGCTCAGGGCGCAGACGCTGGCCCTGCGCAACCAGGACTACGTGGAGTCGGCCCGGGTGATCGGCGAGCGCAAGCCGCGGATCATCGTCTTCGAGATCCTGCCCAACCTGCTGCCGATCCTGGCCTCCTCGTTCATCTTCACGGTGATCTACGGCATCGGCACCTATGTCTCGCTGTCCTGGCTGGGCGTCATCTCCCCGGCCACCTCCACCTGGGGCACCATGCTCAACACCGCCCAGCAGGACAGTGCGATCCTCGGCGGCTACTGGTGGTGGTACGCACCGCCGGCGGCCTGCGTGGCGCTGGTCGGCATCGCCCTGGCCCTGCTCAACTTCGGTATCGACGAGATCATCAACCCCCGGCTGCGTTCGGCCCGTGACAACCGCAAGGGTGTGAAGTACGTCCTCGGGCTCACCCCGGTGCTGCGCACGGCGGACCGGACCCGCGTCGGCGGCACCCACCGCGCCGCCCCCGGTCCGGCCGGCCTGCCCACTCCCGTCGCCGCCGCCTCGGAAGGAAAGTCCAAGTGAGCGCGCCCACCGCAGTCCCGGCACCGCGTGCCGAGACCGCCGACATCGTCCTCGAGGTCCGCGACCTCTGCATCGACTACGGCGTCGGCTCCAGCGCCGTGCGCGCCGTCACCGACGCGAACCTGACCCTGCGCCGGGGCGAGGTGCTGGGCCTGGCCGGCGAGAGCGGCTCCGGCAAGTCCACCCTGGCCTACGGCCTGACCCGGCTGCTGCGCGCACCCGGGGTGATCAGCGGCGGCGAGGTGCTCTTCCACAACCGACCGCAGAACTCGGCGTTCGGGGCGGCGCCGGGCGAGGTGGTCCCGGCCGCCACGGAGATCGTCGACCTGCTCGGCGCCGACATGGCGAAGCTCAGGGAGATCCGCTGGTCGCAGCTGGCGGTGGTGTTCCAGAGCGCCATGCACGCGCTCAACCCGGTGGCCAGGATCGACGCCCAGCTCACCGACGTGCTGAAGGCGCACCGCGCCCAGATGACCGCGGAACAGCGCCGGGAGCGCGCGGTGGAGCTGCTGCGCATGGTCGGCATCAGCGCCGACCGGCTCCGCAGCTACCCGCACGAGCTCTCCGGCGGGATGCGGCAGCGGGTGATGATCGCCATGGCGCTGGCCCTGGAACCGCAGGTGGTGATCATGGACGAGCCGACCACGGCGCTGGACGTGGTCACCCAGCGGGAGATCCTGGAGGAGCTGATGCAGCTCCGGGAGCGGCTGGGCTTCGCCATCATCTTCATCACCCACGACCTGTCGCTGCTGATCGAGCTGGCCGACTCCATCGCCATCATGTACGCGGGTCGCATCGTCGAGCGCGCCGGCGCGGACGAGCTGTTCCACGCCCCGCGGCACCCCTACAGCCTGGGGCTGCTCAACTCCTTCCCGGCGCTGCACGGCGAGAAGGTGCGGATGGAGGGCATCCCCGGATCGCCGCCCTCGCTCACCGCCCTGCCCGGCGGCTGCGCCTTCCACCCGCGCTGCCCGTACGCCATGGACCGCTGCCGCACGGACATCCCGCAGTTGGTGCCGCCGGCGGCCGACCCGGGTCGGGCGGCCGGCCAACCACGGGTCGCCGCCTGCTGGTTGCAGGACGGATTCCAGGAACCGCCGGCGCCGCTGCGGCGCAGCGCGGTCGGCAACAACGGTGACAGCAACGGCGCCCGCGGCGCCGACGAGACCCATGGGAGCGAGCTGTGACGGCCACCCTCAGCGACGGGACCACCGTCGTCCACGGGCCGAAGCGCCCCGGCACCCCCGCACTGGAGGCCCGCCACCTCACCAAGCACTTCCCCGTGCACCAGTTCGGGCCCGGCCGCACCCGCCAGGTGGTGCACGCGGTCGAGGACATCTCGCTGGCGCTGCCCGAGGCCACGGTCACCGCGGTGGTCGGCGAGTCCGGTTCCGGGAAGTCCACCCTGGCCCGGCTGCTGACCCAGCTGATCACCCCGACCTCCGGCGAACTGCTGCTGGACGGCGTGCCGGTGGGCCGGAGCGCCAAGGCCCGTCGGGAGTACACCCGGCTGGTGCACCTGGTGCTGCAGGACCCCTTCTCCTCGCTCAACGCCGTGCACAGCGTCCGCTACCACCTGGAGCGCCCGCTGAAGCTGCACAAGCGGGCGAGCCGGGACGATCTGGACACCAAGGCCCGGCAGCTGCTGGAACGCGTCTCGCTCAGCCCGTCCGAGCGGTTCATCGACCAGTACCCGCACGAGCTCTCCGGCGGCCAGCGGCAGCGCGTCGCCATCGCCCGCGGCCTCGCCGTGGAGCCGAGGGTGCTGCTGGCCGACGAGCCGGTCTCGATGCTGGACGTCTCGATCCGGCTGGGCGTCCTCAACCTGCTGGACGAGCTGCGCGAACGCGAGCGGCTGGCCATCCTCTACGTCACCCACGACATCGCCTCGGCCCGCTACCTGGCCGACACCGCACTGGTGATGTACGCGGGCCAGGTCGTCGAGTCCGGCCCGGCCACCCAGATCACCGACGCGCCCGCGCACCCGTACACCCAGCTGCTGCTGAGCGCCGCACCCGACCCGGCCAGGACCGATCCGCCGGTGCTGCGCGGTCGCGGCGCCCCGCCGAGCCTGGTGAACCCGCCGAGCGGCTGCCGGTTCCACCCGCGCTGCCCGTTCGCGATGGCGGTCTGCAAGGAGGCCGCGCCGCCGCCGCTGCCGGTCGCCACCGACCAGGTGGCCGCCTGCTGGCTGCACAGCCCCGAGCACGCGCCCAAGACGAATCCGCCGGCGGCCGGGAACGCCGCCAAGGATTTCTGAGCGAGTCCCGAGCGAACCGAACGTCCGTACTCAACGAGGAGTCGACGACATGGGAGACCCAGCCAGACCCGGCCGGCGCCGGGGTCCGCCTTCTGCCCCGGCGCCGTCGGGCCCGATCCCGGGCGAGGTGCAACTCGTCCGGAACCACCGTCCGAAGCGCAGTACCAGGCGACAGCAGTAACGCACGCGATCTCGTTCGGAACCACCCAATCAAGACCCGTCACGCCATGACATAAGACGTCATGGCCGCTCACCACTGGCCGATACCTCGTCGGCCGGACACAAGGAGCGTACGCAATGAGTCGCAACACCACCATCAAGGGCCTGGCCCTGGTGGCCGTCGTGGGCCTGGGCCTCACCGCCTGCACCAGCTCCGGCGCCACCGGCAACGGCGGAAGCAGCAGCAGCGCCTCCGGCAGCACCGGCTCCTCGACCAAGACCCTGGTCATCGAGGACAAGCCGGTCCCCTCTTTCGACGAGGACTTCAACCCGTTCGACGGCAACGCCTTCGGCGCCAACGAGAACGCCATCTCGCTGACGTACGAGCCGCTGTTCATGTTCAACAGCCTGAAGTCCGACCAGCCGCCGATTCCGTGGCTCGGCAAGAGCTACGCCTGGTCCAACGGCAACAAGACCCTCACCATCAATCTCCAGTCCGGGGTCAAGTGGAGTGACGGCCAGGCCTTCAGCTCAGCCGATGTGAAGTTCACCTTCGAGCTGCTGCAGAAGACCGCCGCCGCCAACACCGGTGGCGTCCCCGCCACCACCAGCATGACCACGCCCGACTCCAACACCCTGGTGATGAACTTCTCCACCCCGCAGGCGTCGAACTTCGTCGCCATCGGCAACCAGGTCATCGTGCCGCAGCACCTGTGGTCGAGCGTCAGCAACCCGGCCACCGCACAGATCACCTCGGCACAGGCCATCGGCACCGGCCCCTACCTGGTCGACAAGTTCAGCTCGCAGAACGTCACCTACAAGGCCAACCCCAGCTACTGGGGCGGCGCCCCGGCCGTGAAGGAGATCTCCTTCCCGGCCTACGCCACCAACGACGCGGCCACCCTGGCGCTGGCCTCCGGCCAGATCGACCTGGCCGGCAACGACATCAACAACGTCCAGAGCGTCTTCGTCGCCAAGGACCCGGCGCACAACCACCTGTTCCAGAGCAGTGCTCCGTACTTCCCCGCGGCGAACACGGTCTCGCTGCTGCTGAACCAGAAGAGCACCACCGCCCCCGCGCTGGCCGACGTCGCCGTCCGCAAGGCGATCAGCGCCGCCGTGGACCGGCAGTCCCTGGCCAGCCAGTGCGAGACCAACTACGAGCTGCCGGCCACCTCCTCGGGCGGTCTGATCGCCTCGGACGTCGACAAGGCCCTGGTCTCCAGCGCCACGGCCAACACCCTCAAGCCGAACGCCGACACGAGCACGGTCAGCTCGCTGCTCACCGCCGACGGCTACGCCAAGGTCGGCGGGAAGTGGACCAAGAACGGCAAGACCATCAAGTTCACCATCATCGACCCCAACTCCTTCAGCGACTACTGGTGTGACGCCCAGGCCATGGTCAAGGGCCTGAACGCACAGGGCTTCGACATCAACGACAACGGTGCGTTCACCTACGACACCTGGAACGCCGCGATCACCACCGGCAAGTACGACGCCGCGCTGCACTGGGGCCAGGGCGTCACCGCCTTCCAGCGGCTGCAGTTCATCCTGGACCCGAGCACCACGGCCGACGTCGGCAAGACGGCGGCCGGCGACTTCGGCCGCTACACCAGCTCCAAGGCGACCGCGGCGATCCAGGCGTACCAGAACGCGACCACGCCCGACGCCCAGAAGACCGCTCTGGACACCCTGCAGCAGATCTTCAACGACGACGTCCCCGCCGTTCCGGTGCTCTACGGTGCCGCCTGGTACGAGTACAGCTCCGCCAACTTCACCGGCTGGCCGACCTCGGACAACCCGTTCATCAACCCCTCGCCGAACAGCCAGGCCTACGAGTACCTGGTCCTGAAGCTGAAGCCGGTCTCCTGAGGACCGCGTGACAGCTGGCCGCAGCAGGCCGATCAGAAAGTGAAAGCGCCTGGTGGCGGCGCGGGTGAGGGGCCCGCGCCGGCATCAGGGACCGGCACGGCCCCCGCCTGGAAGTCCGTCAGGCGGGGGCCGTGCTCAATGCGTCCCGGGTGGGGATCCGTGGCGATCCGCCGGGTCAGCTCGTCCAGCGGCAGCGGCTGCCGGGCCGCCACCAGCACCAGATTGCCGAAACGGCGGCCGCGCAGCACCACCGGGTCGGCGATCAGCGCCACCTCGGCGAAGGCCTCGCGCAGGGTCGCCGCCTGGCCGCGGGCGAAGTCCAGTCGGCCGCCGTCGGTGATGTTGACGACATAGCGTCCCTCGGGGCGCAGCGCCCGCGCCGCCAGCCGGGCGAACTCGACCGAGGCGCAGTGCGCGGGTGTTCGGGCGCCGGCGAAGATGTCCGCCACCACCAGGTCGGCCTGGGCCTCGGGACTGCGGGCCAGGATCTCGCGGGCGTCACCGCCGCGGACCCGGAGCTGCCAGCCCCGGTCCAGCGGCAGGGTGCGCCGGACGAACTCGGTGAGCGCGGTGTCGATCTCGGCGACCTGCTGCCGGGAGCGCGGCCGGGTGGCGGCGACGTACCGGGCCAGGGTCAGCGCGCCGCCGCCCAGGTGCAGCGCGGTGATCGGCTGCCGGGGGGCCGCGGCGAGGTCGACCAGGTGGCCGAACCTGCGCTGGTACTCGAACGAGAGCCGGGTCGGGTCGTCCAGGTCCACGTGGGACTGCGGCGTGCCGTCCAGCAGCAGGGTCCAGGCGTTCGGCCGGTCCCGGTCGGGGACCAGCTCGGCCAGCCCCGAGCCGACCTGCTCGGTCGTGTTCTGGGTCTTCGTCGTGGGGTGCTGCTGCTTCCGGGCCACTCGCCCAGTATGCCCGCGGGTGGAGCGGGATCCGCTGGTCAGGCCCCGTCGGAGCCGGAGGCGGCCAGGGTTCTGGCGGCCTCGCCGAGGGCCGCGCACAGCTGTGCCGGATCGGTGAGCTCGCGCTCCGGGGAGGGCGGCAGCAGCCAGGCGCAGTCGTCCTCCGGCGCCAGCGCCTGCGTGCACGAGCCGCCGGGCAGGTGCCAGGTGTCCACCGCGCCGGCCGGGACCAGGAAGGAGAGGGTGGCGTCGGCGTCCTCGTGCAGCACCGGGCCGCAGGCCCCGCGCAGCCGCAGGATGTCGACGGTCTCCAGCCCCTGCCGCTCGGGGACCGTGACCAGGTCGCAGGAGGAGGAAGGGGATTCCGCTTCAAACATGGACGCCTCCGTCATTGACCGCTCGCCGTTGAGTGGTGTCAGCGGTTACTGCCATGCACAACGGCTGAAGGGTCTCCGGGGCCACGGTCGTCATGCCTGGCAGACCATGGCATTTCATGGCATCTTTCCGATGCGTGCCCGGTTTGTCCAGAAACCCTGAGTGTTCGAATCGTTGCAGAGGGTACTGTCGTGGCGTCTGAGAGCAAGGGGGCCGCCATGACCAACACCCTCACCATTCCCGATCAGATGCCCGATCGGACTCCCAACCAGGTGATGCGAGCGCTGCGCGGGGACCGCTCGGCCGGCGAGTTCGCCACCGCCGTACGGCGTGCCGGCCGGGAGATCGGCGAGCACGTCTCCTGCGACGCGCGCTATGTCGGGCGGATCGAGTCCGGCGCCATCAGGTGCCCCAACTACGCGTACGAGAGGGTCTTCCAGCACATGTTCCCGGGCTCCTCCCTGGAGGACCTGGGTTTCGCACCGCGCGTCGGAGGCAGACGGGCGGTTGACAGGTGGGAGACCGCGGACCGGAACCACGAGGAGAGCGACGACGTGCACCGACGCACGTTCCTGTCCGGCGCGCCGGCCACCATGGCCGCCGTGCTGGGCCTGGACCACCCCTTACCGGCCGGTGCCGCCACCCCGGGCCCGGCCTGCGTCGCCCCGGGCGGCAAGGTCGGCGCCGCCGACGCCCGCAGCGTCGAGGACGCGGTCAGGGAGATCCGGCTCCTGGACGACGTCCAGGGCGGGGACGCCCTCTTCGACCGCGCCGGGCGGGTCCTGCGGACCGCGTACCAGCTGCTCAACTGCGGGTCCTACGGTCGCGGGGTGGAGCAGCGGCTGCAGTCCGCCGCCGGGGAGCTGGCGATCTCGGTCGGCTGGCTCGCCCACGACTCGGGCCGGCTGGCCGACGCCCGCTCCTTCTACGCCGAAGCCCTGGCCACCGCACGGATGGCCGACGATCCGGCGCTGGAGGCGCACGCCTTCTGCAACAGCGCCTTCCTGGCCCGGGACGCCGGGCGGCCCCGCGAGGCGGTCCGGGCCGCCCAGGCCGCGCACCAGGTGGCCCTGGGGCTGGGCTCGCAGCGGCTCCGCTCGCTGCTGGCCATGCGCGAGGCCGGGGCCTGGGCCCAGCTCCAGGACCGGGGCGCCTGTCGGCGCTCGCTGCTGCTGGCGCACCAGTTGTACGCCGCCGGCCCCGCGGAGGCGGATCCGGAGTGGATGTCCTTCTACGGTGACGCCGAGCTGGCCGGGCTGGAGGCGCAGTGCTGGTCGGCGCTGGGCGAGTGGGAGCGGGCCGAGGGCTGCGCCCGCAGCGCCATAGAACTCCAGCAGCCGCACTTCGTCCGCAACCGGGCCCTCTACACCGCTGAGCTGGCCCACGACCAGCTGGGCCGGGGCGAGTTGGCAGCCGCGGCGGACAGCGGCTGCCAGGTGGTCTCGCTGCTGGGCGAGGTGCGCTCCACCCGGATCCGGTCCATGATCGCGGACACCGCGGTCCGGCTCCGCCCGCACCAGGCGGTGCCGGAGGTGTCGGACTTCGTCAACCGCTACGACATCGCCCTGGCGAGCTGAGGTCCCGTCAGGACCGGTACTCCGTCAGGGCCGCCACCCCGTCCGGCCGGCGCTCTGTCAGCGCAGGTGTGAGCCGTCGTTCCAGAGTTCGACGGCCCGGGCGCCGTACTCCCAGGTGAGGATGGAGAGGGTGGCAGGTCCCAGCTTGAGCCGCTGACCGTGGGTGGCCGGGAGACCCAGCCAGCGGGCAGTGAGGATCCTCAGGAAGTGGCCGTGCGCGAAGACGACCACATCGCTGTCGGCGCTGTGCATCACGGTGGTCCCGGGATCGGGAACACCGCCGTGCTCGGCGGTCCAGTCGATGAAGGCGTCGGCGCGGGCGGCGACCTGCTCCAGGGTCTCCCCGCCGGGGACGCCGTCGCGCCAGATCAGCCAGCCCGGCCGGTCCCCGGCCCGGATCGCCGGGCCGGTCATGCCCTCGTAGCTGCCGTAGTCCCACTCCAGCAGGTCGGGGGCATCGACGGCGCGCTCCCCGAAGCCGGCCAGCTCACAGGTCTCCCTGGCGCGCAGCAGCGGGCTGGTGCGGATCTCCGCCTCGGGCAGGCCGCCCCAGGGCTCGCGCTTCAGCCGGTCGCCGAGGCGGCGGGCCATCTCGCGGCCCTCCTCGGTGAGCGGAATGTCGGTCCGCCCGGTGTGCCGGCCACTGGCGGACCACGCGGTCTCGCCGTGTCGGACCAGAAGGATGCGCGAGGGCACAGGGATCTCCCTAGAGTGGCGGTGCAGACATCGTGTACCCGCCCATGATCCCTGATCCCCGCACCCTGCGCCGCAGCCGGATCAGGACTGCGGCGCCGTCGCTCCGGCCGCGGCGAGGTCCCGGAGGCCGCACAGGATGAGGTCGAGGCCGAAGGTGTACTGCCCGGGTCCGTCCTCGCGGGCCACCGTGAGTTCGGGGGAGAGGTCGGTCAGCGCCGGGTGGCGCTCCGGCGACAGCGCTGCGAAGCGGCGGCGCAGCAGCTCTGTCTTGGCCGTCAGCTGCCCTTCCTTGCCGCACTCGCGCACCTGGCGCATGGCCGAGCCGATGGTGAAGCCGATGACGGTGCCGGCGGCCCGGGCCGCGGCCTGACGGTCCAGTCCCGACCCGCGCAGCAGCTCCACCACCCGCTCCATGGTGACCGAGGCGGCGTCGGCGAAATCGCCCTCGGCCTGGCCCTCGGCCAGCAGTTGCAGCACCGACGGCTGACCGGTGAACAGCTCGTACATGGACAGGCAGACGGCGCGCAGCTGCTCGTCCCAGCGGCCACTGGTGCACGGCGGCTGGTAGGTGCTGAGGACCCGGTCCCGGGCGGCGTGGAACAGCTCCTCCTTGCCGCGGAAGTAGGTGTACAGCGCCATGGTGCCGACGCCGAGCTCCTCGGCGAGGGCGCGCATGGAGAACGCCTCCATGCCCTTGTCGTCGAGCAGTGACAGCGCACGGTCGACGATCAACTCCGCGCTGAGGGAGTTGCGGGGGGCACGGCGGCGGGGCACTGACTGCGACATGGCCTTCCGAAGGCTGAGTTGGGGGCCGACCTGAGATCCGTGAAAGAGCTGTGGAGCGCCATGGAGCGCTGTGTCGGAGATTACCGGCCCTCGGTGAGAACCGGATGTGGCCCCGGGATGATTTTTCCTAACGTACAGCGTACGGTAGAGCGTACGCTTTCGCTCGGACGTCGGAGTAGTCATGGCACGCACCCTTCTCAGGAGGCGATCGGGGCTCTGGCAGTTGGAACTGCTGCTGGTCGCCGCGATCTACCTGGCCTACGACGGAAGCCGGCTGCTGGTGAGCGGTGGCCTGGACGAGGCCGTGCGGGACGCCAGGGGTCTGATCGACGTGGAGCAGTGGCTCCACCTCGACCCGGAGCGCTGGCTGAACACCGTCTTCAGCGGCCACCAGTGGCTCGGCGTACCCGCCGACTACGTGTATGCGACGCTGCACTACCTGGTGACCCCGGCGGTGCTGATCTGGCTGTGGCGGCACCACCGCGACCAGTACCGCAGTGCCAGGACCTGGCTCGGGATCACCACCGCGCTGGCCCTGGTCGGGTTCATCCTCTTCCCGGCGGCACCGCCGCGGCTGATGCCCTCCTCCTACGGCTTCACCGACACCATGGCCCAGCACGCCGCCGTCGGCTGGTGGGGCGGGGCCGCCAGCGCGCCCAAGGGACTCGGCTCGATGACCAATGAGTTCGCGGCCATGCCCAGCCTGCACATGGGCTGGTCGCTGTGGTGCGGGCTGCTGCTGTTCCGCTTCGCCCGGGACCGCACGGTGCGGACCCTCGGGCTGCTCTACCCGCTGATGATCGCCACGGTGGTGATGGGCACCGGCAACCACTACCTGCTGGACTGCGTGGCCGGCGCGGTGCTGCTGGGCGTGGGCGCGGTGCTCACCGGCCCGGCGCTGCGGCTCACCGACGGGTTCCGGGCATCCGTCAGCGGCCGGACACACGTACGGGCCCGCACCCGGAGCGCCGTCCCGGCACCGGCATCGGCGCCGACTCCGACTCCGGCCTCGGCCCCGGTCCGGCAGCCCGCATTGACCGGTGCGGCACCGTTCCGTCAAGAGGCGATGAGGACTCACCCATCGCCCGTGCCGGAGTGCACCTGCAGTCCGCTCACGGCGGACGGGTCGTCGGTGACGTGCACCGTGCGGTCACACATGTCCGAGCTGGCGTCGACGCCGTAGTGACGACCGGCCTGTCCCCCGTTGTCGGTGGCGGGTGCAAGACTGATCCGCACCATGAACAACGTCACCCCAGGTCCCCCCGGACTCACCCCGAGCCCGCTGGAGCGCCGGCTCGCCGGCCTCCGCGGCGACGCGCCGCAACGCAGCCTGGACGCCCGGGCGCTGGCCGCGCTGGCGGCCAATCCCGGCTGCGGTCGGCGCGCGGTGCTGGACGCCGCCGGGGTGGACAAAGCCGACCTGGCGACCCGGCTCGGGAATCCGGCGCCGTTCGGCCAGTCGCCGTTCGCGATCAGCCGCGGGCTGGGTTTCGAGCGCAAGGTCAAGGCCGACGGCTGCACCGTGCTGCTGGACCTGCTCCGGAAGGAGCTGCGGCTGCCCGAGGACAGCGCCCCGGTCGAGTTCGCCGAGCTGGTCGGCGACCCCAAGCTGCCGGCGGGCAGGGTCGCCAGCGCCCGGGCCGCGCTGGCCGCGGCCGCGGCGCGGCCCGGGGTGTGGACGGTGCTGGACCAGCCGCTGCTGCGCCTTGAGGTGGCCGGCTCCGCCGCGCATCTGGAGCCCGACCTGGTGGTCGTCCGCCCGGACGGCCGCTGGACCGTGGTGGAGATCAAGTCCTTCCCGATCCTGGACGGCGGGGCCGACGCTGCCAAGGTCGGAGCGGCGGCCCGGCAGGCGGCGGTGTACGTGCTCGCGCTGCGGGAGACCGCGGCCGAACTGGCCGGGGTCGAGCCGAGCCGGGACCCCTACCAGGAGCCCGGGGGACTGGCCGGCTCGCCGGACAGCACCGCACTGCTGGTCTGCCCCAAGGACTTCGGCAACCAGCCGGCCGCGGCCGCGGTCGACGTCCGCAAGCCGATGGCGGTCACCCGACGGCAGTTGGACCGGCTCACCGGGGTCGAGCAACTGCTCGACCCGCTCCCGCCGGACGCCGGCTTCGGCCAGGACCGCTCCGACGGGCAGCTGACCGCCGCGGTGGGGGCGCTGGCGGCGGTGTACTCGCCCGACTGCCTCTCCGCCTGCGAGCTGGGCTTCCACTGCCGGGCCGAGGCGCGCTGCGCCGGCTCGGTGGAGACCCTGGGCCGGGGGGTCCGCGGCGAGCTGGGCAGCTTCGCCACCATCGACCGGGCCCTGGCCGCGGCCGCGGCCCCGCCGCAGGGGGCTGCCGCCCCGGGCCAGGACGACGGCGACGCCGAATCCGCCCTCCGCCTCTCCCGCGCCGCCGCACTCCGCGCCGAGGCGCTGGGCGGCGCGGCGCTGGGCGGCGACCGATGAGCCTGCTCGGCACGCTGGCGCGGATGGAAGCGGTGCGGGACGGACGCGCCGTGCCACTGGCGACGGTACGGCACCGCCACCTCGCCGACCGGCCCATGCTCCAACCCCCCGGGGCGCGACGCCCCGTACCCCTGCGCAACCCCGCAGCGGCTGAGGCCGGTCGAACCGACACCACCGGAGGACCTGAGTGAGCCTGCTCGGCACGCTGGCGCGGATGGAAGCGGTGCGGGACGGACGCGCCGTGCCGCTGGCCACCGTGCGACACCGCCACCTCGCCGACCGGCCGATGGTGCTGGTGCCGCTGGCCGCCGCCGGTGAGGCGGGGGCGCCGTTGGCGGTGATGCTCGGTCAGGACCGGGAGTCGCCGGTGCTGCTGAGCCTCCCCCAACCGCTGGACCGGGACCGCAGGTTCGCCCTGCTCGCGGATCTCGCCGCCGAGCTGTTGCCCTGGCTGGAGGGGTACGGCGACCAGGTCGAGCTGCTGACGAAGGAGGTCAAGGACCCGGCCACCGGCGAGAAGACCGAGCAGGTGCGCGAGCTGTGCACGGACGCCCCGCAGCTGCTCGTCCCCGGCCCCGCCGCCGTCGAGTTCCTGGGCCTGCTGGGCCGTTCCACCCGCTTCCGCCGCACCGCGGAAGACCCCGACCCCGGCCCCTACCCCGCCCCGGCCCGGGTCCCGCTGCTGGGGCGCTGGCTGACCCAGCTGCGCGACCGGGCCCAGGTCCCCGGCTCCTCGCTGCTGCTCGCCATGACCGACCTGCTGGGACGGCACTGGGCCACCGGGCAGAGCCGCCTGGAGGACCAGCACCTGGGCGCGCTGCTGGGCTGGATCGCCCCGCCCGCCGGACTCACCGGCGCCGAGGCCGCGCTGCGGGCCGAGACCGCCAGGGACGACCGCGGCCAGCTGCTCTGCCCGCCGGCCGGGCCGACCACCGACCCGCGCTTCGACAGCGGCCTGCTGGCCCCGGCGATCACCCGCTACGACGCCGCCCGCCAGTTGGGCGACGCGGTGGCGGCACAGGCCCGGGAGGCCGACATCGCCGCGCTGCTGGAGACCGTGCTGCGGCCGACCTGGGAGCGGATGTGGCAGGGGGTGGACCTGCTCCGCGCCCTGCCCGCAGCCGCGCATCTGCCCGAACGCTGGGAGGGCGACCGCTGGTCCTACACCTCGCACCGGGACCGGATCGCGGCCGGTGAGCCCCCGCAGCCGGTCCGCGACGACGCGGTGACCGCCGCCCGCAAGCTGGCCCAGCGCGAGCGCGAGCAGACCCGGCTGGACATCCAGGAGGCCCTGGACGACCCGCTGGCCATGGCCGAGCACCGGCTCTCCGGCGAGGCCATGGCCGGAGTGGTGGTCGAGGTCGAACCCGCCTACGACACCACCGGACGCACCCCCAAGCCGCGCCCGCTGGTCACCCTGCGCACCGACGACCGGCCGCACGGGGACGCCGGCCGCGAGCTGTACCGGGCCGGCGGTCCGGCCGCGCAGAAGGCGGAGCTGGTCTCGGCGGACCCGGCGTCCGGGCTGGTCACCGTACGGCTGCTGAACGGCATGGGCCGCAAGAAGGAGCCCGAGCCGGGCAGCGTTCCCGAACCCGGCGAGCAGGTGTGCTTCACCCTCTTCGAGTTGACGGCTCGTCAGTCCGCGCCGCTGCCCGAGCCCGAGGACACCCCGTGGACCCATGGCGGCCCGCCCGCCGCCCGGGCCGGAACGGTCCCGGCAGACCCAGTAGAAGGGGCCTGACCCGTGCCTCCCCTCTCCCCCGCAGAGACCGGCGACCCCGGCGCCGAGGCGGACCGCGCCGTCGCCGCCATCCTCGATGCGGCCCTGCACGGCACCGAGCGCGGCACCGTGGTGGACTCTCCGCCCGGGGCCGGCAAGTCCACCCTGGTGGTCCGGGCCGCCCGGGAGCTGGTCGGGGCGGGCGAACGGCTGATGGTCGTCGCCCAGACCAACAGCCAGGTGGACGACCTGGTGGACCGGCTGGCCACGGCCGACGCCGCGCTCACCGTCGGACGGCTGCACGGCAGCGACGCCGCCCCCGCGCCCGAGGCGCTGCGGCATCCGGCCGTGTCCGCCTCCACCAAGCCGGCCGACCTGCTGGAGTGCTCGGTGGTGGTGTCCACCGCCGCCAAGTGGCAGTGGGTCAAGGACGTCGACCCCTGGCGGCACGCCATCGTCGACGAGGCCTACCAGATGCGCTCCGACGCGCTGCTCGCCGTCGCCCGGCTGTTCGAGCGGGCCCTGTTCGTCGGCGATCCGGGCCAGTTGGACCCGTTCTCCATCGTCGGCACCGACCAGTGGGCGGGCCTGAGCTACGACCCGTCCAGCAGCGCGGTGATGACCCTGCTGGCGCACAACCCGAGGATCGTGCCGCACCGGCTGCCGGTGTCCTGGCGGCTGCCGGCCTCGGCGGCGCCGCTGGTCTCGGCCGCCTTCTACCCCTACGCGCCGTTCCGCTCCGGCACCGGCCCGGGCGACCGGAGGCTCACCCTGGCCGCACCCGGGGACGGTTCGGCCGTGGACCGGGTCGTCGATGTGGCGGCCGAGTCCGGCTGGGGCCTGCTGGAACTGCCCGCACGGCACACCGTGCGCACCGACCCGGAGGCGGTCCGCGCGGTCGCCGCCGTGGTGCGCCGACTGCTGGACCGGCGGGGGACGGCGGTCTCCGAGCGCGGCAGCGCCCCGCTGACCGCCGACCGGATCGCGGTCGGCACCGCCCACCGCGACCAGGCCGCCGCGGTGCGGACGGCGCTGGCCGCGCTGGGCGTCCCCGTGCACGGCGGCGCGGCGGACGGCGGGTCGGCGGACGGCGGGTCGGCGGACAGAGCCGACGCGGTCACCGTCGACACCGCCAACCGGCTGCAGGGGCGCGAGTACGACGTCACCGTCGTACTGCACCCGCTCTCGGGCCGGCCCGACGCGACCGCCTTCCATCTGGAGACCGGGCGGCTGTGCGTACTTGCCTCCCGGCACCGGCACGCCTGTATCGTCGTAGCCCGGGCCGGAATCGCCGAACTGCTGGACGAGCACCCCTCGACCGAGCCCGTGCAACTCGGCGTCACGGTGAAGTTCCCGGACGGCTGGACCGCCAACCACGCCGTCCTCGAGCACCTGAGCGAACACCGCGTACCCGGCTGACCACCGGCAGTACCGACCCGACCTGCGGGAACACCCGGGAATAGCGGAACGGCAGGCCCTGTTCCCTCCCTGGCTGCCTGCACTCACAATGGCTGATGGCAATGAGCAGTGGCTGACGGCACAGCCCTGCAACCGCTTCCAACCGACACCGTCCAACCGACACCGCGGAGGTGCCCCCGATGCCCGACTCCCCCGCCGACCGCTCGCCGCAGCGGAGACTCCGTCCCGCGCCGCTGCTCTTCGAGCCCGGCCTCGCGGAGCCGGAGCAGGAGCACTTCTTCGACCTCGACGACATCGAGGACCCGCGGGAACTGCTGAGCCGCTCCACCGAGTTGACCGTGGCGTTCCGGGCCGCGGCGGAACGGGCCAGCGACTTCCAGGCGATCGCTGCGGCCCAACTCGCGGACACCCGCCGCTTCGACAGCCTGACGTTCGAGGAGATCGCCGCCCGCGCGGACTGGACCCCCGACTACGCGGCGAAGATGGTCGAGCACGGACGCGGTCTGCTGCGCCGGCGCCGCATCGGCTGACGACCCGCCTGGCATATGCCCGGGAGAATACGCCGTTCCCGCTCGGTCTGTCCGGCGTTCCCGGTATCCCGCCCCCTCCATCTCCCGCCGCAGTACCACTGATCCGTGGCTCCAATTTCTCGGGGAGCGACCCCCGGACCCCCACGCGAACCCGTGGTCGGTCGCCCCTGGCGCACGGGCTTGGCGAGGAGAAGCTGAGTGGACATGTGGACGCATGAATCGATCGAGTACGTCACCGTGGCCGGGGAGGCCTGGCTGGCGTCGGCGAGCGAGTACCCGCGCAGTATGCGCGCCCTGTGGGAGTCCCGGCCCTGGGCGCCCACCGTGCTGCCCTGCGGGCGGACCTTCGACGTGGTGAACCTGCCCGGCCTGTTCGGCCGGCGGGTGCTCGACGAACTGTGGGAGTCGGGACCCGGCTGCGGCCCGGTGGCCACCCACCGCGGCCGGATCCTGGTCTTCGCCGAGGTCGGCGCCGCGCAGCGGCTGCGCACCCTGCTGGTCTGGGAGGAGTGGGCCCGCAATGTCCCGCCGGTGCTGTGCCACGGCGCCGGCGACGCGATCACCGTCCCGCCGGTGCAGCGGATGGCGGACGCCCCGGAGGGGCCCAACCGCTGGATCGTCGCCCCCGACACCCGGGAACCCTGGCTCCCCGGCGCCTCGGTGCTGCTCTGGGCCTGCGTGCGGGCCGCCCGCGGCGGCTGCGTACCGGTCACCCCGCCCC
>NZ_BBPM01000097.1 GCF_000787775.1 Streptacidiphilus carbonis | reverse complement strand
CAGGGCCCGATCCTCGCCGCCGCAGGGGCGCGGGTCACCGTATTCGACAACTCAACCCGCCAGCTCGGCCAGGACCAGATGGTGGCGGAGCGCGACGGACTCGAACTGCGCACCGTCCTAGGCGACATGCGCGACCTCAGCGCCTTCGGCGACGCAACATTCGATGTCGTATTCCATCCGGTCTCCAACCTATTCGTACCGGACTTGTCAGCGGTGTGGCGTGAGTGCTTCCGTGTCCTGCGACCAGGCGGAACTCTGCTCGTGGGCTTCCTCAACCCCGATGCGTACTTGTTCGACCACGAGGCGCTCGACGAGCGCGACGAGCTGATCGTCGTGCACAAGCTGCCCTACAGCGATGTCACGCACTACTCCGCCGAGGAACGCGCCGCGAAGTTCGGCGCGGATGCCGCTCTTGAATACAGCCACACCCTCACCGACCAGATCGGCGGGCAACTCGCCGCGGGGTTCGTTCTCACCGGCTTCGCGGAAGCGCCGCACCAATCCAACGCATCCGCTCAGTACATGTCGAACTACTTTGCGACGCTGGCGGTCAAGCCGGGCTGACGAAGCCGTAGGGCTGGCCGGCAGGGCCTCGGCGGGGCAGGGCTTCTGCGTAGTCGCGGGGCATCCGAATCATGACGATCTGCCAGGTTGGACGGTCTGGGAGTGGGACTCGCATCCGCGCAACCGGCCACGGCCGTGCCGACATCCGCCGGATCAAGGCCTGCACCGTCAGCAGTCTGCTCTTCCCCGGAGCCCGCCAGACTGTCCAGATCAAGCTCCGCCGCATCGACCGCAAGACCGGCAAGACCGGCAAGACCATCATCACCACCGTCTACGCGGTCACCGGCCTGACCGCCGAGCAGGGCGCTGCCGCCCAGCTCGCGAAACTGGTCCGCGACCACCGGAAGATCGAGGCCCTGCGCCACGTCCGCGACACCAGGGGGCGCCGCGCCCGAGGAGTTTTGCGCATGCGGGCGAACTCCAGGCTCACGTCCAGGTGCTCAGTCGGCGGCGAAGTTGCTGCGCGAGGGGAGTTCTGGGGGCGGTTTCAACCTGGCTGGTCCGCTGGCGCGCTGCTGTGATCGTCTCCGAGAAATTCGTTGCTGGGTTTCGGTTATCGCGCACGGTTTCACCGCTCTCCTGACTGCAGGCCGTTGAGCGGGGTCATGGGCTCACGGCGATACAGACACTCATCAAGGAGACCTCTTGCGCACTACACGGATGGCTACTGCCCTCGCAGCGGTCGCACTCAGCATGCTGACCGGGGGCACCTCGTCGGCGGCCGTGCCGGCGGGACAGGTGCCGCACCGTGCCGAGGCGACGGCCGTGTACGCGGTGAGCGGCCACTGGGTCGCACCGGTCAAGGGCTACCTCGGCGGTCAGTGGCTGCTCTTCCACCGCGGTGACACCGTCACGCTGCGAGGGAAGGGCTACTTCGTGCTCCGCTGGGAGATCGAGTACTGGAGGGGCACCGGGACCGTGTCCATGCCCACCTTCACCGACCGGCAGGGCACTTTCATGCACGTCGCGTCCGCCGGCCACCGCATGGACGCTCCTGTCCCGGGGGGCGAGGCAGGGCAGACCTGGATGGGCAAGCCGTCGACGGGTTACGAGACGCTGCCCGCCGGCACTCCAATGATCTGGGTGAACGAGTACTACTACCTGGACGGGACGATCACCGTCACCTGCCAGGAGGCCGAGAACGGCAAGAACGGCAGGTACAACCTCGGTGTCGCTCCCAAGAGCTGGCAGCAGGTCGAGAGCGACGTCCACCCGGCCGGAAGCGGCATCCCCGGCGTGGTCCTGGACGCCGACGCGGCGAGTCCCCCGTCCGCATCCTCCTCGGAGGGGGGTACATCCTCCGGAGCGACCCCGAGCACCCCTGTAGCGACCGACGCGGCCGGCAACGCCCCGGAGACGCCGACGGCCAAGGCCGCTGCACCGGGAGCCTCCCTCGCGAGCACCGGGGCGAGCTCGGTGACTCCGGTTCTGGCCGTTGCAGGGGCAACGCTGGTGGTGTTGGGAGGGGGCCTGCTGCGATTGCGACGACGCCGGACGGCCCCGAGTCGGACGCCTCGCGGATGACCTGACAAACTCGCAGTCCCGCCACCGGAGCCACCGGTCCCCAGTCGCGGCCTTCGTTCATATGTTCCGCCTGGGCAACCACGTTCCTACCGGCGAGATGCGGGGCGACAACCCGCGTTCCCGCTCTCGCCCCTGATTTCCGCCGGCCCTGGGCGCTGTCGACCGGCCTCGGCTGACAGCACCCAGGGCCTGCGGCCGAGGTGCACGCATGTACGTGGACTACACCGCGGACGTCGCCATTGTCACGGCGGCCCGTGCCGGCGACCGGCAGGCGCTCGACAAGTTGGTCAGGCACTGCCTTCCGCTGGTCTACAACATCGCCGGGCGGGCCCTCGACGGGCACATCGACGTGGACGACGTGGTCCAGGAGACGATGCTGCAGGTCGTTCGCGGCCTGGAAAGCCTGCACCGACCCGAGAGCTTCCGCTCCTGGATGGTGGCCATCGCCATGCAGAAGGTCCGCGAACGTTGGCGGAGCCAGCAGACGCGGACAGCGGTCGGCATTCGCGACGAACTGTCCGGCACAGCGGACCCGGCCGCCGACTTCGTCGATGTGACAATCCTCAGGCTCGGGCTCTCCGGGCAGCGCCGGGAGGTCGCCGAGGCGACGCGCTGGCTGGAGGCAGACGAGCGTGAACTGCTCTCGCTGTGGTGGCTGGAGACGGCAGGCCAGCTCACCCGCGAGGAACTCGCGACCGTCCTCGACCTCACGCCGGCCCACGCCGCCGTGCGGGTCCAGCGGATGAAAGCCCGACTGGACACGGCCAGGGCCGTGGTGCGCGCATTGAGGTCCTCACCACCCTGTGCGGATCTGATGTCGCTCACCTCGGCCTGGGACGGTGTACCAGCCGCGGTGTGGCGCAAACGAATCAGCCGTCACATCCGGCAGTGCCCCACCTGCTCGCAGCGCTCTCTGGACCTGGTCCCGGCCGAGGGGCTGCTCGCCGGCATCGCACTCGTACCGCTGCCGGCCGGCTTCGCCACAAGCCTGCTGTACCAAGCGGGAACCCCGCACGCGGCGGCCGCGCATGCCGTCGACGCCGCGCGACCCTCGTCCCGGTCCGGCCTGCGCGTGGCCAGGATCGGCCGGCATCTGACGGCCAAACCCATGGCACTGGTGACCGCGGGTGCGCTGGTGCTGGGCGGCGCGGCCGCGGCCGGCTACGGCCTCGACCATAGAACGGCCCCACCACCCGCGACAGCCGCACCCGCGACTCCGTCCGCCACCCCCACCGCTGCACAGCACCCGACCTCACCAGCGCCCCCGGTCCTGCCGAGCCCGACCGCCCCGCGCCCCTCCCTGATATATGGACAGACCGTCGACCAGGTCGACAGTGCGCCCGCGCCCGACGCGCGTCCTGCGCCGCTTCCAGAACGGCGACAGGCCGGCCCGGTTGCCATGTCGGGCAGTTACGCCAAGCCGGAGGCCCGCGGCACCTACCTCCTGGCCCATCGCGGCGAGTATCTGACGATCAGTGGCCGCGGCTACTTCATGCTCGACTGGCAGGTCGAGTACTTCACGCGCGGGCCCGGGCAGATCCAGATGCCGACCTGGACCGGGCTCAAGGGCAAGTTGTTCCATGTGGCTTCCGGGGGTGGCCACCGGATGGACGACACCTGGCCCTGGGCACCACACGGGCACACCTGGATGGGTGAGCCCGTCTTGGGCTACAGCACCGTGCCCCAGGGCGCTCAGCAGATGTGGCAGAACGAGTACTACTACCTCGACGGCACAGTCACCCTGCACCTCAACGAACGAGGGACCGATTACAACCTCATCGTCGGGCCCACGACCCGGACCAGCATCATCGACGACATCACCCAGCCGCCCTCTCCCGTTCCCGCCAACGGCAGGGTGCGCTACGGACTGGTGCGCGACACCGGCGCCGACGACACGCCCGTTCCCCAGTACCTCACCAGGGACAATCCTGCGGACCCCACATCGTTGCCCCAACGCTCCCGAGTCGAGGCCGACCAGCCATAAAAAACGCGCGCCCTCGGGCCGGGCGGTTGTGTGTCAGGGGACACGGCAGACGGGTCTGATCCACTCTTCGTGGAGCCGTGACTGGGCGTCACAGTGACCAAGCGGCTCGGTTGGCAGGCCGAGCCGAAGCGGTCGACAGCACCTCCGCGGACGGAAGCACTCGGGCCCTTGTTCGGTACTTAGCTAAGGTGCTAAATATCTACCATGGCACAAGCACAGGACGAGGCGGGGGCCTTCCGGGCCCTCGCTGATCCGACGAGGCGCCAGATCCTCGAGGATCTCAGAGGCGGTGAACTCGCGGCCGGTGAGATCGCCGCCAGGTTCGCGATCAGCGCACCCTCCATCTCGCGACATCTCGGCGTGCTCAGGGGAGCGGGACTGGTCACCGAGCGACGGGAAGGCAACCGCATCATCTACGCGCTGGACGGCGATCGTCTGGCTACCTGCATCAGTCGCTTCCTCAGCGCCGTCTGCCCCGAGCAGATGGTGCTTCGTCACACCAGATGGCGCCCCGGGGCGCAGAGCGAGGGATCATGAGACAGCCGCGACTGGCCAGCATCATCGAACGACGGCTCCTGGTGAACTACCGCGTCGCGCCGGACGTCGCGGCACGGCTGCTCCCCGGGCCACTACGCCCTCAACTGGTGCACGGCTACGCGGTCGCGGGCATCTGCCTGCTACGCCTGGGAAGTGTCCGACCTGCCTGGGCACCCCATGCGTTCGGACTGCGCAGCGAGAACGCGGCTCATCGGATCGCCGTCGAGTGGGACGGGGCGGACGGCGTCGAGACCGGCGTCTACATCCCACGACGCGACACGGCCTCGCGGCTCAACGCCTGGGCCGGAGGCCGCCTGTTCCCCGGCGAACACGGGCGCGCCGACTTCGAGGTGCACGAGACCCCCGGTCAGATGCATGTCGCACTGGCGACATGGGATGGCGACACCAGGGTGGACGTCACCGTCGAGTCGTCCGACGAACTGCGAGGCAGCGAGCTCTTCGCCGATCTCGCCGAGGCTTCCCGCTTCTTCCAGGGCGGGGCGAAGGGCTTCTCAGCCACCAGCTCCGGCCGTCACCTGGACGGCATGGAACTGCGGACGGACGCCTGGCACGTGGAAGCCGGCCGGGTACGCTCCGCCGCGTCGTCCTTCTTCGACGACCCGGACCGCTTCCCCCCGGGAAGTGCGGCCCTGGACTGCGCTCTGGTCATGCGCGACGTTCCCGCGAGTTGGCAGCCGCTCGCGGCCATGGCTTCCGAGCGAGACCCAATTCGCGTTCAGGCGTCCGGGTGATGCGGATTCCGTCGATCTGGCCTTCGGGCGAGGTCTCGGTTACAGATGAGTGAGGAAGAGCTGCTTCTCACGGCCGAGGTGCGGCGCCCATTCGAGGCCGCCCGCGCCCGCGAAGCGCAGGTATGCGCTCAAGGCGTCGCGCATCGCGTCGACGAACCCGTTCGCGCCACTGGGCGAGAAGCCGTCCTCCCACCAGAGGTCGAGCACCTCCACGCAGGCCCGGTCCCGGTCGATCCGCGGTTCGAACCGGCCGACGAAGCGGTCGCGAAACATGATCGGGAGCACGTACCAGCCCCATCGGCGCTTGGCCTGCGGGAAGAAGCCCTCCCACACGTATTCGAAGCCGAACAGGCTCGCGAGCAGCTGGTTGTCCCACAGCAGTGAGTCGAACGGGGGGATGAACACCACCGACGGGGCCGGCTCCGGCGGCGCCTGCAGCAGCACGAACTCGTCGGCGAGGACCAGGCGTTTGCCGCGTACGCCTTGGACCTGGACGGGAACGAGCGCGCCGGTGCCGACCAGTTCCTTGCGCAGCTCGTTGCGGCCGACCCGCTCCGGGGTCGAGGTCGGTGGGGCGATGCGGTCGAACGTTCCGCCGGCACCACCGGTGCCGAGCAGGCCGTGAGCCCGGTACCGGGACAGCATCTTGTGCAGGAGCTGTTCGCGCTCGGGTACCACCTGCCCGAGCACCTCGGCCGGAAGCAGCCGTTCCAGCAGGTCGTAATACCGGCGATTGCCTTCGCGCCGTGCCAGGCCCACCACGCCTTCGACTGTGAGGGCCTCGAGTACGGCGCGCACGACGTTCTCCGGCATCCCGAACCAGTCCTTCGCCGCCCCGTGCTCACGCTCGAAATCCAGCGTCGACAGCGGGCCGTCTGCTCTGATGCGCTCGATCACACGCTCGGCCACCCCGGGGTTGTCGGCGAGGATCGCGTTGTGGAAGCGGGGCCCCTTACGGCCGAAGCCCAGCCGGAACCAGGGGAACTCGCCGGTCGGGATGAACGACAGCGCCTTGTTGGTCGCCTCGAAGATCTCACCGCGTTGGTACAGCTGGTCGCACCAGGCGGGCTCGTAGTCGGCGACACGGGCGTGCAGAACGAGGTCGTGATTCCGGCCGGCGACGGCAAGCGGGTCGAACTGGATCGACCCGAGCGTCCGCAGAACCTCCAGCACCCCGTCGCGGCCTCCTTCCACAGACCGCCCGGGCGACAGGAAGTGTCGAGCAACGAGAAAGCGACGCGCCGCCTCAGCTGTGATCTCCATCCGGAGACAGTAGCCCGTGGCCTCCGAAGCTCACCCACCTTTCGCCACTTCAGGCTGAGGCATGCTCACGGCCTCAGGATCATTCACGGAACCCCGGTCGGATCCGCGGAAACGGCCAGGCCCGCTCGCGGTTCCCCAGTCGGTTGGTCCGTTCGACGCAAGACGCCGTGCTGCCGGACTGCGCCCGCCGTTGAGCCGACGATCCGTCAGCGAGCGCACCTCCGATCTCCGGCTGCGGGTCAGGGGGCCTGGAGGACCTCCAGCTTGTTGACGGCGTCATCGACGAAGTAGACCTCGTTGCGGCGCTGGTCGATCGCCAGGCCGAAGAGCGCGCCGGCGCCCGCCGGTGAGCCGGAGATGTCGAGGGGGCGGTGGGCGAGTTGTGCTCCGTTCCGGGCGGAGGTGTCGACGAGGTTGCCGTCGCCGCTGTTGACGGTGAGGATCTCGTCGCCGGGTGCGACGGCCAGGCCGAGCGGACCCTTGAGGGCGCCCTTCGCGGTGACGACCCGGCCGGTGCCGGCGTCGGTGGTGCGTGTCGAGGCGTTGCTGATCGCGGTGATCCGGTTGCCGGGGGTGTCGGCGACATACAGGGTGTCGTCGCGTCCCAGGCCGACCCCGGTCGGGCCGATGACCAGCGCCGCCACGTCGGTGCGCTCCTCGAATCGCGAGCCGATCTGCGTCGTCGAGAGCAGCGTCGGCGGTACGTCGTGGTCCCGCGTGCACAGGGTCAGCCGCAGCACGGTCCCGCGGTGTGTGCCCCGAGTGCCGGCCTTGACGGTGCCGTTGAGCACGTTGGTGACGAACAGGTCGGTCTGGTCGCCACGGGTGTGGGCGGTCATGTCCCACGGGCCGTTGATACCGTGGCCGGAGATGGTCTGGCGGACCGTGCCGTGGTCGTCCAGTACCAGCAGGCAGCCGGCCTTGGCCGTCGCCGAGGTGCCGTCGCTGGTGGGGAGGCTGCCGACGACGACCCAGCCGCCGGGCAGGATCGACAGGGCTGTGGTCAGTCCCACGCCGCCGGGGCACGCGCCGGGCAGGCGGCCCGGGGCGATCCGTGCGAACTGCGTGACGTGGCCGTGCGGGCTCACCTGGACCAGCGTGGTGCCGGTGCCCTGCTGGTTCTTGCGGTTGTTGAAGTTGCTGACCAGGACGTTCCCTGCGCGCAGCTCCCCCTGCGTGCGCAGGATCAGGGCGGTGCCGTAAGGGTTCACATCCCCGTTGGCGGGGACCGTCGACGCGATGTCACGCACCGTGTGCAGCGGTCCGACGAACGGCGTACGGGCGGCCGCGGGGGCGGCGCACATGACGCCGGCCGCCGCGATGAGCGCGGTCATTCGCGCGCGCGTTCCAAGTCTCACGAACACTCCTCCGTGGGCCCGGCCCGGTGACCGGGCAGGAGCAGAAGTCGGGACGAATCCGACGCCACGTTAGGCATCAGTCCCGACAGGCCGGTGACGGCACGCCATGGTCGGCCCCGGGACCAGCCGGATGCAGCAGGAGGGTTCGCCGCCGCCCGGCCGATCCCGCAGGCGGCCGAGGGTGTTCGCGGCGCCGGTTCGCGGCCGGCCTCAGTAGCCGCCACCGCCGCCCGTGGTGCTCGGCGCGGGGGTCGAGGGGGCGCTCATGATCGGGTTGCCGTCGGTGCCGACCACGTACCAGGTCCCGCCGAAGGTGGCGATGCCCTCGCCGTTCACGTCACCGGCCTTGGTGTCGTGGGCGAAGGTGTACAGCGGGTGGCCCTTGTAGGTGACCTGACTGGTGTGGTCGGTGCGCGTGGTCGTGCCGACCATCGAGGCGGTGACGCCGCTGTTGCTCGGTGTTCCGCTCGTGGTGTCGGGCGGCCAGATCGACGCGCAGGTCCCGTTGCAGTTCGACTTCGAACCGGAGTCTGCCGTCAGCAGGTACAGGGTCCGGCCGGAGCCGTCCACGAGGATCTGCCCGTACGTCGAGTTCTGCGTGTGCAGCGCGGCGGAGGACGTCGACGCGCCGCTGGACGCGGGCGGGGAGACCGCGCTCTTGGTCGTGGAACTGCATCCGACAGCCAGGGCCGCGACGGCGACCGCGCCGGCTGCGATGGCGAAGACACGGTTCATGACACGCTTCTTCCGCTGGAACCACCGCCCCGCCCGGTGCGAAGCGGTCGGTACGCGAGCCCGCGCGAGGCGGGTCCTGTTCTGCGATACGCACGTCGGTGACACCGGGTTCATATGGCTCTGCCCGATTTTGAACGTATTGCGTCCGGTTGGCGTATCCCTGGTGTGGCACCCGAGCGAACGTGCAAGACCGGCACTCGCCCACGTACTCGCCCGTGCCGACCGACTCGCAGGCTCCCTTAACTGTGCTATCGCAGGTGGGATGGGGTGACAGCACCATGGCGTGCCATGAGAACGACGCCCTCAGCGCCTACCTGCTCGGGGCCCTCGACCGGGACGAGCGCGAAGCCGTCGAGCGGCATGTCGCCGACTGCGCGCGTTGCCGGGCCGAGCTGGTGGAACTGGCTCCACTGGTCGGACTGCTCCGGCACACGGCCTTCGAGGAGCTGCCCGAGACCGCGGCCGCCGTGGCCCGGCACGCGACGCGGGACGTCCTATCGGGCGAGCGGTCAACCTCGGTCGGCGCCGCCAGAACGGATGCGGAGCCGTTCGCCGTCGCCGGCGATCGCCACCGGCGGCTCAGACGGGTGCTGACCGCCGCCGCGACGACCGTCGCGGCCGTGGGCGCGGGGGTGGGGATCTATCTGGGAGCCTTCGGGTCCGGGCCAGCTGCCTCCCCTCCGGCGCTCAGCGTGTCCGCCACCAGCCCGGTCACGCACGTGTCGGCGTCGGCGACGCTCACGCCCGGCCAGTCGGGCACCGTCGTGCAGCTGAAGCTGGCCGGGCTGCCACCGGCCGTCACCTGCCATCTGGTGGTGCACGCCCGCGACGGCCGCAGCGAGACCGCGGCCACCTGGGCCTCGGGCTATTCCACGAGCGTGAACATCCCAGCCTCCACCTCGATCAGCCCGCAGGACATCAGCGGGATGGACGTCCTGGACGACTCCGGCCGACTGCTCGTCGAGCTGCCGCGGACATGATGACCGCCCGGCGCACCAGTGAACCGAACCGTCACGGCCGGCGTATCCACGGCCGGGAGACAGATCCCGGCCGGGGTCCGACCCCGTGAAAGGGGATGGCGACATGCACCCCGCCACCTGCGAAACCACCAGCGGAACCACCTGCTGGACCCGCACCCGCGGGGGTGACCGTCGTGCAAGCTGACCACGCGGCTGCCGCTCGCGGCGTTCGCCTCACCGCCTGGACCGTGGCCGCACTGTGGGCGCTCCGGCTGCTCACCGCCGCCGGCCTCGCCGTGGACGCCTACGTGCACGCGGACCTGGCCCCCACCTACGACTTCGGCGGCAGCGGGATCAGCCAGGGCCAGCTCTTCCGCGTCGAGGCCGCAGCCGCCGCCCTGGCAGCGCTGCTGATGATCGGGTTCGGCACGCGTCGGCTGGCATGGGCGTACGCGCTGCTGGTGGCCGCCGGCGGCGTGGGCGCGGTGCTGCTGTACCGCTACGTCGACGTCGGCGCGTTCGGGCCGTTGCGGAACATGTACGAACCCATCTGGTATCCGGAGAAGACCCTCTCCTTGGTGGCCGAGGCCGCCGCAGCCGTCCTCGCCGTGGTCGGCCTCCTGCTGGCGCACCGGCAGCACCGGAAGACGCCCTGACCTGCGGCCCGTGGGATCACCGGTCAGTGGTCAGTGGTCAGCGGTCAGCGGCCAGCGCGTCAGCGCGCCAGCGCGCCAGCGGTTCGACGCCGACGGCTGGGGTCGCCCACGACGCCGGGGCGGCCGACCACATAGAGACTGAACACACCGCAGAGCAGTGCGACCACGGTGAGCATGGCCATCACCATGGACAGCACCATGCGAACCTGCCCGGGATGCCGACGCGGCGGTCTTCGCCAATTCTCTATGCACCAGCTCTTTCGGCCACGACCGCCACTGCCTGCGCCTGCGCCCGCTCCCGCTCCATCGCGCACCACCGTCCATCAGGACACCGGGTCCGACAGGCCGTGATGATGACAGCGGTGGGCGCCAGGGGGCAGCATCCCCAAGAAACCGATCAAGTCTGTTGACCCTCCTGTAGCGGGAGAGCGGAGAGTCGTGCCATCGGCGGGACGACACCTGAAAGGAGGTTCCGTGATGAGGACGCTGAATGAACCCGTCAGCCTCGCAGGCCTGGTGGCTGAGCGGGGTGCTTCGGAGCTGGGGCTGCTGGATTCCGGGGCGGCATGTCCTCGGCCGGTCCGCTGGAACGGAGGGGACAGCTGATGGCTGCGTTGTTGAGCATCGGGGAGTTCTCCCGACTGACTCACGTCAGCGTCAAGGCGCTGCGCCATTACCACGATCTGGAGCTGCTGAGCCCCGCACGAATCGATCCCAGCAGCGGATACCGGTTCTATGCCACGGCGCAGGCCCCCACGGCCCAGCTCATCCGACGCTTCCGCGATCTGGGTATGCCGCTGGAGCGGGTCAAGCTCGTGCTGACGGCGACCGATCCGCTGGTGCGCGAGAAGGTAATCGCCGACCACCTACGCAGCATGGAGCGCCAGTTGGAGCAGACACAGACAGCGGTGGCCTCGCTGCGCCAACTCCTGGAAGGCGGTGGAGGACCCGCACTGGACGTCGCCTTCCACACCCCGGCCACCGCCGCGGCCGTGACGGCAACCGCGCGCGTGGCCTGGGACGAGGTCTTCCAATGGTTGCCCGACACCCTCGCCGACCTGCGACGCCAGATCGGTTCGGACGCCGGCCTGCGTGGTGGCCCGGACGGCGCGCTCTACAGCGCGGAGCTGTTCGAGTCCCACGTCGGCGAGGTCACCGCCTTCATTCCGCTCAGCGCGTCCGCCGGCCACGTCGGGGACACGCTGCCGCAAGGCCCGCTGGCGGTGGCGGTGCACCACGGCCCGCTGCGGGAGCTCGATCGGACCTATGCCGCATTGGGCAGCTTCGTCGCCGAACGAGGCCTGGCCTCCCCCACCCGCACCGCGATCCGGGAGAACTACGTGATCGGCGCGCGTGACACGAACGACGAGCACGGCCTGATCACCGAAGTGTGCTGGCCGGTGCTTTCCACCACAGGAGAAGAGGAATCATGACGAACCGACTGCACGCATTGACCTTCGACTGCGCGGATGCCGCCGAGCTCGGCGCTTTCTGGGCGCAGGTGCTCGGGCAGGAGCTGGACCCAGGCGCGGGCAAGCAGTTCGCGTCCATCGGGACGCAGGAGACCGACCGGACGGGGCCGTGCTGGTACTTCGCCCAGGTCCCCGAGGGCAAGTCGGCGAAGAACCGGATGCACCCGGACCTCTTGACCGATGACCTGGACGCCGAGGTCGAGCGGCTGCTCGGACTCGGCGCGAGCCGCAAGGCAGACGTCGAGATGGGCAGCATGCGCTGGACCACGCTGCAGGACCCGGAGGGCAACGAATTCGACGTGATCGCCGGATGAACGACTCCATCTGTACGTACCCACCGCAAGGAACCCAACCGTGACCACCACCGTCAAGGCGAGCTGGGCATCCGTGAACGTCGACTGCGCCGACTCCGTCGCCCTTGCGGACTTCTGACGCAGCTGGCCGACCCGGAGGGCAAACTCTTCAACCTGGCGACCTGGCAGTCTGAATAGCCGCCGGGTTCTGGTACGGATTTCGGGTTGCGGCGATGATGTCGGGCCGAAGGCCTGGCCCGGTATCATCCCGTGAGACAGCGACCGTTATTGATACCGCTGACCCGACTGCGAGGCACACGAGAATGCGAACGCTACCCATTCCCTGGAGCTCGTGACACGATCATGTGGTGGCCTTCTTGAGGCGTCGCCGGCAGATGACGATCCAGCCCGGCGAAATGAGGGCGTCGTGGAGGCCGGAGCGTCGGCCTGGGCGGCCGACTCCGTCGGGAACCTGACGCGCGGTCTCCCCCTGGTGGCTGCGGGGGTGATGACCGCCGTGAAATTCACCAGGGCACTACGCCGGCGTCCTCGAAGAACTGGCCCGTCGGGCCGTCGTCGGGCAGGGTCGCCAGTTTGATGGCGATGGCCGCGCCCTGCTGGGGGGTGCGCACTCCCCGGAAGCCGTTGAGGTCGGTCGCGACGTAGCCGGGGCAACCTGCGTTGATCAGGATGTTCGTGCCGCTCAGCTCCCGGGCGTACTGGAGGGTAACGGCATTCAGGAACGTCTTCGACGGCGGGTACGCCACGGCCACTGGACCTGTCGTCAGCTCAGCAGCGGTCCCTGACTGCCGGGTGAGGGAGCCGACGCTGCTGGACATGTTCACGATCCGCGGTGAGGAGGAGCGGCGCAGCAGCGGCATCATCGCGTTGGTGACGCGGATGACGCCGATGACGTTGGTCTCCACGACCGTGCGGATGGTGGCGGGATCGACGCGGGTGGGCTCCTGGGGCATGCCGCCTGTGATGGCGGCGTTGTTGACGAGCACGTCGAGGCGCCCGGCCTGTTCCTCGATCAGCTGTGCAGCGGCTGTCGCACTCGCGTCGTCGGTCACGTCCAGCGGTACGCCGAACGCGTCGACGCCAGCCGCGCGCAGTCGCTCCACCGCGGCCTTGCGACGCTGATCGTCGCGGGCGCCGACGCCGACGCTCCAGCCGAGCGCGCCCAGGCCTGCGGCGATCTCGTAACCGATTCCCTTGTTTGCGCCGGTGACCAGCGCAATCGTTCGTTCGCTCATGGGGACCATGCTGCTCCCGGACCCCGGCGGGGGTCCAAGACCGATTGGGTGGGCAACGATACCTTCCAGGTATTGATCCGGAGTACCGTGGCCGGATGGAGACCAGGGAACTGCGCTACTTCGTCACTGTCGCTGAAGAGTTGCACTTCGGGCGCGCCGCGCAGCGGCTCGGGATCACACAGCCGCCTCTGTCACGGGCGATCCATCAGCTCGAACGCCGACTCGGGGCAGCGCTGCTGGATCGGACCAGCCGCACTGTCACGCTGACCGAAGCCGGCACGGTGCTGCTGGCCGAGGGACGGGCGGTTCTCGAAGCGGTCGAGGCGGCCGAGCGCCGAACCCGCCGCGCCGCCCTTCCCCCGACCGGCCGTCCCGGCCTGGTCCTGGTCACAAAGGCCAGCGCGTCCCGTGAACTGCTGGCGAAACTGCTGGACGCGTACGCCGCCGAACCCGCCGCGGTCCCCATTGACGTCACCCTGTGCGGCCCGGCCGAGCAGGAACGGCTTCTGCGCGAGGGCCGGGCCGACGTGGCGCTACTGCACCGGCCGTTCGACTCGACGGCCGGATTCCACACCGAAGAACTCAGCACGGAGGGCCAGGTTGTGGTCCTGCCGGCCGGGCATCCGCTCACCGTCCGCCCCCATGTGCACATGGCCGACGTCTCCGGGCTCCCCGGCCTGCCCCTGCCACGCTGGCCCGAACCCGACGGCACCTACCCGCCCGGCCCCGGCCCACAGGTCCGCGACCACGCGCAGTTGTTGCAGCTCGTCGCGCTCGGCCGTGCCTGCGCGGTCTCACCGGAGTCGTGCCGAACTCAACTGCCCGATGACCTCGCCGCCGTGCCCGTGCTGGACGCGCCGAAGGTCACCACCGTGATCGCCTGGCCGCCGCACAGTCGGTCCAGAGCCGTCGCCGACCTTGTCCGGACTGCGACCTCTCTCCGGTAGTTCCCATACGGGACCTGCCCGCGGCGGCATGACCAGTGAGCCGGACGGCCTGGTCCTCCCCGTCCGCCCGTCCTCGAGGACCAACTGAGCGCACGTCAGCTTCCCGGCCGGCCGGAACGCCCATCGGCTATGACCCAACTGCCTGGGATCAAACCCTGGTTCATGGCACGGCAGGGCGTGCTACGGCTGACCTGCCGATCCGATGATTTACATAAACGATGAATATAAAACTGCTATGCTTCGAGCATGAGTCGTCAAGACACCGCTCCTGGCGCGCCCGCCGCCATCGGGGCAGCCCTCTACGGCCTGGCCACCAGGGCCGCGCGACGCCTGCCCCGGGACATGAGCCTGACGTCCGCCGCCACGCTGGCCACGCTGGACCGGACCGGCCCGCGGCGCATCACCGATCTGGCCGCGGTCGAGGGCGTCACCCAGCCCGCGATGACCGCCCTGGTCCGGGTGATGGAGGAGTCCGGCCTGGTCGAGCGGCGGGGCGACGCCTCCGACAAGCGGGTCACGCTGGTATGCCTGACCGAGGCCGGCGCCTCCTATGTCGGGACGCGGCGCCAGGCGGGCGTCCACGCGTTCGAGCGGTTGATCGGCGAGCTCACCGGCGACGAGGTCGAGGCGCTGGTGGCGGCCCTTCCGGCGCTGAAGCATCTGGCAGAGCTCGACAGCCAGGACCGCGAAGGGCCGAAGCAGTGACCGGGCAGCCGGTCGGGGGAGCCGCGGTGAAGGCCTTCCGGGTGGCACGTTCCGATGCGCGGCTGCTGGTCCCCGCCCTGGTGTTCATCGCTCTGGTCGTGGCGGCGGTCGCCAGCCTCGGGACGCCGCTCATCACCAGCGTGGCGACCTCGTTCCATGTCTCGCTGGGCAGCGCGCAGTGGACATTGACCGTCGCGCTGCTGAGCGGCGCCGTCGCCACGCCGGTCCTGGGCCGACTCGGAGCCGGCCGGCACCGGCGCGCCACGATCCTCGCCACGCTGGCAGTCGTCGTCGCCGGCAGCGCGCTCACCGTGCTACCACTGCCGTTCGCGTGGCTGCTGGCCGGCAGGGCAGCCCAGGGCGTCGGGCTCGGGCTGACGGCGCTGATGATGGGCGTGGCCCGGGACCACCTCCCCGAGGAGCGCAGCACGGCCGTGATCGCCCTGATCTCGGTGGTCTCGATCATCGGGGCCGGCGTCGGCTACCCGCTGGCCGCACTGCTCGCCGAGTTCGGCGGAGTACGGGCCGCCTACGGCCTCGGCCTGGCCGTCACCGCCGCCGCCCTCCTGACCGCCTGGCGTTCCATGCCCGAAGCCCCCGAAGGCCGTACTGCGCATGTGGACGTGGCAGGCGCGGTCGTCCTGGCCGCTGCGCTGCTCCTGGTGCTGTTCCTCGCCGGCGAACGGAATCTGTGGAGCCGGCACCTCGCCGTGGCGGCCGGCCTCGCCGCCGTCGCGGTGGCGCTGCTCTGCGTCTGGGCAGTCTTCGAGCTGCGAAGCACGACGCCCCTGGTCGATGTGCGGGCGGTACGGCACCCGGCGGTCGCCGGGGCGAACCTCGCCATGTTCGTCGGCGGGATCGGCATGTACCTCCTGCTCACGCTCATCACCCGGTACGCGCAGACACCCCACGGCGCCGGCTACGGCTTCGGGCTGACGACCTTCGTCGCCGGGCTGGTTCTCATCCCGTTCTCGGCGCTGGGGTTCGTCGCCGGCAAGCTCACGCCGCGAGTCCGGACGCGGATCGCCGACCCCCTGCTCCTGGGCGGCAGCGCCGTCCTGGTCGGCGGCGGGTTCGCCCTCTTCGCGGCGGCCCGGTCGAACCTGGCCGAACTTTTCGCGGCGATGGGCGTGCTCGGCTTCGGCGTCGGCGGCTTCTCTGCCGCGATGCCCGGCGTCATCCTGGCGGTCACCCCCAAGAGCGAGACGTCGAGCGCCATGAGCTTCAACTATGTCGTCCGCAGCGTCGGGTACTCCCTGGGCAGCGCCACCGGCGGCCTGATCCTCACCGCGGGCACCGGCACCGGCCACCTCTTCCCCGACGACAGCGCCTACACCACCGCGGCGCTGGTCGGCATCGGCGCCATGGCGATCACGACGCTGACAAGCCTCGCTCTCGCCCGCCGGCGCTCGTCCTGGACCAACCCGTAAGTACTGCTCAGCGGCGGTCTTGCCGGCGAGCCCCGGAGGGTTGTCAGGGGTCGGCCGCGCCGGTCCCCGGGGCAGGGCCGGGGACCGGCCTGGAGCCCACTGCGGCCGGACGGGCGACCGTCGGAGACCAGATGTCGAGGACCGCAGGTCGAGGGCTGAAGCGCCGAAAGTGGCAGACGCTAGCCCGGTGCATGGGAGGCGTCCCCTCCGGGCTCAGGCTGCTGGGCCCCTGCCGATCTCCGGGGTCGGGTAGGTCGGGTACTCCACGCCTGAGACGTGCTGGACGACGCGGATGACCTGGCAGGAGTAGCCGAACTCGTTGTCGTACCACAGGTAGAGGATCGCGTTGTTTCCCTCCGCCCGGGTGGCACCGGCATCGACGGTCGAGGCGTGGCGTGAGCCGATGAAGTCGCTCGAGACGGCGTCGGGGGCGCTGATGAAGTCGATCTGGCGCTTGAGCGGCGAGGTCAGCGACACATTGCGGAGGTGGTCGAGGACCTCAGCGCGGTTGGTCTCTCGGGCGAGCCGCAGGTTGAGGATTGCGATCGAGACATCCGGCACCGGGACGCGGATCGAGCTGCCGGTGATCCTCGCCCGGAGGTCGGGCAGCGCCTTGGCGACGGCGGATGCGGCACCGGTCTCGGTGATGACCATGTTGAGCGGCGCCGAGCGGCCGCGGCGGTCGGAGTCGTGGTAGTTGTCGAGCAGGTTCTGGTCGTTGGTGAACGAGTGGACGGTCTCCACGTGGCCGCTCAGGACACCGTACTCGTCCGCCATCGCCTTCAGCGGCGGGACGATCGCGTTGGTGGTACAGGATGCGCAGGAAAGGATCCGCTCGTCCGGTTTGATCGTGTCGTGGTTGACACCGTGGACGATGTTGGGGACGTCGCCCTTGCCGGGCGCGGTCAGGACCACCTTGGCGATACCGGGGCGCAGGTGCTGCGCCAGGCCCTCGCGGTCGCGCCACTTGCCGGTGTTGTCGATGAGGATGGCGTCGTTGATGCCGTACGCCGTGTAGTCCACCGTCGTCGGGGCGTCGGAGTAGATGACGGTGATCTCGGTGCCATTGGCGATGATCTTGTTGTTCGCCTCGTCGACGGTGATCGTGCCCTGGAACTGGCCGTGGATGGAGTCACGGCGCAGCAGCGAGGCGCGTTTGACGATGTCGTCGCCGGCGCTCCTGCGTACGACGATGGCGCGCAACCTCAGGCCGCTGCCTGAACCGGACTTCTCGATGAGCAGGCGGGCGAGGAGACGGCCGATGCGCCCGAACCCGTACAGGACGACGTCACGCGGTTCGCGGCGCTCCAGTTTGTTGGCGCCGGTGGCGCCCGCGACGGCCTCGGCGGTGAATTCCTCCACCGAGCGGCCGCTTTCATCGGTCCGGTAGGTTGCGGCGAGCATGCCGATGTCGATCTGGGAAGGGCCGAGATCGAGCGCGGTGAGAGCCTGCAGGAACGGCAGCGTTTCGGTGACGGAGAGCTCGTCACCCGCTATCTGGCGGGCGAACCGGTGGGTCTTGAGGATGCTGATCACCGACTTGTTCACCAGGGAGCGGCTGTGGAGCAGGACGGTGACGTCCCGTTCACGATGCAGTCCCCCGATGATCGGGATCATCGACTCGGCGATCTCCTCTCGGTTCTTCCACTCCGTGAACACGTCTTCGTTGATAATCACAGTCCATCTTTCGAGCTAGGCCACCGTGGGCCGGTAACGGGCATTGGTCGAGGCGCTGAGCGGTGATCACATGGACGGGCCGGAGTGCAAACGGGCAGCAGCCACCTCTGGCGCTGTAGTTCGGCGGATGGTCCTCGCATGCCCTTGAGGGACCGGAGCGACTGGAGCGTCACCGACGTCGGGTTCCGTAAATCTCAGTACGTCGAAGACCGGCAGCGGGTCAGGCCCGGTGCGCATTCCATGGAATCGGACGCGGGCGCCCACATCGACGGAGTTGAACGCGACGCCCTCGACCACCGCCATGATGCGTATACCCTCGTCGAGCTCTACGGTCAGCGCGGTCTGCTGGGTATCGCTGTTCCTGTGCCCACGGTTGTTGTGCACTCGACCCGTTCCGCGGCTCTGTTCGCACGTCAGTTCCGCGGATCCGCAGACAGGACACAGCAGCCTGGCGGGGAACACGGGGCTGGCGCACCAGGAGCAACGCTGGAACGACAGCGTCTCCGGCGTGCTGGGCGGCTGGTGGATCCGGCCGGATTGCACGGCGTCGGCTGGATGGCTGGTGGGCTTCACCTGGGTCTCTGCGGACATGTCGAAGTTCGCTCTCTGGGGGGAGGATGGGGCGGTCGCCGGGGCAGCCAGCGCTCGTTCCCGTCCTGGGCGCCGGGTTGGCACCGACCGCCGCCCGGGCTCGAGACGCTGGGCGACGGTCGGAGGGGGTGCGACCGGTGTCGGATCCAGGCTGTCCAGGACAGGATCCGGCACCGGTCACGTCATGGGT
>NZ_BBPM01000098.1 GCF_000787775.1 Streptacidiphilus carbonis | reverse complement strand
TCTGTTCGACGCCGCCGACAGCGCACTGGTGCACCTGTTCAAGCGACTCGGTCCGAGTTCGCTGCGAGTTGGCGGCAATCTCGGCGATATCGTCAACTGGAACGCGAGCGGCGCCGGCGGGTCGCCGACCGAGATCGCCCCGGCCGACGTGGTGAAACTCGCGGCATTCCTGCGCGCGACCGGCTGGAATGTCATCTACGGCATCAACCTCAAGACCAACACCGCAGCCAACGCGGCTTCCGAAGCCCGTTTCGTGGCCAAGACACTGGGCAGCAGCCTGCGCGCGTTCGAGATCGGCAACGAACCCAACTTCTACACGACCGAAAGCGGCTACGAGGCCTCGTACAACAGCTACGTCAGCGCGATCAGGGCGAAGGTTCCGGGCGCGGTCTTCGACGGTCCCGGTGGCGGCGATTCGACGGCCTGGGCCGCTTCGTTCGCGTCGGACGAGAAGAACAACAGCCTCGCCATTCTGTCGACGCACCTCTACATCGGCAAAAACACCACAGGCACGATTCCCGCGATGCTCGCCTCCAACAGTTCCGGCAGGCTCCCGAACGCCGAGAGCGCGATGAGCAGTGCCCGCTCGACCAATGGAATCCCCATCTGGCGAATGACCGAAGCCAACTCGTTCTACCACGGCGGCACCCTGGGGGTGAGCAACGTGGAGGCAGCGTCGCTGTGGTCTTTGGACTTCATGGCGGGCGTCGCCGGCCATGGGGGCGCCGGCGTGAACTTCCACGGCGGCACTTCGACGCAGTTTTCGTTGAACTACTCGCCGATCGCGTACGACGGGCTCAACCCGACCGGCGTGCAGGGCGTCTACTACGGTGAACTGCTCTGGGTACTCGGCGGCACGGGCGCGTTCCACTCGGCCTCGACCTCCGGCGGCACCGGCATCACGGCCTGGGGCATCGGCAACAACGTGTTCGTGAACAACAAGGGCGCAACGCCGTCCAGGGCCACCATCACGCTTCGCTCGGCGGCCGGCCACGCCAGTGAGTACCTGTTGACGGCGCCTTCCCTCGATTCGACGGCGATCAGCGTCGCCGGATCCGGAGTGAACGGGAGCGGAGCGTTCAGCCCGTCCCCCCTGCCGGTCAGGGTGACGGGCGGCAAAACGGTGGTGGTCGACGTTCCCGGCAACAGCGCGGTTCTGGTCGTCGACCACTGACGTCGACCGCCACGTCCCTCTGTCCCGCAGCACCGTACTGTGTCGCGCCTGAATACACCCTGCGGGTCCGTTCGGCTGCGCGCGATCTCACGGCACGGCAGGACCCGGTCAGCTGCGTACGCTCGGATCTGGACCGCGAGGTTCCCTGCGGCCACCACAGGCGACAAGTTCCCGAGGACGTCGCGGGCCGCCGATTGCAGGACGATACGGCGGCAGTCGACGATGGGTGGTCATGCCCGTCGACTGCCGCCGGCGCCGGCAGCGCCGCGGCGCACTGCCACCGCAACGCCGCGGAACAGGACGAACCGAGGCGAAGAGCAACCCTGGGGAAATTTCACGAATCCTGTGTGCCACGAATGCGAAAGGACCTGCATGTAGGAAGTTCTGGAAGCAATGCTGTGCAAGAGATGAAGGTTTGGCCCTTCGGAGCCGCCCTGCGGGGGGAGGCTTCAAACCACCACATGCTGCGAGAGCAGTGACGCGATCGTGGTGAGCGATGTGGAGAAGGCGCCCAAGAGGCGTCAGGTGGGGATCAGGAAGACGAACGCGAGTGAACAATTGCTGAAGTGTCGTTAGTGAAATCTAGGTGACATCAAAACCGGGTCCACAGGATTGGGTCCGGGATAAGCCTGGCGGGTGCCCGTTTATTGGCCAGGCGGTGTCCGGCACGGAGGTGGCGTGAGCCTGATCTGCTGGTCTTGCACGGATCGTGGGAAGGCACGCTTCGACACTGTCGCCCAAGGAGGGCGGCGAGAGGGAGCGCCCCGAGCGGCTGAACCGCAAGGGGCTGAGTACCGTCGCGAAGGGTGCTGGCGGACCGGCTCGTAGTAGTGCCGAAGCCCCTGTAATGGGGGTGGAGCGAAGGGGCCGGGTCATCCGTGGCTGTGTGTGTCTGGTCAACCGGACGTTCTCCGGGAGGAGCCGATGGACAAGCTGAAGTCACCAGATAAGCCGTTTGAGATTTCGAAGTGGGAAGTACTGGAGGCGTATCGGCAGGTCAGGAGGAGTAAGGGCGCATCGGGTGTGGACGGGCGGTCCATCGACGACTTCGAGAAGGATCTCCAGGGCAACCTGTACAAGATCTTGAACCGCATGTCGTCGGGGACCTACTTTCCCCCTCCGGTGCGTGCGGTGGAGATTCCGAAGCAGCACGGCGGGGGCACGAGAATGCTCGGCATTCCGACGGACACGGCATAGTGCCGCAGCGTCCAGGCAGTCTTTGGGTTCCTTGACGGTGACCCACCCGTTCCACGCGCTGGCAGGCCAGCAGTTGGACATCTTGTTCGTCAAGCGCCGGAGCGGTGCACTGGTGTTCGTCTGCGCGTACGGCGCGGGCCGGAGCGTGACGTTGCCGCAGGAGTGGACGGATCGCGGCGGGGAGCCGGGTGGCGACCGGCTCGCGGTCGAGGGGCTCGGTGCGCTGCGTGCGCTGGTGGATGCCCTGGTGAGCCGTGGTGCCGACACGGGCGGGGAGGGATCCTGATGCTACGACAGTTGTGTCGCGCACCAGCCCTGTCGTGGGCGGAAGCGAGGGTCCGTGCCGCCGTCACCGCAGTGCCGCGTCGAGATGGTGATGGTGTGGGCCAACATGGTCGAGTCCGCGTTGGGAGGCGGCCGTGATCGTGAACGGGACCTCGAAGATCACCGCGTCCCATCGCTCCCGGACGGCGGCGGTCTACTTGCGCCAGAGCACGTTGGTCCAGGTCAGGGACAACACGGAGTCGACGTTGCGGCAGTACGCGCTGGGCGACGAGGCGGTCCGGCTGGGCTGGGACCGCGAGGACGTCCTGGTCATCGACGCGGACCTGGGACTGTCGGGCAAGTTCGGACAGGTCCGCGAGGGCTTCCGCGATCTGGTCGCGAAGGTCTGCCTGGGCGAGGTCGGGGCGATCTTCGGTCTGGAGGTCTCGCGGCTCGCGCGGTCCTCGGCCGACTTCGCCCGGCTGCTGGAGCTGGCGCGGCTGACCGACGTGCTGCTGATCGACGACGACGGGGTCTACGACCTTACCAACTTCAACGACAGGCTCCTGCTCGGTTTGAAAGGCAGCATGTCAGAGGCCGAATTGCACATCCTTTCGAGCCGGTTGCAGGGCGCGAAGCGGGCCGCGGCCGAGCGCGGCGACCTGCGCTCCCCGCTGCCGGTGGGCTACCTCTACGACGACGAGGGCATGTGCGTGATCGACCCGGACATGGAGGTGCAGGCCGCGATCCGCGACGTCTTCGCCGCGTTCGCGGCCGGCGGCTCGGCCTACCATGTCGTCGCCGCGTTCGTCGGCCGGCGCTTCCCGCTTCGCGCCTACGGAGGAGCATGGGCAGGCCAGTTGCGGTGGGGCAGGCTCACCCACGCCCGGGCGCTGGGGGTGCTGAGCAATCTCTGTTACGCGGGCACCTATGTCTACGGCCGCAACACCACCCGGCGCCGGGTCCAGCCGGACGGCAGCGTGCGCACCAGCCTGACGCGGGTGCCCCGCGAGCAGTGGCCCGTCGTCCTGCACGACCACCACGAGGGCTACTGGACCTGGGCGGACTATGTGGCGGCCGAGGCGAAACTGAAGGCCAACTGCACCCACGACGGCTCACGCCCCGCGCGTGAGGGCCTGGCGCTGTGTCAGGGGATCATGTTCTGCGGTTCCTGCGGACGCCCGATGACCACCCGTTACCACCACGACGGCCAGGCCGCCTACGGATGCTCGATCTCCCGGGCCGACCACGAAGCCACGCCGACCTGCCGCTCGATCCGCGCCGACATCGTGGACGACGCCGTGGTTGCCAAGCTCCTGGCCACCCTCAGCCCTGGGCAGATCGAGGTCGCCCTGGCCGCAGCCGACGAGGTCGCCGACCGCCGCACCCGCTCGCACCGCGCCGCCGAACTGGCCGTGGAGCGCGCCCAGTGGGACGCGGACCGCGCCGAGCGCACCTTCACCGCCGTCGAGCCGGAGAACCGCATGGTCGCCCGCACCCTGGAGGCCCGCTGGGAGGCCAGACTCGCCGCACTCGACCAGGCCCGGGCCGCCCTGAACACCGCCCGCGAAGCCAGACCGGCGCTGCCAGACCGCTCCGCCCTGCAGGCCCTGGCCGCTGACCTGCCCGGGTTGTGGCACGCACCCGCCACCAGGGACCGCGACCGCAAACGCCTGCTGCGGACACTGATCTCGGATGTGACCCTGCTGCCCGAGTCCGACCGGGCCCGCGCGCGGGTCGGGGTCCGCTGGCACACCGGCGCCTGCGACGAACTGGCCCTGACCCGGCCGCGGACTTCACCGGAGGTGATGCGCACCCCGATGGCGGCGCGGGAGCTGATCGCCGCCCTGCGTCCGAGCCACAGCGACAAGCAGGTTGTCGCCGCGCTCGCCGACGCCCATGTGACCACCGGGGCCGGGCGCCCCTACGACGTGGCGGCCGTCAAATGGGTGGGCCACGCCTACAAGATCCCCGCGCAGGTCCCGTTCCGCGGCGGGGAGATCTGCGTCAACCAGGCCGCCCGGAACTTGGGCATCACCGCCGACGCTGTCTACTACTGGCTCACTCACGGGCGCCTGGTCGCCCGCAAGGACGCCGGCGGGCGCTGGTGCATCCCCTGGAACCCGCAGGTCGAGGCTGACTGCCGACGTCAGATCGGCACCTCCGGCCACCTCACCCCACGCCCCGCCACCCCGCCGCAGACCCTGCCCGGCGAGGTCAGCGTCCAGCAGGGCGCCGCCCGCCTGGGCGTGGTCGAACACGCCCTCTACTACTGGATCCACTGCGGACGGCTGACCGCTCGCAAAGACGTCGGGGGCCGCTGGTGCATCCCGTGGGACGCGCAGGTCGAGGCCGCCTGCCGGGACTGGATCACCCACCCCGAGCAGTTCGTTCCCACGGGGCGGCGTCCACTGCCCGCCCAGGCCGCCCGCACCGACGAGATCAGCATCCCCGAAGCCGCCGCCCGCCTCGGCGTCCTCGACGCCGCCGTGCGCTACCAGGTCCGTATCGGCCGCCTGCCCGCACACCGCACACCCGGCGGCCGCATAGCCATCCCCTGGAACGACCAGGTCGCGGCAGACCTGCGGGCCGACCTGGACCGGCCCAAACACCCCGGCCCCACCGGCCCCGGCAGCCACCCCCTGCCCGACGCCGCTACCGAGCGCGGCGAACTGAGCGTCCAGCAGGCCGCTGACCGACTCGGCATCCGCGCCGGCGCGGTCTACTACTGGATCGCCCGCGGTTACCTGGACGCCCACCGCGCCGCCGACGGCCGCCTGAGCATTCCCTGGACCAGCGACAACGAGGCCACCGGCCGCCAACTTACCGGCCAGAGCGTGAAATCCGACCTCACAACCCGAACACTCACAGCAGGAGGGGCAGTATGAAGCCACCATGCCTACTGTCGCCGACCGGGTTGCGCAGACCGTGGTGGCCAATCACTTGGGAGTCCGCGTGGAGCCTGTGTTCCATGACGACTCCTACGGATATCGGCCGAACCGGTCCGCGCTGGACGCGGTGGAACGCTGCCGGCAACGCTGCTGGAAGAAAGACTGGGTAATCGACCTCGATGTCCAGAAGTTCTTCGACAGCGTCCGCTGGGACCTCATCGTCAAGGCTGTGGAGGCTCACACCGACGCCGTTTGGGTGAAGTTGTACGTTGAGCGGTGGCTTCGCGCCCCGCTTCAACTGCCCGACGGCACCTTGCAGAAGCGGGACCGGGGCACTCCGCAGGGGTCAGTGGTCTCGCCCGTGCTGGCGAACCTGTTCATGCACTACGCGTTCGACACCTGGCTCGCCTGGAACTACCCGGGCATCCAGTTCGAGCGGTATGCGGACGACGCAGTCGTGCACTGCGCCAGCGAGAGCCAGGCCCGCCACGTGCTGGCGGCGCTCTCGAACAGGATGGAAGAAGTCGGGCTGCGACTGCACCCCGACAAGACCCGGATCGTGTACTGCAAGGACGGGAACCGGCGGGGCTCATATGAGCACACGTCATTCACCTTCCTGGGGTTCACTTTCCGAGCCCGCGGCTCGCGGAACAGGGCCAGGAAGAACTTCACCGGTTTCCTGCCCGCGATCAGCAAGGACGCCCAGAAGAAGATCAGCACGGAGGTCCGCTCCTGGCGGCTCCACCGGCAGATCCACCTCACCTTCTTCGACCTCGCACGTCGCATCAACCCGATGGTGCGGGGCTGGATGCAGTACTACGGGGCGTTCTACCGCTCCGCGCTGCATCCCCTCCTCCAGCGCATCAACGCCTACCTGATGCGCTGGATCCGCAAGAAATACAGACGGCTCCGGACGTTCAAGAAGGCCCACGCGTGCTGGAAACGCGCCACGCGCCAGTACCCGAGGCTCTTCGCCCAATGGGCATGGACGCCGGGGTTCTAGTGATCAGGATGACAGGAGCGGAGTGACGGGAGACTGTCACGCTCCGTTCTGTGGGAGCCCGGGGGTGCGATTCCCCCGGGCGACCCGACCATCAGTGCCGCCCCGCTGGAGACCACCGGCCAATGCGAGCACGCCGCCCAGGCCACATGTCGTAGCTGACAGAGGGTGCCCGGCCGCGGTTGAGCGCACCTGAGCGGCCGTGGGCGATGGTGACAGGGCGGGGCGGTGGGTTTAGAAGTTGCAGTGGTCTATCCCGGGTGAGTAGCCGTTGGAGCCGATCTGGGGGGTGCTCATCCAGTAGTCGTAGACCCACACATACCTGCCAGCGTACGCGGACCAGGCGAAGTCCCAGGTGTTGCTGACTTCGCCGTCCGACGTCGGCCCGTTGTTGGCCTGGCACACCACCCAGAGCGTCTGGGCATTGGTCACGTACCCGACGATCGCACTACCGGGTGCCAGGGGCCTGCCGTTCCACTCGGCCAGGTTGTTGTCGTACGAGGCGGGGTGGTAGGGCTTGCCCACGCAGCTGGGGAAAGGGCTGCAGACCTGGGCGGACGCGCTCGAGGCGCCCGTGAGCACGACGGTACCGGCGACAAGCGCCGTTGCCGCTGTACTGGCGGCATGCCTGGAGAACCGGGAAAGCATGGAACCTCCACTGTTTGCGACGATGGCGACAAAGCGCCGGGATGGGGGGTCGAGGGCCGCGGCCCTGTGGCTCGCGCCCGCGGGGCAGGTTGCCATGGCTAGAGGGAGCCTGCAGAGGCGACCCTTTTCGATCGGCGCCAAGGCTTGTAGCGGTCTCCGCACCGACGGCTTGGCTCGCGAGGACTGAGATACCTCCACGACGTCAGCAGGTGGCTACGGACCAGCCGTAGACGCTGATTGCAGTCGACGGTACCCAGCCACGGGCGCCGTGGGCCGGGTCTATGTAGTACCAGAGGCTGTCGCCGTACTGGTCGTACACGTCGCCGACATGCTGGCAGCGGACGGTGACAGAGTCGTAGAGGTCGACCCAACCGCCTGAAGTACCGCAGTCGTTCCAGCGGTCGACCTTGACGTTCACCGAGGAGACTGCTCCGCCGGACACTCTGCTGTTGTTGGCAGGAGCCCAGCCACAGCCCCATGCAGGGGCGTCATGGACGCCGGCGCCGAGAGCGCTTGTGCGCCCGGTGCCGACCAGGCCGGAACTGCCAAGGCAGCCGCCAGGACCAGGCCGATGCCTGTGACCCGGCGGAGCGCGGTGCCCGGAAGGCCCCTAGTGCCCCGCGGTGAGGGACAGATGTCACGCTTCATACTTTTCTCCCATGAGCTGAGAAGTTCCGGGGAGCAGCACCCCCCTGGCGCCATCTGTCTAGGCGGGGGATTGTCCAGCGTGAAGCGTCCTGGACAATCGGAGGACGGGTTTTTGTCCAACACAAAGGGAGACGCTGGTGGGGCGACGTATGGGGCCGTTGGATCCGGCGGCGGGGCCGGTGGAGCGGTTCGCCACGGAGTTACGGGCGTTGCGGGCGCTGGCGGGGGACCGGCCGTTCTGGAAGATGGCCCGGCAGTGTGCGGCGTCCAAGAGCGCGCTGGCGGCGGCCGCCGCAGGGCGGCAGTTGCCCTCACGGAATGTGACCCGCGAGTTCGTTCGCGCGTGCGGCGGGGACTGGGCCTGGTGGAGCGAGCGGTGGACGCAGGCAGCCGACGCCCTCGAGGCCGCCCGCTGCGGGCAGGAGCAGCAAGCGGGCGTGGTGGTGATCCGCCCGCAGTACCTGCTCGCCGTTCTTCGCTCACAGTTGCCACCTGCGGCCGGCAATGCTTCAGCCGACCCTCCACCGCCGGGCCGGGTACTGGCAACCGGGACCGGCCACGGTCGCGGCCGGCAGTGGGCGCTGGCGAGCGTGCTGGTCGCGGGGCTGGTGGCGGCCGGTGTTGCCTGGGGCATCGGCGCCCCCCATCACTCCAGCCATCCGCCGCAGGCACAGGCCTCGGTCGCGGCCGTACCGGCGGTTACCGGGCAGGTAATCGACGGCACCGATCCAGGACTGGTGGGCTGCTTCAAGGACAAGATCACCTTGCAGAGCGCCCATGTGCTGCTCCAGAAGCAGGCGCAGCTGCGGGGCCGCACACTGCCGGCGGGGACCGACGTGGGCGAGATCAGCCTGGTCTACTCCCCGCACTGCGGGGGAGCCTGGGCCCGGTTCTACCCCACCCCCGGACTCAACCCCGACCCCAACGACACCACCGTGGGTGCCACCACCATCGAAGCCGACCGGCCTGCGGACCACACCGAGATGCTCTGGCGCATGGGCCACATCGACAGCACCTACTCCGGCATCCTGCTCACCGGCATGGGCTGCGCCATCGCCCGCGCCCGCGTCGACATGATCGGGCAGAACGTCGCCGCAGTCGGCCAGACCGTGTGCCTGCCCAGCCGGACACATTGAGCCCGGATGCACCGGTTGATGCCTGCTGAGTGTGAGTGACGGTGTGAGATCCCGCGAGATCCTGGACAGGCGGGTCCCAGTAGATGCTGGACGTCATCGGGAGATGTTGGACAGACGAATCGTCAGTTGTGCGTGCGGGCATTGGCCCTGAACTGCTTGATCGGTTTGTCGCTGGTGCGGGTGTGGGTGGACAGCTCGGTGTCGCCGTCTAGGACCCGGTAGACGGTGTCCTCGATCACGATGGCCACGGTCTTGTCGGCGTGGCTGCGGCCGATGCGCAGGCGCTGGCCGGCCACCATGACCACGCCGTCGGCCGGTACTCGTCTCTGGGCGCGCAGGGCCTGGGCGGTGGGCGGGATGACGGTGGCGCGGGGGCTGCGGGCGCCGCCGATCTGGGCCCGGTTCTCGACCGGGACCGGTGCGGGCATGGTCTTGACGACTGTGCCGTCGGCGATGACGTGCATCAGCTGGCCGTCGAACCGCAGGGTGACCTGCTGTCCGGCCAGGTGCGGAGCCAGCTTGACGCGCGCGCCGGCGAGGCCAATGTCGCCGTCGCGGCCGACGAGCCGGTCGACCTCGACCACCGCGGAGGGTAGCGGCGCGGTCGGCAGTGCCGATGCGGCCGGTTCGGGGCCGGCGATCCGTCCGCCGCGTTCGACCAGGGCCCTGAGGTCGGCGGGGGTGAACTGGGAGGCGCGGGTGCGCAGGAACTCGCCGTCGAGGAAGACGTAGATGCTGCGGCAGTCGGCCCAGACAGTGGTCGTGCGCCCGCCCAGTGCGGCGGGGAAGATCAGTTGCTGGCCGCCGGGCAGGCACAGCCGTCCGATCGCCGACACGAGTGCCTCGAACTCGACCGCGCCGATCTGCGTCTCGTCGACCGGCAGGCGCGGGGAGGGCAGCAGCGCGGGCAGGCGCGGTGCCAGCAGTTCCTCGACAGCGGCTTTCTGCGGCGGGTCCACGGATGGCAGGTCGACCTGGTGCCCCGGCCGTGGTGGGTCGGCCGGGGTCGGGCGGAAGACGGCGGCGGGGGTGGCCATGGCGAGGGACTGGTGGGGTCGGGCGTGGTTGTAGGCGTGGACCCAGGCGTCGATGGCGGCCTGGGCGGTGCCCTGGTCGGCGAACTGGCCGACGTGGTCGAGCAGTTCGCGCCGAAGTGTCTTGTGGAAGCGCTCGATCTTGCCGGTGGTGGTCGGCGAGCGCGGCTTGGTCAGCCGGGCGGTGACGCCGTTCTCCCGGCAGATCCGTTCGAAGAGCACTTCGGCCGGGGCAGGCTTGGTGTAGCGGCCGGTGAACTGCTTGCCGTTGTCGGTCAGCACCTCGCAGGGGACCCCGTAGGTAGTCATGGCCTCGGCGAAGGCGGTGCAGACCGCCCGCCCGGACTGGTTGGCGATGACCTTGGCGATCACGATGAACCGGGAGTGGTCGTCGATGCCGGTGACCAGCTTGCACTCCCGGCCGTCGGCCAGGAATACCCCGCCCATGATGTCGAGCTGCCACAGCTGCATCGGGGCGTCACGCTGCCAGCGGCGGTAGACGCGCCGGTGGTTCTGGTCCTGGTTGTTCACCAGGCCGTGCCGGGTCAGGATGCGGTGGACGGTCGAGCGGCCGGGGACCGGCACCAGCCCGCGCTGGCCGAGCTCGTGGGCGATCCGGCGTGCTCCCCATCTCGGGTAGGACCGGCGCAACTCGCACACCAGGGCCTCGACCTCCGCCGCGACCTGGTGCGGAGAGACATGCGGCCGCCGGGACCTGTCCATCAGGGCGTCCAGCCCGCCGGAGTGGTATCGCTCGACCCATGTGTACACCGACTGCCGCGAGGCGCCGGCCTGGCGGGCCACCTGCGCGACCGCGACCCCGTCCAGCACCTGGAGCACCGCGCGGTACCGGTGCTCGGCCATCCACCGCCGGTCGTCCGCCGACTCCTGCTCGCCATCCTCAGCCACACCGGGTCCAACGAGCAGCGACCGTCAAGGATGTGGCGAGACCGTCAAGCATCAACCGGGACAGATCTGTCCAACAGCCCGCGGGACTTCACACCGTCACCAGGCTCGCCTGACGGGGCGACACCCGAACCTTCCGGGGGGGAGGGAAGGCTCACGTCATCGGTGAGGGCGATGGGTCTGTCGACTGCCAGACCTTGCGGACCACCGTGTCGACCCATTCGCGGTCGCGGTCACCGGGCACCATCCGCCCCTGGGCGCGCCACTGCGCGGCTAGGGCATCGAAGAGCGGCTCCCCGGTTCCTTCCGACCGGCGATGAGAGCGGCGATTGCGCTGGGCTGGTACGACAACGGCCGCGGCCGCTGGAATGATGGTCACCTCGGCTCAACGCCGACCCCGGCGAGCGGTCACGCACACAGGCCACTTCACCTGGCCGGGATGTTCCGCCGTCGCCCCCACCCCACGAGAGCTGTCAGCTTGGCCAAAACGGACACACCGCGAGGAATGGGCACGACACCTCACGTGGTTAGCGGGTCAAGTCTGCGGTCATTGCGTTCGCGCGTGGGTGCGTCGGGGTCGCTGGTTAGTCCCACCAGCCGTTGCCGGCATGCCAGCGCTGTACCCATTGCAGGAACCCCCATGCTGTGTCTGCGGGCACGGGGATAGCGCCGACATCGGCCACCATCCAGACCTCTCCTCGTCTGGGCCCGGTTGTTACCAGGAGCCAGAACGATTGGCCGTCTTCGGAGCCGAGCACGACGGATCCGTGGTTGTAGGCAGCGTCGGTACGCGGGTCGTCGTCGGCGGGGTCAACGGTCTCGTCGTCTTCCCAGAGCCACGCTTCAGTCAGCGGGAAGGGGGCGCCGGGTTGGCGCGGGCCGAGGTCGGGCCAGTCTCCGGGCAGCCACCCGAGTGGCTGCAGGCCTCCGTCTTCGGCGGGGCCAAGGCTGTAGCCGTTGCTGATCTCAGCGACCAACGTCCGGTAGGGCTCGGGGAGGCTGCCCCCGTTCGCCGACTCCCACGCAGCAACGGCGTCGTAGCCCAGCGGCGGTTCGCGCCACTGAGGCTCGAACGCCGTCTGCAAGAACTCCATGGTGCCCTGGTCGGGCCGCTGATCGGATGATGCGGTCGTCATGGCGTCATGCTGGCAGATCGGGGTGACGCCCGGCTGTCGAAAGGATCTTCCGAAGGTGAGCGGGGGTCAGTAAGCTCTGCCGCAGCATAGGCATCGAACGAATCATCGGTCGGGTTGCAGCGCCGTGCGCTCCTTGGCCCTAGGGGGACATCCGTATGCCGGGCACTCGTGCCTTGATAGGCGCCACCGTGCTGTCGCTGCTGTTGTCGGGGGTCGGCGTCAGCGCCGCCCGGGCGGATCCGGCTGTGACGGACCTGTACGTCAGTGCGAGTGCAGCGACGTGCAGCGACACCGGAGCGGGAAGCCAAGCCGCGCCGTTCTGCACCATCCAGAGCGCCGCGGATGCGGCCGTTGCCGGACAGACCGTGCACATCGTGGCCTCACCGGGATACAACAAGCCGGTGGTGATCACCCGCTCCGGTTCCCCGGGCCTGCCGATCACTTTCGACGAAGACCCGTACACGTCCATCCGCACACCGGCCGGTACAGGGCCGCTGCTCACCGTCTCCGGGGCGCACGACATCGTGCTGCGGCACCTGGCGATGGTCAGCGCCGGAGCCCCTGCGTTGGCCATTGTGGACTCCCGCGACATCACCTTCGACAGTGGGGCGACTCAGGTAACCAATCAGGTCGGGACTGCGGCCTCCTCGCAGAACAGCATCACCGTCGACGGCGCTTCGCACGCGATCGCCCTGACTCGGCTGAACGTCAGATCGGTGGTGGGCACCGGCATCCAGGTGCAGCCCGGGGCCCGTGACGTCACGATCGCCGACGACACCTTCCCTGATCTTCCCGCCTCCGCGGGCCGCGTCCAGGCGGACGGGGTCAGCGGACTGGTGCTGGCTGCGGATACCTTCTCGGTGAGCTGCGGCACAGCGGTCGCCATCACCGGGCAAACGACGGGCTCGCTGGAGAACCTCGACATCCACGATACGCGCTCAGGTCCGATCACCTGTGCTTCTCCTCTGATCGGACTCTCGGCTTCCGCTGAAGCGGCTGCCGGCATCCACGAGGACTACAACGCGGTGAACCTGGCCACCGGCGCAGGTACCGCCTACGACTGGGCCGGCACCGCCTACCAGGCGAGCAAGGGCTTCAACGCCGCGACCGGGCAAGGCATCCACGACCTGGACCAGAACGCGCCGCAGGTCAACTGGCTGGTCGACTCCGCAGATGCCGACGCGCCCGGCGAACCCCCCACCGACCTGGACGGCAACCCCCGTGTCGATGACCCCGCGGTGCCCAATACGGGAACCGGCAGCGGCTTTGTGGACCGCGGCGCGATAGAGGCCCAGAATCCCAACGTCGCCCCCGTCGTGCACCTGAGTGTGGACAACCCCCTGGGCAGCGGCCCCTACCCGTTCACCGCCACTTTGACAGCGTCATCCGACGACACCTGGGCCACGGCGCCCTACGTCTTTGACTTCGGCGACGGCAGCGGCAGCTACAGCTCCACCAGCCCGACGGTCCAGCACACCTACACGGCCCCGCCGGCCGACGGCAGCGGCACCTTCACCGCGACAGTCTCCCGCGCCACCAGCATCGGCGACGGACAGGTCCAGGAGTCCGCGTCGGTCCACGGACGCGCCAACGGGTCACTGGCGGCCCGCGTCATCCCGAACCCTGTGCTCATGAACACCCCGGGGACCAGGATCTTCACCTACCAGGCGGACACGCCCTGGCGCATCGCGAAAGTCCAGGTGGACTACGGGGACGGGTCGGCGCCGGAATCGGAGTCCAGCCAGGACGGAACGGACAGCTACGCCACCCACCTGTTCGCACACCCGGGCCACTACGTCGTCAACGCCGTGGTCACCGACGCCGCGGGCCGCAGTGCCACGGTGTCCACGCCTGTCGTGATCGGCTCGGCGTTCATGCCGGTCGCTCCCCAACGGTTCCTGGACACCCGCAACGGCACCGGCGCACCGCGCCAGCAGGCCGGCCCCGGCGCAACGGTACGCGTCAAGATCGCCGGACAGCACGGCCTGCCCGCCACTGTCACCGCGGTGACCATGAACGTCACCGACACCAACGCCACCACCGCCGGGTACGTCACTGCCTACCCTGACGCAACCGCCCGCCCCACCGCGTCCAACCTCAACTTCGCCGCCGGACAGACCAACCCCAACCAGGTCACCGTCCCGGTCGGCGCCGACGGCTACGTCGACCTGTGGAACGCCCAGGGCCATGTCGACCTGATCGCCGACGTCCAGGGCTACTTCACCACGGCCACCACCGGCGACTACGCCGAAGCCGGCTACGTCAGCGACCTGGGCCAGAGCCGCCTCCTGGACACCCGCCACCGTATCGGCACCACCTCCCCGAACCAGACCGTCGGTCCCGGCAGCACCACCACCGTCACCCTGCCCACGATCCTGTCCTCGCAGGTCGGCGACCCGTCCACCGTCCTGGTCAACGTCACCGCGACCCAGACCACCGGAGACGGCTACGTCACCGTCTTTCCCGGCACCGGCGCGCGCCCCATCGCCTCCGACCTCAATTTCCGAGCCGGGCAGACAACGTCCAACCTGATCGCTGTCCCCATCGACAAGACCCGTACGTTCAAGCTCTACAACAGCTCTGCCCGCACCGCGCTCATCGTCGACTTCGAGGGCGCCTACACCAACTACTTCGGCGCGCCGGAACACCCTGCCTACTTCCCGATGGCACCCCTGCGACTGGTCGACACCCGCAACGGCACCGGGGCACCCAGACACCCGCTCGGACCGGCAGCCAACCTGCGGATCAAGGTCGCGGGCACCCACGGCGTCCCCACCGACGCCACCGCCGTCACCATCAACCTGACCGGCACCAACAGCACGACCACGACCTACCTGACCGCCTACCCCGGCGACACCAGACCGACGGTTTCCAACCTCAACCTCACCCCCGGACAGACCCGCCCCGTCCTGGCCACCGTCCCCCTCGACAGCAACGGCTACATCACCATCTACAACAACGCCGGATCCACCGACACCGTCCTGGACCTCGAGGGCTACTTCGCCCCCTCCTCCTGACACTTCGCACGCAGCAGCCTCTGAACCTGCACAGCAAGAAAGTCCCTGACCTGGAGCTTGATCCACATCAGAGACCCTCGCCGTACCGCGCGGCGGCGGACCGGACCGGTCGGTCTCTCTCGCAAGCAGGTGCTCGTACACGCGAAGCTCCTGGAGGACCGCGCCGCTGGCCTGGAGCAGGCGGCGGACAGCAGCCGGGCAGAGGCACCCTAGCTGATGCGGCGCGCGGAGGAGCTGGCGGTCACCGAGCACGCCACGGTGGAGGCCGCCGGCCACGCACAGCACCTCACCCCCGGCAGATCCGGGACCAGGACGCCGCTGCCCTGGCGGCCGACACCGCGAGTACCACCGGGCAGCGTGAGCCCGGTGCCGCGCGGCGCCGCGCGGCGCCGCGCCAAGGTCGAGGCGGCGTGCGGCGCGGTGAAGGCGGTGCGCGCGGAGCTGGAGCTGCGCGCGCGGAGGCCAGCCGATCAGCGTGCGCGGGAGGAGGAGGTCCGCGCCCAGGCCCAGACCGAGAAGCGCGCGGCCAAGCAGGTCGCCGCGGACAAGCGCGCGGCTCGGCAGCAGCGTCAGCAGAACCAGGGCCGGAACCGCGGCGGCGGGGTGCGCTGAACCCCCGGCGGACCGGCGCGGCGTGTCCCAGTGCGTCTCGCATCCGGGCCTCGGGCCGGATGCGAGACGGGCGTCTTGACCGTCGCCCGCAAGACCCGGTAGCCGCTCGTCCGCCGTCGTCACAGCGAAGAGCCCTGTCGCTGTGTCGCCAGGCCGCATCGATCGATATTGGTGCGGGTTGCGGTGTGCAGCATCGCGCGACCTCGGCTTGTCTCGAACGCCTCGAACAGGCTGTCAGAGGGTTGCCAGGGTGCGGATGCGGTCAGCGAAGGCACGGCGGGCCGCCCCAGACTCGGGGGCGATGCGGTCCCAGCCGTGGGGGACGCCGGAGTGCAGGTGCAGTTCGACGGGGACGCCGGCGCTGGCGAGGCGGGCGGCGTAGGAGATGTCTTCGTCGCGGAAGATGTCCAGGTCGCCGGTGTCGATGTAGGCCGGGGCCAGACCGGTGAAGTCGGTCAGGCGGGCCGGTGCGGCGATCGGCGAGACGTCGGCGGTGCCGAGGGTGTCGCCCAGGACCGCGTTCCAGGCGGTGTGGTTGTTGTCGTAGGTCCAGGTCAGGAACGGTTCGCGGGCGGGGTCGGGGGTCTGGTTGCGGTCGTCGAGCATCGGATAGACCAGGATCTGGCGGGCCAGCGGGATGTTCTGGTCGCGGGCCAGGATCGCGGTTCCGGCGGTGGGCGCGCCGCCGCCGCTGTCTCCCATCACGGCAACGCGGCCGGGGTCGACGCTCAGGTCGTTGGCGTGGTCGAGGAGCCAGGTCAGTCCGGCGAAGACGTCTTCGGCGAGCATCGTGCCGGTGGCCTGCGGGGCCAGGCGGTAGCCGACGGACAGGAACGGGACGCGGCTGTGGGCGACGTACCAGGACAGCAGGGTGTCGTAGGCGTCCAGGTCGCCGAGGATCATGCCGCCGCCGTGGGCGTAGACGACGGCCGGGCCGGGTGCGGTGGTCTCGCCGGTGGTGTACCAGCGCAGTTCGATCTGGGCGCCGTCCAGTGCGGTGGCGAAGTAGGTGGCGGTCTTGATCCCGGCGACCGCTGGGACGAGCGCGGCCATCGCGGCCTGGCCGACGTTGCCGGCTTCGCGCATCGCCTGCCAGTCCCCGCGCTCCCGGGCAGGTGCACCGGCGGCCTGCTCGGCCTGGGCGGCCAGGATCGGGACGAGTTCTGGATCGAGGGTGTACCTCATCGAGGGATTCTCGCTTTCTTTGAAACGGGAGGCGTTGAGCGGGAGGCGGTACCGGCGCGCAGATCGGTCGGCCGATCCGCGCGCGGGGGCTTCGCATGGGCCCGGGGGATCAGCGCAGTGCGACAGGATCAGTTCGGCCGGTGGGCTGGTCACCTCGCAGGTCGTGCCCTACGCGGTGGTGATTTTGCCGTTCCACTCGCCCCCGGCCGGGACGGATGCGTGCTGGTGGATCAGCTCCCAGCCGTCCTCGCGCCGCTGGAAACAGTCCGTCTGCCGGGTCATGACGTGCTTGGTGGCCCCGGTCTTGAGCACGATGTTCGTGCTCTGCACCGTGCAGACGATGCCCATGTCCCCGCTGACCGTCGCATCCAGCTCGAGGATGTCGACCTTGCACGACTCGAAGTTGGCGAAGGTGTCGTCGAACAGCTTCCGCGCCGGCGCGACGCCCCGGGACGCGAACGGGGGGATGTCGAACCACAGCACGTCCGACGCCCAGTGCCGAGTGCTCTGCGCACCGGTCATCGACTCCGCCATCTCGCGAACGATGGCAATGATGGCTTCCTTGTCCTGCACGGTCGTCGTCATGACGCTGCTCCTTCATCTGGCGGGCCCCACTGGCCCTACAACAGAGCCTGCGGCGTGCCGTCAGGGGAGCTGCAAGGTTCCCGTGCGTGCGTGCATCTCCCCCAAGGGGAGGTGTCACAGTTGAGGGTATGGACGCGACACTGCCGATCGGGGACTTCGCCCGGGCCACGCACCTGAGCGTGAAGACGCTGCGCTACTACCACCGGGTGGGCCTGCTGGAGCCGGACGAGGTCGACCGGCATACCGGGCACCGGCACTACACCGCCGCGCAAATCCCGACCGCGCAGATCATCCGCCGCTTCCGGGCCCTGGACATGCCCGTCGAGCAGGTGGCCAAGGTGCTCACCGCCCCGGACCTGACCACGCGCAACACGCTCATCGCCGCTCACCTGGACCAGATGGAGCAGGAACTGGCCCGCACCCAGGACGCCGTCGCCTCGCTGCGCGACCTGCTCACCCGCACGCCGGGCAGCGCCCGGTCCGACATCGAACGCCGCAGCGTGCCGGCCACGGCCGCCGCCGCGATCACCGAGACGGTGGATGTGGCCGACGCGCTGACCTGGTACCAAGGCGCGCTCGGCGAGATCTATGCGACGCTGGACGCCCAGGGCCTGGCCGCCGACGGACCGGCCGGCGGGATCTTCACCAACGACTTGTTCACCCACGAGCGCGGATCGGCGACGATGTTCGTGCCCTGCAGCGGACAGATGCGCCCGATGGGCCGGGTCATCGACCTTGTCGTCCCGCCGATCGAGTTGGCCACGATTGTCCACTGCGGCACACACGCGAACATCGACCTGGCCTACGGGACCCTGGGCGCCTACGTAGCCGAGCACGCGTTGGCCGTGGACGGGCCGTTGCGCGAGTACTACCCCGTCGGACGCCGCGAGAGCGCGGACACTACCGACTGGCGCACCGAGATCTGCTGGCCCATCTTCCACACCGGACCAGCAGTCGACGACCATGACAGCATGGCCCTCTGACAGCAGTACCACCATCCACAGCCTCATGATCACTGAGCGCGTGAATCGCTGTTTCCACCAAGGCCCCCAACGTAGCTGGAATCCGGCTTCTTCCCGGTCGTACCCTTCCGCGCCATCGCCGCGCGCCTGCTCCAGGTCGCGCCCGAGCCCCTGTGATCTGACACACCATCGGGATAAACCGTGCGGGCAGGGGCCCAAAACGAACACCACCGCGAGGAATGGGCAAGACACCTCACGTGCTTACCGGTAGTTCGTTAAA
>NZ_BBPM01000099.1 GCF_000787775.1 Streptacidiphilus carbonis | reverse complement strand
CTGCGGGGCGGCGCCGCGGGCGCTCGCGGGGCGGGGTGGTGGGCGGGGGCGCACGCAGTGACGAGCGCTCCGGTGCAGGCCAGGGCCAGCAGTGCGGTGGACAGCCGGCCGAGGGTTGCCCCGGGCGTATCCCGGGTGGATGTGCCGATCACGTCCGGCGCAACGAACGGGACGGCCGGGGGTTACCGGGGCGGCGGGGACGGCTGGGGCGACGTGCGTCAACGCCGCAGTCAGCCAGGGGTTTCGGCGGTTCACTCCTTCGGGTGGTAGGCGGCCGGATGGTCGAGTGGCTGTCGGTGGCCGGTCGTAGTTTCATCCCGTCGGGCCGAACAGACGTCGGGGGGCGGGGTCACACACCACCGCTGCCCACGGGCCTCTCCATCACCTGTCCTTGCCGCGGAGGTCTCCATGCGCATCGCCCTGCTCACCGAGAGTGCCTCCCTCGCTGCCGAGAGTGCCGAAGGCGGCTGGTGCGACCGGCTCACCCGGGAGCTGGCCGAGCACGAGTTCGAGCTGTACGCACTGGGCGCTGCGGGCCGTGACGTCGTGGCGGAGCCGCCTCCGGGCCGGCTGTCCGGGCTGCGCCGGGCCGACCCGCGTCCGGCGGTGCTGCACGGCCGGGCCAGGCGGCGGGCGCTGGCCGCCTACCGCGGGCTGCTCCGCTCACTGGTCGAGCCGGCCGCGGCGGAGGAGTTCGGCCCCGCGCTGTACACCCTGGCGGAGGCCGGACGCGGTGGCGGCCTGGCCGCCTTACTCCGGTCCGGGGCGGCTCTGCGGATCATCGAGGCGGCCTGGAAGGCGCCCGGGGCGGTCGTCGCCAGCGGTACGGGATCGGCGGGCGAACCGCTGGTGCGGGACGCACTGGTCGCGGCCGACCTGCTGGCGCACTGCCTCAGGGCGCTGTCCGCGCCCTGGTACGACGAGCGGCGCCCTGAGGGACTGACCGGCTCGGACCTCTGCCACGCCCTCGGCGGCGGCCTGGCGGTACTGCCGGGCCTGCTGGCCAAGCACTTCTACGGAATACCGCTGATCATCACCGAGCACAGCCTCCACCTGCGCGAACGCGCCAGGGGCTACCGTGACGCGCCCTATCGGCGACCGGTCAGGGCGCTGATGCTCACGTTCTTCCGGCTACTGGCCCGCGAGGCCTATCGGCAGGCCGGGCTGATCACGCCGGGCAGCAGCTTCGACCAGCGCTGGCAGATCCACTGCGGCGCCGACCCGGCGGCGGTCCGGGTGGTCCATGAGGGCACCCCCAGCGCGGACCTTCCGGCCGCCGGGGCCGAGCCGGCCGTGGACACCCTGGTCTGGAGCGGCCCGACCGAGCCGTACGGGGGTCTGGAGACCATGCTGCTGGCCTTCGCCCGGCTGCGGACCGAGCACGCCGGTGTGCGCCTGCTGGTGCGCGGCAGTGCCCCGAACGGGTCGCGCGCCGCAGCGGAGGGCGCCCGGCACTGCCGCGAACTGGCCGCGGAGCTGTTCCCGGAGGACCCGGATGCCGTCCGGTTCGGGTGCGGCGCCGAGGAGAAGGCGGGGGGCCGCGCCCAGCGGCTGCGTGACGCCCATGCGGGCGGCACCGTGATCGTGTTCTCCGGCACCGAGGGTCCGCGCCCGATGCTGGTCGCCGAGGCCATGCTCAGCGGACGGCCGGTGGTCGCCACGGATGTCGGCGCGGCCCGCGAACTGGTCGGACCCACCGGGCTACTGGTCCCCGCCGAGGACCCGGGGGCGCTGGCGGCGGCCTGCTCGGCGCTGCTGCGCGATCCGGAACGCCGCTCCCGGCTGGGCAACGCGGGGAGGCTGCGGGCCCAGGAGCTCTACGCGGTGGAGCCCGCGGCGGCGGCCTTCCGCGGCCTCTACCTGGAGCTCGCCTCCCGGCTGCCGAGCGCCGGGACTCCCGTCGGCCTCGCGGCGGCGCGACGGCCCTTCGGCCGCACCGCGGAGGTCCGGGTCGCGGCCGAGACCCTGGCGGTGTCGTCCCCGACCGCGCTGTACACGGTCCAGGACGCCGTCGCGGGCCGGCCGCGACGGGCCGGGACGATCCTGGCCGACCTGCGGCGCAGGGCGGCGCGACCGGTGGCGCAGGCCCAGGAGCAGCAGCGGACGACCTCGCAGCCGGGGCCCGTCCCGGTTCCGGTCGGTGCGGGCGTCGGTGCAGGTCCCGGGGCGGCCCTGGTCGGGGCGGTCTCCGGGGCCGAGGGGGCTGGTACCGGATGAGCCCGCGAACCGGCGCCGCCGTCCCCTCGGACCGTAGCGCGGACCGGGCCGACGAGCGGGCCACCGACCGCGCCACCGCCGATCCGGTCCACGATCTGCTGGTCCGTCATCTGGCACTGTGCGAGACGGCGGTGCACCCGCTGGAGATCGCCGCCGAGCTGGAGGCGGCCGGTATGGGCCCCGGTACGGCCGGGCGCTACCGGCACAGCGATGTCTTCTCACTCGCCGAGGAGCTCTACGCACGGGTGCCGCGGCGGCCCGAGGCGCACCGGGCACCGCCGCCGGAGAGCCCATGGCGGCGGCGGGCCGGTCCGGCCCTGCTCGCCGCGGTGCTCTACCTGCTGCCCAGCGCCGCACTGTGGCTGGCCCGGCGGACCGGCGGGGCCGGACGCGGCATCGGGGTGGACCTGACCGTGGTGGTCCTGCTCGCCCTGGTGGCCGCCGGTACCGCGGGCGGGGGCCCCGGTGCCGGGGGCCGCCGCCACAGTGCCCGCTCCTTCGGCGCCCGCTTCGGCTACGCCGCCGGCGTGGCAGCCGTGCTGGGCCTCTGCGCCACCGGCGGGACGGACCCGGCCATGGCCGCGGCCCTGGCCTGCGGGCTCGGGGCGGCCGACTGGTGCGCCCGCTGGTTCCGGCACATCGGCTGGGGCCACCTCGGCGCGGCCCGCTCGCGGGCCGGGTTCCGCGAGCGGATGCGCCCGGTGCTGCCGGTCGCGGTCGCGCTGTTCCTGACCGCGTTGTCCGCGCTGACCTTCGCCGCGCTGACCCTGCACCGGCCCCGGACCGCCGACGGCGGCCTGGCCGCCGGGGTCCGCGGGGCCGACGGCACGGCCTGGGCGGCCCAGGAGTGCGTCGGCGCCGTCCTGCTGGTGGTGGTGCTGCTCTGGCGGTGCGGCAGGACCGCCGACGCGCTGGCCGGGCTGCTCTGCGGACTCTCCGCGCTGGGCGTCGCCGCTGCCGCCGTACCCGCCGCGCTGCCGGGCGGCGGCGGGTACGGCGGCAGCGGAGCGACAGCCGGTTTCGCCACCGCCCTGCTCTGGGGCTTCGGCATCACGGCGGCGCTGCTGCTGCCCTACGCCTGGGTGGTGTTGCTGCGCCCGGAGTCGCACCGCGACCTGGTCGAGTGAGACCGCCGCGCTCCGCCACCCACCACGTCAACCTGCACATCGCTGGCCGCTACCGGCCCGCTCAAGGAAGGACCGCACCATGAGGGTGCTGCTGCTGGGCGCCGATGGATTCATCGGCCGCCGCGTCGCCGACCGTCTCTTCGCCGACCCCGAGTTGCAGGTGACCGTGCTGGGCCGACGGGACACCGCCGACATCCGCTTCGACCTCGCCGCGGGCAGTCCGGGCGCGCTGGCCCGGTTCCTGGACGCGGTGATGCCCCGGGTGGTGGTGAACTGCGCGGGCGTCACCTACGGCACCCCGCGGGACCTGGTGAAGGCCAATACCCAGGCGGTCGCCACCGTCTGCGAGGCGATCCGCCGCAGCCACGACCCGGCCCGGCTGGTCCATGTCGGCTCCGCCGCGGAGTACGGCCCGGTGCCGATCGGCACCTCCACCGCGGAGAGCGCCGAACCGCGCCCGATCGGCCCCTACGGGGTCACCAAGCTGGCCGGCACCGAACTCGCGCTGTCCTCCGGGCTGGACGCGGTGGTGCTGCGGATCTTCGACGCGGTGGGTCCCGGCGTTCCCGCCGGCTCGCTGTTCGGGCGGCTCTCCGAAGGCCTGCGCCGGGCCCTGGAGCGCAGTGAGCCGCAGGTGCGGTCGGCGGACCTGTCGGCCTTCCGGGATTTCGTCGATGTGCGGGACGTCGCCAGGGCGGTCCAGGCGGCCGCGGTCTCGGCTGCCACCGGGGTGATCAATATCGGCGGCGGCAGCGGGGTGCGGATGCGGGACGCCGCGCACCTGCTGGTGCGGGCCTCCGGGTTCGAGGGCCGGCTGATGGAGGAGACCCGCAGCCCCATCCCCGGCGCGGACGGGGCTGACCGCCCCGGGGAGGTGCTGTGGCGGCAGGCCGACATCCGTACGGCGCGGGAGCGGTTGGGCTGGCGGCCGCGGGTTCCCCTGGAGGAGTCGCTGGCCGATATCTGGATGGAGACGGCCTGTCGCGTCTAGGGAACTGCTGAGGGATTCCCGGCTGCGGGCTGTGCGTGGCTGGGCGCGCGGTTCCTCGCGCCCCTGGGGGCTGCAACTGGCTCAGTTGCAGCAACTCAAGGGTGTGGGGGACTGCTGCGGCCCGGAGGGAGTCGTCTCACGGTCTGTCTCGTACCTCGGACCGGGGGCTTGGGAATAGCCCCCGCCGTGGCACTGTTGGCGGAGAAAACCCGTAATGACGACTAACGGAGTCCCCCGTGTCGCTGCCACCCCTGGTCGAGCCGGCCGCTGAGCTCACCGTGGACGAGGTCCGCAGGTACTCCCGCCACCTGATCATCCCGGATGTCGGGATGGACGGGCAGAAGCGGTTGAAGAACGCCAAGGTGCTCTGTGTGGGCGCCGGCGGCCTGGGCTCTCCCGCGCTGATGTACCTCGCCGCGGCAGGTGTCGGCACTCTCGGCATCGTCGAGTTCGACACCGTCGACGAGTCCAACCTCCAGCGCCAGATCATCCACGGTCAGGCCGACATCGGCCGTTCCAAGGCCGAGTCCGCCCGTGACTCGGTCAAGGAGATCAACCCCTACGTCAACGTGATCCTGCACGAGACCCGCCTGGACGTGGACAACGTCAAGGAGATCTTCGCGCAGTACGACCTGATCGTCGACGGCACCGACAACTTCGCCACTCGCTACCTGGTGAACGACGCCGCGGTGCTGCTCGGCAAGCCCTACGTCTGGGGCTCGATCTACCGCTTCGACGGTCAGGCCAGCGTGTTCTGGGCCGAGCACGGCCCCTGCTACCGCTGCCTCTACCCGGAGGCCCCGCCGCCCGGCATGGTGCCCTCCTGCGCCGAGGGCGGCGTGCTGGGCGTGCTGTGCGCGTCGATCGGCGCGATCCAGGTCACCGAGGCCATCAAGCTGCTGGCCGGCATCGGCGAGCCGCTGGTGGGCCGACTGATGATCTACGACGCCCTGGAGATGCAGTACCGCCAGGTCAAGGTCCGGAAGGACCCCGACTGCGCGCTCTGCGGCGAGAACCCGACCGTCACCGACCTGATCGACTACGACGCCTTCTGCGGTGTCGTCAGCGACGAGGCGCAGGCGGCGGCGCTGGGCTCGACCATCACGCCCAAGCAGCTGAAGCAGTGGCAGGACGACAAGGAGGACATCTTCCTGGTCGACGTCCGCGAGCCCGGCGAGTACGAGATCGTCAACATCCCGGGTGCCACGCTGATCCCCAAGGGCGACTTCCTGATGGGCAACGCCCTGGAGCGGATGCCCCAGGACAAGAAGATCGTGCTGCACTGCAAGACCGGTGTCCGCTCGGCCGAGGTGCTGGCCGTGCTGCACTCGGCCGGCTTCGCCGACGCGGTCCACCTGGGCAGCGGCGTGATCGGCTGGGTCAACCAGATCGAGCCCGAGAAGCCGGTGTACTAGGAGCAGGTCCGATCTGCCCGGGAAGCCCTGTGACGTCCCGTCACAGGGCTTCCTTGCGTTGCAGGAAGCTGAAGGCGATCCAGCCGGGCAGCACCGGCAGCCAGAAGGTGAGCAGCCGGAACAGCAGCACGGCCGGGGTCGCCACGGTCAGCGGCAGCCCCGCGCCGGTGAGCCCGCCGATGAGCAGGGTCTCGATCGCGCCGATCCCGCCCGGGGTCGGCACGGCCGAACCGGCCGCGTTGCCGGCCAGGTAGACCACGGCGATGGTGGCGAACGGCAGCGACTCGCCGAAGGCGCGGATGCTGGTGTCCAGGCAGGCCACGAACGCCAGCGAGACCAGGGTGATGCCGCCGAAGCCGGTGGCGATCTTGGAGGGGGAGCGCAGCAGGTCCAGCATCCGCGGGATCACGCCGATGAACAGGGTCCGCAGCCGGGTCACCGTCCAGCGCCGGACCGGCGGCACCGCCGCGCCCACCAGCACCAGCACCGCCGCCACCAGCAGCCCGGCGATCACGGTCCGGGAGGAGGGGATGTCCGAGCCCTTGCCGCTGCCGGTCCCGGCGACGAAGCCGAAGCCCAGCAGCAGCAGGATGTGCATCCCCAGACCGACCAGCTGGGAGGCGCCCACGCTGGCCACGGCCTGCCCGGGGCGCACCCCGGCCCGCTGCAGGAAGCGGGCGTTCAGGGCCACCCCGCCGACCGCGGCCGGCGCCACCAGCTTCACGAAGCTGCCCGCGACCTGTGCCCACAGCGTCCGCCAGAACGGCAGCTGCTCCGGGACGAAGCCGGCCAGGCTCATCGCCGCGCCGACGTAGCTGAGTGCCGAGGCCGCCAGCGCGGCCAGCGCCCAGGCCCACTTGGCGTGGCTGAACGCGCTGGCCGGGTTGGCCGCCGCCAGCTGGCCCAGCAGCAGGTAGGCCGCGAACGCCCCGGCGACCAGGGTGATCAGGGTCTTCGGCTTGAGCCGCTGCAGCCTGGCCGGCTCCACCGGGGCCTGCGGGGCGACCTCCAGGATCTGCTCGCGGATCTGCGAGAGGAAGTCCTGCGGATCGGGGTTGGCGGTCAGGGCGTCCTCGACCTTCACCCCCGCCTTCATCTGTTCGGTGCGGGCGGCCGCCACCGCGGCCTTGTGCTCGCTGTTGTGGTGCTTCAGGGCCAGCCGGGTGGAGCGGTGCAGCCCGACGGGCTGCAGCAGCGGCATGGCGCTGGCGGTCCGGCCGGAGCCCAGCACCTTGTTGGCGGAGGCCACCGCGCGCTCCGGGCCGACCCGCAGGGCCAGTGTGGTGAGCAGCTGGGCCAGGTCCATCCGCAGCGTCAGGTCGCCGGAGGCGATGTCGCCGCCGGCCAGGTTGATCAGGCAGATCCCGCTGTCCGGGGTGGTCGCGGTGGGCGGGGTCACCAGCAGCGACTCGCTGGTGAGCCGGCGGTGCGCGATCCGGCGGTCGTGCAGGGCCTTGACCGAGGTCCAGGCGTCGGCGAGGACGTCGTCGGTGAGCTCCGCGTCGTCCGCGAGGTCCAGTGAGCGGCCCTCGACCCGTTCGTAGACCAGGATCACCGCGTCCGGGCCCAGTTCGGAGGTGGCGATCAGCTTGGGGGAGTGCGCCCCGGCCGCGTTAGCGGCGTAGGCGATCAGCGCCTCCTGCTCCAGCGCCTGGCGCAGCGACTGCGGGCTGGAGCGGACGGTCACGGTGCGCAGCTGCAGCCGCCGCCAGAGCCGGTAGAAGAAGCCTGAGGCCTGCTGCTCCCGGTCGATGACATGGACGTCCAGTGGCAGCGCGCGCTCCTGGATCACCAGGTAGCGGCGGGTGCCCTCGGGGCCGTCGGAGGAGCGGTGGGCGCTGAGGGGGGCGAAGCCGACCTTGCGCAGTCCGGCGAGCAGGGTCTCGCCGGTGGGGCGGACATTCGGGGTGCCGACGGCGTAGAGGGTGCCGTAGGCCACGGTCAGGCCCAGCAGGATGGTTACTGCAATGGACAGCGGGGTGGTGTGGCCGCTGATGAGTTCGGACAGGCCGTCCAGCAGCACCACGCCCCACAGTGCGACCCGCCAGCGCGGGCGGCTGGCCATGCCCACCGCCGTCATATAGGCGATGACCGGGGTCAGGTAGCCGTGCACCGGGTCGGTGAGCGTGGTGGTGTTGGGGATCTGCTGGGTCAGCGCGGCGGTGATGGACTCCGGTGCGGCCTTGACCACCCACAGGTCGACGGCCAGCGAGATGCCGTGCGCCAGTACCGCCGCCAGCACGCCGTCGGCGACCCGCAGGCCGTCCCGTTTGATCAGCCGCTCCACCGCGAAGGCCAGCGGGACGATCAGCACCGCGGCGGTGGAGATCACCCCGGTGATGGTGGTGAGGAAGCTGGGGACCTTGGTGACCCCGGCGGAGATGTCGCTCTGCAGCCCGGTGGTGGTCGAGGTGGCGATGCTGGCCAGCACCAGTACGGCGGCGACGCCGAGGATGCCCATCAGGAAGCGGATCAGGTCGGACGGGCGGTGCACCCGGGCCGCCAGCAGCGGCTCGTCCACGGCGACGTGGGAGCTGGGCCGGGTCTCGGCCGGAAGGGTGGAGCGGTGCTGCAGACCGGGGGCCTTGACCAGGTCGACGACCGGCGGGACGACCGGGGGACCGGCAGGCGGAAGGGCCGGCGGAACGGCCGTGGCGTCCGTGCCGGCCTGGGCAGATGACTCCGGGGCCGGGCCCGCGGCGGCACCCGCGGTGTCGTCGGGCATGGTGCCGGAGGCGTCCGCTGCCTGGTCGGCGCTCGCGCTCGATCCGGTCATCTGAATGTCTGTGCCTTCTGGTCGCCTGTCACCGACCCCTCAAGGGTGGCATGGGTGGAGTGAGCGCGTCGGTGTCAGGGGCCCCGGTTCAGGTCCCTGGCGGATGCTACATTCCTCCGCCCGGGTGGGCGAGGAGGTTCCCGGAGTGCTCCACCCGTACGTGTCGGGACGGTCAGTGGGATAGGACACAATGCGTCGGGTGAGCGGGAACCGTGAGTCGCAAGAGGAGCCCGGGGAGCTGCCGCCCTTCGCGGAGCTGGTGCTGGAGCTGACGGAGCGCATCCCGTCCGGGCGGGTGATGACCTACGGGGACGTCGCCGAGTACCTGGAAGAGGGGGGACCGCGCCAGGTCGGGCGGGTGATGGCGCTGTACGGCGGCGCGGTGGCCTGGTGGCGGGTGGTGCGGGCGGACGGCGCGCTGCTGCCGGGGCACGAGCTGCGGGCGCTGGAGCGGTACCGGGCCGAGGGCACCCCGCTGCGCAGCGTGCGCGGACGGGGGCCGGCGCGGGGGTCCGCGGCCGCCGAGGACCTGCCCAGGGTGGATCTCTCCCGGGCCCGCTGGGACGGGCGGTAGGGCTGTCGGCACCCGGTAGCACAGGGGTACGACAATTTCGGAGCGGCGCGCAGAGGTTCCCGTGAACCCATGACAACAGCGTGAGTGACGGTGGAGGATCGTAGGCTCGCGGTAGCGGACGACGTCTGGGACGCCTGACCGGACGACGACGCCTGACCGGACGACTCGCCCCGGTGTCCGCCGCCCTCCTGTTTGCACTGCCCCCTGGACCGCCCGATGACCTCCCAGTCCGACCCCCCGGTGCGCGGGGGCGCGTACCGCCTGGTGCGCGACCCGCTCGCGACGCCCGAGCCCCCTGTCCTCGACGCCTACCAGCAGGCGGTCGTGGACCACCGCGGGGGGCCGCTGCTGGTCCTGGCCGGACCGGGCACCGGGAAGACCACCACCCTGGTCGAGGCGGTGACCCGGCGGATCGCCGAGGGGGTCCCGGCCGAGGAGATCCTGGTCCTCACCTTCAGCCGCAAGGCCGCCGTGGAGCTGCGCGACCGTATGACCGCGCGGGCGGGGGCCGCGGGGAAGGGTGCGGCCGGACCCGGCGGCGTCCCGCAGGCCACCACGTTCCACTCGTTCTGCTACACCCTGGTCCGGGCCCACCAGGACGCCGACCTCTTCGCCGACCCGATCCGGCTGCTGTCGGGCCCCGAGCAGGACGTGATGGTGCGCGGCCTGCTGGCCGGCGGCGCCGAGGACGCCCGCGAGGGCCGCGGCATCCGCTGGCCGGACGAGCTGCGGGCCTGCCTGACCACCCGCGGCTTCGCCGACGAGGTCCGCGCCGTGCTGGCCCGCGCCCGTGAGCTGGGCCTCGGCGAGGACGCGCTGCGCCGCTTCGCCGCCGAGGTGGGCCGCCCCGACTGGCACGCCGCCGCCGAATTCCTGGCCGAGTACCTCGACGTGCTGGACAGCTACGGCGTGCTGGACTACGCCGAGCTGGTGCACCGGGCGGTGCTGCTGGCCGAGCGCCCGGAGGTCCGCGAGCAGTTGCGGCGGCAGTACCGGGTGGTCTTCGTCGACGAGTACCAGGACACCGACCCGGCCCAGGTCAGGCTGTTGCAGGCGCTGGCCGGCGACGGTCGCGAGCTGGTCGCCGTCGGCGATCCGGACCAGTCCATCTACGCCTTCCGGGGCGCCGACATCAACGGCATCCTGGACTTCCCGCAGGACTTCCCGCAGGCCGACGGCAGCCCGGCGGCGATCCGGGTGCTGCGGGTCTCCCGCCGCTCCGGCGAAGTGCTGCTCGCGGCCGGCCGCACGCTGACCGAGCGGATGCCGATGGGACGGCTCCCGGCGCAGGCGCTGGAGCAGCACCGCGGGCTGATCCCCAGCCGCCCGGGCGGCCAGGTCGAGGTGTACACCTACCCGACCCCGGGCTCCGAGATCGACAACATCGCCGACCTGCTCCGCCGCGCCCATCTGGAACAGGGCGTGCCCTGGAGCGAGATGGCGGTGCTGGTCCGGGCCGGCGGCCGGTCGATCCCGGGCTTCCGGCGGGCGCTGAGCTCGGCCGGGGTGCCGCTGGAGATAGACGGCGACGACCTGCCGCTGCACCTGGAGCCTGCGGTGGCCCCGATGCTCACGGCGCTGCGGGTGTGCGCGGTCGGCGCGGTACGGGACCGGCGCCGCAGCGGCGCGGAGGCGCCGGACGACCCCGAGGGCCCCTACGCGGAGGACCCGCTCAGCACCGAGATCGCGCACACCCTGCTCACCGGTCCGCTGGGCGGCCTGGACGGCTCCGACCTGCGCCGGCTCGGCCGGGCCCTGCGCGAGGAGGAGCGCGCCCTGCTGCGCCGCGAGGCCGCGGCACAGACGGCACACGCGGCGGAAGCGGCGGAAGCGGCGCGGGACGACGGCGGGGGGCGGCCGGCCGGCAGCCGCGCGCGGTCCGCCCCGCCGAGGTGCTGGTCCGTGAGGCGCTGGCGGAGCCCGAGCGGCTGGTCACCCATGACCGCTCCTTCGCCGGCCGCGCGCTGCACCTGGGCCAGCTGCTGCGCAAGGTCCGCGAGATGATCTCCGGCGGGGCCTCCGCCGAGGAGGCGCTGTGGGCGCTGTGGGACGGCTCCGAGCGCTGGCGCCGCCGGTTGGAGACGGCCGCGCTGCGTCCGGGCACGGCCGGCCGCAACGCCGACCGCGACCTGGACGCGGTCTGCGCCCTGTTCGAGACCGCCGCCCGGGCCGAGGAGCGGGTCAAGGGTCCGCGCGGCGCGCTCAATTTCCTCGCCGAGCTGGAGCAGCAGGACATCGCCGCCGACACCCTCTCCGGCCGCACGGTGCGGCCGGACGCGGTGCGGCTGCTCACCGCGCACCGCTCCAAGGGGCTGGAGTGGCGGCTGGTGGTGGTCGCCGGTGTGCAGGAGGGGCTCTGGCCGGATCTGCGCCGCCGCGGTTCGCTGCTGGAGGCGGACCGGATCGGCCGCAGCGGCATCGCCGAACCGCTGACCCCGGGCGCCCTGCTCGCCGAGGAGCGGCGGCTGTTCTACGTGGCCGCGACCCGGGCCAAGGAGCGGCTGGTGGTCACCGCGGTGAAGGCCCCGGCCGAGGACGGTGACGAACCGTCACGCTTCCTGCGCGAGCTCTACCGGGAGCGTCCGGACGGCAGCCGGGTCCCGGACGTACGGGTCGAGGACGTCACCCACCGCCCGCGCCGCCCGCTCGCGGTCGCGGCGCTGGTCGCCGAGCTGCGGGCGGTCACCGTCGACCCGGCCAGGGACCCGGCGCTGCGTGAGGCCGCGGCCCGGCGGCTGGTCCGACTGGCGGCGCTCACCGACGAGGACGGCTATCCACTCGTCCCCTCGGCGCATCCGCAGCGCTGGTGGGGGATGGCCGATCCGACCGTGAACACCGTCCCGGTCCGCGATCCGGCGCAGCCGCTGCGGCTCTCCGGCAGTGCGCTGGACCAGGTGAACTCCTGCGGGCTGCAGTGGTTCCTGGGCCGCGAGGTCCACGCCGAGCAGGCGTCCAGCGGGGCGCAGGGCTTCGGCAACGTGGTGCACGTCCTGGCCGAGGAGGTGGGTTCCGGGCGGACCCCGGCCGACCTGGGCGTGCTGATGGAGCGTCTGGACACGGTCTGGGACGCGCTGGCCTTCGACGCGCCGTGGAAGTCGGAGCAGGAGAAGGGCGAGGCCCGGGCGGCCCTGGAGCGCTTCCTGACCTGGCACGCCGCGGCGCGCGGCCGGGTCCCGGTGGCCACCGAGCACCCCTTCGAGGTCGAGCTGAAGGCCGGTGACCACCTGATCCGGATCAGGGGCAGCATGGACCGGGTCGAACGCGACACCGGGACCGGCGCGGCCTACGTCGTCGACTTCAAGACCGGCAAGCATGTGGTGAGCGGACCCGAGCTGCTGACCCACCCGCAGCTCGGGGTGTACCAGCTGGCCGTCGCCGAGGGCGCGGTGGACGGCGTCGAGGCGTTCGAGGGCGGGCGCCCGGAGCCGGGCGGGGCGGAGCTGGTGCAGCTGCGGCAGCCGGCCGGCAAGGGCGCGGGCAAGGAGGACAGCCCGAAGGTCCAGGGCCAGCCCTCGATCGCGGGCGATCCCGGCTGGGTCGAGGACCTGCTCGCCGAGGCCGCCGACCGGATCGTCAACGAGCGCTTCACCCCGACCGTCGGCCCGGGCTGCACCCACTGCTCCTTCCGCCGCAGCTGCAGCGGACATCCTGAGGGCCGGCAGGTGGTGGAGTGAAGGCGGACCGAGTGCGGTCGGCCGGCTGTCAGTGGGGCCGGATAGCGTTCCTGTGGTGAGCCCGAGCACCACCGGCCCCACGGCCGCCGATCCCGCCGACCCGCCCGTCAGCAGTCCCGAGCAGCTCAAGGAGCTGCTGGGGATCCCTTTCACCGCGGAGCAGCTGCGCGCCGTCACGGCGCCGCTCGCCCCCGCGGTGATCGTCGCGGGCGCGGGCTCGGGCAAGACCACGGTGATGGCGGCCCGGGTGGTCTGGCTGGTCGGCACCGGACAGGTCCGTCCCGAGCAGGTGCTCGGGCTGACCTTCACCAACAAGGCGGCCGGCGAACTGGCCGAGCGGGTGCGCCGGGCGCTGGTACAGGCGGGGGTGGTCGAGCTGGAACCGGTGACCGCCGACGACGTCCTGGGCGAGCCGGAGATCTCCACCTACCACTCCTTCGCCGGCCGGCTGCTCAAGGACCACGGGCTGCGGATCGGCCTGGAGCCGGACGTGAGGCTGCTCGCCGACGCCACCCGCTACCAGCTGGCGGCCCGCGTGCTGCGCCAGGCGCCCGGTCCCTACCCCGCGCTGACCAGCGGTTTCTCCACACTGATCGCCGAGCTGCTGACCCTGGACGGCGAGCTGTCCGAGCACCTGGTGCAGCCGGAGCGGCTCCAGGAGTACGACACCGCGCTGCTCGCCGAGCTGGCCGCCGCGAAGATCACCAACGAGGAGCTGCGCAAGGTCCCCAGGGCCGCCGCCGCCCGGCTGGAGCTGGCGGACCTGGTGCTCCGCTACCGCCGCCGCAAGGCCGAGGCCGGGCTGATGGACTTCGGCGACCAGATCGCCGCCTGCGCCGTCCTGGCCCAGACCCGGCCCGAGGTCGGCCGACTGCTGCGGGAGCAGTTCCGGGTGGTGCTGCTGGACGAGTACCAGGACACCTCGGTGGCCCAGCGGCTGCTGCTGGCCGGACTGTTCGGCGCCAGTGGGCACTTCGGCGGCGGCCATCCGGTCACCGCGGTCGGCGACCCCTGCCAGGCCATCTACGGCTGGCGCGGCGCCTCGGTCGCCAACCTGGACGACTTCCCGCTGCACTTCCCCGCCGGCACCGGGGATCCCGCCGCCCGCTACTCGCTCAGCGAGAACCGCCGCAGCGGCGGTCGGCTGCTGGAGTTCGCCAACACCCTGGCCGCCCCGCTGCGGGAGATGCACCAGGGCGTCGAAGCACTGCGCCCCGCCCCCGGCGCCGAACGCGACGGTCTTCTGCGCTGCGCCCTGCTGGACACCTATGAGGAGGAGGTGGCCTGGCTCGCCGACTCCATCGCCCACCTGGTGCGCACCGGGACACCGCCGGGCAGGATCGCGGTGCTGTGCCGGGCCGGCCGGGAGCTGTTCCCCGACATCCACGCCGCACTGGTGGCCCGGGACGTCCCGGTGGAGGTCGTCGGCCTGTCCGGGCTGCTGAACCTGCCCGAGGTCGCCGACCTGGTCTCGGTCTGCGAGGTGCTGCAGGACCCGACCGCCAATGCGGCCCTGGTCCGGCTGCTGGTCGGCCCGCGCTGGCGGATCGGCCCCCGCGACCTGGCGCTGCTGGGCCGGCTCGCCGCCGACCTGGTCCGGGTCGGCGGCGCGGACGAGCAGGACCGTCTCGCCGGCGCCGTCGCCGGTACGGATCCGACCGAGGTGGTCTCGCTGGCCGACGCCCTGGAGACCTTTCTGCGCGCGGACCGGGAGGAGACCCCGGAGCTGCCGTTCTCCGACGAGGCCAGGGCCCGGTTCGCACGGATCGCCGCCGAGATACGCGATCTGCGCCGCTCGCTGTCCGAGCCGCTGATGGACGTGCTGCACCGGGTGCTGACCGTGACCGGCCTGGAGGTCGAGCTGGCGGCCTCGCCGCATGCGCTGGCCGCCCGCCGCAAGGAGACCCTGAACGCCTTCCTGGACGTCGCCGCCGGCTTCGCCGACCTGGACGGCGACCCCTCGCTCTCGGCCTTCCTCGGTTTCCTGCGGGCGGCCCAGGAGTACGACCGGGGCCTGGACAACACCCTTCCCGGCGGGGACGACACCGTGAAGGTGCTCACCGCGCACAAGTCCAAGGGCCTGGAGTGGGATGTGGTCGCCGTCCCCGGCCTGGTCAAGGGGGTCTTCCCGGGGGAGAAGGGCCGGGAGCGCTGGACCAGCCGGGCCGAGGCGCTGCCGCACGAGCTGCGCGGCGACGGCGCCACCCTGCCGGGCACCCCGCCGTGGACCGCTGCGGGGATGAAGGCCTTCGCCGCGGAGATGAAGGAGCACGCCGCGACCGAGGAGCTGCGGCTCGGGTATGTCGCCTTCACCCGGCCCCGCGATCTGCTGCTGGCCTCGGGGCACTGGTGGGGCCCGACCCAGAAGCGGCGGCGCGGTCCCTCGCCGTTCCTGGAGCAGTTGCGCGATTACTGCGAACACGGCACCGGCGGTGAGATCGAGGCCTGGGCCGAGGCCCCCGGGCCGGACGCCGAGAACCCTTCGCTGGCCCGCACCGCCGAACACCCCTGGCCGCTGCCGCTGGACGGCGCCGCCCAGGCGGCCCGCCGCGAGGCCGGGCTGAGGGTCCTGGCCGGCCTCGCCGCGGCCGCGGTCGAACCGGAGGCCGAGCCCGAGCCGGAGCCGGAGCCGGATGATCCCGAGTGGGAGCCCGGGCCCGACGACCCCGACTGGGATCCCGGGTACGACGACGCCCCCCGCCCCGCCGGACACGACCCCGTCCCGGGCGGCGGCGGCCTGGCCGCCGAGGACCGGCGGCTGGTCGCGGCCTGGGACCGCGACCTGGAAGCGCTCAGCGGCGAACTGCTGCGGGCCCGCGCCCGGGTCCGCGACGTCCCGCTGCCCGCCGCCCTGACCGCCTCCCAGGTGCTGCGGCTGGCCGCCGACCCGGAGGGCTTCGCCCGCGAACTGGCCCGGCCGATGCCGCGTCCGCCGCAGCCGGCCGCCCGCCGGGGCACCCGTTTCCACGCCTGGGTGGAGTCCCGCTTCGATCCGCTGATGCTGCTCGGCGAGGACGCGCTGCCCGGTGCCGACGACGACGGAATCGAGGACGAACAGGATCTGGCCAGGCTCAAGGAGGCCTTTCTGCGCACCCCCTATGCGGCCTCGACCCCGTACCGGGTGGAGGCGCCGTTCCAGTTGCTGCTCGCGGGGCGGGTGGTGCGCGGCCGAATCGACGCGGTCTACCGGACCGCCGACGGCGGTTTCGAGGTGGTCGACTGGAAGACCAACCAGCGCGAGACCGCCGACCCGCTCCAGCTCGCGGTCTACCGGCTGGCCTGGGCGGAGTCGACCGGAACTCCGATCGAACAGGTCTCCGCGGCATTCCTGTACGTCCGGAGCGGCAGTGTGGTGCGACCCGATTCGCTGCCGGAACGGCCGGAACTGGAGGCCCTGCTGACGGGTGCTACTCCAAATGGGCTGTCCATGGGTGGAGGGGCCACGGAAGATTTGTGAAAAGGCTGTGCAGCATGTCCTTTTCGTGCCTAATGTGGAGTCAGGAACCGGTCAACTCCAGCCCACCATCGAAATCTGCTCAGATCCTCCGTGCCCGCAGGAGATAACGACGTTGAGTGCCGCCGGAAGGTTTCGCCGTCTGACCAATTGGAGCCGCGCCATATTGGCGCTGCCCTTCCTCGGCATCGCCCTGGTGATCGCACTCGACCGTGCCAGCGGAAACCCCGGCGTCACTTTCGAGCCCGCGCTCACCGCCGGCCCCGCCCTCGCCGCCGTCGTCAGCAGCCGCACCTGGTACCCGCTCGCGGTCGGCGGCGCCACTGTCGCCGCAGCCTTCGCACTGGCCGCCGCCGACGGCACGATGAGCGAGTCGGTGCACTCCGCGAGCGTGTTCGCGGTGATCCTGATCGCGGCGATCGGCTCCACCAGTGTGCTGCTGCGCAACCGGCAGGAGCAGGCGCTCGCCGACGCCCGGCTGGTCTCCGAGGTCGCCCAGCGGGTGCTGCTGCGCTCCATCCCGGACCGGGTCGGCCCGATGCGGACCGCCGTCCACTACGCGGCGGCGGCCGCCCACGCCAGGATCGGCGGCGACCTCTACGAGGTGGTGCAGACCCGCTACGGTGTCCGCGCCGTCATCGGCGACGTGCGCGGCAAGGGCCTGGGGGCGGTCGAGACGGCCGCCGCCGTGCTGGGCGCCTTTCGCGAGGCGGCGCACCAGGAGCCGGCCCTGGACCTGGTCGCCGCCTGGCTCGCCGACAGCCTGCACCGCGCCCTGCACGAGAACGACCACGAGGGCACCGAGGAGGAGTTCGTCACCCTGGTGCTGGTGAGCGTCCGACCCGACCATGTGCTGGAGATCGTCAACTGCGGTCACCCCGCGCCGCTGCTGCTGCGGCACGGGTCGCCGGTGCGGCCGCTGGACCCGCCCTCGCCGGTGCCGCCGCTCGGCGTGCTGGAGCCGGCCGAGGTCGACCCGCCGGTGCTGGAGCTGCCGCTGCACGACGGCGACCGGATCCTGCTGTTCACCGACGGGGTGATCGAGGCCCGCGACCGCTGGGGCGCCTTCTACCCGCTGGTCGACCGGCTGCCGGCGGTCGCCGCGGCCGAGGACCCGGCCGACCTGCTGGAGCGGCTGCACGAGGACGTGCGCCGCCATGTCGGCCGGCAGCTCGGCGACGACGCCGCGATGCTGCTGCTGCAGTACGCGCCGACGGCCCCGTGCCCGCTCGGCCCGGTCCCGGCGCAGGTCGACGGCAAGGAGCAGGAGGCCGACCGGCCGCAGCCGCACCAGAGCCGGTTCGGCTTCGTCGGCCACCCGCGCGGCAGGTCGGCCCAGCGCACCTACTGACCGGCCGTCAGAGGTCCACCCGGACCAGCAGCGGGCGGTGGTCCGAGAGCCCCAGCGCCGGGGTGTCGCTGCCGAGCACCGAGCTGCGCGGCACCCCGACCGCGAGCACATGGTCGAACTGGACCGAGGGACGGTGCGCCGGATAGGTCGGCGTCCTGGCCAGGTCCCGCCAGCCCTGCAGCAGCGCCCGCTGCGGCAGCGCCGCCGCAGGCCGCGGCCGCAGCCGCACGCCCCGGCGGGCCCGCAGCTGCCGCTGGAG
>NZ_BBPM01000100.1 GCF_000787775.1 Streptacidiphilus carbonis | reverse complement strand
CTCTGGCTAAGTCCCCAAGGTGAGGTGGCGGCCCTACCGGAACTCCCGGTGGTCCGGGAGGCTGGAGCTGCTCCCAGCACTCCCGGACCAACCGTACGCCACCGGGCCGACCTCGCTCACATTGCGATCGGCACCGCAACCTCAGGTCTTCCGTTCGTTGCCGCGGCGTCAGCCGATCTTCACCGGATTCACCACATCGGCGATCATCACCAGCACGGTGAAGCAGAGGAACACCCCTGCCACCACGTACGCCACCGGCATCAGCTTGGCGACGTCGAAGTGGCCCGGGTCCGGGCGGCGGAACAGCTGTGCCATCCGGCGGCGGAAGGACTCCCAGAGCGCGCCGGCGATGTGCCCGCCGTCCAGCGGGAGCAGCGGCAGCATGTTGAGCAGGAACAGCGACAGGTTCAGCCCGGCCAGCAGTTGGACCTCGAAGGCGAACCGGTCGATCAGCGGGGCCTTCATCGCGAACGCCTCGCCGCCGACCCGGGCCACACCGACGACCCCGACCGGGGAGTCGGTGGCCCGGGGAGCACCGTCGAAGGCGGAGTCCCAGAGCGCCGGGATCTTGGATGGCAGGGCGAGCACGGAGTGCACCCCGCTCTTGGCCATGTCGTACATCTGGGTCATGCTCTCGCCGAAGCCCAGCGGGACCGTGGTGGTCACCGGCGAGAGGCCGACGAAGCCGGCCTTCATGGTCCTGGTGGTCGGGTTGCCGTTGGAGTCGTCCACGTACACGGTGTTCTCGACGGGGGTGACGCTCAGCGTGATCCGGGCCCCGTTGCGCTCGACGACCACGGGGATCGCGGTTCCGGCGGCGGAGTTGCGGATGTCGTTCTGCAGCTGGTCGTAGCTGCTGATCGGGTCCCCGTTGAAGGAGACGACCTTGTCGCCCGCCTTCATCCCGGCGGCGGCGGCCGGGGAGGGCCTGGCATCGGCCGGGCAGGTGTTGGTGCTGGCGCTGCCCTGCGCCAGCACACAGGCGCTGACATAGCTCACCGTCGGCACCGCCTTGGCCATCCCGAAGCCCATGAACAGGGCCAGGAACAGCCCGAACGCCAGGACCAGGTTCATGAACGGCCCCGCGAACATCACGATGACCTTCTGCCAGGGCTTGCGGGTGTAGAAGAGCCTGGTCTCGTCGCCGGGCAGGATCTCCTCGTAGGACTGCTCGCGGGCGTCCTCGATCATGCTCCGCCAGGGCGAGGTGCTACGGGCGGTGACCTTGCCGTCCTTGCCCGGGGGGAACATCCCGATCATGCGGATGTACCCGCCGAGCGGGATCGCCTTGACGCCGTACTCGGTGTCACCCTTCTTGCGCGACCAGATGGTCGGGCCGAAGCCGACCATGTACTGCGGCACCCGGATCTTGAAGACCTTGGCCCAGGTGAGGTGCCCCAGCTCGTGCCAGGCGATCGAGACCAGCAGTCCGAACGCGAAGATGACGATGCCGAGGATGGTCATGAGTGCCGTCATCGGCCACCTGCCTTCTTGATGTGGTCCTGCGCGGTGCCGCGGGCCCAGGTCTCCGCAGCCAGGACGTCCGCGAGGGTCAGCGCAGTTCCCGGACCCGGCCGGCCGTGCTCGGCGACCACCTTCGCCACCGTATCCACGATGCCTGTGAACGGCAGCCGACCGTCGAGGAAGGCGTCGACGCACTCCTCGTTGGCCGCGTTGAACACTGCCGGAGCGGTGCCGCCCAAAGAGCCGACGTGCCTGGCCAGCCCGACCGAGGGGAAGGCCTCGGTGTCCAGCGGGAAGAAGGTCCAGGTGGCGGCCTTGGTCCAGTCGCACCCCGGTGCGGCGCCCGGGACCCGGTCCGGCCAGCCGAGGCCGAGCGAGATCGGCATCCGCATGTCCGGCGGGCTGGCCTGGGCGATGGTGGAACCGTCGGTGAACTCCACCATCGAGTGAATCACCGACTGCGGGTGGACCACGACCTCGATCTGCTCGAACGGGATGTCGTAGAGCAGATGGGCCTCGATCACCTCCAGGCCCTTGTTCACCAGGGTGGCCGAGTTCACGGTGATCACCGGGCCCATGTCCCAGTTGGGGTGGTTGAGCGCCTGCTCCCGGGTGACCCCGGCGAGCTGCTCACGGCTCCAGCCGCGGAACGGCCCGCCGCTGGCGGTGACCACCAGCTTGCGGACCTCGCGACGGGCTCCGCCCATCAGTCCCTGGAACAGCGCGGTGTGCTCGGAGTCCACCGGGACGATCTGGCCCGGCTTGGCGACGGCCTTCACCAGCGGGCCGCCGACGATCAGCGACTCCTTGTTCGCCAGCACCAGCACCCGTCCCGCCTCCAGCGCCGCCAGGGTCGGTGCCAGGCCGATCGACCCGGTGATGCCGTTGAGCACCGAGTGGCATTCCATCCCGGCGATCTCGGTCGCCGCATCGGGGCCGGTCAGGATCGTCGGAAGATCCTGACCGGGCTCCGCGGCGGCTGCCAGCGCGGCACGCAGTTCCGGCTCCGCCTCGGCCCGCGCCAGCGCGACCTTCCGCACCCCGAGCCGCAGGGCCTGCTCGGCCAGCAGCCCCACCCGGCCGCCGGCGGCGGACAGGCCGACCACCCGGAAGCGGTCGGGGTTGCGCAGCACCACGTCGATGGCCTGGGTCCCGATGGAGCCGGTGGATCCGAGGATCACCAGCTCCCGGGGTCCTTCGGGGTCGGCGACGACGGGGACGAAGCGCAGGTGCGGATCGGCGAGAGATTCCATGTCGACCATTGTGGACTGCCGCGCCGACAGCGGGGCGTCAGGTCCCGCTCGGATGGTCCTTGAACCAGGTGAGAAAGGACCCGGTGGGGCTGCCGAGGCCGGTGGCGTCGTCGTAGCCCTTGGCGGTCTTCAGCGAGGAGTCCTTGTTCAGCGCCACCAGCAGCAGCGTGCCGCTGCTGTTCTGCGCCAGGAAGCTGGGCTCGTGGCCGTCCACCGGGTTCGGCGCGACGTCGTGGAACTGCGGGGTCCCGTTGAGGTGGTAGAGCACCGGGTTGGCATAGCCCAGCGGGCTGCCGGAGCTCTGCACCGCGAGCGCCTCCATTCCGGAGAACAGCGGCGAGGCCAGACTGGTGCCGCCGACCGGCTGCTCGCTGTACTTCCCGTTGCTCATGGTGAAGTTCACCCCGCCGTCGCTCGCGGTGGTGGCGGTGACCTTGCCGGTGGTCTCACCGACGTTCAGACCGGTCAGCGGGTCGGCCAGCATGGACACGTCCGGCTCCTCGCGGTCGGCCTTGCCCGTGGTCGCGGTGGCCAGGCTGTCCGGCACCACGCCCTTCTGGAAGGACGGCTGCGGGAAGTAGACGGAGTTGCCGCCACCGCCACCGCCCTGGAACTTGCCGGCCGAGGTGTCCCAGCTGCTGCCGCTCTGCGGGTAGGCCACATCGCCCCAGCCGGTCTCCCACTCGTACTGTCCCTGCGCTCCTATCCCCAGCGCGGTGCCGCCGACGCCGGTGACGAAGGGGTCGCTGGAGGGGTACGAGGCGGTGGGGCTGCTGGTCGCGTTGGTGGCCTGGGTGTAGTCGCCGTCGTCGCCGGTGGAGAAGTTGAAGGTGATCCCCTCGGCCGCGGCCTGCTGGAAGATCTGCTCACCGGCCTGCACGTCGTTGGTGTCGCCGGTGCCCTCGGGGCTGCCCCAGGAGTTGGTCACGATGTCCGCGGTGCGGCCGCTGACGATCTGCTGGAACGCGTTGAAGAACTCCGCGTCGTCGGGCTTCCGGGCGGCGTAGTAGATGATCTTCGCATCGGGGGCGACGGCGTGCACCGCCTCGATGTCCAGGGTCTCCTCGCCCCACCAGCCCGAGGCCAGGTCCGCGGTGCTGGCCGCGTCGTAGGAGGCCGGCAGCACCTGCTTGAACTGGCCGGAGCCGAACTGCGGCAGTCCGTTGGCGGCGGACCAGCGGTTGACGTCGCCGACGATGGTCGGCGACGCGTAGGCGTCCACGACCGCGATGGTCACCCCCTTGCCGGTCAGGTTGCTGCCGGTGATGCCGTAGGCGCTGCGGATCTGCGAGGCCGTGTAGCCGCACAGCAGCTGGGTGGGCTTGCCGCCGTCCGGCGCGATGGTGTCGGCGCCCGAGGCGACCCGCTGGCCGTAGTAGCTGCTGCAGTTGGCGCTGCCGGCGGCGACCATGAGCTTGGGCGCGTCGACCGGGCTGGAGGTGGTGAGACCGGTGACGCTGGAGACGTACTCGCCGACGTTGGACGGGTACTTCGGCTGTCCGGTCGGGGCCAGGTCGGTCCGGCCCGCGTGCTTGTAGCGGTCGATCTTGATGCCGAGCGTCTTCTCCACCTCGGCGATGGTCGTGGAGACGTTGATCGACTGCGCGGTCTGCGACAGCACCGTCATCCCGGCCTGCTGGACCCACTGGGTGACCGCCTGGCTGGCGTCGGCGTGGTTGGCGAAGGTCGAGTTGAAGTCCGTCGGCGAGAGGAACTTGTGGTACTTGCTGTCCCCCGGGGTGCCGACCTCGGTGGCGTAGGTCGCCAGGTTCTCCGGGCTGGACTTGGCGAACCAGACGGTACCGGTGACCACGGTCTTGGGATCGGCGTGGCCGACGTCATTGGCCGGGACGGCCCACTTCGGGGGCTCCCAGGAGGTGCCGCCGGCGTCGGTGGAGGTGCCGTCGGCACTGGTGTCGGTGGTCTTCTTGTCCTTGCCGCCGCTGCTGGCCACGACGGCGCTGACGCCGGCCACCAGGACCAGGGCGGTGACCGAGGCGATCAGCACACCCTTCCGGGAGCGGCGCGGACCGCCCCCGCCACCGGTCGGCCCCATCGGACCGCCGGGGCCGGATCCGCCCGGACCGCCGGGACCACCGGGGCCCTTGGGTCCGCCCGGACCGCCGGGACCACCGCCGTAGGGCGGCTGCTGCGGCGGGCCCGGGGGCTGCTGGCCGTACGGGTTCTGCGGCGGCTGCTGCGGCGGCTGGCCATAGGGGTTCGGTGGCTGCTGCGGACGGCCGTACGGGTTCGGCTGCTGCGGCTGCTGGGGGCGTCCGTAGGGGTTCGGCGGCTGCTGCGGACGGCCATAGGGGTTGGGGTTGGGCTGCTGCGGTGGTGGCGGCTGCTGCGGACGGCCGTAGGGATTGTTCGGGGCAGGCGGCGGCGGCTGGCCGTACGGATTCTGCGGCTGCTGGGGGTTCTGCGGATTCTGCCCGTGGGGCGGGTAGCTCACCTGAGGTACCTGTTCTTCTCGGAGGTGTGACTACCGGGAGCCGGCCACTTCCGCCGGATCCGCTGATGCGGCCTCAGACGCGGCGTACGGGCCCCCGGTGTCATGTATCCATCCGTCGTACGCCTGCGCGCATCGTACCGAGACGGGGCGACATCGGTGTCCCGGGGTCGCCCCGTTCTGATGGTGGTTCAGCGGATCGTCCGGTGCACGTTCTCCCGCTGCGAGGGCCCCGGAGTGGAGTCGGCGATCCACGGCCCCTCGCCGGACGGGTCGAGGATCCCTTGTTCGAGCCAGGTGTAACGGCCGCTGACCACCCGTCGGGCGACGCTCCGGTCGAGGTCGTCGGTGTTGGTCCAGAGCCGGCCGAACAACTCGTCCACCCGGATCCTGGCCTGACGGCAGAACAACTCGGCCAGCTCGTAGGCCGCCCGCCCCTGCTCAGGGTCCTGGCCCGCGCCCGCTGCCGCTGACGTGCGCAGCATCTCCGCGCGGACGCAGACCGCGCTCATCGCGAAGAGTTCGGCGCCGATGTCGACGATCCGGCCCAGGAAGCCCTGCTTGGTCTCCATCCTCCCCTGCCAGCGGGACATGGCGTAGAAGGTGGACCGCGCCAGCTTGCGGGCGGACCGCTCGACGAAGCGAAGCTGTCCGGACAGGTCCGGGTATCCCCCGCCCTGCCGGAACTCCGGGTAGGAGGTCGGCAGTTGGCCGGGGCCGGTGGCGAGCTTGGGCAGCCAGCCGGCGTAGAAGGCGCCGGCCCTGGCCGCGGCGCGGCCCTTGCGCCTGAGGTCCGCCTCCGGCTCGATCAGGTCACCGGCGACCTTGAGGTGGGCGTCCACCGCCTCTCTGGCGATCAGCAGGTGCATGATCTCGGTGGAGCCCTCGAAGATCCGGTTGATCCGCATGTCGCGCAGTACCTGCTCGGCCGGGACGGCCCGCTCGCCCCGCGCGGCCAGCGACTCCGCCGTCTCGAAGCCGCGGCCGCCGCGGATCTGCACCAGCTCGTCGGCGATCCGCCAGCCCATCTCCGAGCCGTAGAGCTTGGCCAGTGCGGCCTCGATCCTGATGTCGTTGCGGTCCTCGTCGGCCATCTGGCTGGAAAGGTCCAGCACCGCCTCCAGGGCGAACGCGGTCGCTGCGATGAAGGACACCTTCTGGGCGACGGCCTCGTGCCCGACGATGGGCTTGCCCCACTGCTCACGGGCCGCCGACCACTCACGGGCGATCTTCAGACACCATTTGGCACCTCCCGCGCACACCGCCGGCAGCGAAAGCCGTCCGGTGTTGAGCGTGGTGAGCGCGATCTTCAGCCCCGCGCCCTCGGCGCCGATCCGGTTCTCGGCCGGCACCCGCACCTGGTGGAACCGGGTGACCCCGTTCTCCAGGCCGCGCAGGCCCATGAAGGCGTTGCGGTTCTCGACGGTGATGCCGGGTGAGTCGGCCTCGACCACGAAGGCCGTGATCCCGCCCTTGCGCCCCTCGCTCCTGGGCACCCGGGCCATCACCACCAGCAGATCGGCGACCACGCCATTGGTGGTCCACAGCTTCACCCCGTCCAGGACGTAGGCCTCGCCGTTCTCGGTGGGGACGGCCGCCGTGGCCAGCCGGGCCGGGTCGCTGCCCACGTCCGGCTCGGTGAGCAGGAAGGCGGTGATGTCGGTGCGGGCGCAGCGCGGCAGGAAGCGCTGCTTCTGCTCGGCGGTGCCGAACAGCTTCAACGGTTGCGGCACGCCGATGGACTGATGTGCGGAGACCAGGGCGCTGATCGCCGGGCTGACGCTGCCCAGGAGTGCCAGGGCGCGGTTGTAGTACACCTGGGTGAGCCCGAGGCCGTCGTACTCGGTGTCGATCTTCATCCCGAAGACGCCGAGCTCCTGCAGTCCCTTGACCACCTCGTCCGGGATCAGCGCCTCGCGCTCGATCAGCGCGCCGTCGATCTTCGTCTCGCAGAAGGCGGTCAACCTGGCCAGAAACGCCTCACCCACCCGCACCGACTCCTCTTCGGGGAGCGGGTGCGGGTGGATGAGGTCCAGCCGGAAGCGGCCGAGGAACAGCTCCTTTGCGAAGCTGGGCCTGTGCCAGTCCTGCTCGCGCGCCTCCTCGGCGACGCGGCGCGCCTCGCGTTCGGTGACCTTGGGTCGAGCCACCTCGGGCGTGGACTCGGGCGTGGGCTCGGCTGTGGACATCTCGCACCACCTCGCAGCGGGTTACCGACCAGTGCTACCCGACCGTACGCTGCGTCACCGACAGATCACCAGAGGTGAGACGCCATCAGGGCTACCGACCGCGCATCGGGGCGCGACGCCCCGCACCCCTGCGAACCCCGCCACCGCGAAGCCGTCCTTCAGAGCACCAACCCCGTGAGGACCATGACGCGCTCATAGGTGTAGTCGGCCATGGCGTACGCCACGCCCTCGCGCCCCACACCGGAGTCCTTGACCCCGCCGTACGGCATCTGGTCGGCGCGGTACGAGGGGGCGTCGCCGATGATCACGCCGCCGACCTCCAGCTCGCGGTGGGCCCGGAACGCGGTCTGCACGTCGTGGGTGAAGACACCGGCCTGCAGGCCGAACTTTGAGTCGTTGACCAGCGCGAACGCCCCGTCCGTGGTCGCCGCCGAGGTCAGTGTCAGCACCGGGCCGAAGACCTCCTCGGTCGCCAGCGTGACCCCGGCCGGGACGCCCGCGAGCACGGTCGGCGCGTAGCTCGCGCCCTCCCGCTTGCCGCCCGTGAGCAGTTGCGCGCCGGCCGCCACGGCCTCGTCCACCCAGGACTCGACCCGCTTGGCGGCGTCCTCGTTGACCAGCGGGCCGACGTCCACCGCGTCGTCCGCGGGGTCGCCGGTGACCTGCGCACCGACCTTGGCGACGACCTTCTCGACCAGGCGGTCGTAGACGCTCGCGTCGGCGATCACCCGCTGCACCGAGATGCAGGACTGGCCGCCCTGGTAGTTGGCGAAGGTGGCGATCCTGGTCGCGGCCCAGTCCAGGTCCGCCTCACTGGACCAGTCGGCCAGCACGACCGCCGCGGCGTTGCCGCCCAGTTCCAGGGTGACGTGCTTGCGCGGCACCGAATCCATGATCTGGTAGCCGACCCTGTCGGAGCCGGTGAAGGAGATCACCGGCAGCCGCGGGTCCTGCACCAGAGCGGGCATCCGGTCGTTCGACACCGGCAGCACGCTCCAGGAGCCGGCCGGGAGGTCGGTCTCGGCCAGGATCTCGCCCAGCACCAGCGCGGAGAGCGGGGTGGCCGGGGCCGGCTTGAGGATGATCGGGGCGCCGACCGCGATGGCGGGGGCGACCTTGTGCGCCACCAGGTTCAGCGGGAAGTTGAACGGCGCGATGCCGAGCACGGGACCGCGTACGAAGCGGCGGGTGATCGCCAGCCGGCCGGTGCCGCCCGCGTCGGTGTCCAGTCGCTGGCCCTCACCGCTGTTGAAGCGGCGGGCCTCCTCCGCGGCCCAGCGGAACACCGAGGCGGCGCGGCCGACCTCGCCGCGCGCCCACTTGATCGGCTTGCCGTTCTCGGCGGTGACCAGCCGGGCCAGCTCCTCGGTGCGCTCGGTCAGCCGACGTGCGACGTGGTCCAGTGCCGCGGCGCGGACGTAGGCGGGGGTCGCGGCGAACTCGTCCTGCACCGCAACGGCGGCGGCGACGGCCTCCTCGACCTGGGCCTCGGTGGGGATGCTGACGGTGCCGACCAGGCTGCCGTCCCACGGGTGGTGGACCTCGAAGGACTCCGTACCGCTCTCCTGCCGACCGGCCAGCCAGAATGCGTGGGTGCTGGTCACCGAGGTCACCGGACCTTTCCTCTACTACCTGCTGTGCGGATGTCTGCCTCCACGGTAGGGCCGGGCGGTGCGCGCGGAACTTGTCCGCAACGGAGTACTGCGAGGCGCCGCCGGGACGCTCTGGAGTGGGACGAACGGATGGCCGGGTGCCGGGGTGATGCGGTCTCAGCCCTCGCCCCGGGCACGGAGAGCGAGCCACAGCTCCATTCGGACATCGGTGTCGTCCAGCGAGCGGCCCAGCAGTTCCTCGACCCGGCGCATCCGGTAGCGCAGGGTGTGCCGGTGCACGCCGAGGTCGGCGGCGGCGGCGTCCCACTGGCCGTGCCGGGAGAGCCAGGCCTGCAGGCTGGCCTCCAGGTCGCCGCGGGCGGTCAGGTCGTGCTCGCGCAGCGGCCGCAGCAGCGCGTCGGCGAAGGCCAGCACCGCCTCGTCGGCCAGCAGCGGCAGCAGCGAGCCGGTGCCGACCTCGTCGTGGTCCACGCTGCGGCGACCGCTGCGCACGGCCACCGCCAGGGCCCGCTCGGCCTGGGCGTAGGCGGCGCCGGCGGCCTCGGGGGTGGTCGGCGCCGAGATGCCGACGAAGAGCGAGTCCAGGTCCTGGGCCGCCGTCACGCAGTCGGTGTGCACGCTCCCGCCGTCCATGACCAGCAGGACCAGCCGGTCGCCCTCGGGGGCCAGCAGCACCGGCTCACCCGAACGGGTGGCCGACTGCTCGGCGACGTCGCCGAGGAAGTCCAGCGGCTCGCCCTCCGCGAGCAGCACCCGCACCGGCCCTTCCGGCAGCCCGCCCAGCAGCGGCTCCGCCACCTCCCTGGCCGTGCCGATCTCCCCCGCCAGCACCAGCCTGAGCAGCGCGGTCCGCATCCGCTCGGCCGAGCGGCGCAGGTCGCGGGACCGCTCCAGGGTCAGCGTGAGCAGGGCCACGGCGGCGTTGAGGACATAGCGCTCGGTGGGGGTGAGCCGGTCCTCGGTGCCGACCGCGAGGAAGCCGCGGGCCCGGCGGTCCGCCCCGAGCGACTGCAGGACCACGTAGTCCTGGTCCTTCTGCTCGTTCTGCAGCGCCGCGCTGGACGGCGCCGGGCGGCTGCGCAGCCGCTCGACCTCGGGCCGCAGCGCCCTGGCCCGGCGCGCGGCCCAGTCGGGCGCGGCGACCAGCACCGTCCCGGAGGCGTCGTAGAGCGCCGCCCAGCCGCCGAGTCGCGCCGCGAGCCTGCGCACCAGGGCCGCGGTGCCGTCCTTGCCGAGCGCGGCCCGGGTCAGCTCCTCCTGGGCCTCGAAACTCGTGGTCACCGCCTGGTACTGCTCGGCGGCCAGCGCGGCGGTGACGGCCTTGCTGATCGCGATGAACGGCGTCGGCTGCGGGACCTCCAGCAGCGGCAGCTCGCGCTCCGCCGCGGCCTCGACCAGCGCCACGGGCACCTCCTGGTAGGAGAGCCCGACCCCGATCCCCAGCCCGGCCACCCCGGCGTCGGCCAGACGGTGGACGTAGCGCCGCAGCTTCTCCTTGCCGCGCCCCAGTTTCAGCCCGGTGGTGAGCAGCAGTTCGCCGCCCTCCAGGAACGGCACCGGATCGTCCAGCTCACTGGTGTGCACCCAGCGCACCGGACGGCCCAGTTGCCCGCCCCCGGCGAGCACGGAGAGGTGCAGCCCGGGTATCGCCACCAGCGACGCCAGGGTGACGGCGGTGGGCGTGGCGGGTGCGGCGGATGTGGCGCTCTGCTCGGTCATGTCACCTTCGACGAGGTCCGCAACTGGCCGTCGGGGACAACGGCCACTCCCGATTCTGCCTCACCGGCAGACCGCCTCGCTTACGAACGACCGGCCGCGAAGCATCCGGGACGGCTCCTCGGCGCTTCTGCGTCTGCGAACTGCGTGGGCAGCGGCTGTGAAGTGCCTACGAGCGGAGATCGACCAGCAGCGGCGGCACCGGCGTCCCGTCCACCGCCGTCAGCGAGAGCACCGCGTGGCCGCCGGGCAGCACCTGGGCCAGTTCGGAGGGCGACCAGCGGCGGCGCTCCACCCGCCGGGTGGTGACGCTCTCGGTGTGCGCCCGCTCGCCCGCCAGCACGGTACGGATCGCCCGCCAGGTGCGCTTGATGATTCCGCCCGAGATGTCCGGCGCACGGGTGACGTCGCGCTCGTCGACCCAGACCGTCCCCCAGGTCTCGGCGAACAGGGTGCCGTCCCAGGGCGCGAGGCCGGGGAAGGCCATCCGCCCGCCGACCGCGCCGAACAGCGGTGCCCGCAGGCTCTCCGGCAGGTCCGACAGGGTGCGCAGCAGCAGCACCGCGCCGGAGTGGGCGCCGCGCAACCGCTGCAGATCGCGGACGCTGTGCGCGTCGATCACGGCGGAGGCGTCGTCGACCACCAGGCCGGCGAACAGCGAGCGGTCCTGACGGGTACCGGCCGCGTGCAGGAACTGGCCGACCGCGAGTCGCGCCAGGATCCGGGCCGCCTCGGGGTGGGCGTGCTCCGGGAGGGCGATCCGGACCCGGAGCGGGTGGTCCAGGGCGTGCATGGCGAACAGCGGCAGCCCGGCGTCCGCGGATGGGGGGCGGTCGGCACCGCGCGGGACGGTGCTGTGCGGGACGGAGCCCTGCTGGACGGAATTCTGCTGGACGGAATTCTGCTGGTCGGTACCGTGCTCGGCGCCGCTGGGGGCGGCGTTGAAGCAGCCGGCGAAGACCGGCCGGTCCAGCAGGCCCAGCCGGTCGGCCAGCAGCCCGCCGGGGTCGTCGATCTGACCGTGCATCCGCTCCCGCTGGGCCAGATCGTACTGATGGTCGGTCAGCCGGCCGCTCGCCCGCAGCTCTTCGCGCAGTCCGGTCCAGGCGTCGGCGTCGCCGCGGAGCAGCAGGCACAGCTCGCGCAGCCCGGGCGGACGGCCGTACGCCGCCGCGAAGGGGCCGACGACCTGCTGCAGCGCCTGACGGGCGAGGGTGGCACGGGGCGCCAGCTCCTCCGGCAGCAGTGCGTCCGCCAGCCGGGCCGCGCCCTCGTCGGGTCGGCGGGCACCGCCGTACAGGTCCAGCCCGTAGCGGCCGCGCGGGTCGCCCGGGGCCACCACCACGTCGTACCAGGAGTCGGGACCGAGATCGGCGTCGGCGGCGCCGACGACCACCGCCACCGCGGTGCCGGCCAGCGCCTGGAGGCACAGCGTCTCCGCGACCGGACGGGCCAGCCTGGCCGTCTTCCCGGTACCTGACGGACCGACCGCCAGCAGCGAGGTGCCCAGCAGGGTCGGGTCGAGGGCGAGGTCGACGCCGCGGTAGGCCGGCGGGTTCTTGGGCACGTCCTCGGCCGCGCCCAACCGGATCTGACGGAGCAACAGGTCGTTGCCGGCGCCGCGGCCCGGCAGGTCGCGCGCGCCGGAGGGATGTGCGCAGGCCGCCGAGCCGTGGTCCCGCACCGCGGCCAGCAGCGCGGCCAGCCGGTCCGGGTAGTCCCGGACGCACTCCAGCGCGCGGTTCAGCCGCTGGTGGTCGACGTCGCTCACCCGGCCGGCCGCCGTCTCCTGCTCCAGCAGGGCGAGCCCGCCGGGCTCGGCGACGGCCCTGAAGGCCCACCAGGGATCCACGGTCTGCGGCCGACCGTCGGCCTGGGCCGGGATCACGGCCTTCTTCTCCGTGGCCTCGACCGCCCGGCGCACCAACGGCCGCCCGAACCGCCGCCAGACCAGGGGCCAACGGCCCATCCGGCCGAAGATCTTGATCAGCAGTGCAATCTCCAGCAGGTCCACCAGCCAGGTGGTGAAGGTGAGACCGCCGCCATCGCCCACCTTGGGGACCACGAAGCCGCGGATCTCTACGTTGACCAGGCTGCCCAGGTAGTAGAAGACCTCCCAGGCCACCACCAGGTTCAGCGCGGCCCGTAGCAGCAACTGCCAGGAGGGGACGCCGGTCCCCTCCTCGTCCCGCTGTTCCTGCGGCGTCCGCGCGGCAGGACCGAGGGCGAACATCCCCGGTGTGCCGGAGTGGCGGGGCGCCGAGAGCCAGCCGATCAGGTCGAAGCCCCGGTGCGCCACCGGGCGATCGGAAGTCCGGTCGGAAGTCTGTGGGTACGCCTGCGGCGCGCCGCCCAGTGCCATTGCAGTCCGCTCCCTCGCGCGCCCGCCAAGACCCTCAATCTAGTGGACGACGGCCGTCCCGAGCAGAGGCACGACGGCAGGCGGGACGGCGAGCGGCGATGTCCGGCCAGGACAACTCCCACCCCCGCACCACTCCCCTGCGGCGTATGCGACCCCCATCGTCCCGCCGTAGCCTGCCAGAGTACGAGGCGCGATCCGCGCCGACGCCCCCATCACTCCCTGGGAGACCTCACATGAGCGCTGCTCCGTCCAGCGCCGGGCAGCTGCCCGGCGGCCCCTCGCTCCCCCAGGAGCGCCGCCTCGTCACCGCCGTCCCCGGCCCCAAGTCGCAGGAGCTGCAGGCCCGCAAGCTGGCCGCGGTCGCGGCGGGCGTCGGCACCACCCTCCCCGTCTACATCACCCGCGCGGGTGGCGGGGTGGTCGAGGACGTGGACGGCAACTCCCTGATCGACTTCGGTGCGGGCATCGCGGTGACCAACGTCGGCAACAGCGCCCAGGCCGTCGTCGAGCGCGCCGCCGCGCAGCTGGCCGCATTCACCCACACCTGCTTCATGGTCACCCCGTACGAGGGCTACGTCGCCGTCGCCGAGCAGCTCAACGAGCTGACCCCGGGCGACCACGAGAAGCGCAGCGCGCTCTTCAACTCCGGCGCCGAGGCCGTCGAGAACGCGGTGAAGATCGCCCGCGCCTACACCAAGCGCACAGCCGTCGTGGTCTTCGACCACGGCTACCACGGCCGCACCAACCTCACCATGGGCATGACGGCGAAGAACATGCCCTACAAGCACGGCTTCGGGCCGTTCGCCCCCGAGGTCTACCGGGTGCCGGTCGCCTACCCCTACCGCTGGCTCACCGGTGCCGAGAATGCCGCCGCCGATGCCGCCGCCCAGGCGATCGACATGATCACCAAGCAGGTCGGCGCCGAGAACGTGGCCGCCATCGTGATCGAGCCGATCCTCGGCGAGGGCGGCTTCATCGAGCCGGCCAAGGGCTTCCTCCCCGCGATCGTCGAGTTCGCCAAGGCCAACGGCATCGTCTTCGTCGCCGACGAGATCCAGACCGGCTTCTGCCGCACCGGCCAGTGGTTCGCCTGCGAGGACGAGGGCATCGTGCCCGACCTCATCACCACCGCCAAGGGCATCGCGGGCGGCCTGCCGCTCGCCGCCGTCACCGGCCGCGCCGAGATCATGGACGCCGCCCACGCCGGAGGCCTCGGCGGCACCTACGGCGGCAACCCGGTCGCCTGCGCCGCCGCGCTCGGCTCGATCGAGACCATGAAGGAGCTCGACCTCAACGCCAGGGCCCAGGCCATCGGCGCGACCATGCTGCCGCGCCTGCGCGCGATGCAGGAGAAGTTCGACGTCATCGGCGACGTCCGCGGCCGCGGGGCGATGATCGCCGTCGAGCTGGTCAAGCCCGGCAGCAAGGACCCCAACCCGGAGGCGACCGCCGCCCTCGCCAAGGCCTGCCACGCCGAGGGCCTGCTGGTCCTCACCGCCGGCACCTACGGCAACGTGCTCCGCTTCCTGCCGCCGCTGGTGATGCCGGAGCACCTGCTCAACGAGGGCCTGGACATCCTGGAAGCGGCCTTCGCCGGGCTGTGACCCGGTCACCGGCCCCGACCGTCGGCGTCCGCACCGTCGCTCCCCCGCCATGGCGTGAAGAAGGTGTGCGGACCTGATGGCGGGTGGGTGAGGCGTGCGGCCGCATCCACCCCAGTGACGTACTGTCATGACAGATGGAGAAGCAGCGCCCGTCGGTGACTGACCCTCACCGGCGACACACCGCCGAGGACACCACAGCGGACTCCGGTCCGCCACCCCTCAGCCGATCGACCGTTCGTAGTGCCCAAACCCCCCGGGCTACGCGGACCGGCGATCACCACAGCCACCCCGGGGCTCTCCCCCCTGCTCCGGGGTGGCTTCTCCATGCCCTGATGTCGGTGCAGCAATCACTCTGGTTCCCGGTCTCGCTGCTGGTCGTACTGGCGGTCACCACCGAACAGGTCGTCACCAAGGGACCGCTGCTGCACCTGGACACCTGGATCCGGGACCATGTGCTCACCCTGGTAGCCGAGAACCCGTACCCGATCCTGGACCGGCTCGCCGAGCACTGGTCCGATATGGGTGACACCAAGGCCGCGGCACCGGCGCTGATCCTGGCCACCCTCACCGCAGCCGCATGGACACGCTCCTGGAAACCGCTGCTCAGCGCGCTCATCGCCGGGACAGCCCTCTTCTCCACCGTCATCCCGGGCAAAATCATCATCGGCCGCCCCGGCCCGCTCGGCGCGCCCGTCGCCCCGGGCCAGTGGGGCTGGTTCCCCTCCGGGCACACCAGCACCGCCGGCATCTGCTACGGCACTGCGGCCTGGCTCCTGGGCATCTGCTTCCTCAGCACCCGCGCCCGGCTCCGCCGAACCCTGTACGCCGCGACGGCCGCCTTCTGCACCGGCGTCGGCGTGTGCCTCATCTGGCGTGACTACCACTGGTTCCTCGACGTGATCGCCGGCTGGTGCCTCACCGGGCTGACGCTGTGGAGCTTGGCCCGCTGGGCGTCACGCCCGCGGCCGCGCTCACCGCGCGAGAGCACGCGGGACGCAGCGCCCGAGCGCTGACGGCGGGGACATGTCCGGGGTGGGGTGGGCTTTGCGGCCGGGCCCCGTCTGGTGGCCGGTTAAGTAGGCGCTAGCTCCCGGTAACTGGCCGTAGGACTCCGTGACTCGCCGGCGCTCGCGGCCAACGGCGAGGAGCCCCGGGGGCGAGTGGGGATATGCAGGAACGTTTCTGCTGCGCAGGGTGGCCAAGTGAGGTCGCCCAATGCGTGGAGGCCGCCTGGCAGGAACGTTTCTGCACCCGCAGAGCGCTGCCT
>NZ_BBPM01000101.1 GCF_000787775.1 Streptacidiphilus carbonis | reverse complement strand
GTGTTCGTGTTCCCGGGTCAGGGTGGTCAGTGGGTCGGTATGGGGCAGGAACTGGCGCGGTCGAGTCCGGTGTTCGCGGCGCGGTTGGCGGAGTGCGGGGAGGCGCTCGCTCCCTTTGTCGACTGGGATCTGGCGGAGGTGTTGGCTGCGGGGCCTGATGCTCCGGATCTGTCGCGGTTGGATGTGGTGCATCCGGTGCTGTGGGCGGTGATGGTGTCGTTGGCGGCGGTGTGGGAGGCCGCTGGGGTGCGTGCGGATGCGGTGATCGGTCACAGTCAGGGGGAGATCGCGGCTGCGTGTGTGGCGGGGGGGTTGTCGCTCTCCGATGGTGCGCGGGTGGTGGCGCGTCGGGGTCAGGCGATGACCGTGCTGGCGGGCCGGGGTGGTGTGCTGTCGATCGCCGCGTCGCTGGAGGCGGTGGAAGCCCGGTTGCGGGACGGGGTGACCGTTGCGACGGTGAACGGTCCTGAGGCGGTCACCGTGTCGGGTGCGGTGGATGCGCTGCGGTTGGTGGCGGCTGAGTGTGAGCGTGACGGGGTGCGGGCGCGGTTCGTGCCGATGGACTACGCGCCGCACGGTCCGCAGGTGGAGGCGATCCGGGAGGAGGTGCTGACCGCGCTGGAGGGGATCACCCCGGGGCCGGCGGTGGTTCCGATGGTGTCGGGGATGTCCGGGGACTTCTGGACGGTACGCAGGCGGGTCCGGAGTACTGGTATGCGAGTCTGCGCTCCACGGTGCAGTTCGCGCGCGGGGTCGAGCAGTTGGTCCGGGACGGCTTCGGGGTGTTCGTCGAGGTCTCCCCGCACCCGGTGCTGACGGCCGCGATGGCCGCCACCGTGCCGGTGGCCACCGGGACGCTGCGCCGCGACGACGGTGGGCCGGCCCGTTTGCTGGCCTCCCTGGCCGAGGTCCACGTCCACGGCGTTCCCGTCGACTGGCCGTCGGTTCTGCCGACCGGAGCCCGGGTCGACCTGCCCACCTACGCCTTCCAGCACCAGCGCTACTGGCCCGACAGCGCTGCGGCTGCTGCTGACGTTGCCTCGGCCGGCCTGAACTCGGTCGTGCATCCGCTGCTCGGCGCCGTGATCGAACTGGCTGACGGTGACGCCCTCGTGTTCACCGGGCGGCTTTCGCTGAAGGCCCAGCCCTGGCTCGCCGATCACGAGTTGAACGGCACTGTCTACTTTCCCGGGACCGGATTCGCCGAGCTCGCGGCGGTGGCCGGAGCGCGGGTCGGGTGCAACCTGATCGGTGAACTGACCATGGCCGCGGCCCTGGTGCTGTCCGCGACGGACGACATCCAGGTCCAGGTCACCGTGAGCGGCCCGGACAGCGGCGGGCAGCGGGAGGTCGAGATCTTCGCCCGGCCGGTGGACGCGGGTGTCCCGTGGACCCGGCATGCTGCCGGGCGGATCGCACCAGGTCGCCCGCCCGTCGAGTTCGCGGAGGAAGCCTTCACCGTCTGGCCTCCGACCGGTGCTGTGGCCGTGCCGAGGGACGGCGTCTACCAGAACCTCGCAGCGGCCGCCGGGTTCGGACCCGCGTTCCAGGGTCTGCGGGCGGCCTGGCGACGCGATGGAGACGTCTTCGCTGAAGTTGTCCTCCCCGACATGGTTGTCGGCGGTGCCGGTGATTTCGCCCTGCACCCGGCCCTCCTGGGCGCTGCTCTGCACGCTGCTTGGCTGGCTGAACCGACGGTCGGCGCCGATGGCGCTCAGATGCCGTTCGTCTGGACCGGGGTGTCCTTGTACGCGGTCGGTGCATCGGTGCTCCGGGTCCGCCTGCGGCAGTCGCTGACCGGCGCCTTGTCGCTGCTCGCGGTCGACCCGGACGGCGCGCCGGTGGTGTCGGTTGCGTCGCTGACACTGCGTCCGGTGGCGGCCCTGGAGGCGGCTGGAAGCGCGCTGCGGGAGGCCTTGTTCAGCATCGAGTGGATTCCCGTTCCCGTGTCGGTGCCCGCCCCGGGCGGCCAGTTGGCGGTCATCGGGCCCGACCGCCTCGGGTTGACCGAGCGGTTGGGCGCGGCCGGTGTCGACGCGTGCGCCTATGCCGATCTGGCCGCACTGTCGGCTGCGATCGAGGCGGATGGACCCGTACCCGAGGCGGTGCTGGCCGCAGTCGGAACGGCGGCCTGCAAGCAGGAGGAGACGGACGAGGGCCTGATCGCCCGGCAGGTGACCGGCGCGGCACTGGAGTTGGCGCAGCAGTGGCTGGCGCTGGATCTGCCGGCCCGGCTGGTCGTCGTCACCCGGGGTGCGGTCGCGACCGACCCCGACGAAGGAGTGGCCGACCTGGGTGCTGCGGCGGCCTTGGGCCTGCTCCGCTCGGCGCAGTCGGAGAATCCGGGCCGGCTGGTCCTCGTCGACCTGCCTGCGCAGGACGAGGAGGACCCGTATCCAGCCGGGCTGCTGATCGGCGCGCTGGACGTTGCAGAACCGGAGATCGCTGTTCGCGGCGACAATGCCTACGTCCGTCGACTGGCTCGCCCGATCGGCGCAGCCACACCCACCGTGTACGGGACGCGTCCCGGCGCGGTTCTGGTAACCGGTGGCACCGGAAAACTGGCCGGTCTCACCGCCCGACACCTGGCCGGGACCGGACGGGCCACCCAGCTGGCCCTGGTCAGCCGTTCAGGACCGAGCGCAGCCGGGGTCGCCGCCCTGGCCGCTGACATCGCCGCCGCCGGGGCCGGTGTGACGGTCGCCGCCTGTGACGTGGGGAATCGGGCCGCACTGACCGGTCTGCTGGCCGGGCTCCCGGCCGGGACCACCCTGACCGGTGTCGTGCACACCGCCGGGATCGTCGACGACGCCACCATCGGCTCGCTCACCCCCGAGCGCATCGACGCCGTGATGCAGCCCAAGACGGACGCGGCCTGGGCCCTGCACGAGCTGACCCAGGGGTTCGACCTGGATCTGTTCGTCCTCTTCTCCTCTGCCGCAGCCACGTTCGGCGCGGCCGGGCAGGGCAACTACGCGGCCGGCAACGCCTTCCTCGACGCGCTGGCGGACCGCCGCCGGGCCGAGGGCCTGACCGCCGTCTCCCTGGCCTGGGGGGCCTGGGTGGCCAGTGAAGGGATCGGGCGGAATCTCAGCAAGGGCCTGCTCGACCGGATGACCGGCAGCGGCGCTCGTGAACTGTCCGCCGAGGAGGGTCTCACTCTGCTCGACCTGGCCCTTGCCCGGGACGAGGCCGTGCTGATGCCGGTCCGCTTCGATGTCGCCGGGATGCGTGCCCAGGCTGCCTGTGGCGCTGAAATCCCAGCCCTGCTCAGGGGATTGGCCGGCCCGGTTCGGTTGTCCACGGCCTCGGCCGCCGAGGGCGCCGGGGTGGACACACTACGGCGGCAGCTCGCCGGAGTGTCGGCGGTCGAACGCGATCGGGCACTGACGGATCTCGTGCGCAGCAACGTCGCCGCCGTCCTGGGCCATGCGTCGGCAGCCGCGGTCGAGCCGGGCCGGGCATTCACCGATCTGGGCTTCGATTCGCTGACCGCCGTCGACCTGCGCAATCGGCTGAGCGCCGCAACCGGGTTGCGATTGCCGGCCACGCTGGTGTTCGACTACCCGACGACCACGGTCCTGGCCGGCTATCTGGCCTCGGCGCTGCTGGGTGCGCTGGGCCCGAACGCGACCGGGTCGTCCCCGGTCACCGTCCCGATCGGTGCCGGTGAACCGATCGCGATCGTCGCGATGGGATGCCGGCTCCCTGGTGGCGTGCGTGATCCGGAATCGCTGTGGGAGCTGCTGGCCGCTGGGGGCGACGCGGTGACGCAGCTGCCGCTGGACCGGGGCTGGGACATTGACGGCCTGTACGACCCCGACCCGGACAAGGGCGGTACGTTCTATGCCCGCTCGGGCGGATTCGTGCACGATGCCGCCGAGTTCGATCCCGGCTTCTTCGGGATCAGTCCGCGTGAGGCGCTGGCGATGGACCCGCAGCAGCGGCTGCTGCTGGAGATCTCCTGGGAAGCACTGGAGCGGGCCGGGATCGATCCGATGAGCCTGCGCGGATCGCAGACCGGGGTCTTCGCCGGCGGAACGACATGGGGCTACGGACTCTTCAGCCCGGCCGGCTCCGAAGCCGAAGGCCACCTGCTGACCGGAGGCTCGACCAGCGTCCTCTCCGGACGCGTCTCCTACACGCTCGGCCTGGAGGGCCCGGCGGTCACCATCGACACGGCGTGCTCGTCCTCCTTGGTGGCACTGCACCTGGCGGCGTCGGCGTTGCGGGCGGGGGAATGCTCACTGGCCCTTGCGGGTGGTGTCACCGTCATGGCGACACCGGGAGCACTGGTCGGCTTCTCCCGGCAGCGCGGCCTGGCCCAGGACGGGCGCTGCAAGGCGTTCTCCGCCTCGGCGGACGGCATGGGTATGGGCGAGGGCGCCGGAATGCTCCTGTTGGAGCGGTTGTCGGACGCCCGCCGTAACGGACACCCGGTGCTGGCGGTGGTCCGTGGCAGCGCGGTGAACCAGGACGGCGCGTCGAACGGGCTGACGGCGCCGAACGGGCCGTCCCAGCAGCGGGTGATCCGGGCGGCGCTGGCCGGTGCGCGGTTGACGGCCGGGGACGTCGACGTCGTCGAGGCGCACGGGACCGGGACGACGCTGGGCGACCCGATCGAGGCACAGGCACTGCTCGCGACCTACGGCCAGGACCGTCCGGAGGAGCGGCCGTTGTGGCTGGGGTCGGTGAAGTCAAATATCGGTCACACCCAGGCCGCGGCCGGAGCAGCCGGGGTGATGAAGATGGTGCTGGCTCTGCAGCATCAGCAACTGCCCCGCAGCCTGTATGCCGAGGAACCGGCGAACAACATCGACTGGGAGGCCGGTGCCGTCCAACTGCTGGCCGAGGCCAGGCCGTGGCCGGTGAACGGACGGGTGCGGCGCGCCGGGGTGTCCTCGTTCGGGATGAGCGGCACCAACGCCCACGTGATCATCGAAGAAGCCCCCGCGAATGATGAAGTTCCCACCATCGAAAGCGATCCGGTGTTGGCGGGGCCCTCGGCGGCGTGGCTGGTGTCGGCGCGCTCCAGGGCCGGTTTGGCTGCGCAGGCGGGCCGGCTCGGTGAATTCGTGCTGGGACGTCCGGAGTTGGACGCCGGCGACGTGGCCTGGTCGTTGTCGGCAAGCCGGTCGATGTTCGAGCACCGGGCTGTCGTCCTCGGGCAGGGCCGGGAGGAACTGCTGTCGGGGTTGTCGGCGGTGGCTGCCGGTCGTCCGGCGGCTGGTGTGGTGACGGGGGTGGTTCCGCCCGGCGGTGGTGGCCGGGTGGTGTTCGTGTTCCCTGGCCAGGGTTCGCAGTGGGTCGGGATGGGGCGGGAGTTGGCGTCGTCGTCGCCGGTTTTCGAGGCTCGGTTGGCGGAGTGCGAGCAGGCGCTGTCGCCATATGTGGACTGGTCGTTGGGCGACGTCCTGGCCGGCCGTGACGGTGCGCCAGGGTTCGATCGGGTGGACGTCGTGCAGCCCGTCCTGTGGGCCGTGATGGTTTCGTTGGCAGCGGTGTGGCGGGCCGCCGGGGTGGCTCCGGACGCGGTCGTGGGCCACAGCCAGGGTGAGATCGCGGCGGCTGTCGTCGCCGGAATCCTGTCGCTGGAGGACGCCGCCAAGGTGGTGGCCCTCCGCAGCCGGGCCCTGACCGCGCTGTCCGGCCGTGGCGGGATGCTCTCGGTCGCCGAGTCCGTCTCTGCGGTGACGGACCGGATGGCGCCCTGGGGTGACCGGGTGTCGGTGGCGGCGGTGAACGGGCCTGGGGCGACGGTCGTTTCGGGTGACCCGGCGGCCCTCGCCGAGATCCTCTCCGACTGCGAGCGTGACGGAGTCCGAGCCAGGATCCTCCCGGTGGACTACGCCTCGCACGGCCCGCAGGTGGACGAGTTGCGCGAGCAGATCCTGGATCTGCTGGACGGGATCACCCCGCAGCCGGGACGGCTGCCGATGGTGTCGGCGATGTCCGGCGAGTTCCTGGAAGGCCCGGAGGCGGATGCACGGTACTGGTACGCCAGCCTGCGATCGACCGTTGAATTCTCACGTGCCGTCGACGTGTTGGGCCGAGCCGGATACGGGGTCTTCATCGAGGCCTCCGCACATCCCGCGCTGACCCATGCGATCGGCGACACCCTGGAGGGCCTTCCCATCGGGACCGCACCGGTGGTGGCCGGGACCCTCCGCCGCGACGACGGTGGTGCGGACCGGATGCTGGCCTCCCTGGCCGAGGTTCACGTCCACGGCGTCCCGGTCGACTGGGCGGCCGTGATGCCCACGGGCGCGCGGGTCGACCTGCCCACCTACGTCTTCCAGCACCGGAGGTTCTGGCTCGAGTCGGCGAAGGCACCCGAGAGCAGCAGCCCCGCCGAGACGCAGTTCTGGGCCGCGGTCGAGTCCGGCGACCTGGACGGGCTGACCGACACGCTGGCGCTCGACGCGGACAAGCCGTTCCGTGAGGTCCTGCCCGCACTGGCGTCCTGGCGGCAGCGCGAACGCGGCGGGGCGGTCACTGCCGACTGGCGCTACCGGATCTCCTGGCCGACCCTGCCCGACGCGCCGTCCACACCGCTGACCGGGACCTGGCTGCTCGTCGCGTCCCCTGCCCAGCGGGAATGGGCCGACATCCTCGTGCAGGCCCTCGACGCGGCCGGCGCCGACGTCGTGCTCGTCGAGGTCGCTCCCGGTGAGACCGACCGGCAGGCGCTGGCGGCCCGGCTCGATCCGGACCAGGCGGTGGCGGGCGTGTTGTCACTGCTGGCGCTGGACGAGACCCCGTCGCGCGTGGCGCCGGTCGTCACCACCGGCCTGGCCGGAACGCTCGCGCTGCTCCAGGCCCTGGGCGACCGCGGCATCGCGGCACCGCTGTGGGTCCTTACCTGGGGAGCCGTCGCCACCCAATCCGGAGAGATGCTCACCGCGCCCCGGCAGTCGTCGGTGTGGGGTCTCGGCCGCGTCGCGGGTCTGGAACATCCGGAGCGCTGGGGCGGCCTGATCGATCTGCCACCGGAGCTCGACGCGCAGGCCATGGACCGGCTGGTCCGGCTCCTGGCCGTCGGCGGCAGTGGCACCGGACCCGGTGAGGACCAGGTGGCGATCCGCAGTGGCGGAGTCCACGGCCGCCGTCTGATCCGGGCGCCTCGGACCGGAGCGGTCGACCGCTGGACGCCGCCGGGAACGGTTCTGATCACCGGTGGGACCGGGGCCCTCGGTGGACGCGTCGGAGACTGGCTGGCCGGCCGTGGAGCCCCCCGGGTGGTGCTTTCCAGCCGCTCCGGACCGGCCGCCTCCGGGTCGGCCGCTCTCGCCGCCCGGATGGCCGAAGCCGGCACCGCCGTCGAGGTGGTCGCCTGCGACACCGCTGAGCGGGAACCGACGGCCGGACTGCTCGACCGGATCGACCGGTCCGGGCCGGCCCTGACCGCCGTCTTCCACATCGCCGGTACCAACCAGGTCACCCCGCTCCCCGAGCTCACCGTCGCCGGACTGGCCGAGGTGGCCAGGGCGAAGGTGGCCGGAGCGGTGAACCTGGACGAGCTCACAGCCGGCCGGGAGCTGACCGCGTTCGTGATGTTCTCCTCCGGCGCCGCGATCTGGGGCAGCGGCCTGCAGGCCGGATACGCCGCAGCCAATGCGTTCCTGGACGCCCTAGCAGAGCACCGCCGCAGCCGGGGACTGCCGGGGACGTCGGTCTCCTGGGGTCTGTGGGGCGGCGGCGGTATGGGTCAGGGCGAGGGCGGCGACCGGCTGCAGCGGCTGGGCCTGCGTGAGATGGACCCGGGGCCGGCCATCGAGGCCCTGGCCGCGGTGGTCGACGGGACGGCTGCCGGCACAGCGGCAGTGACTGTCGCGGACCTGGACTGGGCCCGGTTCGCGCCGGTCTTCACCCTCCACCGCGCCAGCGCTCTGATCGGTGATCTGCCGGAGGTGCGACGGGCCCTGAGCCCGAATGCGTCCGGGATCGACGGCGCGGACGACGGACTCGGTGAGAGCACTGCCCTCCGGCAGCAGTTGGACGGGTTGTCCCAGGTCGAGCAGGAGCGGATGCTGACAGACCTGGTCCGGGCCGAGGCCGCCGCTGTCCTCGGACATGCCTCGATGGACGAGGTGGAGGCCGACCGGGCCTTCAAGGATCTGGGTTTTGACTCACTCACCGCTGTGGAGCTGCGCAATCGCCTGAACACCGCCACCGGCATGAAACTCCCGGCCACGCTGGTCTTCGACTATCCGACGCCGGAGATCCTGGCCGGCCAGGTGCGGACCGCGATGAGCCCGGGAGGGGCTGAATCGCCGTCGATCATCACCGAGATCGAGCAGCTCCAGTCCGCCCTCTCCGCCGTCACTTCGGACTTCGACATGCGCGACGACGTCACCAAGCTGCTCCGGGGAATGCTGTCGAACTGGATGGAAACCCACAGCGCGGAGAAACCCGCGAGCACCGACATCGAGTTCCAATCCGCCACGCCTGACGAGGTATTCAGCTTCCTGGACCAGGAACTCGGGCTACCGCGATCGACACCGCAGGCCAACTGATCCGCTCATTGCTTCAGGGAGTCCGTCATGGATAGCCAGGAAAAACTTTTCGACTACCTCAAGAAGGCGTCGGCCGAGCTTCTGGAAACCCGTAAGCGGCTGCACCGGATGGAGGCGGCCGAGCAGGAGCCGATCGCGATCGTGAGTCTGGGCTGCCGGTACCCCGGCGGCATCCGTGACCCGCAGAGCTTCTGGGACCTGGTGGCTTCCGGGACGGACGCGGTCGGCGGATTCCCCGACGACCGGGGCTGGGAGGCGCTGCGGCGCAGCAGCCCGGACAGTGTGAGCACCTCGTTCGCCCACCAGGGCGGTTTTGTCCACGACGCTGCCGAGTTCGACGCCGGGTTCTTCGGGATCAGCCCCCGCGAGGCGCTGGCCATGGATCCGCAGCAGCGGATGCTGCTGGAAGTGGCCTGGGAATCGTTGGAGCGGGCCCGGATCGAGCCGCGGTCGCTGCGGGGCTCCTCGACCGGTGTGTTCGTCGGAGCCGGGTTCGCCGGGTACGGCGAGGGCCTGGTCGAGGCCGACACCGGTTCGGAGGGCTATCTGCTGACTGGTAGTCAGACCGCGATGATCTCGGGCCGGGTGTCCTACACCCTCGGCCTGGAGGGTCCGGCAGTGACCGTGGACACGGCCTGCTCGTCCTCGCTGGTTGCCCTGCACCTCGCCGCCCAGGCACTGCGCTCGGGGGACTGCACCCTGGCGCTGGCCGGGGGTGTGGTGGTGATGGTCACCCCGGGGGCGTTCGCGGAGTTCTCCCGGCAGCAGGGCATGGCCGCGGACGGCCGCAGCAAGCCCTTCGCCGGTGCGGCGGACGGCATGGGCTGGGGCGAGGGCGCCGGCCTGGTGGTCCTGGAACGGCTCTCGGACGCCCGCCGCAACGGCCACCCGGTGCTGGCGCTGATCGCCGGCACCGCTGCGAACCAGGACGGCGCCAGCAACGGGCTGACCGCTCCGAACGGGCCCTCGCAGCAGCGCGTCATCCGCGAGGCCCTGTCCAACGCGCGGGTCCGGGCCGACCAGGTGGACGTGGTGGAGGCGCACGGCACCGGGACGACGCTCGGTGACCCGATCGAGGCGCAGGCGCTGCTGGCCACCTACGGTCAGAACCGGCCCGAGGGCCGTCCGCTGTGGCTGGGATCGGTGAAGTCGAACATCGGTCACACCCAGGCCGCGGGCGGGGTGGCCGGGGTCATCAAGATGGTGCTGGCCCTGCAGCACGACCTGATGCCGTCCACCCTGCACGTCGACGTGCCCACGCCGCAGGTGGACTGGTCGGTGGGCGACGTCCAACTGCTGACCGAATCGGTGCCGTGGCCGGCCGGGGCGCAGCCGCGCCGGGCCGGCGTCTCCGCCTTCGGGGCCAGTGGCACCAATGTCCACGTCATCGTCCAGGAGTCGCCTGCGGAGGGTGGGACGGAGGGTGAGCCCGGTGAGGCTCCGCGGCCCGAGGCCGATGCCCGGGCCCCGGAACTGCCGGTGCTGTCCGAGGCCACCGCCTGGCTGGTGTCGGCGCGAACCGCGGGCGGTCTGCGCGCCCAGGCTGAACGGCTGGCCGAATTCGCCCGGAACCGGGCCGGGACGGGAGACCAGGACCTGGCCGACCTCGGGTGGTCGCTGGCGACGACCCGGACCGTGTTCGAACACCGGGCCGTGGTCCGGGGCGAGAACCGGGACGAACTGCTCTCGGGCCTGGCCGCGCTGGCCGCCGACCAGCCCGCCGCAGGCGTCGTCAGCGGCGTGGCTCCCGCCGGACGCGGCCGTGGCCGGGTCGCCTTCGTCTTCCCGGGTCAGGGGAGTCAGTGGGTCGGGATGGGGCGGGAGCTGGCGTTGTCGTCGCCGGTGTTCGCGGCGCGGTTGGCGGAGTGTGAGCGGGCGTTGGCTCCGTTTGTGGACTGGTCGTTGGGTGATGTTCTGGCTGGTCGTGACGGTGCGCCTGGTTTTGACCGGGTGGATGTGGTGCAGCCGGTGTTGTGGGCGGTGATGGTGTCGTTGGCGGCGGTGTGGCAGGCCGCCGGGGTTCAGCCGGATGCGGTGGTTGGTCATTCGCAGGGGGAGATCGCTGCTGCGGTCGTTGCGGGGATCTTGTCGCTGGAGGATGCCGCCAAGGTGGTGGCGCTGCGCAGCCGGGCGCTGATCACCCTGTCCGGCCGGGGCGGGATGCTCTCGATCGCCGAGCCCGAGGCGGCGGTGACCGCCCGGGTGGCGCCTTGGGGCGATCGGGTGTCGGTCGCGGCGGTGAACGGCCCTGGCGCGACGGTGGTCTCGGGTGATCCGGAGGCGCTGGCGGAGGTCCGGGCAGAGTGCGAGCGGGACGGTGTGCGGGCGCGCATGCTGCCGGTGGACTACGCCTCGCACGGCCCGCAGGTCGATGAACTTCGCGAGGAGATCCTGGGCCTGTTGGACGGGATCTCCCCGCAGCCGGGCCGGTTGCCGATGGTGTCGGCGATGACCGGTGAGATGCTGGCCGGTCCGGAGATGGATGCCGGGTACTGGTATGCCAGTCTGCGGGCTCCGGTGCAGTTCTCCCGCGCCGTCGAGGTGCTGGGCCGGTCGCGCTACAGCGTGTTCGTCGAGACCTCGGCGCATCCGGTGCTGACCACGTCGATCACCGCGGTCCTGGAGAGCCTCGCCGGCTCCGGGCAGGCGGACGGCCTGTCGGGCCCGACGCCGGTGGTGACCGGGACCCTGCGCCGGGACGACGGCGGTGCGTCGCGGCTGCTGGCTTCGCTGGCCGAGGCGCACGTCCTCGGCGTTGCCGTCGACTGGTCGTCAGTTCTGCCCACCGGACAGCGGGTCGAGCTGCCGACGTATGCGTTCCAGCGCCAGCACTTCTGGCCGAGCCCGGTCCCGGCCGCGGCCGCGAACGCCGCTTCGCCGGGCGAGAACGACTCGGCCGCTCAGGCCCTGTTCTGGGCCGCCGTTGAGAACGGCGACGTGGACGCCCTGGCGGACACGCTCGCTGTGGACGGTCAGCGCCTCAACGACGTCGTCCCGGCCCTGGCGTCCTGGCGACGCCGGGAGCGCGACGAGACGGCGACGGGTGGCTGGCGGTACCGGACCTCCTGGGTTCCGGTCGCTGACCCGGCGCCGTCCGCGCTGCACGGGACCTGGCTCGTCGTGGCCCCGGCCGGCGATGGCGCGGGAGAGCTGCTCGCCGCATGTGTGCAGGCACTGGAGACGCGCGGCGCGGCTGTGCTGCTCGCCGAGATCCCGGCGACCGACCTGGACCGGCATGCGCTGGCCGTCCGGATCGGCGAGGCCGTGGACTCGGCACCGCTGTCCGGAGTGCTGTCCTTGCTCGGCGTCGACGAGACACCGCTGCCTGACCAACCGCTGGTGAGCAGCGGAGTGGCCGGGACGCTGGGCCTGGTCCAGGCCCTCGGCCGGGCCGGGACCGTCGCGCCGCTGTGGGTGGTGACGTCCGGAGCCGTGGCCGCCGCGCCCGGGGAGCTACTGAGGAGCCCGACGCAGGCTCAGGTCTGGGGTCTGGGCCGGGTCGCGGGCCTGGAACACCCGGATCGCTGGGGCGGTCTGATCGACCTTCCCGCTGCCCTTGACGCCCCGGCCGCGAGCCGGCTCGGTGCGGTGCTGGCCGGGTGCGGTGAGGACCAGGTTGCCATCCGCGGGGCCGGCATCGTGGGCCGACGGCTGGTCCGCGCCGAGCCGTCCCGCAGCGCCGGGACGTGGAAGCCACGCGGCACTGTGCTGGTCACCGGAGTGAGCGGTGCGATCGGCCCGAGGCTGGCCGGATGGCTGGCCGAAGCCGGGGCCCCGCAACTGGTGCTGGTCAGCCGCAGCGGACCGATGGTCCCCGGGGCGGCCGCCGTGGCGGCGGCCCTGGCCGGTGCCGGAACCCCGGTCAGCGTGGCGATGTGCGACGTGACCGACCGCAACGCCGTGGCCGGCCTGCTGGCCTGGACCGACAGCAACGGGCCCGCGTTGTCGACGGTGATCCATGGAGCCATGGCGGTGGAGCTGCTGACCCTGGCGGACACCGGCGTGGACGAACTCGCGCTGGCCCTGGGCGCGAAGGTCGCCGGAGCGACGCATCTGGACGAGCTGACCGCCGAGCTGGATCTGGACGAGTTCGTGCTGTTCTCCTCGATCGCCGCGATCTGGGGCGTCAGCGAGCACGGCGCGTACGCGGCGGCCAACGCCCATCTGGACGCCCTGGCGGAGAACCGCCGCTCGCGGGGCCTTCCAGCGACGTCGGTGGCCTGGGGTGTCTGGGACACCGGGCAGGAAACCCACGAGGCCGACCGCGCGCTGAGCGTGATCCCGGAACGGCTGCGGCGCCAGGGCCTGCGGCTGCTGGACCCCGACCGAGCCCTGTCCGCCCTCGGCAAGGTGCTCGCCGACGACGAGACCGTGCTGTCGGTCGCAGATGTGGACTGGCCGCGGTTCTCCGCCGTGTTCAACTCCATGCGTTCCTGGCCGCTCCTGGACGGTATCCCCGAAGCACGCCAGACCGTCGAGCCCGGCCCGGTCGGCACCGCGGTGGTGACCTCGGGCGAGGCCGCCGAACTCCTGGGCCGCCTGGCCGGTGCGACGCCCGGTCAGCGCGAACGGACCGTGACAGACCTGGTTCGCGCGCATGCGGCGGCGGTGCTCGGCCATGCCTCGCCCGACGCGGTCGAAGCGGACCGGGCCTTCCGGGAGATGGGGTTCGACTCGCTCACTGCGGTGGAGCTTCGGAGTCGCCTCAACCGGGCGACGGGTCTGCAGTTGGGGTCGACGGTGGTGTTCGACTATCCGTCACCGGTGGTGCTGGCCCGCCAGATCGTGACCCAACTGATGGGCAGCACGCAAGAGGCGGCGTCGACGGCATCGCGAGTCGTCCCGGTGTCGGCCTCCGATCCGGTCGTGATCGTGGGGATGGGCTGCCGGTTCCCGGGAGGGGTCGACGGCCCGGAGGCGATGTGGGAGCTGCTGGCGAGCGGCGGGGACGCGATCGGGCGGCTCCCGGCCGATCGGGGCTGGGACCTTGCCGGACTGCTCGGCTCGGTGCCGGGCCAGGCCCTGGCGTCCGTCACGAGCGAGGGCGGTTTCGTCGCCGGGGCCGCGGACTTCGATCCGGGGTTCTTCCGGATCAGCCCGCGCGAGGCGCTGGCGATGGATCCGCAGCAACGGCTGCTGCTGGAGACGTCTTGGGAGGCGCTGGAGCACGCCGGGCTGGATCCGGTATCCCTGCGCGGTTCGCTGACCGGTGTCTTCGCCGGTGCGGCGTCGTCCGGGTACGCCGAGCAGGCCGGGTTCGACGAGGAGTCGGCCGGCCATCTGATCACCGGGAACGTCACCAGCGTGATCTCGGGCCGGGTGTCCTACTCGCTCGGCCTCGAAGGCCCGGCGGTGACGGTGGACACCGCGTGCTCGTCAGCACTGGTCGCCCTGCACTTGGCCGCGCAGGCACTGCGTGTCGGTGAGTGCGATCTGGCGCTGGCGGGTGGCGTGATGGTGATCACCAATCCGGGCGAGTTCATCGGTTTCTCGCAGCAGGGTGCGTTGGCGGCGGACGGTCGTTGCAAGGCGTTCTCGGCCGGGGCGGACGGGATGGGTCTGGCCGAGGGTGCGGGGATGATCGTCCTGGAGCGGCTCTCGGACGCCCGCCGCAACGGCCACACGGTGCTGGCCGTCGTGGCCGGTAGCGCTATCAATCAGGATGGCGCGTCGAATGGCCTGTCGGCGCCGAACGGTCCTTCGCAGCAGCGGGTGATCCGCGCGGCCCTGGCCGCTGCCGGGCTGGAGCCCGGAGACGTGGATGCCGTCGAGGCGCACGGTACGGGCACCCGGCTCGGTGATCCGATCGAGGCCCAGGCGATCCTGGCCACCTACGGGCAGGACCGGCCCGGGAACCGGCCGGTGCTGCTGGGCTCGGTGAAGTCGAACATCGGTCACGCCCAGCAGGCCTCCGGTGCCGCTGGACTCATCAAAATGGTGCTGGCGCTGCAGAACGGTCTGCTGCCGGCCACGCTGCACGCGGACGTTCCGTCACCGCAGGTCGACTGGACCGCCGGTGACGCCCGGCTGCTGACCGAGCCGGTGGACTGGGCCCCGAACGGTCGGCCCCGTCGGGCCGGCGTCTCGGCCTTCGGGATCAGCGGCACCAACGCCCACATGATCCTTGAGGAGGCCCCGAGCGACGTCGAGCCCGAGACGGCCGACGTCGGGCCGACCGCGCCTGTCCCGGTGCTGTCGGACGGGACCGCTTGGCTGCTGTCCAGCCGGACCGCGACCGGACTGACGGCGACGGCTTCGCGGTTGGCCGACCACCTGGCCCTTCATCCGGATCTCGATCCTGTCGATGTGGGCTGGTCGCTGGCGACGACCCGGTCGGTGTTCGAGCACCGGGCTGTCGTCATCGGCGACAACGCTGACGATCTGTTCGGCGGGTTGTCGGCGTTGGTGGCTGGGCAGCCGGCTTCCACCCT
>NZ_BBPM01000102.1 GCF_000787775.1 Streptacidiphilus carbonis | reverse complement strand
CGGTATTGCCCTTAGGCAGGCGCTTCGACGTCCAGAGCCCAGCCGTCGACGGAGGGAACAAATTAGCAGACGTAGCTGGTCCACTGCGATAGGGCTATGCCCTCGGCGCCATCCGCCTCGCATGCAGGAAGTGTCTGGTAGTAGCCCCATATCCACTGGGGACTTACGAGCGTCGGCTTCGCCACAGCGGATGCCAGGACAGGCTGCACCCCAACGAATGCTGCCATCGTCAGCGCCCCTAGCCCAATCAGGGTGCGGAAGCGTCCTCCCCGCATGCGACGACTCTCGATGGCACGCCGAAATTTGATCGCTTTCATCGCACGAACTCTCAATCTTCTCCGGATCACCGATGCGCCGAAGAGGTAGATGTTCTGGATTTTCCCGATCGCCATCGACTATGCCAGGGCCATCTGACATCTGGAAATACGCCCTCACAACATCTTCTTCAGATTCGAGAAGTTCCATTGATACGGCAATGTATAGTTCGTCTGCTATGTCCATCCGGGATACAATATTTTATCGCCCTACTAAACTTGATCGAGCGTCTCGGGTTGTTCGCTGCACAGCACGCGTGCGGCCTCGGTAGTCCGGATGCAGTGCGATATCCGCAGGGTGGGGGCTTGACCGGTGCTGAGCGCGCCGACGACAGTCCCCGCCGCCTGCCCCAGTGGCACGCCGGCATCGCCGCCGCCGTCGCCGTGACCCTGCCCGGTCCGGACCCGGCGCGCGCCCCGCACGACAGCGCCGCGGGGCAAGAGGAGATCCGCCAGGCTCGCGAAGAAAATCGCCCTCCCGCGCGACCAGTGGCGACCCCGCAGTCGCGGGTAGTCGCGGCCGCGCCCGATGCGCTAGCACCAGCGCTGCGCGATGCCTCCCGCGCGGACCCCGCCACCTACGATCCAACGCCCCGGACACAACCCCGACGGGACGGGGAGGGACTACCGTCGGCAGTGAAACCAAGGAGGCCGCGATGGAACTGACCATCCTCACCGTGCCCGACTGCCCCCACGCCACCCTGCTGCGCGAACGCCTCACCATCGCCTCCACCGGCCTGCCGGTCACCGCGGAGACCTGGCGCCAGGTAGCCACCGAGCAGGACGCGGAGCGCTGGGGCATGCACGGCTCCCCGACCGTGCTTGTCAACGGCATCGACCCGTTCGCCGCCGGGAACGACCCAGCGAGCGTGTCCTGTCGGCTCTACCGCGACGAACACGGCCTGCTCCACGACGCACCCACTGTGGCCCAACTGCGCACCGCCCTGCGAGAAGCCAGCCAAACCTGAGCAGCGTGACGACCCGTACGACGGGCCGGACGTGACGGGTGGGCGCCTCAGCGCACTGCGGTACGCGCGTGCGTCGGGGAGGGCGCGGTCAGGACGGGGCGAAGTACACCGCTGCGTAGGCGGGTGACCGGGATCGCCCCGTACCGTCGCGCGGCCCAGGCGATGGCCAAGCCCGCGGCGGTACCGACGACCAGGGCGACCAGCACGTCATGGGGGTAGTGCGCGCCGACGTACACGCGCGAGAAGCCCATCACGAGCGCGGCCAGCACCGCCACCGCTCCCAGGCGGCGGTTCACCAGGAACAGAGCGGCAGCCACGGCCGCGACGACAGTGGTGTGGTTGCTGGGGAAGGCGTAGTCGCTGGGCGCCGGACAGGCTTCGATGAGGAAGTCGTGCGGAAGTGCGCGGCAGGGGCGCGGTTCGGCGAACGCCGACTTGATGCCGTCGTTGAGCAGGTAGGCCAGCACCGCGGCCACCGGGGTGGCGAGCGCGACGGCCATCGTGGCCGAGCCCGCACGCCGCGACATCCACCATCCGGCCAGCATGAACAGTGCGAACAGGCCGACGCCGTAGCTGGTGTAGGCAGACATCGCGCTGTTGAGCCAGTGCGTGTGGCGTGCGAAGTCGGTGACGTCGGTGTACAGGCCACCGTCGATGCGCGAGCCGTCCATCGCCTGCGTGATCATGCTGTCCGAGCTCATTAGGGGGCAGGTCTCCGGTCGATCAGTGAAGTGGACGCAGGATTGCGCACAGCGGACATACAGGCGAATCCCCAAGGTCCGGGATATGAACGTCCACAGAACTGTAGACGATCAGCGGGGCCTGGCATCTCCTGATCGGCGGTTGCAGGAAGGGGTGCTGAGCGACCTGTAACGCTGACAGTTGGTGGCGTCCGCAGCGTTCCGTCTCGGTCCGGGGCGGACACCGGCGACCCGCTTCGGGTGGGCGCGACCTTGCAGCTGCCCCGGCCGCCAGTCGACTCGGCAGTGGCTGCGAGAATCCCGGCGTGACCAGCCTGAATGAGATCCCCCGCGCTTCCCTGCTCCGCCGGGGCTTTGCCCTGGAGTACGCCACGCTCGGCTGGAACGTGGTCGGCATCGTGGTGCTTGCCCTCGCCGCGCTCTCAGCGCGGTCGGTGGCGCTGGCCGGCTTCGGGCTGGACTCGCTGATCGAGATCGGCGCCTCGACCGTGGTGATCTGGGAGCTGTCGGGCACCGGGGAGGAGCGCCAGCGCCGGGCGTTGCGGCTGATCGGCGGCGCGTTCGTACTGCTGGCGCTGTACCTGCTGGTGCAGTCCGCAGTGGTGCTGGCCACCGGCTTCCACGCGCACCACTCGGCGCTGGGCATCGCGTGGACGGCGGTGACCGCCGCGGTGATGTTCGCCCTGGCCATCGGCAAGGCCCGCACCGGCACCGCCCTGGACAACCCGGTGCTCAAGACCGAGGGCCGGGTCACGATGGTCGACGGCATCCTGGCCGCGGCCGTCCTGCTGGGCCTGGTACTGAACTCGGCATTCGGCTTCTGGTGGACCGACCCGCTGGCCGGGCTGGTCGTGGTGTTCTACGCGGTCCGCGAGGCGAAGGAGATCTTCTCCGGTCACCACTGACCGCGTTGGCTCCTCCTTCCGGGAAGGGCTTGACCTTCGAGTCGGGTCGAAGGTCAAGGCGAGCAAGAACAGCGATCTGGGCCTGCGGCCTGATCAGCAGACCTGAGCGCCGGCTTCATCTCCGAGCGCGTCGTCGCCCAGCACCACGGCCGCCGTGATCCGCTTGCCCACTGGCTCCCGGCGCATCTCGAAACTCCGGCAGAGCGCCACGACGATCTCCAGCCCGTGCTGGCCCGCCCGACCCGGGTCGGCAGCCCGGACGATGGGCAGGCACGGCTCGCTGTCCCACACCGTCACCTGCACCGCCCCGTCGTCGACCTCCAGGGACAGCAGGCACGGGCCGGGCGCGTATTTGCGGGCATTGGTCACCAGCTCGGTCACCACCAGCTGGACAGTGGCCGCCGCACGGCCGGACACGGGCAGCCCGTGCGCTTCCCGGACCTCGGTGAGGAACGAGCGGGCCAGGGCACGGGCCTCGGCGATCTCCTCGCTGTCCCCGAACACGGCCGACACCGAGATCAAACGGTCAACGACCGGCTGGGAGCCCTCGTCTTGCCGATGCAGGTTTCATGCCGTTCGCCTCACACCCGCCGCTAGGTTACCCAACCTCGCCTACCCCCCAACCATCGCCGCAGGCCAGCCAAAAATATGGCCGTCATGTCATGGCCTGATCAGAAATGGCCTCTAACCGCGCCGGGATTCGATGCCCCCGGGGAGCACCTGCGATCGGTCCGTGGTTCGGTGAGTCGGGGTGCGGCCCCGGTGGTGGTCGCCGGGGCCGCATCTCACGTTCGGTCTGCTGGGTCGGGTCGCCGGACTGTTGTCAGTTGAGCGGGACGGGCGGGCTCAGCCGGATGCGGCTGGGGGCGGTGTAGCGGACGGGGCCGGTGCTGGAGGGGATGGTTCCGGCGCGCAGCGCCAGGCCGCCGCTGACGGTGTACATGGCCTCGTCGAAGGCCTGGCCGTTGGTGGGCGCCTTGCCGACGGGGAACAGGCCGATGCTCTTTCCGGCGACCACCGAGGTGGAGATGTAGTCGCCGACCATCGGGCCCTGCGAGGTGGAGGCGATCTGGGCCAGTGTCATGGGTCCGGCCACGGTCCGGGCGGTGCTCCAGGTGGAGCCGCCGTTGGTGGAGGAGGTGAAGCCGACCTCCAGCTGACAGGTGGCCGCCGTGCAGCTGTGGTTCGGGTAGAAGTAGTAGTACAGGCCGAGTGCGGCGGTGCTGCCGGAGGTGGTGGGGTCCACGCCCAGGCCGGGGGTGAAGTGGTCGGCGCTGCTGGTGACCGCGTCGATGGGCACCCGCGTCACGGCCGTCCAACTGGTGCCGTTGGTGCTGGTGGAGTAGACGATGTCGTTGCTGGGGCAGCCGGAGCGGAAGCGGCAGTCCTGCCAGGCGACGTAGATCTTGCCGGCGGCGTCGATCTCCGCGGAGGGCAGGCCGTCGCCGGCACGCAGTCCGCCGGAGACGGTGGCCGCGGAGATGTTGGCGACCAGGACCGAGGAGCCCCAGGATGCTCCGCCGTTGGTGGAGCTGAAGGCGCGGATCGAGGAGCCGTCGGTGGAGAACGGGACCACCACGGTGCCGTTCGGCTGGACCAGGGGCTGGCCGCCGAGGCCGGAGTCGCCGCTCGCCGGGGAGGCGGGGGTGGACCAGGTGGCGCCGCCGTCGGTGGAGGTGGACATGATCTCCTGGTTGCCGCTGGAGGTGATGTCAGCCTCGATGTAGCAGTTGCCGTAGTGCGGGCTGGTGCTGGTGTTGTCGCAGGCGATCCATTCCTTGTCGTAGCCCTGGCCGTCGTTGCCCACCGCGAGTACGGGGTTCTGCCAGGTCAGGCCATCGGCGGAGCGGCTGACGGTGACTCCTGCGCCGTTGACGTTGGCGTCCAGGACCAGTCCGACGATCATCCAGGTGCCGTGTTTGGCGTCGTAGCTGACCGATGCGTCCGAGACCCGGGCCCAGGGGCCCGATCCCTGATAGGTGGTGATGCCGGGCAGCATGCCGTGCTGCCAGGTGGCGCCGCCGTCGGTGGAGGTGTTCCAGCTGATGTCGGAGGCTCCCCCGTCGTAGAAGCGGCCGACCTGGGAGGAGGACACGATGGTGCTGCCGTGGGCGAAGGTGTCGGGTTCGACCTCGGTGGCGTGCTGGCTGGTGGAGTTGGTGAACGGGTCGGTGCTGATCTGCACCAGGCTCGGTCCGCTGCCGTTGACGGTCAGGGTGAACGTGGTGGTGTGGGTGGCCGAGGTCCCGGTGCCGGTGACGGTGATCGGGTAGCTGCCGGCCGGGGTCGAGGAGGTGGTGCTCACGGTGAGGGTGGAGGAGGCGCCCGCGGTCACCGAGGTGGGGTTGAACGTGGCGGTCGCGCCGGCGGGCAGGCCGCTCGCCGAGAAGGCGACGGTCTGGGCCGCCCCCGAGGTGACGGCTGTGGTCAGCGTCGAGGCGGCCGAGCCGCCGGGGTTGACCGCCGCCGTGGCGGGGCCGTCGGTCAGTGAGAAGTCGTTGGTGGTGGTTCCGCCGGTCAGGGCGACGTCGTCGTACAGGGTGTAGGTCGGGTCGCCCGTGTAGTTGTCGTCCTTGCTGGTCAGTGTCAGCGTGTAGTTGTGGCCCGCCGTGACGGCCTTGCTGACCTGCTTCCAGCCGGAGTTGGCCACGCAGGTCTTGGCCAGCACCGTGGTCGTGGTCCCCGCGGTGGTGTCCGCCAGGGTGGCGGTGGCCCAGTCGTAGGTCACGGTGTCGGGACAGGTGACGTCGTACCAGAAGGACAGCACCGGGCTGCCCGCGGGCGCGGTGAAGGACTGCGCGATCGAGGACGCGCCGTTGGTCGGCGAGGAACTGCCGAGCATCGCGGCATACGTGCCGGAGTGCGGGCCGGTGGTGGTCACCGAGGAGGCGGGCCCGCTGGCGGTCCAGCCGGACAGGCTGCTGGCCTCGAAGCCGCCGTTGGTGATGGAGGTCGCCGCTGCGGCCGGGCCGGGCCAGGCGGCCCCGAGGCCTAACAGCGCGGAGGTGACCAGGAGGGTCACCGCGCGCCGCAGAAGACCGCGTGAACTGCGCTTCATCCAAAGCTCCTTGGGATGCGAGGCGGGTGGGCGTGGAAAGGGGCGGGCCGCAGGCTGCGGCCCGCCCCTGAGGTTTCCGGGTTCAGGTCAGGACACGGTGACGTCGTCGTACTTGGTGTAGGTCGGGTCGCCGGTGTAGTTGTCGTCCTTGCTGGTGAGGGTGAGGGTGTAGGAGTCGCCGGGGATGACGGTGGCGGTCTTGTGGACCCAGCCGGAGGAGGCGACGCAGGTCTTGGCCAGCACCGTGGTGGTCGTCCCGGTGGTGTTGTTCTTCAGCGTGGCCGTGGCCCAGTCGTAGGTCACGGTGTCCGGGCAGGTCACGTTGTAGTAGAAGCCCAGCGTGCTGGTGCCGGTGGGCGCGGTGAAGGTCTGCGCGATCGAGGAGGCACCGTTGGTCGGCGAGCTGGATCCCAGCAGGGCCGCGTAGCTGCCCGAGTGCGGGCTGCTGGTGGTGACCCCGGTCGCCGGTCCGGTGGCGGTCCAGCCCGACAGGCTGCCGGTCTCGAAGCCGCCGTTGGTGATCCCGCCCCCACTGGTGCCGCCGGTCACGGTCAGGCTGAACGTGGCGGTGTGCGTGGCCGAGGCCCCGGTGCCGGTCACCGTGACGCTGTAGGTCCCGGCCGGGGTGGAGGTGGTCGTGGCCACGGTCAGCGTCGAGGAGGCGCCGGCGGTCACCGGGGTCGGGTTGAAGGTCGCGGTCGCCCCGGTGGGCAGGCCGGAGGCGGTCAGGGCCACGGACTGGGCCGACCCGGAGGTGACCGCGGTGGACACCGTGCTGGTGGCCGAGGAGCCGGGCGTCACGCTGGCGGAGGTCGGGCTCAAAGCGAGGGAGAAGTCGTTGGTGGCCACCGAGGCGCAGTTGGGCAGGGTGAAGGAGGAGATGCGGGTGGCCCAGTTGAAGCTGCCGGTCGTCGGCTCGTACTCGTTGGTGTACCAGAAGGTGCAGTTGTCGGCCGGGTCGACGGCCATCGAGGTGTAGTCGCCCCAGCGACTGTAGGAGGTCTGCGAGCCGGCGCCGGTCAGCGCGGTGGTCTCGCCCTGGGTCATGCTGCCCAGGGTGTCCGCGGCCAGGCGACCGGTGTAGCGGATCGAGGGATGGGTCGAGGAGGAGGACTGCGAGTAGCCCAGGGCGATGTTGCCGACCTTGTCCTGGGCGATGGAGCCCATCCAGCGGTAGGTGGAGTCAGGGGCGTAGGTGCCCTGCTGGTACACCGACGGGGTTCCCGACGACAGTCGCAGCTCGTACCAGCGCACCCCCACCGAACTGCCCGCGGTGACGGCGTCGTTGACCACCAGGGACTCGTGGTCGCCGAAGTTGCGGTAGGCCAGCCGGTACATCACCCGGTCCGAGAGCGAGTCCAGCAGCTGGCTGGTGCTGCCCTGCGGAATGCAGGTTCCGCTGCTGCCGCAGGCGGTCGTGTAGGCGGCCACGGTCAGCGTGGAAGGGCCGGTGAAGGTGGAGTTGGCGGGGGTGGCCCAGTCGACGTGGAACTTCCAGTACGCCAGCGTCGTGGACGTCGTGCCGAGCCCGACCAGGAGCTCCGGCTCGCCGGACGGCGGTGCGGTTGAGCCGTCCAGGTCCGAGCCCAGGATCCCGCCGTAGGACGAGGAGGTGGTGAAGCACTGCTGGGTCGCAGCCGCCCCGGTGAGCATGTTCGCCCGGTTCATCGCGCACACCTCGGCGTTCAGGAAGGTCCCCGAGGCGGTGAACATGTTGTAGGTGGTGTAGTAGGCGTCCGGCCACACCGACAGCTTCGGATAGTCCGGGAAGGTGGAGAACTGGTAGGAGTACCGGTTCCAGCTCCCGGTCGCGTCCGCGCTGGTGGAGACGGCCACGCACTCGTAGTACGGGCCCGAGGCGGAGGAGACGTTGGCGAACTGCTGCAGCACCCAGCGACCGGCCAGGGTGTCCCAGCGCACGGTCGCGTCACCGTCGTTGGCGGACTGGCAGAATCCGCCGAACCCGGACCACAGCGCACTCGTGTTGGTCGGCCCCAGGAGCGTCGAGCCGGTCTTGGAGTACACCGCATAGGCGGTGTTGACGACCTCGACGATCTGCGTGGAGCCGACCGCCGCGTTCGGGTCCGGGGGCACGCCGGTGACCGAGTAGTTCGAGGTGCCGATGCCGTCGAAGGCACTGCCGGTGGTCGGCGTGGCCGGTCCGGTCGTGGTGCGCTGGACCACCGGGTCGGGGATCTTCGACGCCGGAGGGTGCGGCAGCCGCTCCTCCTTGTCGTCGGCCTTGTGCTTGGCCGAGGATCCGGCCGCGGCGTGCAGGGTGCGCAGCGGCGGGGAGGTGTCGTGGTGCACCGCCTTGCCGGAGTCGACGGACTGGTGCACGGACACCGCAGCGGGTGTCGTGGGAGCGGCGGCGTGGGCGGCGGGCGCAGTGAGCCAGACGGCAGGCAGCGAGGCGAGCAGGGCCGCGAGTGCGGCGATACGGCCTCGTAGGCGTATGGAACGTGGCACTGAACATCCTTTCGGCAGCCGGGGATCACCCGGGAGGCAGAGGAGAAGGACGTTCACGCAAGGTGCGCGCGTGTTCGCAAGTCGTGAGTCTGGGCCAGGACATGACACCATGCAAGGGGAGTGACACCCCTGAGAGTGCGTGCAACCAAAGATTTACACAGGAGGCACACAGTATTTGATCTTCCGTCAGGTCACGACACGGATGTCCCTGGAGGTCGGCTCCGCCCTGCTCCACAAGTCAGACCCGACCGCCCCGGATCCAGCCGCCGCGGGAAGGACACCGCCACGGGAAGGGCAGGGGAACCCCGGCCCCAGCCGCCGCGTCCAAGGCATGAGCGAGGTTTCAACCCATCTGCCGAGGAGCCGAGATGAAGCGGCGACACCCACCCGTGGCAGCTATCCTGCTGACCGCGCTGGCCCTCGGCGGTGCGGCGGCCTGCAGCTCCGGCTCCGGCTCCGCCCAGGCTGGATCCGCCGCCCCCACTCCTGCGGCCTCCACACCGGTGACCGCGTCGGGATCAGGCTCGGCGCCCGCGCCTGCGGCGACGACCGCGTCACCGGCCCCCACCGGCACGGGGCCCGCTCCCACCACGCCCAGCGCCCCGGCCTCCTCGGCGACGGCGACCCCGGGCGGGTCCTGTCTCAGCGGCGCGGTACGGGTGCTCTACCCGGGCGCGGACAACCCCTTGCGCACTGTCTGCGTCCACGTCGGGGCCCAGATCACGGTTACTCTCAACGCCGTGGCCTCCTACAAGTGGGCGCCCGTCACCAGCTCCGTCCCCGCTGTGGTGCTCATGCTGGGCAGCCACGCGGCCGACGGCGGCACCCTGGTCGAGGTCGCCCGCGCTCAGGCGCCCGGAGCGGCCGTCCTCACCTCCGCCGACACCTTCACCCCCGACCCGCACGGACCGCCCGCACGGATGTGGCAGCTGAAGGTCACGGTCGTGCCCTGACCACCGGGAAGCGCGCAGAGCCCTCGCGGGGTCAAGCGTCGACCTGCACCACCAGGCGCCACAGCCGGGTTTGCGGTCCGAACCGGTCACCTCGGAACGAGGAGGTCGAGCGCAGCTCGGCCTGTCCGCTCGTGTCCGCGCGCAGCACGGCCTGGACCGTGCCATCGGTCACGGATTCGCTGACCAGGACCACCGGACCGTCCACGCCGGTGATCGGCGTCCAGCCGTACCCCGGCGAGCCGTGCAGGGTGACAGTGATCTGGGCACCCCGGCGCACACGCACCTCCCCGCCCTGCGTATCGCCGGCGCGGTACTCGATCCGGACCGGTTCTCGCGCTCCCTCGTCCATGCCCGTCACTGTAGGGCCGAGCCGGACCCGCCATGGCAGGCGGTCAGTTGACGTTCAGTGCGGTGTCGTCCAGGACGAACGAGGTCTGCTTGGTGCTGTCCTCGGCACCGGTGAACTTCAGCGTGATGCTCTGGCCCGCGTAGGCGGCCAGGCTGAAGGTGTGTTGGGCGTAGCCGGTGGCGTGGTTGAGGTTGGAGTAGGTGGCCGGGGTCGCCAGGACCGTTCCGGCGCTGTTCAGGACCTGGACCTTGAGGGTGTCGTAGGCGGTGGTCGTGCTGGTCTCGGCGGTGTCGATGTGCAGCCAGAACGACAGGGCGGCGCTGGTGCAGGTGGCCGGGATGGTCACCGTCTGGGCCAGGGTGTCGGTGTGGGCGGTGCCGTACCCGTCCAACCAGGCGTTCCAACTGCCGGTGTGGGTGGGCTCGCTGGTGGTGTCGCTGTTGACGACGCCGGAGGAGCCGGTCCACGGGCTGAGTGCGCCGGTCTCGAAACCGGCGTTGCCCAGCAGTTGGCCGGCGGTGCAACCGCCGCCGCCCGCAGCGGCGATGGTCCAGGTGAAGGCGGCGCTGCCGGTGGCCCCGGTGGAGTCCGTGGCGGTGACCGTCACGCTGGAGGAGCCCGCAGCGGTGGGGGTGCCCGAGATCAGTCCCGTGGCCGCGTTGATGCTCAGCCCTGGGGGCAGGCCGGTCGCGCTGTAGGCCAGGGTGCCGCCGCCGGTGTCCGTCGCGGAGACCTGGACGCCGGCCGCGGTCCCCACGGTGCCGGTCCGGGCGCCGGGGTTGGCCACCGTGACCGTTCCGCCGCCGGTGCCGGTGCCGGTGCCGAACTGGATGTCCAGCACGGAGTGCAGCTCGATGCCGTTGGGGGCCACACCGGTCTGACCGTGCAGGAAGTCGAAGAACCCGACCCCGGTCACCGTCACTGGGACGTTCACGCTCTGGAAGGACCCGGTGGGGGCGTACTTGGCGTCGAACTCCGCGCGCGACTTGCTGATGCTGGAGGTCAGCGGGCTGCCCGACCCAACGCACGCCGGATCGGGTATCTCGCCGATCATCGTGTGCCCGGATCCGTCGTCCAGCACCAGGTGGTAGTCCGAGTCGGCCTCCAGCTTGAACTCGACCAAGGTCGCGCTCAGCCGGAACACGGTGGTCTCCGTCGGCTGGATCCGGTTGCTCGCCGGAAGAGTCGCCGGCTTTGACAAGCCGTCCAGCGAGGAGATCGTGGTCGCCGTAGTGGACTGAAGGTTGATCAGCCCGGCGTCTGCGTCAGTACCGGTCTTGACCGACCACCGCTCCACGCCGCAACTGCCCGTGGTCGCATTGCGCTGCGCGACCACCTCCTCGTGCTCCTCGGCATCCGGGCTCGCACTGTGCCGCGGACCGGCACTGACCGCGGTCACGGCCCCGAACACACAACCCGCCACCGCGATCAACGCGGTCAGGTACATCCACCATCTCCTGTGCACGAGCGCCTCCAAGCAGCGGGGCGGAACCGGAACGCGCGCACGCTGAAGGCGCATTCACCGGCAGCACTGAACAGCTGTGAACTCCCTGTGAGTCTGACGACTCCTCGGTCAACGCGCATAGACCCTGTCGGTAAACACTTGATGAAACACGCTCAAGTACGGCCACGGCGGCTTCCCCGACGATTGTGCGGGGGCGGGCGCAGTCGGCGTCGGCGAGCGTTCACAGGTGGTTCATCTGCGCTCTCCCTGTTCACCGGGCCATCAGTGATCTGATCCGGCGTGAGCCGTCCGGCTCCGCGGGGGATCCGGAGAAGGAGAGACCACATGATCGACCGTTCCAGCCACCCGGTGCGCCGCCGACGGAGCGTGGTGATCGGCATAGCCACCTCGTTCGCGCTCAGCGCCTGCGTGGTGGGCGCCTGCGGAACCGGCACCGCGCAGGCCGCGTCGGGCAAGGCGTCGCTCGTCCCGGGCGACCTGCTGGTGAGCCGGCTCCACTACACCGGGACCCCCGACCTGATCACCGCCGGCCAGACCGTACTGCCCACCGGCGCGGTGGCGATCGCCGACGGCGGCTTCACCCACGTATGGGACAACGTCTCGGTCGACCCGAACTTCGGGGTCACCGCACCGGTCTACCTCGACCAGCTCACACCGCGCGGCACCCCGGTGGACACCACCGCCGTGCCGACCGGCGCCCCGGGCGCATCCAGTGTCGGCCACGACCTCCTGACCAGCAGCTTCTCCTCAAAGTCCGAGATGGCACTGAACCTGTCGTCCAGCGGGTCCGCGGTCACCTTCATGGGCTACGTGGCGCCCGCCAACACCCTGGACGCCTCGAACGGAAACACCCCCGCAGTGATCGACCCAACCAACCCCGACAGCCAGTCGGTCTACCGCGCCGTCGGCGAACTGGGCACCAACGGCAAGTTCTCGTTCACCGAGACCAACGCCTACAGCGGCGACAACGGCCGCGCCGCGATCCGCGACGACACCACCGGCCTGTACTACACGGCCGGCAACTCCAACAACGGCACCGGCACCTGGGTGCCCGGACTGATCTACGGCACCGGCGCCCAACTGGTCACCCCGGCGCACATGCCCGAGCGAGCGCAGAAGCCTGGCGACCCGACGCCGGTGGGCGCCTTCAGCGTGACGCAACTGCCTGGCACCACCAAGGCGGACAAGCTCGGCAAGGACACCAACTTCGCCGCCGTCGCCCTGCACGACAACGTGCTCTACTACACCAAGGGCAGCGGCAGCAACGGCGTCAACACCGTGTACTTCCTCGACACCACCGGCACCGCCTGCCCGCAGGGCGTCGGCCTCCCGGTGCCTGGCGCACCGCTGCCCACGACCGCCGACGCCTACGACCCGACCACCGGCCAGCCGGCCGACAACATGTGCATCCTGGCCGGCTTCTCGACCACGGCAGCCAAGTCCATCAAGACCCCGGACACCGGCGCCTCCAGCAACAGCAGCTCCCTCGGCTCCATGTGGTTCGCCGACGCGAACACGCTGTACGTCGCCGACGCCGGCAACGGCACCGCCACCTACAGCAACGGCAGCTACACCGACGCCGCGGCCCAGAACCTCGCGGGCATCCAGAAGTGGTCGCTCGTCAACGGCTCCTGGACCTACGACTACACCCTCAATGCAGGTCTGGGCCTCGGCGTGCCCTACACCGTCGCCGGCCTGCCGTCGGGCACCAACGCGATCACCGGCACCCCGTGGACGCCCGCCGTCGACGGCATCCGCAACTTCACCGGCAAGGTCAACCGCGACGGCACGGTGACGCTGTACGGCGTGACCACCTCGATCGGCGGCGTATCCGACTCCGCAGCCGACCCGAACAAGCTGGTCACCGTCACCGATCAGGCATCAGCCACCACCCTGCCCTCCAGCGCGCACTACACCACCCTGCGCACCGCCGCCGCCGGCGACGTACTGCGCGGCGTTTCCTTCACCCCCGGAACCCACACCGACCACTGAACCGGCCAGCCCCCGGCCACTCCGGCGAGGCGGCCGCAGCCCCCGGGCCACGGCCGCCTCGCCGCAGCACAAAACGATCTCGCGTACCAACCGGGGCAGGCGGTTCGTTCTGCCCGACGTTGCCCCACTGGATCCTGTCGGCCACTGGCGGGGGGTGCTGGGCCTACGCGGCCTTGCCGCGTCGAAAGAAGGCCGGCGCGGAGATGACGAGCAGGACCGGCAGGGCGATGTCAGCGATCAGGCTCCGTACAAGCAGCGTGGAGTCGTGCGCCCCGAAGGTGGCGGTGTACCCGACCGCGGCGATGAGTGGAGCCCAGCTGGCGAACCACGCCCAACGCTGGCCACGGCGGAACGCAAAGATGACGACGGCCAGGAACAGCAGTCCGAAGGTGAGCTCGTGCAGTGCGTACCCGTACTCCAGGGTCGAGATGTAGTGGGCAGTGCCAGGGGCTGCGGATTTGATGTCGGTGAAGGGCGTCCCGGCCAGCTTCCTGAAGGTGCCGTCGTGATCGCCGGGCAGCCCGTGGGCGTGCGTGCCGATCAGATCAGAGATCGGCGCGAACAGGAAGAACAGCCCGACGATCATCAGGCCGATCCAGGCGATGCTGCGCGCTCTCGATGCTGTGGGCGCCGTCGTCATGACGTGATCCCCCTCTGGCAGGCGAATTGGGTCTCCGTGCCACGAGCATGGCGGGACACCGGGCCTGCGAGCAGCCATAGGAAAGCCGGAGTTGCGCGACCCCAACCCGATCACACCCTGCTCGGCGGCCAGGGGGCGCACCATCCGCACTGAGCCCGCCACGCAAGGTCGACTTCGGCGGGACGGGCCCCCGATGGACAGGCGTAGTTCCAGCCACTCGACGACGAGAGTGCGGCGACGCAGCTCGAACAGGCCCTCCGGGGTCTGGCGTTCGCGGTCAGGGGGCCGGTCACGCGGGCTGGTCGGTGCAGTCCATCGCCCGGTCCAGGCCGCTGGTGTGCAGTGCTTCGCGGACGCCGGGCCCGGGCTGGTGCGCGGTCACTGGGACGGACGCCTGCCGGGCCGCGCGCAGCATCCGGAAAAGTGCCGCCACTGCGCCGGTGTCCAGACCGCTGGTCTGCGACAGGTCCAGACGCACCGGCACGGCGGCGTCCACAAGGGCGATCAGCAGGCGGCCGACCTCCTCGGACTCCTCGTTGTCGATCTTCCCGGGCAGGGCGGCGACCAGCGCATCCGGTCCCCGGCGGGTGACCTGGACCCGGTAGCGGGCGCTGTGGGCGATCTGCTGTTCAGTCCGGCTGCGGCGTGGCATGGAGTTCCTTCCTGCTTCCAGTCTCGTCGCCGGCGGTGGCCCTGGAACCCTGGCGGGGCAGCGCGGTTGCGACCGCCGCAGGTGGTGCCGGGCTTTCCGGGTCCGGGTCGGGGATCGCGACCGGGTCGTCGATGTCGAACAGTCTGGCGATGGGC
>NZ_BBPM01000103.1 GCF_000787775.1 Streptacidiphilus carbonis | reverse complement strand
GTGGTGGCGGAGGTTCGCGGATGCTGTACGTGATCGTCTGTGCCGCCGCGCCGGCGCCCGGGGTCGGGGAGCTGGTCGCGGCTGCGCTGGACGAGGGGTGGGAGGTGTGCGTGCTCGCCACGCCGGCGGCGGTCGCCTTCCTCGATGCGGCGGCGCTCCAGGCGCAGACCGGGTGGCCGGTGTTCAGCGAGTACCGGCGGCCCGGGGAGGCGAAGCGGCAGCCGCCGGCCGACGCGGTGGTGGTCGCCCCGGCGACGTACAACACCGTCAACAAGTGGGCGGCCGGGATCGTCGACAACTACGCGCTGGGGTCGTTCTCCGAGGCGACCGGGCTCGGGGTGCCGGTGGTGGTGCTCGCCTCGGTCGGCGACGCGCTCGCCGGGAACCGGGTGTTCCGGCGGAGCCTGGAGGAGTTGCGTGAAGCCGGGGTGCGGGTGCTGCGGGGGGACGAGGGCGGGGGTGAGGAGTTTCCCTGGGGGACGGCGCTGGCGGCGCTGCGGGACACGCGCGGGTCGTGAAGAAGGGGTGAGAGGGCTGGTGAGATGCCGTCCCGGTGAGATGGAGTCCTCGTGCAGACGCAGAGAGGGCCCCTCGCCGGAGCGAGGGGCCCTCTTCACGCGGAGGCTGAGGGATTTGAACCCTCGATGGGCTTGAAGGCCCAAACCGCATTAGCAGTGCGGCGCCATAGACCGGACTAGGCGAAGCCTCCCTGCGTGGGACATGGTGCACCGAGTGGCGATCACGTCCGTCTGCATGGATGATGCCACAGCCACGCGGGCTGCGGCTAACCGGTAACCACGTTACTAGGCGGATCGCCGCTATCGCAAAAATGAGTGTGGGATAGTGCCTACTGGCGAGCCTGGGGGAGGTCAGCCGGCGCAGCGGCGGACCGGGCCGGTGCGGAAGGGATGTCCAGCTAGGGAGGACGGCTCGTTGTGAGCAGCAGGCCGACCCGAGGCACTGCTCGCCTCGCAGCCATACTCGACGCGCTTCCGGATGCCTTGCTGCTGGTGAACAGCAACGGCACCGTGGTGGACGCGAACGCCGCAGCCGTGCGCGCCCTGCAGGCACCGGGCACCGCCCTGGTCGGCATGGGCGTGCTCGACCTGCTCCCGGAGTTCGACCCGAGCCGGATCCCCGGGTCCATGCGCCCGCGCACCCGCGGCGAGGACGGCACCGTGGAGGACGACGGCACCCCCGTGCGGATGTCCGCCCGGCGGACCGACGGGACGGTCTTCCCGGTCGAGGTGGCCGGCAACGAGTTCGAGGACGACGGCCTGCTCGGCGGCGGCCTGGGCGAGAACAGCAGCAGGGACGGCTACGGCCCCTACGACTCCTACGGCGGCGTGTCCCGCTACGGGTACGGCGCGAGCGGTGGCGGCAGCGGGCGGCCCGCCGACCGGCAGTTGCTGCTGATCGTGGTGCGCGACCTCTCCGGACGGCTGGAGGTCGAGGCCGAGCTGCGGCGCCAGCACAAGCAGACCGAGATGATCCTGCGCGCCGCCGCAGAAGGCGTGCTCGGCGTGGACATCGACGGCCGGGTGGTGCTGGTCAACCCGGCCGCCGCGCACATCCTCGGCTACCGGGCCAGTGAGCTGGGCGGCCAGGAGCTGCTGCCGCTGGTCCAGCACTCCAAGGCGGACGGCACTCCGCAGCCCGCCGAGGAGTCCCCGCTCGCGGACACCCTCGCCTCGGGCCGCAAGCACCGGGTGCGCACCGCGGTGCTGTGGCGCAAGGACGGCCGCCCGGTGAGCGTGGAGCTGTCCACCGCACCGGTCCGGGACGGGGAGCAGTTGGTCGGCGCGGTGATGACGTTCACCGACCGGAGCGCCTACCTGGCCCTGGCCGCACGCCACGAGCACCTCACCGCCGTGCTGCAGGACGAGATGAAGGAGCCGCTGACCCGGCTTCAGACCACCCTGGAGAAGCTGGCCGCCGATCCGGCCGGGCAGCTGTGGCCGGAGGCCAACTGGGTGCTGCGGCGACTGGCCGCCGACATCTCGCGCAGCTCGCGGCTGGTCGACGGGGTGCTGTCGTACCAGCGCTTCGACGCGGCGCTCGACGCCGGGCGGGAGAACCTGGACCGCCGCCCGGTCGGGCTCGACCAGGTGGTGCGGCGCGCGGTGCTGGCGGCGACGGAGCTGGTCGGCGAGGACCGGGTGCGGTTCGCGGTGCACCCCTCCGAGGTCGAGGTGATCGCCGACCAGGAGCGGCTGGCGCAGGCCCTGGGCCATCTGATCGCGGACGTGGCCTCGGCCGCGGACGCCCCGGCGGAGGGCTCCTCGGCTTCGTCCGGCGGCGCGGGGCTGTACGGGATGGCCGTGGGTGTGGCCTCCGGGCTGACGGGGACGCCGGCGCAGGGGCCGACCGTGGTGATAGCGGCCGCGCAGCGCGGCTCGGTGGCGCGGATCGAGGTGCGCGGGCCGAGCGCGGGCGGCAGCCCGGTTCATCTGCCGATAGCCCGGGGCATGGTGGAGCGGCACGGCGGCGTGCTGCAGTCGCACGAGCTCCCGGGCAAGCAGGGCCGCACCTATGTGGTGGAGCTTCCGCTGGACCCGGCGACCGCGCAGGAGGCGGCCGAGCGTGCCGCCGCCGCGGCGCGGACGGCGGACCGGCCCAAGGAGAACGACACGGCGATGCTGCCGGAGCTGCCCGGGATCGGCGGGCCGGTCGCCCAGGCCCACGAGGCCGCTCCGGAACCGGGCTCGGCGGCAGGCGTCGCAGCGGCGCTGCCCGCAGCGCGGCGCAGTGACGAGAGCCTGCCCGGCCGCTCGGAGGGCGGCAACGGCGGCCAGGGCGACAGTGGCGGCACTAGCAGTGGCGGCAACAGCGGTGGCGTTGGCGGCAGCCACGGTCGCGGGGGCCCGGGCGCGGCCGGCGGGTCGACTCCGGCCGAGGGGACAGACCGCTCGCGCCGGCGCCGTGCCCTGCCCGCGCCGGAGGTGGTCCGGCCCCCGCGTGCGGTGACGGAGGCTCAGCAGGCCGCCGAGCGGGCCGAACAGGAGCAGCAGCGCCAGGCCCAGGCGCACGCCCAGGCACAAGCCCAGGCACAGGCACAGGGGGCCGGCGGCTTCCCGGGGCTGATCGGCGGGCCGGTCTACCCCGGGCTTGAGCACGCCCTTCCGCCCGCCGGGAGCAGGGCCGAGGTATCCGCGCCCGCCGCCGTGGCCGAGCTGCCCGCGCCGAGCGGCGGCCGTCGGCGGCGGCTGGCCATGCCGCCGGGCACCGACAACGACGGCCGTAGCGGTCAGGACGGTGCGGCGCCCGCGCAGCGGGAGCTCGAAGCGGTGCCGGTGCCGGCCCAGGCACCCTCGCCGCACCAGCAGCCGCAGGCCGCCTCGGGCCCGTCCGCGCTGCAGCCGGTGCCGGCCGCGGCCCCGTTCGGCGGCCGGTTCGGCCCGGACGGCGGCGGCAACGGCGGCGGCGGAGGCAACGGCAGCGCCGGCAGCGGCGACCCGGGCAGCGGTGGCAATGCCGCGCTCGGTCCGGTGCAGGAGTCGCCGGCGCTGGAGGCCGCTCCCGACCGGGGCCGGGCGGAGTCGGAGCCGGACCTGGAGCCCCGGTCCGCCGAGGACGAGGCGACCGGTACCGAGAGCCGGTTGGAGTTCATCGCCGGGGCCGACTACCCGACCATGGTCGCCCCCGCCGCCGACGGAAGGCCGCGGCGGCTGCTGGTGTGGCCGGAGCCCGACCCGTCGACCCGTGCGGCACTGCAGGACCGCGGCTACCGTCCCGTCATCGTCCGTACCCGGGAAGAGGTCGAGGGGCAGGTGGCCGGGTTCCCGGCGGCGCTCTTCGTGGACCCGCTGACCGGCCCGATCACCCGGACCGCGCTGCAGTCGCTGCGGTCGGCGGCCGGGGACGCCAATGTCCCGGTGCTGGTGACGGCCGGGCTGGGGCAGGCGACCCGGGAGGCGGCGTACGGCGCCGACCCCGCCGTCCTGCTGCGCGCCCTGGCGCCGCGCGACAGTGAGCGGCACGCGCCGCGGGTGCTGCTGGTCGAGCAGGACCCGGACATCGCGGCGGCGTTCACCGCGACGCTGGAGCGGCGCGGCATGCACGTGGTGCACGCGCTGAGCGAGAACGACGCGGTGGAGAAGGCCGGCAGCGTCCAGCCGAACCTGGTGGTGATGGATCTGATGCTGATCCGCCGCCGCCGGGTCGGCATCGTGGACTGGCTGCGCGGCAGCAACCAGCTGCACCGCACCCCGCTGGTCGTCTACACCTCGGTGGACGGGCCCGCGGAGAGCTCCGGTCTGCGCTCCGGCGAGACGGTGCTGTTCCTCGCGGAGCGCTCGACCAGTGCCGAGGTGCAGGCCCGGATAGTGGACCTGCTGGGGAAGATCGGCAGCCTCGGGCAGTAGGAGCGGCAAGGGCGGTACGGGCGGTAGGGTCACTCGCCCTTGCGGAGGGTGGTCACGTCCAGCTCGCCCTCGGCGTAGGACTTCCGGATCACCTTCTTGTCGAACTTTCCGACCGAGGTCTTGGGCACCGACTCGACGATCGACCAGCGCTCCGGCAGCTGCCAGTGCGCGACCCGTTCGGCGAGGAAGGCCCGCAGCTCGGCGAGGCCGGTCCCGGTGCCGGGCCGCAGCACCACCGTCGCCAGCGGACGCTCGCCCCACTTCTCGTCGGGGACGGCGACCACCGCGGCCTCCAGCACGTCCGGATGGGCCATCAGCTGGTTCTCCAGCTCCACGGACGAGATCCACTCACCGCCGGACTTGATCACGTCCTTGGCCCGGTCGGTGAGGGTGAGGAAGCCGTCGGAGCTGATGGTGCCGACGTCGCCGGTGCGCAGCCAGCCGTCCTCGCTGAACTTCTCCCCCTGCTCGGCGGGCCTGCCGTCGCCGCCGAAGTACGCGGCGGCGATCCACGGGCCGCGGACCTCCAGCTCGCCGGCCGACTCGCCGTCGTGCGGCAGCGCGGTGCCGTCCGGGCCGATCAGACGGGGCTCGACCGAGGCCGGGAAGCGGCCCTGGGTGAGCCGGTAGCGCCAGGTCTCCTCCGGGCCGAGACCGGCCGGCGGGTGCGAGACGCTGCCGAGCGGGGAGGTCTCGGTCATGCCCCAGGCGTGGATGACATTGATCCCGTAGCGGTCCTCGAAGGCCTTCATCAGCGCGGGCGGGCAGGCGGAGCCGCCGATGACGACCCGGCTCATGCTGCTGGTGTCGTACGTCCCGGGGTGGGCGTCGAGCTCGTCCAGCAGGCCGGTCCAGATGGTGGGGACGGCGGCGCTGAAGGTGGGGTGCTCGGCGGTGATCATCGCGGCCAGCGGCTGCGGCTGCAGGAAGCGGTCCGGCATCAGCAGCGAGGTCCCGGCCATGAAGGCGGCATAGGGGATGCCCCAGGCGTTGACGTGGAACATCGGCACCACCGGGAGCACCTTGTCGGCGCTGGTCAGGCCGAAGCTCTCGGCCGAGAGCACCTGCATGGAGTGCAGGTACATGGAGCGGTGCGAGTAGGCGACGCCCTTGGGGTCGCCGGTGGTACCGGAGGTGTAGCAGAGCGCGCCGGCCGTGCGCTCGTCCAGCTCGGCGGGGTGCGGGAAGTCGGTGGAGCGGCCCGCGATCAGCTCCTCGTAGCGGTGCACACCGCCGCTGAAGCCGTCCAGCGGGGCCAGGTCGCCCTCGCCCACGACCACGATATGACGCAGCGTCGGGTTCAGCTGCGGGAGCAGCGGGGCGAGCAGCGGCAGCACCGTGCAGTTGGCGATGATCGTGTGGTCGGCGGCGTGGTTGATGATGAAGGCCAGCTGCTGCGGGGGCAGCCGCAGGTTGAGGGTGTGCAGCACGGCGCCCATGGAGGGGACCGCGAGGTAGGCCTCCTGGTGCTCGGTGTTGTTCCACATCAGGGTGGCCACCCGCTGGTCGCCGGTGACCCCCAGCTCGTCGCGCAGCGCGTTGGCCAGCTGTGCGGCGCGGGCGCCGACCTCGGCGAAGCTGCTGGCCACGGCCTTCTCGCCGTTCCAGGTGGCGACGGTGGAACGGCCGTGGAAAGTCGCCCCGTGGGCGAGGATGCGGCCGATGGTGAGCGGGACGTCCTGCATCGTGCTGAGCACCTGGGTCCTCCTTGACCGTATGTGCCGGCTACCACGCAGTAGTGGCGTGTATGAGTGGTGATTGTGTCGCTCACCAGCCGTCTTGTCAGTAGCCGTCCCACCGCGCCCGGTCAGCGCACCACGGCGATCGGCGCGTCCACGGCGTTCCGGTCGATGGTGATCCGGACCCCGCCGTAGCTCGCGCTGGTGTTGCCGACGAACTGGTGCACCCGCTGGTGGTCCACCCACTCCCCGTCGACCAGCGCGCCGTAGCCGCTGGTGTCGCAGCGGCTGTCCCAGCGGGCGTACCAGACGACGTCGGGCAGTTCGGGGCCGCCGCGGTGGAGCGCGGACCGGGCCAGGTCGCTGATGCCGCTGTCGGAACTGCTGTAGAAGCCGGACAGGTAACCGGCCGAACGGACCGCGTGCGACCAGGCGGCGGTGTACTGCAGCACGGTGCCGGTGCAGCCGCCGTCATGGGGGTAGGACTCCATGTCCAGGTAGAGCGGGCTGCCCGGGGCGATGGCCAGCGACCTGGCGTGGTCCACCGCGTCCCGGCCCTCGGCGGCACCCTGGCCCGCGGCACTGCCCGGGTCCATCCTGGCCGAGCGGCCGTGGGTGAGGCAGGGCGCCTGCAGCCCGACGTAGAGCGGCAGCAGCCCCCAGCCCATGGCGTCGGCCGACCGGGTCCAGCCAGCGCTGAGCTGCGGCTGGGCGCAGGCGCGGTTCCGCCCGCCGATGTAGATGCCGACCGCGCCGTACGGGGAACCGCCCTGCCGCCAGGCGCGGAGGGCGCCGAGGCTGGGCGCGGCGCAGGTGTCGAAGGCCTGGCCGCGGAACACCCGCCGGGTGCGGACGGCTTCGGTGAGCGCCGCGGGGGCGGCTGCGGGGAGCACCTGCGGGGCGGCGTTCGGCGCTTCGCGGGATGCTGCCATGACGGCGTCGTCGCTCGTGGGGGCGAGGTCGGGCTGGGCGAGGCCGGACGGGGCGAGGCCGGGCACCGCGATCGCTTCCAGGTCGGAGAGCCGGACCGGCGCGAGCGACCGCTCCCGTAGGTCGAGGCCGCGGAGCCCCGGCCCCGGCTCCGCCACGGCACCGGTGCAGGTAGCGGCCAGACAGCTGAGTGAGAGCAGCGCGCTGAGGACCACGGAGGACAGGGAAGCGGAGGCGGCATCGACAGCCGTACGGAGAGTAGGCACATGCGATCGTGACCGTAATATCCGATATATCCCGATTAGCCACGCCACAGTAACGCGCTTGCCGCCCGAACGGACCTTACGACAGACTGCCTCCATGTCCTTCCCCGCCGCCGCTCCGACCCCGCCCCCAGCACCGTTCGAGGAGCGCGGCGGCTGGTCCCGAGCATCGGCGCGGCCCGCGGGGACTGAGGGATCGTCACCACCCGGTGGTGGCAGCACCCCGAACCCGCAGCGGCGCCTGGACTCGATCCCGGCGCCGCTCTTCTGTCTCGCCGCCATGCTCACGGTGCAGACGGGCATCGCGCTGTCCACGCCGCTGTTCCGCACGCTCGGCGTCGCGGGGACGACCTCGCTGCGGCTGATCACCGCCGCTCTGGTCCTGCTCGCCTGGACCCGGCCCCGGCTGCGCGGCCGCTCCCCGCGCGCCCTGCTGTCGGCGGCACTGCTGGGCCTGGCCTCGGCCGGGATGACCCTGCTGTTCGCCGACGCGGTGCACCGGCTGCCGATGGGCACGGCGGCGACCATCGAGTTCCTGGGACCGCTGGCGGTGGCCCTGCTCTTCTCCCGGCGGCTGGGCCATGTGCTCTGGGCGGTGCTGGCCGGGGCCGGGGTGATCCTGCTCACCCTGGTCGGCGCCGCGCACTCGGCCTCGCTCGACCCGCGCGGCCTGGCCAGCGCCTTCGGCGCGGCGGCCTGCCTGGCCGGCTACATCCTGCTCACCCAGCGGGTCGGCCGGGCCTTCGACGGCTTCGACGGACTGGCCCTGTCTCTCACCGTCGCCGCGCTCGCCCTGGCCCCCTTCGGGCTGGGCGAGGCCTGGCACGGGCTGGCGCGCAGCGCCGACCCCTGGCTGCTGCTCGCCTCCGCGGCGGGGGTCGCGATGCTGTTCCCGGTGGTCCCCTACCTGCTGGAGATGGTCGCGCTGCGGCGGCTCCCGGAGCGGGTCTTCAGCGTCATCGCCAGTCTGGAACCGGCCGTCAGCGCGCTGATCGGGCTGGTGGTCCTCGGCCAGGTACTCGGCGGCGTGCAGCTGCTCGGCATCGCCTGCGTGGTCGCCGCGAGCGCGGGGGCCGCGGTGACGGGGCGGGAGGCAGGTGCGTGAGGGGGTTCCTGCCGAATCTTGGCTGCGGCGTGTGCATGGCTTGTCGCGCGGTTCCCCGCGCCCCTCTGTAGCTGCAACTGAATCTCGTCAGCGGCCCCGGCTCAGCACCAGCCCCGAGGTCGGGACGCCCGTCCCCGCCGTCACCAGGACGTGCTGCGCGGCGGGGACCTGGTTGACTGCGCTTCCGCGCAGCTGGCGGACGGCTTCGGCGATGCCGTTCATTCCGTGCAGGTAGGCCTCGCCGAGTTGGCCGCCGTGGGTGTTGACCGGGAGGCCGTCGCCCCCGGACCAGTCCAGCTGCAGCCTGCCGCCCGCTGCGAAGGCGGCCCCCTCCCCCGGGCCGCAGAACCCGAACTCCTCCAGCTGCATCAGCACGAACGGGGTGAAGTGGTCGTACAGCACCGCGGTGTCGATGTCGGCCGGGGTGAGGCCGCTGGTGCGCCAGAGCTGGCGGGCGACGACGCCCATCTCCGGGAGGCCGGTGAGGCCGTCGCGGTAGAAGCTGGTCATCGCCTCCTGGTTGCGTCCCGCGCCCTGGGCCGCCGCCGTGATCAGCGCCGGGGTGTGCCGGAGGTCGCGGGCGCGTTCGGAGGTGGTGACCACGAGGGCCTGTCCGCCGTCGGTCTCCTGGCAGCAGTCGAGCAGCCGCAGTGGTTCGACGATCCAGCGGGAGGCGGCGTGGTCCGCCAGGGTGATCGGCCGCCGGTAGAAGTACGCGGCCGGGTTGGTCGCCGCGTGGAAGCGGTCGGCCACCGCTACCGGCGCGAGGACGTCCGGGCTCAACCCGTAGCTGTGCAGATAGCGCTGGGCGTGCAGGGCCACCCAGGAGGCGGGGGTGACCAGCCCGTAGGGCATGGTCCAGCCCATCGCCGCGCCCTCGGACGAGGCCTGACGTGACGTCAGGCCGACGCCGAAGCGGTGCTGCGAGCGTTCGTTGAAGGCGCGGTAGCAGACCACCACTTCGGCGATGCCGGTCGCCACGGCGAGCGCGGCCTGCTGGACGGTGGCACAGGCGGCGCCGCCGCCGTAGTGGACCCTGGAGAAGAAGCTGAGCTCGCCGATGCCGGCCGCCTGGGCGACGGTGATCTCGGGACTGGTGTCCATGGTGAAGGTGACGAGTCCGTCCACATCCTGTGGACGGAGCCCGGCGTCGTCGAGGGCGGCGTGCACGGCCTCGACCGCGAGCTTCAGCTCGCTGCGGCCGGAGTCCTTGGAGAACTCGGTGGCGCCGATGCCGGCGATGGCGGCGCGGCCGCCGAGGGTGTCGGCCCGGTGCAGGCTCATGACTGCGCCTCCCCGGTGGTGAGCCGGACGGTGGCGGTGGCGTGTGCGCCGCGCCGGGTGCGGCCGGTGACGGCGACGGTGCGGCGGGGGCCGTCCCGTTCGACGACCCGTCCGGTGAAGGTGAGCTCGTCGCCCGGGTAGGCGGGGACGCCGAGGCGGACCGAGATGCCGGTCAGCCGGGCCCCGGGGCCGGCCCAGTCGGTGACATAGCGGCCGACCAGGCCGTTGCTGGTGAGGATGTTCATGAAGATGTCCGGGGCGCCCTTGGCGTGGGCGAGTTCGACGTCGTGGTGCACGTCCTGGTAGTCCCGGGAGGCGATGGCGCCGGCCACGATCAGGGTGCGGGTGACCGGGACCCGGAGCGGTGGAAGGTCGTCCGCGGTGGCGGGACGGAACACCGGCAGGGTCAACTCCTCGTCGTAGCACTGGAAGTCGAGCCGGACCGGGAGCCCGATCCGGACCTCCGCGGCGGGCAGGCCCAGGATGTTGCTCACCGTGCGCACCCCCTCCTCCAGTTCGACCAGGGCCACGGCGTACGGGCCCTGCTCCCGGAAGGCGGCGGGCAGGGGGTGGTGCACCACCACGTAGGAGTAGACCGTGCCCGCACCGCTCGCCGCCTCCGCCGTCCAGGCGGCCGAGCCGCAGGCGTTGCAGCCCGGCAGCCAGGGCAGCCGCGGGGTGGCACAGTCCGTGCAGCGTTGGAAGCGCAGTTCGCCCTCGGCGACGCCGTCCCAGAAGCCGGCGTTGTCACGGTTGACGACCGGCCGGGGGCGCAGCGCCCGCTCGCCCTCCGACGACGGCCGGACCGGGGCAGGGGCTTCGGCCGGGCGGAACTTGAGGATGCGGAAGCGGTGGGTGGCGACCGGCACCGCCTCCTCCGCCTTCTCCCCGGCCGCCTCGTCGTAAGCCCGCAGGTCGGTACGGGTGGTGACGAAGCGTCCGACGCCCAGGGCGGTCGACTTCTCGGCGGAGACGGACTCGATCTCGGAGTCGTAGAGCACCCGTTGGCCCGGCCGCAGCGGGCGCAGGTACTCCTGCTCGCAGTCGGTGGCGACGACGGAGGTGAACCCGGCGGCGTCCAGCGCGCCGAGGAGGTCCCCGTACTCCGCGCTTCGACCGTCCCCCACGCCCCCAACGCCCCCCAGCCCCGCCATCGTCCAGGACTGGAGCATGGCCGGCGGGGCGACCTGGGCCGGCCCGGTGTAGGCGGCGTTCGCGTCCCCCATGGCCTCGCACCAGTGCCGGATCATGGGCGCGTTGACGAGATCGAGCGCCCGGCCGCCTACTGCGGCGGGGCGTCCCGCATACGCCTGGAAGGTGTCGGTCACGGATCTGACTGTGCGTCAGATCCCGTGCGCGCGTCAAGACAGCAGTCAGCCCCGGGGCGTGGGACCGGCCCCGGGGCTGACTGTCGCACCGCTCGGCTCAGCTAGCGGGGCCTAGAAGAAGATGCGCACATCGCTGTTGGACTGACTGCTGTACACCGCACCCGAGTTGTCCTTCACACCCAGGGTGTTGTTGGCGTTGGAGGCGCCGGAGCCGGTCGCGGTCTGCTGGGTCCAGTTGGAGTTGCCGTCCACCCAGCCACTGAGGTTGCCGCTGCCGGTGTCGGAGACGACGCTGCTGTTGGAGTGGTCGCTCGCAAAGGAACCGTTGTCGGCGGAGGCGGCACCGGCCCCGGCGAGGAGCAGGGCGATGGCGACCGGGGCGGCGGCGAGGGCGATACGGATGCGGGACATGAATCCTCCAAGTAGTGGAATCCGGTGTGCACTTGGGGCCGGCCCCTGGCCAGGTGGGGCCTCCCCCGACTGCGACGTCGCACCGCAAGACTGACCCAGCGAGTCGACAAATATCCAACGCTTACCGGCTAATTCCCCCGTAAGCGTGACATGGGAGCCCTAACCCCCGAACGACCGACAGTTCGACCCGTAACGGTTTTCCCTTGCCGCACCGCCCATTCGGCCGCCACCGGCCACCCGTCCGGAGCCCCAGGGGCTTGCGGCCTGCGGAAACCGCGCGCCCCGGGCGCGCGGCCGCCGTCCGCGCGTCAACCCGACCGAGAATTCATCACCCGTCAACCCGCAGGCGCGCCCGGTGGGTGTCAGTGGGCGACAGTAGGCTCGCCGTCGAAATGATCCGACCGGTCATCAGGGGCTCTGCATGGAACCTACGTTCGCCGACTTCTCCGTCGCACCTCCGCTGCTCGGCAACGCCGAGGTGCGAACGGGCGGCTGCCACTTCGGCGGGGACCATCTCACGCTGGGCGCCGACGGCAGCGCCGGGTTGGACTTCGAGGTCGACCCGGACGAGGAGATCACCGAGGCGACGCTCAAGGTCACCGCGCTGACGTCCAAACTCGGCCGATCCCCCGGCTTCGCTCCGATGGACATCGTGGTCAACGGCCGGACCCTGGTGGACGCCCTGACCATCCCCGGCGGCGGCGACCTGCCGCAGACGCTGGCCTACGCGGTGCCCGGGAAGCTGCTGCACCCGGGCACCAACACGGTGACCGTGCACAGCTCGGCCGAGTCGGCCTCCATGCTGTGGCTCTACCGGGTGACGCTCGACCCGGTCTACCAGCGGGACCGCTCCGAGCGGGCGCTGGGCGCCAGGGCGGCCGAGCGGGCGGTCTTCGCCTTCAGCACGGAGCGGCGGCCCGCCGGGGCCGAGGACTGGGAGCCGGCGCCCGGGCTCCGCCTCTACATCGAGCGCGGCGAGAGCGCCCTGCCGGCGCAGGTCTCCTGGCGGAGCGCCGACGGCGCGGAGGGCGCCGTCAGCTTCCAGTCCGCGATGACCGACTTCCTCGGCCACCACCGGGCCGCGGACGGCTCCGTGGCCGAGCTCCGCGGTCGGCTCACGGGCCGCTGGGCCCACCCGGAGGGCATCAGCGACGACGCCCCGGTGCACCGCTTCCGGACCGAGGAGGGCTGGGGCGGCGGCTGGCACGAATCCGGCGAGCTGCAGCTGCTGGTGGACCACGGCGGGGTGCCGATGGAGCGGATCACCTGGCGCGACCAGCGGACCAACGGCGGCTCGATATCGCTGTGCCCCGACGGCTCCGGCTTCGTCGGCTTCTACCAGCGGGTCAACGAGGGCCCGATCGGCTACCGCGGGCGCTACGTCCGCACTGTCGGCGCCCAGCGGCCTGACTCCGTCACGGCCGGGGGCTCCGGCCGGGCCGAGCTGCAGGAGGAACTGCTGCGGGTTGCCGACGCGGCTGCGGGGCGGGTGGCCGGGTGGCTGCGGAGCCTCTGACCGTCCTCGGCTGCGGACCGTGGGTGACCGTGGGTGGTCGGGCGCGCAGTTCCCCGCGCCCCTGGGGGCCGCGGCTGAACCCCAGTGGGCCGGTTGCGGCACCACAGGCAGCCGAGGACCCGCCGGAAGTGCCCCTACCCCGTGCGCCGCCGCAGCGTGGCCGCGCCGAGGCCCAGCGCCAGCAGCACGCAGCCGACCACCACGGCGAGGTCGGTCAGCACCGCCGAGCCGACGCCGGGCTCGTTGGTCAGCCTGGTCATCGCGTCCACCGCGTAGGACAGCGGCAGCACGTCCGAGATCCCGCGCAGCACCGCGTTCATCGAGTCGCGCGGGGCGAACAGCCCGCAGAGCAGGAGCTGTGGCAGCAGAAAGGCCGGGAGGAACTGCACCGCCTGGAACTCGGTGGCGGCGAAGGCCGAGACGAACAGGCCCAGGGCGGTGCCCAGCAGCCCGTCCGCGAGGGCCACCGTGAACAGCAGCCAGGACGGCCCGGCGATGTGCAGGCCGAGCACCCCCACGGTGAGGCCGAAGGCCGCCGCGGCCTGGACCAGGGCGACCAGGCCGAGGGCGAGGGCGTAGCCGAAGAGCAGGTCGGCCTTGGCCAGCGGCATGGTGAGCAGCCGCTCCAGGGTGCCGCTGGTGCGCTCCCGGAGCGTGGCGACGCTGGTGACCAGGAACATCACGATCATCGGGAAGATCCCCAGCAGCGGTGCGCCGACACTGTCGAACACGTGTGGTTCGCTGTCGAAGACGTACTTCAGCAGGACGATCAGGACACAGGGGACGAGCAGCAGCAGGGCCAGGGTGCGCGGGTCGTGGCGGAGCTGGGCCAGGACCCGCCGGGCGGTGGCGAGGGTGCGGTGCAGGCTCATGGGGTCGCCTCCGGGGTCGCGCCGACCAGGTTCAGGAAGGCGGCCTCCACGTCCTCGGTGCCGGTGGCGGCCAGCAGGGCCGCCGGGGTGTCGTCGGCGAGCAGCGTGCCCTCGCGCATCAGCAGCAGCCGGGTGCAGCGGTTGGCCTCGTCCATGACGTGACTGCTGATCAGCAAGGTGGCTCCGGCGGCCGCGAGCCGGTGGAACAGGGTCCAGAGCTCCTGTCGCAGCACCGGGTCGAGCCCGACCGTGGGCTCGTCCAGGATCAGCACCTCGGGTGCGCCGAGCAGGGCGGCGGCGAGCGAGACCCGGGCCCGCTCCCCGCCGGAGAGGCTGGCCACGCCCTGGCCGGTGCGGTCGGCGAGGCCGACCAGCCCGGCGACCCGGGACGGGTCGGTCCTCGGCGCCCCGAGGACGTCGGCGAAGTAGCGGAGGTTCTCGCCGACGGTGAGGTCGGCGTAGACGGAGGGCGCCTGGGTGACGTAGCCGACCCGGGAGCGCAGGCCGGCGCTGCCGGCCTGCTGCCCCAGCACGGTCACCGTTCCGGCGGCGGTCCGCTGCACTCCGACGACGCAGCGCAGCAGTGTGGTCTTGCCGCAGCCGCTGGGACCGAGCAGCCCGGTCACGGACCCGGCCGGAACCTGGAGGTCCAGGTCGTGCAGCACGGTCCGGCCGCCGCGCACCACCCGCAG
>NZ_BBPM01000104.1:9576-14702 GCF_000787775.1 Streptacidiphilus carbonis | reverse complement strand
ACGCAGGCAGCGGTGGTCGCCCGCCCGGGGCAGGGGGGCCTGCAGCTGGTGGGCTATGCGGTTCCGGCCGCCTCCGGCGACGTCCCCGTCGAGGCCGAACTGCGCGACTTCCTGACGCACCGTCTGCCGGACTTCATGGTGCCGTCGCGGCTGGTGGTGCTGGACCGGCTGCCGCTGACCCGGAACGGGAAGCTGGACCGGGCCGCGCTGCCGGCGCCGGAGTTCACCGGCGGGGCGGGCCGTGCGCCGCGCACCACCGAGGAGAGCATCATCGCGGGCCTGTTCGCGGAGACCCTGGCGGTCGAGCAGGTGGGGGTCGACGACGACTTCTTCGCGGTCGGCGGGAACTCGCTGCTGGCGACCAAGGTGATCAGCCGGATCCGCGCCGTGCTCGGCGTCGACGTGCCCATCCGGATGCTGTTCCAGCAGCGCACCGTCGCGGCCCTGGCCGAGGAGCTGAGCAGGGCGACCGAGACCTCCTTCTCCTCGGATCCGTTCGCCGTCGTGCTGCCGCTGAGGACCGGCGGGAGCGGGACCCCGGTGTGGTGGATCCACCCCGGTTCCGGCCTGTGCTGGCTCTACCTCGGCTTCGCGGACCGGCTGCGCGGGGACCGGCCGATGTACGGGATCCAGGCGCGCGGCTTCGACGGGGTGACGCCCCGTCCGGAGTCGTTCGAGGCGATGGTCGCCGACTACGTCGACCAGGTGCTGTCGATCCAGCCGGAGGGCCCCTTCAACCTGCTGGGCCTGTCCATCGGCGGCACGATCGCCCACGCGATGGCCGCGGAACTGCAGCGCCGGGGGCACGAGGTGGACCTGCTCGGGCTGCTCGACAGCGTGCCGAGCACGTACTTCGCGGCCGGCGTGACCGCTGACCCGGAGCAGACCCGGGACTTCTTCAGGACGCACCTCGTGCATGTCACGGACGCGGCCGAGTACGAGTCGTTCCTGGACAACGCGGTCGCGCTGATGCTCGACCACATGAAGGTCATGGAGCGTGCCGTCTCCCCGGTCTACCGCGGTGACCTGGTGTTCTTCAACGCGGCGCTGGACACGGAGGAGTGCTTCGCCGAGAGGTGGCGGCAGCACGTCGACGGGTCCGTGCACAGCTACGACATCAGCAGCACCCACCAGGACATGTACCTTCCCGGGCCGGCGGCCGCGATCTGCGAGGTCGTCGCCCGCCGCCTGGAGGGGGAGGCCCGGTGACCCCTACGCCGGCGCGATCCCGTACCAGAACCGCCGTTTCCCAGAATGAGAGGAAGACGTCATGAGCACCCTTCTTGCCGACCGATGGGGGATCCACCCGGATCACTTCTGGCTGCGCGGACAGAAGCCGGAGAGGATCATCCAGTTCGAGGAGGAACTGGGCATGTGGAGCGTCTTCGGCTATCCGGAGGTGGTGGCGATCCTTGGGGACCCGGTGACCTACTCCTCGGACCTGGCCCGGCGCTTCGTCCCGGACGCCGATGAATCGCTGTTCGACGGCAACCTGGCCCAGACGGACCCCCCGCAGCACCGCAAGCTGCGCACGCTGGCCTCGCACGCGTTCACCCCCAAGGTCGTGGCCGACCTCGCGCCGCGGATCCAGGAGATCACCGACGAGCTTCTGGACGCGGTGGCCGACCCGGGCCGGATCGAGATGGTGGCCGACCTCGCCTACCCGCTGGCGGTGATCGTGATAGCCGAGCTGCTCGGCGTGCCGAGCAGCGACCGCGTGCTGTTCAAGAAGTGGGCCAAGGAGATGTTCGAGAGCGCCAACAAGTTCTCGCTGGCCGACAACGAGGAGCTGGAGCGGGACCTGAAGGGCCGCACCGAGCAGGCGCTGCACATGAACGACTACCTCCGCGAGCACGTGCTCGACCGGCGCCGGAAGCCGCGTGAGGACCTGCTCAGCAAGCTGGTCGAGGCGGAGGTCGACGGCGAGCGGCTGACCGACATCCAGGTGATCAACTTCTCCAGCCTGCTGCTGTTCGCCGGGCACGTCACCACCACCATGCTGCTCGGCAACACCGTGCTGTGCCTGGACGCCCATCCGGAGCAGGAGGCACGGCTGCGCGCCGACCGCTCCAGGATGACGGGCGTGATCGAGGAGTCGCTGCGGTTCCTGAGCCCCTTCGCGACCAGCTACCGGGTCACCAACGCCGAGGTGGAGATCGCCGGCCGGACGGTAGGCGCCAACCAGATGGTCAAGGTGCTGCTCTCGGCCGCGAACCGGGACGAGCGCCAGTTCGCGGATCCGCACACCTTCGACTCGACCCGGGACCCCAACCCGCACATCGGCTTCGGGCGCGGCATCCACTTCTGCCTCGGCGCGCCGCTGGCCCGGTTGGAGGGCCAGATCGCGCTGAACACCATGCTGGACCGCTACCCCGGGCTCGCGGTGGACCCGGAGCAGCCGCCGTCGTTCATGCCGACGCCCGACTTCGTCGGCGTCCGCACCCTCGGGCTGCGCACCGGGCTCTGAGCCCGGCGCCCGCGCCACGCCGAAGGGGTGGGCCCCGGCACCGTGATCACGGTGCCGGGGCCCACCCCTTCGGCGTGGCGCGGGCGCCCCCCTCGGGGGGCGACCGCGGTGTCTCACACGGCGTTGGCGGCGAGCTGGTCCGCGTCCATCGCGTCGCGCAGGCTCTTCGGACGCAGGTCGGTCCAGTGCTCCTCGATGTAGTCGAGGCACTCCTGGCGGCCCTCCTCGCCGAACACGTTCAGCCAGCCGGCCGGGATCTCGGCGAACGACGGCCACAGCGAGTACTGCCGCTCGTCGTTCACCAGGACAAAGAATCGGCCGTCAGCGTCGTCGAACGGGTTGCTGCTCATCAATCCACTCCAATTCAAGCCGTCCACGATCCACCTCCGGGCGGAAAGTGAATCAATTATCCGTTGATGGGGATGGAGTCGGCGGGACCGCCACATCAGATCAGGCAGGGGACATGCGGAACGGGAATTCAGCGGGCGTCCCCGGTCTCCTGTCGACAGGACATCGGATCGAGCGCCCGCTGGAATTCCCACAGCTTTGTCCGGTCGAGACCGTACTCCTTCCGGATCCGTTCCGCCGACCGCTCCAGCCGTATTCGAGTGATCCTCTAGACCCGGGCCGGCGCAGGTTCGGGCAGGGCCAGCAGCTGCGGCGTCCGGTTTCCCCAGGGGAACCCGTGGTGCACCTCGAACAGGGTGGGTTCCCCCGGGTCGACCAGTACCGCCACGGCGGCCAGCACGCCGGGCGCCGGCTCCAGCTCCACGAAGCGCCACCGCCGCCCGGCCCCGGCGTCGTCCTCCGGTGCCCGGAAGCCGAGCACCCCGGTGTCCTGCGCCAGCTGGAAGGAGAAGGAGTCGAAGGGGAGCTCCAGGCCCAGTCCCCGCGCCTTCGCGTACGCCTCCTTCAGCGTCCACAGGCGCAGGACGCGCCTGGTCCTGGCCCGGCCCGGGACGGCCTGCGCCACCCACTCCCGCTCCGGTGGGGCGAAGGTCTCGACGATGGCGTCGAAACCCCGGTTCTCGCGGTCCAGCCGCTCCACGTCCACACCGATCCGGTGGCGGCGCACCACACCGACGAGGTTGTGCCCCTGGGTGTGGGAGAGGCTGAAGTCCAGTTCCCTGCCTCCTCTCGGTACTCCTTCGGCGGGCGCCAGCAGGAACGGGCGGCCCCGGGGCGAACGCCGGATGACGGCGTCCGCCTCCGGCACGCCGGTCGCCAGCGCCAGCACGCGCCGTACCAGCACGTGGGCGACGAGGTACTGGCGCCGGTCGCGTTCGAACAGGAACCGCTCGGCGGTCTCCCGTTCCGGTTCGTCCAGCCAGTGCTCGGCAAGCGTGGCGGCCAGCCCGGGATCGAGTTCGTCGTTCGGGCAGAACCACAGCTTGACCGGCTGGGGCCGGGCAGCGGTGTCGAGGTGCTCGGTCGCGGTCACGCGCGGGTGCTCACGGCAGGCTGCCCATGAGCGCGGCGGTCTCCCGGTGGCGGCTGCACTCCCGCCCGGTGAACGACCGCTGCACCCGGCAGCGGATTTCCGGCGCCTGCTCCTGGCTGAGCTTGAACATGCCGTCGGTCCCGGTCACGGTGAACCGGAAGCCGCCCACTCCGGGAAGGATCTGGCGGAAGTAGGAAATCGACTCCGACATGTCCCATTCGGCGCCGAATCTCTCCTCGAAGGCCCGGACGGTGGCCTTGACCACCTCCAGCGTCTCCTCGGACGATTCGATCCGCTCGATGGTCCCGCGCGCGTGGACCGAGGTGAAGTTCCAGGTGGGCGCCGCCGGGGTCACTCCGTACACGGTCGGTGATACATAGGCGTGCGGCCCGGTGAAGGTGAGCAGGGAGGTGCCGCCCTCCGCCAGGGCGGCCCAGTGGGGGTTGGCGCGGTTCATGTGACCGAGCAGCACGGCTCCGGTGAGCTCGGCGGACAGCAGGTCGGGGGTCCCGGGATCGGGGATCACCGGCAGATGGGTGGCGAACGGGCCGTCGGCGGTACTGCCGTTGCTGGCGAGGATCGCCAGCGGGTTGCTGCGGATCAGCTCGGCGGTCCAGGACCCGTCGGGCGGCCGGTAGGGCGGGGGGACGAACATAGGGAGAAACCCCTTTCGGCGGCTGCTGGAATCGTCTTGCGAAAAAGCTAGGCAGACGCCTTTTCGGCCTGTTATCGGTCCGGCTTCGATTCCGGTTCGAAACCGGACTGCGAGGGTGAAACTCGCGAAATATCAGTTCGCGCTCACGCAGGAATCGACCGGGACGGGGAGCCATGTACGAGTTGCCGAACGGTGTGAACAGCGCAACGCGCGCTCCGGCGCAGCCCGCCCCCGGGACCGGGCGCATGGTTCCGCCGCCGCGCGGCCTGCGCAGGGGCGCTCCCAGTACCGACCAGGTCCTGACCACCCGGGTGGGGCTGCAGATCCCGGATGTGCTCACCTTCGAGGAGTGGGAGCGGACCGGGCGCCAGCTGGCCGGCGTGGTGGACTCGTCGCTGTGGTGGCTGGGCGACTGGCTGGCCTACGGCAAGGAGCACTACGCCGACCGGTACCAGCAGGCCATCCGCACCGCCGATCTGCGCTACCAGACGCTGCGCAACTACGCCTGGGTGGCCCGCAGGTTCCCGATGGACCGCCGCCGCCCCCGGCTGACCTTCCAGCAC
>NZ_BBPM01000104.1:0-9288 GCF_000787775.1 Streptacidiphilus carbonis | reverse complement strand
TGCCGGTCGAGGACCAGGACCGCTGGCTCAGCCGGGCCGAGGAGCTGTCCTGGAGTACCAAGCAGCTGCGCGGCGCCCTGCACGAGGCCAGGGACGGTGCCGCCGTCGCGCCCCGCGCGGCGGTCGCGGTCCGCCAGTTGGCGCTGCCCGGCGACCGGTTCGAGGGCTGGCAGCGGGCCGCGGAGCAGAGCGGACTGGAGGTGGACGAGTGGGTGCTGACCACCCTCGACTCCGCTGCCGAGATGGTGTTCGCCGCGGCGGGTGAGTCCGCGGAGCTCAGCGGGGAGCCCGCTCCCGTCTTCTAAAACCAGCACTGCGGTATCTTATGGCAGCGACTGCCAAGGGCCGCAGCGGTCAAAGTCGCCCGATTCAGGCCTAACCACCGCTAATCTCAGTAACTTTGGGCGACACGCTGCCGCCGCAGCGCCCCGATGTCCCCTCCGACGTGACACATCCGGCAGTACCTCTGGCAAAACAAACCCGGACACTGGTATGTTTTACTCGGTTCGCTGACAAGGGTTCCGCCGAAGTGGGCTGCCGGAGAATCGGGGTTGGGATGATCACGCATGAGGTCGGCTCGCGGAGTCCGCTGCCGAACTGGGAGGTGCAGCTGCTGCGCTGGCCCGCGCAGCAGGAGCTGCGCGAGGAGTACAGATCCCGCAGAGTGCCTCGGATCCTGGTGGTCGAGGCCGGCCTCGGGGCCCCGGTCTGCGACGACATCTACGAGGACTGGGTGCGTGCGCCGATCCCCTCGCACGACCTCAAGGCGCGTTCCGACGCGCTGGTCCACCGCTACCACCGCTACCACGCACCCCGGATCGACCTGGACGGCGTGCTGCGGTTCGCCTCCCAGTCGGTGACCCTCTCGCCCATGCAGGCCGAGCTGCTGTCGGTGCTGGTGGCCCGGTTCGGCCAGGTGGTGCCCCGCGAGGCGCTGCGCCTCCGGCTCCGCAGCGAGGAGGGGTCGACCACCCGCAACGCCCTGGACCTGCACATCATGCGCATCCGGCAGCGGATCGACCCGCTCGGGCTCACCGTCCGCACGGTCTGGGGCCGCGGCTACGTCCTCGACCTCGGTACGGAGGCGGCGTCATGAGCCCCTGGGAGGAGGACCGGCTGCTGGCCAGGACCGCGCGGTTCGGCGAGTGGTGGACCCTGGAACGGCTGCACGAGGCGTTCGACGGACTCGCCCGTCCGCAGGCCGCCCGGCCCGGTCCGGAGACGGCGCCGCAGGAGCGGCGACAGGACACCGACGAGGCCTCGGCCGCGGCCTGACGGGACGTCGGCCGCTCCGCTGCTCACTGCCAGTCGACGTCCCGTTCCACGGACGCGCGCCGGACCACGATGTCCCCGATGATGGTGTTCGCGTGCACCTCGACGGTTGGCGCCACGCCGACCGCCGGGGCGGTGCCGTCGAGCAGCTCCAGCGCCTGGTAGACGGTGCCGACATGGGCGTCCAGCCGGAGTGCGGCGGCGGAGCCCTGGGCGATGCCGACCTCCACGGAGCCGGAGGCGGTCTCCAGCGTCAGCGGGCCCCGAACCGCGTCGTCCACCCGGATGTCGCCCCGTGCGGCCCGCGCCTCGACCCCCGCGTGCGCGCGTCCGATGTGCAGGTCCCCGCTGTCCGCGTAGACCCGCACGGGGCCGCCGGCCGCTCCGATGCGGGTGTTGCCGGTGCCCCTGTTGATCTCCGCGGCGCCGTCGATCTCCCGGATGGTGATGTCGCCGGAGCCGGCGACGGCTTCGACGCCGCCCACCACGCTTCCCACCGTGACGTTCCCGAGGGCCGCGGACAGGTGCAGCGGGCCGGTGCGGTCGAGCCGCACATGGCCGCAGCCGGTGCTGATCGCGCACTCCCCGAAGCCGCCCGTGCCGTGGATGTCCGCGGCGAGCGAGTCGGCGTGCAGGCGTGATCCGCTCGGCACCCTGACGGCCACCACCACGGATCCGCTGCCGGGCAGCCCCTGCGCCCTGGTCGCGTCGACCACCAGCTCCCCGTCCCGGTAGTCGACCCGGGTGAGCTCGGCGGTCGTCACATCCCAGGCGTTGCCGCCGTCGCGCGGGTGCACGTCGACGGTGGTCCGGGTGCGGTCGCCCGCGGAGACCAGCGCGCGGCCGATGTTGAGACTGATCGAGACGAGGATCGGCTCAGGTGTGGCAAATTCGAATTCTGGCATGGGACTGCCCTCAAGCGGATCGCCAGGAGCCCGTGGCCTCACAGGGACGCTACAGACTGCGAGTGGATGGTCGGCGGATGCCGTTCGCGGAGCCGCTCCGCCGCGGATCCGGGGCGGAGCTCCCGCCATGACACGACGTTAGGAGCCGTGGTTATCGACCTGTTATGGGAGTCGCATCGATCCGTACGCCCGGCCGGCCGCCCGCGCCGGACGACGGCGTCCGCCGGCCGGCCGCGAGCAGCCCCCACCACGGCGGAAAGCCGGCGATATCCCGCCGATAAGGCCGGTGCCTAGCGTCGGATCCGACCGAGACGACCCAGGTGGAGGCGGAGCATGAGCGGTGACACGGCATCCGGACCGGCCGAGCTGTGGACCGGCGGACTCGACGACCCGGCCGGGCACGACGGGCACGACGGGCACGGCGACGACTCCTGCGAACCCGGGGGCGCCTTCCGGGCCGCCGTCCGGCTGGTGATCGCACTGGAGCAGCGGCTGTCCCTCGACGAGTTCGCCCGCACCCCCGTCCTCAGCAACATGGCGGCCTTCCTGGACCAGTGGGTCCCGGCGCCCGAGGCCCCGGACTTCGGCGGCTGACATGCGTCTGGTCATCGCCGAGGGCTCCGCGATCCTGCGGGCGGGCCTCGCCCACGTGCTCGGCGGCCAGGGCCACCACCTGGCCGCCGCCGTCCACGACGCCAGGGTCCTGCCGGACCTGGTCGACACCCACCGCCCCGACGTCCTGATCGCCAACGTCCGGCTGGCGCCGGACTGGGGCGACGAGGGCCTGCGGGCCGCCCTGGACGCCCGCCGCGGCCACCCCGGCCTCGGGGTGCTGCTCTTCGCCGACGCGCCCGACCCACGGCACGTGGGCCGCCTCTTCCAGGACGGCGGCGCCGGTCTGGGCTACCTGCTCCAGGACCGGATGACCGACGCCGAGGAGCTGACCGACTCGCTCCTGCGGATCGCCGCCGGCGGTGCCGTCGTCGACCCGCGCATGGTCGCCGCCCTTGCGGCCGGGACCGCGCACCGGCTCGGCCCCGCCCACCCGGAGCGCGCCGCCGGACCGGACGCCGGACCGGACGCCGACGGACTGGACGCCCTCAGCGGCAGGGAGTTGGAGGTCCTCGCGCTGATGGCGCAGGGCCGCACCAACGGCGCCATCGCCGAACGGCTGGTCATCTCCCCGGGCACGGTCGAGAAGCGGGTCGCGGCGGTCTTCGACAAGCTGCGCATCCCCGGCGGCCGCCGCGACAACCGGCGCGTCCTCGCCGTCCTGCACTATCTGGCGGCCCGTCAGGTCCCGTCCGCGGCCCCGGGACTGCGCCTGCTCAGCACGGCCGCCTGAGCCGCCGCCGGTCCCCCTGAACGAGACCGGAAAGATTGCCGGGCACCCCCCTCCCCCCTGTGGGACGCTGCCGACTGTCCGTCAAGGGTGGACTCGAGCAGTGGAGATCCGTCATGGTCCAAGGCCGCAACCCCGGCTGGATACGGCCGCTGAACGAGGTGGCCGACCCGGCCGCCCGTGTGGTGTGCCTGCCGCACTCCGGCGGATCGGCGGGCAGCTACCGCGCCTGGACCTCGGCGATGCCCGCCGACGTGCAGCTGTTCGCGGTGCAGTACCCGGGAGGCGGTGACCGGGCGGCGGCGACCCCGCCGGCCGGCGTCGCCGGGATGAGCGGACACATCGCCGAGGAACTGCTGCGCCTCGGACCGCGCGCCCTGGCAGGTTACGCCCTGTTCGGCCACCGGGTCGGCGCGCTGATCGCCTACGAGACCGCGTTGACCATGCGCGACCGGGGCTTCCCGCCCACCTGCCTCTACGTCTCCGGCTCCGCCGCCCCCGGCGGTCCGCGCGGCGACCGGGCTTCCCACGAGGCGGGCGACCGGGAGCTGTGGTCCTCGATCTGCGCGCTCGGCGGCATCGACCCCGCCATCGCCGGCAACCGCGAGCTGTGCGAGCTGCTGCTCCCCGCCCTGCGCGCGGACGTCCGCGCGGCGCGCAGCTACCGGACCCGCTCAGCAGCGAGGCCGACATGGCCGCCTGGTCGGCCACGACCACCGGCCCCTTCAGCACCCGCGAGCGCCCCGGCGGGCACTTCCACCTGTGGACCGACACCGACGGCCTGGTCCGCGACATCCTCTCCGTCCTGCCCCGGCGAGCGGCGCCGGCGGTCATCAGCCCGCCCCCGGAACTCCGCACCGGGGGCGGGAAGCGCGTTCCGCTGCCCGCCTGACCGAAGGGATCCGCCGATGCCCCCCGCCACCGTCACCGCCCGCCCAGGCGCCGCCGTCCTGCGGCAGCCGGCGGCGACGCCCCCGCGTTCGCCCGGCCAGGCCCTGATCCGGGCGATCGCCATGCTGGACGGTCTGACCCAGCCCTGCCTGCAGCGCAAGGCGTACCAGCTGTGGCAGCTGCCGCAGGCCGCGCCCGGCCGCGACACCCGGCTGCAGGCCATCGCCTCCGCCCTGATCGACCTGCGCCGCACCGGCGAGACCCACTACAACGTCCGCCGGCACGCCATGCGCAGCAGCATCGAGGACGGCCACCTGGTCCCCCTGCACGTCGCGCAGGCCCGCGCGGCCGCCCTGGGCACCGGCGAGCAGGTCCGCATCCTCGGCGAGGCCGGCCCCGGCTACGTCCTGCACCAGGTGATCGGCCAGGACTCCGCCGATCCCTTCCCCGCCCCCTGGTACGTCGTCGCCGCCCCGGACCTCGACGTCTGCCGCGCCCACGGCGCGGACGAGGTCGAGCGGGTGCGCCCGCGTCATTGAGAATGCCGGGCCTCCGAGTGAAAAGGCTTCGATAACGAAAGCGAAAGCCGTCTCCATACCTTCGATGAGAGAGCAGTAGCTGCCCTCGACCGAGGTGGGGAGAGAAAATGTTCTACGTCAATTCAGAGGTCGGCGCCCTGAGACAGGTGGTCCTGCACGAGCCCGGCCTGGACTTCGAGCGACTGACCCCCGGCAACAAGGACGCGCTGCTCTTCGACGACGTCGTCTGGGTGTCGAGGGCGCAGCAGGAGCACCGGGAGTTCCAGCAGCTCCTCCAGGACCGGGGAGTCACTGTCCACCTCCTGCACAACCTGCTCGCCGAGGCGGTCAAGGCCGACGAGGCGGCGGAATTCGTGCTCGACCGCATCCTGCACGACCGGCAGCCCCACATGGGTGCCGCACTCGCTCAGGAGACCCGCAAGGTCCTGGGCGCGATGGGTCCCAGCGAGCTGGCCACCCACCTGCTGGGCGGCCTGAACAAGCGCGAGCTCGTCGAGGCGCTGGGGGAGCGCCGCAGCGGCGGCGGCTCGCTCGGGCTCGACCTGCTGGCCGACCACGACTTCGTCCTCCCGCCGGTGCCCAACTCGCTGTTCACCCGGGACACCAGCTGCTGGGTCTACGACGGCGTCGCGGTCAACCCGATGATGATGGCCGGGCGCAGGCACGAGACCGTCAACTACGAGGCGGTCTACAACTTCCACCCGATGTTCGCCGAGAGCGGGGCGCACCGCTGGATCGACGGCGAGGCGATGGCCCCGGCCGCGATCGAGGGCGGTGACATCGCCGTGATCGGCGACGGCACCGTCCTCGTCGGCCTGGGCGAGCGCACCACCCCCGCAGGCGTCGAGATCCTGGCCCACCGCATGTTCCAGGCCGGCTCCGCCCTGCGCGTGATCGCCGTGCAGCTGCCGAAGGCGCGCGCCCTGATGCACCTGGACACCGTGATGACCATGGTGGACCGGGACGCCTTCACCCTCTACTCCGGCCTCGACCGCGACGCGCTGAGGTCCTGGACGCTGACCCCGGGCACCCGCCGCCCCGTGGAGGCCGTCGAGAACAAGGACCTCTTCGCCGAGATCGGCGCGGCGCTGGGCCTGGACGCGGTCCGGGTGCTGCAGACCCGTCAGGACCCGTACAGCGCCGAGCGCGAGCAGTGGAACGACGGCTGCAACCTGCTGGCGGTCTCCCCGGGCACCGTCATCGCCTACGAGGTCAACGAGAACAGCAACCGGATGCTTGAGGACAACGGCGTCGAGGTGCTGCGCATCAAGGGCGACCAGCTCGGCCGGGGCCGCGGCGGCCCGCGCTGCATGAGCTGCCCGATCGAGCGCGACGCGGCCTGAGCCGCCCTCCGAAGACCTCGCCGACCGCCGGCGGAAGCGGCGGCCACCGGCACCGAACTGAGATCCAACGACCCTGAGGAAGTAGTCCGATGTCCCAGAACCAGGCCGTCCGACAGGCCACCCCCCGCCACTACCTGATGTGCCGTCCGACGTACTTCGACGTCACCTATGCGATCAACGCCTGGATGGACCCCGCCAAGCCGGTCGACACCGACCTGGCGATCGAGCAGTGGGAGGGCCTGCGCCGGCTGTACCTGGAGCACGGGCACACCGTCGACCTGATCGAACCGGTCGCGGGCCTGCCGGACATGGTCTTCTCCGCCAACGGCGCGACGGTGGTGGACGACCGGGTCCTGGTCGCCCGGTTCCGGCACCGGGAGCGGGTCCCCGAAGCCGCCTCCTACCAGGAGTGGTTCGCCGCCCGCGGCTACCGCGGGGTCCACTCCGCGGAGTACGTCAACGAGGCCGAGGGCGACTACATGGTGCTGGGCGACCGGGTCCTGGCGGGCACCGGCTTCCGCACCGACCCGAGGGCCCACGCGGAGCTGCAGCGGACCCTCGGCCGGCCGGTGGTCACCCTCACCCTGGTTGATCCGCGCTTCTACCATCTGGACACGGCGCTCGCCGTGCTCTCCGACACCGAGATCATGTACTACCCGGGGGCCTTCTCGGCGGAGAGCCTCACCACGCTGCGGGAGCTCTACCCCGACGCGATCCTGGTCGACGAGGACGACGCGGAGACCTTCGGTCTCAACGCGGTCTCCGACGGCCGCGCCGTCTTCCTGCCGCACACCGCGACCGTGCTGGCCGACCGGCTCCGGGACCGGGGCTTCGAGCCGGTCGGCGTCGACCTCTCCGAACTGCTCAAGGCCGGCGGCAGCGTCAAGTGCTGCACGTTGGAGATCCGGCACCAGCCCCGCGCCTGACCCACCCCGGGCGACGGAGACGCCGAGCCCGCCACATCCACAGCTACTTGAAACGGGAGACCAACCATGGGTGCTCGCGAGAACGCCACCTACGACGTGGTGGGCATCGGATTCGGACCGTCCAATCTGTCGCTCGCCATCGCTCTGGAAGAGCGCTGCGCCAACGTCCTGACGAACTCGATCACTTCCGCCTTCTTCGAGCGGCAGTCGTCGTTCGGCTGGCACCGCAACATGCTGCTGCCCTCGGCGACCATGCAGATCTCCTTCCTGAAGGACCTGGTCACCTTCCGCAACCCGGTGTCCCGCTTCAGCTTCGTGGCGTTCCTGCACGCGAAGGGAAGGCTCGGGCAGTTCGTCAACCGGAAGGACTTCTTCCCCACCCGCCAGGAGTTCCACCAGTACCTGGAGTGGGCGGCGGCGAAGATGGCCGACGCGGTGACCTACGACTCGACCGTCACCTCGGTGCAGCTCCCCCCGGACCACGGGAGCGGCGGCGACGGGTACGTGCAGCTGGAGGTCCGCGACACCGCGGCGGGCAGCACCCGCCGGGTCAACACGCGCAACGTGGTCGTGTCGACGGGCCTGGTGCCGCGGATGCCGGACGGCATCGCGCGCGACGACCGGGTCTGGCACAGCTCGGAGTTCCTGACCAGGTACGGCCGGACCGACCCCGAGGTCCTCCGCAGCGTGGCCGTGGTCGGAGCGGGCCAGAGCGCGGCGGAGATCACCCAGTTCTTCCACGGGCGGCTCCCCCACGCGCAGGTGCACGCGATCATGCCCTCCTACGGCTACTCCGTCGCGGACGACACCCCCTTCGCCAACCAGGTGTTCGACGCCGACGCGGTCGAGGACTACTACGACGGCGACGAGCCGGCCCGGGACGCCTTCTGGCGCTACCACCGCAACACCAACTACGGGGTGGTCGACAGCGCCGACATCCAGGCGCTCTACCAGACCCAGTACGACGAGGGCGTGGCCGGCGCCAAGCGGCTGCACTTCCACAACCTCACCAAGGTCCGGGCCGTCGAGCGGAACGGCAGCGCACGGCGGGTCACCCTGCAGTCGCTGCGCCACCACGAGGTGCGGCAGCTCGACGTCGACGCGATCGTCTTCGCCACCGGCTACGCCTCCATGGACCCGACGCAGCTGCTCGGCGACCTCGACCGCTACTGCCTGCGCGACGAGTCGGGACACCATCGGGTCACCCGCGACTACCGACTGGTCACCACGCCGGAACTGTCCTGCGGCATCTATCTCCAGGGCGGCACCGAGCACACCCACGGGCTGACGTCGTCGCTGCTGTCGAACATCGCCGTGCGCAGCGGCGAGATCGCAGACTCCATCATCTGCCGGCGCGCCGAGAGCGAACTGGCGACGATCGCGGCCGAGGTCCGCGAGGCGGTCGCCGAACGCCTCTGAACCCAGCCGCTTCGCGACGCAGACCCACGGCCGCCGGTCCCCACCCCGGCGGCCCAGTCGTTCCCCGCCACGCCCCGCCGCCCCCGGCGCGGGGCTCCGTGCGTCCAGGCAGGCGACGACCGGCCGGATCCGTTCCAGCGTTCACCGTGGTCCTCGCCCCAGCCGCGCGCCCCAGCCACCCCCACTGCACCGGGGACAGCCGCTCAACCGAGTGCGGCCGCTCCGAGCGAAGCCCATCGGCCCCGCCTCACGCCAGGCCTGACGTATCCGCTACCGCTCCAGCCGGCCCGGCCCGGTGTCAACGAACGGGGGCTGCGCCAGCCGAAGCGCGGGTCGACGGTCCAAGCCTGCCCCATGGACCGCGCCGACATGGATCGTCCACGTCGGCGAAACCGTGCAGGGGGGGTGGCATCTGCTGCGGCGTCAGGTCCGTTCCGCACAGGTACCGGCACTCCGGAGCGAGACGACACCCTGGGCGAGGTCCGGCCGCGCTTGGAAGGACCGCAGCGGCCCGCCTGGATCGACTGCGCCGACAACGCGGCCCAAGGCATAAGACGCCGAAAGGCCGGACCTGGCCGCCACGCGAAAACACTCCCGCCACCCCTCCCGCCATCCCCCGGCCCCTCCCGCCATCGCCAGACCCCTCCCGCC
>NZ_BBPM01000105.1 GCF_000787775.1 Streptacidiphilus carbonis | reverse complement strand
TCGAGGACGGGCGCCTGCTGCTCGACCTCCGCACCGTCGATCCCGCGGATGACTGCATCCTCCGAACCGCAGTGCTCGCCGCTGCCTTGACGTCACAGAGCTGAAGACGAGAGCCTTGCAGCAGCGACTTCTGTTATTGGCGATGGTGTTTCAATCCAGGCTCATCGGCCCGCGACCAGAAGTGGATCTCTCTTTCCATGTCCTATCAGGAAAAACTTTCCGAAGCGATCACCAACGTCATCGAACCAGCCGCCCGCCTGGTTGATCGCGAGGGCAAGTTCCCCCGCGACGGGGTGACCGCGCTGGGCGCGGCAGGGATCTTAGGCCTCACGGTGCCGACCAGCCACGGCGGAGCCGGCGCGGGGTTGGCCGAGGCCGCCGATGCGGTACGCCGGGTCTCCGGGGCCTGCGGATCGACGGCGATGGTCCTCACAATGCATTTTGCAGCTACCGCGGTGCTCACCGCGCACGGGCCCGACACGGTGGTCAGGGCCATCGCTGAGGGACGGCACCTGACGACTCTGGCATTCTCGGAGAACGGGTCGCGCAGCCACTTCTGGGCACCGGTCAGCACCGCTCGTACCCATGGTGACTCCGTGATCCTGGAGGCGCAGAAGAGCTGGGTGACCTCGGCGAGCCAAGCCGACAGCTACGTCTGGTCGAGCCGACCGCTCACCGGCGAGGGCCCTATGACCTTGTGGCTGGTGTCATCGGACGCCCCCGGCCTGTCAATCCCGTTCGCCTTCGACGGACTCGGCCTGCGCGGCAACGCCTCCAGCCCGGTCACCGCGGACTCCGTGCGCGTCGCTCCTGACGCCAGGCTGGGTGAGGACGGCACCGGCCTGGACATCGCCTTCGGCGCAGCCCTCCCCTACTTCCTGATTCTCAATGCGGCCTGCAGCGTTGGTCAGATGGAAGCCGTGATCGCCCGGACCATCACCCACCTGACCGGCAGCAAGCTGGAGCATCTGGGGCAGACGCTGGCCGAACAGTCGGGCCTGCGCCAAGGTTTGGCGAGGATGCGGATCACCGCGGACTCGGCACGCGTGCTGCTCGACGACACCGTTGCCGCTCTGGCCGCGGGCCGGGAAGACGCCCAGTTGCGGCTGCTTGAAGTGAAGGCCGCCGCGGCCGAAGCGGCCATCGAGGTCACCGACCTCGCCATGACGGTTTGCGGCGGGTCCGCGTTCCGCACCGATCTCGGTATCGAACGCAGCTTTCGCGACGCCCGTGCCGCCAGGGTCATGGCGCCGACCACCGAAGCATTGCGAGACTTCATCGGGCGTGCCCTGTGCGGCCTCCCCCTGATGTGAGGAGTGCCGGAATGACGCTGCTCATGGGCGCTGTCGCCTATGACCCCAAAGTGGTCACGATCTGGGAGGGGTTCCGGCGCTTTCTCGTGGATCACGGCCTCCCCTTCGACTTCATCCTGTACTCCCATTACGAACGGCAGGCCGAGGACCTCGTCGCCGGCCGGATCGATGCGGCGTGGAACTCCCCGTTGGCCTGGGTCCGGGCCCGTCGGCTGGCCGGGGCCGCCGGCGCCCGGCTGGAAGCCCTGGTCATGCGGGACACCGATCGCGATCTGCGATCGGTGATCGTCGTCCGCGGCGGTTCCGGCGTCGAGAGCCTGTCGGGGCTGGACGGTGCCACCGTCGGCGTCGGCGCCGTGGACTCGCCACAAGCGACCTTGCTGCCCTTATCGCTCTTGCGTAATCACGGCCTGGCAGCCGGAACGAATCTGACGATACGTCGGTTCGATGTCGGAGTCGGACTGCACGGCGACCATGTCGGCGGCGAGCGGGACGCAGCGCGGGCGCTGATCGCCGGTGAGGTCGACGCGGCGTGCATGATCGACGCCAGCCATCTGCTCTTTGCCCGGGAAGGCCTGTTCACCGCCTCGTCCACAAGGATCATCGCTGAGACCGAGCCGTACGATCACTGCAACATGACGACCGGCCCGTCGGCCGACCCAGTCCTCGCTGCACGATTCCGGGAGCTCCTGCTCGGCATGTCGTACGAGGACGCCGAGCTGAGGTCGCTGCTCGATCTTGAAGGACTCAAGACGTGGCGTCCGGGGCGGACGAGCGGCTATCAGGCACTTGAATCGGCCGTGGACGAGGCACGCTTCTACGGGGAAGACGGCGCGCTGCTGGCTGATGACTATCGACCTTGAGGATCTCGGCCTGGACGCGGGCGGATACCTGATCGTGCAGCGCGCGTTGCGCGACCTGCCTATCGGAAGCCGACTCGCCGTCCACGGCCGTGATCCGGCGTTGCGGGTGCATCTGGCGGTGTGGAGCCGCGAGCAGGGCCATGGCATCGATCTGAGCGGCCCCGCGCCCACGGTCGTGAAGGGGTCGGCGACTACCGCACGCTGGAGCCGTGCCCGACGCGCGGGCGACCCCGGCCCCGACGGCACGCTTCCGCATGCAGACGTGCGCTGGGGTCTGGCCATGCGCGGCGCGCTCGTCGAGGAGGGCGGTCCACCGCTTCATGCCGACCTCATCGACCGCGGCGTGGTGTGGGCCGAGGCCGCGCAGCAGCTCTATCAGCATGGTGCCGCGCGGCAGTGGAATCCTGACACCGCTGTCCGGTGGGATGCCCCTTTCGCACTGCCTTCGGAGATCGAGGGCGCGGTCGTTCAGGTGATGACGTACCTGGTTGAGAACGAGTACGCAGCCATGCAGATCCCCGCTGGATTCATTGCCCGCATGCACCCTCATTACCGCGAAGTCATGCAGGTCCTCGCGATCCAGGTCGCCGACGAGGCGCGCCACGTCGAGGTGTTCACCCGACGTGCGATGCTGCGCTCCAGTGAGATGGGCGTCTCCGGTGCCGGCGGCCGAGCCTCCTTGCAGACACTGCTGGACGAGACGGACTTCAGCCTGGCGGCCTTCCTGCTGTCGGTCCTCGGTGAGGGCAGTTTTCTCGATCTTCTGGAGTTCATCACGCGGCACGCCCCCGATCCTGTGACCCGGGAGGTGGCGGGCCTGGCGCTGCGCGACGAGCGGCGCCATGTGGCCTTCGGCATGGCTCACCTGAAATACGCGGCCGACGCCGACAGGGCACTGCTCGGACGGTTGAGAACGGCAGTTGAGCGACGGCACGACGCCCTGGCCGACACCGCCGGGCTGAACCAGGACGTCTTCGACTCCCTCGTCGTCCTTGCGGCCCACGCGTGGACACCGGAGTCACTCAGGAGTGGCTGGAACGCAGTCCAGGCGCTGCAGAAGGCCATGAACGAGGGCCGCCAGCGACGCCTGGTCCAGTTGGGCTTCCCCAGCGATGAGGCAGTTGAGCTGTCCGCGCTTCACACCCGAAACTTCATGTGAGCAGCCAGGTCAGTAACTGCCGAGCGTGCCGCGGCCCTTCGCGATCCGCCCGCCCACGCTGAAGGCGAAGATCCCCGCGGCGAGATACGCGGCAGCGGTGACGAACAACCACACCAGACCGCCTGCGCCCCACAGCCCGGTGACAGGGTCACCGTCGATCAGCACCTTGTACAGGCTGGCAACGGCACTGGTGACAGGGAACACGCGGCCGAGACCGGAGAACCAGCCGGGCACGGCGAAGACGGGGAGTGCGGAGACGGCGAAGACCATGACCAGGAGGAGAAACGCCTCTTGGAGCATGTGCACGCGCTTCCAGATCAGAGTCATCCCGCCGATGATCAGTGAGTAGCCGACACCGGTCACGATCAGCAGCGCGGCCGGAACCAGAGCGGCTGCACTCCAGTTGTAGTGCAGCGTCACGAAGGCGCTGACGATGCCGTAGGTGGCGGCGATGACGATCAGGGTCTCGATCAGCGCTGCAACCACTCGTCCGGCTGCCACGATCAGCCAGGGCGGCAGCGGAGACAGGTAGACCTGCTCCAGCGTGCCCGACTGGATCTCGGCGAGCAGCCGCCAGAACAGCTTCACAGCCTGGAAGTAGAAGACCATCGCCGGTAGGAAAGCCAGGACGAGCAGCGAGGTCCGGCTGCTCTGCAGGGACCAGGAAACATGGCCGCCGGCGACCTGGTCCCCCGCGCCGAGCAATGGCCCGAGCAGGAGGATCAAGAGTGCGAAGAAGGGCAGCTCGAAAAGGATCTGCACACGCTCGGACCAGGCGATCAGCAGGCCCTTGCGAATCTCGTTGCCCAGGCTCACCATCGAACGGGGCATCATCACGCGCTCAGCCCCCCTTCCCGCCGCGCCCGGCGGATGTTGAACGTGTAGATGTACCAGCCGAGGCTGCCCAGCACCACGACGTGCACCAACAGCCAGGGGAGGGTGCCATCGGTCCATGCGGCGCCGAGGCCCCGACCCGCGAGGGCCGTGTTCAGCACCTCCACTCCCAGCGTGGTGGGTACGAACCTCGCGAAGATCACGACGCCGTGCGGATACGCGGTCACCGGCACGAAGATGCCGCCGAAGAACATGACGATCATGTTGAACACATGCCCGAGCGCCCCGATGCTGCTCACCGCGACCGTCAGGGCGGCCATCAGCAGCCCGTACGCCAATGCATCGGCGACAGTGAGCACAACCGGCACCAGCGCATCGGGCCGCACCGTGTAGTGGACCCCGAACCCGGTCCAGAAGGCAGCGGTGAGCACAACGGCCGGGATCAGCCCTTCAGCGGCCAGCGCGCCGAGCCGCCCCAGCACGAGTAGCGACGGCGGGACCGGGCTGAGGTGGGCTTGTTCCAGCGTGCCTGAGTTGATCTCCTCGGCGATCCCGCCGCAGCCCTGCACGGCGGCACTGCTGGCCACCGCGTAGGCGAACAGGCCGGGCAGGGTCGCTGCGAGCACTCCGTGGTCGATGCGGCCGGCGCCGACGAAGAACTCGATCATGAGATAGATCAGACCGACCGAAACCGTAGCCATGATCAGCACCGCGCGGCGCCGCCAGAGCAGCAGCAGCCCCTTGGTGGTTTCGCCGATCACCGCTCTCAGCGTGTAAGCGGACCCACCGGTGCGAGGTACCGCGATCACGGTCATCCCACACGCTCCGCGTCGGCGGAAGGCGCACTGCCGCTGTCGGAGTGGATGAGCTGGATGAAGACCTCCTCCAGATCCGGCTGGGCCCGGCTGACCGATACCAGGGGGATCCCTTTCGCGCGGATCTCGGCGAGGAAGCCCTGCAACGCCTCCTGGCCGGTGTCCGGCAGTGTGACGACAGTGGACTCGGCGTCAGCCTCGGCGCGGGCTCCTGCTGGAAGCAGAGCGGTGATGCCGTCACGGGTCGCGTCGACGCGGACCACGAAGCGGTCCTCGCTGTAGCTGGACAGCAGTTCGCCGGTGGCAAGGTCAGCGATGACGGATCCGTTCCGGATCACGGCAATCCGCGCGGACAGCTCCTGTGCCGTTGCCAGCTGGTGGGTGGTCAGGACCACCGTTTTTCCTTCGTCACGGGCGAGATGCGTGATCCAGTCCTTGACGGTGCGGGCCGCCTCCACGTCGAGGCCGAGGGTGGGTTCGTCCAGAAGGATCACGGGCGGATCGGTGATCAGCGCCGCGGCGATCGCCACCTTCTGCTGCATCCCGCGTGAGTAGGAGCTGACCGGCTCGTCCTTGCGCTCCCACAACCCGAGTTCGGACAACAGCCGCTCAGCCCGAGGCTTGATCTCGGCGCCACGCAAACCTTTGAGCCGACCGAAGTACATCAGATTCTGCCACGCCGAAAGAGGCCAGTACACATTGCGCGATCCCTCCAGAACTGCGCCGATCTGGCGCACCGCGCTCGACCGCTGCTTGGCCACATCGAAGCCCATCACCCGGACCGACCCTGCCGTCGGCAGGATCAGCCCGCAGATCATCTTGATCGTCGTGGTCTTGCCCGCGCCGTTCGGCCCGAGCAACCCGAGAACCTGGCCCGGCGGAATGCTCAGCGAAACCTCCTGCACCGCGGTGACCGGCTGTTTACCGCGCTGGTAGGTCTTGGTCAGACCGGACAGCTCGATGGCCATGCCCTCGTACCCGGCCACAACGGGACCTCCCGCCCCTCCTGAATATGCGTGAACTGACTGGCACGTCACCCTACTTGGCTTACACCGTATACCGTCAAGCGTTATGCTGTAAGCCATGACAACGCAGGTGGACGGCGGCAAGAAGGCGGTCAGGGGCTCCCTGTCGCGCGAGCAGGTGCTGCGCGGCGCGCTCGACTACGTCGATGAGCACGGGCTCGACCAGTTGAGCATGCACAAGTTGGGCGCCTCGCTCGGCGTGAAAGCTATGTCGCTGTACAAGCACGTGACCGACAAGGACGACCTTCTGGACGGGATCGTGGGGCTGATGTGGGCCGAGATCCCAGCCGAGCCGCCAACCGACGACTGGCGCGAGGCCATCCGCCGGCTTGCCGCATCCCTGCGCGACCTCGTCCATCGGCATCCCGACGCAGCACCACTGCTGATCAGTCGTCAGGGTCTTCGGGAGCGGCCTCTGCTGATCTGCCACGGCCTGATGCGGCTGATGCGGGATGGCGGTGTCCCCGAGAAGTGCGCGGCTGCCCTGCTCCGCACCGTCTTCCCCTTCGGGCTCGGCTACGCGCTCGCAGAGTTGTCCCTGCCCGCGTCTCCCGATCAGGGCCCGTGCGACGAGATCGGGTTCATCCGGCGCGCCACCGACCTGCTGCCGGCCGAGGTCTCGAACGACTTGATCCGCACGGCGCTGCTGGTCTGCGGCGACTGTGAGATGACCGCCCAGTTCCACTTCGGCGTCGACCTCATGATCGGCGGGCTCAACTCCTACCTCGAATCACTGTCCCCGGGCATGGCAGAGGTGCCGGAAGGGGCGTCATGACCAGCATCCCGGCGGAGCACGAGATCGACAGCTGGCTCGCGGAGTACATCGGCGAACTCCTCACACTCCCCAGCGCCGAGATCGACCGCGAGGCCACGTTCGACAGCCTCGGTCTCGATTCCGCCACCGCGATCGCCATCACTGGTGAACTGGAGGACTGGCTCGGCTTGCAGCTCGATCCGAACGTCGCATACGTCCACCCCACGATCCGTTCGCTCAGCCGCTACCTCGCGGAGTCGGCAGTGTCCAAAAACATCGCGAGCTGAGGGTGCCGCACCTTCAACTCACCAGGAGGCAAAGGAGGTCACATATGAGCGCAGCGAACCTTGGACCGCAGAAGGACCCGGGCGGGGGCGATTGGCACGCGCCCGGCGAGACCATCGTCGAAGTCCTGCGGCATCGTGCCCGTCTGCACGGAGACCAGCCCCTGTACGGATTCCTGGACTCGGAGGCCGAACTCACCGAATCCCTGAGCTATGCGTCGCTCCTGCGGCGAGCGGCTGGACTTGCCCGTCTCCTCCTCGAACTGGGTCTGTCCGGCCGAAGGGTTCTGCTCGGATTTCCGCAAGGCCCGGAGTTCATCGTCGCCTTCTTCGCCGCGAACATCGCCGGCGTGGTGCCGATACCGATCAAACTGCCCAGACGGGTCGAGGAGGCCGTGGCGCTCTCCCTGATCGCCGCGGATTCGGGCGCGGCCGCGATCCTGGTCGCTGGAAAGCATCGAGCAGTCGTCGCGGAGCAGTTCGCCGCCGAGCCGACTCTGGCCGGGCTGCGCGTCATCTGCGAGCAGGCCGGCGGCGAACAGGCCGGCGGCACGGAACCGGACGTGGCGGTGCGGGCCGGCGATGTGGCACTGATCCAGTACACCTCGGGTTCGACCATGGCCCCCAGAGGTGTCCAGGTCACACACGCCAACCTCATCGCGAACTCCGAGATGATCCGCACCGGATTCGGCAATGACAGCACTTCGGTCAGCCTCGTATGGCTGCCGATGTTTCACGACATGGGACTCGTCGGCGGGGTTCTGCAGCCGCTCTACACCGGCTTTCCCCAGTACTTCCTCAGTCCGTCGGCGGTGCTGCAGCGGCCGAGCCGCTGGCTCACCGCGATCAGCCGCTGGCGCGCGACGATCAGCGGGGGGCCGAACTTCGGCTACGAGATGTGCGTGCGGCGTCCTCCGCACGAGGGGGCGGAGCCTCTCGACCTGTCGAGTTGGAAGCTTGCCTTCACCGGCGCCGAGCCCGTGCTCGCAACTACCGTCGAGCGGTTCTGCTCCCGTTTCGCCGAGGCCGGCTTCTCTCCCCGTGCCTTCTACCCCTGCTACGGACTTGCCGAAGCCACCTTGATCGTCACCGGCGGCCAACGCGGTGACGCCGTTCACATGGTCAGCGTCGACGGCGAGGAGATGGCACGCGGCATCGTCGCCCGCGCGGAAGGACCGTCGGCGTGGCGGCTCGTCGGGTGCGGGGACGCGCGACCCGGAGTGGGGCTCGCCATCGTTGACCCTGAGACTGAGCAGCCGGTCGGCGCAGACCAGGTCGGCGAGATCTGGGTAGCGGGTCCGGGGGTGGCCGCGGGGTACTGGAACCGGCCCGAGGAGAGCCGTCGCACCTTCGGTGCGCGATTGCGGGACCGGCCCGACACGGCGTTCCTGCGTACCGGTGATCTCGGGTTCGTCACGGACGACCAGTTGTTCGTGGTGGGTCGGTTGCGCGACAGGATCGTCATACGCGGCCGCAATTTCTACCCCGAGGACATCGAAATGACCGCTATCACGGCCTGTACACGCTGGGACGCGGCGGGCTGCGCGGTGTTCGCTGCTGACGATTCCGCCGCCAAGGCCGTCAGCGGCATCGTCGTTGCGGTGGAACTGCCCAGTCGCGTCGACGAGGTGACACAGCGCGAGATGGCGGCCCACGTCCGCGCTGCTGTCGTCTCGACACACGGCGTCACCGTGAGTGACGTCGTAGCCGTGGGAAGGTGGCACTTGCCTCGTACATCGAGCGGCAAGGTCCGGCGGTCGGAGTGCCGCCGCCGGTACAACTCGGGCGTGCTGGTCCCGCATCCACGAGGGGACGACGGACCCCGGCCCCAAGCTGACGGACACTCGGCTGAGGCCGCCGGCCGGCGCCCAGCGCCCCTTGACAACTCGCCTCGACGCCAGTGAGAGTCGTAGGGTGAGCCTGGCGGAAACACCGGCGCCGTGGGGGGCGGTTCTCCTGCCCTCCGGCACGGTCAGTGCGTTCACGGCTGATCGGGGTGTCTCACGTTCTCGCTTGAGGCTTCGTGCCCGGCAAACCTGGTCCACCGACTCTGCCCGCGTCGCGGGTACAGGCACAAATTCCTGCGGCACCTGCACACCCGTAGGAACGGCGATGCGGTAGCACGCCCAGACCTCCTCGTCACGGCGCAGTTCGCACGACGACCGGCCGACCCCAGGCGATGCCGCCTGAGGGCCAAGGGACATCAAGGAGAGGACGGGAAGCCCACCATGACGATAAGCGACGACCTGACCGTCGAGACGCTTGAGGCGCGCCGCGCTGCGCCGGAGCCGACGGCCCGCGTGATCTTCGGCGTGACGAACCTGTACGGCATCTCCCACAAGGGGATGGACATGCCTCTGAATTCCGAGGAGTCCATCAAGTCGGGACAGATCGTGCTCATGCTCGACCCCGCATCGCCCCCGCAGACGAACATGGGCATCGCGGACTTCGACCAGTTCGCTCTGCGTGTCCGCTACGGCGTACAGGGCGTCTTCCCGGGACTGCACGACCTTGTGCTGGCCGGTGGCCACAGCCCCTCGCTCCTCGCACCCATCCGGGCGACCGCGACTGACGACTGCACGATCGAGCCGGATCTGTCCGGATGGCACGCACGGGGCTGCCTGGAGTTTCTCCCGGGCTCCATGTGGTCCGGCGCAAAAGGCGGTTGAGACGGCCGCATAGTCTCCAGTCTGGAGACAACGCTCTCGGCCCTTCGCGACGGCCGGCCCACCACGGTTGTGTATGAGACGACGTTCCTCATCACCTGGCCCATGCACCTAGGAGGAGAATCCACCACCGTTGACTTCGCCGGCTCCATGACGCTGGTCCCCTCCATGGGATTCGTTTAGGAGGCCCGGTGCCGTCTGCTCTCCGTACCGCCCAGCGGGTGCGCTCATGTACCTGAGCGACACGCCGCCCTGGTTCAGCTTCCTGGTCCACCCCAGGCAGACCTCCGACGTCGAGCAACTACCTGGCGCCTCTCTGCTGCGCAAGTACAGCAAGGATGACGAAGAGTTCATCCAGAAGGCATGCACATCTCCCGCACTCGTACTGGGAGAGGTCACCGTCCGGGGCTCATCGATCCGCGGCGAGGTGGTCGGGGCCGTCAGAATGCCCCACGCCATCCTCACCCGCGAGGGAGTGCGCGCCATCGTCGAGGCCGCCCAACTGGCAGCCCAGCGGGGAGCCGCAGTCATCGGCCTGGGCGCGCTCACTGCGCCCGCGACCGGTGGCGGCTCGTTCCTGCTTCCGCACCTGCCGTCCGACGTCACCGTCACCAACGGCAACGCCTTCACGGCCGCGGTCGCGAAGGCGAACGTCCTGGAGGCATTGGCAGCCCGTCCGGTGCCCGACCCCACCGTCGCCGTTCTCGGCGCGACAGGCTCGGTCGGGGTGGCGGCTTCGCATCTCCTCGCCGACGAGGGCCTGGACCTCCTTCTCATCGGACGGTCCACGGACTGGCTGCAAAAACGCCTCGGCAGCCTCGCTCCTGCCGCGCGGCTCAGCGACGACGTGGCGACGGTGGGCAAGGCGGACGTCGTACTGGTCCTGACCAGCGACCCGTCGGCGCGCTTGCGGCCCGGGATGCTGAAACCGGAGGCCGTCGTCATCGACCTCGCGCAGCCCGCCAACGTGCCCCTTGCGGAGTACGCGGAGTTTCGGCAGGCCGGCATCGCGATCGCCGAGGGCGGCATCGTCCGTATACCGGGTTACCGCTGCACCCAGGAATTCTTCCTCGACGGCCCGGAGGACACTTTCGCCTGCCTGGCCGAGACCTACCTCATGTCCAGCACAGGGCTGCGGGAACACTCCACCGGTCACGCCAGTCCTGATCTCGCCCGGACGCTGTCCTCGCTGGCGGCCAGGAACGGAGTCCTCGTGCGCCCGCTCCAGCTCGAACTCCCATGACTTCACACCGCGACAACGGCACACCAGGAGGCGTGACATGCACGAAATCGTTCTGATCAACGCCCGTTGCGAAGGCGATCCCGAGATCGGGAAGTTCGCAGACTTCCTGCGGCGCAAGTTCGAGGGCCAGGCGCAGGTGGAGGTGGTGGAGATGGAGACCTGCACGGACTACGCCGCGGTTCCGCCGGCGCTGATAGAGCAACTGGCAGGCCAGCAGATCGACGGCATTCCGGTGCTCGTCCTCAATGGCCGGGTGCTGTCGGCCGGCACACTGCCCAACTGGATGGACAGCCTGGAGACGATCACCGCCGCGATGCGCGCCCCGGCGAGGACGGCATGACCGCCACGACTCCACTTCACCACGGCGCGAGCGCGCTGGACCCGACGCGTCTGCGCAGCGACTTCCCCTGCCTGGCCTCGGAGAGCGTCTACCTCGACAGCGTGGCGTCGTCCCTGACACCGGTCTCCGTGGTCGAGGCGATGAACGAGTACTACTTCAGCTACCGCGCCAACGTCCACCGCGGCAGCTACGACGCGTCCATGATGGCGTCCGAGCAGTACGAGGCAGCCCTGGCGAAGGTCGCGGCGTTCATAGGCGCCGACCCCGAGGAGGTCGTCTTCACCTCCAACACGACGCTCGCGCTGAACCTGGCGGCTCTGTCGCTCCCGCTCAGCGCAGGGGACGAGATCGTACTGTCCACACTCGAGCACACCTCCAACATGGCGCCGTGGGCGCTCAAGGCGTATCAGGTCGGCGCGACGATCCGCTGGTACAACCCGGGGCCCGAGGGCGTCTTCGAGATCGACGACTTCGTCAAGCTGCTCAACGAACGGACCCGAATCGTCGCCCTGACGTACGTGTCGAACGTGCTCGGCACCGTCTATCCCGTGGAGGCGATCGCGAACGCCTGCTCCGAGCGCGGGATCGTCTATGTCGTCGACGCCGCCCAGGCGGTCCCGCACCGGCGCATCGACGTCCATGCACTCGGCTGCGACTTCCTTGCCTTCTCCGGCCACAAGATGCTCGGCCCCACAGGCATCGGCGTGCTGTACATGAAGCGGGAACACGCCGAGACCCTCATGCCGGGGATCGCCGGTGGGGGCACCATCGACACAACGGCCGAGTGCCGGTGTCCGTCGATCGACGAGTGCGGGCCCAAGTACGTCACCTTCAGCGCGCTTCCCGACAAGTGGCAGGCGGGAACACCACCGATCGCAGAGGCCATCGGCCTCGGGGCGGCAGTCGACTACCTCCAGGCCGTGGGCATGGAGAATGTGCACCGCCACTCGCAGAGCCTGGCGGCAGGCGTCGCCGGTGCCCTCCGATCAATTCCCGGCATCCAGGTATACGGACCCGAGGAGGCCTCACTCCTGTCGAGCATCGTGTCGTTCAACCTCGCGAACGTCCCGCCCGACGAGGTGGGACGCATGCTCAACGAGCGGTACCACATCGCCGTGCGGTCCGGAGCGCACTGCGCACTGTCGTACTTCATGGGCGCTGACGCGGTCGTGGACGTGCCCGGCAACGTTCGGGCCTCCTTCTATCTCTACAACACACAGGAAGAAGCCCAGCAGTTTGCCTCCGCCGTCCGTGAGATCGCCTCCTTCTGCAGCTGAGGCCAGTCATTCCGTACTGGGCTCTCAACGAGACATTGGGGAAGTTCCGTGAGCACTGTCGCTCCTGCAAAACCATTCAAAGCACTCGATGGACCGCACTTGCCATCACTGGTGCAGACAATGCGTCTGCTGGACGACCCCAACGGGTTTCTCGTCGGCGCCTGGCGACAGTACGGTGACCTCTTCCGGCTCCGGATCCAGATCATGGGCGACGTCATGGTGGTTGCCGACCCGCAGCTGATCCGGGAGATGCTGGTGGGCGATCAGTCGCTCTTTCTGGCCGGTCAGGCGAACCAGCTCGGTGAGCCGATGGTTGGCGCACGCTCCCTCTTCCTGACGGACGGTGACGACCATGTATGGCAGCGGCGGCTCATCCTGCCGCCCTTCCATGCGCGCAAGCTCCAGTCGTATGTGAAGCAGATCGAGGCCATCTCCGCGAAGAACCTCGCCGCCCTGCCGACGGGAAAGGCCGTAGCGACACGGCCCTACATGCAGGCGATTGCCATGGACGTCATCCTGGAGATCGTCTTCGGTGTCCGTGGGGCCGTCGCTGACCGGCTGCGGGAGGCGCTCATCGCCATGCGCGGACCGCTCGGCACGATCATCATGCTGCCGTGGATGAGGCAGGACTTCGGCCCAGGCAGCCCCTGGCGGATCTTCACAAACAGGCGCAACCGCGTCTACGAACTCATGGCAGAGGAGATGGCGGCCCGCCGAAAGGAACCCGACCTCGCCGAGCGCAACGACACGCTGTCAATGCTGCTGCTGGCAACGGACGAAGAGGGCCGAGGCCTGTCGGACATCGACATCCGTGACCAGTTGCTGACGCTCGTCACCGCCGGCTACGAGACGACAGCCACAGGCCTCGCCTGGGCAGTCGAACGTCTGTCCCGCAATCCAGAGGTTCTTGAGACTGCCCGCGCCGCCGCTCTGAACGGAGACGACGCCTACCTCGCCGCCTGCGCCCGCGAGACATTGCGGGTGCGCCCGCCGCTCTACCACATAGCCCGTCGGCTCGGGCACGACTACAACATCGGCGGCTACGAGGTACCCGCGGGCCTGGCGGTCATGATCCCGATCCTGCTGCTCCACCAGCGGGAGGACATCTATGACAGCCCGCTCGCCTTCAGACCCGAGCGGTTCCTGGCGCGGGTCGATCCGCTGGACTGGCTCCCCTTCGGCGGTGGCCCCCGTCGTTGTGTCGGCGCCTATCTGGCCGAACTGGAAATGCAGATCGCGCTCAAGGAACTACTGACGCACTACACGATCCACCCGGCCGGGACAAAGGACGAGCACATGAAGGTCTTCCACGTCACGCTTGTACCCAAGCACGGCGGCGTCGCGGTCCTGGAACGGATCTGAACCCCGCACGCCGC
>NZ_BBPM01000106.1 GCF_000787775.1 Streptacidiphilus carbonis | reverse complement strand
GCCCTGCCCCGCCCCGCCCTGCCCCGCCCCCGGCAGCCTTTCCGCTGACTCCGTGTCACTCGATCGGGGGCCAGTCGGCCTTCCGGCTCGGTGGGCGCACGGTCCAGGCAGCAGGATGGACCGACACACAGGGAGCGGGAGCACAGTCGATGGATCTGACAGGCGGCAGGCTGGAGTACGGCGCAGGGCTGCTGACCCTCCTCAGCGTCGGCGCCACCCTGTGGCTCTGGCCGCGGCTGGCCCGTCGCGGGGTGCTCCCGGTGGCCGGGCGGCTGCTGCTGGTGCTGGCCTCGCAGCTGTCGCTGGTCCTGCTGGCCGCGCTGCTGCTGAACTCCTACGGCGACTTCTACCCCACCTGGACCGACCTGGCGGGCGGCGGCAACACCACGGTGACCCTGGGCCGGGTGACCGGCGGCGGCAGCGAGGAGCAGGTCACCGACCTCGGCAGCAAGCTGGTGCTGCCCGCGCCGCTCGGCCCGCTGCAGCTGCGGAGCGAACTGCCGGTCGGGGGACCGCCTGGGCAGAACGGCAGCTTCAGCGCGGTGACCGTGGTCGGCGAGCGCACCGGCTACCGGCAGCCGGCTTACGTCTACCTGCCGCCGCAGTACTTCCAGCCCGCCTACCAGCACGTCGACTTCCCGGTGCTGACCTCCTACGTCGGCTACCCGGGCAGCATCCAGACCATGGTGGACCGGCTGCGGATGCCGCAGATCGCCGCGCGGATGATGCAGGACGGGCGGATGCAGCCCACCATCCTGGTGATCATCTCCCAGACCGTGGCGCCGCCCAGGGACACCGACTGCATCAACGCGCCCGGGGGCCCGCAGGCCGAGACCTATCTGACCGAGGACGTGCCGGCCGCGCTCCGCTCGGCCTACCGGGTCGAGAGCGATCCGCGCGGCTGGGGCCTGACAGGCGTCTCCGAGGGCGCCACCTGCGCCCTGGAGAACACCCTGCGGCACCCCGAGGTGTTCGGTGTCGCCGCTTCGCTGGGCGGCGAGTACTGGGAGTACGAGACCACCACCACCGGTGTCCTCTTCGGCCCCCAGGGCCCGGCCAGGACCGGTCTGCTGGACAGCTACAACCTGATCTGGCGGCTGCAGCACCTGCCGGTGCCGCACGTCCGGGTGCTGGTCGCCACCACCGCCCACGGCGAGCACGACTACCGGGCGACCGGGCAGTTCATCCGCGCCGTGACGCCGCCGATGCAGGTCACCCCGCTGGTGCTGTCCAACGGCGGGCACAACTACACCACCTGGAGCCTGGAGCTGGAGCCCGCCCTGGCCTGGCTGGGCCAGCAGCTCAACCCGCCCACCGCGGCGCCCGAGCCCAAGCCCACGGCATCGGCATCGGCCCCGGCATCCGCCCCGGCCGGGGGCGGCACCGCCCCCAGGGCGGCCGCGCCGGACGTCGCCGGGCTGGGCCTGGTGGCCGTGCCGGGCTGACGGTGCTCAGTGGCTGACGGTGCAGTAGCTGACGCTGCTCAGTGGGCGATGATGAGGCTCATCGCCTCGGCCCTGGTGGCCGCGTCCCGCAGCTGGCCGCGCACCGCCGAGGTGATGGTCTTGGCGCCGGGCTTGCGGATGCCGCGCATCGACATGCACATGTGCTCGCACTCGATGACCACGATGACCCCGCGCGGCTCCAGGATCCGCATCAGCGAGTCGGCGACCTGCGTGGTCAGCCGCTCCTGCACCTGCGGGCGGCGGGCGTAGACGTCCACCAGCCGGGCCAGCTTGGACAGTCCGGTGATCTTGCCGCTGTGCGAGGGGATGTAGCCGACGTGGGCCACACCCCGGAAGGGCACCAGGTGGTGCTCGCAGACGCTGGTCACCTCGATGTCCTTGACCAGCACCATCTCGTCGTGGCCCAGGTCGAACGTGGTGGTCAGGACGTCCTCCGGCTCCTGCCAGAGGCCCGCGAATATCTCCTGGTAGGCGCGGGCCACCCGGCCCGGGGTGTCCCGCAGCCCCTCGCGGTCCGGGTTCTCGCCGACCGCGATGAGCAACTCCCGGACGGCGTCCTCGGCCCGCTTCTGGTCGAACTCACGGACGGCGCCGGTCGCACCCTCGATGGTCACCGGGTCGGTCATGGTTCTTTCCCTCCAGTAGGAATGCCGCTGCCCCAAGGTTAGAACCTTGGGGCAGCGGCACACATTCCGTGCTATACGCGCCTGACCAGGCAGGATCAGCTCTCCGTGGGCTCCGGCGGGAGCTTCAGGATGTCCACCGGGGCCGAGCCCTCCAGCTGGCCGACACCGTTGGTCAGGGCCAGCTCCCGGGGGGACTGGACCGGCGGACGGGTGGACGGGGTCCGCCGCGCGGAACCGGTCCAGGCCGGGCGGGCCGGGCGCTTGACGATCGGTCGGAAGATCTCCGCGATCTGCTCCTTGTTCAGGGTCTCCTTCTCCAGGAGCTCCAGCACCAGGTTGTCCAGCACGTCCCGGTTCTCGACCAGGATCTCCCACGCCTCGTTGTGGGCGTTCTCGATCAGCTTCTTGACCTCCTCGTCCACCAGCCCGGCGACCTCTTCCGAGTAGTCGCGCTGGTGACCCATCTCACGTCCCAGGAAGGGCTCGGAGTTGTCGGTCCCGAACTTGATCGCGCCCAGGCGCTCGGTCATGCCGTACTGGGTGACCATCGCCCGCGCGGTGGTGGTCGCCTTCTCGATGTCGTTGGACGCGCCGGTGGTCGGGTCGTGGAAGACCAGTTCCTCCGCCGCGCGACCGCCCATCATGTAGGCGAGCTGGTCCAGCATCTCGTTGCGGGTGGTCGAGTACTTGTCCTCGTCCGGGAGCACCATGGTGTAACCGAGGGCCCGGCCGCGGGACAGGATGGTGACCTTGTGCACCGGGTCGCTGTTCGGAGAGGCCGCCGCGACCAGGGCGTGTCCGCCCTCGTGGTACGCGGTGATCTTCTTCTCCTTCTCCGACATGATCCGGGTGCGCTTCTGCGGACCCGCCACCACCCGGTCGATCGCCTCGTCCAGGGTGCCGTTGTCGATCAGCTTCTTGTCGCTGCGCGCGGTGAGCAGAGCGGCCTCGTTGAGGACGTTCGCCAGGTCGGCGCCGGTGAAGCCGGGGGTGCGGCGGGCGACGACCATGAGGTCGACGTCCGGAGCGACCGGCTTGCCCTTCTGGTGCACCTTGAGGATGTCATGCCGACCGGTGAGGTCGGGACGGTCCACCGCGATCTGGCGGTCGAAACGGCCCGGACGCAGCAGCGCCGGGTCCAGGATGTCGGGCCGGTTGGTCGCCGCGATCAGGATCACGCCGCCCTTGACGTCGAAGCCGTCCATCTCGACCAGCAGCTGGTTGAGGGTCTGCTCGCGCTCGTCGTGCCCGCCGCCGAGGCCGGCGCCGCGGTGGCGGCCGACCGCGTCGATCTCGTCGACGAAGACGATCGCCGGGGCGTTCGCCTTGGCCTGCTCGAAGAGGTCGCGGACCCGGCTGGCGCCGACACCCACGAACATCTCCACGAAGTCCGAGCCGGAGATCGAGTAGAACGGCACCCCGGCCTCACCCGCGACCGCGCGGGCCAGCAGGGTCTTACCGGTTCCGGGCGGGCCGTAGAGCAGCACGCCCTTGGGGATCTTGGCGCCGACGGCCTGGAACTTCGCCGGCTCCTGCAGGAACTCCTTGATCTCGTGGAGTTCCTCGACCGCCTCGTCGGCGCCCGCGACGTCCGAGAAGGTCGTCTTGGGGGTGTCCTTGGTGATCAGCTTGGCCTTGGACTTGCCGAACTGCATGACGCGGGAGCCGCCGCCCTGCATCTGGTTCATCAGGAACAGGAACACCAGGATGATCAGCACGAACGGCAGGAACGACAGCAGCAGACTCACGAAGGTGTTCTGCTTGTCGACCTTGACCGTGTAGCTGCCCAGCTTGTTGTCCGAGATGGCGGACTGCATCTGCGTCTGCAGCGTGGCCGCATAGGCGTCCGAGGTGTACGGCGCCTGGATCTGGCCGGTGCCGTCGATCTGCTGGCCGCTCTTCAGCTGGACCTTGATCATTGAACTGTCGCCGGTGGTCATCTGGACCGACTGGGCCTTGCCGTCGTTGATCGCGGCGACGACGGTGCTGGTGTCCTCGGTCTTGTAACCGGCCGAGGAGGACACCACCTGCATCAGCACGACGACGGCGAGGACGGCCAGCACGATCCACATCACCGGCGCACGGAAGTATCGCTTCACGTCCATCCATGCGGGGCGACATCAGCCGCCCCGTCCCTCCTGCCACTGTGCGGCGTCCCAGGCGGTCAGCCGTGGGACGCGTCCTATGTATGACCTCGACCGGTTGGTCATCCACCGTCAACCGAGACAGTGGATTATTGGACGGTACCGCAGCCATTCTCCATGAAGCTCATCAAGCGACTGCGTACCGGTGTCAAACGGCCCTTCCCCGGGTCCAACGGAGGGAAACGCTCCCCTGTTCCCAGCGGAATGTCCGAGCGGACCCTCAGCCGCCGTAGACGTGCGGCGCGAGGGTGCCGACGAACGGCAGGTTCCGGTACTTCTCGGCGTAGTCCAGCCCGTATCCCACGACGAACTCGTTGGGGATGTCGAAGCCCACGTACTTCACGTCGATGGACACCTTGGCCGCGTCGGGCTTGCGCAGCAGCGTGCAGACCTCCAGCGAGGCGGGGCCGCGCGACTGCAGATTGCTGAGCAGCCAGGACAGGGTCAGCCCGGAGTCGATGATGTCCTCGACGATGAGCACGTCCCGGCCGTTGATGTCGGTGTCCAGGTCCTTGAGGATGCGCACCACCCCGGAGGACTTGGTGCCCATGCCGTAGGAGGAGACCGCCATCCAGTCCATGGTGACCGGTGTGTGCAGGGTCCTGGCCAGGTCGGCCATGACCATCACCGCGCCCTTGAGCACCCCGACGATCAGCAGGTCCTTGCCGGCGTAGTCGCGGTCCACGGCCTCCGCCAGCTCGACCAGCTTGGCGTCGATCTCGTCCTTGCTGATGAGCACCTTCGCAAGGTCGCTGCCCATGTCCTTCTCGTCCACCCGCGGTACGTCCTTACTCCAAATTTCGGGGAGCGACCCCTCGGACCCCCACGAATCCCGCCGGCGGCGGGCGTGAGGCGGCCGGACACTGCCCGGCGCACCTGAGCGAACCCGTGGGTCCCAAGTGCTGGGGATCCGGTGTCTACCGCACCAACCTTGCCACACCGCCGCAGGACTACATGCGGCGGAAGGCCAGCCGGCCGGAGCGGCGGCGCAGTTCGACGGCGCCGGGCAGGTGCAGCGGGCCCTGCCCGTGCCAGCCGGTGACCAGCTGGTCCATGGCCTCCACATGGCGGGCGAACAGGTCGCCGGCCGGGCTGCCGGCCCGGAGCGCGCCGCGGCGCAGCACCCGGCGGCGGACCGCGGGCGGGAGCGCGGCGAGGGCGGCGGCGTCCAGGCCGTCGTCGGTCATGGCCTCGGTCTCGGCCTGGGCGGCCCAGGCGTCCAGGGCGTCGGCGTCGTCGCGGAACAGCCGCGCGGTACGGGCCAGCGCCTCGACCACGCCGCCGCCGAGGTGCTTCTCCAGCACCGGCAGCACCTCGTGGCGGACCCGGGAGCGGGTGTAGGCGGGGTCGACGTTGTGCGGGTCGTCCCAGACCGGCAGGTCCAGCACCGCGCAGGCCTGCCGGGTGATGCTGCGGTCCAGGTCGAGGAAGGGTCGGCGGTAGCGGCCGGTGGCGGCGGGCATCCCGGACAGCGAGCGCGGTCCGGAGCCGCGGGCCAGGCCCAGCAGTACGGTCTCGGCCTGGTCGTCGCGGGTGTGGCCGAGCAGGACCACGCTGGCGCCGTGCCGCTCGGCGGCGCTGTCCAGCGCGGCGTAGCGGGCGTCCCGGGCGGCGGCCTCGGGGCCTCCGGCCCTGCCGACGTGCACGCCGAGGGCGTCCACCGGGTCCAGCCCCAGCGCGCGCAGCCGGCCGGCGACCTCGACGGCGCGGCCGGTGGATCCTTCCTGCAGCCCGTGGTCGACGGTGACGGCGCCGGCCCGCAGCCCCAGCTTGGCCGCCTCGAAGGCGGTGGCGGCGGCCAGCGCCATGGAGTCGGCCCCGCCGCTGCAGGCCACCAGGACGAGCGGGGCGTCCGGTGCGGGGCGGGGTCGCGGGGTGCGCAGCTCGGCATGGCGCGGATCGACGTCGCCGACCGGGCGGAAGACTCCGGGGGCGGCGTTTCGCGGGGGTACGGGGGTTCGCTCCCCGGAGAGCTGGAGTACGGGGCGTGACGCTGCGCTGGGGCTGGGGCCGGGGATGGTTGCGGTGGTGGTGGAGGCGGCGGCTGAGAAGGTGTCAGGAACCTGGGCGGCGACATCGTTGAGGACCCGGCGTACTGCCAGGCGTATCGCGGCCACTGCGGGGTGCGGACCCATGTGTTGATCACTCCTATGAGCGGACCGGAGCGGCGGGTGGTTCGGCGAACCGTCCCGCACCGTGATGCCTCACAGTGACGGTCCGGTAGCGCACTGTCGTAGGCCGATGGTCGCAGAAGTCTGCCCCTTCCCGGCCCACCCGCGTTCGCGCAACACCCATGGTCCCCCCGGAAGGGTGAATCCCGCGCCCTTCAGGGGCGCGGGGCCGTGCTTGATCAACTACTGCGCGGACATCAGCCCCCGCGAACCGTCACTTGTGCACCCGGGCAACCCAGGCCGACGGGTCGTGGATCTCGTCCTTGGTCGGCAGGGTGTTCGGCGAGGTCCACACCCGGTTGAACCCGTCCATCCCGACCGAGTCCACCACTCCGCGGACGAAGACGGCCCCGTCCTGGTACTGCCGCATCTTCGCGTCCAGCCCCAGCGCCTTCCGCAGCAGCTGGTCCAGCCACCCGGTGCCCTTGGCCCGCCGCTTCTGGAACTTCTCGCGGATCTCCGCGACGCTCGGCACCACCTGCGGCCCGACCCCGTCCATCACCACGTCCGCGTGGCCCTCCAGCAGCGACATCACCGCCGTGAGCCGCCCCAGGATCTCCCGCTGGGCAGGCGTCTGCACGATGTCCATCAGACTCCCGGTGCCGCCGGCGCCGCCCGCGCCGTCGCCCTGCCCCGGCGTCCCGCCGAACCCGGCCGCGTCCCGCACCCGCTCCAGCAGCGTCGCCGGGTCGATGTCGGTCTCGGCGAGGAACGCGTGGATCTCGCCCTCGAGGTGGTCCCGCAGCCACGGCACCGCCGTGAACTGGGTGCGGTGGGTCTCCTCGTGCAGGCAGACCCAGAGCCGGAAGTCGCGCGGGTCCACGTCGAGCTCTCGCTCGGCCGCGACGATGTTGGGGACCACCAGCAGCAGCCGGCCGGGCTGGACCGGGTGCTCGTCGTCGAGGGAGGAGAGGTCCGAGGGGACCTCGGCCGGAGCGAAGGTCTCGTACTGGCCGAGGACCTTGGAGGAGAGGAAGGCCAGCAGCATCCCCAGCTCGATCCCGGTGACCTTGCCGCCCACCGCGCCCAGCGCCCCTCCGCCCGGCATGGACGCGCGCCGCGCCTGCATCCGGTCCGCCAGCGGGGTGATGATGGTCCGGAAGCCCGCCACATTGGCCTTGACCCAGCCCGGCCGGTCCACCACCAGCACCGGGGTGCCCGTGGCGCCCGGCGCCTGCATCCCGGTGAAGGCCCGGACGTGCTGCTCGGCATCGGCCGCGTGCAGCCGCAGCTCCTTGACCGCGGCGCGCGCCTCCTCCCGGGTGACCTCGGGTCCGGGGCGCGCCAACCGGGTCGCGGTCGCCACCGCGAGGTTCCAGTCGACCATGCCTGTCGCGTCTGCCGCGTCCGCCATATCCGCACCGCCGCTCTGGCTCGTCATATCAGCAACCGTACGTGCTCCTGCCCGTCAACGGCAGCCGCATACGGCGACGCGCGCGGCCAGCCGGTCCAGGGCGTCCCGGGCCGCGGTCACGTCGCCGCCCGCGTTGGACATGAAGGAGAAGGCCAGCAGCCTGCCGTCGCGGTCCAGGACAAGCCCCGCAAGGGTGTTGACGGTGGAGAGGGAACCGGTCTTGGCCCGGACCAGGCCGAGCCCGGTGCTGCTGCTGTCGCTGCTGAAGCGGTCGGCGAGGGTGCCGGTGTAGCCGGCCACCGGCAGTCCGCTGACGGCGGCGCGCAGCTCCGGGTGGGCCGGCGAGGAGGCGAGCAGCAGCAGCCTGGTGAGCACGGCTGCCGGGATGCCGTCGGCGGAGGAGAGCCCGCTGGAGTCGACCAGGTGGGTCCTCCCGAGCGGGACGCCGAGCCGGGTGAGCGTCCGCATGACCGCGGCCGCGCCGCCGGCGAAGGTGGCCGGGAGGCCGGCCGCGACGGCGGTCTGGTGGCCGAGGTCCTCGGCGTAGTCGTTGTCGCTCTCGGTCAGCATCCGCTCGACGATCTCGCTCAGCGGCTGCGACTGGAGCTGGGCCAGCGGCGCGGCGGCCTTCGCCGCGGCCGGGGCGGTGGTCCTCGCCGCCGAGCCCTGGACGGTGATGCCGCGCTTGCCGAGCAGCGCGGCGAAGCCGGCGGCGGCGGTCGCGGCGGGGTCGCCGTAGCGGGGGGCGTCCTCGGTGCTGTGCGGGTCGAGCCGGCCCTCGTCCACGGTCAGCGCCTGGACCAGGGCGATGTTGTCGCCGACATTGGCGGCCGGGGTCTGCGCGGGGCCGCCGAACAGGGAGATGTCGTAGCCCAGCCGTACCGTCCCGGTCCCGGACGCCTTGAGCGCGGCGGCGGTGCGGTCCGCGAGGGCGGCCAGGCCGGCGGCGGAGAGGGTGGGGTCGCCGCCGCCGACCAGGACGATCCGGCCGGGGGCGGTGCTCACCACCCGAGTGGTGAACCGGTGCTCGGGGCCGAGCAGGGACAGGGCCGCGACCGAGGTGGCGATCTTGTTGGTGGAGGCCGGGGCCAGCGGCGTGTCCTGGCCGCTGGCGTAGAGGGTCCTGCCGGTGGCGGCGTCCACGACCGACGCGGTGAACTGGCCGAGCACCGGGTCGGACAGCGCGGAGCCCAGCGCGGCGGTGAGGCCCCCGGCAGTGGGGGCGGCCGCGTCGCCGCTGCTGCCCGCGGCGGCGGTCGAGCCGCCGGCCGCGGCCGGCTTCAGCACGGCGGGCGGCGCGACCCAGCTCGGCGCGGGGACCGGCCGGGGCCGGACCATCACCGCACCGGCCGACCTGTCCGCCCTCAGGCCGCGGTCATGCTCGGCGACCCGCTGGCCGCCCGCCCAGGGCCCCGCGGCGGCGATACCCCCCGCCGCCAGCGCGAGTCCCAGCGCCCCGGACACCACCGCGACGGTCCGCGTCGGCGCCAGCGCGTAGCCCCGCGCCGCAGCCCCCCACCAAGAACCCATCCGGACCTGCCCCTTTCCCGAGCACCCCTTGCCGTAGGAGACACTATTGGCTGCGAACGACTGCCTGCGCACATCTATGACAAGCAATGGAGGAGCTGTGGAGTTCGACGTCACGATCGAGATTCCGAAGGGCTCGCGGAACAAGTACGAGGTCGACCACGAGACTGGTCGCATCTTCCTGGACCGGATGCTCTTCACCTCGACGCGCTACCCGGCCGACTACGGCTTCGTCGAGGGCACCCTCGGTGAGGACGGCGACCCGCTGGACGCGCTGGTCATCCTGGAGGAGCCCACCTTCCCCGGCTGCCTGATCAAGTGCCGCGCGATCGGCATGTTCCACATGACCGACGAGGCGGGCGGCGACGACAAGCTGCTCTGCGTCCCGGCCTCGGACCCGCGCTGGGAGCACCTGCGCGACATCCACCACGTGTCGGAGTTCGACCGCCTCGAGATCCAGCACTTCTTCGAGGTCTACAAGGACCTGGAGCCCGGCAAGTCGGTCGAGGGCGCCCACTGGGTCGGCCGCGTCGAGGCCGAGGAGGAGATCGTCAACTCCATCAAGCGCCTCGCGGACTCCGGTCAGTCCCACTGACCACCGTCCGGCTCCCCCACCGCCGCCCCGGCCCCGGACCACGGGACCCCGGGGCGGCGCTGTCGCAGGGGGTGAGCCGTCGCCGTCGCCTTGACTCCTGACGGAGCCTTAGTCTCGTTGTGGACCAGGACAGCGAAGCGGAGGGCCACGCAGTGTCGCGCTATCACGAGCTCAAGTTCCGGGCCGTCACCACGTTCCAGCGACGGGTCGTCAACCCCGTGGCCAGGCGGCTGCCGAGCCAGACCCTGCTGGAGACCACCGGGCGCAAGTCCGGGCAGCCCCGGCGCACCCCGGTCGGCGGGCGCCGGGTGGACGACGCCTTCTGGCTGGTCTCCGAGTACGGCGTGAAGTCGCAGTACGTGCGGAACATCCAGGCGGACCCGCAGGTCCGGGTCCGCCTCAAGGGGACCTGGTACCCCGGAACCGCCCACCTCCTCCCGGACGACGACGCCCGGGCCCGGCTCAGGGCCCTCCCCCGCTACAACAGCACCGCCGTCCAGGCCCTCGGCACCGACTTGCTGACCGTCCGCGTCGACCTCGCCCCCGCCTGAACCGGGCGGACGGAGACCGTGCCCGACCCGCGGGGTCAGACCCGCCGTCGGGCCCGGCGCGGGCGCCCTGCGGTGACGGTGGAGCGGCGGGCTCGCGCGGCGCGGAGTCGGCGGGCGCGTTCGTCGTCGTGCGGGGGGCGGGTGGGGCGTTCCAGGCGGGCCGCCATGCGCTCGGCCAGGAGATGGGCCCGGGTCGGCCGGACCCCCGGCGGTGTGGGTTTGCCGGCGATGAGGTCGAAGAGCCACTGCCGGGCGATGTCCGCGCGCCGGTGCCACCGGTCGTGACGGCGCCGCGCTCTGGCGAACTTGCGCGGGTTGCCGGTGTAGCGCCAGCGCGCCCACGGGCTGTTGGGACGGGCCAGCCGCACCGCGGCGATCCAGGAGACGCCCGGCACCATGATGCCGAGCATCCCGCTCCAGAACTTGCCCTTCAGCAGCGTGGTGACGGTGAACAGGGCGTTGGTGCAGATGATGGCGATCAGGCCCCAGCGCACGTCGCTGGACGGGGTGACCCCCAGCGGCAGGTAGCCGACCAGCAGCAGCCCGGTGAAGAGGATGCCGACGATGACCGCGTCCACGGACTTGCGGCCCTGCTCGCTCCAGTAGACGTCCTCCAGGTGCAGCAGCAGCGCGAACTCGTCCAGCACCAGCCCGCAGCCGATGCCGAAGACCAGGCCGAAGGCGTCCAGCCAGGGATGGGTCCCGGCGGTGGCGAACGCGCCGATCCCGCCGAGCAGCAGGAAGAACATCCCGAAGACGACATGGTGGATGTGCAGGCCGCCGGGGGTGACGTTGCCCGGCCACCAGCGCACCCCGCGGCGGATCATGCGCACGCTGAAGCGGATGAACAGGAAGGATCCGATGAAGCCGACCAGGACCAGGAACAGCGGCTGCTTGCCGGGGTCCTGGATGTGGCGGGCGTACGCCTCCCAGATGTGGTGCCACACAGCCGTCACTCCTTCCCGACTCCCACGCCCGCCGCGCCCGCGCCCATGCCCATGCCCGTCAGAACCCGCGGGTGCGCTTGGCCGCGCGGCGCACCACGGCGGGCCCCTCGCCCTGCGGGACCCGCAGGAACAGCCGGGCCACCTCGCCGCCCAGGTTCACCCCGACGGCCAGGGCCAGGGCGATGGCCGCCGCCCGGCTGATCGAGACCAGGCCGTTGACCGGCTCGCCCTTGGCGAAGGAGAGCAGGCCCAGGTAGATCACCGAGCCCGGCATCAGCGGCCCCAGCGCGGCGGTGACGTACGGCAGCGAGGAGGCGTAGCGGTAGCGCGAGGCCAGCTGTCCGAACAGGCCGACCATCCCGGCGGCCAGCCCGGTGGCGATGATCGGGGAGAGCCCGCCCTCCACGGTGAGCACCCCGAACACCGCCCAGCCGATACCGCCGAAGCAGGTCACGAAGGGGAGCACGTGGCGGGAGGTCTGCAGCAGCATCGCGAAGAAGAGTGTCAGCGCCATCGCGGCCGGCAGCTGCAGCGCCGGGTACGCGCGGGTGGCGAAGGTCTGCTCGGGGTGCAGCGAGGCGCTGAACTTGACCCCCACGTAGAGCACCAGCATCACGCCCAGGACGATGCCGACGACCAGGTAGACCACCTCCAGCAGCCGTGCCGCCGCGGTGATGTAGAAGCCGGTGAGGCCGTCCGCGACGGCGGCGACCAGGGCGCGCCCCGGCAGCAGGGCGTACAGGCCGCCGGTGATCACCACTGAGCCGCGCAGCCCGGAGTCGCCCAGGGTGAGCACCACGCCCATCCCGGCGGCCGGCATCGCCGCGACCACGAACTGGTAGAACTCGGGGAGCCCCTTCCTGGCCACGCCCCAGGCCAGCCGGTCGCCGATGACGGAGGCGACGAAGGCGGCGGCGAAGACCAGCCAGGCCTGGGCGTCGCCCCTGCCGCCGACCAGCAGCGTCGCCGAGCCCGCGAGCAGCCCGGTGCCCAGCGACAGCACCCAGCCGGGGTAGGGGTGCCGGTTGCGGCGGATCTCGGCGAGGGTGCGGTAGGCGTCCTCGGTGCTGGCCTGCTCCGCGGTGATGTCGGCGACCAGCCGGTAGACCGCGCCGAGCCGGGTGTAGTCGGAGCCCCGGCGGCGCACCACCCGGGAGGCGGTGACCGGCGGCTCCACCAGGGAGGGCTGGTACGAGATGGAGATCAGGGTGAAGGTGACCTGCGGCTCGCAGCGGTCGAGCCCGTAGGCGTGGCTGACGCCCAGCATGGCCGCCTCGACGTCCTCGGCGCTCTCGCCGCTGGCGAGCAGCAGCTCCCCGATACGCAGCGTCAGGTCCAGGACCCGGGGGACGTTGGGTCCGACCTCGGCGGGCTCGGGGGTGCTGCTGCGCTCGAAGGCGGGCCGCTCGTACATGGGGGTGCGCAGCAGGGTGCGCATCCGGTCCGGCCAGGGGGCGGCCCCGGGGGCGCCGACGCTGAGCTTGGTGAGCGAGATGCCGCTGGGCGGGGTGTAGCCGAGGGCGAGCCAGTCCTCGGTCGGCGGCTGGGCCGGTGCGGCGGCCGGCGCCGGGCCCTGCTCCAGCGAGGAGGGGGTGGTGCCGACCGGTTCGGCGTGCCCGAGCAGCCCCGGGGTGACCGTCCCCCGGGCGTCGTCGTCCTGCTCAGGCTCGCTGCCCTGGGGCACCCTCGGCTCCTTGTCCCGTCGCTGTCGCTGTCGGCTCCGTTTCGTCGGCTCCGGCACAACTGTGCCTGATCAGCAGGGGTGACGCACACCCGGCTGTTGACGCGGTGTCGGCTCAACGAAAGGGACGACGATCGGTCACTGACCCCGTTCGGGGGACATGCACCGATCTGGATGGAACTTTATCGACTTGTTGGTGAATGCTGGGCACGCGACGTCAGGACCGACGGCAGGGGTCGGCCAGCCCCCCGTCACCATCCACACCATCCCAGGGAGTTCGCGTGTCCCGTTTGCGCACCTTCGCGGCGTTCACCGCGTTGGCAGCCTTCATGTGCCTCGGCATCGGCACGGCGACCGCGGCGAGCAACGCCGCCGGCGCCTCACAGGGGTCCAACAGCAGCATCGTCAGCAATGGCGGCTCTGGCAGCCTGACCGGCGCGGTCAGGGGCAACGCCGACGCGTCCCAGCAGACCGGCACCGGGGGCGGAACCTCCGACGGTGCCGACACCGGCGGCGTCGCCGGAAGCACCGGCTCGGTGGCCGCGGCGCAGTCCACCGGCAACTGGTCGGCGGTGGACGTCTACTACTAGCCGCACCGCACCGCGGTGCGAGCACCCCGCCCCTTGCCCGGCACCACCCCGCTCCACCAGCGCCGGAGCGGGTGGG
>NZ_BBPM01000107.1:9291-13212 GCF_000787775.1 Streptacidiphilus carbonis | reverse complement strand
TGATGCCTCGGTGGTGTCACGTGGTGGCGGCGGGTCCGGGGAATGTCCGCCTTGAGCGGCTCTCGACCGATTCGCGGTCCGGGCTCGACCCTGCGGCGCCTGGCGGAACCCCGGCGTCCGGCGGCGCCTCTCGCGGAGCTCTCCAGAGCGGCTGGAGAACCGGCGGCCGGTCCCCGCGGTCCGGTTACCTTCCCAGGGCGGGCGACGGGCGCGGCGATGACCGCCCGTCCCCCGAGCAACTCCCCAGCGGCGCGCGTTCCCCCACGGAGCGCCGCTGGGGCTCGGCGCACAGGCTCCGCGCAGAGGGACTTCGCGCAGGGGGAGGGGAGGAAGGATGACCGCCGGCCGTACCGCACCAGCGGCACCGGAGTCCCCGCCCTGCGACGGGCCGGTGGGCGTCGTCGTGGACCCGGGGCTGCCCCCGTACGCCGTCCCGGTCCTGACCCTGCACGGCCCGTTGGACGGGGCCCTGCTCGAAGCAGAGCTCGACCGTATCGCCGCCGAGTACCCCGGCGCGCCCGTCTGGCGGAGCCGGCTGCGCCGCCGGGGGCCGGCCCGGCACACCCTGCGCCTGACCTCGGACGCCCCCGGCACGCCGGAGCCGCCGGTCGGCCTGCTCGCCGACCGGCTCACCCGCCGGCCCCCGGACGGGGCGGCCGCCCGATCCTTCCCGGCCGGCCCGGTCCAGCGCGAACTGCTGGCCGACGCCGACGCCCACCCGGGCCGCGGGCACCACGTCGAGCAGCTCAGCTGGACCTGGTCCGGACCGTTCGACCTGGACCGCTTCACCGCGGCCTGGCAGTCGGTCTTCGACCGCGAGGCCGTCCTGCGGGCGGCCTTCGACGAGGGGTCGCCGCCGCGGACCGTGGTCCGCGACCGGGTGGCCCCCGAGGTGCGCTGGATCCCGCCCGGCGCCGGGCCCTGGCAGCGGTGGGCCGAACGCGACCGGCTGCGCGGCGTCGACCCGCGCGTTCCAGGACCGCTGCGGCTGACCGTCCTCGGCGGCGACACCCCGCCGGCGCCGGGCGCTCCCACCGTCCGGGTGCTGCTCACCTACCATCACGCGCTGCTCGACGACTGGAGCACGCACCTGCTGCTGGCCTCGTTCTACCGGGCCTACCTCGCCGACGGCCGGCTGCCCGGCGGCGTGCGCCGCCCCGACGCCGAGGACTACGCGCGCTGGCTCGCGGGCCGCGACACCGCCGCCGCGCGCGACTACTGGACCCGGGCGCTGCCGTCCGCGCCGGTCCTGCCGGTCCTCTCCGGCGCCGCACCGGGGCAGCCGGCCGACGCGGGCCGCACCCGGCTGCGGCTCACCCGCGCGCAGACCGACCGGCTGGACGCCTGGGCCGCGCTGCGGGGCAGCACCGTGAGCGGTGTGCTGCAGGCGGTGTGGGCGCTGCTGCTGTACCGGGCACGGGGCGGCCGGGGCGCGGCGGCGGTGCGCTTCAACGTCGCCGTGTCGGGGCGCGGCATCCCGTTCGAGGGGGTGGAGCGCCTGCCCGGGGCGCTGTGCAGTCCGCTGCCGCTGTCCGTGGAGGTCGACCCGCGCGCCACCGTCCCGGCCCTGCTCGCCCAACTACGGGACAGGGCCGTCGACATGGCCGCGTACGGCTGGGTCTCCGCCGGGCAGGTCCGGGCCTGGACCGGCACGGTGGACGACCCGGCCGACAGCCTGCTGGTCTTCGAGGACCGTCCCCGCTGGCCGGACGACCTGGAGCCGGAGTGCGCCGCGCAGGGCATCCGGATGGGCCGCCCAATGCCCTGGGGGGCCGGCACGGCGTTCCCGGTCACGGTGGTGGCCCACCGTGACGACGACGGCAGGCTGGTGCTCACCGCCACCCGCGACCGGACCGGGCCGGCCGACGTGGGCGAGCTGCTGGCCCGCGGCGTCACCCTGCTCAGCATCCTGCCGCAGTACGGCGACCGGTTCACGACGGTCGGCGAGGCCCTCGACCTGCTGTCCGCGGACCTGGTGCCGAACGCGGTGGAACCGGTGGACCCGGTGGAACCGGTGGGCCCGGCCGATGCCGCCGCGCCCGGTCCCGCTCCGGCCGCGCGGGCCGAGCCCGCGCTGGTCACCCTGCGCCCCGCGCGCCGCCCCGGCGCCGGCACCGTCTGCCTGGTGCAGAGCCCCGACGTGCCCCGCTCCCGCTACGACCTGCTCGCCGGGGTACTCCCCGGGGCCGCCGCAGTCGTCCTGCTGCGGCCGCTGCCCGGTGGCCCGGGCGCGCGCTACCCGGCGCTGCGCCGGCTGCTCGACCCGGGCGCCCCCCTGGTGCTGGGCGCCCTCACCGGCGGCGGTGTCGCCGCCTGCGAGCTGACCCGGCTGTTCGCGGCCGACGGCGGCCGGCCCCCGCCGGTGGTGGTCACCACCGGCGGCGCGGCCGGCGCCGCCCTGCTCGCCCGGACGCTCCGGGCCGCCGCGGCACACGCCCGGCGGCCCGCGGACCCGGGACCGACCGACCAGCACGACCTGCCAGGGACCTCCCCGGCGGACGGCACGACACCGAGGAGACCACAGTGAGCGGCACCGACGACCGACGCCCCGGACCGGGGCCGCGGCTGCGGGAGACCCTGCGCCGGCTGCCCGTCTACGTACCCGGCAAGCCGGCCCGGGGCGCGGACGGCGTCCCGGCCTTCAAACTCTCGTCCAACGAGAACCCCTACCCGCCGCTGCCCGGCGTGCTCGACGTGGCGGTCGCCGCCGCGGTCGGCTTCAACCGCTACCCCGACATGGCCTGCGACGGGCTGGTCGCCGAGCTGGCCGGGCGGTTCGACGTCCCCGAGTCGCACGTCGCCGTCGGCACCGGCTCGGTCGGCGTCGCCCAGTCGCTGATCCAGATCACGGCCGGCCCCGGCGACGAGGTGGTCTTCGCCTGGCGCTCCTTCGAGGCCTACCCGTACCTCGCGCTGATGAACGGCGCCGTCCCGGTGCAGGTGCCGCTGCGCGAGGACGAGTCGCACGACCTGGACGCGATGCTGGCCGCGGTCACCGACCGGACCCGGCTGGTCTTCGTCTGCAACCCCAACAACCCCACCGGCCGCGCCCTCCGCAGGGGCGAGCTGGAGCGCTTCCTGGACGCGGTGCCCGCCGACGTGCTGGTGGTGCTGGACGAGGCCTACCGGGAGTTCGTCCGCGACCCCGAGGTCCCCGACGGCATCGGGCTGTACCGGGACCGTCCCAACGTGTGCGTGCTGCGCACCTTCTCCAAGGCGTACGGTCTGGCCGGGCTGCGGGTCGGCTTCGCCCTCGCCCACGAGCCGGTCGCCACCGCGCTGCGGCAGACCGCCGTCCCCTTCGGAGTCAGCCAGCTCGCCCAGGACGCCGCGATCGCCTCGCTGCGCGCCGAGGAGGCCCTGCTGGTGCGGGTCGCGGCCCTGGTCGCGGAACGCGAGCGGGTCGTCGCCGCGCTCACCGCGCAGGGCTGGACCGTCCCGGACACCCAGGCCAACTTCGTCTGGCTCCGGCTGGGCGGGCGGACCACCGACTTCGCGGAGGCGTGCGCCGAGGCCGGCGTCACGGTGCGCCCGTTCGCGGGCGAGGGGCTGCGGGTCAGCATCGGCGAGACCGAGGCCAACGACCTGTTCCTGCGGGCGGCTGAGCGGTTCCGCGAGGAGCTCGCCGACTGAGGCCGTCCTGGCGACAGGACAGCACCAGGCACAGACCACCCGGTCTTGTCTTCGACGGGAAGCCCGCCCGGAGGTACCACCAGCCACGAGCCACCAGCCACGAGTCCGAGAAGGAGACGGTCGTTGGACGCCGAGGAAAGCCTCCTGCGCATCGAGCGCGGACAGGTCGATCACGATGAACTGGCCGCGCTGGTCGTGGTGTTGCTCACCAGGCGCAAGGTCCGCGAGAAGCCGGCGGCGAACGGCTCGCGGTGGTCGCGGCGGTCGGGGGCGACGCCCCCCCCGGGG
>NZ_BBPM01000107.1:0-9101 GCF_000787775.1 Streptacidiphilus carbonis | reverse complement strand
GGGGCGGGGGGGGCGAACGCCCCCGCCGGCAGCTGGCTGCGCACCGGAGTCGACCGGGAGTTGCCGTTCGGGTAGGAGGAAGGCAAAAAGAAACGGCGGAGTCGGTTTCATATTGACAGGCCATCGGTCCTGTTCCTAGATTTCCAGGGTCAAGTCTTGGCGCTGTCCGGCCTCTCGGGCGTCTGACGACTCATGACTCGCGTACGGACAGGGGTGGTGGCGGCATGGAGATCGACGTACTCGGCGTACTGCGGGTCACGGAGAACGGCGTCTCGGTGACGCCGACGGCTCCCAAGCCGCGCCAGGTCCTGGCCGTGCTGGCCCTGCATGCCGACCAGGTCGTCCCGGTGGCGACGCTGACCGAGGAGCTCTGGGGCGACTGCCCGCCGCGCAGCGCCCGGACCACCCTGCAGACCTACATCCTCCAGTTGCGCGACCTCATCTCCTCGGCACTGGACCCGGCGGCTGCCGCAGCGGGCCGCACCGCCAAGCACATCCTGGTCACCTCGCCCGGCGGCTACCGGCTCAACACCTACGGCGGCACCATCGACGTCCGCGAGTTCGAACGGCTGGCCGGCCTGGGTTACCGCGCCATGGACGCCGGGGACTTCTCCGGCGCGGCCCGGCAACTGCGCGAGGCTCTCGCCCTGTGGGGCAGCTCCGCCCTCGCCGACGTGCAGACCGGTCCGCAGCTGGAGATGGAGTGCAGGCGCCTGGAGGAGATCCGGCTGTGCGCGCTCGACCAGCGCATCGAGGCCGACCTGCGCCTCGGCCGGCACCGGGAGCTGCTGGGCGAACTGACCATGCTGGTCAGCCGGTACCGCACCCACGAGAACCTGCACAGCCAGCTGATGCTGGCGCTGTACCGTTCGGGCCGCCGCAGCGAGGCCCTGGAGGTCTACCAGCGGCTGCGCCAGGCCCTGGTCCGCGAGCTCAGCCTGGAGCCGTCCGCCGCGCTGCGCCGGATGCAGCGCTCCATCCTCATGGCGGGGCCAGAGGCCGCGTCGGCGGGAGCGGACGACCGGCTCACCCGCGTGGGCTGACCGCGCCGCCGCAGGGGCGGGCCTCCGGGCGCTCAGAGAACGAGACGAATCGTGGACCCGGAGCCCGGGTCGGAACCGATGGAGCCGACGCATGCGCCCTGAAAGCCGGTCAGCCGTCACGTCCGGGTCCGCCGGGACGATCCCCGAGCAGTTCGAACGGCAGGTCGCCGCGGCTCCTGACGCGGTCGCGGTGGAGTTCGGCGCACAGTCGCTGGCCTACCGTCAGCTCGACTCCCGGGCCAACCGGCTGGCGCGGGTGCTGGCAGACCGCGGTGTCGGCCCCGAGTCCGTGGTCGCGGTGGCGCTGCCGCGCTCCTTCGACCTGGTGGTCGCGGTGCTGGCGGTGGTGAAGGCGGGCGGGGCGTACCTGCCGGTGGACTCCGCCTACCCGGCCGAGCGGGTCTCCTACATGGTGGCCGACTCGGGGGCCGCGCTGGTGCTGGCGGACGCCGCCACGGCCGCGCTGCTGCCCGAGTTCACCGCGCCGCTGCTGCTGGTGGACGACCGGGAGGTCGCCGACGCGGCGGCCGCGTGCGCCGACACCCCCCTCGCCGACCGGGACCGGCTCACCCCGCTGTCGCCGGCGAACACCGCGTACGTCATCTACACCTCGGGCTCGACCGGGCGGCCCAAGGGCGTGGCGGTCACCCACGTCGGGGTGGCCGGCCTGGTCGCGGCGCAGGCCGAGCGGCTGGAGTTCAGCGCCCGGAGCCGGATGCTGCAGTTCGCCTCGCCGAGCTTCGACGCCTCGGTGTGGGAGCTGTGCACGGCTCTGCTGTCCGGGGCGCGGCTGGTGCTGGCCGCGGCGGACTGGCTGGCCCCCGGCGGCCCGGTGGCCGAGACGGCCGCCGCGCACCGGGTCACCCACCTGCTGCTGCCGCCGGCGGTACTCGCGGCGCTGCCGCCCGGCTCGCTGCCCACCGTCGAGTACCTGGTGGTCGGCGGCGACGCCACGCCGCCGGACCTGGTGGCCGCCTGGTCGGCCGACCAGCGCATGGTCAACGCCTACGGGCCGACGGAGACCACGGTCATCGCCACCATGAGCGCGCCGCTGGCCGCCGACGGCCGGACGCCGCCCATCGGCCGTCCCATCGCCGACACCCGGGTGCACGTGCTGGACGCCCGGCTGCGGCCGGTGCCCGCCGGTGTCCCGGGGGAGCTGTACGTGGCGGGTTCGGCACTGGCGCGCGGCTACCTGGGCCGGCCCGGCCTGACCGCCGAGCGGTTCGTCGCCTGTCCGTTCGGTTCGCCGGGTGAGCGGATGTACCGCACCGGGGACCTGGTCGAGTGGACCGAGGACGGCCAACTGCTGTTCCGGGGACGGGCGGACGACCAGGTGAAGGTCCGCGGCTTCCGGCTGGAGCCGGCCGAGATCGAGGCCGCGCTGACGGCGCACCCGGGGGTCGCCCAGGCGGTGGTGACCGCCCGCGCGGGCCGGGGCGCCGGCGGCGGCAAGCAGGTGGTGGCCTACGTCGTACCGGTCCGGCCCGGCGACGGCGGCGCGGACGGCGCCGACATCGCCGTCGGCTCCGGGTTCGAGGCGGCGGACCTGCGCGCCTTCGTGGCCGAGCGGCTGCCCGAGTTCATGGTGCCGGCGGCGTTCGTACGGCTGGACCGCCTGCCGCTGATGCCCAACGGGAAGCTGGACAAGGCCGCGCTGCCGGAGCCCGAGTTCAGGGCCGCGCCGTACCGGGCGCCCCGCTCGCCGGAGGAAGACGTACTGGCCCGGGTGGTCGCCGAGGTGCTGGGCCTGGAGCGGGTCGGTGTCGACGACGACTTCATCGCCATCGGCGGCGACAGCATCCAGTCCATCCAGGTGTCCTCGCGCGCCCGGGCGCAGGGCGTCCTGGTCGACGCGCGGGAGGTCTTCGAGCGCCGGACGGTGGCCGCGCTTGCCGAGGCCGCCGCCGCGCGCGCCGGCGCCGGTGCGGGGCCGGTGCTGGAGGAGCTGGAGGGCGGCGGCGCCGGCTGGATGCCGCTGTCGCCGGTGGCCCGATGGACCAGCGGCCTGGGGCCGGGCTTCGAGCGGTTCCTGCAGGCGATGGTGGTCGACCTGCCCGCCGGGATCGACCGGGACGGGCTCGCCGCCACCGTCGGCGCGGTGCTGGACCGGCACGATCTGCTGCGCTGCCGGCTGGTGACCGGGGACGGCGGCGGCCTGGTGGTCGGCCCGCCGGGCTCGGTGCCCGCGGACCGCCTGGTCCGGTCGGTCGGCTGCGACGGACGCTGGGACGAACCGTCCTGGCGGGAGCTGCTGCTGGCGGAGCTGGAACTGGCGGCGCGTCGGCTGGACCCGGCTGCCGGGGTGGTGGCGCAGTTCGTCCGGTTCGACCCGGTGGACGGACGAACCGGACGGCTGCTGCTGGTGCTGCACCACCTGGTGGTGGACGGGGTGTCGTGGCGGATCCTGCTCCCCGATTTGGCGGCGGCGTGGCAGCGGGTGCGCGCCGGGCTGCCGCCGGAACTGCCGCCGGTGGGCACGTCGGTGCGGCGGTGGGCGCACGCCCTGGTGCGGGAGGCGTCCCGGCCGGAGCGGGTGGCCGAGCTGGCGCTGTGGCGGTCGGTCGTCGAGGGGCCGGATCCGCTCCTCGGCGCCCGGCGGCTGGACCCCGCCGTCGACGTGGTCTCCACGGTGGCCAAGGTGCGGGTGCAGCTGTCCGCGCGGACCACCGAGACGCTGCTGACGACGCTGCCCGCGGCGTTCCGCGGCGGCGTCAACGACGGCCTGCTGGCCGGCCTCGCCCTGGCGGTGGTCGAGTGGCGCCGGCGCCGTGGCGTCCCGGGGACCTCGACGCTGATCCGGCTGGAGGGGCACGGCCGGGAGCCGGGAGCGGCGCCGGGCGCCGAACTGTCCCGTACGGTCGGCTGGTTCACCAGCGTCTTCCCGGTGCGCCCGGACCTGGCCGGGGTGGACCTGGACGAGGCGTTCGCCGGCGGCCCGGCCGCCGGACGGGCGGTGCGAGCGGTCAAGGAGCACCTGCGGTCGCTCCCCGACGCCGGGATCGGCTACGGGCTGCTGCGGCACCTCAACCCGGAGACCGCGGCGGTCCTGCGCGAGCACGGACTGGGCCAGGTGGGGTTCAACTACCTGGGCCGGTTCTCCGCCACCGCGGACATGCCGGAGGAGCTGCGCGGAATGGGCTTCGCCCAGGCGCCGGAACTGACCGGCCTGGCCGAGCTCGCCGAGCTGGACGCCGCCCAGGACCCGCGCATGCCCGCGCTGTCCGAACTGGACATCAACGCGTCCGTCACCGACACCGCGCAGGGCCCCCGGCTGGCAGCCCTGTTCACCGCCCCCGCCGGGGTGCTGTCCCGGGGTGAGGTGCAGGAGCTGGCGGAGCTGTGGTGTGCGGCGCTCGAAGGCCTGGCCCGGCATGCCGCCGGTCCTGGTGCTGGCGGGCTGACGCCGTCCGACCTGCCGCTGGTGCCGGTGCGTCAGCAGGACATCGACGTCTGGGAGCAGCGCTACCCGGGCCTGGCGGACGTGTGGCCGCTGACCGCGCTGCAGTCGGGGCTGCTGATCCGGTCCCTGCGCAACGACTCCCCTTTCGACGCCTACCAGGTGCAGTACGCGCTGCACCTGTCCGGGCCGGTGGACCCGCGCCGGCTGCGCGCGGCGGCGCAGGCGCTGCTGGACCGGCACCCGGCCCTGCGGGCCGCGTTCCTGCCCGACGCCGCCGGGGACCTGGTGCAGTTGGTCGTCGACGGCGTCCGGCTGCCCTGGCGCGAGGCCGACCTGACCGATCCGGGTGGCGACCCGGGAGAGGCCGGGCGGCAGGCCGCGTTCGAGCGGTTCCTGGCCGAGGACCTGCGCGCCCACTTCGATCCCGCCGCGCCGCCGATGCTGCGGATGGCGCTGGTCACCATGGGGCCGGAGCGCCACGAACTCGTCCTGACCGCCCATCACGCACTGCTCGACGGCTGGTCGCTGCCGCTGCTGATGCGGGACCTGCTGCGGCTGTACGGGGCCGGGGGCGACGGCTCGGCGCTGCCGCGGGCGCGCGGGTACCGGGACTTCCTGGAGTGGCTGTCCCGCCAGGACCGCACCGGGTCGGCGCTGGCCTGGCAGCGGGAGCTCGAAGGCTTCGCCGAGCCGACGGTGCTGGCCCCGGCCGCCTCGCCCGGGAACGCCGGCCCCGGGGTCGGGCACGTCGACGTCCCGCTGCCCGCCGACACGGCCCGTGCGCTGTCACGGCGCGCGGGCGAGCTCGGCGTCACGCTGAACACCGTCGTCCAGGGGTCCTGGGCGGTGCTGCTGGCCCAGCTGACCGGCCGTCAGGACGTGGCCTTCGGCGCCGCCGTATCCGGTCGCCCGCCGGAGCTGGCCGGTGTGGACGACATCGTCGGGATGCTCCTCAACACCGTCCCGGTGCGGGTGGACTGCGCTCCGGCGACCACCGTCGCGGAACTGCTGACCGGCCTTCAGGAACGGCAGGCGGCACTGCTCGACCACCACCACGTCGGCCTGCCGGACATTCACCGGCTGACCGGCCGTGACGTCCTGTTCGACACCTTCCTCGCCTTCGAGTCCTTCCCGGTGGACCGGGCCGCCCTGACCGGCGCGGGCCGGGCCGCCGGGATCGCCTTCACCGGTATCCGCCCCTACACCACCTCCCACTACGCGCTGACGGTGCTGGCGCTGGCCGACTCCGACCGGCTGCGGCTGACCGTGCAGTACCAGCGGGACGCGTTCGACCCCGACGCAGCGGCGGACGTCGCCGTCCGGTTCGGGCGGGTGCTGGCGCAGGTGGCGGCCGACCCCGGCCGACGCGTCGGCGCGGTCGAGCTGCTCGACCGGGCCGAACGGGAACGGCTGCTGGCCCGGTCGGCCGACCGGGCGGAACCCGCGCCGGAGGCGACCGTCCCCGACATGTTCGAGGAGCAGGTCGCGCGGACGCCGGACCGGGCCGCAGTGGTCTGCGGCGACGTGTCGCTGACCTACCGGGAGCTGGACGCGCGGGCGAACCGGCTGGCCCACGAGCTGATCCGGCGCGGGGTCGGCCCCGAGTCGGTGGTGGCCGTGGCGCTGCCGCGCTCGTCCGACCTGGTGGTCGCCCTGCTGGCGGTGCTCAAGGCGGGCGGCTGCTACCTGCCGGTCGACCCCGGGTACCCGAGCCGGCGCCTCGCGTTCGTGCTCGACGACGCCGCGCCGCTGCTGGTGCTCACCACCGGGGCGACCGCGGCCGCGCTCCCCGAGGGCGGTCCGGCCCGGCTGTGCCTGGAGGAGTTCACCGACGGGGACGGCCGGGACGGCGGTCCGCAGGCCGCCGGTCCTTGCGACGCGGAGCGGCTGCGGCCGCTGCGCCCGGACCACGCGGCGTATGTCATCTACACCTCGGGGTCCACCGGGACCCCGAAGGGCGTCGTCCTCACGCACGCCAATGTCACCGGCTGCCTCCCGGCCCTGTTCTCGCGCCTGTGCCTGCCCCCGGGGGCCCGCACCCTGGCGGGCACCTCGGTGGGTTTCGACGTCTCGGTGTTCGAGCTGTTCGGCACGCTGTGCGCGGGCGGCACCGTCGAGGTGGTCCGGGACGTGCTGGTGCTGGGCGAGCGGGGCGGCTGGAGCGGCGGCGTGATCAGCACGGTGCCCTCGGCCTTCGCCGAACTGCTGGACCAGGCGGACGCGAAGGTCGGCGCCGACACGGTGGTGTTCGCCGGCGAGGCCCTGCCCGCGGCGCTGGTGACCCGGGTGCGGGAGGCGATCCCGGGCGTGCGGGTGGTCAACGCCTACGGGCAGAGCGAGACCTTCTACGCCACCGCGTTCGCCCTGCCGGGCGCGGACCCGTGGACGGGCACCGGCGCCGCGCCGATAGGCACGCCGCTGGGGACCGCCCGGGTCCATGTGCTGGGCGCCGGCCTGGGTCCGGTGCCGCCGGGGGTGACCGGCGAGCTGTACGTGGCGGGCCGGAACGTGGGCCGCGGCTACCGCGGCCGCGCCGCGCTGACCGCGGAGCGCTTCGTCGCCTGCCCGTTCGGTCCGCCGGGCGAGCGGATGTACCGCACCGGGGACCTGGCCCGTTGGACCGCCGAAGGCCGGCTGGAGTACGCCGGCCGGGCCGACGAGCAGGTCAAGATCCGCGGGGTACGGGTCGAGCCGGGCGAGGTCGAAGCGGTCCTGGCCGCCCACCCCGGCGTCGGCCGGGCCGTGGTGGCCGCCAGGACGCCCAGGGGCGCGGCGGGCGCCGCCCGGCTGGTGGCCTACGTGGTCCTGGACCGGGGCGGCCCGGTGGACCCCGGGGAACTGCGCGGCTTCGTCGCCGATCGGCTGCCGGGCCACCTGGTGCCGGCGGCGTTCGTCGTCCTGGACCGGCTGCCGCTGCTTCCCAACGGAAAGCTGGACCGGTCGGCGCTGCCCGAGCCGCAGTTCGCCGGCACCGCCTACCGCGCCCCGCGCACCCCCCGCGAAGAGGCGCTGTGCGCCGTGTACGCCGAGGTGCTCGGGCTGCCGCGGGTGGGGATCGACGACGACTTCTTCGCCGCCGGCGGGGACTCGCTGCTGGCCATGCGCGTGGTCAGCCGCGCCCGCAAGGTGCTGGAGACGGATGTCCCGATCGGCCTGGTGTTCGAATGCCGAACCATAGCTGAACTGTCCTCTGCGCTACCGAAAAAGGCCGAGGCCACGTCCCGAAGGCCCCCTGTACGCAAGATGAATCGGAGTGGGTTCTGATGATTCCCCTGTCTTTCGCGCAGCGGCGGCTGTGGTTCATCGACCGGTTCGAGGGCCCGTCGGCGACGTACAACCTGCCGTTCATGCTGCGCCTGCGCGGCGACCTGGACGTCGTGGCCCTGGAGTCGGCGGTGCGGGACGTGGTGGGCCGGCACGAGAGCCTGCGCACCCTGATCGTCGAGAGCGCGGAGGGTGTGCCGGGCCAGCAGGTCGTGCCCATGGCCGAGGTGACGCTGGGCCTGCCGCTGACCGAGGTGGCACCGGAGGCCCTCGACGACGCCGTGGCACAGGCGGCGCAGCATGTCTTCGACCTGTCCGCGGAGATCCCGGTGCGGGCCGAGCTGTTCCGCTCCGGGGCCGAGGAGCACGTCCTGGTGCTGCTGATCCACCACATCGCCGCCGACGGCGAGTCGATGGTGCCGTTGGCGCGTGATCTGGCGGTGGCGTACGGAGCGCGGGTGGGGGGTGGTGCGCCGGGGTGGGTGGAGTTGCCGGTGCAGTACGTGGACTACACGTTGTGGCAGCGGGAGCTGTTGGGGGAGGAGTCGGATCCGGGCAGTGTGTTGTCGGAGCAGGTGGCGTACTGGCGTGGTGAGTTGGCGGGGGTTCCGCAGCCGTTGCAGTTGCCGGTCGATCGTCCGCGTCCGCCGGCGGCCTCGCACCGCGGCGACATGGTGGAGTTCCCGATCGAGCCGGAACTGCTCGCCGGCGTCGAGGACCTGGCCCGTGAACGGGGCCTGACGGTGCCGATGGTGCTGCAGGCCGCGCTGGCGGTGCTGCTGCACCGGCTCGGTGGCGGCGACGACATCCCGTTGGGGGCGTCGATCGCGGGCCGCACCGAGGAGGAGTTCAACGACTTGGTCGGCTTCTTCGTCAACACCTGGGTGCTGCGGGTCGACCTGTCGGGCAATCCGTCGTTCGAGGAGCTGCTCGGCCGGGTGCGGGACAAGGCGGTGGCCGCCTACGACCACCAGGACGCCCCGTTCGAACGGCTGGTGGAGTCCCTCAACCCGGAGCGGTCCACCGCCTACCACCCGCTCTTCCAGACCATGTTCACCTGGCAGAACGACGCCAGGATCGACCTCGACCTGCCCGGGCTGCAGACCCGGCTCGAAGCCCTTCCGACCCCTACGGCCAAGTTCGACCTCGAGTTCAACTTCGCCTCCGACGCCGTCGGCCCCGGCATGCGGTGCAACCTCGAATATGCGACGGATCTGTTCGATCGGGGGACGGTCGAGGGTCTGGCGGCTCGGTTTGTGCGGGTGTTGCGGGTGTTGGTGGGTGCGCCCGGGGTGCGGGTGGCTGTGGTGGAGGTGTTGGAGCCGGTCGAGCGTGAGCTGGTGCTGCGGGGGTTCAACGGGACGGGGGTGTCGGTGCCGGAGGTGTCGGTG
>NZ_BBPM01000108.1 GCF_000787775.1 Streptacidiphilus carbonis | reverse complement strand
CTGAGCGCGATCGCGGAGCACGCACCATTTCAAGCACGGACAACGGTCCCGGTTCACGCGGACTGCCACTGGGGCAACTGGCTCGCCGAGGATCGAACCGTGACGGCCCTACTGGACTTCGAATGGGCCCGCTTCGGCGAACCGGCCGACGACTGGTTCTTCCTGGCCCGCTTCAGCGGCCCGCACATGGACACCGTCCTCGACATCATCGCCCGCGCGACGTCCACCTCACCGGAAGCACTCCGAGCAGAATGCGAGGTCCGCGAGGCCACCTACCTCGCTTCCGACCTCCGCATCGCACTCTAACGCCCCGCCACCCACGCCCGAACGGCCGCCAACCGGCTCCACGAACTTGAAGCGCTGATCACCGACCACCACTGGTGGCGACGGACTGAGTAATCCCGGCTGCAGCAGGCAGGGCAATATGCGGCCCCTGCAACTACCCGAAGAATTCAGCTCCCCAGCCGAAATTTTCCAGGCGGATTCTGGCGACACCCCAGCGCCGGATGTCAGTCGGCGGTGCCCAGCGGACTGACGAGAGCGTGCGGTTGTTGCGTATTGCGGGCGATTGTCTGGAAATCCTTGTCGTAGTGAAGCAGGGTCAGTCCCGAGAGCTCGGCGGTTGCCGCGACGAGGAGGTCGATGGCACCGGGGCCCTGGTGCTGGGCCGTGGCGGCGAGCCCGTCCTGGACCTGTCGGGCGCGGCGCATCACACCGTCGGGGGTGGGGCACCAGGTGAACATGTCGCCCAGGAGTCCTATCACGACGGCACGCTGGGACGGGCTTCCGGCGGCCCGGCCGATCTCCAGTTCGGTGATGTCGCAGATGGCGAGAAGTCCGGCATCCCTCGCTTCCCGCCATCCGTACAGGTCCGGTTCGGAGCACCGCATCAGCCGATTGAAGGCTGACGTGTCGATCAGGTGGGTCGCTGCAGTCATGGTCGATAGCGCTTCTTGTCGGCGAGCAGGTCGAGGTCCAAGCCGCCGTCGACGGTCAACTGCTGCAGCTCGGCCCAGGCGCGGGCCCTCCGATTGCGGTCGGCGACTTCTCTGAGGGCGGTGTTGACCGTGTCACGTTTGGTGGTGGTCCCCAGCTCTATGGCTGCAGCGTCCAGCGCCTCGTCGTCCAGATCGATGACCGTCCGACTCATGTCATCCTCCTCGATGTATCACTACCCATATACCAATATACATCCTCGAATATACAAGAGCGGGCCGCTGCCGGCACCGTCCCTGTGGTGATCTCACCGGTCGGTGCGGTGGGTGTGCGGGGGTTGTAACCGGAGGGCATCGGTCGGCGTCACCGGCGTGCAACAGCGGGTTTCTAGCGTTCGACGTGGCGGGGTTGGCTCGCCGGCGTGGACGAGAGGGGCCGTGGGTGCCGGAGCTGGGGCTGGCGACCGAGCAGGTGCGTACGGTGTGCTCGTACTGCGGTGTGGGGTGCGGGATCGTGCTGGACGTCGCCATGGGCGCCGACGGACGGCGCGGGGTGGTGCGCGCCTCCGGGGACCAGTCGCATCCCTCCAACGCCGGGCGGCTCTGCACCAAGGGCGCCACCAGCGCCGAGATGCTGGCGTCGTCCGGACGGCTGTCGCAGGCGCTGGTGCGGGCCGAGCGCGGGGCGGAGCCGGGTCCGGTCGGGCTGGACGCCGCCGTCCTGGAGGCGGGGCGCAGGCTGCGCGCGGTGCTGGACGAGCACGGGCCCGACGCAGTCGCCTTCTATGTCTCGGGGCAGATGTCGCTGGAGGCGCAGTACCTCGCGAACAAGCTGGCCAAGGGCTACGTCCGGACCAGCAGGATCGAGTCGAACTCGCGGCTGTGCATGGCCAGTGCCGGCAGTGGCTACAAGCTCTCGCTGGGTGCGGACGGACCTCCCGGGTCCTATCAGGACTTCGAGCACGCGGACGCGTTCCTGGTCATCGGCTCCAACATGGCCGACTGCCACCCCATCCTGTTCCTCCGGCTGCTGGACCGCCGCAAGGCCGGGGCCAAGCTGATCGTGGTGGACCCGCGCCGCAGCGCCACCGCCGACAAGGCCGACCTGTTCCTGCAGATCAAGCCCGGTACCGACCTGGCCCTGCTGAACGGACTGCTGCATCTGCTGGTGGAGAACGGCGACGTCGACGAGGAGTTCATCGCCGAGCACACCGAGGGCTGGGACGGGATGCCGGCTTTCCTCGCGGACTACCAGCCCGCGCAGGTCGCCGAGGTGACCGGCATCCCCGAGGCGGACATCCGCCTGGCCGCCGAGTGGATCGGCGCGGCCGGTGAGTGGATGAGCTGCTGGACCATGGGGCTGAACCAGTCCACCCACGGCACCTGGAACACCAACGCGCTGGTCAACCTGCACCTCGCCACCGGGGCGATCTGCCGCCCCGGCAGCGGCCCGTTCTCGCTGACCGGCCAGCCCAACGCGATGGGCGGCCGGGAGATGGGCTACATGGGCCCCGGCCTCCCCGGGCAGCGGTCGGCGCTGGACCCAGCCGACCGCGCGTTCACCGAGGGGCTGTGGGACCTGCCGCCAGGCACCCTCCGTGCGGAGGCCGGGCAGGGCACCGTGGAGATGTTCGAGCGGATGGCGGCCGGGGAGATCAAGGCCTGCTGGATCATCTGCACCAACCCGGTGGCCTCGGTCGCCAACCGCCGCACGGTGATCGAGGGCCTGGAGGCGGCCGAGCTGGTGATCACCCAGGACGTGTTCGCCGACACCGAGACCAACGCCTACGCGGACATCGCGCTGCCGGCCGCGCTCTGGGCCGAGTCCGAGGGGGTGATGGTCAACTCCGAACGCAATCTGACGCTGAGCCGACGGGTGATCGACCCGCCGGGCGAGGCGCTGCCGGACTGGCAGCTGATCTGCCGGGTCGCCCGGGCCATGGGCTTCACCGAGGGCTTCGAGCACGACAGCGCCGAGGAGGTCTTCGAGGAGCTCAAGCGTGCCTGGAACCCGAAGACGGGGTGGGACCTGCGCGGAGTGGGCTATGAGCGGCTCCGGGAGACACCGGTGCAGTGGCCCAGCGCCGATCCGGCCGGCCCCGGCCGCAACCCGATCCGCTACCTCAACGACGGTGTCAGCCAGACCCTGCTGGTCCGCCCGGACGGCACCCGGCCCCGGCTGGCCTTCCCGACCGCGAGCGGCCGGGCCGCCTTCTTCGCCCGCCCGCACCTGCCGGCCGCCGAACTGCCCGACGACGACTTCCCGTTCGTCCTCAACACCGGCCGGCTGCAGCACCAGTGGCACACCCTGACCAAGACCGGCAAGGTCGCCAAGCTCAACAAGCTGGACCCCGGCCCCTTCGTCGAGCTGCACCCCGAGGACGCCGAGGCGCTCGGAGTGGCCGAGGGCGACGGCGTGGAGGTCGCGTCGCGGCGCGGACGGGCCGTGCTCCCGGCGCGGATCAGCGACCGGGTCCGGCGCGGCGACTGCTTCGCGCCGTTCCACTGGAACGACCTGTTCGGCGAGTACCTCAGCGTCAACGCGGTGACCAGCGACGCGGTCGACCCGATCTCCTTCCAGCCCGAGTTCAAGGTGTGTGCGGTGGCGCTGGCGAAGGTGGCGACGGCGGCGGAGACGGCCGAGGCAGCGCCCCGGCAGCAGGCACAGCCGGTTCTGGAGCCCGTGCCCGCGTTCGCGCTCGCGCTGGGCGTGGACACCGCGCCGCCCGCTCTGGACGACAGTGCGCGCCGCTACCTCTCCGGCTTCCTGGCCGGGCTGTCGGCGCTACCGCTCACCGACGGGGAGATCCCGGTGCTGCCGTCCGGCGCGCCGCTGGAGCGCGACCACGCCGACTGGATCGACGGGATGCTCGCGGGGATGTTCTCGCGCTCCCCCGGCCGGGAAGCACCCGGGTCCGAGCAGTCCCGACAGCCCACCCGCGAGGTCGTCGTCCTCTGGGCGTCGCAGACCGGGAACGCGGAGGAGGTCGCCACCGCCGTGCGGGACCGGCTGACCCAGGCCGGCCGCACCGTCGCCCTGCGGGACATGGCCGACGGCGCGCCCGACTCGCTGCTGGTCGGCGCGGATCTGCTGGTCGTCACCAGCACCTTCGGCGACGGCGACGCCCCCGACAACGGCGCCGGATTCTGGAAGTGGATCACCGACACCGACGCGCCGAAGCTGGGCGGGGTCCGCTACAGCGTGCTGGCGCTCGGCGACTCCAACTACGACGACTACTGCGCCCACGGCCGCCGCCTGGACGAACGCCTGGACGAACTCGGCGCGCAGAGGCTGCTGCCGCGCGTCGACTGCGAGCCGGACAGCTATCAGCAGGACGCCGAGAAGTGGCTGGAGCAGATCCTCGGCCTGCTCGCCGAGGGCACGCCCGCGGAGGCGCCCCCCGGGACAGCAACCGCCGCAGCCCCCGTCCCCGCACCCGTCCGCTCCGGGAGCCAGGCCCCCTTCACCGCCCGGCTGACGGGCAATCGGCTGCTCAGCCTCCCCGGCGCCGCCAAGGAGGTCCGCTCGTTCGCCTTCGACACCGGCGGCGCCCTCGCCTACGAGGCCGGCGACGCCCTGGGGATCCGACCGCTCAACTGCCCGGACCTGGTCGCCGAGTGGCTGGAGGCCACCGCGCTGGACCCGGGGGCGGAGGTGGCGCTGGCCGACCGGGGACCGGTCCCGCTGCGCGAGGCACTGCTGCGGCACCTGGACATCACCCGGATCACCCCCGCCCTGCTGCGCTTCGCGGCCGAGCACTCCGGCGACCGGGAGCTGCGCCGGCTGCTGCGGCCGGACAACAAGGACGAGCTGGCCAAGTGGAGCTGGGGCCGGCAGGCCGTCGACCTGGTCGGCGAGTTCTCACTCCACGTCAGCGCGCAGGAGTGGGCCGACCTGCTCAAGGGCCTGCAGCCGCGGCTCTACTCGATCTCCTCCAGCCCGCTGGCCCACCCCGCCGAGCCCAGGATCACCGTCTCGGTGCTGCGCTACGACGGCCTGCGCGGACAGCAGCGCAAGGGCGTGGCCTCGACCTATCTGGCCGACCGCACCCCCGGCGGCGAGGTGTCCGTGTTCGTCCGGCGGTCGCCGCACTTCCGGCCGCCGGCCGACCCGACCACTCCGATGATCATGGTCGGCCCCGGCACCGGCGTGGCGCCGTTCCTCGGCTTCCTGGAGCAGCGGCGGGCGCTCGGCCACTCCGGCCGCAACTGGCTGTTCTTCGGCGAGCAGCGGCGCGCCACCGACTTCTACTACCGGGAGGAGCTGGAGGAGTTCCACCGCCAGGGCGTGCTGACCCGGCTGGACCTGGCGTTCTCCCGCGACCAGCGGGCCAAGGTCTATGTGCAGGACCGGATGCGCGAGCACGGCGCGCAGCTGTGGTCCTGGCTCCAGGACGGTGCGCACCTCTACGTCTGCGGCGACGCCAACCGGATGGCCAAGGACGTCCAGCAGACGCTCATGGACATCGCCGCCGCCCACGGCGGACTGGGTCCGGCCGAGGCGACGGCGTATGTCGAACAGCTCACCACGGACCGGCGCTACCTCAGGGACGTCTACTGACCCCCACGCCGGCGAGCCGGCTCAGGCCGGCCGGCACCGCGCCACCCGCCGCCACCGCGTCACCCGCTGACGGCGAGCCGGTACCCGCGCTTGGGCACCGTCCGCACCAGCGCCGCATGCGGCCCCAGCGCGGTGCGCAACCGCGCCACCGCCGCCTCCACCGCGTGCTCGTCCGCGCTGACGCCGACCCACACCCGGCGCAGCAGTTCGGCCCGGCTGAGCACCCGTCCCGGCTGCTCGGCCAGCGCCCGCAGCAGTGCCGCCTGGGTCGGCGACAGCCACAGCGTGCCGTTGGGCGTGAGCACAGCGCTGCCCTGCAGCACCAGCCGGGCGCTGCCGAGCTGCAGCTCCCGGTTGCCCACCGGCAGCGCCTCGACGATGGTTCGCACCAGGGACCCGAGCCGGCCCCGGTCCGGGAAGACCGGGCGTACGCCCTGCTCCTCCAGCGGGCGGGCGCAGACCGGTCCGACGCACACGGGGAGCACCCCGTCCCGCAGCGCGGCCAGCACCTCCGCGTGCAGTCCCTGGGCGTGCGCGCTGTCCAGGAAGCCGGTGATGGCCGGGGCGCTGGTGAAGGCGATCGCCTGGATCTCCCGGCGTACCGTCTGCTCCACCAGGCGGCGTACGGCCTCCGGGTCCTGCGGCGGCGCCCAGCGGTACACCGGGACGGTGACCACCTCGGCGCCGCGCTCGCGCAGCGCATCGGCGAAGGAGTCCAGCGGCGCGCCGTGCTCCTGCAGGGCGATCCGCCGTCCCCGCAGGTCACGGGCGAGCAGCCAGGTGAGCAGCTCGTCATTGGCCTCGGTGGCCGGTGCGTACGCCTCGCCCAGACCGCTGGCGCGCACGGCGCCGGTGGCCTTGGGCCCGCGGCTGATCACCACGGCGTTGCGGCAGGCCTCGCTGAGGCTGCGGCCCAGGCCCCAGCCGTCGGCCGCGCTCATCCAGCCGCGCCAGCCGACGCCGGTGGTGGCCACCACGTAGTCGAGCGGCGCCGCCAGGCACAGTTCGGTGGCCCGGCGCAGCGCGTTGTCGTCCTCCAGCGGGACGATCCGCACCGTGGGGGCCTCGACGACCCGGGCCCCGCGCCGTTTCAGCAGCGCGACCAGCTCGTCGCGGCGGCGGGCGGCGGTGACGCCGACCGTGAAGCCGGTCAGCGGTCCGGCGTCCGCCGCGCCCTCGTCGGGGGCCGCGTCGCCGGCCGGTGCCGCGCTCCCGCCGGGGGCTGTGGAGGCGCTGTCGGGTGTGGGAAGTGTTGCCATGCTCCGCAGGCTCCAACAGCGGTGTTTCCGGGCTGTTGCGCCCCCGTCACGGGGTGATGAGCGAAACAACGCCTCGGCATACGGCAGATGACGCGGCCGTCACCGGATCGGGGTACCCGTGTGAGGGACACGTACCGCTCCGGCAACATAAGCGACCCCTTCCGGAAACCGCCTCCGACCACGCTCGATGGCAGGCTCCTAGAAAATCTGGAGCCGATTGACGCCGACCACCTTCGGAGGAGAAGCCCGTGACGCTGAAAGACCTGGTCCTGGTCGGCCATGGCATGGTCGGGCAGCGCTTCCTGGAGGCACTGTTCGAACGGCCGCACGACTGGCGTGTCACTGTGCTCGCCGAGGAGCCCCGGCCCGCCTACGACCGGGTCCATCTGACGTCATGGTTCTCCGGCACCACGGCCGAGGAGCTGTCGCTGTGCCCGCCCGCGTTCGCCGAGGAGAACGGCATCGACCTGCGGCTGGGCGATCCCGCCGTGGCGGTCGACCGCGAGGCCGGTACGGTCACCACCCGCAGCGGCGCGGTGCTCCGCTACGACACGCTGGTGCTGGCCACCGGCTCGTACCCGTTCGTCCCGCCGGTGCCGGGCCATGACGCCCGCGGCTGCCACGTCTACCGCACCATCGAGGACCTGGAGGCGATCAGGGCCGACGCCGCGCGGGCCCGCGTCGGCGCGGTGGTCGGCGGCGGGCTGCTCGGCCTGGAGGCGGCCGGGGCGCTGCGGGCGATGGGCCTGGAGACCCACGTGGTGGAGTTCGCACCGCGGCTGATGGCCATTCAGGTGGACGACGGCGGCGGCAAGGTGCTGCGCAACGCCATCGAGGAACTGGGCGTGGTGGTGCACACCGGCGCCGGCACCCAGAGCATCGAGACGCACGAGGACGGCGCGGTCCGGGGCATGGCCCTGTCCGACGGCAGTTCGGTCGAGGCGGACCTGGTGGTGTTCTCCGCCGGGGTCCGCCCGCGCGACCAGCTGGCCCGTGAGTGCGGGCTGAGCGTGGGCGAGCGCGGCGGCATCGTCGTGGACGAGCAGTGCCGCACCTCCGACCCGCAGGTCTTCGCCATCGGCGAGTGCGCGCTGGCCGCCGACGGCCGGGTCTACGGCCTGGTCGCCCCCGGCTACGCGATGGCCGAGGTCGCGGCCGGCGAGCTGACCGGCGCGGCCGGATCGTTCACCGGCGCCGACACCTCCACCAAGCTCAAGCTGCTGGGTGTGGACGTGGCCAGCTTCGGCGACGCCCACGGCACCACCCCGGGCTCGCTGGACGTGCTCTACTCGGACAGCCGCTCCGGCGTCTACAAGAAGCTGGTGGTGCACCCGGACGGCCGGCTGCTGGGCGGTGTCCTGGTCGGCGACGCCGAGTCCTTCGCCACCCTGCGCCCGCTGGCCGTCGGCGGGGCCCCGCTGCCCGTCCCGGCCGAGCAGCTGATCCTGCCGGCCTCCGAGGGCGGCGCGGCGAGCAAACTGGAGCTGCCGGACGAGGCCGTGGTCTGCTCCTGCCACAACGTCACCAAGGGCGCGATCCGGTCGGCCGTCGCCGAGGACGGCTGCACCAGCATCCCCGAGGTCAAGAAGTGCACCAAGGCCGGGACCGGCTGCGGCAGCTGCCTCAAGCTGATGGGCGGCATCGTCGCCAAGGAGCTGGAGGCGGCCGGGGTCGAGGTCGCCCGGGGCCTGTGCGAGCACTTCGCGCACACCCGCTCCGAGCTGTACGAGATCGTCCGGGTCAAGGGCATCACCAGCTTCGCCCGGCTGCGGGACGAGCACGGCACCGGCCTCGGCTGCGAGATCTGCAAGCCGGCCGTCGCCTCCATCCTGGCCAGCCTGGGCAACGGCCACATCCTCGACGGCGAGCAGGCCGCGCTGCAGGACACCAACGACCACCACCTGGCCAACCTGCAGCGCAACGGCTCCTACTCGGTGGTGCCCCGGGTCCCCGGCGGCGAGATCACCCCCGAGGGGCTGATCACCATCGGCGAGATCGCCCGCGACTTCGGCCTCTACACCAAGATCACCGGAGGCCAGCGGATCGACCTCTTCGGCGCCCGGGTGGACCAGCTGCCGGCCGTCTGGGCCCGCCTGGTCGACGCCGGCTTCGAGTCGGGGCACGCCTACGGAAAGGCCCTGCGCACCGTCAAGTCCTGTGTGGGCGAGACCTGGTGCCGCTACGGGGTGCAGGACTCGGTGGGCCTGGCGATCGAACTGGAGCTGCGCTACCGGGGGCTGCGGGCCCCGCACAAGCTCAAGTCGGCAGTCTCCGGCTGCGCCCGCGAGTGCGCCGAGGCGCAGAGCAAGGACTTCGGCGTGATCGCCACCGCCGAGGGCTGGAACCTCTACGTCGGCGGCAACGGCGGCATGACGCCCCGTCATGCCGACCTGCTGGCCAAGGACCTGGACCGGGACACGCTGATCCGCACCATCGACCGGTTCCTGATGTTCTACATCCGCACCGCCGACCGGCTGGAGCGCACCGCGCCCTGGCTGGACCGGCTGGAGGGCGGCCTGGACCATCTGCGCGCGGTGGTCCTGGAGGACTCGCTGGGCATCGCCGACGAGCTGGACCAGATGATGGCCCGTCATGTCGAGACCTACCAGGACGAGTGGGCCGCCGTGCTCGCCGATCCGCAGCGGCTGCGGCGCTTCGTCTCCTTCGTCAACGCGCCCGGAACCCCCGACCCCACGGTCCGCTTCGTCCCCGAACGCGACCAGATCCGACCCGCCCGCCCCGATGAGGACGGCCACGTCCTGATCGGCGGCGCCAGCCTGGAGGTACGCACCCGATGACCGAACTGCTCGCCCTCGAAACCGTCGCACTCGAATCAGTCGCCGTCGATCGGGACACCCCGGTCCGCACCGCCGTCGAGCTGCACGACGGCGAAAGCTGGGTCCAGGTCTGCGAGTTGGACGACCTGCTGCCGGGGCGCGGGGTCGCCGTGCTGCTCGGCGCCGAACAGGTGGCACTGTTCCGCGACCCGGCCGACGGGCTCCACGCGCTGGACAACCGCGACCCGTTCAGCGGCGCCCAGGTCCTCTCCCGGGGACTGATCGGCAACCGCGGCGCGGTGCAGGTCGTGGTCTCCCCGATGCTGAAGCAGGCCTTCGCCCTGGAGACCGGGGACTGCCTGGACGAGGACACCGCACCCGACGGCAGCAGCGCCAACCTGCGCCGCTGGCCGGTGCGCAGCCGTCCCTCACACGCCCCCGGGGACGGTGTGCGGGAACCGTAGCGCGCCCGAACCGGCAGCGCGCAAGGTAGGAAACCTCGCCCCACCAGCATGGGAACCAGTCACCAACGTCCCTCTACGTGAGGCTGGTCCATCCATGAGCGCAGCAGTCGACAGCACCGTCGGTACGGCCACACCACCCCGGTCCAGGACCATCACGGACTGGCGTCCCGAGGACGACGGGTTCTGGGAGCGGACCGGGGCCGTGACCGCCCGGCGCAACCTGGTCTTCTCCATCCTGTCGGAACACATCGGATTCTCGGTGTGGAGCCTGTGGTCGGTCCTGGTCCTCTTCCTGGGACCGCAGTACCACATCGACGCGGCCGGCAAGTTCGTGCTCACCGCCGTCCCGACCGCCTGCGGCTCGGTGCTGCGGCTGCCGTACACCTTCGCCGTCGCCCGCTTCGGCGGCCGCAACTGGACCGTCTTCAGCGCCCTGCTGCTGCTGGTCCCCACCGTGTTCGCCGCGGTGGTGCTGCACCCCGGGGTGAGCTACTCCACCCTGCTGGTCGCGGCCGCGGTCGCCGGGGTCGGCGGCGGCAACTTCGCGTCCTCGATGGCCAACATCAACGCCTTCTACCCGCAGCGGCTCAAGGGCTGGGCCCTGGGCCTCAACGCCGGCGGCGGCAACCTGGGGGTGCCGGCCGTCCAGCTGATCGCGCTGCTGGTGCTGGCCACCGCCGGGGCCGCGCACCCGCGGCTGCTGGTGCTGGTCTACATCCCGCTGATCGTACTGGCGGCCCTGGGCGCGGCCCTGCGGATGGACAACCTGACCATGCTGCGCAACGACCGCAGGGCCATGCGCGACGCGACCAAGGACTACCACACCTGGGTGGTGTCGGCCCTCTACATCGGCACCTTCGGCTCCTTCATCGGCTTCGGCTTCGCCTTCGGCCAGGTGCTCCAGGTGCAGTTCCACACCCAGTTCGACACCCCGCTGAAGGCCGCCTACCTGACCTTCCTGGGCCCGCTGCTGGGCTCGCTGTCCCGCCCGCTCGGCGGACTGCTCGCCGACCGCGTCGGCGGGGCCAGGATCACCCTGTGGACCTTCGCGGCCATGGCGGCGGCCACGATCGTGGTGCTGGTCGCCTCGGAGCAGCACTCGCTGGGGCTGTTCCTCGGCGGCTTCGTGCTGCTCTTCGCCCTCAGCGGGATCGGCAACGGCTCGACCTACAAGATGATCCCGGCGATCTTCCGCACCAGGGCCGAGGTCGCCGTCGCCGAGGGCGCCGACCCCGAACAGGCCGAACGCGCCTCCCGGCGCAGCGCCTCGGCGCTGATCGGCATCGCCGGGGCGATCGGCGCCTTCGGCGGGGTCCTGGTCAACATCGCCTTCCGGCAGTCGTTCCTGGGCTCGCACAACGGCAACGCCGCGTACATCGCCTTCCTCGGCTACTACGCGCTCTGCCTGGTGCTGACCCGGGTCTTCTACACAAACCGGGTCTGATCCCTCATCATCGACGGACCGTCAGTTGCTGGTCGAGCGCAGGGCGGCCCAGGTCAGCGGGCCGACCTGGCCGTCCACCTGCAGGCCCTTGGCTTTCTGGAAGGCCGTCACCCCCGCCTGGGTCCCGGTGCCGAACTGGCCGTCCACGCCGGAGGAGCCGACCCCGTAGCCGCGGTTGACCAGCATGCACTGGACCTGCTTGACCCGGTTACCGGTGTCGCCGTACTGGGTCTGGGTGGTGCCGTAGTAGTAGGTGCAGTTACTGATCCAGGCCGGGCTGGTGGGCGTGGCCGCCGGCGCGGTGGTCGGGGCGGCGGCCTTGGTGGTGGTCGCCACGGCGGCCGCCGTGGTGGCGGTCCCGGCGGCCGCGGTGGCCGCGGCGGCGGCCGTGGTCGCCGTGCCGGCGCCCTTGCCGCCCGTGCCGGCGGCCGGGGGGGG
>NZ_BBPM01000109.1 GCF_000787775.1 Streptacidiphilus carbonis | reverse complement strand
GGCCGGAGAGGGTCACCCGAGGCCGACAGCAGATGGGGCTGTCGGCCTCGTCCCGTCCTGCGGCCGTGCGCTACGGCTGGTGGCGGACCACCACGAAGGCGTCCAGCGCCGGGTCGTAGTGGTCGTGGTGCTGCACCCCGGTCTGCCAGGCCTCGGACCGGGCCCGGTCCCCCGCCCGGCTGGCCGGACCGTCCCCAGAGTAGGTGGCGACGACGGTGCCGCCCCCCGGCGGGCAGAGGTGACAGGTGGCCGTCGCGAGCGACGAAGTGTCGATCATGGTGGTCATGGCGTACTCCCGTTCTCGTGCCGTACGGGACGGTCGCACGGCCTCTCCTGGTTCCCTGCCCGTTAACCGGCGGGATAGCCGAAGAGGATCGACGGACCGTCCTGCACGTGCCACGCAGAGTACCCAGAGGCACTGACAAAACAACAGCACCCCTGGTGACAGCGGTCACTGAGGGCCCCTCAGGCCGCCACCGGACGGAACGCCGGGCGATGCCGTCGGCATGGCGGACCGCCGCGCGCACCCTGCAGCGCCCGCGTCGGCAACCCGAACGATCGTTAAATCACGGACGCCGGGGATTACTGTCCAGCCCGGTGCGGTGATGTGACGGAGGCCATCCACCGGGTGCTTTCCGGAGAAACCCGGCTAGGATCTTAACGATCGATCTGTAGCCATCCCGCTCAGTACGACCCACCCAGTAAGGACCGCGCCGATGCGACCCTCCGGACAGGACGCGCTACTGGAGGCCGCCCGGCAGGAGTTCTCCGAGCAGGGCTTCGGCACGGCCTCGATCCGCGCGATCGCGCAGCGCGCCGGGATGAGCCTCTCGGCGATGTACCACTACTACTCCGGCAAGCAGGAGCTGCTGCACGCCATCCTCGACGAGAGCCTGGACACCTACTTCGCCAGCTGCGCCCGGGCCCTGGCCGAGGTCGGCGAGGAGCCGGCCGACCGGCTGTCGGCGGTGGTCGCCGCGACCACGCGGTTCCGCGCCGAACACCTGGCGCGGAGCAACATCCTGCTGTCGGAGGAGCGCAGCCTCGACCCGGAGCGGCTGGCGACCTACAGCAGCCGGCACGCCGAGGCCACCAACCTGTTCCGCCACGCGATCGACGCCGGCGTGGCGGAGGGGGTCTTCCTGACCCCGTACCCCGACGAGGCCCGCCGCGCGGTCATCGCCATGTGCAACGCCGTGGCCCAGTGGTTCCGCCCCGACGGCGCCCTCAGCCTCGACGAACTGGTCGACCGCAACGTCGCCATCGCCCTGACCATCGTCGAGTACCGCCCGCACCGCAGCTGGTCCTCCGGCCGGGGTTAGCGTTCGCGCGCGCCGGCACGTCGCACCCACCAGGGGTACGGGGAACTGCACGACCAGCCGTGCACGGTCCGCCCCCGAAGTCCCGCCTCAGCCCTCCGCGGCCTCTTGCCCGGTCTCGCGCCGCACCTCGTCCATGTCCAGCGCCCGGGCCTGCTTGATCAAATCTTCGAGCGCCGGCGCGGGCAGCGCCCCCGGCTGCGAGAAGACGACCGTCCGGTCGCGAATGATCATCAGAGTCGGGATCGAGCGGATCTCGAACGCCGCGGCGAGCTCCTGCTGGGCCTCCGTGTCGACCTTGGCGAAGACCAGGTCCGGGTTGGCCTCCGACGCCTTGTCGTACACCGGTGCGAACATCTTGCAAGGGCCGCACCAGGACGCCCAGAAGTCGACCAGAACAAAGGGGCTCTGCTCAACGACCTCGTTGAAGTTGTCCTTGGTGAGCTCGAGCGTGCTCATCTGTGCCGCCTGCTTCCTGTCGTGTCGAAAAGACTCTGGCCTGGTGCCGACAACAGCGGGCGAACAGCCACTATTCCAGACCGATCGCCGCCGCCAGCCCCTCGGGCCCGGTACCCACCTTCCGGTACACCGAAGCCAGCCGCTGGGCGACCACCGCCGGGGTGACCCCCAGCTCGGCCGCGATCCGCTGGGCCGGAACGCCCCGCGCGGCCTGTTCGGCGACCTCCCGTTCGGTCTCGCTGAGCACCCGCGCGGCGATCGCGTGCAGCCGTTCCGAGCTGGCGCCGGCCGCCGCCAGTTCCGACCGGGCCCGGACCACCAGCCGGTCCGCCCCGCACTGCGCCGCCAGCTGCACGCCCTGCCCCAGCGCGTCCGCGGCCTCCCGCGGGCGCCCGGTCCGGCGCAGCGCGGACCCGTAGTCGACCAGCGCCAGCGCCAGCTCGTACGCGGCCGGGGACTGCTCCAGCCGCTCCACGGCCTGCCGCAGCAGGGTCACCGCCTGGGTGGGCGGGTTCACCGCGGCGCACCAGCGCAGCGCACTGCCGACCGCCGAGTTGGCGCCGACCCGCTCGGCCCGCTTCAGCGCCTCGGTGGTGATCGCCCTGGCCCGCTCCGGCTCCTCCTCGGCGATGGCCACGGCCAGCGGCCCCGCCCAGGGCGCCCAGAGCCCGTTGTGCCACTCCTTGTCGTCCAGGCCGCGGCCCGCCTCGGCGAGGATCTCCGCGGCCTCCTTCTCCCGGCCCTCCTGCTCCAGCAGCAGCCGCCCGTACAGGGTGGGCGCGTCGGGCACCACCATCACCGGCGAGAACGGCGGCTTGAAGTCGTACGACTCGGCGAGCTCGACGGCCTGCTCGATCCGGCCGCGCGCGATCAGGGTGTCGCAGAGCAGCGAGACCAGGTCCCACTGCAGCGGGGTGCCGCGACCGATCCGGTCGGAGCGCTTCAGGGTCTTCCAGAGGAAGTTCTCCGCCTCCTCCAGCCGGCCCCAGCGGTACAGCACCAGGCCGCGCATGAAGTTGGCGAAGGACAGGTGGCCGCCGCTCCAGCCGGCCAGCTCGAACTCCTGGGCCGCCTGGTTGAACAGCTCGGAGGCCAGGTCGAGCCGGTCGTTGTAGACGAAGGTGAGGCCGAGCAGCACCGGGATCTCGAAGCCCCAGACCTGGTTGGTCCAGTCGATCCCCTCGGCCAGCCTGCCCCGGTTGTAGGCCTGCTCGGCCAGCGCCAGCGCCTCACCGGAGTCCTTGCCGCGCTGGGTGAGGTCGAACGCCCGCAGCACCCGTACCGCCAGCGCCCCCGAGTCCGATCCGGTCAGCTCGGCGGCGAGCTCGGCCAGCCGGCGCGAGCGCTCGACGCCGTCCGGCTCCTCGCGCAGGAAGGCCCGCCACATGAAGTACGCGGCCTGGAGCCGGGTGCGGCTCAGCCCGGGTTCGGTGCGCTCGATCTCCTCGGCGGCGGCCTCGGCGGCCTCCTTGACCATGTTGCTGTGGCCGAGCGCGGAGCTGAGCCGCAGGGTGGCCAGCTCGCGGCGCTCCGCGGTGAGCCCGGGATCGGCGTCCAGGGCCTGGCGCATATGGCTGATGGTGACGTCCGGCGCGGTGAGCAGGGTCGAGCAGCCGAGCTCGTACAGCACGTCGGCGCGGTCCTCGTCGGCCGGGGGCTCCAGCAGGGCGCGCTCCAGGCAGCGCTTGGCGGCGTCCGGCGCGCCGACGGCCAGGTGCTGGTCGGCGGCCTTGCGCAGCTGCTTGACGACCTCCAGGTCGTCCTCGGGCAGCACCTCCAGCAGGTGCCGGGAGGCGTCCGCCTCGGTACCGCCGGCCGCCAGCACCGCCTTGGCGGCCTGGCCGTGCAGCGAGGTGCGGAACGCGGTCAGCCGCATCGACTGGTAGATGGCGGTACCGATGGTGGGGTGGCAGAACTCCAGCACCGTGTGCCCGGACACGGAGTGGTGGTCCTCCCGCAGGATCCCCTCCTCGCGCAGCTGCTCCACGGCGTCGCGGGCCGCGGCCGGGGGCACCACCGCGATGGCTGCCGCCACGTCCGGGTTGATCTCGTTGTCCAGCACGGCCGCGGCGAGGGCGAAGCGGTAGGTGTCGGCCGGCATCCGCCCCAGCGTCTCGATGATCGCGGGACCGCGCCCGGCCGCCACCAGGTCGCGCAGCTGCGGGATGCTCTCCTCCACCGGGTCGAGCTGACGCTCCTTCATCTTGTTGACGACCAGGCTGATGTCCAGCGGATTGCCGCCGGTGATCTCCCAGCACTCGCGGCAGAAGACGTCGTCGCAGTCCTCCGCGCCGAACTCGCTGCGCAGCAGGTCCTCGACCGCTCCCGGGGTGAGGTTGCGCAGCTTCAGCAGGTTGCCCCGGTTGGCGGCCGCCGGGATCGGCTCGCCCACCGCCGGCAGCTCCTCGGGCCGGTAGGCGCCGGCGACCAGCAGCGGCAGGCCGGGGATGCGCGAGGTGAAGGAGGAGAGTCAGGCCAGCGACTCCGCGTCGGCCCAGTGCAGGTCGTCGATGATCAGCAGCAACGGGCCCTCGCGGACCGCGAGTTGGGTCACCACCCAGTTGAGCGCGTCCTGGACGCCCTGGGGGTCGTTGGCCGCGCCCGGGGCGGGCACGGCCAGGCCCAGCGCCGGTGCCGCCAGATCGTAGTTGGACCCGTCCAGCAGCTCCTGGCGCCCCTCGGTGGAGCGCTTGGCCAGCACCGGCTGGAACAGCTGCCTGACGATGTTGAAGGGGACGTTGCGCTGCTGCTCGCCGCCGCGGGAGTAGAGCACGGTGCAGTCCCGCTCCCGGGCCGCGGCCTGGCGCAGCCGGGCCAGCAGGCTGGTCTTCCCCTGCCCCGCCGAACCGCTGTAGAGCAGCAGGCTGCCGAGTCCGGTGAGCCCGGACCGGGCTCCTTCGCAGAGGTCCTGCAAGGCCTGCTCGGCCTGCCCTGTAGCCTCGTCGCGCTCGTACAGTTCGCGATCGGTCACCGCTTGTGCTCCGTCCATCGCCGTCTGCACCAAAGCTATGCCAGTCGGGCACCGGCATGCGAGGACTCGGCAGAACGGAGGGGGCTTTCTTGGCCAACTACGGTTGATACTTGAACATATGACCGATCAAAGCCTCACAGGAAAAGATCACATCCGGTAGCGTCACCCGAACCGACTGCGCCTGACGAAGGGACTGGACGTGGAACTGCAGCTCCCCTTCCCCCAGCGGACCAACCCCCGCAGGGACACTGCCGCACAGCGCAATCTCGACTGGCTCCGCGCGCACGACATGCTGCGCGGTCCGGAGGCCGCAGCGCTCTACGAGCGCTGGAACATAGCGGGGCTGGCCGCGGCCAGCTTCCCCGACCTGGAACTCGACGACCTCTGCCTGGCCGTCGACCAGTGCGCCTTCTACTTCCTCTTCGACGACCAGTTCGACAGCGACCTGGGGCTGGACCCCGCCGAGGTCGCCAGGGTCTGCACGCCGCTCATCGAACTGGCCCGCAGCGAGCCGGGCGGCCGTCCTGCCGCCGACATCCCGGACACCCCGGTCAACTCCGCCTTCGCCGACCTGTGGAGGCGCGGCTGCCAGGGCATGTCGCCGCGGTGGCGGGCCCGGGCCTCGTACCACTGGGAGTGGTACTTCGCGGCCCACCCCAACGAGGCGCTGGGCCGCACCCTCGCGGCCGAGGCCGAACGGGACGGCGGCGCGGCGGCGATTCCCACCAGGGACGCCTACATGCTGCTGCGGCGCGGCGCGTCCGGGGTGGAGACGGTGCTGGACATGATCGAGCGCTTCCACCAGGAGGTGCCGCCGATCGCCTTCCACAGCCCGGAGTTGCGCCAGATGCGGCTGCTGGCCGGGGACGCCCCGGCCATCAACAACGACGTCTGGTCCTACGACAAGGAGGCGCCGCGCGGCGACGTCTACAACCTGGTGGTGGTGCTGCAGCACGAGCGCCAGTGCGGGCTCACGGAGGCCCAGGCGGCGGTGCAGGCCCAGGCCCAGTGGATGGTCGACGAATGGGTGCGGCTGTCCGAGGAGCTGCCGCAGCTGTGCCTGCGGCTCGGGCTGGACCGGAGCGAGCGGCAGGCCGTCGAGCAGTACCGGGACGGCATGGCCGGGTGGATGCGGGGCTACTTCGACTGGGAGAGCAGCACGGTCCGCTACCGCGAGGAAGGACGGCTGCCGGTCGACCGGCCCAACTTCGTGGAGCGGTTGCTGACCCGACTGTGGTGACCTGAACCTCGGTCGACGGTGTCCGTTCGCGCAGTTCCCCGCGCCCCTCGGGTTAGCAGGGGCGCGGGGAGCTGCGCGAACGGTCACCCCGCCGAACGGGAGACCCTCGCACCCAGCGCCGCCAGGTACTCCCTCAGTTCCACCGGTTCCTGCACGACGAACTCGCAGCCCAGCATGGCCAACCGCACCGCCAGCCACTCCATCGCGTCCGCCCGCGTGTACAGCACGCAGCTGTTCTCGTCGATCGGATCGATCCGATCGACGCTCCCGCCCAGCCGCGCCGCCATCCGCTCGGCCGGCGCGTACAGCGTGACCACCGCCCGGACCGTCCGCTGCAGCCCCCTGAGCTTCTGCTGGACGAAGGCCGCCGGGTCGTCCCCGGGCAGCGCCCGCAGGGCGAACCTCGCTCCGGTGAGCCGTGGCTCACGCACCCGGTCCACCCGGAACAGCCGCCAGTCCGTGCGGTCCTCGTCGTAGGCGACCAGGTACCAGCGGCGCCCCGCGGTGACCAGCCGGTGCGGCTCGACCAGCCGGTGGCTCTCCGCCTGGTCCGCGGCCTGGTAGCCGAAGCGCAGCTTCTCCCGCCCGGCGGTGCCGGAGGCCAGCACCGTCAGCACCTCCGGGTCCACCGTCGCCCCGGCCCAGCCGGCCAGCGAGACGGTGGCCGCGCTCAGCGCCCCCACCCGGTGCCGCAGCCGTGACGGCAGCACCTGCTGCAGCTTGGCCAGGGCCCGCATCGAGGCCCTCTCGATCCCGTCCACCGGGCTGCCCGCGGCCGCCCGCAGGCCGACCGCGATGGCGACCGCCTCCTCGTCGTCAAGCAGCAGCGGCGGCATCGCCTTTCCGGCCACCAGCCGGTACCCGCCGACCGCTCCCATGGTGGCCTCGACCGGGTAGCCGAGCTCGCGCAGCCGGTCGATGTCGCGGCGGACGGTCCGCGGGCTGACCGAGAGGCGCTCGGCCAGTTCGCTGCCGGGCCACTCGCGAGGGGTCTGCAGCAGGGAGAGCAGGGTCAGCAGTCGTGCCGGGGTGTCCGTCATGGCTCCAAGGATGCCCGACAAGGCGGACAGGATCTGACCTACATGCCTCCTAGAGTCGGACGTACCGCAGCCGGACCAGTCGAAAGGCAATCCGATGACCACGCAGGACGAGTCAGCAGCAGCTCCGTTGGACCCCAGGAGGTGGCTGGCGCTCGCGGTGGTGATGACCGCCAGTCTGATGGACATGGTGGACGTGACCATCGTCAACATCGCCGTCCCCAGCATCCAGAAGGACACCGGCGCCTCCTTCAGCGCGGTCCAGTGGATCACCGCCGGCTACGCCCTGGCCTTCGCCATCGGGCTGATCACCGGCGGACGGCTGGGCGACATCGTCGGCCGCAAGCGGATGTTCCTGATCGGCATCGGCGGCTTCACCGCCGCCTCGGCCCTCTGCGGCCTGGCCGTGGGTCCGGACATGCTGGTGGCCACCCGGCTGCTGCAGGGCGCGGCGGCGGCGATGATGGTGCCGCAGGTGCTGGCGATCATCCACACCACCTTCCCGGCCGAGGAGCGCGGCAAGGTGTTCGGGATGTTCGGCGCGATGATCGGCCTGGGCGCGGTCACCGGACCGCTGTTCGGGGCGCTGCTGACCCAGTGGAACCTGTTCGGCCTGCAGTGGCGGCCGATCTTCCTGATCAACCTGCCGCTGGGCGTCGCCGGACTGGTCCTGGGCGTCCGCTACATCACCGAGTCCAAGGCCCCGAAGGCGCTGCGGCTCGACCTGGTCGGCGTCCTGCTCGCGGCAGTGGGCCTGCTGATGCTGCTCTACCCGCTGATGCAGGGTCAGCAGTCGGGCTGGCCGCTCTGGGGCTTCGTGTCGATGGCCGCCAGCCTGCCGGTGTTCGCGGTGTTCGTGCGCTACGAGCGGGCCAAGGCGGCCAGGGACGGTTCGCCGCTGGTGGAGCTGTCGCTGTTCCGGGTCAGGAGCTTCGCGGCCGGTATCGGCGTCCAGCTGGTGCACGGGGTGGTCTGCGGGATCTTCTTCCTGGTGTGGACCCTCTACATGCAGCTCGGCCTCGGCTGGACCCCGCTGCACGCCGGGCTGACCGGGCTGCCGTTCGCGATCGGCGTCTCCACCGCGGCCGGGCTCTCGGTCCAGCTGCTGGTGCCCCGGTTCGGACGCAAGGTGCTGCAGGCAGGCGCCCTGGTGATGGCCCTGGGCACCGCCCTCTACGCCTGGGAGGTCGGCCGTTACGGCGGCGGGCTGCACTCCTGGCAGATGATCCTGCCGCTGCTGGTGATGGGCGCGGGGATGGGCCTCATCGTGGCCCCGCTGACCGACGCGGTGCTGTCCGAGGTGCCCAGGCAGCACGCGGGGTCGGCGTCCGGCCTGATCAACACCACCATGCAGCTGGGCGCGGCGCTGGGGATGGGCCTGGTCTCGGTCTGCTTCCTCGGTGTGGTCGAGCACGCCGACCGGACCCGGCACAGCACCGCGCAGATCTTCGGCGGGGCGTTCACCGACTCGCTGTGGTGGGTGGCCGGCGGCCTGCTGGTGGCCTTCGCCCTGATGTTCGCGCTGCCCCGCAGGGCCGCGGCGCCCGAAGCAGGGTTCGAAGGAGCGGACGTCGCGGAGGCCGCGGCGGCGGACGGAATCCCCGCCGACGAGGAGAGTCTCGCCCTGGTCCGCTGAATTCCGCAGCACGGGTGCCGTGCCACCGGACGGGTTCCGGTGGCACGGTGCCGCGGCGTTGGCCACCGGCGTCGGAGAAGCCGGTGCCATTGGCGAGCTGCCTGCAGAACTTTCACGGGATTGACACAGGGCAGGCGGATCGTAGCCGCTCCTCGCCGAAACACCCGTTCGTGCTCCCCGTTCGTGATCAGTCCGGCGCCCGACGCAGCCGTCTCTCCTGTTCAGGAAGGGTCGTTCCGGCCGCCCCGCCCGTTGCTGTGGGGGCGTCAAGTGGCGTCAGTTGCAGGTGTTTTAAGCGGGTAGTGTGTGGCCTGCGTGGTCATACGATAATTTCTTCCGCTCGCCACGAGGAACTGATTGATGTCTGTCCAGATGTCCCCCCGCCCTCCGGATGTACACCGCAGGTCAAAGGTGTGGTCCTGGCTCGTTCCCCCGTTGGCGGCGGTGCTGGCCGGAGCGGTGGCCGCCTGGTCGGCGGCCCGGGCCGGTGCGTCGGACCGGGTGCCGATCGCCTGCTTCGGGGGCGCGGCGGCACTGCTGCTGGGCATCGTGCTGGTGCTGGCCCTGCTCCGGGCCGGCACCGCCCGCGCCCACCGGGCCCGCCTGGACGCGGTGCGGGCGGAGGCCGAGCGCTCGGTCGCCCAGCAGGCCGAGGCGGCCAACCAGGCCGCGGGCGATGCCCGGATCGCCCGTCATGACGCCTGGAACGCCGACGCCGAGTGCAAGCGCGCCGTCGCCGCGGAGGACGCCGTGCGGGCGGCTCTGGAGGCCGAGAAGGCCAGGTCCGCCGCGCTGGAAGCGGAGATCGGCCAACTGGTGGCCCAGGTGGACCAGTTCGTCGGCGAGGCCGAGCAGCTGACGGGCCAGGCCATCCCGCAGGCGGTCCAGCGGCTGCGCCAGGGCGCCTCGATGGAGACCGTGCTGGCGCAGGCCCCGGCGCACCTCGACGAGACCCACCAGCAGGTGCTGCGCACCCTGGTCCAGGAGGTCGGCACCAGCGAGCGGCTGCGCGCCTCCTCCATGGCGGCCTGCGCCAACGCCGCAGGCCGGGTCCAGGCGCTGGCCACCAGCATGCTGGCCGACCTGCGCGAGATGGAGAACCGGCACAACGAGGAGGTCCTCGGCGACCTGCTGCGGCTGGACCACGGCACCGCCCAGGCCGGCCGCCTGGCCGACAGCATCGCGGTGCTGACCGGGGCCCGCTCCGGACGGCGCTGGACCAAGCCGATCGTGATGGAGAGCGTGCTTCGCGGCGCGATGGGCCGGATCAGCGCCTACCAGCGGGTCAGGCTGCACTCCGCGAGCACCGTGGCGGTGGCCGGGTACGCGGCGGAGGGCGTGATGCACGCCCTGGCCGAGCTGATGGACAACGCCGCCACCTTCTCCCCGCCCACCGAGGAGGTGCACGTCTACGTCCAGGAGATGCACTCCGGCGTGGTGATCACCGTCGAGGACGGCGGCCTGGTGATGCCGGCCGCCACCCTGGCCAGGGCCGAGCGGCTGGTCTCGTCCGAACCGCTGAACCTGATGACGCTGGGCGGCACCCGGCTCGGGCTGGCCGTGGTCGGCTGCCTGGCCCGCAAGCACGGCCTCACGGTCTCCTTCCGCCCGTCCTCGCGCGGCGGCACCGGCGTGGTGGTGCTGATCCCGCAGCAGCTCATCCATCGCGGCCCCGCGGACCGGCTCCCCGCCGCACGCGAGCCCGGCAGCGGCGGCGGCAGCACCGCGAGCCGTCGCCCGGTGACGGCGTCCGCGCCGGCGGCGGCGGCAGGCGCGGCG
>NZ_BBPM01000110.1 GCF_000787775.1 Streptacidiphilus carbonis | reverse complement strand
GCCCCCGACCAGCCCGCCGCCCACCACCGGCAACCAGGAGATCGTCGGCCAGCAGTCGGGCCGGTGCGTCGACATGAACGACTCCACCACGGCCAACGGCGCTCAGGCACAGCTGTGGGACTGCAACGGCGGCTCGAACCAGCGGTGGACCTACACCTCCGGCAAGCAGCTCACCGTCTACGGCAACAAGTGCCTCGACGCCTCCGGCCAGGGCACCGCGAACGGCACCGCGGCGGTGATCTGGGACTGCAACGGCCAGGCGAACCAGCAGTGGAACCTCAACGCCAACGGCACGATCACCGGTGTGCAGTCGGGGCTGTGCCTCGACGCATCCGGAACGGGTACCGCCAACGGTACGAAGATCCAGCTGTGGAGCTGCTCCGGCGGAGCGAACCAGGGGTGGACCCTGCGGAGCTGACTCCGGGCGTGCCGCAGCAATCGGCGCAGCAGCGCCGATTGCTGCGGCACCTGGCCGCCGTCCTGATGATGCCTGTGGCGCTGATGCCTGCGGTGAAGATTCCCGTGCGTTAGTTGTTGCGCCTTCGACAATTCGACTGTCATCGTATGGCACATCCCACCACGGACAGCATGTACCTGACAATGTGGGGTGTTGAAGCGCTTCGACATTGGCGGTCGGAGTCGCACGTCGCACTGCCATCGTCAGCCGCAGCTGTCACCTCAAGCAGAACGGAGCCCCCATGCGTACCACCTTGCGCAGCCGGCGTACGATCCTGGGCCTTTTCGCCTCCGCGGCCGCGGCGGTCGGACTGGCCGCCGCACCGGCGCACGCCGCGACCTGGTCGTCCAGCGCCCAGTGGGGCACGTGGTCCAACGGCGGCTACACCCTTTACAACGACATCTGGGGCAGCGGCGCGGGCCCCCAGACGATCTGGGCCAACTCCTACAGCAACTGGGGCGTATGGGCGAACCACCCCAACACCGGCGGCATCAAGTCGTACCCCAACGCCTCCCGCTACATCGGCAAGCAGCTCAGCGCGCTGAGCTCGGTGAAGTCCAGCTTCAACGTCAGCGTGCCCTCCAGCGGCGCGTACGAGACCACGTACGACATCTGGGACTCCAACAACGCCGACGAGATCATGCTCTGGATGAACAAGACGGGTGCTGTCGGCCCGCTCGGCACCTCCCAGGGAACCGCCTCGGTGGGCGGCAGCACCTGGACCGTGTACAAGGGGAGCAACGGCGCCAACGCCGTCTTCTCCTTCGTCCGCACCTCCAACACCAGCTCCTCGACCGTTGACATCCTGGCCGTCATGAACTGGATCGAGAACAGCAAGCACTGGATCGGCGACGTCACCCTCGGCAACGTCCAGTTCGGCTACGAGATCACGTCGTCCTCCGGCGGGCTGAACTTCAACACCAACTCGTTCTCGGTGTCCTCTTCCTGACGACGGGTTCCCCCGCACCGGTACGGATTCGGTGACTCGCGGCCGCGGCGCCGGCCGCGAGTCACCGTCTCAGTTCCGCCGCCTCAGCTCCGCTGCGGGGGGTCAGTACGAACGCGAAGTCGGCCGGCCCGAGTTCGAGCCGGTGCTGGGGCAGGACACCGGGGCCCACGGCGGGAGCAGGGCTCCGCTGGTTCGGTTGAAGCGGCCGGGGCCGAGCAGGATGTGCTCGCTGTCGCTGCGCGCCGGGCTTGTTCGCGGGCTGTCGGTGGTCTGTTCCCGGGGGTGGTGCCCCGGGCGCCGCCGGGGACGGCTACTTCGACGCCACTTTGCCCGCGCGGGGCGTGCCGCGCTTCGGTGGGGCCGTGCTTCCGCGGACCGAGAGCGTGGTGGCGATCTCGACCCCGGCCTGCGGCACGTCTTCGCCGCGGCCCAGCGTGAGCGCCAGCTCCGCGGCGGCGACCGCCATCTCGGTCAGTGGCTGGCGCACGGTGGTCAGCGGCGGCTCGACCCAGGCGGCGATCGGCAGATCGTCGAAGCCGACCACGCTCAGGTCGTCGGGAATCGACAGGCCGAGCTCCCTGGCGGCCTGGTAGACGCCGAGCGCCTGCATGTCGTTGGTGGTGCAGATCGCGGTGGGCCGGTCGCTGCGGGCAAGGAGTTCCAGCGCGGCTGCGTACCCGTACTCGCGGAGCAGATGGGCCTGGACCAGCAGCGTCGGGTCTGCGGTCACGCCGGACTCCGCCAGCGCGGAGAGGTAGCCGGCCTTGCGGGTCAGGCAGACGGGGTGGTCCGGACCGGTGATCATGGCGATGCGGCGGTGCCCCAGTTCCAGCAGATGCCGGGTGGCGGTGTGGCCTCCGCGGAAGTTGGTGGTGCCGACGAAGGGCACGTCGTCGGGGAGTTCGTCCACGGGGTCGAAGACGATCAGAGGAATCCCCTTGGCGTGCAGCTGCGCGCGTTCGGCCGCAGTCAGCTGGGCGACCGACACCACGCAGTTGGGGCGACGGCCGATGGTGTCGTCCAAGGTCGCGGCCTGGCCGTCGGGGGAGGCGAGCTCGGTCACCGTCAGGCCGAAGCGGTACTTGCGGGCGACCCGTTCCACGCCCCGGATGACCTCGGTCGCCCACATGCTCTCCAGCTCGCGGAACAGCAGCTCCACCGTGTTGGTGCGGTTGGCGATGGGCTTGCGGTAGCCGTGGAGGGTGATGAGGTCCTCGACCCGGGCGCGGGTCCGGTCGGAGACACCCGTGCGCCGGTTGAGCACCTTCGACACGGTGGGGATGGAGACGCCTGCCGCTTCCGCGATGTAGGCGATCGTGACCGAGCCCGGCCCTTCCCCCTGCGAGCGCTGTTCGTCAGCCGTCGGCTCACCCGCTCGGTAGTCCGTCGTCACGTTCACCCTTCCAGATTCCCTTGCGCGGCCGCGCTGCCACCGGGGGCCGTCGGTCGGGAGGTCCCCACGGCCGCGTGGGGGTCATTGTGGCACTCTCCGGCCGGTCCGGGCCGTCCCGGGAGCGGTGCCGCGTGTGCCGGCACAGCCGACGCGAACGGCGTCCGGAGAGTCGATCGTTTCATGGTGCAACAATATCTTTCCAGAAAAATGCAAGGGAATCAAGGAAGAAACTTTCAGTGCCGCAGTTGACGGTCCCCTACTCGGCGGAGAACACCCGTACGTCCCACGGCCCCAGCTCGACCGGCCCCCCGGTGGGGATCCCTGCCTTCGCCGCTCCGTCGGATCCGCCGCCGAGCAGGTCCACCAGCGCGCAGGGGGCGGTGGCGACGGCCGGCTCCCAGCTCCAGTTGTGCACGATGTGCACGCGGCGTCCGTCCGGGGCGCTGCCGGTCAGGGCGGTGACCGAGGCGGGCAGCCGCTGCCAGCCTCCGCGTGGCTCCGGGACCAGCCACTGGGCCAGGGCCCGGGCGGTGTCCGGGGCGGGGACGGTGCCGACGACGGTCACCCGGCCCCGGCCGTGGGCGCGGCTGGTGACCGCGGGCCAGCGGCCGTAGTGCCGGTGGTGGTACTCGGCCAGCACCTCGGCGTCGGACGGCACCAGCGCGTCCGCCCAGCGGGTGGCCGCCGCACCGTCCGGCAGGTCCAGCGGGCTGCCGGACGGGGTGTGCAGGGGCAGGTCGCCGGAGAGGTTGCTGAACTCCTGGTAACTGACCCCGGCCGCGCCGGTGAGCCGGGGCGGAGCCGGCTCGGGCCTGGCCCGCGCCTCCTCGTCGGCGTAGCCGGTACGCGGCCCGAGCACCAGATGGCCGCCCGCCGCCGCGTAGGCCTGGAGCCAGTCCAGGATGCCGTCCTCGGCCAGGTAGAGTCCGACGGCGATCAGTACCGGGTGGCGCCGGGCCGCCAGTTCGGGGTCCAGGGCCGCCGACGGGTCGGCCGGGTCGTGCAGTTGGCGGGCGTGCACGATCCGCACCTGCCGCCCGGACTCGACCGCGCCCCGGTAGAAGGGGTCGAACAGTCCGTGGTACGAGCCGCCGTCGGGACCGCCCTCGGCGTTGGCCAGCGGCGGGTACTTCTGCATCAGCCACTTGCTGGGCAGCGAGTACACCATGGCGATGTCGCAGTCGGGCTCCAGCCCGGCGACAGCCGCCCCGGCCGTCGCGAACTCCGCCCCCAGCCGTGCCATCTCGGCGTAGGCACGGCCGGGACGGCCGCTGTGCGGCAGCACCCCGCCCCAGTAGGTCTCGGTCCCGAAGTGCAGGGTGTGCCAGTGCCAGTACTCCACCATCCGCGCGCCCCGGGCCACCATCGCCCAGGCCGCCTGGCGCCACTGGCCGTCGAAGGGCGGGGCGGTGTCGTGGGTGCCGCCGACGCTCTGCGCGTTGGTCTCGGTGACCAGGAACGGTTCCTGGCGGGTGGCCCAGGCCCGGTCCGCGTCCTGGAGCAGTCCCCAGACCCCGCTGGCCAGCCAGGAGTGCGAGGGCCGGTCGGGTGCGGCAGGCAGGGCGAGTCCGTCCTGCATCTCGTAGTAGGGGTTGGCCGCGATCACGTCCAGGCCCAGCGCCAGTTGCTGGTCGTCCAGCCCCTGGTGGTTGTAGTGCAGGCAGGTGGTGACGAACTGGTCGGGTCGGGCGAACTCCCGGGCGATGTCGGCCTGCCAGGCGATGAACTCACTGGTCTGCCGGGCCTGGAAGGCGCGCCAGGCCACGTCGTACTGGGGCTGGGCGTTGCCGTCGGGAGTCCACAGGTCGGCCCAGTCGGTCAGCCGGTGCGACCAGTAGACCAGGCCCCACTCGCGGTTCAGCGTCTCCACGTCGCCGTAGCGGGAACGCAGGTCGTCGACGAAGCGCTGGAAGACGCCGGTGTTGTGCGGCAGTCGGCAGCCCGGCTCGTTGTCGAGCTGGTAGCCGATCACCGCGGGGTGGTCGGCATAGCGGGCGAGAATGCGACGGATCACCCGTTCGGCATGGAATCGGAAGGCAGGGTGGGTGAAGTCCATCTCCTGGCGACCGCCCCAGTCGGCCCGTCGGCCGGTGGCGTTCTCGGCGGCGATCTCCGGGTACTGCCGGGCCAGCCAGGGCGGGACGGCGTAGGTGGGGGTGCCCAGTACCACCGAGATCCCGCGCGACCGGGCGGCGTCAAGCGTCGGCTGCAGCCAGTCCAGGTCGAAGCGTCCGTTCTCGGGCTCCCAGGTGGACCACACCGACTCGCCGACGCGGATGACGGTGAAGGCCGCTTCCACCATCAGGTCCAGGTCGGCCTCGACACGGTCCATGCGGTGGTACTCGGGGTAGTAGGCGGCGCCGAACAGGACACGGGACGGCAGTGCGGGCATCGGTGGTCTCCATGAGGACGGGATCGGCAGGGGGGGACTGCCTGAACGGGAAGGAAGTCCGGTCGTGGCTGGAGGCGGCGGCCCTGCCCGGCCTGGCCATGAGCATGGCCGCCACCGGTCTCAGGGGGTGAAGGACAGCGTGGTCAGGCGCTGCTCCCCGGTGAGTACGACCCGCAGGTCGTGGTTGCCCTCGCCCGGCACTGCGAGGGGGGACGTGACGGTTGTCCAGACATACCTCCCGCCCGTCGAGGGCACCGCGAAGGACGTCAGCAGCCTGTCGCCGGACCAGAGTTCGAGCGCTGCGGTGCCGGAGGCGGTGCGGGACACCCCCGCGGCGACGGTGCGCGCGCCGCCCAGGTCGACATTGCGGAACAGCAGCTCGCCCCTGCTGCCGTCCGGGCTGACGGCGTCGCCGTCCGTACGCTCGGCGTCCGTCAGGACGATGTCCTGGCAGTCGTCGAAATCGGCGGCGCGCAGCGGGCGCCCGAGCACCTCGCGCGGTCCGGGGAGCGGTCCGGTGACGGTGAGCCGGGCGCTGCCGACCGGGTCGGCGGCCGACCGGGCGACGAGCAGGTCGTAGCGTCCGGGGTCGACGGTGAACCCGCCGGTGGCCACGTCCCAGTGGCTGAGCGCTTCCGCGGCGGGGATCCGGAACTCCAGCTCGGTGGACTCGCCGGCGGCCAGCCGCACCTTCCGGAAGGCGATCAGCTTCAGCCGCGGCGCGGTATAGCGTGCGCCGAGGGCCCTCGCGTAGAGCTGGACCGTCTCCACACCGGCCCGGGTGCCGGTGTTGGTCAGGACGACCGTCGCGGCGACCTCCCCGTCCTGGGCCAGTTCGCTCGCACGGGCCTTGAGCTCGCCGTACCCGAAGGTGGCGTAGGAGAGGCCGTGGCCGAAGGGGTAGAGCGGCGCGGCGTGGTGGTACTGGTAGGTCCAGCCGGCCTTGATGATGTCGTAGTCGAGGCGGCCGGGCAGTTCGTCGCCGGCGCGGTACCAGGTCTGCGGCAGGCGTCCGGAGGCGTCGGCCTCGCCGCGGAGCACCCGGGCGAGCGCGCGGCCGGTCTCCTGGCCGCCGTGCGAGGTCCACAGGACCGCGGGCAGGTGGGCGTCGGCCCAGTCCACGGCGTAGGGGTAGCTGGACATCACGACCAGGACGGTGTCCGGCCGCACTGCGGCGACCGCGCGCAGCAGCCGCTCCTGGGACTGGGGCAGCCGCAGGCAGGCCCGGTCCTCGGTCTCGCGGCCGTTGATGTGCGGGTCGTTGCCCAGCACGACCACCGCGACGTCGGCGGCACTGGCCGCTGCGACCGCGGCGGCCGTGCCGTCGACGACGACGCTGCGGGTGAACCGCAGCGCCTGGTCGGCGCTCTCCGCGGTCATGGTGATCACGCCGGTCCCGGCATCGGCCTGAGCCCAGCGGCCGGTGAGCACGCTGCGCAGCAGTTCGGTCCCGCCCTCGGCGTCGTCCAGGGCGAAGGTCTCGTGGACGTTCCACTCTCCCGGCTGGTCCCGGTCGGCCGCCACCGCCTGGTCCGCGTCCCGCAGTGAGGCGTGTCGGCCGGTGGCGGCCGAGCGCAGGGTGAGCACTCCCTGGTCCCAGTCGAAGAGATCGAACTGGACGGAGGAGTCCTGGAGCTGGGCATCCGTCAGGGTGAGCAGGCCCTCCGCGCCGACCGCGGTGAGGGCGCGCCCGTCCTGGGCGTGCAGGGCGATCCGGTCCACGCCCTCGACGGCGGCTGCGCCGAGTCCGTCGGCGACGGTGATCCGGTAGGGGTGGCTGCCGCTGTACCAGTCCTCGTAGAGGGTGCCGGCCAGCGGCCCGACGACGGCGACGCGCTGTTCGGCGGACAGCGGCAGCAGTCCCTGGTTCTTGAGCAGGACGGCCGACTCGGTGGCGGCGCGCAGGGCGAGGGCCTGGTGGGCGGCCGAGTTCACGGCCTCCCCGGCGATGTCGGCGTAGGGCCCGGGCTCGGGGTCGAACTCCCCGAGGCGGAAACGGATCGACAGCTGCCGGCGGACCGCGCGGTCCACATCCTCCATGGTGAGCAGGCCCAGTTCGAGGGCCGTGCTGATGCGCTGGAACGTGGTCAGGGTGTCCGCGCCGTTGTCGGTGAAGGAGTCGATGCCGGCCTTGAGGGCGGCGGCGTGCGACTCGGCGTGGTCGTCGAAGTAGTGCTCGGGATCGACGAGATTGGAGGGGGCCTGGGCATCGGAGACCACGAAGAGCTCATGTCCGGTGGGCTCGGCCCAGCGGCGCAGTTGCTGCTCGATCAGCGGACTGACGTGGCAGGGGCGGCCGTTGACCAGGTTGTACGCGGCCATCACGCCGGTGGCGGCCCCTGTGGCGATGGCCGGCCGGAAGGCGGCCAAATCGTATTCGTGCAGCACCCGGGGCCGCAGGCCGGAGGAGGTGGTGCAGCGGTCGTCCTCGTTGTTGTAGGCGAGGAAGTGCTTGAGGATCGGGGCGGTGCGCAGACGGGCCGGGTCGTCGCCGGCCATGCCGCGGCAGAAGGCGTCGCCGAGGCGGGCGGACAGCAGGGCGTCCTCGGAGTAGCCCTCCTCGTTGCGGCCCCAGCGGGGGTCGCGCAGCAGGTTCACCACCGGGGCCCAGCCCTGGAGGCTGATGCGGCCGGTGCCGTCGGCCGGCGGGCGGTGGTGGTGGAAGGCCCGCTGTTCGACCGAGACCGCCTCGGCGACCTCGTGGACCAGGCGTTCGTCCCAGGTCGCGCCGAGGCCGACGGCCTGCGGGAAGGTGGTCGCCGGGCCCAGCCAGGCGACGCCGTGCAGGGTCTCGGTGCCGGTGCGGAACTCCTCGACGCCCAGACGGGGGATCGCCGGCGAGTACTGGTGCAGCATCGCGATCCGCTCCTCGGGCCTGAGCCGGGAGAGCAGGTCCTCGACGCGTTCGCCGAGGGGGAGCCCTGCATCGCGGTAGGGCGGCGTGGCGGCGGCGGTGCTCACAGGTAGTAGTCCCTTGCAGGTTTTCGGCAGCCGGGCAATCAGCGTTGAAGCCCTTCGAAGCTGACATGGGCGCACGACACTGTCAAGAGAAACTTTCCGAGAAACGTAACTCAAGATTCAATGCGACGTTTCCTGACACACCTCTTGCGTAGGAGCCGAAATGCCGCTTAACCTCTCGGCAACATTGAAGCGCTTCGAGAGTTTCGCAGGAACGAAACACCGTTCCCGAGGATGGGCGTCACGCCCCCGGGATCCGCTCCGCGACATGACCTCCCAACAGGCGAAGGGCCGCCCATCATGAGCATCGAAATGAACCGCAGAACTTTCGTGAACGGTGCCGTTGCTGTGGCCGGGGCTGCTGCGCTGTCGCCGCTGCTGTCAGCCTGCGGCGGCGGCAGCACCAGCAGCAAGGGCGGGACCAGCAGCAAGGCCGGGCTGCAGGCCGCCCTGCCGACCTACGTGGAGGGAACCGCGGTCAACCCGGACATCCCCTCGGTGAACGGCGTGGTCGGCACCAAGACCTCCCCGGGCTACCTCGCCTACCCGGCCAACCCGGTCAAGACGGTCTCCGGGGTCCCCGGCAAGGGCGGCAGCTACACCGCGATCGTCCCGGCGTTCGGCGCGCTGCCGGACCCGGGCAACTCCTTCTACCAGGCGATGAACAAGGCCCTGGGCGTCAACCTGACGATGAAGCCCGCGGACGGTGTCAACTACGGCACCGTCGTCCCGACCATGACGGCGGCCAAGAAACTCCCCGACTGGATCCAGTTGCCCACCTGGGAGACCAGCATCAACATCGGCGAGCTGGTCGGCACCCAGCTGGCGGACCTCACGCCCTACCTGGCCGGCGACAAGATCAAGCAGTACCCCAACCTCGCCGCCATCCCCACCGGGGCCTGGACCGACGGGGCCTGGGAGGACAAGGTCTACGGCATCCCGTGCTTCTCCAGCGGCTTCTCGCTCCCCGGGACCACCTTCTTCCGCCGGGACGTCTTCGACGCCAAGGGCATCACCGCGGACCAGGTGAAGTCCGCCGCCGACCTCTTCTCCCTGGGCAAGGAGCTGACCGACGCCAAAGGCGGCGTCTGGGCCTTCGGCGACGTCTGGACCTATCTGAGCCCGCTGTGGGGCGTGCCGTACAAGTTCACCCTCGCCGACGGCAAGCTGGTCCACAAGTACGAGATGGACCAGTTCCTGGAAGCCCTGGACTGGCACTACAAGCTGGCCAAGTCCGGCTACATGCACCCCGACACACTGGCCGGCAACAACAGCGCCGGCGGCACCCGCTTCTACGCCGGGCACACCCTGATCACAGGGGACGGCCTCGGCGCGTGGAACCTCGGCGACGCCCAGACCGGGACCGCGGCCAGCAAGAACTACCGCCGCGGCGCCTTCAGCATCTTCGCAGCCGACGGCAAGTCCACCCCCAGCACCTTCCTCGGCGCCGCCACCACCTACGTCAGCTACTTCAACATCAAGCTGTCCAAGGACCAGATCCTGGAGCTGCTGGAGGTCGCCAACTACCTCGCCGCGCCGTTCGGGTCGGCCGAGTACACCATGGTCAACTACGGTGTCGAGGGCGTCCACTACACCATGGTGAACGGTGTCCCCACCGCCAACAGCGCGGGCACGAAGTACGTTTCGAACGCGGGCTACCAGGGCCTGGCCAGTCCCCCCGCTGTCGTCAGCAACCCCGGCGCGAACCAGGTCACCAAGGACGTCTGCGCCTGGCAGGCGTCCGCCTGCCAGCACGTCTACAAGCCGGTGTTCCTCGACATGAACGTCACCGTGCCGACCCGCTTCGCCGTCGCGGACGCCGCCCAGGCCGTCGAGGACACCATCAAGGACTGCTACCACGGCATCAAGAAGGTGTCCGACGTGCAGGCCGCGATCTCCTCCTGGAAGTCCAGCGGCGGTACCCAGCTGATCCAGTGGTACTCGGACAACGTGCTGGCGAAGTACGGGACCGGGCAGTAGGCAGCGAGCCCCGCGAGGAGAGGGAGAACCCGTGGCAGTATCACTCGCCGCCGAGCCCGGCGCGGGCAATCCGCGAAAGGGCAGGCGCACGA
>NZ_BBPM01000111.1 GCF_000787775.1 Streptacidiphilus carbonis | reverse complement strand
CCGGTGGTGACGTTGAGTCTCTGCCTGCCGCCGTGGGGCATGGATGACACCAGCGCCGAGAGGCCGGAAAATGCCACGCCTACAAGGGAATTGACATCAAGACCGCCGCCTCCACCGTCTAGGAGATCCTGCGCACCGAGGGAATCGACCCCGCCCCCTCAGGTCGACCACCACCTGGCCGACTTCCTGCGCTCCCAAGCCCACGCCCTGCTCGCCTGCGACTTCCTCGAAACCGCCACCCGCACCGGCCAGCGCCTCTACGTCTTCGCCGTCACAGACAAACCGAGACCCGGGACACTAGCCGAGCGGGACGTCCGCCACGCCCTTGAGGTGGCTGAACGTTTCGAGGGAGTAGCGGCCGTGGTAGCGGCCCATGCCGCTTTCGCCGACGCCGCCGAAAGGCAGGCCGGGCATGAGCAGTTGCATCACCGGCTGGCCCCAGGCGACGCCGCCGGAGGAGGTCTCGTTCACGAGGCGTGACTTGGTGTCCTCGGAGGTGGTGAAGGCGTAGAGAGCGAGGGGCTTGTCGCGGTCGTTGATGAAGGCGATGGCGGCCTCGAGGTCGGCGACTTCCACGACGGCGAGGATCGGACCGAAGATCTCCTCCTGCATGACCGGCGACGCGGGGTCGACATCGGTGAGCACGGTCGGTGCGATGAACAGGTCATCACGGTCGTGCTGGCCGCCCACCGCCACCTTGCCGGAGTCCAGCAGACGGGCAAGCCGGTCGAAGTGCCGCTCGTTGATGATCCGGCCGAAGCCGGCTGCGGTCTGCGGAGTGGAGCCGAACTGGGCTTCGACCGCCGCGCGCAGGGCGGGAACCAGCGCGGCAGCGGTAGCGGGATCGGCCAGAACGTAGTCGGGGGCGATGCACTGCTGTCCGGCGTTGCCGAACTTGGCGCCGACCAGCCGCTTGGCGGTCTCGTCCACGTCGGCGTCGGGCGCCACGAAGACCGGCGACTTGCCGCCGAGTTCCAGGGTGACCGGGGTGAGGTTCTGGGCTGCTGCGGCCATGACGATCCGGCCGACGGTGCCGTTGCCGGTGTAGAAGATGTGGTCGAACCGCTGGGCCAGCAGGGCGGTGGTCTCCTCGGCTCCCCCTTCGACGACGGTGAGCACGTCGGCGTCGAAGTACTGTCGCAGCAGGCGTGACGCGACCGCTGAGGTGTGCACCGAGATCTCGCTGGGCTTGGCCACCACGGTGTTCCCGGCGGCCAGGGCGCCGATGATGGGGTCGATGAGTAGGTGCAGCGGGAAGTTCCACGGGGCGATCACCAGGACGACGCCGAGCGGGTCGTACGTGGTGTAGGCGGTGGTGTGGGGACCACCGAAGTGGGCGGGAACCTCCACCGGGCGGGGCTGGAGCCAGTTCTCGAGGTTCGCCAGCGTCTCGTCGATGTCGGCGACGGTGAAGTCGATCTCCTGCGCCTTGGCCTCGGCGGCGTTCTTGCGCAGGTCCGCCCAGAGGGCTTCGGTCAGCTCCTGCTCGTTCTCGACCAGCAGGGCCCGCAGCCGCTGCAGCTGGCCGACACGCCAGTCCAGTGGGCGGGTGACGCCGGTGTTGAACGTCGCACGCAGGCGGCCGACCACCTCCGCGGCCGTTTCGCTCTGCTGCGTCCTGGACTCCCGGGCAGTTGTAGCGGTCATGGGGCATGTACTCCGTTCTTGATGCAGGCCACGCCGTCAAAAAGCGTTGGTGGCATGCCGTGATACTGGTGATGGGCAACCCGGCGGATAACGGACGAAGGGTCGTTCCGTTCCTTCACCGTAGCCTATGTACGCGCAAACGCGAACATGTAGTCGGCGTTACCCTTCTCTCATGGCCAGCCGCACCTCGTCCCCCCTCATCCACCCCGACGTGGACGACCTCGACCTCTTCAAGATCATGAGCGCGCTGACCGACGAGACCAGGCTCACCATCGTCGTCACCCTCTCCGTCTCCCCCGGTCTGGCCTGCAGCGGCTTCACGCAGGACGTCACCGCGTCCGTCCTCACCCGCCACTTCCGCGTCCTGCGCGAGGCCGGTCTCATCCGGCAGCACGACATCGGCACCCGCCGCATCAACACCCTGCGCAAGGAAGAGCTGGACCAGCGCTTCCCCGGACTGCTCGACCTCGTCCTCAAGGAAAGCGTCGGCCGCGTGAAGCCCTACGTGAACGACGAGTGCGCCTGACCCTCCGGGGCACCCCTCCGCGGCCGCGACGAGATCCGACGGATCACGGTGGCCACCGTTCCCGACCTGCCCTTCCCCCATGCCGACCAGGTCCTGCAGATCGTCCGCCGACGCCGCATCCTGGCCACCGGCAAGCTCTCCCTCGAACGCGTCCACGCCCCCGACCGACCTGACGATGCACCAGGCCACCCCCCGCCCACCTGGCCGAACACGTCCGCGAACACTGGGGAGTGGAAGCCGTACACCACCTGCGCGACGTCACCCTGCGCGAGGACGCCTCCAAGATCCGCACCGGCCACGCGCCACGCACCATGGCCACCCTGCGCAACACCGCCCTCGGCCTGGCCGCGATCAGCCTGTCGGTGGCCGGGGTATGGCGAGTGCTGCACCGTCACAGGGGGTACCGACCCGGCGCGCGCTGGAGCGGGACGAGCCTGCCGTGAAGGTGTGGAGGACAGAGGCGGGATTCGTGGGCCTCGCTGTTCTCCTGGATCAGGCGAAAGCCGCTGCGTGTTCGGTGATGAAGCTGTGCAGGCTGCGCGGGGCAGTGCCGGTGAGAGTCACCACGTCGTCGGTCAGCCAGGCCGCGTCGCCGTCGGCGATCAGCCCGAATGCCTGGGCATTGGAGGCCGCTACGGGCTCTGGGACGCCCGCCTTGATCATTGCCGCCCGGTGTTCGCCCGGACGGATCCGGCGGTACTCGATCTCGTGTCCCAGTGTCGCGGAGAGTTCTTTGGCGATGTCGGAGTAGGTGATCAGGGCGGTGCCGGTAAGCCAGTAGGTGCGGCCCACGTGCCGGCCCGGCGAGGTGGCAATGGCCGTCGCGGCGGCGGCGACGTCCCGGGCGTCGATCATCCCGACCTGTCCGTCGCCCGCCGACATCGCAAAGCCCCGCGTCTGACGGATCATCGGGGCCAGCGCGAGCAGGTTTTGCAGGTAAGCGTTCGAGCGCAGCAGCGTGTGTGCTACGCCGGTGGCCTCGAGATGCGCCTCGATCCGCGCCTGTCCACGCCGACGGTCGACCGGGGAATCGGCTGACGCCTTGCTGGTGATCTTGACGATGTGCGTTATGCCCTGCCGGATCGCGCTGTCGATGACCGCGATCTCCTGAGCCGGCACGGCCGGGCTGACCAGCACGACGGTGTCGACGCCGTGCAGGGCTGCGTCCAGCGTGTCCGGGCGGTCGAAGTCGCCGGTGACGATCTCGATCTCGTCGGCGAGGCCGGTGCGGTTGGTGACACGGCTCGGATCGCGGACCAATGCCCGGGCGGGCTGGTGCCGTGCGGACAGCAGCCGCACGGCTTCTGACCCGACCGTGCCGGTCGCGCCGGTAACCAGAATCATGCTGTTTCCCTTGAATTGGCCTACTGCGGAGAGATAGTGACGAACGGTCAGAGCGTGGCGACGCGGCCCGCATCAACGGCGAGGACGGCTCCGGTGATCGGCCGGGCATCCTCGCCGGCGAGATAGGCGATGACACGGGCGACCTCGTCAGGTTCGTTCGCTCGGCCCAGCGGGCTGGCGGCTGCGAGGGTGTCGAGCATGTTGCCCATGCTCTGGGTGATCTCGGTCCGGCTGGGTCCGAGCGCAACGGCGTTGACGCGCACGCCGGCCGGGCCGAATTCCGCCGCCCACGAACGGGTCAACGCCTCCAGAGCCGCCTTGCTCGCCCCGTAGGCGGCCATACCCGCGGCTCCCCGGGCCGCGACCATGGTGGACACGTTCACGATCACCCCGCGACCTCGTGCGGCCATCGGCGGGGCCATTGCTGCGGTGAGGAAGAACGGGGCCATGACATTCACCGCGATCATCGCGTCGAAGGCCGCGTTGGTGGTCTCGGCGGTCGGGCCCAACTCCCAGTAGCCGGCGTTGTTGACCAGCACGTCCACCTCGCCGGCCTCGGCGGCCAGGCGTCGTACCTCCTCCGGTACGGCGAGGTCGGCTCGGATGAAGCGCCCACCGGTCTCGGCGGCGACCTTCTTGCCCCGGTCCTCGTTGCGGCCGGTGACGATCACTGTGGCACCGCGTCGGCTGAACAGCTGCGCGGTCGCTCGGCCGATGCCCGAGGTTCCACCCGTGATCACCCACATCCACGACCACGCGGTACCGCCGGCTTGAACGCCACCCGCTGCGGGAGGCGCCAGGATTTCAGTTGGGCGACGGCGCGTTCGCCGGGTGCCCTGAAGCGGGCATGAACCCCGTTGAACTGCCGGTGGTGCTTGGGCTGTTCACGGGCCCTGACAGCGGTGCGGACGGCGCCGGCTCCCTGGCAAGCCGGTTCGCGGGCCCTCGACGTCCGCACCGGCCGTCGGCGAATGCTCGTACTCGTTCTCGTCGTCACCGTTCCCGTGCCGTCTGCGCTCCGCTGAACCGGCGGCCGGGAGGCGGTCAGCCGAGGGCCAGGTGTTCGATCTCGGCGACTGGGTCGTGCTCGGCGTAGATCTTCGCCAGCCTGGCCACATTCTCCCGGGTCTTCTCATCGGCCAGCAGTACCTCGGTCGCCTCCGCGACGGCCTGCGCGGTGGGCGTCGCGGTTCCCAGGTTGATGCCGAGCCCGTGGTACGCGATCCGGGCGGCGACGGCCGGCTTGTCCTCGGTAGCCCCGGCGACGACAGCGGGGACGCCTGCGGCGAGGGCATGCTGGGTACCGCTGGCGCCGCCGTTGGTGATCAGCAGGTCAGCCTTCGGCAGGAGGGCGCGGAACGGGATGAAGCCGGCCACCCGGGAGTTGGCGGGTAGGGGAACCGAGATCGCGCCCGGATCCCGGCCGAGCGCCGCGACGACGGTGACATCCATGTCGGCGAGACCGGCGAGGGTGGGTTCGACCAGGTGAGAAAGATCGTGGTTGGCCAGGGTGCCCTGGGTGACGACCACGACCGGGCGTGCTCCGTCGAGCTCCGGCCACCAGTCAGGCGGCTGCCATTCGTCGTCCGACTCGGCAGGCAAAACTCCCACCAGGTGGACGTTCGCTGGCAGGTCGCGGCGTGCGAACTCGAATCCAGGAACGCTCAAGATCGCCGTTTGGTCCGGTGTGGTGTAGAGACGGTCGCTGAAGTTGAGGAATTCCTCGGTCGCGCCCATCGCCGACAGCAGGTGGTTCAGGCGGTCCTGGGTCGGCTGGAATGCGGCGCCAAATTGCGCGTTCGCGGCCCGATTGGCCGCCGTCTGGTCCTCGCCCGGGCCGACCGGCGCCGGCCCGAAGAAGGTGCTGTCGTCGCTGCTGAGGGCAATCCCGACGACACTCACGGCGATCCAGCGCAGCGGGCTTCGTCCCGCCGCCCCAAGCTTGACCGGCAGCGCCCCTAGGAAGAGAAGGTTGCAGATCAGGTACTGGTCAGGGTCCTGCTCGAGCAGATCCTGCAGTGCCCGGTGTTCGTCCGGCATCGGGTTGGCGAACAGGTGGATCCAGTCAAAATTGAGCTGGTCCGGCCCCGCCGCCAGCGCGGTTCGCTCGCTCGACCCGGCGAACAGGCCGATGTCGTAGTCGGCTTTGCCGGCCAACGGTGCGAAGCGCAGGCCCGCGTCCACCACCCGGCTCCGGAACGCAGTGCCGGTCAGCACCGTGATGTCGTGGCCGCGAGCGGCGAGGGCGCCGGCCAGTTGCAGTAGGGGCAGGACTTCTCCGGGTACCGGAGGCGCCGCGACGATGATCTTTGCCATGAGTGATCCTTATTTCAGGGGTGACCAGGTCAGCCGACGAGTTCGGCGAGGGAGGCGATTTCGCCGGGGTCGTCGCTGGTCGGATTGAGAATCAGCTCGTCGGCGCCGATGGCCTCGAACTCCTTGACCGCCTGAGTGATCTCGGCCGGGGTGGTTCGCACCGCGTCGACCACGATGTCGACGAACTGGGTGGCGTCGGCGTAGTAGTCGGCTACGTTGGCCCGTCCCGTGTCGGGATCGGCGATCGCGAAGTAGGCGATCGCGACCAGGCGCGGCTCACCCGACCGGCCGGCCTCTCGCCAGGCGGCGCGGGCGGCGTCGAAAGTTTGACCGGCCATCGCGGCCGGCACCGAGGGGGACACGTAGCCCTCGCCGTGCTGCGCCATCCGCCTCAAGGCAGGCCGGCTTCCGGCACCGAAGAGCAGTGGGATCTGGCGCGCACCGGGAGGCACAGCTGGGTTGGGGCTACCGCCGACCGGCTCGCCGCCCCAGACCGACCGATAAGTCTCCAGGTCCCGGTCCATCCGGCGCCCGCGGTCGGCGAAGCCGGAGCTCTCGACCAGGAAGTCATCGGCGCGGCCACCGACACCGATGCCCAGGGTGAGGCGTCCGCCGGAGACGCCGTCGATGCTCGCGATTTCCTTGGCGAACAGTGTCCCGGGCCAGGCCGGCGCCAGCATGATGGTGCTGAGCAGGCCGATCGTCCGCGTGGCACCGGCCGCGGCGGCAAGGGCCACGGTGTCCATCACCCCGGGATAGGCGAGCCGGCCGACCGTGCTCACCGTCGAGAAGCCCGCCTGCTCGGCCAGAGCCGCCCACGCGGGAATCACCCCGGCATTCAGGTTGCGGACCTGATTCGGTAGCCCGATTCCGATTTTCACCAACATGTCCTTTCGGCAAGCCGCACCCAGCGATCATCGCTGTCACTGCGAGGGACAATCGCAGGAAAGGAACCGGGCGGCCAGGGACTGACAGACCCTGGTTGCGTACTCGATGGCGTGCTCGATCACCCGGCGTCACCGGGATATTCTCGGCCCGGTCCGCCCCTACGCGAGAAATAGAGTTTGAAGCGTGGATCGTGAAGGACTGGCCCACTTCCTGCGGAGCCGGCGCGAACAGCTCACTCCCGGCCCCAACGGCTCGGCGCACGGTTTCAGCCGGAGGACGCGCGGTCTGCGGCGCGAGGAGGTCGCCGAACTGGCGCACATCTCGACTGACTACTACACCCGGCTGGAGCAGCGCCGCGGAGCACGGCCGTCGCCTGAAGTGGCGCTGTCGCTCACCCGAGCACTGGCACTGACCGACGACGAGCGCGATCACCTGTTCACCCTGCTGGATCACAACCCTCCCGTACGGACGGCGAGCGACGACGACGCCGACCCCACGCTGAGAAGGGTCATGGAGTCGGTCCAGGGCATTGCGGCACTGGTGGGCACCAGCCTCGGCGTCACCATGGCGCAGAACCAACTCGCGGAAGCGTTGCTGGGCGACTACCAGCAATTCACCGGCTGGGAACGCAGTGCGTACTACCGCTGGTTCGTCCTACCGGAGGAGCGCCGCCGGTACCCCACAGACACTCACGCGGAGACGAGCAGGTCATTCGTGGCCAGCATCCGGGCAGCGACCGACGTGCATCCCCAAGCCGGGGAGCTGGTCGACGTGCTCCGCGCCCGAAGCCCCGAATTCGCCGCGCTCTGGGCGGAACACGACGTCCGCGCCTGCCGGCACGAGGAGATGTCCCTGCTCCACCCGGCCGTCGGCCGCATCGACCTCACCGTCGAGGTGATCTTCGCAGACAGCCGGGAGCAGAAACTCTTCCTCATGACGGCGCGCGGCGCCCACGACGCCAAGCTGCAGGTGCTGAGCCAGCGGTAGCTTGCCGCCTCCCGGGAGTAGACGGAGGTTGATGGCATGGCCTCGTTCGAGGGCGTGCAGGAACTGCTGGAGTTCGGCGGGTGGGGCGTTTGTTGGTCCGGGATCGTCGGTCCCACCCTCGCCAGGCGGTGTGGCCGGCCTGGCGAACTCAGTAGGCAAACACGACGACGATGAGGTGCTGGGTCGCGATGGGAGGCGACTGCCACACGGACGTCGCGATGCTGCGGGCCGAGCCGGCCGTCTTCGGCCCCGTGGCCTCCGACCCGACGGTCTCTCGACTCGTCGGCACTCTCGCCGCCTGCGGCGACAAGGTATTGCGGGCAATGCGCGCCGCCCGATCCGAAGTGCGCGAACGGGTCTGGCAGTTGGCGGGCGAGATGGCGCCTGATGCGGGCGGGGCAGTCACCGTCGACCTGGACGGAGTGCTGGTGATCGCGCACTCCGACAAGGAGGACGGCGCCCCGACTTGGAAGAAGACCTACGGTCACCACCCGCTACGGCGTTCGTCGACCACGGACCGGGCGGCACCGGGGAACCCGTCGCTGCCCTGCTCAGACCGGGCAACGCGGGCCGCGTCGACCGGACCTACCGCTTTGGACCTCGCCCGTACGGCGCGGCGGGGAACGTGACTCCACACCGGACACCGGCCGAAAGGCCATCTATCACCGCGAGATCATCGCGAGAGCCTCACGTTGCTCCACTTCGGGTGGGAGGCGTCAGTATCCGGCTGCTATTTGTGTCACGGCACCTGCTCCGGCCAGGTAACCCGAAGCAATCGCGGCCGCCATGGAAGGTGGAACCGACGCGGCGGCGTCACCGGCGGCGAACAGGCCCGGGATTCCGGTGCGGGACATCGCGTCGACGACGATAGCCCCGACGCCGAGAAAATCGTCCGGCTCGTTCACCTCAGCGCCAAGATCCGCGGCCAGGGTCGAACGCTGGTGCAGGAAGGTCTTGACCAGCATGGCGGAGACAGCGAGACAGGTGCCGTCGACGAAATACACCGCGCTCAGGCTTGAGCCGGCTCCGTCGAGCGCGGCGACCGCGCGTTCATCCCACTTGACGCCAGCGGCAGACAGCCGGTCGCGGTACTCACCGGAAAGCTCGGTGCCATTGGTCAGCAACGTAATGTCGTCGGTGTAGGAGCGCAGGCTCAGGGCACCGTGCACGCCGACTGCGCCGGTAGCCAGGACTGCCGTAGGACGGGCGCGCATCTCCCAGCCGTGGCAGAAAGGGCAGTGGAAGACATCGCCGCCCCACCGCTCGGCCAAGCCTTCAACGTGCGGATACCGGTACTCCATTCCGGGCGAGAGAACCAGGGTGCGCGCGTCCTCTCGACGCCCGTCGGCGAAGACCACTGTGTAGGTGCCGTCGCCCCGCCGGTCCGCGCGGGTCACCTCGCTGTCGTCGAATCGGATCGACGGGTAGCGGCCGATTTCCGCGCGGGCGGCGGCGTAATATTCGGCCGGCGGACGCCCATCATGCCCGAGCAGACCGCCGATCACGGTGGCGGGCAGGTTGCTCTGGCGTCCAGCGTCGACCACCAGCGTCTCGCGCTGCGCGCGTCCCAGGGTGAGGCCCGCGCTGAGGCCCGCGGCGCCCGCGCCGATGACAATGCAATCTCTCATACGTCCAGCCAACCACCGCACAGATCACGGAGATATGCGCTGCCGACGCAAATACTTGCTCGTATGTATCATGCGCTGGTGGATGCGATGAGTCAGGCTGTCTCCGCACTGCGGGTAGGACGAGGCACGGTGCGAAGGTTCCGTCAGTCGGGGGCATGGGGCCTGAGTTACTCCGGGCTCACCGGCAGCGGCTTCCACGTGATCCTCAGCGGCACCGGCTGGCTGCTA
>NZ_BBPM01000112.1 GCF_000787775.1 Streptacidiphilus carbonis | reverse complement strand
AGGGCATCGCCTCCGGTGAGCCCACCGTCTCCGTCAGCGAGTAGTCGGCCGACAGCGGAACACGCGGCGGCGGAGTGGAGAACGGTGCGCGGCGGATACCCGCTCTCCCGCTCTCCTCTCCGGACGTCGTGACGGGATAGGGTGCCTCCGTGCTGAGCAGTTCGGTGATGACGACACGGGTCCTGGAACCCGCTGACCTCCCGGCTGCCCTGGAAGTGCTGGAACGCGACCCGATCGCCAACGCCTTCGTCGCCGCCCGGGTCGCCATCGCCGGGCTCGACGCCTGGCGGCTCGGCGGTGAGATGTGGGGCTGGTACGAGGGCGGCCGTCTGCAGGCGCTCTGCTATGCGGGCGCCAACCTGGTGCCGCTGAGCGCAGGGCCGGAGGCCGTCGCCGCCTTCGCCGAGCGGGCCCGGCGCCAGGGGCGCAGATGCTCCTCCATCGTGGGTCCCGCCGAGGCCACGGCGCAGCTGTGGTCGCTGCTGGAGCCCGCCTGGGGACCGGCCCGCGAGGTGCGCCCCAACCAGCCGCTGATGGCCACCTGGGAGCCGTCCGCCGAGATCGCCCCCGATCCGCGGGTACGCCGGGTTCGCCGGGACGAGATGGATCTGCTCATCCCCGCCTGCGTCGCCATGTTCACCGAGGAGGTCGGCGTCTCCCCGCTCGCCGGGGACGGTGGGCTGCTCTACCGGGCCCGGATCGCCGAACTGGTGAGCACCGGGCGTGCCTTTGCCCGCTTCGAGGCCGGCAAGGTCGTCTTCAAGGCCGAGATCGGCGCGGCCACCCCGCAGGCCTGCCAGATCCAGGGCGTCTGGGTGGCCCCCGGGCACCGCGGCCGCGGCCATTCCGAGAGCGGGATGGCGGCCGTGGTCGAACATGCGCTCCGTGAGGTGGCCCCGGTGGTGAGCCTCTACGTCAATGACTTCAACACCGTCGCCAGGGCTGCTTACCGACGCGTGGGATTCTCCGAAGTAGGCACGTTCATGAGCGTGTTGTTCTGATTGGTGGCTGCTGCTGAGCGCCTGAGTGGCAGCTGTGGCAGGAGTTCGCGGAACAGCCTCGCACGGTTGCGCGCCGTGCATACACTCGCGCCGTCATCACCTTGAGTGACATCCCTTCCCCCAGGACGGGTGCGAGCCCTCCCGGTGTCACCCCTTCCAAGGTGCCCTCTGACGGAGGACTGCGCGTGCACCTGAAAGACGCAGCACCAACCGGTTCGAACCAGCCCCATCGACGCCCGAAGCGCGGCCGCACCAGGCGCGCCACGCTGATCGGCGTGCTGGCCGGAGTCCTCGGCCTGGTCACCCTGCTCGGCAGCGCCTTCGGCGCCACCGGCGGTACCCCCGCCGCCGCTCCGCCCGCGAACCCGAACACCAACTGCACCCTCACCGTCCCGGCCGATCCGCTGAGCGCCAAGGGCCTGGCGACCCCGTACCAGCTCGCCGCGACCGATCCGGCCCAGGGACCCTGCCACGAGGCCGACACCGGCCAGTCGGCCTTCGTCCAGGCCACCGTGGTGGACCCGGCCACCGGGGCGCTCTCCGTCTACGACCCCCTGGTCGTCGACCGGGGCAGCAGGGCCGCGGTGGCGCCGGTGGTCCCCAAGCTCCCGGCGCATGCCGTGGTCGGCATCTGGTTCGGCTTCAACGCCGACACCCTGACGCTGCGCAGCAGCCAGGGCAGCCTCCGGGCCGGGAACTGCGTCAACGGCCTGAACGGTTCGCTGTTCACGCAGTTCGCCTACTGCAACGCGCCCGCCTTCTTCCGGGCGGCGAACGCCGCCCAGCGCTCCGGGAGACTCAAGGTCCCCCCGCTCGGTACCGGCAAGGACGGCAAGCCGTGCATGAGCACGCGTGACTTCGGCCTGATCGACCAGGACCAGAGCGACAACGTCACCACGGACTACCTGGCCACCGCCGCCGGCACGATGGCTCAGAAGACCGCGGCCGACGTCGCCGCGCTGCCCGGAGCCCTCTCGCTCGCCAACGGCAGCGACAACCTGCTGCTGACCGCGTTCGTCGACCCGGCCCTCGGCTGCACCCCGTACACGGCTCCGGACCTGGCCGACCCCGGGCACAGCGCGACCTCGCTGGGGCTGGACGAGATCCAGGCCGCGGCCTTCCAAAGGGCGCCGATCGCCCTGGTCCCGGTGAACGACCCGATGGTCCGGGTGAACGGGAAGACCAGCCGGGCCAAGGCCGACCTCTACCGTGCGGGCGTCGACATGGCCGCGCTGAACCGCAGGGACACCGGCGACCCGCGGGCCTACTGCACCGGCCTGGCGACCACCGGCCTGCAGCGGATCAACTCCGACCGGGCCTTCTTCACCGGAGTGGCGTCGCCCGAAGCGGGCCAGAACCTCTTCGACTTCCTGACGGCACGGCTGGCCGCCTCGCTCACCAACCTCAACTGCCCGCAAGCGGCGTCCCCGTCGGCCTCCGCTTCGGCTTCGGCATCCGCTTCCGCTTCGGCCTCCAAGGCGGTCTCCGCGTCGGCGGCCCCGTCCACGAGTTCCTCAGCCGCCCCCTCGGCCTCGGTGCCGTCCGCGTCCTCCGCGTCCGCGTCCGCCCCGGCCTCCGCCTCCGTCTCCGCTTCGACTTCCGCCTCCGCCTCCGTCTCCGCTTCGACTTCCGCCTCCGCCTCCTCGTCCCCGCCGGCAGTCGCTGACGGGAACGGCCCGGCGACGGCCTCGGTGTCCCCGGCGTCCGGATCGGTCCAGGCGATCGGTCTGCCGGTCTCCACCTCCTCGCCCGGCATCGTCCAGGTGCACGACGCGGTTCCTTCCGCGGTGCCGGCCACGGTCGGTTCCGCGACCTCCGCTCCCAGCACCGCCGTTCGGATGACCACAGGGCCTTCGGCCACCACACCGACGTCCACAGTCACCCTGCCCACCACCGTCGTGCCCACCACGGCGCCCGCCACCACGGTGAGTGCCGGCCGAAGCGCCGCCGCACCCCTCATGGGCGGCACCGCGGCCAAGCCCTCCGGCAGCGCGGTGGGCGGCATGCTCGCGGACACGGGAGCGTCCCGGTCCACCCTCCCCTACCTGGGCCTGGCCGTCTCGCTGGTGCTGCTCGGCATCTCCGCCTTCCTGTTGGTCGGACGACGCCACCCCGGCGTTCGGTGACACCCGGCCGGCCACGGGCGCGGGAGACTGTCCCGCCCCGTGGCCGACCGGGTACCGTGCGAGGCGATGAACGACGTCATGATCGAGCCGATCGACCTAGCAGGGCGGGCCGCCGAGGCCCTGGCGGTGCAGGCGGCCGCCTTCGGCCTGGGCCGTGAGGAGATCGCGGTCCGGCTGCAGATCGTCGGCAGGCACGCCCTGGTCCCGGGCGTACGGGCATTCGGAGCCGTGGAGCGGAGCAGTCCGCAGGACCTCGGCCGACTGGTCGGATTCGGCTACGGGATGCCCAATGACCGCACCCACTGGTGGAGTTCGGTCATCGAGCCGCATCTGGAGGCGAACGGCCTGGGACACTGGCTGGACCGGTCCTTCTCGGTGACCGAACTGCATGTGCACCCCGACTACCAGGGCCTCGGGCTCGGGCGCGGCCTGATCACCACCCTCTGCGCCGGGACCGGGCTGCCCCGCACCATCCTGTCGGCCATCGACCGGGAGACCCCGGCCCGGGCGCTCTACCGCTCGCTCGGCTACCGGGACCTGGCCCGGCAGGTGATGTTCCCCAACACGGCCGTCCCCTACGCGGTGATGGGCGCGCCGCTGCCGTTCCCGCCCCGTCGCTGACAGTCGGTCAGCGCTGGGCCGGGATCACCGCGGCGAGCCGGAACCCCTTCTCCGTCGGCTCCGCGGTGAGCAGGCCGCCGCCCGCTGTGATCCGCTCCTTGAGGCCCCGCAGCCCGTTGCCGTCGGAACCGGAGTCGGAACCGCACTCGCTGGGCGCCGCCCCGCCGCCCTCGTCGGTGATGCTCAGCCGGACCGGATCGGATCCCCGTTCGAGCTCGATGGTGCAGCGCTTGGCCCTGCTGTGCCGCACCACATTGGTGACGCCCTCGCGCACCACCCAGGCCAGCAGCAGGTCCGTCCGGGCCGGCAGCGGCGGCCCGGACTCGTGCAGCACCGGTTCGATCCCGCCGGCACTGAGCAGCGAGCGGGCCCGCTCCAGCTCCTCGGACAGCCCGGTCTCCCGGTAGCCGCTGACGGCCTCTCTGATCTCGGCCAGGGCCTTGCGGCTGACCTCCTCGATGTCCGCGGCCTGGGCCAGCGCCGCGTTCAGATCGGTCGGCGCCAGCCGCCGGACCACCTCCGCCTTGAGGGCGATCACGGACATGCTGTGGCCCAGCAGGTCGTGCAGGTCCCGGCTGAACCGCAGCCGCTCCTCGGCCACCGCGGCACGGGCCAACTCCTCCCGGGTCTCCCGGAGCTGGCCCACCGCGGAGAGCAGTTTCAGGGTGACGAAGGTGATCGCGCCGGGCAGGAAGCTGCTCCAGGCGGCGTCGAAGACCTGGCCGCCCTGCCCGCTCCGCATGTAGGCGGTGAGGGCGGCCAGAGCCGGGATGCCGAAGAACACCAGCGGGCCGCCCCGGTCCGGCACCACCACCGCGCCGGCGATGGCCAGCAGCGAGTACAGCACCAGGCCGTGCGGCAGCGATCCGGCCAGCGCGCCGGTCACCGGAACCAGCAGCAGCGCCAGCACCGTCGGCAGCCTGCCGTTCTGGAACCGCGGCTGGAACGCGGTCAGGAGCGTTCCGCAGTAGAGCAGAACGAACACCCCGAGTCCGCACAGGGCGGCCATGGGACGCGGATAGCTCCCGCCGATCACCGAGCTCGCCGGGCTCAGCACCAGCAGTACCCAGGGCAGCAGGGTGTACGGGTTGAAGCCGTTGAGCTTCTCGATGTCCTCGTCGGTGATCCGCTTGCGGTGGGCGCGGCCGGCCACGGGCGGGGTCCTCTCGGCGGTCGGGGTACAGGTGCCGGGTCCGGTGGCACGGGTACGCGGGGGAGCGGGCTAGAGCATCGCGGCGAACTCGAGGAAGAGCGCGGCGCTTCGGGGGTCGTCGACCGCCAGGCTCCACAGGCCGGCTTCGACGGTCCGGAACAGCGTCCAGCCGCGCAGCCGTTCCCGGTCGACCTCGACCGCGTCGGACAGCCGCTGGAGTCTTCGCCGCGCGGCGGCCTGCGGCCCCGGCACCCCGGCGAGGGTCTCCAGCCGGTCCTGAGCCAACCAGGCCAGGTCGTAGGCGCGTTCGCCCACCAGCGGCTTGGGGTCGATGGCCAGCCAGGGTGAGCGTTCCGCGGCGAGGACGTTGCCGTGGTGGAAGTCCCCGTGCAGCAGGTACTCCTCGCTGCCGCTGCCGGTCAGCTCGGCGGCGGTCTTCAGCGCCTCGTCCACCAGTGGTTGCAGATCGGCCGCGGAGGCCAGTCCGTGCCGACCGCGCAGGGTCGTGCACAACTCGCCGACGTAGTCGGCGACCGAGGTGAAGACATGCGCCTCCGGCGGCGCCACCCACAGCCGCTGCAGCGTGCCCGCGGCCTCCAGCATCGCCTTGCTCTCGGCCAGCGACCGCAGCGGCACCTCGCCGTGCAGCCTCTCCAGCAGCATCGCCTCGCCGCCGGGGGCCGCCTCCAGCAGCCGCACCGCGCCCCGTCCGTCCCAGTGGGCCAGCGCGGCGTGCTCCTGCGCGCTCTCCGGTGTGGGCAGGCCCAGCTTGAGCACCGCGGGAGTGCCGTCGGCCCTGTGCACGTAGACCACCAGGCTGATCTGCCCGCCTGGTTCAAACACCCGTTCAAGCGTCAGATCCCAGCGGTCCAGGTACTCCCGGGTCAGCCGGGGCAGCGATTCCAGCCAGCGGACCCCCGACTCACCCTCCCAGGCGGCGACGGTCTCCTGGAGTCGCACCGGAATGCTGATCTGCTGCTCCGTCGCTGCCATACCGGCCTTTCGATCGTTCGCCCCGTCGTGGTGCACACGCACCATTGTCAGTCATGCGTGAGGCCGGGAAAGGCACTGCCGGAGCCGCGCCAGGCCAGGGTGGACAGCGCGGCCTGGCGCAGCTCCGCGGCCATGGTCGCGCGCAGCGCCCCCGAGGTCGCCTGGACGGCGTTGGCGTAGACGGCGCAGATCCGCTCCTCGACCAGTGCGGCGAGCCTCACCGCTGAGGCGGCGTCGGTTACGGGGGAGGGGAGCCGGTACGCGGGAGCGGCGCCGACCGGGGTCGCGCCGGTGGCGCTGATCCGCTGCTGCAGCGCCCCGCGCCGGTCCCGGTGGGCCTGGTAGGACGCGGTGGCCCGGTCCCTGCCGCTGCCGCCGAGCTGGGCGCCGACGACCCCGTAGGCGTAGACGGCGGCGTCCTCGGCGGCGAGCGCGGCCTGTAGCGCGGCCAGTGCCGCGGCGGGCAGGGCGGTCCGGGTCAGCGGCGCGGCGGCGGGTCCTGCGGGTACCGAGTGGCGCAGCAGCATCGAGTGCTGGGCGCCGCAGGCGGCGGCGGAGGCCAGCTGCCGCGCCAGCGCCGGGGAGGCCGCGGCGAGATCCTTCAACCGGGCCTGGGCGGTGGCCTGTTCGGCGGCGTCCAGGGCGGCGACCGCCATGCTGCGGCTGGCCGGAGCCGTGGCCGAGGGCGACGGGGTGCCCGAGGCGGGATCAGAACCGGAGGCTGAGGCCGGCGCAGACGCCGGAGCCGAGGCCGAAGGGGGGGCGACAGCACCGAAGGCCGTCTCCTGCACGGCCAGCTGCGCCCGCAGCGGGTTCAGCCGACCCGCCGCAGCCGGGAACGCCGCCATCACCGCGTCGTAGCGCGCGGCCAGTGCCCGGGTCGCCGCCAGTGCCCTGGCGCGCACCGGCACGTCGGGATCGGGAGCTTCGACGGTGCGGGCGGCGCGGCTGTCGGCCGACATGCTCGCGGCGCCGCTCCCGCAGGCGACGAGCAGGCCGGCGATTCCGGTCCCGAGCCCCGCGCTGAGCAGGGAACGGCGCCGGATTCCGGGGGCTGAGGTGGTCACGAGCAGGGACGCTACCGTGTGATCGGCTTCGGCGGGCCGCGGCCCCGCAAAGTCGCGGAATCGGCGCTTCGGGTCAGAAGCAGATAAGCTGTGGGCTGTTCTTTGCTCCGTTCGTCGGAGCGTGACCTACAGACAACAGCAGACGCGGCCGAGGAGTCACCCGGATGAGCACCACCCTGAACGACCGGCTGCAGGTTCTGCTGGAACCGCTCGCCTCCGAGGCGGGCGTTGATCTGGAAGAGGTCACCCTTACCAAGGTCGGCGGGCGCCGCGTCCTGGACGTGGTACTGGACGCCGACGGCGGCGTGGACCTGGACACCGTGGCCGAGCTGAGCCGGGCCTTCGGCGTGGCGCTGGACGGACCCGAGGGAACCGCGGTGCTGGGCGACGGCGAGTACCGCCTGGAGGTCGGCTCCCCGGGCACCGACCGGCTGCTCACCCTCCCGCGCCACTGGCGCCGCGCGCGCACCCGTCTGGTGAAGGCGCAGCTCACCGCCGGCGCCGAGGTCACCGGCCGGATCACGGAGTCCGACGAGGACGGCGTGCTGCTGGAGATCGCCCCGGTCAAGGGCAGGGGCAGGGCCACCGAGCGGCGACTGGCCTACACGGAGATCGCCAAGGCCCGGGTGCAGATCGAGTTCAACCGCAAGGGCCTCGACGACGACGCTGACCTCGACACGGACGTGGACGCGGACCTGGACGCGGACCTCGGCGAGGACGACGCCGAAGAGGCGTAGCACCACCCCACCACCCACTGGACAGAAGAAGAGGAGGCGTAGCCGTGGATATCGATATGAGTGCCCTGCGCAGGTTGGTGCAGGAGCGGGAGATCAAGTTCGACCTGCTGGTCCAGGCGATCGAGTCGGCCCTCCTCATTGCGTACCACCGCACTGAGGGCTCGCGGCAGAAGGCCCGGGTCGAGCTCGACCGCGAGACCGGCCATGTGACGGTCTGGGCCAAGGAGGACGCGGACGAGGTCGCCGAGGGGGGCACCCCCCGCGAGTTCGACGACACCCCGAGCGGCTTCGGCCGGATCGCGGCCAGCACCGCCAAGCAGGTGATCCTGCAGCGCCTCCGCGACGCGGAGGAGGAGCTGACCTTCGGCGAGTACGCCGGCCGCGAGGGCGACATCGTCACCGGCGTGGTGCAGCAGGGGAAGGACCCCAAGAACGTCCTGGTGGACATCGGCAAGATCGAGGCGATCCTGCCGGCCCAGGAGCAGGTCCCGGGCGAGGAGTACAAGCACGGGCTGCGGCTGAAGTGCTACGTCGTCGCGGTCCGCCGCGGTGTGCGGGGCCCCTCGGTGACGCTGTCGCGCACCCACCCCAACCTGGTCCGGGCGCTGTTCGCGCTGGAGGTCCCGGAGATCGCGGACGGTTCGGTGGAGATCGCCGCCATCGCCCGCGAGGCCGGGTTCCGCAGCAAGATCGCGGTGTGGACCGGCAAGTCGGGGCTGAACGCCAAGGGCGCCTGTATCGGCCCGATGGGCGGCCGGGTCCGCGCGGTCATGGCCGAACTGCACGGCGAGAAGATCGACATCGTGGACTGGTCGGACGATCCGGCCGAGATGGTCGCCAATGCCCTGTCCCCCGCACGGGTGACCCGCGTGGAGATCGTCGACTACGACGCCCGCTCCGCCCGGGTGACCGTTCCCGACTACCAGCTGTCGCTGGCGATCGGCAAGGAGGGCCAGAACGCCCGCCTGGCCGCGCGTCTCACCGGCTGGCGCATCGACATCCGCCCGGACGTCGAGAGCGACGGCTCCGCCGGTTCGGACGAGGGCCGCGACCGCTGAGCCGCCTCCGGCGCGAGTGCGCAGTAAGTGGTTCGGAGTGAAGACCATCAGAGGGGTAGACTTGGACGTGTCTGGTCGGACGCGTGACCTCTCATGCCCGGAACGCACTTGCGTCGGGTGTAGGGAACGGGCCGCCAAACATGACCTGCTGCGTGTGACGGCGGTCGAGGGCGTCTGCGTCCCCGATCCCCGAGGCACGCTGCCCGGTCGGGGCGCACACCTGCACCCCAGGCCGGGGTGCCTCGACCTGGCGCTGCGCCGCCGGGCGTTCCCGAGGGCGTTCCGCCTGCCGGGGCCGCTCGACACCGCGGCAGTCCAGCGGTACGTAGAGGCACTGCCGAGGGTCGCAGAAATGTCAGAGCACTGAGCTGCCGCACCCATGTGCGGGGGCCGAGCACCAGGTACCTCGCGAGTTCGAAAGTAGGTCGAGATTGCGATGAGCACTCGATGAGTACGCGATGAGTACGAGCATGAAGTAGCGACGGTCCGGCGGAACACCCGGACCTACAAAGGAGCGAAGTGGCTAAGGTCCGGGTTTACGAACTCGCCAAGGATTTGGGCGTTGAGAGCAAGGTCGTCATGGCCAAGCTCCAAGAGCTCGGTGAGTTCGTACGTTCGGCGTCCTCGACGATCGAGGCGCCTGTCGTACGAAAGTTGGAAGTTGCCTTCGGTGGGGCCAGTGCCCCGTCGAAGCCCGCGTCGTCGAGCAAGCCGACGCCCCCCAAGCCCGCGGCGGCCTCGCCCGCCTCGGCACCCCGTCCGGGCGCCCCGCGCCCTGCGGCGCCGCGCC
>NZ_BBPM01000113.1 GCF_000787775.1 Streptacidiphilus carbonis | reverse complement strand
TCGGTTACCTCGTACTCGCGGCCCCTGTCTTCGACTCGAACGGCAAGACCATCGCAGTGCTCTCAGTAAACGTCACAAACCCGCAGGTAGGCGCCGACAAGGCGCTCAGTGAGTTCCTTCCCGCGCTCCAGGAGCACGCCGACCGGATTTCCCGCCTGACCTGAGCAGCCTTCACCCACCCGAAGGCCGACGCTGCTTGCCGCAGGCCAGGCACCGCTGCAGTGCTTCGGCGGCAGGGAGGGCACTGCCGGAGTCGACACCGTCCGGTGGGAGGTCGCTCGAACCGGTGCCCGCCGCCACAATCGCTGCGGCCTGGGCACCGGAACCGATCGCGTGTGGGGTCAGCAGGCAGGCAGATGGCGGTTGAGGAAGGACCAGGTCCTTTCCCAGGCCACAGGTGCTGCGTCCGCCTCGTACAGGTGCGGGCGGGCGTCGCAGGCGAAGGCGTGGCCTGCCTTGGGGTAGACGTGCTGCTCGAAGTCGGCACCGGCCGCGGTCAGTGCCGTCCCGATCGCGGCGACATGGTCGCCGGGGATGGTGGGGTCCTCGTCGCCCACGTGCAGCAGCATGGGTGCGTCCAGGGACTTGGCCCGGTCCAGGACGGCATGCGGACCGGCGGCGATGCCGGGGCCGTAGAACACGACGGTGGCGGCGAGGTCGTCGATCGCGGTGGCAGCGGTGAACGCGGCTCTCCCGCCGAAGCAGAATCCGACCAGAGCAGTGCGTGCGTCGGGGATGTTCTCGTTGTCCGCGAGGTGGGCGAGCACGGCGGAGACGTCCGTGGTGATGAGGTCGGGGCCGATGTCGCCGATCAGGGGCATGGCTTCGGCGTGCTGGTCGTAGGCGAGGGTGCCGACGCCGTTGCGGTGGAACAGGTCCGGGGCGAGTGCGAGGAAGCCCCGACTGGCGAAGCGGCGTGCGATGTCCTGGATGTGGTCGTTGACGCCGAACGCCTCTTGGAGGACGACGACCGCACGGTCGGCCGCGAGACCCTGCGGACGCGCCGTGTAGGTCCGCATCGGGCCGTCGGCGGTGGGCAGGGTGATCCATTCGCTCGTGTTGCTCATGGGAGGTAGTCCTCGTCCTTCCAGTTGGGGGGTTCATTGACGTCGGCTGACTTGCGCAGCAGATAGCGCCATCCGGCTTCGAGTTGGTGCTGGGGCCAGCACAGTGCGCGTTTGGCGACGGCCTCGGCCGGATCGGAGTGCACGGTCACATGGCCGGCGGCCATGGCGTCGAGCTGGGTGCGGCAGGCTTGTTCCAGGAGCACGGCGTGCATGACGGCGGCGCCCACGGTGATGCCCGCGGCGACCAGGCCGTGCTTGGGCATGAGGGCAGCGGGCGCGTCACCGATCGTGGCGGCGAGCCGCCGGCCCAGCTCGGGGCCGGCGATGAGGCTGCCGGTTTCACGGAAGCGGGGCACATCTCCACCGCCGAACAGGGCGCCCTCGTGGGAGACCGCCAGCAGGGGAGTGCCCAGGGACGCGAAGGCCACCGCGGCTCGGGCGTGCGTGTGCACCGAACACTGCAACTCACTTCGGGCGCTGAGCACTTCGAGGTGGATCGGGCACTCCTTGTGCGGCTTGCCCGATCCGGCCAGGACTTCTCCGTCGAACGAGACGAGTTGCAGTCGATCGTCCCGGACCTCTTCGAGTCCCCAGCCAGGGGCCTTGATCCAGATGCCCCGTCCTTCCGGGTCGCGCACCGCGACATGTCCCCAGATCATGTCGCCCTGTCCCGACGCGGCGAGTGCTCGGGACGCGAGGACTGCTTGGCGGCGCGCCCGCTCCACGGCCGTCATCCGTTCATCTCCTGGCGGCGACATACCGGTCCCGGACTCAGGGTCACCGCGCGGTGGATGCGCCGTTGGATTGCCCTCATTGTTCCTCCTTGAGTTGCGTCGGCCGTGGGGCCGCATTTCCGTCAGTCACTGGGCGCCGTCGAGCCCGACTTCGGCGAGCCACAGGTTCCAGCCGCGCCGGGCCGCCGGGCTGTCGGGGCCCAGATCACGCCCGCCGGCGCCGCTGACGCCGGCCATCTCCGCCGCGGACATCGCGACGACGGGTCCTCTCATCTGACGGGCGGCGAGCAGTACCCGGGCGTTGCGCGGCAGGTTCACCGCTGTGCTCACGGTTCTCAGGACCGAGGGCCCGCAGGACACGAAGCCATGTCCGCGCATGAGGGCCATGGCGTTGTCGCCGAGGGTGTCCGCCAGATCGCGCCCGTGCTCGATCGTGGTGACGAGCAGGTTCGTGCCGTCACCGAATCCGGTGCGGATGTCCCACCGCGGCACCTGTGTGCCGATGTCGCTCACTCCCCGGATCACCGCCTGAAAGGGCTCGCTGGTGATCGTGAACGGGAGGATCTCCTCGGTGTGGGCGTGCAGGACGCAGTTCACGTCCGGGCGGGAGGCATAGATCGCGGCGTGGATGAAACGCTCGAGATACGGCGGCCGGCTGTCGCCGTCCATCGCTTCGCCTTCGAGGTCGAAGCGCATGATGTCGTTCTCGCCCACCTGACTCGCGCTCAATGACCGCGAGAGGTAGAAGGCCTTGGCGTCCTCCGGGTCGCGGGCGCTGATGTGCCCGTAGGCGTTGAGCACCTGGTGGTGCGCCAGGATCCGGTTTGCAGCCACGAGATCTGCGACTACCGTCATTTTCACTTTCCTGCCTGTCTTCTGTTCCGCAGATTCCGTTCTCGGTTGCTCCGCTCACATCTCGCCGGGGTTGCTCCGTGCGAGCCGCAGGTAGAGCAGTGCGAGAGGGGAGACGATGATGAGCATCAGCACCGTGATCATCGCGGCTTGCCCCTGGTTGCCGCCCGACCAGAGGTTCCAGACCGTGACCGAGAGCGTCATGTTGTCGCGCGAGAACATGATGAGAGGAACCGTCAGGTCACGGAACGACAGCACTGCCAGCCATAGCCATGCACTCTGGAACGTCGGCCGGAGCAGAGGTGCCAGCACCCGTCGAAATGTTGTCAGGAGACTCGCTCCGGAGACCGCTGCCGCCTCCTCCAGCTCCGGATGGATCTGCATCAGGGCGGAGTTCGTCATGCGCGAGCCGAAACTCACCGCGACCAGTGACATGAGGATGACCAGCAGCAGCAGCGAACCGTAGAGCCCCCACGACTTGGGGAGGACGAACAGCGAGAGCAGGAACGCCCCCATGCCGAGGATCAGGCTGGGCACCGCGTGCGGGATGAACGCGACGTAGTCGAAGACGGCGCGAAATCTGTACTTCGAGCGAATGGTGATCCAGGAGAAGACGGTGCTCCAGATCAATGCGAGCGTCGGCACCGCAAGCATGATGATCACAGTGTTGACCACAGCGGTACGCACCAGGGACCACGGCAGCTGGGTGAGGTTGTCCAGGTTGATCGAGGAGAAGGCGGCTGCCGAGATGGGCTGCTGCTGGGGCAGCAGCGCCGACCACAGAACCCCCAGCAGGGGCATGACCGTTGCGACGAGGATGTAGGAGCCGAGGAAGACCCAGGCAGCCCACATCCAACGTCCCAGTGCGACGACTGAGGGCTTGTAGTTCTTACCAGTGATCACTCGGTACTGGTTGGCTCGCCGCAGGACACGCGAGTAGGCCCAGCTCAGCAGGGCGCCGATCAGGATCATGAACGTGCTGAAAGCGGCGACCAGCCCGTAGCGGGGGAACCCGACCTGGGGGTTCACGTTGTAGAAGAGGAAGGTGCTGAAGGTGAACTTCCGCGCGGACAGGCCGATGATGGCGGGGATGTCGAAGGCGCCGAAGGCGATGATGGCCACATACAGTGTCGCGGCGAGGATGCTCGGCCAGGACAGGGGCAGGGTCACTCGGCGCATCTGCTGGAGGAAGGTTCCGCCGGCGGTGCGCGCGGCCTCCTCGAGCGACTGGTCCATGGTCTTGAACGTTGCCGAGGTCATGGCGAACACGACCGGCGCCAGGCTGAGACCCTGGACGAAGCCCATCCCCGGAATCGTCACGACATTGAAGGGGCCCGACTTGGTGTGGAACACCGAGGCGAACAGCTCGTTCACTATGCCCACGTGCGGATGGAACATGATGAGCCAGCCCATGGCCACGAAGAAGCCCGGGATCAGCATGCCTACGACGAAGAACGCGTGGACGATCGATTTGCCGGGCAGGTCGGTGCGCTCGATGATCCACGCGGCGGGCACGCCGATCAGCACCGAGGTCACCGTCGCGACAGCCATGTAGATCATGGTGTTGCCGATCGCCTGCAAGGCGAACGTACTTTCGAACAGGTCGCGGAAGTTGGTCCAGGTGGCCGCTCCGCGGATCCCGTTGGTATTGAAAGCGACGACTACGATCAGCCCGAGCAGCGACAGGATCGCCAGCGCGATGACCGATGCGGCGACGAGCAGCCCGGCGGGCCCGATCGACCATGCGCGACGTGCTCGAGTGGCATCCGGCGGCGCGGCGAGGCTCTCCGGTGGGTTTTGGGTCAGGGTCATCGGTCCTCCTTGGTGAGGTGGTTCACCGTCACCTTTGATCTCGTCCTGTCGAAGGGTGGAGGCGGCGGTACGCCGGCGCTCGCCTCCTCGTGGGCCTTGGCCTCGGCGGAAACGCTCAGTCCTTCGCCCACCACCGCCTTTGCGTTGCGCGGATGTGCGAGCGGATCCGCCCGCACATCCCCACCGCTACTTCGTCCCGGTCAGGATCGAGACCTGGTTCTGGAGATACGCGGTGCTGGGCCAGTCCTTGTCGGCCAGGACAGCATTGAGGTCCCAGTCGTGGAACGTGACGCCGTCGGCCTCCCGCGCGGTGACGAGCTTCGCTATGTTCGAGCCCTTGACGAAGACCGAGTCCCCGGCGGCGACGTCCCACAGCGTGTTCTGCGCTTCGCGGGTCATCAGGTAGTCGGTGAAGAGTTCAGCGGCCGCAGGGTGTGCGGAGTTCACCGGGGTCCCGAGCATGTACTGCGTCAGCATCGCCGCGTCGGACGGGATCACGTAGCGCAGGGCACCGCCCTCGCGCATGTTCTTGAGCGTGGTGCTCTGGTCGCAGTCGAATGCGAGGGCGTCGAACTCACCGTTCAGCACACGGTTGTCCTCGGTGCAGGGGATGAGGCCACCGAGTTGCTTGGTGAACTCGGTGATGTAGGACAGGGCCTGGTCCTGGCCGATCGTCGCCGCGAAGTTGGGGAAGTTCGAGGCGTACGGCGTACTCGCGACGCGTCCCTTCCACTGCGGGGCGAGAAGATCCTGCATCGACGTCGGCGGTTTGGTGACCTTCTTCGAGTTGTACGTGATGACCGGGATGCTCGTCACCACGGCGACGGCCACCCCGCCGCCCTGTACGGCCTGCTTGGGAACGTCTGTCGCCCACGACCAGTCCTGGGGCTTGAAGACGGTCTCTCCTCCTCCGAGCAGCGTCCGGTACGTCGCCGGATAGGCGATCATGATGTCACTCGTGGAGTTCTGGCCCGCCTGCACCTCCTGGTTGAGGGAGGCCGCCATCTGCGCCTGGGAGGGTCCGGGGGTGAAGGTCACCTTGAAGTTGTCGGGCAGTCCGAAGTGCTTGCGGAAGCCTGCGGCCAGCTTCGGGATCCCCTTGGTTCCGCCCAGGACCCCTTCGCCCCAGACGAGGTTCAACTGCCCCTCCTGCTTGGCCTGCTGGATCACTTGGCTGAGGCTCGCCCCGGTGAAGCCCGCGCTTGCGCCGGCCGACTCGGTGGAGGAGGAGCATGCTGCGGTGGCCATGACCATCGCGAGCGCGACCAGTGCGGTGGTGGCCCGGACTCGTCTGTTGATCATCAAAAACACTCCATTCTGTACATCGGTCGGAGGTCGTCCGGGCACCCCTGTGCCCTCTGCGACCGCGATGTGTGGTCCGGCGGCTCTGTACGGGTTCTGATCTGGGTCGGTCGCCGATGCAGTGCTTCGGCTAGCTGCGGAGTGCGGGCCTAGGCCCAGGCCGTGTCGAGCGGCTCGCCGCGGTCGAACGCGTCAAGGTGCCGACGCCACATGCGCCGGACCTGAAGGACTCCCTTGTCCGATTCGCCGAGCCGCTCGTTCTCCCGGTCGGCCAGGCGCCCCATGCCGACCTGGGCGACGTGGTCCTCGAGGTTGACCAGGTCGGGGTGGTCCAGGAAGTCGGTGATGGGCGCCTTGCCGGCGATGATCAGTTCGGCGGCGTCGATCGCGGAGATGAGGGGCTCCCGTCGTGCGGCGACCTCCTCCTGCCTGCGCTTGTGTGCGACGACGCCTTCCGGGGTCAGGAAGTGGCCCATGACGCCGAAGCTCATGTGGACCTCGTCGTCGATCGGAACGCGCCAGGCGAACTGCTCGAGCAAGCCGTTGCGGCCGGCCACGACCAGATGCAGTGCGTTGGGCATCAGGAAAGTGGCCCGGTAGGGGCTGTTCTCGTCGATCTCGCGGGTGTGGATCAGGGACCTCCCACGGCGCACAGTGATCGGCGTCTGGTGCGCCGCAGCCGGCGAGAAGCCGTCCTTGGTCCGATTCGGGTCGGACGAGAGCCGGTGAGTGTAGGGCACGTGCGCGTGGTCGACGCCGTTCTCCACGTTGGAGAAGAAGTTGCACCGCCGCGTGTATTCGAGCGGCTCGATGACCGCGGCGGTTTCGAAGTCGTGCCCGTGCTCGCGTGAGAAGCCCGCCAGGTCCGGGAACGGCGGCTCGGTGCCCTCTCCCAGGAAGACGAAGATCAGCCCGTAGGCCTCACGGGTCGGGTACGAGCGCACCGACGCCTTCTGGACCAGCGACTCCGACTCACCGGGGGCCTCCAGGCACCGCCCGTCGGCCCCGAACTTCCATCCGTGGAACATGCACCGCAGGCCGTCCGCCTCGACCGTCCCCACGGACAGCACGGTCAGCCGGTGAGCGCACCGCGGTGCCAGCACAGCGGCCCGTCCGTCCCGACCGCGGTACAGCGTGAACTGCTCCCCCATCACCGTCAAGGGGTGGGCGGTCCCGTTCGGAACGTCCCGCGACTTCTTGACCGGCTGCCAGTAACTGCGCATCAGACGGCCGGCAACCGTGCCGGGCCCCGTGTAGACAGGGTCCTTGACTTCCTCTTCGTCCCCCGTGACCTCATCGTTGGTCATGTTGTTGGCGATCGCAGTCACAGACGGATCCTCCTCTGCTGCATGGGTGGGGGCTCGCGGGCCATGCGAACTGCGGCTGTCGTTGTACGCATGCCGTACGCAAGCCCGTATGCGTACATCGGACCCCAGGAGGAAGGCGGCGTCAAGAGATTGTGCAAAGTTGATTCCTGCGACAGGTGCGGTCGGCCGGGTCGAGCAGCCGAGCCCGGAACGCCCTGGTCGGGACACGTCACTGCTGGCCAGTAGCCATCCGGTCGGGCTGGAACCGCCATGGTCGTACTGCATCGCCATTGAGTGCCGACAAAATCGTTGACATTTTTGTCGACCGGCATCTAGCGTCGTCCGACGAGGATCCGTCGGCCGTCCCCGGCCGGCGACGGAGCGCGGCGCGCGGATTGGCGCGCCCTGCCCTGGCGGGCAGCCTGAATGTGCAAGCATCCGGTTAGTACCGGCACACATACGAGGGGTCGTACCCGTGGAACCCGCCGCCGTCACGACGAATGGGAGTGCGCCCGTCGAGGAGCAGCTTCGACGGCTCAGCGACCGAGTCGCTGTGGCAGAGCTCCTCGACAGGTACGCCAAGCTGTTCGACGAACGGAACTTCGACGAGGCACTCCCCGCTCTGGTCACGCCCGACGCCCACATCGAACTGCCGCCCGGTGAGCACTGGGGCGTCGAGGGCATGGATGCCTTCCACGCGGAGACCATGACCCCGTTCGGCCCCACCCAGCACATCTTCGCGAGCCACCTGATCGACCTCGACGGCGATCGTGCCCGCTTCCGCGCCAACGCCCACATCACCCATGTCCTCCTGCCTATCGGGAGCGACGGAGATCCGGACAATCTCTTCGTCGTCGGTGCCGTCCTGACCGGTGAGGCCATTCGCACGCCTGACGGCTGGCGGATCCACAAGGCCGTACTGGATGCGGTCTGGCGTGAGGGCGACTTCGGCCCGCGCGAGGATTGACCCGCTCGCGGACAGGTCGGCGCGGGTCGGCGAAACCTGCCCTGTGTGAACTTGCGGACACCATTCGACCTCGGCTACGGCTCGGCACCTTACGTTGCCACCCAGTCGTCCTCCACCAGCGCGAACGCCTCCTCGAGCAACGAAGCCACGACGATGCGACCGCCGTCCCCATGGACCGCGTCGCCACCGAGCACGAGCGGATAGGCGCTCCCCCGCCTGCCGGGGCGGTGACCCACAGGGACATGGTCTGTTCGACCAACACTCCACTGGATTCAGGTCAGGCGGGAAATCCGGTCGGCGTGCTCCTGGAGGGCGGGTAGGAACTCACTGAACGCCTTCTCGCCGCTCACTCTCGGACTGTTCGCATTCACAGAGAGCGCAGCGATGGCTTCGCCATGCGAGTCGAGGACGCCGACCGCGATCACCACGAAACCAT
>NZ_BBPM01000114.1 GCF_000787775.1 Streptacidiphilus carbonis | reverse complement strand
CTCGCCCCGCTCGGCGCGGCGACGCTGTCGGGCACTTGGCTGGTCGTGGCGTCGGCCGGATCGACCCACGAGGCTCTGGCCGCCGACTGCCGTCAGGCGCTGACCGATCGCGGAGCGCAGGTTCTGTTCACCGAGATCCCGACCGGGGAGGTGGACCGCTCGACGCTGGCCGACCGGATATCCGAGACGCTGCACGACAACGGTCCGGCGGTGGCGGGAATCCTCTCGCTGCTGGCCGTCGATGAACTGCCGCTGGCCGCATCGCCGGTCGTGGCCACCGGTCTGGCCGGGACCGTGGGCCTGGTGCAGGCCCTCGGCGACGTCGGAATCGGCGCGCCGTTGTGGGTACTGACGTCGGGCGCGGCAACGGCCGGTGAAGTGTCGGTCAGTCAGGCGCAGGCACAGGTCTGGGCGTTGGGTCGTGTCGTGGCACTGGAGCATCCGGACCGCTGGGGTGGTCTGGTCGACCTGCCCCCGTCGTGGGACGCGCGCACGGCTGACAGTTTGATCGCTGTCCTGGCCGGTTGTGGTGAGGACCAGGTCGCCATCCGATCCAGCGGTGTCCTGGGTCGGCGTCTGGTCCGGGCGCCGCGGTTGGCCCGTACGGCGCCGCAGTGGAAGCCCGGAGGCAGTGTTCTGATCACCGGCGGTACCGGTGGCGTCGGCGGGCATGTGGCGCGCTGGCTGACCGCGCGGGATACCGCCCGGGTGGTGCTGTCCAGCCGGTCCGGTCCGGTCGCGTCCGGTGCGGCGGTGCTGGCCGCCGAACTGGCCACGGCTGGTACGACCGTGGACGTCCTCGCCGCTGATGTCGGCGACCGGGCCCAGACAGCCGGTCTGCTGGCCTGGATAGACCGGCACGGCCCCGCACTGAGCTCGATCATGCACGCCGCCGGCGCCGCCCCCGGCGGCCCGATCGACGGAGTGTGCACGGCAGAGCTGGCGGCAGCACTGCAGGCCAAGGCCGGTGGCGCGTCTTACCTGGACGAACTGACAGCAGGCAGGGACCTGGACGCCTTCGTTGTCTTCTCCTCCGGCGCGGCCACGTGGGGCAGCGCCCAACTGTCCGGCTACGCGGCCGCGAATGCAGCTCTTGACGCCCTGGTGGAAGACCGAAGGGCTCGTGGTCTGGCCGGGACTTCGGTCGCCTGGGGCCTCTGGGGCGGTGGCGGCATGGGGGAGGGCCCGGCCGGAGAGGTGCTCCAGCGTCTTGGCGTTCGGGAGATGGATGCAGAACTGGCCGTCGGGGCCCTGGCAGCCACCTTGGATGCCGGGGAAGGCCTGGTCACGGTCTCGGATATCGACTGGGACCGGTTCGCCACCATCTTCACCGTCCAACGGCCCAGCCCCCTGCTCGCCGACCTGCCGGAAGCCCAGCAGGCGCTCGACGGCACCCGTACGGGTGCCTACGGCACGGAGGCGGTCGTCGGCACCGAGCTGGGCCGCCGACTCGCCGGCCTGGACCGGTCCGAGCAGACGCGGATCCTCACCGATCTGGTTCGGGCCGAGGCCGCTGCCGTCCTCGGACATGGGTCTGCCGACGCGGTTCCGGCGGACCGGGCGTTCAAGGACCTCGGCTTCGACTCGCTCACCGCAGTCGACCTGCGCACCCGGCTGAACACGGCGACCGGACTGAAACTGCCCGCCACCCTCGTCTTCGACTACCCCACACCGGCTGGGGCCGTGCAGTTCCTGAGGACCGAACTGCTCGGCATCATGGCCGACTCCGAGGCGCCGAACGCGGCCCGTGCGTTGACGGATCCCGGCGAGCCGATCGCCATCATCGGGATGGGCTGCCGCTTCCCCGGCGGTGTCCGAGAACCCGAAGACCTCTGGGACCTGCTGGCTTCCGGGACCGACGCGATCGCCGGATTCCCCACGGACCGGGGTTGGGACGCCGAGGGACTCTATGCCGGGTTGGACGCCAGCGCGGCCACCACCCTCGTGGGTGGATTCGTCTACGACGCCGCCGACTTCGATCCCGGGTTTTTCGGGATCAGCCCGCGTGAGGCCATCACCATGGATCCGCAGCAGCGGCTGCTGCTGGAGACCGCCTGGGAAGCGGTCGAGCGGGCCGGAATCGACCCGGCCTCGCTGCGTGGCACCGCGACCGGGGTCTTCGCCGGGGCTGCCTTCGGCGGATACGGGCAGGGGCTGGCCGAAGAGACCGGCACCGAGGGCTACATGCTCATCGGCGGCCTCAGCTCGGTGATCTCGGGACGCGTGTCCTACACCCTGGGGCTGGAAGGCCCGGCGGTGACCGTGGACACGGCGTGCTCGTCGGCGCTCGTCGCACTGCACCTGGCCTGCCAGGCGCTGCGTGCGGGTGAGTGCTCGATGGCGATGGCCGGCGGTGTGGCGATCATGTCCACCCCGGCTCCCTTCTCCGAGTTCTCCCGCCAGCAGGGCCTGGCTTTTGACGGTCGCTCAAAGGCGTTCGCGGCCGACGCCGATGGAATCGGCTGGGGTGAGGGCGCCGGCATGCTCGTCCTGGAGCGGCTCTCCGACGCCCGGCGCAACGGGCACAAGGTACTCGCCGTCGTCGCCGGCAGTGCGATAAACCAGGACGGTGCCAGCAACGGCATCACTGCACCGAACGGCCCTTCGCAGCAGAAGGTCATCCGGACCGCGCTGGCCAATGCCGGGCTGCGTGCGGACCAGGTCGACGCGGTGGAGGCGCACGGGACCGGCACGGTGCTGGGTGACCCGATCGAGGCCCAGGCACTGCTGGCGACCTACGGAAAGAACCGACCGGAGAACCAGCCTCTGTGGCTGGGTTCGGTGAAGTCGAACATCGGGCACACGCAGACCGCGGCGGGTATGGCCGGGGTCATCAAGATGGTGCTGGCTCTGCAGCATCAGGAGTTGCCGCGCACGCTGCATGCCGATGAGCCCAGTCCGCACGTGGACTGGACGGCGGGCGAGGTCCGGCTGCTGCAGGAGCCGGTGGCCTGGCCGGCCAACGGCCGTCCCCGGCGCGCAGGCGTCTCGGCGTTCGGAGTCAGCGGCACCAATGTGCACGCCATCCTCGAAGAGGCCCCGTTGGTGGCCGAGTTGGCCGACGAGGAGACGGCGGCGCGGAGTGAAGGCGCCCGACTGCCGGTGCTGACAGGCGCATTCGCCTGGTCGGTGTCGGCGCGGTCCAGGGCTGGACTGATTGCGCAGGCGGGCCGACTGAGTGAGTTCGTGCTGGCACGTCCTGAACTGGACGCTGCCGAGGTGGGCTGGTCGCTGGTGGCGAGCCGGTCGGTGTTCGAGCACCGGGCGGTGGTGGTCGGCCGTGACCGGGAGGAACTGCTGTCGGGGTTGTCGGCGGCGGCTGCGGAGCGGCCTGCGACTGGCGTGGTGACGGGGACGGTCCCGGCTGGCGGCGGCGGTGGCCGGGTGGTGTTCGTGTTCCCGGGTCAGGGCAGTCAGTGGGTCGGGATGGGGCGGGAGCTGGCCTCGTCGTCGCCGGTGTTCGCGGCCCGGTTGGCGGAGTGCGAGCAGGCGTTGGCGCCTTACGCGGACTGGTCGTTGGGCGATGTGCTGGCTGGTCGTGACGGTGCGCCTGGGTTTGACCGGGTGGATGTGGTGCAGCCGGTGTTGTGGGCGGTGATGGTGTCGTTGGCGGCGGTGTGGCAGGCCGCCGGGATCGAGCCAGCGGCTGTGGTCGGGCATTCGCAGGGTGAGATCGCGGCGGCTGTGGTCGCCGGAGCCTTGTCGCTGGAGGATGCCGCCAAAGTGGTCGCGCTGCGCAGCCGGGCGTTGATCGCACTGTCGGGGCGCGGCGGAATGCTCTCGATCGCTGAATCCGTGGATGCGGTCCGGGCCCGGATGGTGACCTGGGACGGCCGGGTGTCGGTGGCGGCGGTGAACGGCCCTGAAGCCACGGTTGTTTCGGGTGATCCGGAGGCGCTGGCCCACGTCCTCGCCGCCTGCGAGCGGGACGGTGTGCGGGCGCGCATGCTGCCGGTGGACTACGCCTCGCACGGGCCGCAGGTCGACGAACTTCGCGAGGAGATCCTGGACCTGCTGGACGGCATCGCTCCGCAGCGGGGCCGGTTGCCAATGGTGTCGGCAATGACTGGCGAGTTCCTCGACGGCCCGGAGATGGATGCCGGCTACTGGTACGCCAGCCTGCGCGCCCCGGTCCAGTTCAGCCAGGCGATCGACGCCCTGGGTCGGGCCGGGTACGGGGTCTTCATCGAGACCTCCGCGCACCCCGTCCTCACCAGCGCGATCGCTGACACCTTCCAGCGAGTCGGCGAAGAGGACACCTCCGGTCTGCCCGTGCCGGCCCCGGTGGTGGCCGGTACGTTGCGCCGTGACGACGGCGGCGCGGATCGGATGCTCACCTCCCTGGCCGAGGTTCACGTCCACGGCGTCCCGGTCGACTGGGCGGGTGTCGTGCCCGAGGCCGAGGTGGTGGAACTGCCGACCTATGCGTTCCAGCGACAGCGGTACTGGCCGAAGGCCGTCCCGGTGTCGGCCGCGATCGCCGGTGGCGGCAGCACCGGAACGGCCGTCGAGGCGCAGTTCTGGAACGCGGTCGAAGCCGGAGACCTGGACGGCCTGTCGCGGACGCTGTCCGTGGACGGGCAGTACCTGGGCGAGGTGCTGCCGGCCCTGGCGTCCTGGCGGCAGCGCGAGCGGGACGAGTCGGTGACCGCCGACTGGCGGTACCGGATCTCCTGGATGCCGATGCGCGATCCCGGCCCGGCCGTTCTCTCCGGTACTTGGCTGATCGCCCTGCCCACCGGCCTGGGCGACAGCGAACTTGTTGCCGCCTGCGAGCGAATGCTGTCTGACCGCGGTGCCCACGTGGTCCTCGTCGAGATCCCGGCGGCCGACCTGGACCGGCACTCGCTGGCTGCACGGATCGGCGGAGTTCTCAGCTCGGGACCGCTGTCCGGGGTCCTGTCTCTCCTAGGCGTCGACGAGACGCCGCTGGCCGAACATCCCGTCGTCCCCGCCGGTGTCGCCGGAACGCTGGCGTTGTTCCAGGCCCTGGGCGACGCCGGAGCGACTGCTCCGCTGTGGGCAGTCACGAGGGGCGCCGTTACGGCCGGTGCCACCGACCAGGCGCCCAGCCCGACCCAGGCCCAGGTGTGGGGTCTGGGTCGGACGGTGGGGGTGGAGCATCCGGAACGCTGGGGTGGTCTGATCGACCTGCCGCAGGCCCTGGACGAGCGTGCCGCCGCTCGGCTTGCCGGGGTGCTCGCCGACGGCAGCGAGGACCAGGTGGCGATCCGGGCGGGCGGGGTTCTGGCCCGCCGTCTGGTCCGGGCCGCTTCCCGCCGCAACGGTGACGGGGGATGGACGCCGCGCGGAACGGTCCTGCTGACCGGGGCCAGTGGTGCGATCGGCCCGGACCTGGCCGCCTGGCTGACCGACGCGGGAGCCCCGCACGCTGTGCTGTCCAGTCGGCGGGGGCCGGGGACGCCGGGCGCAGCGGTGCTCGCCGCCCAGGTGGCCGAGGCCGGTTCGGCGGTCACCATGGTCGCCTGCGATGTCGTCGACCGGGATGCGGTGGCCGGTCTGCTGGACTGGATCCCGACGATCGCCCCGCCCCTGTCCGCGGTCATCCACGGTGCGGTCGCGGTGGAGCTGATGGGTGTCGACCGGACCGATGTCGACCAGCTGGCCCTGGCCCTGGGCGCCAAGGTCGGCGGAGCGACGCACCTCGACGAGCTCACCGCCGACCTCGATCTGGACGCCTTCATCCTCTTTTCGTCGATCAGCGCGACCTGGGGAGTCGGCGAGCACGCCACCTATGCCGCCGCCAACGCCCACCTGGACGCACTCGCGGAGAACCGGCGTGCCCGGGGCCTGCCGGCCACATCGGTGGCCTGGGGGGTCTGGAGCTCCGGCGGACGCTTTGACGAAGCCGGTGCATCCGTCTCAGAGCGGCCGCAGAGCCTGGTGCCGGAACGGCTGCGGCGCCAGGGGCTGCGGCTGCTGGACCCGCTGCGGGCGCTGGCCGTGCTGGGCCAGGTGCTCGCCGACGACGAGACGGTCCTGTCGGTGGCCGATGTGGACTGGCCGACGTTCTCAGCAGTGTTCAACGCGGCCCGCTCCTGGCCGCTGCTGCAGGAGATCCCCGAAGCCCGTCAGGTCGATGCCGCTGCGCCCGGGGCAGCCGTCGTCGCCTCCGGTGACGGTGCGGCGTTGCTGGAGCGAATGGTCGGAGTGTCGCCCGGGCAGCGGGAGCGGATCGTCACCGACCTCGTCGGCAGCCACGCGGCAGCCGTCCTCGGACACGATTCGGCCGATGCGGTGGACGCGGCCCGCGCCTTCCGCGAGATGGGGTTCGACTCCCTGACGGCGGTCGATCTCCGGAGCCGGCTGAACCGGGCGACCGGTCTGCGACTGCCCTCGACGGTGGTGTTCGACTATCCGTCACCGGTGCTGCTGGCCCGTCAGATCGTGACCCAGCTGATGGGCACTCAGCAGACGGTGTCCACGGTCTCACGGGTCGTCCCCGTCTCGGCCACCGATCCGGTGGTGATCGTGGGAATGGGTTGCCGGTACCCCGGCGGGGTGGACAGTCCTGAAGCGATGTGGAGGCTGCTGGCGAGCGGCGGGGACGCGATCGGCGGCTTCCCGGCGGACCGGGGCTGGGACATCACCGGACTCCTGGACACCGTCCCCGGGTCGGCACCGACTTCGGCCACCGGCGAGGGCGGTTTCGTCGCCGGGGCCGCGGACTTCGATCCGGCGTTCTTCCGGATCAGCCCGCGCGAGGCGCTGGCGATGGATCCGCAGCAGCGGTTGCTGCTGGAGACCGCCTGGGAAGCCATGGAGCACGCCGGGCTGGATCCGGTGTCCTTGCGTGGTTCGCTGACCGGTGTCTTCGCCGGTGCGGCGTCGTCCGGGTATGCCGGACAGGCCGGGTTCGACGAGGAGTCGGCCGGTCACCTGATCACCGGCAACGTCACCAGCGTGATCTCGGGCCGGATCTCCTACACGCTCGGCCTGGAGGGCCCGGCTGTCACCGTCGACACGGCCTGCTCGTCGGCGCTGGTGTCGCTGCACCTGGCCGCCCAGGCCCTGCGAGCAGGGGAGTGCGACCTGGCGCTGGCCGGTGGCGTCATGGTGATCACCGACCCGGCCGAGTTCATCGGCTTCTCGCAGCAGGGTGCGTTGGCGGCGGACGGTCGTTGCAAGGCGTTCTCGGCCGGGGCGGACGGGATGGGTCTGGCCGAGGGTGCGGGGATGATCGTCCTGGAGCGGCTCTCGGACGCCCGCCGCAACGGCCACACGGTGCTGGCCTTGGTCGCCGGAAGCGCGGTCAATCAGGATGGCGCGTCGAATGGCCTGTCGGCGCCGAACGGTCCTTCGCAGCAGCGGGTGATCCGCGCGGCCCTGGCCAACGCCGGGCTTCAGTCGGGGGACGTGGATGCCGTCGAGGGTCACGGCACGGGTACCCGGCTAGGTGACCCGATCGAGGCCCAGGCGATTCTGGCGACCTATGGCCAGGATCGGCCGGAGGGGCGTCCGCTCTGGCTGGGGTCGGTGAAGTCCAACATCGGTCACGCGCAGCAGGCGGCGGGCGCGGCGGGGATCATCAAAATGGTCCTGGCGCTGAGGAACGGCCTGCTGCCCGCCACACTGCACGCTGATATCCCGTCACCGCAGGTGGACTGGACCGTTGGTGACGTCCAGTTGCTCACCGAATCCGTGGACTGGAAGTCCAACGGTCACCCCCGTCGGGCCGGCGTGTCGGCGTTCGGGATCAGCGGCACCAACGCCCACATCATCCTTGAAGAACCCCCGGCTGAGTCCGCCGACGGTGATCCGACCCAGGAGACGCTGCCGGTCCTGACGGGTGGGGCGACGTCCTGGCTGGTGTCCGCCCAGTCCCCGGCCGGCCTCCAGGCGCAGGCACTCCGGCTGGCCGACCATCTGTCTGCGAATCCGGATCTCGATCCTGTCGATGTGGGCTGGTCGCTGGCGACGACCCGGTCGGTGTTCGAGCACCGGGCCGTCGTCATCGGGGGCAGCTCCGGTGAACTCGGCGGCGGGTTGTCGGCGTTGGTGGCTGGGCGGCCGGCTTCCACCTT
>NZ_BBPM01000115.1 GCF_000787775.1 Streptacidiphilus carbonis | reverse complement strand
GGCGCCCATGCCGACGATCCCGTAGGCGCCCGCGGATCCTGCCACGGCGGGCAGAAGTTGGTGGGCTCCTTGGCCGAATGCGGATCCGAGCATCGCGCCGACGAACAGGCTGGGAGCGAAGACGCCCCCGGAGCCGCCGATGCCGATAGTGAGCGAGGTGGCGAGCATCTTGCCGGCCAGCAGGGCCAGGAGAAACAGCAGGGCGTAGCCGCCGGCCAGGGCGTGCTCCAGCACGGGGTAGCCGACGCCGTACATTTCGGGCAGTGCCAGTAGCAGGAGGCCCAGGGCCAGGCCGCCGACGGCGGGGCGGGCCCATTCGGGGCCGCGCCAGATCGCGTCGCAGGCGTCCTCGATGCGGTAGAGGACTTTGCTGAAGCCCACGCCGACCACTCCGGCGATCAGCCCGAGGAGCGCGAACAGGGCGTACTGGGTCAGGTGTTGGACCTGGAAGGCGGGCAGGGTGATGAAGGCGGTGTTGCCCAGGATGGAGCGGCCGATGACGGAGGCGGTGACGGAGGAGAGCACGACCATGCCGAAGGACTCGGCGGCGAAGTCGCGCAGGATCAGCTCCATCGCGAAGAACACTCCGGCCAGGGGGGCGTTGAAGGTGGCGGCGATGCCGCCGGCCGCGCCGCACGCCACCAGCATCTTGATCCGCGACTCGGACAGTTTGGCCAGCTGCCCGAGGGTGGATCCGAGCGCGGAGCCGATCTGCACGATCGGTCCCTCGCGGCCCACCGAACCGCCGCCGCCGATGCACAGGGCCGAGGCGAGGGCTTTGACGGCGGCGACCTGCGGGGCGATCCGGCCGCCGCGGCGTGCGACGGCGTACATGACCTCGGGGACGCCGTGTCCGCGGGCCTCGCGGGCGAAGCGCTGGACCAGCGGTCCGTACAGCAGCCCCGCGACGATCGGGGCCAGCAGGACGAAGTAGGGCCCCAGGAACGGCACGTGCGGGTTGGCGGCGTGACCGGCCGCGGAGTAGTCGGCGTGCCCGGAGAGCAGCTGGGTGAACGTCTTGATGAGCCAGCGGAACACCACCGCTCCCAGGCCCGCACCCGCGCCGATCACCAGCGCCAGGACGGCCAGTCCTCCCTTGCCGGTACGCAAAAAGGCTCTCGCCCGTTGGACGGGAGTGCTGGTTGGGGCTGCTGCGAGCTGCGCATTCATGTATTGCAGTATGCAATGTTTGCACCATACTAGGAAGTGGGGTCCGCGACCCGAGACGGCGGGCGTCCACGCAGGACTCTCGGGCGGTGCTGCAGCCGCCGTCCCTTGCCCGGGACAGGTCGCTTCTTCGCAGCCCGTCGGCAGCGGCGTAGGTGCGACATGTCCATCGCGGTCATCGCTCAGGTCGCGGTCGGCGTCGGCTACCTGGCCGTAAGGACTCGGGCTGTCGACGGGGCGATCGCAGAGGCGCTGCGTCCGCAAGCACTCCTGGTATCCGCTGTGCCGACTCGCATCGACCAGTCAGCGGTCGTCCAGCGCGCACACTGCCAGTCGCGGTAATCCCTGCAGCCGCAACCGTCCACCGATCGGCCTCCTGTCACGGAGGTGTCAGTGCTGGACCGGAGCCGAGGTTGGCCAGGAACGCGTGCTGGCGGCCATCACTCCCCGCGCCGCAGCACCGGATGCGGACCCGGTTGCCGCCGTACTGACGCTGCCGAGCCTGCACGCCGCCCCGCCCGCCCGCACCGCTCGACGTTTCGGGTCGTCGGATGCCGGCCGACTACCGCCGATTCCGGGCGGGCACCCGTAACCTGGGGCAGTGCCTTCCATGTTGCGCTTCGTGCTCCTCGTCCTACGCTGGCCTGCCGCAATGATTGCCGGAGGATACGTGGTCAGCGTGGTGATTCAACGCTTCAACCCGAATCAGGTGTTCCTGCTGGCACTACTGGGACTGGGCTTTGGCCTCAACGACGCCCGGCAGGCGCACCGCCGGGGGCGCCGAGCGCCGTCCCCCGACGAACAGGTGGACTGATCAATCGCGGCGGCAGTGACGCCCCAGGTGGGCGCATCCGCGGTGGATACCGCACCATTCCGATCCTTTGCATAGGGCAATGAATCGGGAGTAGCCTGAAGTGCGACAGTGATCCAGACGTTGGCGCAGGCGATCGCATGGTCGCCCGCAATGCCGGTCCGAGGAGGCGCGCTTCCATGCAACTCCATCTTCGCAAGCCGTCCCATCACGCCCCCGCGCCCCAGCCGGTGCACGACCGCCGCCGGGCCCTGATCCTGGGCACCATCCACACCGACGGCACCCCTGCGGTGACCCGCACCCTGCTGCTGGCCAGATCCGGGGACTCGACCGCGGCACGGATGACGATGGGCGAAGTCCTGCGGGCGCTGCCGACAACGGACGCGCTCACCGCCAACACCCTGCTGCGCTGCGCGGCCATTGACCAGGACACCCGACTGGGCGACCTCACGGCGGCCCAACGCGGCTCCCTGGCCCACCTGCTGTCCAGCACCGACCGGGCCCGGTCCCACCCGCAGTGAGGCTCCGCGCCCAGGCGCCAGGCCACTATCGGTCCAGGACGTGGACCCGCACCTGCACCAGGCCAGTGACGCCGAACTCCAGCCGCACCAGTTCACTGGAGCGCCCCGCCAGGACCCGCGGGTCGCCGACCTGGATCCGCGGGCCACTGCCACTGAAATCCGTGACGCTGTGCGGCGGCAGCAGGATCCCGCCGCTGGTCATCGACCCGTCAAGTGACGTGCCTCCATGCAGCACGGCCTGGCCGGCGTCCGCGAACGCCGCCATGTCCAGATGCTCGGGAACCGAACCCTCGTTGTGCACGGTCATGGTCAGCCGGCCTGTCGAACCGACCGCGGCGTCGTCGATGTCCAGGACGACGCCCCCGCCACGGACCGTCACAGCGCCCACCTCCCCAGAAGCCGTGGACGCGAGTGCGGAAGGCGAGGACTCCCCCGCCACCGGCCCCGCAGCGTGTGCCGAGCAGCCGGACACCGCAGCCGCGATCAGGACGGCGGAGTAGACGAACACCGAACGGGCAGCGCGGGAAGGAAGTCGTCCAATCATCTTTGCAGTATGCAATGGTTATGGGTGCATGGCTGCTTCCAGCCGTCGAACCGCGCAAGGAGTGGGGCATGTCACACGATTCGTCCAGGCTCGACCGCTCACCGCATCGCCCGCCGGTGCCGCCGGGCGTGGATCTCTCACGCGCGCACCCGGCCCGAATGTACGACTACTACCTGCACGGCAGGGACAACTTCCCCATAGATCGAGAAGAAGCGGACCGGGTGCTACGAGGCTTTCCGGACCTGCGGACCTCCGTGCTGGAAGGCCGTGCCTTCCTTGGCCGAGCGGTCGGATATCTGCTGGAGGACGCAGGGATCGACCAGTTCCTGGACATCGGTGCAGGACTCCTCCAGGGCGGGAGCACGCACGAGATTGCCAGGGGTCTCGGCCGCCAGGTCCGCGTGGTCTACGTCGACAACGACCCCGTCGTCGTCAGCCACGCCCACTCGATGATCGACGGAGTGACCGAGAATCGGACCGCGTACACCTGCGGGGACCTGCGCGACCCGCTGGCCGTTCTGCAGCAGGTGCGCGGTACTCAAGTCCTGGATCTGGACCGACCGGTGGGTCTGGTCCTCAGTGGGGTGCTGCACTTCGTCGCCGACGACGAACGGCCGCACGAGATCGTCGACTTCCTGCTCGCTGCCCTGGCTCCCGGCAGCTACCTGCTGGTTTCGCATGCGACCGGCGACCACTCGCCGCATTCGCCGACTGCTTTGGAGGCGGCCTACCGGCAGTCCGGGACGGCCCGGCATGTCCGTAGCCGCTGCGAGGTGCAGCGCTTCTTCGCCCGCACCGAACCGGTCCCGCCAGGCGTGGTCGACCTCTCGCACTGGCAGACCGACCACCTTCCGCAGCCCCGCCCCGCCCTGGGGGCCGTGGCCTGCTACGGAGCAGTGGGACGCCGCACCTGACGGCGCCCGCTGCCAGGCGTTGTCCGCGGCTTAGTTGCGCTGCCGGGGAATGGACCCCAGCGCCCGCAGTCCCGACCGGATCCGCCCCCGCCCTCGGGGTCCCTGGACCGTCTCGCGGCGTGCACTGTCGCAGGGCGCGCCCACTGCCTCGGCGGGCGAGTCGAAGACCTCGAACAGCCGCGGGGTGCCGAAGACGTTGAGGATCTCGCGCACTTTGCTTCCCGGAGCGGGCAGCACCAGGCGGATCTGACCCCCGCGGGCCATCATGTGCCGGCGGCCCGCGATCAGAGCGGCAAAGCCGGTGGAGTCGCAGAATTCCAGTCGACTCAGGTCCACCACGAGATGGCGGCAGCCCTCCCAGATGGTGCCGTGCAGGCGCTCCCGCACAGCGGCGACCCCGGCGAGGTCGAGCTCGCCGCTGATCTGGATCAGAGTCCAACCGTGCCGCTGGCCGTAACTGACGTTCGCGAATGTCACAGGGAAGCCTTTCAACGCCCGTGCGCGCAGCACCGGATGACGATCGGCGCCACCCGATGCGGCCTGCGGGGCAGGCGGCACCCGAGCTTCCACGCCCGCGGGAGCGGCTCGGTGTCGGGCTGTCGGGGATGAGTTCGAGGATGGGCAGGCCGAACCGCCCGGCCCTACGGTGCGCCTGGGCTGGTTCGTGAGCAGTCGCGGTGCCCCGAGGGCGCGACCGCCTCCTTTGCAGTATGCAAGAATTTCTTGCCCGACGCCAGGGCCCCAGGGGTGCCATCCACACAAACCCGGCTTGCGCACCCCGAGTTCGCCTCCTATGCACCAGTACGCGTCCCGTTGGGCGTGCACCGGGTCGCTGCCGGGCCGACCGGACGGCTCTCACTCCAGCATCAATGCGGGCTGCCGACCTCCAGACGAGCATCGGCGATGGCCAAGCACGGCACTGGGGCGTGGATAGACACCTCACAGCTACAGCGTCGCCGCGCACGCCGGAGGGATGGGCCAGGTGTCCTCATCGACCGCGCGTCCGCAACGGAGAGTCGACGGCCGACGGGCTACGAGCGGGTTAGCGAATCCAGGGCGGTGGCCAGCGCCTCGTACTGCTCGCTGCGCAACTGTCCCGCCGTGTCCCGCTCCCCGATTCCGGTGCTGCCCAGCAGGGTGCGCACGTCGAGCCACGACCGCCCGGGAAGGGCGTACAGCAGTGCCGAGACCGGCATCCGGGCTGCGGTCTCGTCGCCGAAGTAGGCCTGGATCAACGTCTCCGCGACCGCCGGCACCCCACCGGTGCCGATGTCGCCCAGGATGCGCGAGCGCGCACGTTCGACGGTTGTGCTGGGAATCTGAGCCATGGACGCAACCTCCAGGCGAGATGGCGGGAACAGCGCGATGCTCGGTTACGGGGATTCCGTCGCGCTTCGGTGACGCAGCAACAGCATGGCCGCGTCGTCGTGCAGGGGGCCGTGGGTGTAGTGGACGAGGTCTGCCCGCAGGGCGGCCAGTGCGTCCTCCGGGTTCGACTGGTCGAGCAGATGCGCCCGCCGGGCCAGCGGGTAGAAGGTCCCCTGGCTGTCGCGAGCTTCGGTGACGCCGTCGGTGTAGAGCAGCATCTGGTCGCCGTGGGCGAGGGTGACGAGGTAGGGGTCGGGCCCCAGCGGGCCCAGTACCGCCAGCCCGAGGGGCGGCGCGTGCATGGGCGGCTCGGCGAACTCGACGGTACCGTCGGCACGCAGCAGCAGCGGAGGGGGATGTCCGTAGTTCAGCAGGGCAACCGTCTGGTCGGACAGGACCTGCGCGAGGACGGCGGTCACGAACTCCTCCCCCTCCAGCCGGCGGTTCAACGCCCGCTCCAGGCGGTCCCCGACGGTCCGCAGGTCCCTTTCCTCGGGGGCCGCCTCGCGAAAGGCCCCGAGTACCACCGCGGCGGTCTCCACCGCCTCCAGCCCTTTGCCCTGGACGTCGCCGATGATCACGCGGGTGCCGTCCGCAGTGGGCACCACCTCGTACAGGTCGCCTCCGATCCGGGCCGAGGCGACTGCGGACGTGTAGGAGACGGCGACGCGGAGCCGCCCGGCGAAGCGCGGGACCGGTCGCAGCAGGACGCGTTGGGCCGCCTCGGCGATCGAGCGGACCTCGGCCAGTTCACGCTCGTGGCGGCGCCGGATCCCGGCGGCCATGACCGCGGCGGCGGTGACCCCGACGACGGACAGCAGCGCGACCGTTGTGCGGTGGGAGGGCAGCAGGCCGTCGTATCCGGCCGCTCCCAGGCAGAGCAGGAAGGCGACGACTCCGACGGCCAGGGCTCGGCGCATCGAGCCGGCGACGCTGGCGAAGGCCGGCCCCAGGGAGAGCAGGGGCAGGAACCCGACGTCGGACCCGGCGAGCAGGTCTGCCAGGGCTACTGCGGCCATCGCCGCGAACGGCAGGACAAGCAGCGGAAGCTGGCGGCGCAGGGCGCGGCGGTCGGCCTGGCTTCCGCGTTGGTCAACCGCAGGGACGCCGCCGTCCGGATCCCTGTCGCCTGCGGCTCGGGCAGCAGGGGCGATTGCGGTGGGGGCCGTGCCGGTGCGGGTACCGGACTCGCGCTTCACCAATCGCTCCTGGGGCCGGGGGCGAGCTCGACGAAGGGGATGCGGTCACGACCGGCGCCCCGCACGTCCACAGGCCTGTAATCGCCTGCGTTGCCGCGCCGGGCCAGCAGCCGTCGTACCGTGCGCGGGCGGCGGTGCGCGTAGGCGGCCAAGCAGGCGGCGGACTCCTCGGGCGTCATCGCCCGGCCCCGGCCACCCACGCGGCGTCCCGCATAGTCGACCGCCACTCGCGGGTCGCGTCGAACCGCCCGGTACCACGGGGTGCCTGGCCCGGAAGCGCACACCAGGTGGAGAGCCCCCGTCCCGGGGTCGACAGCGGCGACAGCGACCAGGGCGCGTCGTGGAACCCCGTCGGCCGGGTCGGTGTACGACAGCAGGCACAGTCTGCCTGCAGACAGCCGGGCCAGGGCCCGGCCCACGAAGGCCGCCTGCGGGAGCCGGGATATGGGAGCGGGTGTACCGGGAATGGCTCCTCCATATGTGAAATTCCGGAACAGTCATCATTGCACAGTGCAAACGCCCCGGGGAGGTCTTGCCCCATCCTCGCCCCGGGGCTTCGTGGCCCCGCGTCTTGCGGCACTGGGCGACCGGTCCGGCCGGAACCGGTCATGCGGGCTGGTCGGTGCAGGTCATCGCCCGGTCCAGGCCCGAGGTGCGCAGGGCCGCGCGGACAGCGGGCCCGGGCCGGTGCGCGGTGACCGTCACGGAAGCCTGCCCGGCGGCGCGCAGCAGCCGGAACAGGGCGGCCTGGGCGCCGGTTTCCAGGCCGGTGGTGAGCGACAGGTCCAGCCGCACCGGCAACGCTGCCTGCAGCAGTGCGATCAGCAACCGCCCGACCTTCTCGGCCTCCTCGTTGGCGATCCGTCCCGGCAGGGCGACGACCACGGCGCCCGGTCCCTGGCGGACGACCCGGACCCGGCTCCGGGCGTCCTGGGCGATCTGCCGATCAGTCCGGTTGCGGTGCGGCATGCTGAGCCTCCTTGCTTCCATGGTGCCCCTGGGCGCTTCCGACACCGGCCTGCGCAGGCACGATCACCGGCACCGCCTCGGCGTCGAAGAGGCGGGCGATCGGG
>NZ_BBPM01000116.1 GCF_000787775.1 Streptacidiphilus carbonis | reverse complement strand
GCGCCGGAGCTTCGACGGATACTGCGCGCCCGGTTGTCAGGAAGGCGGTACGCACGTCTCCTTGCCCCAGTCTGCTTGGCGCCCGGCGCCACCCAACCGGCCCCCACGTTCGACAGCGGCCCGAGCAGGACGCAATGACCGCAGGTCAGCGACGCCTTCCGCATCCTGATTATCCATCAGCATCTCCCCTCGCGAAAACGCGAGGCCAGAACGACCTGCCCCGACAGCCTTGAGTTGCCCAGCTTGTCTCTCCTCGGGGCGGGGAGCCGTACCGTTGTCCGGCGCCCAGCACCGCAGTCCCGCGAAGAGATTCGCGCTCCCCGTGCGGGACACGTCCGAGTGCCCTCGCCGACCCGGCCGCGATTCCGCCCGGCAAGGTGCACGGCAGGCGTCGTTCATCGCCTGGGAGGCCGCCACTGGCCAGTCGGCCGCACCCATCCGGACAACCATCTTTGCGCAATCCCTTGACGCCGCCCTCCTTGATGCGATCCGATGTACGCATACAGGCATTCGTACGGAATGCGTACATTGAGCAATGCCTGACTGAATCACAAGCCGATGTGCGTCGCCGAGGAGGACCTGGCTGCAATCACCGACAGCCTCGCCGGCGACGCTCGCGAGGCTTCGCGGCACTGCTAGTGCTTTCAGGACTCATTCAGGAGGGCAGATGTCGGAGGACTCCCGTCCAGGCTCGGCTGAGCATGCGAAGGACTATGCCCGGGAGCGGTTGCGGCAGGCGATTCTGCGCGGCGAGATGGCGCCGGGGCACCGGCTGGTGGCGAATGAACTCGCGGAGCTGTGCGACGTCTCGCGCGCAAGCATCCGTGCTGCGCTCCTCGATCTCGCCTCCGAGGGGTTGGTCGAACGGATTCACAACCGCGGATCGCGTGTACGGATGGTCTCGGTCGACGAGCCTGTGGAGATCATGGAGTGCCGGACGGCTCTCGAGGAGCTGTGCGCCGTCAAAGCAGCAGAGCTTGCCACCGACGCGCAGTTGGACGAGCTGGCTCGCCTGGGCAGGGCCTTGTCCACATCGGTTTCCGACGTTGATCCGATCACATACTCCCGGCGCAACTACGAGCTGCACGCTTTGATCCGGGACATCTCGGGCCAACGGACGGCTATCGGTCTCCTGGAGCGGTTCAGCGCCCTACTACGCCACAGCTTTCAGCTGGCGTTGCGCCCGGGTCGCCCGCAGCAGTCCTTGAGTGAGCACCTGGTGGTGATCGAGGCGATCCGCGCCAGGAATCCGCGGGCGGCCGGGACGGCTGTCCGCGCTCATCTCGGCAGCGTGACTGATGGTCTGCGCGCCTGCCGAATCCAGGCTGATCCCGGGCGTACGGCCGCCGGTGGTGCGACAGAAAGCTTCCTGCCTGCGTATTGATCGGGATTGGCGGCCGATGACAGCTGCGGACCCTTGAACCCCCGCCGAGTTGGTCAAGTGCTGAACGGCGTCGACGCCCAGGACGCGCGACCACCAGCCCGCCCACCAGGGGCGGGGCCGTTGTGACCGAGACGAACCTTGAACCTGCCAACCCGGATGCCCTCCGGAGACTGGAGCAACCACCATGACTGAGAACACCGATCGCCCGCTTGGGCTGGACGGTCGTGATCGATCCACCCACTCCCGTACGCCTGACGCCCCGACCCGATCGACCCTGGTGATCACAGCTCACGCAGGTGACTTCGTATGGCGGGCGGGCGGCGCCATCGCCCTGGCCGCAGCGCGCGGAGAACAGGTCACCATAGCGTGTCTGACCTTCGGGGAGCGGGGCGAGTCCGCGAAGGCATGGCGCGAGGGGAAGAAGCTCGACGAGATCAAGGCGATCCGCCGCGAGGAGGCCGAGGCTGCGGGCGGCCGACTCGGCGCCGTCGTCCGCTTCTTCGACGCCGGCGACTACCCCCTGGTGGCCACGGCCGAAATCACCGACCAACTGGTCGCGCTCTACCGGGCCGCCCAGCCGGACGCCGTCCTCACACACCCGGTCGAGGACCCGTACAACGGCGACCACCCCGCCGCGAACCGGATGGCCCTGGAAGCCCGCGTCCTGGCCCAGGCCATCGGATACCCGGGCCACGGCGAGATCATCGGAGCCCCGCCCGTCTTCTACTTCGAACCACACCAGCCCGAGATGAGCGGCTTCAAACCCGAGGTCCTGCTCGATATCACCGAGGTCTGGGACACCAAGCGCCGGGCCATGGAGTGCCTGGCCGCACAGCAGCACCTGTGGGAGTACTACACCGAACTCGCGGTGCGCCGCGGAGTCCAGCTCAAGCGCAATGCGGGACCGAACCTCGGCCTGGCCCACAAGACCATGGCCGAGGCGTACATGCGCCCCTACCCGCAGATCGCAAAGGAACTCGCCTGATGCCCGCCGTGATCGTCACCAACCCGCCCAAGGCCGACCCCGAGCACGTCGGGATGCTGGCCGGCTACGGCGTCGCGACCATCCACGAGGCCATGGGCCGCACCGGCCTGCTCGGCAGCCACCTGCGCCCCAACCAGCGGGACTCGCGCGTGGCCGGCACCGCCGTCACCGTAATGTCCTGGCCCGGGGACAACCTCATGATCCACGCGGCGATCGAACAGTGCGGCGAGGGCGACATCCTCGTAGTCACCACCACCTCGCTGTCCACGGACGGCATGTTCGGCGATCTGTTCGCGACCGCGCTCAAACACCGCGGCGTTCGAGGCATCGTCACGAACGCCGGCATCCGCGACACCGCCGAGCTGCGTGAGATGGGCTTCCCCGCCTGGTCGGCCGCCGTGTCGGCGCAGGGCACGGTGAAGGCCACCGGGGGAAGCGTGAACGTACCGGTTGTCATCGGCGGCGAGGTGATCCGCCCCGGCGACGTGATCGTTGCCGACGACGACGGCGTGGTGGTCGTGCCTCGCGAACACGCCCAGAAGGCCGCCGAGAAGTCCCAGGCCCGCGAGGACAAGGAGGCCGCCACCCGCGCCGCCTTCATCGGAGGCCAGCTCGGCCTGGACCGGTACGGGCTGCGGGACACGCTGGTCGAGCTCGGCGTCCAGTACCAGACGTACGAGCAGTACACGGCGGCGCACTCATGACCGAGCCGCCGGGGGTGCGCTGCATGCTCATGCGCGGCGGCACCTCCAAGGGCGCGTACTTCCTCGCCGAGGACCTGCCCGCCGAACCCGCCGTGCGCGACGAACTGCTGCTCCGCATCATGGGCAGCCCCGACTCGCTGCAGATCGACGGACTGGGCGGCGCCCACCCCCTGACCAGCAAGGTCGCCGTGGTGTCGCTCTCCACGGACCCCGCAGCCGACGTCGACTACCTCTTCCTCCAAATCGGCGTGGACAGAGCAGAAGTGTCGGACCGCCAGAACTGCGGGAACCTCCTCGCCGGAATCGGACCGTTCGCGGTCGAACGCGGACTGCTGCAGGCCGGTCAGGAGAGGACCTCGGCACGGATCCGCATGGTCAACAGCGGGGACCTCGCCACGGCGACGTTCCCCACGCCCGGTGGACGCGTCGACTACATGGGCGACACCGAGATCTCCGGGGTGCCGAGGGGCGCGGCCGCGATCGTCATCGAGTTCCCGTCAGGGGCGGGTCCGCTCCTGCCCACCGGCCGCGTTCGTGACACGGTCGCCGGTGTCGAAGTGACCTGTGTCGACAACGGCATGGCGACGGTCCTCATCCGCGCCGAGGACTTGAGGGTCACCGGCTACGAGTCCCCGACGGACCTGGAGGCGAACGCGGAGCTCGCCGCCCGGCTCCATGAAATTCGCCTGTGGGCCGGGGAGTTGATGGGCCTCGGCGACGTCGGGGGGAGCACCGTGCCCAAACTCACCCTGCTTGCTCCACCCCGCTCGGGTGGGGCCGTCACCACGCGCACCTTCATCCCGGTGCGCTGCCACACCTCCATCGGCGTCCTCGGCGCCGCGAGCGTGGCCGCGGGGCTGCGGATCGAGGGCGGTGTCGGAGTGTCGGTCGCCGAATTGTCCGGTGAAGGCGACCGACTCCGCATCGAGCACCCCACGGGATTCACCGACATCGAAAGCAGCCTCGGCCTCACCAGCGACGGGCAGCCGAAAGCGCTTCACACTGCCGCAGTGCGTACGGCCCGGAATTCTTCGACGGCACCGTCTTCCCCCAACCGCCCACCCCCTCCTACGCGCGACCCTCAGGAGGTCAACGATGACTCCGCCCCTCGGCGACATCGCGCACATCGGCCACACCCAACTCTTCACCCCGGACCTGGACGCCTCGGTCGCCTTCTGCACCGACTTCCTGGGCCTGACCGTCAACGGCCAGGTCGGCGACTCGGTCTATTTGCGCACCTTCGACGACTACGAGCACCACAGCCTGGTCCTGACCGCGCGCGACCAGCCCGGAATCGGCCGACTGGCCCTGCGCACCTCCAGTGAGGAGGCCCTTCTGCGCCGGGTGGAAGCGGTCGAGGACGCCGGTGGCCCAGGCCACTGGATCGAGGACGAGCCGGGCATCGGCAAGCTGTACATCACCACCGACGCGGACGGCCACGAACACGCCCTGTACTGGGAGAGCGAGCACTACCAGCCGCCCGACGAGTTGAAGGCCGCCCTGAAGAACCAGCCGCAGGCCAAGCCCAACAGGGGAGTAGGGGTCCGCCGACTGGACCACGTCAACTTCCTTGCAGCTGACGTCCTGGCCAACACCGAGTTCCAGGAGCGCCTCCTCGGCGCCCGCTCCACCGAACAGGTCCGCCTGGACACAGGTCGGATCGCGGCACGGTGGCTGACCTACACGGACAAGTCGTACGACGTCGTCTACACCGAGGACTGGACCGGCAGCCAGGGCCGACTGCACCATATCGCCTTCGCCACCGACACCCGCGAGGACATCCTGCGTGCCGCAGACCTGGCCATCGACACCGGCGTGTTCATCGAGACAGGCCCGCACAAGCACGCCATCCAGCAGACGTTCTTCCTCTACGTCTACGAGCCCGGCGGCAACCGCATCGAGCTGTGCAATCCGCTCACCCGTCTCGTCCTCGCTCCCGACTGGCCGCTCGTCAACTGGAGCGAGGCAGAGCGCGCGAAGGGACAGGCCTGGGGCCTGAAGACCATCCATTCGTTCCACACCCACGGAACACCCCCGATCCAGACATGACCGCCGGTCGACCCCTGCGTCCGCTCGCCTGCGCGGCTGCGTGGGTGAAGCGCGCTGAGTTCCGCGCGGCTGAGCGCGGACCGGGCCGTGACCGTCGAAGAATGGGTCGCTCGCCAGGGCGAAAGTCCGGATCGTGGGCTGCCCCAGATCGGCGGTGCCTGCAGGCAGGCACCTTGACGCAATCCCTTGACGCCGCCTCTCCGCTGCGTTCAGATGTACGCATAGAGATTCACGTACGGCATGCGTACAAGAGATGCTGACTGGCCGCCGTGGCGGCGAGGGCATGCGGGCGGAGCGGCTCAATCCCGGTTCGGGGCCGGGCCCGGTTCAACGAAGGTGAGACTCAGTGACTACCGCGATTTCCCCGTCCGAGCTGTATGTGGCGCACGCCGGCCCGGGTCCTTTCCGTGTCACGCGGGTGTCCTATGAAGCCGAGCGTGTCATATCCATCCGGCTCCAACACCTGGAGGGCCAGGAGCTGCCTGCTTGGTCGCCCGGAGCGCACCTGGACCTGCAGTTGCCGAGTGGACTGATGCGTCAGTACTCACTGTGCGGTGATCCGGCAGACCGAACCGGCTATACCTTCGCCGTGCTCCTCGAGGAAGGCGGCAGAGGCGGATCCGTCGAGCTCCACAGCCTGCCGCTGGTGGGTCGAACCCTGACCGTGCGAGCGGTGCGGAACCACTTCCAATTGAGAGACAGCCCGGGCTATCTGTTGATCGCAGGCGGCATCGGGATTACGCCGATGATGCCGATGGTCCGATGGCTGGCTGGCGGGTCGACGCCCTGGAACCTTGTGTACCTCGGCCGTACGCGCGACGGCATGGCCTTCACGCGCGAGTTGAACGCCTTGGGCGGCGGCTCCGTTCAAATCCTGCCGAGGGACGAGGTCGACCGTTTCGACATCGCCGCGGCCATCGCGGCCACGCGCCCCGATACAGCCGTCTACTGCTGCGGGCCGGACACCCTTATGAATGCCGTGGCCGAAGCCTGCGCCTCTGCCGCGCCCCCTCGGGACTTTCACGCGGAGCGGTTCGGCGCCGGATCCACGCCGACGCACGGCCAACCCGTGGGCGCGGGGGAGCGAACCGCCTTCACCGTCACACTCCGCCGCTCCGGCACGGAACTGGTCGTCCCGCGCGACCGCAGCATTCTGGACGTCGTCCGCGATGTCGTGCCCGATGTGCCGTACTCGTGCGAGGAGGGCTACTGCGGATCGTGCGAAACCCGGGTCCTCGGCGGCATCCCCGACCATGCCGACGACATCCTCTCGCCAGAGGAGCGCGAGGCGAACGACACGATGATGATCTGCGTCAGCCGTTCCCGCGCCGAAAACATCGTTCTCGATCTGTAAATCCTTCGCACTACATTCTTGAGAGGAAGGGATGGGAGATGTCTGGTGTGCGTTCGGTGGTTGTGAGGGGGGTTGCGGGGGCTGGGGGGCCGGTTGTGGGGGCGGGTGCCGCGATCGTGCTGGACCGCATCGTCAAGACCTACACCTCCCAGCGGAGGCAGGGCGGCGGTCCGCGGGCGGTGGACGACCTGTCGCTGACCATCGAGCCGGGTGAGTTCTTCACCCTGCTGGGACCCTCGGGGTGCGGGAAGACCACCACCCTGCGCTCCATCGCCGGACTGGAGAGCCCCGACTCGGGCCGGATCCGCCTGTCCGGGCGCACGGTCTACGACTCGACGGCCGGCCTGGACATCCCCAGCAACCGGCGCGGCATCGGCATGGTGTTCCAGTCCTACGCCATCTGGCCGCACATGTCCGTCTTCGAGAACGTCGCCTTCCCCCTGCGGGTGCGCGCCCGCTCCGTCCGCAGCCCGGCCGCGGACCTGAGGACCGCGGTGCACCAGGCCCTGGAGACCGTCGAACTGGACGCCTACGCCACCCGGCCGGCCACCCAGCTGTCCGGCGGCCAGCAGCAGCGCCTGGCCCTGGCCCGGGCCATGGTCGCCCAGCCCGAGATCATGCTCCTGGACGAACCCCTGTCCAACCTGGACGCCAAACTCCGCGACACCATGCGCCTGGAACTCAAGCGCCTGCAGGCCGCCTCCAAGTTCACCGCCGTCTACGTCACCCACGACCAGACCGAGGCCCTGGCCATGTCCACCCGCATCGCAGTCATGCACGCCGGCGTCATCCAGCAGATCGGCGCCCCCCGCGAGATCTACGAGCACCCCGCCAACGCCTTCGTCGCCGGCTTCATCGGCCGCACCAACTTCCTCGAAGCGAAGGTCCTGCAGACCCCCGCGCACGACGGACACACCCACCTGGTCCAGTCCGCACTCGGAGTCCCCCTACCCGCACGCAGCGCCACCCCCCCCCCCGCCGGCACCACCGCCACCCTGTGCGTGCGCCCCGAGAACATCCGCCTGACCACCACCACCCACCCCACCAC
>NZ_BBPM01000117.1 GCF_000787775.1 Streptacidiphilus carbonis | reverse complement strand
TGCGCGGTCTGGGCGGTGGAGGCGACGCCGGAGTCGGCCAGCCGCAGGATGTCCGAGACGAGTACATGTCCGCGCCGGTGGTCGTCCTGCTGGATCTGCAGCGGGTCGGTGAGGGAGATGCCGCGGCTGCAGGCGCGGCCGACCACGCCGTCCATCACCAGGCCGTTGTAGAGGAAGGGCGCGTAGGAGGAGACCACCGAGTCGAAGATGTTCTGCTGGCCGGTGTCGGTGACCGCCCAGGTGGAGCCGGACAGCAGCCAGAGCATCCGGCTCAGGCCGCCGATCATGACCTCGCCGTAGGAGCCGGTGTAGGGGACGTAGGTGTGCTGGATGAACGAGCCGTCCGGGTAGAGGCCGTCGCCGGTGATCACGTCGGGGAAGACCGGCGAGAGCGCGGCGGAGGCGGTGGCCAGCTTCGCGGAGCTCTTGCCGACCACGCCGCGCAGAGCGATCACCCGGCACAGGTCGACCCGGTTGGCGCCGGTGCTGGTCCCGCTGTAGGCCGCCACGGCGGTGTCGGGGACGTAGTGGTCGACGGCGGCGCAGTAGTTGGCGATCTCGGTCGAGGTCAGCTGCGCATACATCAGCACGGCGGTGTCCAGCATCGCCTCGGGGCTGCCGATCTGCCAGTCCCACCAGTTGTCGTAGGTGGTGGCGGAAGCGGTGTAGGCGTTGGTGCAGAGGAAGTCCAGGCCGGTGGTGACCGCGGTGGCGAGGGTCGTGCTGCCGGTGAGACCCGTGCCCGGCTGGACGTACGCCAGAGCCATCGTCCTCAGCCGGGAGTAGCTGGTCGTCATGTTGCCCGAGACGCTGCCCAGCGGCAGGTCGGTCCAGAGCGAGGCGGTGCCGACCGCCATGCCGCTCTGGTAGGTCGTCGCGGTGCTGCCGAGAGTGGTCAGGGCCGTGGAGAAGGGGGCCGCGGTGGAGTCGAAGCCGCTGCCCGTGAGCAGGTCCAGCCAGCGTGCGCGTAGGGTGTCGTAGGCGTCCGACGCCCAGGCGCGCTGCGGGGGAGCGGCCCACTGGGCCGCTGCGGCCAGCACTGTGGCGGCTGCGCTGACCTGGAGAAACTTGCGCCGTGTGACATGCGTACCCATGTGGCCTCCTGCCGCTGGGCCCGTTCTCCCGGAGGATGCGGGGTCGAGTGAGCCAGAAGGTAAGCGCTTTCCATTGATCGGGTCAATGGATCCGGCGCAAATAGATGACCGAAAGGCCCATCGGCCATGAGCGTCTGAGCGTATGATCGCCCTGCGAAAGACGTCGGCGAAGGAGTCCGCTGTGCGACCGTCGGTCGATGAACGCCAGGAACGTATTCTGCGCCTGGTCCGTGAGCGCGGCAGCCTGCGGGTGGCCGAGCTCGCCGCCGAGCTCGGGGTGTCCGCCGTCACCACCCGGCGCGATGTGGAGACGCTGGCGGAGCTGGGGCGGCTGCACCGGGTGCACGGTGCGGTGACCTGGCCGGAGCGGACCGCTCCGGCGGTGGCGCCGGCTGCGGTCCGGCACCCCGTCGAGGCCGCGGGGCCTGTGCTGGGCCTGCTGGTGCCGGCGGTGCAGTACTACTACGCCGAGGTGATCCACGGCGCCCGGGCGGCTGCCGCCGCGGCGGGCGCCCGGCTGGTGCTGGGCATCTCCAAGTACCGGCAGGAGGAGGACGCCGCCCAGATCGCGTCGATGCTCGCCGCGGGGGCGGACGGTCTGCTGCTGACCCCCAACTGGGTGGGGAGCACTCCCACCGCCGCGGAGGAGCAGACGATCCTCGGCCTCCAGGTGCCCACGGTGCTGCTGGAGCGGCGCGCCGCACCCGGCTCGGCCGCCGCCGAGCTCGACCGGGTCTGCACGGACCATGTGCACGGCGCCTGCGCCGCGGTGCGCCACCTCGCCGGGCTGGGCCGCCGAAGGATCGCCCTGCTGGCGACCGACGCCACCCCCACCGCCGGCTTTGTGCGGACCGGCTACCTCGGCGGCCTGGAGGCCCTCGGCCTGGACCAGCCCGAGGGCCTGGCCGCAGCGGACATCGAGTCCCAACTGCGCCAGCTCCCCGACCTGGTGGCGGCGGGGGCGGTGGACGCCGTGCTGGTGCACACCGACACCGAGGCGCTGATACTGCTGCAGCACCTGCAGGCGCGCGGGCTGCGGGTGCCCGAGGACGTCGCCCTGGTCGCCTACGACGACGAGATGGCGGCTCTGGCCGACGTCCCGCTGACCGCGGTGGCCCCGCCGAAGCACGCCCTGGGCGAGGCGGCCGTCGGCATGCTGCTGGACCGGCTGGCGGAGGAACCCGGGTCGGATTCGCCCCGCCGCCATCTGGACCTGCTGCCGCAATTGCGGGTACGCCAGTCGACCGCGACCGCTGGTGCGACCGCGGTCTCCTGACTCCGCTCAGGTGGTGTGCTCAAGCGGTGTGCCCAGGCGGTGTGCTCAAGCGGGGCGCTCAGGCGGTGTGCCCAGGCGGTGCGCTCAGAAGGGTCGCTCAGGCGGTGCGCTCCAGCTCCTCCCGCAGGACCGGGTGCTGGAAGGGCAACCCCTGGGCGTACCGGGCCAGTTCGGCCGTCGCCGAGTCGGCCATCCGGTGCAGCTCGCCGCCGACGGAGCCGGCGACATGCGGGGTGAGCAGGACGTTGGGCAGGTCGTAGAGCGGGGAGTCGGTCGGCAGTAACTCCGGGTCGGTGACGTCCAGCACGGCGTGGATCCGGCCCGAGGCCAGCTCCTGGACCAGGGCCTCGGTGTCCACCAGGGACCCCCGCGCGGTGTTGACCAGGGTGGCGCCGTCCGGCATCAGTGCCAGTCGACGCCGGTCGACCATGTGCCGGGTCTCGGGGAGCGCCGGCGCATGGATGCTGAGCACGTCCGAGGCCGCGCACAGCTCGTCCAGACCGGTCCTGCGCACCCCCAGCGCCAGCGCCTCGGCGGCCGACAGGTACGGGTCGTGGACCAGGACGTCGAGGTCGAAGGGGCGCAGCAGCTCGATCACCCGTCTGCCGATCCGGGAGGCGCCGATCAGGCCCACGGTGCGGCGGTAGTTCCCTATGTCCGGGTAGCGGTGGTGCCAGGAGTCGATCTCGCGGCGCTCCCGGAAGTCCTCGCGGATCTGAAGCAGTCGCTTGTTGGACATCAGCACTGCGGCGACGGTGTACTCGGCGACCGGCAGGGCGTTGGCCCAGGCCGCCGAGGAGATCCGGACGCCTCTGCGCCAACTGTCCTCGGTGGCGATGTACTTGACCGAGCCGGCCGCGTGCACGATGGCGCGCAGCCGGGGCGCGGCCGCCAGGACCTCGCGGTCCACGGGCGGGCAGCCCCAGAAGGTGTACAGCACCTCGGTGTCGCGCAGGGCTTCGGCCACGTCGGTGCGGTGGAAGTCGTCGGCGACCAGGTCGGGGACCAGGTCCGCCACCCGGGCGAGCTGGGCCAGACTCCGGGGGCCGAGGATCCTGGGCGCCAGGCGCGGGTGCATGGCGAGGAGGGTGCGGGGCCGGGCAGTGGTCATGCGGGGGCTCCTAGCTGACCGGAGGCGGCTATTTCACGCTTCCGGCGGTGAGTCCCGAGCGCCAGAAGCGCTGGAGGCAGAGGAAGAGGGCGACGACGGGGATCACCGCGACCACTGAGCCGCAGATCACGAAGGAGATCAGCGACGGGTCCTCGATGACGTTGTTGTCCCAGATGTACAGGCCGAGGCTGACCGGGTAGAGGTTCTTGTCCGAGAGCATGACCAGGGCCAGGAAGAAGCCGTTCCAGATGGCGGAGAACTGGAACAGCATGATGGTGGTGAAGCCGGACTTGAGCATCGGCAGCCCGATCGAGCGGAAGATGCGCAGCTCGCCCGCGCCGTCGACGCGGGCGGCCTCCAGCACCTCGTCGGGGACGTAGCCGGTGCTGAACACCCGGGCCAGGTAGACCCCGAAGGGGTTGACCACCGAGGGGATGAGCACGGCCCACAGGGTGTTGACCAGGTGCACCTTGGACGCGAGCAGGTACAGCGGCAGCACCGTCGCGGAGCTGGGGACCAGGACGCCCAGGAGCACGACGCCGAACAGCTTCTCCTTGCCCTTGAAGGCGTACTTGTCGAAGGCGTAGCCGGCCGCGACGCTGATCAGCGCGCAGACGGCGGAGCCGCCGCCCGCGTAGAGGAGCGAGTTGAGGAACCAGTGCAGGTAGATCCCGCCGTCCTCGTGCATCAGCCCCGACAGGTTCCCCAGCAGGTCGAAGTGGTGCAGCGTGAAGATGTCGCCGGCCGCCATCCCGGTGGGGTCCTTGGCGGCGGCGACCAGCATCCACAGCAGCGGGAAGAAGGTGTACACCGCGGCCAGGGCCAGTGCCGTGTTCACGGCCGCCGTGGACATGGTCCGCGGCCGGGAGCCGGGCCGGGTGCGCGGCGCCCGCGCGGGTGCCGCCGGTTCCGCTGCTCGGACGTGCGGTTCGACGGGTGTGCTGGTCATGCGCTCCTCCACGGGTTGGAGATCCGGGTGACCGCGAAGGACAGACCGGCGCAGACGGCCGCGAGCAGGATCGAGCCGGCCGCGGAGAGCCCGTAGTCGGTGTTCTTGAACGCCTGGACGTAGTTGTAGAGGTTGGGCGTCCAGTCGGCGGTGATCGCGCCGGGCGCCGAGTGGTTCAGCAGCAGCGGCTCCTGGAACAGCTGCATCACGCCGACCGCGGTGAACAGCCCGACCAGCCCGACCGAGCTGCGGATCATCGGGAGCTTGACGCTCCAGGAGGCGCGCAGCTCGGAGGCGCCGTCCAGGACCGCGGCCTCCAGCAGTTCCCGGGGGATGGCCTGGAGCGCGGCGTAGAAGATCACCATGTTGTAGCCGAGGACCTCCCAGATCGCGATGTTGGCCATCGCGGGTACGGCGGTGGTCGTCGAGCCCAGGTCGAAGCCGATGCCGCCGGACCGGAGCGCCGACACGATCGGGCTGACGCCCGGCGTGTAGAGGTAGAGCCAGATGATCGCGGCGATGATGCCGGGGATCACGTGCGGCAGGAAGAGCGTGAGCTGGAAGAAGCGCTTGGCCCGGGCCAGCGCGGAGTCCAGCAGCAGCGCCACCAGCAGCGATCCGGCCAGCATCAGCGGGACGTAGATCAGCGCGAAGACCGCGACGTGCAGGAAGCCGGACCGGAAGACCGGGTCGGCCAGGGCGGTGCCGTAGTTGGCCAGCCCGCTGAAGACCGTGGTGGCCGGGCCGAAGCCGAGTCCGGAGCGGTGCTCGCGGAACAGGCTGAGCCAGAGGGCGTAGCCGATGGGGGCGAGGGTGGCCAGGGCGAACAGGAGGAAGAAGGGGGCCAGCAGCACCGCCGCCGCGCCCTTGCCCTTGCTCCGGTCCCGGTGCCCGGCCTTGCTTGTGCCGGACCCGCGGCCCGCGGCAGCCCTTCCGAGCTCCCGCGGGGCCGCAGCCGACTGGATGTCAGCCATGGAGTGCGCCTCAGCCGTTGCTGACGCTCAGGCCGGCGGCCTTGATCTGCTGGACCGTGGCCTCCTGGCCGGTCTTCAGCGCGGCGGCGATGGTGCCGCCCTTGCCGAGCCGGCCCCAGGGGGTGGCCAGGTCGGCCCAGGTGGAGACCATCGTCGGTCCCCAGGTCCAGCCGGTCTTGACGGTGGTCGCGGCCTGCTTGTTCAGCGCGTAGACGTCCTGTCCCCCGTAGAAGGAGCTGTCGAAGGACTTCTGGGCGACGTCGGCCATCGCGGAGTCGGCCGGCAGTGCGCTGGAGGCGCCGCCCTGGACCCGGGTGGCGACGGCGTCCGCGTCGGTGGACATCCAGGTGGCGAACTCGGCCGCGGCGGCGGCGTTCTTGCTGTCCTTGCTCACCGCGTAGCTGGAGCCGCCGACGGCGCCGGCCGCCGGGGTGCCGTCCCAGGTGGGCAGCTGGGCGACGGCCCACTTGCCGGACTGGTCGGCGAAGCCGGTCTTCAGGTAGGCGGCCTCGAAGGGGCCGTTGATCTGGGCGAGGACGTTTCCGGCGGTGGTGTCCGCGGCCAGCGCGGGGTCGCTGGTGGTGGCGGTGCCGACCAGGCCCGCGTCGATCAGGCCCTGCCAGTAGGAGGCGACCTTCAGGGTCGCGGCGTCCTGGAAGTTCACCTTCCAGGACTCGCCCTGGGTGCTGAACCACTGCGCGCCGGCCTGCCAGGCCAGCCCGGCGAACGCGGAGGCGTCGTCGGTCGCGAAGTTGACCAGCTTGGCCTTGGGGTCGGCCTTATTCAGCGCCACCGCGTCGGCCTTGAACTGGTCCCAGGTGGTGGGGACGGTCAGGTGGTACTTCTGGAACAGGTCCTTGCGGTAGTAGAGCACCTGCGGCTCGACGTCGTAGGGGACCGCCCAGGTCTTGCCGTCCAGGGTGGTGGACTGCACCGCTCCCGCGGCGAACTTCGAGGTGACGCCGGCGGGGACGTACTGGGTGATGTCCTGGACGTCGCCCTGGCTGACGAAGTTCGGCAGCTCCGAGTACTCGCAGTTGAACAGGTCGGGGCCGTTGCCCGCCTTGATCGCGGCGAAGATCTTGGCGTAGCCGTCGGTGCCGCTGGTGATCTGCGAGTACGTCACGTGGACGTCCGTGTGGGTGGCGTTGAACTTGGCGACGACGGCGTCGGAGTTCTTGGTCCAGGACCAGAACGTGATCTCGGTGGGCTTGGCGGCGGAACCGGTGGAGGCAGTGGAGGCGGTTCCGCTCTTGCTGCTGCCGCAGGCCGCGACCAGGGTGAGCGAGAGCACGGCGCAGGCGGCGGCGGCGAGCTTCCGGCCGTGGCGGCGGCTCGGGGCGGGGGCTGCGGGGGAACTGAGCGTCATTGCGGGGCTCCTCGGTGCGAGGGCGGCCCGACCGGGCCGGGGAGGGGGTGTGGTGCGCTGTGACGTAGCCGGAGCGCGGGACTCCGGTGCCGTTGGAACGCCATCATTGGGACCGGTCCGATCGCCGTCAAGAGCGAATCATCGAAAATCTTTCGATCGACCACTCGATCGTTACCCTTTCGCCACCGGGGGTCCGAACCGGGGCGATCCCGGTGCACATCGCTAGGGATATACACATGTTCGGCCAGGTCGACGCGCTTGCCGCTTTCGTTTCGAGATCATCTGATCATTCGCTCTTGACGTAGCTCCACGGGCTTCCTAGATTTTCGCCCAGACGTTCTGGAGAACCGATCAACCCG
>NZ_BBPM01000118.1 GCF_000787775.1 Streptacidiphilus carbonis | reverse complement strand
GCTGCATTCCCCTGAAAAGGGCATAGCGAACCAGAGGTCGCATGATCCGAACTTCCAAGGGATGGCCACCCTCATCACAGGACCGGCCGCGCTCAGCGCGTTCGGAGCTCCTGTTCAGGCAGCTCGACGTACATTAGGCGGCTGCCGACACGAAGTCAAACTCATTACTGACGGGGCGTCTGACGTGTCGTGGGGAGCATGAAGTCGCACCACACGGCCTTGCCGCCGTCCGGCGTGCGGCGGGTGCCCCAGCTGCTGGCGATGGTCGCGATGATGGCGATGCCGCGGCCGGTCTCGTCGGCCGGTTCGGCGCGGCGGCGGCGTGGGAGGTGGTCGTCGGCGTCGGTCACCTCCACCGTGAGGCGGCGGTCGGTGCGGCGCAGGCGGAGGCGCATCGGGGGGTGGCCGTGGGTGAAGGAGTTGGAGACCAGCTCGCTCACCGCGAGGACGCCCAGGTCGAGCAGTTCCTCCCCCAGCCGCCAGCTCGCCAGCACCCCGCTGGTGAAGGCGCGAGCGCTGGAGACCGCCTCGGCCCCGCCGAGCAGGTCGAGCGAGGCGCTGCGGAACAGCTCCGCCGTCTCGGTGTCGCGCTCCGGCAACTGGAACACCAGGGCTGCCACATCGTCGTCGTGGTCCGGGGTCACCCCCATGGCCCGCAGCAGCCTGGCGCAGATGACGTCGGGCTGGCCGGTGGCGCCGGCGAAGGTGCGGGCCAGGGCGTCCAGGCCCTCGTCGATGTCCTGCTCGCGCCGTTCGACCAGGCCGTCCGTGTAGAGGACGCCGGTGGCGCCGGTCCCCAGCGCGACGCTGGCGGAGGTGTGCAGATAGCCGCCGGTGCCGAGGGGCGGACCGCAGGGCTCCTCGGGACGGGTGACCGAGCCGTCGGCCTCACGGATCATCAGCGGCAGATGGCCGGCCGAGGCGTAGACCAGTCGCTGCTCGCTGGGGTCGTAGACGGCGTAGACGCAGGTGGCGATGAGGGTCGCGTCGATCTCCGAGGCGAGCCCGTCGAGCAGTTGCAGGACCTCGTGCGGGGGCAGGTCGAGTCGGGCGTACGCCCGCACCGCCGTACGGAGCTGGCCCATGACCGCGGCGGCGCGCATCCCCCGGCCCATGACGTCGCCGATCACCAGCGCCGTGCGTCCGCCGCCGAGGGTGATGACGTCGTACCAGTCCCCGCCGACGGCGGCGTCGGCGCCGCCGGGCTGGTAGGTGGCGGCGACCCTGAGGTCGTCCGGCTGTTCGAGCTTCTGCGGGAGCAGGCTGCGCTGCAGGGTGACCGCGGCCTCGCGGTGCCGGCGCTCGCTCTCCCTGAGCCGTTCGGTGACCTGGACCTGGTCGGTGACCTCGGCGCCGAAGACCAGCACGCCGCAGACGTCGGCGGCGTTGGTGCTGCGGCGCAGCGCGCCGAAGGGGCTGCGTGCGCTGGTGGTGATCCGGCCCTGCTGGTGCTGGTGGGTCGCCGCGAGGGAGGAGACCTGGCGGCCGAGGTCCTCGCTGTCGCGGACCGGGGCGCAGACGAAGGTGAAGTAGCGGGGCCGATCCGAACCGGATTCGGAACTGGTGAACGAAGGGTGGGTGACCTTGCGTGCCTTGACCGTGCGGGGTCGTCCGGTACGGAACGCCTGGTCCATCAGTGTGAGCAGGCCGAGCTCCTCCAGCTCGGGCATCACCTGGTGGGCCGGCACTCCTGTGGGCCGGGAGCCGAAGACGTCCGTGTAGGCGCGGTTCAGGTACCCGATGCGGTGGCCCGGCCCGTAGGTCACCGCGACCAGGGCGGGGAGGTGGGCCAGGACGTCGTGGACGGTGGGCTGGTCGAAGCCGTCGACGGAGGCCCGGGGCGCCGTGACCCCGCCGGTGCTCCCCGCACTCCCCGCACTCCCTTTGCTCCCCGCCGCCACCGTGCGTCCAGCGCTCCCCGTGCCCCCCGCCTTCCCCGGGCTCCCCGCGTCGAGCCCGGCATCGTCCCCACCCGCGCCCTTGGCCGGAGCGGGCACGGGCGCGCGGACGTCCGCGGCGTCCCCGGCCAAGCCGTGGTCGGACTCCTCGTCCTTGGAGTCGATCGGCTGCTCAGCGGTGACGTCTCCGGTTTCCGTCTTCTGGGTCCGGGGCGACAGAGCGGACCGTCGCTGTACTCCAGGGAGCCGGGAGCTCCAGCGCGTGAGGTTCACGGGACCCTTCTGTCGGCGTTCGGCACTTCAACGATCGGCAGGTCAGCGATCGGCGTTCGGCGTGGGGACGAACGGGGACCCCGGCGGTGGGGCGCCGGACGTCCGGACCAGTGTGGCTGATGTATTCCGCAAGCGACATCAGGGTGGGTCACTCCAAGGAGATACCCATCCTGGGCATGATGGGTAAGCCTCCCCTGCTTCCTCCCCATCCTTCTGACGTCTCTTCACAGCTGTTCCGTTGCCTGTCCACGGCACCCGCCTCGGCTTCTCAGTCCTGGTCGAGCTCCATCAGGGTCTCGAACCCGGCCCGCGGCTGCTCCAGCGCACCCATGGAAACGATCTCGCGCTTCAGCAGTCCGGCCAGCAGCCAGTCCGCCAGCACCCTGGCCTTGCGGTCCACCGTCGGCATCCGCCGCAGGTGCACCGCACGGTGCAGCAGCCAGGCGGTGCGGCCGTGCAGTGCGCGGCCGCGCAGCTGGGCGACGCCCTTGTGCAGGCCGAGTGAGGTGAGCGAGCCCTTGGACTCGTAGCGGTACTCCGTGACCGGCTCGCCGCGCAGCTGGGCCACCACATTGTCGGCGAGCACCCTGGCCTGTCTCACGGCGTGCTGGGCGGTGGGGGCGCAGCACTCCCCGGGCCGGGTCAGGTCGGGCACCGCCGCACCGTCGCCGGCCGCCCAGACGTCCGTCGTGCCGAGTACCCGCAGCGACGCGTCGCAGCGCAGCCGTCCCTGCGCGTCGCAGGTCAGGCCGGTCTCCCGGAGCACGGGGTGGGCCCGGACCCCGGCCGTCCAGACCAGGGTGCGGGCGGCGAAGCGGCTGCCGTCGGAGAGTGCCACGACACCGTCGTGCACCGATTCCAGCCGGGTGCCGACCCTGACTTCGATGTTGCGTCCGCGCAGTTCGGCGGTGGTGCGCAGGCCCACGTCGGGCTCGGTCTCGGGGAGGATCCGGTCGCCGGCCTCCACCAGTACCCAGTGCAGGTCCTCGGGTTGGATGCCGGGGTGCTGGCGGGCCGCGTAGCGGGCCATGTCCTCAAGCTCGGCGATGGCGCCGGTGCCCGCGTAGCCGCCGCCGACGAAGACGAAGGTCAGCGCGGCCTCGCGGAGCGCCGCGTCACGGGTGGAGGAGGCCAGGTCGAGCTGGGTGAGCACGTGGTTGCGGAGCGAGACGGCCTCCTGGACGCTGCCGAAGCCGATCCCGTGCTCGGCGAGGCCGGGGACCGGCAGGATCCTGGGCACCGCGCCGGGTGCCAGGACCAGCAGGTCGTAGTCGAAGGACAGGTCGCGTTCGGTCTGCTGCTGCACCGGCGGAGGAACCGTCACCACGGCGCGGTGGGCGGCCGGGTGCAGGGCGCTGAGCCGCCCGAGCACCACCTCGACGCGCGGCAGTATCCGCCGCAGCGGGACGACGACGTGCCGGGGGTCGACGGCGCCGGCGGCCGCCTCGGCCAGCAGAGGCTGGTAGGTCATGTACGACTTGGGGTCGACGAGGGTCAGTTCGGCCTCGTCCGGCCGCAGCCGCTGCTGCAGCCGCAGGGCGGCGTAGAGGCCGACATGGCCGCCGCCGACGAGCAGGATCCGCACCGGCCGGGGGGTCGCGGCAGGGGCGGCCGCGGCGGTCGGCTCCGGAGCGGGCGTGGGGGTCGGAACGGGGACACGGGCAGGGGTGGGTGCGGGGGTCGACGCGGATGGGGATGGTGGGGTGGTCACCGGCGTCACTCAGTCTCGGCTTCGTGGGGGTCGCTCCCCCAGTGGTTGGAGTACCGGTCCATTCCGCACCCTCAGCGGCTTCTTGTACATAGCCCGCGCCTGAACTGGTAGGACCCGTGCGGCGAACAGGATGAGGAGATCGACCGGAATGTCCGCCTGATCATCCGCTTATCGGCGCAGATGTCCTACGCCTTTGAGCACATGTTCGGTGCTCCGGGGTGAGTCGCGCGCACCCGAGTCTTGGGAAGGCCCCTGTTCGGCCTGATCTGCTCTCAACTATGGTCGGGGTGTCTGCGAATCCGTACTCGGTTCGCTACATCGTGTGCGCGTTGGGGGGGCACCGCTCGGAGGTGGTGCCCACGGGGGAGGACAAAAGTCATGGTTCAGCGGGAACATGCGCTTCCGCATGTGGGGGAACGGTCCATATCGGATCCGCGAAACGGACGGCCGACGGCGTCGGCTTCCGCCTCGGGTCCGGCGGTGACGGGATCAGGTCCCGGCGGTGGTGGCGGCGGCCGTCTGCGTGTGGACGCACGGCGCAATCTGGAGAGCGTGCTGCGCGCGGCGCGCGAGGTCTTCGGCGAACTCGGCTACGGGGCGCCGATGGAGGAGGTCGCCCGGCGGGCCGGGGTCGGCGTCGGCACCGTGTACCGGCGCTTCCCCAGCAAGGAGGTCCTGGTCCGGCGGATCGCCTCGGAGGAGGTCGCCTGGCTCACGGCGCAGGCCTGGGAGTCGCTGAACGGCGACCCGCAGCCCTGGGACGCGCTGGCCGGCTACCTCTCCCGGGCGGTGGCCACCGGCGCGGGGCGGCTGCTCCCGCCCGAGGCCTTCCGCTACGCGGAGCGGATGGACCAGGTGCCCGCCCAGCGGACGGCGGGCGAGGTGCCCCCGCTGGAGATCGCGGCGCCCCCGCCCGGCGACGGCACCGCGGACGCGGATCCGGCCCGGCTGCTGGAACTGCTCGGGCAGCTGGTCGAACGGGCTCGGAGCGCGGGCGAGTTGCGCAGCGGGGTCCGGGTCACCGATGTGGTGCTGGTGCTGACCGCCTCGGTGCCCTCGTACACCGAGCCCAGCGGGGACGGCGCCGGCACCGAGGGTGCGCCCGGGGCGCAGGGATCGTCGGCGCGGCTGCTGCGGATCCTGCTGGACGGGCTGCGCTCCGACGGGTAGGCGGACAGCAGCCGGGGAGGCCGGGCGCGGACAATAGTCCTTCGCTGCGAAAACCGCTCAAATATTCAGATACTCGCTCCCGGACGGGTGGTCGGGTGCGGAAGAACGGGTGCGCGTCCGGTTCGCATGGGAATCTTTGACCGTGGAACGACACGGGGACTGCTATGCGCGCTGAAGGCCAGGACGACTCGGGCGAGGGTTCCGGTTCCGGCATCGGTTCCGGCATCGGGTCGGCCGGACCGCCGGAACCCCCGCCCCAGGTCCCGGCCCAGGGGGCACGGCACCGCGCCGACGACAGGCCGCCCGGGGCCGGACCCGCCGACCGCCCGGAGCAGACGGTGCCGACCGTGCCCCCGCCGGGAGGCCCGGTCGACGACGAGCCGCTGCCCGTCTCGGACGCCGAACTCACCGCGGCGGTACGGGGCGGTGACGACGCGGCGTACGAGGAGTTGTACCGGCGGCACGCCGACGCCGTGCGCCGGTACGCCCGTACCTGCTGCCGGGACACCTTCACCGCCGAGGACCTGGCCGGCGAGGTCTTCGCCCGCACCCTGCAGGCGCTGCGGGCCGGCAAGGGGCCCGAGATCGCCGTCCGCGCCTATCTGCTGACGGCGGTCCGCAACATCGCGGCCGGCTGGAGCCGCACCGACCGGCGCGAGCAGCTGGTCGACGACTTCACCCTGTTCGCCGCCACCTCCGCGGCCGTCGCCGACGTCAGCGTCGTCGACCCGGGCGCGGACGCCTGGGCGATGGCGGGGATCGACCACTCGCTGGTGGTCCGGGCGTTCAGCCGGCTGGAGCCGGACGACCAGATGGTGCTCTGGCACACCGCAGTCGAACGCGAACCTCCGCGGCAGGTCGCCGAGTTGATCGGCAAGACGGCCAACGCCACTGCTGTGCAGGCGAGTCGGGCCAGGGACCGGCTGGCCACCGAGTTCCTGCAGGCCCACATCTCCGACACCCAGGAGACGGCGTGCGAGGACTACGCGCGCCGGCTGGGCGCGTTCGCGCGCGGCGGGCTGGGGAAGCGCGCGGCCGGGGACGTGCGCGGGCACATGAAGGAGTGCGACCGCTGCTCGGCCGCCTACCTGGAGCTGGTGGACCTCAACCACAGCCTGCGGGAGCTGCTGCCGACCGGTGCGCTGGTGTGGTGGGTCGGCTCCGGCTACTTCACCGCACTGGCCGCGGGCGCGGCCGGTGCCGCGGGGGCGGCCGGAGTGGCCGCCGGGGTCGGCGCGACCGCCTCCGGCACGGCCGGCGCGGGGGCTGCCGGAGCAGCGGGTGCC
>NZ_BBPM01000119.1 GCF_000787775.1 Streptacidiphilus carbonis | reverse complement strand
GCCCTGGGGTGCTGCAGCCGAACCGCCGTTGGCCAGTTGCACCTGCCCAGGGGCACGGGGAACCGCGCGCCCAGCCGCCTACGGTCCGCACCCGAAAACGGACAGCACTACCTCGGCGCCGCCACCTTCGCCGCCACCTTCGCCGCCGTCTCCACCAGCAGCTCCCGGAACTGGGCCGCGACCAGGTCCGGGTACTCCATCATCGCCACGTGCCCGGCCTCCGGCAGGACCAGCAGGCGCGAGTCCCGGAAGGCCAGCCCGGCCCGCCGGGCCATCCGGTAGGAGACCAGCTTGTCGCGCAGCCCGTACACCAGCAGCACCGGCACGGTGACCTGCTCGGCCTGCCGCCACAGCGCCTGCGGCCCCCGCTCGGTGTAGGCCCGCACGATCCCCCTCGCGGTCCTGGCCAGCACGTCCATCGAGTACGGCAGCGCCATCCTGCGCTGGTACTCGGCGACCATCTCCCGCCGCCGCTCGGCATCGATCAGCCCGGGGTCGCCGTAGCAGAGGTCCAGCAGCGCCTCGGTCTGCTGCTCCACCGGCTGACCCTTGGTGAGCTTGCCGAACACCGCCGGGACGCCCGGCATCGCCAGCAGCCCGGTCGGCAGCGCGGTGTGCTGCGGGGGCACCTCGGGCAGCGCCGGCGAGATCAGCGTCAGCGAGTGCACCAGGTCGGGGCGGAGCGCGGCCAGCCTGGTCACCACCGCGCCGCCGAGCGAATTGCCGAAGAGGTGCACCGGGCCGCGTCCGGACAGCTCCAGGTACTCGACCACGGCGCGCATATGGGCCGAGACCGACAGGTCGGCGTCGTCCGGCGGCGGCGACTGGCCGAACCCGGGCAGGTCGACGGCCTGGCCGTCGACGTCCCCGGCCAGCCGGTCCATCAGCAGCGACCAGTTCTGCGTCGATCCGCCCAGCCCGTGCACGAACACGGCGGGCGGCAGCCCCTCGCGCTCCGGCTCGACGCCGTCCACGTTCAGCACGCAACCGGGCACCGGCACCGGCGTGAGCGCCCGCAGGGCCCCACTCCCCCTGTCCACCTCGGCCGCGTCGGGAATCGCCACCTCGGGCACGACGGACTCTGACATCTCGCGCAGTCCACTCATGGCGTCGATGCTACGAGCCGGCACGGTCCAGGTCAGCAGAGGCCGTCCGACCGGTGTGCCGGGGCGCGGTCCGGGGCAGGCACTTCTAGGCTCGACACAGCACCTATCCCACCGGGAGCCAGCATGACCGAGCCCGTGAACCCCGAGCCCGTCGACCCCGACCTCACCGACGACGACTTCACCGACGACGACTCCGAAGCGGCCGAGGAGGGCCCGCGGGAGGAGGACGACCTCGGCCTGGAGGCCCCGGAAGCCGACGCTGCCGAGCAGCAGCGCACCGTCAGGATCGACGAGGACGAGTACCGGCAGTAATATGCCTGGAATTCACCAATAAATCCTGATCTGATCCGGACTGTGTTGTTGACTCCTCACAACCCAGGACCAAGAGTTTCTTTCGGCGACCTGCGGCGCAAAGGATTACCGACAAGTAGGATGGCGCTCTGGAACCACTATCCGCACGGCCTCGGCCGCGAACGGCCCCAGCCGCGCACCCGGAGCCCCACAACGTGAGTGAGGAGCGCCGTGACGGCCAGTCAGGACACGGACGAGCGCCCGCGCGCAGGCAAGACCAGCACCGGCCGCCTGCCGCGAAGCGCCCGACGGAACCAACTGCTCGGCGCCGCCGAGGAGGTGTTCGTCGCGCAGGGCTACCACGCCGCCGCGATGGACGACATCGCCGAGCGTGCCGGGGTCAGCAAGCCGGTGCTCTACCAGCACTTCCCCGGCAAGCTGGAGCTCTACCTCGCTCTGCTGGACAAGCACTGCGACGCCCTGGTCGAGGCGATCCGCGGGGCCCTGGAGGCCACCACGGACAACAAGCTCCGGGTGCTGGCCACCACCGAGGCCTACTTCGCCTATGTCGCGGCCGAGTCCGGCGCCTTCCGGCTGGTCTTCGAGTCGGACCTGACCAACGAGGCCGCCGTCCGCGAGCGGGTCGAGGCGGTCACCCGGGCGACGGCCACCCTGGTCAGCAAGGTGATCGCGGAGGACACCGACCTCCCCGAGGAGGAGGCCATGCTGCTCGCCGTCGGCGTCTGCGGCCTGTGCCAGATCACCGCCCGCTTCTGGCTGGCCCAGGGCCGGACGATCCCCAAGGACGAGGCCGTCCGCCTGGTCTCCAGCCTGTCCTGGCGCGGCCTCAAGGGCTTCCCCATGCACGGGGGCGACGGCGCCGCGCACTGAAAGCCCCCCGCTCGGTCTAAGGTTGGCCGCGTGCGGGACTCTTCGGTCCCGCACACCAGCGACACCAACGTGACACGAGACAACATGCGCCTTGAGGGGCCGGAGGGACGTAGCCGTGGAGGTCAAGATCGGCGTGCAGAACGCGGCTCGGGAGATCGTTCTCGAGAGTTCGCAGTCTGCTGATGATGTCGAGACCGCGGTCGCCGCGGCGCTCGACGGCAGCTCCAAGCTGCTGAAGCTCACGGACGAGCACGGCCGCAAGGTCCTGGTCCCCGCCGAGCGGCTCGCGTATGTCGAAATCGGCGAGCCGACCGCGCGCAAGGTCGGCTTCGGCGCGATCTGAGCCCGCAGACCCCGGTGCCCCGTCCCCGCCTCGGCGGGGGCGGGGCACCACTGCTGTCGCCCCCGCCCCCGCCCCCGCCGCGGCCCGGCTGAGGCCATAACCCGATCTTGTATTACCCGATCTTGGAACAAGACGCACCGCACGCCACCCTGGCGGGTGGATTCCAGCCAGGCTGGGATGCAGATCGCCACATTCCGCATGCCCTGAACGCTCCTTGGGTACGTCCTGAGTGTCCCGTTCACCCACCCGGACCGGACGCGGAACGCACACGCTGCGAGGAGGCGCCGATGCTGCTGCAACTGCTCGCGTTCGCCCTGGTCGGACTGGCCGTCGGGGGCGGAGCCGCGGTACTGCTGCCGCGGTACTTCCAGGTGCACCGGGCGGTCACCGTGCTGACCGGCCTGTGCTCGGCGCTGCTCATCGGCGTACTGGCCCGCGCGGTCGTCGGCGACGGCCACCTCGCCGTGACCGCGCCGCTCTCGGCCGTCGGCGCCTGCCTGCTGGTCTCGCTGCTGGCCCACCCGGACCGGAGCCGGAACGGGCACCGCCGCACCGACCACCGCTCCGAGCAGCGATCAGCCGCCGCGGTGCCGCCGCACCCGCACCACGCCTGAGCCCCCGCCCGGAGCACCCTGCCGTCCCGAGCTCCCAGCCGCCCGGAGCGCTGCCGGGAGCCCCTGCCGGGCAGGCCCCTCAGGAAGCCAGCCCCAGCGCCGCCATCCGGCGGGTGTGCGCCTCGGTGATCCGGTTGAACATCTTGCCGACCTCCACCAGGTCGAAGCCGCGCACCTCCACCCCACCGATCAGCAGGTTGGACAGCGCGTCGCGCTCCGCCACCACCCGCTGGGCCTGGCTCAGCGCCTCGCCCATCAGCCGCCGGCCCCACAGCGCCAGCCGCCCGCCGATCCTGGGGTCGGCCTCGATCGCGCCGCGCACCTTCCCCACCGCGAACTCCGCGTGCCCGGTGTCGGCCATCACCCGCAGCACCAGGTCCCGGGTGTCGTCGTCCAGCCGCACCGCGACCTCGCGGTAGAAGTCCGAGGCGATGGAGTCGCCGACATAGGCCTTGACCAGGCTCTCCGGCCAGTCGGCCGGGGCGGTCATCCGGTGGAAGGAGTCCAGCGGCTCGGCGAAGGGCTGCATCGCCGCGGTCGGGTCGGCCCCGACCTCGACCAGCCGGTCGTGCAGCTGCCGGTAGTGGTGGAACTCGGCCGCCGCCATCCCGGCCAGGGCCGCCTTGTCCTCCAGGGTCGGCGCCAGTTTGGCGTCCTCGGCCAGCCGCTCGAAGGCGCTCAGCTCGCCGTAGGCCAGCGCGCCGAGCAGGTCGAGCACCGCTGCCCGGTACTCCGGGTCCGCCGCGCAGCCGTCCCAGTCCCCGATGGAGGGGTACGACTCGCCGGTGTCGGAACCGCCGGCCGCTGCTGCTTCCTGAGGAGTCTCCATAACGGGAACCCTAGTGCTCCCGCGAGGGGGGTCCGGGCCCCGCCCGAAGGCTTTGTCGCCCGCGTCACATGTTCGATCTTTCGCTTGACGGTATGGTGGTAGTGAGGACTGGCGTATGCGCCGCGAGGCTCGCGCCCCGGTCCTCACGTATGCGGATGCCCGGTCGGTGGAACGATCGGCTCCGACCGACCCGCCCTTCCGATTCCGGTGACGGACCACGAAGGGCCCGCAGTGGCTGAGCGAGGGCCGCCGCAGACCGCACCCACGCGGTCCCGCGCCGGGCCTCCCACCATGGCCGACCCGCAGTGCCGCCCGTCCGTACGCGACCACGTGTCCGTGCGACATCAGACGGAGCCGGCGCGCGGCCCGGCCGCGAGGACGCCGGTTGCGGTACGCGCGCTCGTACGAGTCGTACGAGTGCCCGGCCGCCCCCCGCATCGGCCGCACACACCGGAAGAGGCATCGCCCTGACTACGTTCCGAGACCTCGGGCTCCTGCCCGAGACAGCAGAGGCCCTCGAGGCCGTCGGCATCATTGAAGCCTTCCCGATCCAGGAGATGACCCTCCCGGTCGCGCTCAGCGGCCACGACGTCATCGGACAGGCCAAGACCGGCACCGGGAAGACCCTGGGCTTCGGCCTCCCCATCATCGACCGGGTGCGCGTCCTCGCCGACGTCGACGCCGGCCGCAGCACCGCCGCCGAGCTGCCCAGCGCACCGCAGGCACTGGTGGTCGTGCCGACCCGCGAGCTGTGCACCCAGGTCACCAACGACCTGCAGACGGCCGGCAAGGTCCGCAACGTCCGCGTTCTGGCGATCTACGGCGGCCGGGCCTACGAGCCGCAGGTCGAGGCGCTGCAGAAGGGCGTCGACGTGGTCGTCGGCACCCCCGGCCGGCTGCTCGACCTGGCCCGCCAGCGCAAGCTGGACCTCTCCGCCGTGCGCTGCCTGGTGCTGGACGAGGCCGACGAGATGCTCGACCTGGGCTTCCTGCCCGACGTCGAGAAGATCATGACCATGCTCCCGGCCAAGCGGCAGACCATGCTGTTCTCGGCCACCATGCCGGGCCAGGTCATCAGCCTCGCCCGCCGCTACATGAGCCGGCCCACCCACATCCGCGCCGCCGCCCCGGACGACCACGGCGCCACCGTGGCCGCGGTCACCCAGCACGTCTTCCGGGCCCACTCGCTGGACAAGGTGGAGCTGGTCTCCCGGATCCTGCAGGCCGAGGGCCGCGGTCTGGCGATGATCTTCTGCCGGACCAAGCGCACCGCGGCCGACGTCGCCGACCAGCTGACCCAGCGCGGCTTCGCGGCCGGCGCGGTCCACGGCGACCTGGGCCAGGGAGCGCGCGAGCAGGCGCTGCGCGCCTTCCGCAACGGCAAGGTGGACGTCCTGGTCTGCACCGACGTGGCCGCTCGCGGCATCGACGTCGAGGGTGTGACCCATGTCATGAACTACCAGTGCCCCGAGGACGAGAAGACCTATCTGCACCGCATCGGCCGCACCGGCCGGGCCGGCGCCTCCGGCACCGCGGTGACCCTGGTCGACTGGGACGACATCCCCCGGTGGGCGCTGATCAACAAGGCGCTGAACCTGGGCCTGGCCGAGCCCGAGGAGACCTACTCCACCTCGCCGCACCTCTTCGAGCTGCTGCACATCGCCCCCGGCACCAAGGGCGTGCTGCCGCGCGCCGACCGCACCCGCGCGGGCCTGGGCGCCGAAGCGGTCGAGGACCTGGGCGAGCCCGGCGGCGGCCGCAAGTCCGCCGACCGCGGGGCCGCGGGGCGCGGCGGCCGCGACGGCTCGCGTGGCGACAGCCGCCGTCCCGCCGCGTCCGACGCCCCGGCCGAGGAGACGCGTCCGCGCCGCGAGCGTT
>NZ_BBPM01000120.1 GCF_000787775.1 Streptacidiphilus carbonis | reverse complement strand
CCGAACCCGGCATCGGCTACCGCTACCAGCCCTGACCCGTCCAGGGGTTGCGTAGCAGCAAGGTCCCAGTTGCCCGCCCACCTGCGCACCGCACCCCGATCGTCCACGCGGGGTCGCAGCGCCCGGGAGGGTGTCCCGGGCGCTGCGGTGCCGGCCGACGCCAGGACTGTGCTCAGACTCCGGTGAGGTCGGGGGCCGAGGAGCGGACGTATACCGCCCAGGTGATGGCGGCGCACACGGCGTAGAAGGCGATGAAGGCGATGTAGGCGGCGTCGCCGTTGCCGGTGGACTGGAAGGACTGGCGGAATGCGATCTGGACCAGGACGCCGCCGAGGGCGCCGATGGCGCCGGCGACGCCGACCAGGGCGCTGGACAGCCTGCGGGCCTGGAAGGTCTCCTGGTCGGGGTCGGCGCCTGCGGTGAGCCGGGTGGCTGCCCTGGCGTGGAAGATCGCCGGGATCATCTTGTACACCGATCCGTTGCCGACTCCGGTCAGTGCGAACAGGACGGTGAACGCGGTCACGAACAGGGGTACCGACTTGGAGTGGGAGGCGGCCAGGACGGCTGCGGACACCAGGGTCATGGCGACGAAGTTCCACAGGGTCACCGTGGAGCCGCGGAAGCGGTCGGCCAGGGCGCCGCCGACTGGGCGGATCAGCGATCCGACGAAGGCGCCCAGCCACACCACGTAGATCGGGTGGGCGACTCCGGAGGCGGACAGGACCTGGCCGAAGGCGAATCCGAAGCCGATGAAGGAGCCGAAGGTGCCGATGTAGAGGAAGGAGATGACCCAGGTGTGCCGGTGGCGGGCGACCTCGCGTAGGGCGCCGGTGTCGTTGGTGGCCTCGGTGAGGTTGTCCATCCGTGTCCAGGCGGTCGCGGCGACCAGGACCACCAGCGGGATGTAGATGTACAGCAGCATCCGGGGGTCGGTGGCCGCGCCGAAGAGCGCGATGATCACTGCGCCGACGATCTGCACGGTGGCCACGCCGATGTTGCCGCCGCCGGCGTTGAGTCCCAGGGCTCGGCCCTTGAGGCGTTGCGGGTAGAAGTTGTTGATGTTGGCCATCGAGGAGGCGAAGTTGCCGCCGCCGACCCCGGCGAGGCCGGTGACTACGAGCAGGGTGTCCAGCGAGACGCCGGGCTTGAGCACGATAAGTGCGAGCACGGAGGGGATCAGCAGGAGCGTTGCCGAGACGACGGTCCAGTTGCGGCCGCCGAACTTGGCGATCGCGAAGGTGTAGGGCAGGCGGACCAGGGAGCCCAGCGCCGCCGGTGTGGTGGTCAGTAGGAACTTGTCGCTGACGCTGAATCCGTACTGCTTCGCGGGCATGAACAGGACCAGGACCGACCAGATGGTCCACACCGAGAACCCGATGTGTTCGGAGAGGATCGAGAAGACCAGGTTGCGGCGCGCGGTGCGGGCGCCGACCGCGTCCCAGAACTGCTGGTCCTCCGGGTGCCAGCGGTCGATCCAGCGGTGCGGTCGGCGCTGCAGCAGTTCGTCGTCGGTTGCCTGCGCTGTTGTTGGTACCGCCGTGGTCGCGGTGGTGTTCGTCGCCATGGGCACTCTCCCTTCGCTCGGCGGCCGAATGCCGACCGTTGTCAGGAAGCTAGGGAGTGCGTGTTAACCGGCACCGGGCCCGCGGTGCACTTTGCGTAACCGGTCCCTGACACGGCGCCAGGGGCACCGTGAGAATTCCCCGGACCCGCCGCAGGCTGCATCGAGTCCCCATGACGATGCGTGATGCGCCTGCCGGTGTGGACGACTGTGCGAGGCGCTTCTCAGCGTCCGCCGTTCGTGGTGGCCTCGCGGTCCAGGTGCCGCAGTGCGTGGCGACCGGTCTTGAACGGGCAGGTCCAGGGGATGGCCAGGACCGGGCAGCGGGCGTGGGCCAGGGCGTAGCGGCTGACGTGCCCGTGGAGTGTGCGGGCCAGCGGTCCGCGCCGGCCGGCTCCGATCACCAGCAGGTCCTCGGCGCGGTCGGCGGTCTCGCACAGTGCGGGTCCGCTCGGGCCGCGGATCACCACGGGCTGTATGGCCAGGTCGGTCGGCAGGACGCCGAGGGCCTGCTCGAAGGCCGTCCGCAGGCGCTCGTGGGCGCACTCGCGCCATACCTGGGCCAGGGGTGGACAGGGCGCGGCACGGTAGCCGACCTCGCCGCCGGGCGGGATCCAGGCCAGGACCGCGACCAGCGGCCGATTCGTGGCGCGGGCCTGGGCCACCGCGTGGCGCAGCGCTGCCAGACTTGCCAGCGATCCGCTGACGCCGACTACGATCCGGCCTCGGTCCCCGGCCATCGCCGCCACGCTCCTTCGCCCGCGCGGGTACCCCTTTCATGCTAGAACCGGCCGGCCCTTCCGAGCCCCGGCGGTGCGTGGTTGTGCCGGTAGGCGGGGGTGGGACGCTCCGGGGCGAGGGGCGGGGCGAGGCTGGTGGTTCTGCTTGGATGGGCGGCATGGCGAGCGCGGAGGGTCTTGGGTTGACGGTGCTGGTGCTGGCCGTGGTGGTGTTGCTGGCGGTGCTGTCGAACCGGGTCAGTGAGCGGCTGCGGATTCCGGCGCCGCTGCTGTTCCTGGTGGCGGCCGCTGCCGCCTCGGATGTGCTGCCGGTGCTGAACCAGCGGGTTCCGGTGTCGCTGGTGGAGCAGGTGGTGACGGTGGCGCTGGTGGTGGTGCTGTTCGACGGTGGGATGGGGATCGGCTGGCGGCGTTTTCGCGGGTCGGTGGTGCCGATCGTCTCGCTGGGCGTGGTGGGGACCTTCCTCACCGCGGGGGTGCTGACGCTGGTGGCGCACGGGCTGTGCGGTCTGGGCTGGCGGACCTCGCTGGTGCTGGGGGCGGCGTTGTCGCCCACCGATCCGGCGGTGGTGTTCTCGGTGCTGGGTCGGCGCGAGATCACCGGGCGGGCCGGGACGGTGCTGGAGGGGGAGTCGGGGGCCAACGACCCGGTGGGCATCGCGTTGATGCTGGCGCTGCTGGGGGCCAGCGGCAGTATCGGGCGGCAGGCGGGCCAGGTGGTGGGGACGTTCGCGGTGCAGATGGCGGTGGGCACCGCGGTGGGTGTGGTGGGCGGGTTCGCGCTGCTGCGGTTCATGCAGCGGGTCTCGCTGCCGGCGGCGGGGCTGCACCCGGTGCGGGCGCTGGCTGGTGCGATGGCGGTGTACGGGGTGGCGACGGTCGCGCACGGCTCGGGCTTCCTGGCGGTGCTCGTGGCCGGGATCCTGATCGGCGACGAGGGGATGCCCTACCGGCTTGAGATTCGGCAGGTCTCGGGTTCGCTGGCGAGCCTGGCGGAGATCGTGGTGTTCGTGGCGCTAGGTCTGACGGTGGGTCTGCGCGCGCTGGGGCAGGGCTGGGCGTGGCTGATCGGGCTGGTTCTGGCGGTGCTGCTGGCGTTGGTGGTGCGGCCGTTGACGGTGGGTCCGCTGCTGCTGCCGGTGCGGATGCGGACGGGGGAGCGGGTCTTCATCGCCTGGGCCGGATTGAAGGGTGCGGTGCCGATCCTGCTGGGGGCGTTCGCGATCACGGCGGGGGTGCCGGACGCCAGACGGATCTACGAGGTGATCTTCGTGGTGGTGGCGTTCTCGGTCCTGGTCCAGGGCAGCACGGTCGCCTGGGCGGCGGGCCGGCTGGGGGTGCCGATGCGGACCACCCCGCCCACCCCGTGGGCGCTCGGGGTGCGGCTGCCACAGGAACCGGAGGGCGCTGGTCTGTGCACGGTGGAGCCGGGCTCCCCGGCGGACGGGGCCACCCTGGAGGACCTGGTCCTGAACGGGGACACCTGGGTCAGCGCCGCCCTGCGCGACGGGCAGTTGCTGCCGATGGCCCCCGGCACGGTGGTGCGCGCGGGCGACGACATCCTGGTGCTGACCCGGCCGAAGGACTCTCAGGCCGAGGGGCAAGCCGCAGGCGATTGAGTCGTGGCCGCTTCCTGCTATCCGGGCTGCCGGTCCGGGGTGATCTCTACGAAGGGGATGTGGCCGTGGCCGATGCGGTACCCGTCCTCGGTGCTGCCGTCGGTCGTGAGGCCGCAGATCCGCATGAGGGTGCGGGCGGTACGGGGGTGGAGCGGGGCGTAGGCGGCCATGGCGCGGCCGGACTCCTCAGGGCTCATCGGTCGGGCGGTCCCGCTCCAGTGGCTGCGGCCGCTGTGCACGGTGACCTGCGGAGTGCGCTGGATGTTGCGGTACCACTCGGAGGCCGATCCGAAGCCGGAGGCTAGACGGATCGCGCCGGTGGCCGGATCGGTGCCGGTGACCTCCAGAGCGGTCTGACGGGGCAAGCCGCTGGTACGCCCGGTGTGGGTGAGCAGGCACAGCCGACGGCCCAGCAGCGGGCCCAGATGCCAGCGGTAGAGGTGGACAGGTGCGCGGGCGATCCTCCGACGCCAACCGGTGGCGGGCGGCCGGGTGGGCGTGCGGCCGGTCATGCCGCACCTCGGCGATCGGCCGTACCGCCCGTATCAGTGTCGGCGGCTGGTGTCGCCGGGGGTGCTGGACGGGCATGGGGGTGGATGCTTGCGCTGTAGGCGGCATCTAGCGCGGTGTAGCGGTCACCGTGCCCGTGGATACGGGTGATCAAGCCGCCGCTGAGGTGGAAGACGGTGTAGACGGTCTGCGGCCGTCCCCGCTTCGGTGCCCCCTCGCGGCTCAGGCCGATGCCGAGCACGACGGCGTCGGGGTAGGTGAAGGTCTCCTCCATGGCCACCCGGCCGCCGTGCTGGTGCAGGGCAGCGAGGCGGGTGAGCACCTCGGCGCGTCCATGGCAGCCGGCCCGGTCGCTGTCGTGGACCGACCAGTGGACGTCGGGGTGCAGGATCGGGGTCAGCGGCAGCAGGTCGGCCTGGTTGAGGGCGGTGCGCAGGCGGGCGGTGACGGGTGCGGATCTCACGGCTCTGCCTCCTGTCAGGGCTGTGGACGACGGCCCTCTAATTGCATTATGCAATGTTTGCACTGGGGTCGGGTGAGGGGTTCGTCTTCCCGGCTTTCAGCGGGTAGAACTGCTGTCATGCACGATTCCCAGCCGCCGCAGGACCTGGACGCGGCCAACGAGATGGTGGCCGCGGTCGTCACCGCCTCCCGGGTCCTGGTCGCGGTCTCGGCCCGCTCGCTGGCGGCGATCGAGGAGGCGCTGACCGTCCCTCAGTTCCGCATGCTGGTGGTGCTGGACACCGGTGGCCCGGTCAACCTGACCGGGTTGGCGGAGCAGTTGGCGGTCAACCCCTCCACGGCCCTGCGGATGGTCGACCGGCTCTCCGCGGCCGGCATGGTCGAGCGGGCGCACGACCCCGGCGACCGGCGGCTGGTGGTGCTCGCGGCCACTGCGGCCGGACGCCAGGTGGTCCGCCAGGTCACCGAGCGCCGGCAGGCGGAGATCACCAGAATCGTCTCGGCGATGCCGGTGGACCACCGCGGCGCGATGATCGAGGCACTGGAGGCGTTCGCTCGCGCCGCGGGCGAGGAGCAGATCAACCCTGCCGCCTACACGGGCCAAGCGCTGCCCGGCTGGAGCTGAGACGCGCCGGGGGTTCGCCCGGATATTGCAGGCCCGGGGCGTTAAGAAGGCGGTAGGGTCTTCTTTGGTGTGCCGGGAAGCCTGGTCGGCGATCGCTGTGACGATCCGTCAACCGACCCGTAGGGGCTTCTGCCATGCTGCTCGTCCTCGTCTTCGGCGCCGCCCTGCTGGTGGCTGTGCTGGTCTCCGGTCTTGCCGCGCGCACCGTACTGTCCACCTCACTGCTGTTCCTGCTGGCCGGTGCGCTGGTCGGGGACGGCGCGCTGGGGCTGATCCATGTATCCGCGGACAGCGAGCTGGTCACTACGACCGCGGACCTGGCG
>NZ_BBPM01000121.1 GCF_000787775.1 Streptacidiphilus carbonis | reverse complement strand
CCCCCCGAGATCCCCTCCCGAGACGCGGTATTCCGGGTGCCGCGTTACTGCTGGCTGCGCACCCGGTCCGGGTCGACCACGGCGCCGGTCCCCTCGGCCGGCGTCGTGTCGTCCGCCGTCAACTCCACAGCAACCGTTTCCACCGAAGTCGGCTCGGCCTCCCCCGTGGCGGTCGAGTCGGACTCCGTTGCATCGTTCTGCGGCGTGGTCATGCTGCTGCTCCTCGATATGCGGTGAAGCGATGAGGCATCGAGTTGATGTGGGCTCCTATGATGACCTACTCGAATCAACGCTCGTTCAACGGCGGCCGGGATGGTCGGGTACGTCGGAAAGGTCGGCCTGTTCGCGCGTGAGTGCTACCGTCCCGACTGGTGTACGGGCAATTTCCAGCGCTCTGGGGAGAATACGGATGCGCAGTGGAACGGACGGGACGGGAACCGGGCTGAGCTTCCGGGTGCTCGGCGAGGTCCGCGGACAGCTCGACGGCCGGACGCTACGACTGGGGTCGCCGCAACAGGTGGCCGTCCTGGTCAGGTTGCTGCTGAACCACGGGCACAGCGTCTCGATCGACGAGCTGGTGGACGGTATCTGGGGCGGCGATCCGCCGGCCCGCGCTGTCGGCGCGGTGCGCACCTACGTCTCCCGGCTGCGGACCGAACTCGAACCGGACCGGGCCGTCCGGACCCCGGCCCGGGTGCTGCTGTCCACCGGCGACGGCTACACCCTCCGGGTCGATCCGGACTGCCTGGACCTGTACACCTTCGAACACCTGCTGGCCGAGGGCGACCGCTCGGTCGCCGCCGGGAAGCCGCAGCGGGCGCTGGACCTGCTCACCGAGGCGCTGGCGATGTGGCGCGGCGGCGCCCTGTCCGGGGTGCCCGGCGGCTACGCCGAGGGCCAGCGGCGCCGGTTGGGGGAGCTGTGGCTGTCCGGGGTCGAGTCCCGGATCGGCCTCGACCTCGAACTGGGCCGCACCAACCGGGCGATCGCCGCGCTGGGGCCGCTGACCGCCGAGTTCCCGCTGCGGGAGCGGCTGCGGGCACTGCTGATGCTCGCCCTCTACCGCAACGGCCGGCAGGCCGAGGCCCTGGGCGTGCACGCGGACACCCGCAGGCTGCTGATCGAGGAGCTGGGCGTCGAGCCCGGTCCGGAACTCGCCGCCCTGCAGCACCGGATCCTGGCGGCCGACCCGGAGCTGACCCCGGCGATCGGGGCCGCGGCGGTGGGCGGTGCGCCGGCCGGGGAGCCGCCCGACTCGGCCGGCATCCCGGCCATCAGCACGGTTCCGTCCCAACTCCCGCCGGACATACCGGACTTCAGCGGCCGTACCAAGCTGGTCGAGGAGATCGTCGACGCGCTGCACCGGGCGCCGGGGCAGGCGGTGGCGGTCTGCGCGCTGGCCGGGATCGGCGGGGTCGGCAAGACCACACTGGCGGTCCACTGCGCGCACCAGGCCCGCGCCTCCTTCCCGGACGGCCAGCTCTACCTGGACCTGCGCGGCGCCGGTCCCAACCCGGTCGACCCGGCCGCCGCCCTGGCCGAGTTCCTGGAGGTTCTCGGCACCCCGCCGGCCCAGCTGCCGGACACCGTGGAGCGGCGCACCGCGCTGTACCGCTCGCTGCTGGCCGACCGCCGGGTACTGGTGCTGCTGGACAACGTCCGGGACTCCACCCAGATCAGGCCGCTGCTGCCGAGCACCGGCGGCAGCACCGTGCTGGTGACCGGTCGGGGCCGTCCGGCCGGGCTGCCCGGGGTGCGGCTGGTGGACATCGACGTGTTCCAGGAGGAGGAGGCGGTCGAGCTCTTCGCCGCGGTGGCCGGGGCGGAGCGGGTGGCCGGCGCGCCGGATGCGGTGCGCGAGGTCGTCGCCGCCTGCTCGCTGCTGCCGCTCGCGGTGCGGATCGTCGCCTCGCGGCTGGCGGTCCGCCCCTCCTGGACGGTCGCCTCGCTGGCCCGGCGCCTCGCCGACCAGCGCCGGCGCCTCGACGAGCTCCAGGTCGGCGACCTGGCGGTGGAGGCCACCTTCCAACTCGGCTATCTCCAGCTGAGCGAGGAGCAGGCGCGGGCCTTCCGGCTGGTCTCGCTGCCCGAGGGCCCGGACTGCTCGGCGCCCGACGCCGCGGCCCTGCTCGGCCTCAGCGTCTTCGAGGCCGAGGCGCTGGCGGAGTCGCTGGTCGACGCCGGGCTGCTGGAGAGCGAGGAGCCGGGCCGCTACCGCTACCACGACCTGCTCCGGCTCTTCGCCCGCCGGCGCGCGGAGGAGACCGACCCGGAGCCCGTGCGCCGCCGCAGCCTGCTGCTCCTGCTGGACCATCTGCTGGCCTGCGTCCGCAACGCCTCGCGGACCCTGGAGGGCGACGACCTGCTCAGCTGGAGCCTGCACCGGACCGTCGGCACCGGGGAGCCGCTCACCGACCCGGACGAGGCCCGGGAGTGGCTGCGGGTGCAGCGCACCCTGCTGCTCGCGGTGCTGGGGCAGTCGCTGCGGCAGGCCCCGGCGGAGTCGCTGCCGGCCGTGGTCGACCTGCTGCTGGGCTGGATGTGGCTGATCGACCCCGAGGTGCACGCCGAGGACTTCCACGCGGTGCTGGGCCTGGCGCTGACGGCGGCCCGGGAGAAGGGCTGCGACGCGCGGGGCGAGGCCCGGCTGCACTACCTGGTCGGCATGCTGCACGGGCTGTCCGGCGACGGCGCACCGGCCGAGGAGTCGCTGCGCCGCTCGCTGGAGTGCCTGGACCCCGAGCGGGGCGGCGTCGAGGACCATCCCGAGATCCACTACACCGTCGCGGCCGAACTCGCCGTGGTGCTGAACACCGCCGGCCGCTCGGAGGAGGCGCTGCCCTATCTGGAGCTGGCCCGGGACCTCTGCCGCGACCTGGGCCACCAGGCCGACGAGGCCCGGCTGCTGGGCAACATCGCCCGGGCCCACCTCACCGGCGGCAGGCCGGCGCAGGCGCTGGAGGCGGCCCGGGACGCGGTCCGCACCGCCCGCGCCGCCGAGCACCCCAGCTGCCTGGCGGACGCGCTCTACCAGCTGGGCACGGTGCTGCTCGGCAACGGGCAGCACGGGGAGGCGAGCACCCGGCTGATCGAGGCCGTGGAGATGCTGCGCCGCCAGGAGCGCTACTCGACCGAGGGCTGCGCGCTGGCCCGGCTCTCCTCCTGCTACCTGGCCATGGACGCGGGGGCGGAGGCGGTCCGCTGCGCGGAGCAGGCCCTGGAGCTGGGCCGCCAGGTCAGCGCCCGGTACTGCCAGGGGCTCGCCCAGGAGTCACTGGGCCGGGCGCTGGTCCGGCTGGGACAGAGCGAGCGCGGCCGCGGCTGCCTGACGGAGGCTCAGCGGCTCTTCGAGGAGTTGGAGGTGACCGAGGCGATCGCGGTCCGCGACCTCCTGGAGACACTGCCCGCCAGCGCCTGATGCCACCACCGGTCCCGCCCGGGAGTCCAGCCCACCGGACGCCCGTTGCGCTGCACCACGAGTACCGTGCCGACAACGGCTGTGGCCCCGGCTGCGGTCCCGGCAACGCCCGGCGCACCCACCGCCGTGGTCGCCGCACCCGCGCGACGGGGCTCCCGCAACACCCGGTCCAGCACGGCCTTCGGCGACAGCAGCCCGCCGGCCGCCGCCACGGCGTCGGCGGTCACCACGACCCGGGGCCGCTCGACCCGGATCCGCTCCCGCAGCGCACTCCACGCCGGTACGGTCTCCGCCTCGATCACCGCCCGCGCGCCCAGCCGCTCGCAGGCCAGCGTCGCGATCACCGCCTCGGGCATGGCCGGCAGGAACACCAGCACCGCGTCGCCCTGCTCCACTCCCGCTCCCCGGAACACCGCCGCCGCCCGCCGTACCTGGTCCTCCAGGCCCTCGAAGGTGTAGAGCTCGGCCTCGCCGCTCTCCCCCAGCCAGTGGAGGGCCACCTGGTCGGCGGCTCTGAGCGGATCGGCGTGCGGGTCCTTCGGCGTGGTGGTGGGGATCGGCATCGCGCGCTGCTCTCGTAGTCGGGAGTGACGAAAGGGACCGGGACGAGCACATCGTCCCGGTCCCCGATCAACAGCGACTCAACAGCCGCGGCGGCGCCGTCCGCGCATCCGATTCAGTGTTTGGGGCCGGTGTCATGTATGGTTTTCCACGTCAGCAGGCGCCGCTAGCTCAGTTGGTTAGAGCAGCTGACTCTTAATCAGCGGGTCCGGGGTTCGAGTCCCTGGCGGCGCACAGCCAGCAGCACAGGGGTCCGGCTCGGAAGAGCCGGACCCCTGTGGCATGTGCCGGCGCCCGGTCACTGCGCGGCCGTCGTCAGGCGCACCCCGGGGTGGCGTTCTCCCGGGTCGGTGGTGTTCTCTGTTCTGATCATCCACTGACGAAGGACGACTGAACCATGGCCCTGTTCGACCTGCCTCTGGACCAGCTCCGCAGCTACCGCAGTTCGGCGGTCGAGCCGGCCGACTTCGACCAGTTCTGGTCGAAGACCCTGGCCGAGACCCGGGCGCACGGCCTGGACCCGCGCTTCGAGCGGGTGGAGACCGGGTTGACCTCGGTGGAGGTCTACGACGTGACCTTCGCCGGGTTCGGCGGACAGCCGGTGAAGGGCTGGTTCGTCCTTCCGGCCGGGACGGCGCGGCCGCTGCCGGTGGTGGTCGAGTTCATCGGCTACGGCGGCGGACGGGGCCAGGCGCACACCCATCTGCTCTGGGCCTCGGCCGGCTTCGCCCACTTCGTCATGGACACCCGCGGCCAGGGCAGCGGGTGGGCCACCGGCGACACCCCCGACCCGGTCGGCAGCGCCCCCGCCTACCCCGGCTTCATGACCAGGGGCATAACGGACCCGCACGACTACTACTACCGCCGGGTCTTCACCGACGGCGTGCGCGCCGTCGAAGCCGCTCGCTCGCACCCGCTCAGCGACGCCTCGCGCACCGCGGTCACCGGCGTCAGCCAGGGCGGCGGGATCACCCTGGCCGTCGGCGGACTCGTGCCGGACCTGGTGGCGGTCGCCCCGGACGTGCCCTTCCTCTGCGACTTCCCGCGCGCGCTGACGCTCACCGACAGCAGGCCCTACCGCGAGGTCGGCGACTACCTGAAGACCCACCGCAACCTGATCCGGCAGACCCGCAGCACCCTCGGCTACTTCGACGGCGTGCACTTCGCGGCCCGCGCGACGGCGCCCGCACTGTTCTCCACCGCCCTGGAGGACGGCGTCTGCCCGCCGTCGACGGTCTTCGCCGCGTTCAACGCCTACGGCAACGAGGACAAGGCGATCGAGGTCTACGACTTCAACGGCCACGAGGGCGGCGGCCCGTTCCAGCAGGCCGCCCAACTGGCCTGGCTGCCGCAGCGGCTCCGGCAGGGCTGAACGCCGGCGGCCCGGCGGAACTCCCCGGCCGGCGGCCGTGGCGTCCTGCCGTTCCCACGCGCGCGCGTGCTAGCGTGCCGCCGCACGCACAACGGGGGCGGCGAAGCAGCAGGTGGGGGACGAGAGATGGGCTCGACGGACGCGGACGGCCGCACCGATCCGGAGCAACTGGCGGATGAGCTGGGCGGTCTGAGCTTCCGTCAGCGGCGGCAGTTGGCTGCGGCGGGGTTCCGGCGACGGCAGCTGCGGCGGCTGGCCGGGACGCCGGCCGGGGCCGCGATGGTCCGCAGCGTGCTGCGCTGCTTCACCGACGGCCACGGGCGCCCCGGCCGTGAGGACATCGCCAGGGCCGACAG
>NZ_BBPM01000122.1 GCF_000787775.1 Streptacidiphilus carbonis | reverse complement strand
TCCAGCCGCCAGGCATCTGAGTTCGCCGGAATCGCGAGGGCGGCCACCGACCGTACCCGTACCAGTCGTGGGACGAGCAACTCTCCGGCCCGGACGGCAACCTGGACCTCGCCGGTGGACACCGCCGCGCGCACCAGTTCTCCCGCACCGTCGGAACCCAAAGCGAGGTCGAGGTCGACGAGTCCCAGTCGGCCCGGGTTCTCGCTCGCGGCGACCCGAACCAGTCCCCAGATGCCGGAGCTGGTCACCTCGACCGGGACGTCCCCGGAGCCGGCGTCGACCGCGCGCTCGGTCACCAGCACCAGCCGGGCCTCGGCCAGGTTGTCGGCCGCCAACCACTCCTGCACGATGCTGAGGGCGCGGACCGCCGCCGCCAGGGTCCGGTCGCCGACACCGGGACCCGCGGACTGCGTCGGGCAGCCGATGATGACGGTGTCCGGGGCAAGTCGGCCGTCGGCCACCGCTGCCGTCAGTTCGCTGATGCCCGAATAGGCCACCGCATGCGGGATTTCCCCGAAGAATGACGGACTCTCAGGGCACAGTGCGGCCCAGCGGTTCAGGTCCTCAGGTTCGTTGCTGCTCTTGCTGGGCACCCAGTCGAGAGTGAACAGTGCCTCGTCGGCGACGGTCGATGAAGCGGACTCGGCCATCGGCAGCGGGCGCAGCACCAAACCGCCCACCGAGGCGATCAGTGCGCCGGTCTCGTCGGCCAGGGTCAGCGACACCCCGTCGCCGGTGGGGGCGGGGGTCAGCCGAACCCGGGCCGCGCGCGCACCGGTCGCGTGCACGACGATGTCGGTCCAGGCGAAGGGCAGCAGCGGGCCGTGCTGGCCGGAGAGGCCATCGGTGGCGGAGATCGGGTGCAGGGCGGAGTCGAGCAGGGCCGGATGCACGGCGAACCCGGCGACGGGGGTGTCATCGGCGAGGGCCACCTCAGCGAAGACCTCGTCTCCGCGCCGCCAGAGCGTCCGCACGCCCTGGAAGAGCGGCCCATAGCTCAGGCCGGCAGCGGCCAGCGCGGGATAGAGGCCGCCGGGGTCCTGCGCTACCGCCCCGGCCGGTGGCCAGGATTCGAGCTGGGCGGCGTCCGCGCCCTCGGCCACGGTGAGGACGCCGGCGGCGTGCCTGGTCCAGGTACCTGCCGGGTCGTCCTGCTCGGGCTGGGAGTAGATCGCGACGTCCGTGCGCGAGGAGGCGTCGTCGTCCGACTCGACGGAGTCGACCGTGACCTGGACCCGAACGCCGCCCTGGGGCGGCACCACCAGAGGCGCTTCGATCACCAATTCGGCCAGTCGAGGCCGTCCGGCTTCGTCCCCGGCCCGGATCGCCATCTCCACCAGTGCCGCGCCGGGCAGTACCACCCGTCCGGCGACCACGTGGTCGGCCAGCCACGGCTGGGCGCTCAGCGAGAGTCGGCCGGTCAGCATCAGGCCCCCGCTGGCCGGAAGGTTCACGGCCGCGCCCAGCAACGGATGGCCGGACGCGCCCAGCCCGAGGCCGACGGCGTCACCGTGGGTCGCGGCCGAACTCAGCCAGTAGTGCTGCCGGGCGAAGGCGTACGTGGGCAGGTCGACCCGGGCCGCGCCGGTCCCGGCGTAGAAGCGCGGCCAGTCCACCGTGCCGCCACGCGCATGCAGGGCACCGATCGCCGAGACCAGGGTCAGCGTCTCGTCCTGGTTCCGGCGCAGGGTTGGAAGCCACGCCTCGTTCTCGCCTGTCCCGGACGAGGTCTGCAGTCCGAGGGCGGAGAGGACGCCGTCCGGACCCAGTTCGACGAAGGTGCGTACTCCGCTCTCCCGAAGTGTGGTCACGGCATCGGCGAAGCGCACCGGCTCGCGCACCTGGCGCACCCAGTACTCCGGGTCCGCCACCTCCTCGGTGACCGACCGGCCGGTCAGCGTCGACACCAGGGGGATCTGCGGCGACCTGTACGACACCGAGGCGGTGACCTGCGCGAACTCCGCCAGCATCGGTTCCATGAGAGCCGAGTGGAAGGCGTGCGAAACCCGCAGTTGCCGTGCTCGGACGCCTTGCGCAGCGAACGCCTCGGCCACCCCCGCCACCGACTCCTTCGTGCCCGACACCACCACGGCGGTCGGGCCGTTGACCGCCGCGACACCCACGCCCTCGGTCCCGGCGAGAAGTTGACGGACCTCGTCCTCACCAGCCTGAACGGCAAGCATCGCGCCGCCGGCCGGGAGTGCCTGCATGAGCCGGCCCCGGGCCGCCACCACCGCGCAGGCGTCAGCCAGCGACCAGACCCCGGCCACATGCGCGGCCGCCAGCTCGCCGATGGAGTGGCCGGCCACCATCGCCGGGGCCACGCCCCAGGACTCCAACAACCGGAAGAGGGCCACCTCAATGGCGAAGAGACCCGCCTGCGCCCACATCGTGTCGTCGATGCGACCAGCTCCGCCGACAACTGCCTTCAGCGACAGGCCTGGTTGGTCCAGATGCTCCTCAAGTCCCGTGCACACCGCGTCAAACGCCTGGGCGAACATCGGATAGGCCACATACAGCTGCTGACCCATGGCAATGCGCTGGGCGCCCTGTCCCGTGAACACAAACCCGACCTTGCCGACCGAACCGGCGCTCGCTGTCATCACCTGGCCGGCTGACGTAGCGTCATCCACTGCCAGAGCAGCCAGACCTGAGGCGAGCTCGGCGCGATCGGCGCCCACAACCACAGCGCGATGGCTGAGGCTTGCGCGGGTCGTGGCCAGGGACAACGCGACGTCGACCGGGTCCAGGGCGGGCCGGGAACTCAGATAGTCCTGCAGTCGATCGGCCTGGTCGGCCAGTGCGGCCTTGCTTCGGGCCGAGATCAGCCAGGGGACGATCGGCGGCCGCAGGACCGCGTCGGGACGGGCGATCGGCTCCTGGGGGGCCTGTTCGAGGATGACGTGGGCGTTGGTGCCGGAGAAGCCGAACGATGACACACCAGAGCGGCGCGGGCGCCCAGTCTCCGGCCACAGTGTGGTCTGGGTCACCAACCGAACTGAGCCAGACTCCCAATCCACATGCCGCGACGGGGCGTCCACGTGCAGCGTGGCCGGGACGACGCCATGCGCCATCGCCTGCACCATCTTGATGATCCCGGCCACCCCGGCCGCCGCCTGGGTGTGACCGATGTTCGACTTCACCGACCCCAGCAGCACCGGAGTGTCGGCGTCACGACCCTGACCGTAGGTGGCCAGCACCGCCTGCGCCTCGATCGGATCACCCAACCGGGTCCCGGTGCCATGGCCCTCGACGACGTCGATATCCCCAGGCCGCAGACCGGCACCCGCCAAGCGCAGTCCGGATCACCCGCTGCTGCGACGGACCATTGGGAGCCGTCAAACCATTCGACGCACCATCCTGATTCACCGCCGTCCCACGAACCACCGCCAACACCCGATGCCCGTACCTGCGGGCATCCGACAGCCGCTCAACCACCAGGACACCCACGCCCTCGCCCCAGCCCGTGCCGTCCGCCGCATCCGCATACGCCTTGCACCGACCATCCGCAGCCAGCCCGCGCTGCCGGGAGAACTCCACGAAGGTGCCCGGTGTCGCCATCACCGTCACTCCCCCGGCCAGCGCCAGACTGCACTCCCCCGACCGCAACGCCTGAACCGCCAGGTGCAGCGCCACCAGCGATGACGAGCACGCAGTGTCGACCGTCACCGCCGGGCCTTCCAGGCCGAGCGCGTACGACACCCGGCCGGACGCCACCCCGCCCGAGTTCCCCGTGCTGACGTAGCCTTCGACCTCCTCGGGGGTCGAACCTCCGGTGCTGTAGTCGTGGTAGATCAGCCCGGTGAACACCCCGGTCGAGCTGCCCGACAAGGAGCCGGGGTCGATTCCGGCGTCCTCCAGGGCCTCCCAGGACGTCTCCAGCAGCAGCCGCTGCTGCGGATCCATCGCCAGCGCCTCACGCGGGCTGATCCCGAAGAACTGGGCGTCGAAGTCCCCGGCCTCATGCAGGAATCCACCGACATCGGCGTAGCTCCTCCCCGTCGCGGCCGGATCCGGATCGACGACGCCTTCCCAGGCTGGTCCCCGGTTCAGCGGGAACCCGGTCACGGCGTCCGACTCCGAGGACAGCAGACCCCAGAACTCGCCCGCCGAGCCGACGCCACCGGGGAAGCGGCACCCCATACCCACGATCACGACCGGATCGTCGCCGTCCTGGGCTGATGCCCGCGCCGTGGGAAGTGCTGCCGAGGCGGCATCCCCAAGCAGTTCGGTCAGGAGGAACGCGACCAGCGCCGTGGGTGTCGGATAGTCGAAGACCAGCGTGGCCGGCAGCCGAAGGCCCGTCGCCCCACCCAGCCGGTTGCGCAGTTCGACGGCGGTCAGCGAGTCGAAGCCCAGCTCGCGGAAGGAGCGGTTGGCGTCCGCCGGATCCAGCCCCGCCATCCCGAGGACGCGGGCCGCCTGACCGAGAACCATCTCCTGAACGGTCTCCTCGCGTTCGGTCGGGGACAGCGTGGCCAGCCGCACCGCGAGCCCGGAGCGGCCGTCGGCACTGATCGCCCCGACCGTGCGCCGGGCCGTGCCCGGTGTGGTCGAAGCGGGGACCAGCCCGGACAGCAGCGGTGGCGTTCCGGCGCCGCGACGGCTCAGGCTCGACCTGTCGATCCGGGCCGGGACCAGCAGGGAGCGGGTGCCGTCCGGCGCCCGGTTCGGGCGGGCGGTACCCGTGACGGCGCCCAGCAGGGCGAGACCGTCGGCCTCACTCAGAGGCTGCAGGCTCTGGGCAGCCATCCGCTGCCAGTCGGCCGGGGTGAGATGCCCGGTCATCCCGCCGACTCCTGGCCCGTCGAGCTGCCACGGCCCCCAGGCCAGGGAGACCGCAGGCAGGCCCTGGGCCCGTCGGTGGGCGGACAGCGCATCCAGGAAGGTGTTCGCGGCCGCGTAGTTGCCCTGTCCCGGGCTGCCCCAGATTCCGGCGATCGAGGAGAAGACTGCGAACAGGCTCAGGTCCTGATGCCTGGTCAGCTCGTGCAGGTGCCAGGCTGCGTCGACCTTCGAGCGCATCACGGTGTGCATGCGGGCCGGCGTCAGTGAGCCGACCAGACCGTCGTCCAGTACCCCGGCAGCATGCACGACACCGCGCAGCGGAGCCTCGGCCGGTATGCCGGCGATCACCGCGGCCAGTTGGTCGCGCTCGGCGACGTCAACGGCGCGTAGCTGGACCTGGACACCTCCCTGGGTGGCGAGCTCGGCGGCCAGTCGGCCCATTCCGGTGGCTTCGGGGCCGCGCCGAGACAGGAGCATCAGGTTCGCCGGGCCGCGACGGGTGGAGAGGTGCCGGGCAACCAGACCGCCGAGGGCGCCGGAAGCCCCGGTCACCAGGACCGTGCCGCCGAGTTCGGGGACCGGCATGGTGAGGACGACTTTGCCGATGTTGCGGGCCTGGCTCAGGTACCGGAAGGCGTCCGGGGCCCGGCGCACGTCCCAGCAGGCCACCGGCAACGGCGTCAGCACACCGGCGGCGAACAACTCCGTCAACGCACCCAGCATCCGGGCGATCTCA
>NZ_BBPM01000123.1 GCF_000787775.1 Streptacidiphilus carbonis | reverse complement strand
CCCGCGGGCCCCCGACCGGATGATCCGGCCGGGGGCCCGCGTCATTTCCGGTGGCCGCGAAAAGAAACGCCAGACGCACACTTCTCATACAAGCCTTACCCATTGCGACCCAGCGGAAATCGCTTCTGATCACTATTCAAACAGGCTTCCTCGACATTCCCAGTGGTCTCGGACCGTTTATGCAGAACTTACGACCACACAGGTAACAGCGTTATTACGAACGGCAACCGGCTGCGGACCGCCCCGCGCGCCACCTGTAATGTCGAAGGGGTGCGCAACCAGCAGAGAGAGGCCACCCGAGCAGAGCCCCCGAGGACAACCGCCCAGCGGCAGCCGGCATCGCGGGGGAATCCGTGGGCACCACTGAGTCGCACACACAAAGCACTCTTTATCTTCACGACAGCCGTCTATCTGGCCGTCATCGTGGCGGTACTGACCACCTCGCGCCTGGTCTCCCTCGACTGGGACGTGATGCTCTACAAGCCGTACGAGCACTGGCCCCGGGCTCAGTCGTTCCTCAACTCCTACGTGGTGCTGGGCCAGCGCGGCCCCTCCGCGATCGTGGCCACCGTCTGGCTGGCGTGGCGCAGTTGGCGCTCCCGGAGCTGGCGGCCACTGCTGGTGCTGGGCGTGTCCCTGGTGCTGCTGAACATGACGGTCGGGGCGGTGAAGATCGGCATGGGCCGGCTCGGCCCGCACTACGCCCACGTCATCGACTCCAGCGCGCTCTTCCAGGGCGGCGGCATATTCCCCTCCGGGCACACCGCCAACGCGGTGGTGACCTGGGGCGTCCTCGCCTACCTCGCGGTGCGGCACCGGCGACTGGGGGCGGCCCTGGCCGGTCTGCTGGCCATCACCGTCGGACTGACCACCGTCTACCTGGGTACGCACTGGGTCACCGACGTGCTGGCGGGCTGGGCGGCCGGGGTCCTGGTGCTGCTGATCCTGCCGCTGTTCGAGCCGGTGATCGCCACCGCCGACGGACGGATGCGCGCACTGTGGGCCCGGCGCCGGAACCTGCGCGGCGACGCGGCGATACCGCCGCAGCCGGTCTGGATGTCCGCGCGCGAAACGGCGAAGGAGCCGGATCGCCGTTCGGTATCACTGTCGGCGCCGCGCACCAATTCCACCGGCTGACCCCATCACCGGATCTCCGTCGATCAGCGACTTCAAACTGTTGCCTTCGTCACTTCGGGAACGGCCGCCGATATGGCGTTCGTCACTCGGGCACCATCACCAACTCCGGCCAATTCCGCCACATCTGCTGAATATCCGTGCAGCTCGGCGGCTTTTCGGCGAGCCGGGGCGATCGCCGGATTGGGGCGTCCGCAGGTCCGGCGATCTTTATCGGGCTTTAAGTGATCACAAGAAGCCTGGCAATGATCCGATGAAGTCCACCTATCGGCTTCTCGTGATCACTTTCGACCAAGCGGCATGTGCCCCTGTCCTCGGCTCCTAGGGTCGTGGACTGCGGGGACCACCAGCGGTCCCCCCGTCCGACCCCGTTCAGGAGGATGCCCGCACATGCCGAACATGGAGACCGCGCTCAAGGAAGCCATGGCTGTCGAGGGAGCGCTGGGCGTCGCGATCGTCGACTACAGCAGCGGTTTGGCCCTCGGGACCCTCGGTGCCACCAAGGAGCTGGACCTCAACGTCGCAGCCGCCGGGAACACCGACGTCGTCCGCGCCAAGATGCGGACCATGGAGATGCTCAATCTCCACAACGAGACCATCGAGGACATTCTGATCACGCTCACCAACCAGTACCACATCATCCGGCCGCTGACCCGGCACAGCAGCAAGGGCATCTTCTTCTACCTGGCCCTCGACCGGCACCGCGCCAACCTGGCGATGGCGCGGCACCGGATGAAGCAGATCGAGGAGCACCTGGAGGTCTGAGAAGCCCCCACGTTCTGAGCGGTAGGACCGGTCAGCGGTTGGCGACGGCCTGCTTGATCAGGGTCCGGCCGAAGTCCCGCATCAGGCCGGTGCCGCTGTGGGCCTCGTCCATGATCTCGGCGAAGGCGGCGACGAAGCGGTCCACCTCGGTCTCGGTGATGGTCAGCGGCGGGATGAGCTTGATGACCTCCAGGTAGTCCCCGGACACCTGGGTGAGGATGCGGTGCCGCTGCATCAGCGGGACCACCACCATCTGCGCGAACAGCCCCTTGCGGGCCGCCTGCAGCGCCATCCACCCGGTCCGCAGCTTGAGCGACTGGGGGCGGCCGAACTCGATCCCGATCATGAGTCCGCGGCCGCGGACGTCGGCCAGCATCTCGTACTTCGGCTTGAGCTCGGCCAGCCGCTCGCGGAACAGGTCGCCGACCCGGCGGGCGTTCGCCACCACCTGCTCGTCCTCCATGACGTGCAGGGTGGCGAGCCCCGCCGTCATCGCCTGGGCGTTGGAGCCGAAGCTGGCGGAGTGCACCAGCACCCGGTCCATCGAGGAGTAGACCTTCTCGAAGATCCACTTCTTGCCCAGGGTGGCGCCCACCGGCACATAGCCCCCGGACAGCGCCTTGGCCACGCACACCAGGTCCGGCTCCACCCCGGCCTCGTGCTGGTAGGCGAAGAACTCGCCGGTGCGGCCGATCCCGGTCTGCACCTCGTCGGCGATCAGCAGCGCCTTGTGACGGTGCAGCAGGTCCTGGGCCGCCTTGAGGTAGCCGGGCGGCGTGGGGTGCACGCCCTTGCCCTGGATCGGCTCCACGATCAGGGCCGCGACATCGCCCTTCTTCAGCTCGCGCTCCAGCGCGGCGAGGTCGCCCAGCTCCAGCGCGGTGTCCGGCAGCAGCGGGGCGAAGCCCTTGCGGAACCCCTCCTCGCCGTTGACCGAGAGCGAGCCGGTGGTCAGCCCGTGGAAGGCGTGGTCGGCGTAGAGGATCCGACGCCTGCCGGTGGCGTAGCGGGCGAACTTCAGCGCGGTCTCCACCGCCTCCGTGCCGCTGTTGCCGAAGAAGACCCGGTCCAGGTGCGGGGCGTAGGACAGCAGCTTCTCGGCGAGCAGGCCGGGCAGCGGCTGGCAGTCGAAGCGGGTGAGGTCGGCCAGCTCCAGGTCCATCACCTGGTGCAGCGCCTGACGGACCACCGGGTGGTGCCGGCCCAGGGCGAAGATGCCGAAGCCGGCCAGCATGTCCAGGTAGTCGTTGCCCTCGGCGTCGTAGAAGTAGGCACCCTGGGCCCGCTCGTACACTTTGTCGAAGCCGATGGTGTGCAGCATCCGCGGCAGCTGGTGGTTCAGGTACTCGCTGTGCAGCTGGTAGCGCTCGGCCCCGCGCTCCGCCAGCAGGGCGGCGACGTCGAAGGGGCGGCCCTCGGAGGCCGGCGCCGCGCCCTGCTCCGCTGCCTTGGGTGTCACGATGTCAGATGCCACGCTGGGCTTCCAATCCGGTCGGTACGGCTTCTTGCTGCCGGCGCCGCCCCAGCCCGATCGCCTTGGCGAAGCCGGCCGTCTGCGCGGCGACGCCGGGCCCGGTGAGGCCGAGTCGGTCCAGGATCTCACTGCGTGAGGCGTGCGCCAGGAACTCCTGGGTGATGCCCAGCTCGCGGGTCGGGATGTCCAGCTCGGCGTCCCGCAGCGCCATCGCCACCGCGGAGCCCACACCGCCGACGCGGCCGTTGTCCTCCACGGTGACCACCAGCCGGTGCCGGGCCGCCAGCTCGGTCAGCGCCGGGTCGACCGGCTTCACCCAGCGCGGGTCGACCACGGTCGCGGTCAGCCCGTCGGCGGTGAGCAGCGCGGCCGCGTCCAGGCAGGCCGGGGCCATCGTGCCGACGGCGACGATCAGCACGTCCGGCGCGGTGCCGGGCTCGGCGGTGCGCATCAGCACGTCGACTCCGCCGATCCGCTCGATCGCCGGGATCGGCGGGCCGACCTCGGCCTTGGGGAAGCGGACCACGGTCGGGGCGTCGTCCACGTCCAACGCCTCCCGCAGCTCGGCGCGGAGCTGGTCGGCGTCGCGCGGCGCGGCGATCCGCAGGCCGGGGACGACCTGCAGGATGGACATGTCCCACATGCCGTTGTGGCTGGCGCCGTCGGTGCCGGTGACCCCGGCCCGGTCCAGCACGAAGGTGACCCCGCACTTGTGCAGCGCGACGTCCATCAGGACCTGGTCGAAGGCCCGGTTGAGGAAGGTGGCGTAGACCGCGACCACCGGGTGCAGCCCGCCGGTGGCCAGCCCCGCCGCACTCACCGCCGCGTGCTGCTCGGCGATGCCGACGTCGTAGATCCGGTCCGGGAACTCCTTCGCGAACCTGCCCAGGCCGACCGGCTGCAGCATGGCCGCGGTGATCGCGACGACGTCCCGCCGCTCCTTGCCGATCTCCACCAGCTCGCCGCCGAACACCGAGGTCCAGGAGATCCCGCTGGACGGGCGCAGCGGCTCGCAGGTGATCGGGTCGATGGCGCCGACCTGGTGGAAGTGGTCGGCCTCGTCCAGCTCGGCCGGGCGGTAGCCGCGGCCCTTCTCGGTGAGGCAGTGCACGATGACCGGCCCGCCGAAGCCCTTGGCGCGCTTCAGCGCGGACTCCAGCGCCTGCGGGTCGTGGCCGTCGATCGGACCGATGTACTTGAGGCCCAGGTCCTCGAACATGCCCTGCGGGGCGACCGCGTCCTTGAAGCCCTTCTTGGCCCCGTGCAGCGCCTCGTAGATCGGCGCGCCGACGCCGGGGGTGCGCTGCAGCGCCTCCTTGCCCCAGGACAGGAAGCGCTCGTAGCCCTGGGTGGTGCGCAGCGTGGCCAGGTGGTTGGCCATACCGCCGATGGTCGGCGCGTAGGAGCGCTCGTTGTCGTTGACCACGATGACCAGGGGCCGGTTCCTGGCCTCGGCGATGTTGTTCAGCGCCTCCCAGGCCATCCCGCCGGTCAGCGCTCCGTCGCCGATCACCGCGACCACGCTGCGCTCGTCGTGGCCCTGCAGCTCGTTGGCCTTGGCCAGGCCGTCGGCGTAGCCGAGCACGGTGGAGGCGTGCGAGTTCTCGATCACGTCGTGCTCGGACTCGGCCCGGGACGGGTAGCCGGACAGGCCGCCGTCGGCCTTGAGCCTGCTGAAGTCCTGACGGCCGGTGAGCAGCTTGTGGACGTAGCTCTGGTGCCCGGTGTCGAAGAGGATCCGGTCCCTCGGGGAGTCGAATACCCGGTGCAGCGCGATGGTCAGCTCCACCACGCCCAGGTTCGGTCCGAGGTGTCCGCCCGTTCGGGTGACGGCCTCGATCAGGAAGTCGCGGATCTCCTCGGCGAGGTGTGGCAGCTCGTCGGCGGGAAGCAGCCGCAGATCGGCGGGGCTCTGAATGGACTCCAGCAACGACATGGGATCACCTTCGTTCAGCAGGCGGGCAGTTTGGCCGGTTCGGCTGGGGGCTGCGGTCAGCTGACGGCTACGGTCGGCTCACCGGACGCAACGCCTG
>NZ_BBPM01000124.1 GCF_000787775.1 Streptacidiphilus carbonis | reverse complement strand
GCGGTGCCGCTCGGAAGATGGAGCGGAGCTGGGCGCCTGGCCCTGCGATGCGGCTTCATCCCCCGAAGGGGTGAAGCCGAGCGGTGATCGGAACCGAAGCGCAGCTGCGGAACATGGGTTCAAGTGTCAGGGCGCAACGGCACGGTGGCGAAAGCGGGCAGTACGGTGGGGAACGCTTCCAGCAGCAGCAGCGGGCAGCCATCCGAACACGAGAACAGGACCTATCGCGTCCAAAAGATCGGGGCTGCAATCGCCTTGGCTGCTGCGGTGGGTGCGGGCGTGGGGATCTATGTGACCCACGACACCGGCAGTGCTGCCAATGTCATCACGCTCCGGGGGCAAGTTCAGTCGTGGTTCAACTCAGCGGCCCAGGAACTGACCTCCAAGCAGGCAGAGGACCACTTGAACGCCGTCGGCACCCTGAAGAAGATCATCGAGGTTTCTCCGTCTGACCAGCCGCGCGCGGTCGCCGAGTTGGCTGCGTTCGTCCGCAGCAACACGCCGATCACCCACTCGACTGCGTATCCGGAGCCCTCGGACTGCTCCGCTTTCGGAGTAGCCGAAAGCGTCCAGGCTGCCTTGGCCGCGATCAGCGAGCGCGACCCCAAGGTACCCATGTCGGTCTACCTCGACAGGACCGAGCTGTCGGGTGCTGACCTGCACGGCCTGAACCTGCGCGGGGTAGACCTCGCGGGCGCGGACCTGCACTGCGCCAACCTGAACAAGACAGACTTCAACGACGCCATCATGGACCGCGCGGACCTCACCGACACCAAGCTCATCGGCACCCAGTTCGCGGGCACCCGGTTCACGGGCGCCCGCGTCAACGACACCAGCCGCTTCTGCTCCCACCAGCAACCACGCCACCCGGACTACAACTACGTCTGCGTCTCCTGAACGACACCGTCCACGCGCACAGCGCACCGGGTGACGCTACTGCTCTCCGGTCCCGGGCTCGCTCTGGTCTGCCACTGCTACTCCCCCGTCCCGGCTGGCGACGTCTCGATCCCGCGATCTTCTCCCACGTCACCGACATCCGTCACGCAGCGGTTGCTTCTGCGGGCTGCCTCAGCCGACGTCCTGCGGCTCCTCCTCCGCGCCTCCTTTTCGGCCGGCTACCTGGCCGGGCGCAGCCGAGCAGCGCGACCCGGGGGCCGCGCGGACCTGGAGCGAGAACAGCGGCCCACGGCCCGGAGCGAACCACGCCTGCACACCGCACACCACAACATCCAAGCGTCGTGGGGGTGCAGAAGGGGTTGTCAGCCCGCTTTTGATCTCGGAAAAGTGGTCCTGAGCTGCCTGAATACGCCCGATTCGACCGCCGGGCGCGGAAGGGCGGCCGGAAGCCGGGACGGAAGGGAGAACGGAAGGGCCCGCGTCCGACCCGGTGAGCACAGTGGAAGGACTGGTGACTTCAGCGGGGGCCGGGGCGGCGCACGGTCGGCACGCCGCCCCAGCGGGTCGACCACGGGGGATGGTCCCCCGGACCAACGACGCACCCGGGCCGCCGTCACGGGCCGGCCGTAGGATCGGCCGGTGCCCCACGACTCCACCCCCGACCTCTCACTGACCGACCGCCAATGGGACGCCCTCGGCCAGCTCCGCCGCCTCCAGGAGCAGGGCAAGCCCGCAGGACGCGGAACCCCCGGACTGCACCTGGCCACACTCAAACCCCTGGCCACCGCCGCCCTGGTCGACCTGGAGGAGACCGGAGAACGGGACCGCCGCGGCCGCCAATGGACCGCCACCCTCACCCACACCGGCCACCACGTCCTGAACCAAGGCGACACCGAACCCACCGCGCCCTGACGCCCAGGCCGCCGCCCGCTGCCGCCTGGCAGCCCGTCCCGGCGCGGCGACGCCGACGCTTGGGTACCGGGCGGGGCGGTGCCGCCGCCGCTGTGCCCAACCACGACCGGAACGGAGCAGTCGGGCAGCGGAGAATCAGCCCTTGCCCAGCCGGCTCCCCCTTGCCCAACGGCCACAGACTCCTACGCATCCGCCGCCTCGGCGGCACCATCAACGAGTACAGATACGGCTCATGACGTGCAGCGATGACTTTTCGAGCGGTACAGGCCTGATCGCGGAGGAGAGGGCGCTGAAGACAGGTCCCCATAGGCCACGCCTGGCCCCGTTGGGTGGCCCGACAACGTGCGGAGCCCCCGCTCGCCCCCAGGGTGAGCGGGAGTCAGGGCCTACGCCCTTGCCCTGTACGGTGCGCCCGCGAGCAGACCTGCCTTGGCCTGACGGTGCAGGTCGCGGGCCGACTCGATCAGCTTGACCGCGTCGGGGCCCCACATGATCCGCGTCATGCGCTGTTCCGCCGCCGACTGCTGGGCCAACCAGATCAGCGGCAGCATGGCCTTCGTCGATGCGACCGCCATCTTGCTCTTCAGCGGTCCGACGCCCATGTTGCGCCGGGTCTTTCCCGAGACCGCACCCAAGATCGGATAATGGAACAACTTCTGGCTCAGCAGGAGCTGAGCGTGAATCCGCAACTGGGAGACGTGAAAGTTCTTCTTGATCGACTCCGTCGTGACCTTATGGAAGCTCTGCCCGGTCGCGGGGATGACGTCCATGGTCCAGCTGGGTTTGAACAGTTGGTCGTACTTCTCGTACAGCGCCTTCAGCTCGGCCATCGTCGTGGGGATCTCTCCCTCGGGCGAGTCGAAGAGACGGCAGTACTCGGCGACCTCGGCAATGTACTGGTCACGCTGCGCCGGAGCGAGGCGGTGCGGCGGCTTGCCGTCTCGGAAGGCAAGGTTCTCGTAGACCCACAGCATGGTGTGCATCTCCGTGAGCGCTGCCCACATCGCGTCTCGCGGGCCGTTGGCGTCGTAGCCGCCGAGCTCGGGATGGGCGATGTCGATGACGTCACCGGCCACCTTGGTGTGGATGTTGCGCAGATGCTTGGCGACCCGGTGGGCAGTGGCGGTGTCGCCGAGCCACATAGGGGTGTGGATGCCGGAGTTGCGCTGCTGGCGGTCGAAATTGTCGAAGATGGTGAGTTCGCCCTTGCGGGCCTTTCGAGAGATCGGATCCCAGTCGCGTACGCCCGCCAGGACCGGCTTGTACGTCAGCTGGAGCACGAACTGCGCCGGGCTCTGAAAGAAGATCGTGGCCGGGTGGAGCAGCACATCCCACGCGATGCTGCCTGGCCCGAAGACGCCGTAGTCCGGTGTCCCGTCCTCCTTGAGTGAACCACCTGCCGGTGTCGGCTCGCCGAACCTCCGCCATCGCGATTCGGTACCGAGCAGACGCTCCTTGGTGACGACTCGGTCGACCCGGTCTACCGATTTCGCGCCCTTCTCTGTGGCAGTCATGCCGAAACTCCTTCTCTTCACCGATCCGACGACCGAGGGGGCCGGTCTCAGACGCATCAGTCCCCGAGGGCCCCGTCGAACCGTGCGGCTCGAACCTGCGAAGCTCTCTCGGAGTTGCTTGTTAAGCGTTTAGCAACTTATCCAAGCTAGTAATCTTGACGCATGTCGTCAACCCCCCGTATGTCCGCATCCACCGCGTCCGGTTCGGTCGGGCAGGACAGGACACCGCCGCGGACCAAGCAGGAGCGTCGTGATCAGGCGGAGCAGTCACTCGTGGAAGCCGCCGGTCGGCTCGTCGCGCGTCGCGGGGTCGATCAGACCTCGGTCGCGGATGTCGGTGCGGAGGCCGGGTACAGCCGGGGCCTGGTCAACCACCATTTCGGGACCAAGGTGGCGCTGCTGCAGCGGGTGGCCCGCCAGAGTCAACTCGGGCTCGTCGAGGTGGTCGAAGGACTGACCGGGGATGGGCTGGAGTCGCTGGTCGTGATGGTCCGGTCCTACCTCACATGGATCGACCGGCATCCCGACGAGGCGCGCGCCTTCTTTGCGATGTGGGGATCCGCTCTTTCTGAGGAATCGGTCCTGCGGGAGGTGTTCGCGGACTTCGACAGCGACATCCGCGGAAAGATCGAGGAGTTCGTGCGCTCGGGCCAGCAGAACGGGACGATCAGGACCGACACCGACCCCGCGGGTGCGGCAACGGCGATCACCGGCATGCTGCGAGGTACCGGCGCCCAGCTGCTGGTCGCCCCCGAAGAAGTCGGTTTCGAGGCCGCATGTGCGATGTGCGAACAATTTGTACGCCGGGCGCTGTCCGTGCCCGGCGCGAGCGGCCCTTAACAGTGCGGTTTGTGATCTTCTGTCCGGCTTGTGATCACCTGATGGGGTGACGATGGGGCGTCACCGCCGGTCGGGCGTTCGGGATTTGCTTGGGTGACGGGATGAATGAGCGAATTCCAACCTGATTCTGCAGGTGGCGTGGGTCGTGGTTGGGGTGCTCGTGCCGGTCAGGTCTTGATCGCGGGCTGGTGATCGTCCGTCAGCGCTGCACCTCGGCGTTGGTCAGCACGAGCAGGGCTCGCAGGAGCGTGGTCGCGTGGCGGGCGTTCATGCGGACCTTGGTGAGGACTCGCCAGTTCTTGAGGTCAGCGAACCCGTGCTCGTTCGCGGCCCGTTCGCGGCTGACCAGCTTGTTCGCCTCCTTGCAGGGCACTTGAGGCGAAGCGACCGAAACTGACCGCCGGACGATCACCAGCCCGCGATCAAGACCCGACCGGCACGAGCACCCCAACCAGGACCCATGCCAGCCCCGTGACCTGCAGATCCAGGTTGGAATTCGCCCAATAGTGACTGGCAGGACGGCGGTGATCCGCAGCTCCAGCGGACCGGCTTCCCGGCGTAGCTCTCGGTCAGAATGATGATCTGGTTGTTAGTCAGCGGGATCTGTAGCCGCGCGGAGGTGGCCCCGTTGTGGAGGAACAGGGTCTGCGGCGGAGGTGGGCTGGACAGCCAATAGTATCGCGGTTCCCGGTCGTATGCAGGTCCACGGACAGATGCACAAGGTCCCGGGCTCCAGACCCGTGGCTTGCAGCTGCAACTGGACCTGCAACCGGTGGGTGTCCACGCCCTTGCTGATGGAGACCGAACTGACGTTGGTGCTCGTCTGGATGTAGCTGCTGCCGCTGAAGTGGAGCATCACCCGAACGTGCCCTTCTGACGGTGTGCCAAGGGCTGATTGTCGCGCGCGGACCAGGCGCGCGGCGCCGAATTACCAGCTCCGCGTGCAGTGGGCGCGCGGCGCACACCGAGGCGCATCGCTCATGCGGTTGGGTGTGCACGGCGATGCGGCGACGCGCACTGTAGGGCC
>NZ_BBPM01000125.1:2450-5186 GCF_000787775.1 Streptacidiphilus carbonis | reverse complement strand
GCCGATGGCTCGGCGGGCTTCGACGAGTCCGGCGTTGATTTTGCTGGAGGTGGTGTCCGTGAGGTCGATTTTCATGGCCGGCGCCAGCTCCTGCCGTCTCGTGCGAGCATCTCGTCCGCCTGGGCCGGGCCCCAGGTGCCCGACTCGTAGGGGGCGGGCTTGCCGTGCTTGTCCCAGTAGGCCTCGATCGGGTCCAGGATCCGCCAGGACTCCTCGACCTCCTGGTGGCGCGGGAACAGGTTCGCGTCCCAGGAGCACGTCCAGGATCAGGCGTTCGTAGGCCTCGGGGCTGGACTCGGTGAACGATTCGCCGTAGGCGAAGTCCATGCTCACGTCGCGGACCTCCATCGAGGTGCCCGGGACCTTGGAGCCGAACCGCATGGTCACGCCCTCGTCCGGCTGTACCCGGATCACCAGGGCGTTCTGTCCCAGCTCCTCGGTGGCGCTGGAGTCGAACGGCAGGTAGGGGGCGCGTTGGAAGACCACCGCGATCTCGGTCACCCGGCGTCCCAGCCGCTTGCCGGTGCGCAGGTAGAACGGCACACCGGCCCAGCGCCGGTTGTTGATCTCCAGTTTCACCGCGGCGTAGGTGTCGGTGACCGAGGCCGGGTCGATGCCCTCCTCCTCCAGGTAGCCGAGCACCTCCTCGCCGCCCTGCCAGCCGTGGGTGTACTGGCCGCGTACGGTGTGCCGGCCCAGGTCCTTGGGGATCCGCACCGCCGAGAGGACTTTGAGCTTCTCGGCGACCAGGGCCTTGGGGTGGAAGGACGCCGGCTCCTCGATCGCGGTCAGCGCCATCAGCTGCAGCAGATGGTTCTGGATCACGTCGCGGGCCGAGCCGATGCCGTCGTAGTAGCCGGCGCGGCCGCCGATGCCGATGTCCTCGGCCATGGTGATCTGCACGTGGTCCACGTAGGAGCGGTTCCAGATCGGCTCGAACATCGAGTTGGCGAACCGCAGCGCCAGGATGTTCTGGACCGTCTCCTTGCCCAGGTAGTGGTCGATCCGGAAGACCTCGTCACGCGGGAACACCGAGTGCACGACCTGGTTCAGCTCCTGCGCACTGGCCAGGTCGTGGCCGAACGGCTTCTCGATCACCGCACGCCGCCAGGAGCCCTTCGGCGGATCCGCCAGCCCGTGCGCCTTCAGCTGCTGCACCACCTGCGGGAAGAACTTCGGCGGCACCGACAGGTAGAACGCGAAATTACCGCCCGTGCCCTGGGCCTTGTCGAGGTCCTCGATGGTCTCGCGGAGCTTCTCGAAGGCGTCGTTGTCGACGAACTCGCCCTGGACGAAGCGCATGCCCTTGGCCAGCTGCTGCCAGACCTCCTCGCGGAACGGGGTGCGCGCGTGCTCCTTGACCGAGTCGTGCACGACCTGGGCGAAGTCCTCATCCTCCCAGTCGCGGCGGGCGAAGCCGATCAGCGAGAAGCCCGGCGGCAGCAGGCCGCGGTTGGCCAGGTCGTAGACGGCCGGCATCAGCTTCTTGCGGGACAGGTCACCGGTGACCCCGAAGATCACCAGACCGGACGGCCCGGCGATCCGCGGCAGCCGGCGGTCGGCCGGATCCCGCAGCGGATTGACCCAGGCGTCGATCACGCCCGTGTCCTCCTCGAGTACTGCTGAGGCGTCCTCACTCACTTCGCCGAGCCCCCTTTCGGGGCGAACTTCGCGAGCGAGACGGCGACGGTGTCCAGCAGTTCCTTCCAGGACGCCTCGAACTTCTCCACGCCCTCGTCCTCCAGGACCTGGACGACGTCGTCGTAGGAGATGCCCAGTCCGGCCAGCCCGTCGATGGCGGCCTGCGCGGCGGCGTAGCTGCCGGTGACCGTGTCGCCGCGGATCACGCCGTGGTCGGCGACCGCGTTCAGGGTGGCCTCGGGCATGGTGTTGACGGTGCCGGGGGCGACCAGCTCTACCACGTAGAGGGTGTCGTCCAGGGACGGGTCCTTGACGCCGGTGGAGGCCCACAGCGGGCGCTGCGGCTTGGCGCCGGCCTCGGCGAGGGCCTTCCAGCGGTCGCTGGAGAACACCTCTTCGTAGGCCTGGTAGGCGAGTTGGGCGTTGGCGACGGCTGCCTTGCTCTTGGCGGCCTTGGCCTCGGGGGTGGCCAGCTTGTCGAGGCGCTTGTCGATCTCGGTGTCCACGCGGGAGACGAAGAAGGAGGCGACCGACTCGATCTGGGACAGGTCGTGGCCGTTGGCCTTGGCCTGCTCAAGCCCGGTCAGGAAGGCGTCCATGACGCCGCGGTAGCGCTCCAGCGAGAAGATCAGGGTGACGTTGACGCTGATGCCCTCGGCGATGACCGCGGTGATGGCGGGCAGGCCGGCCAGGGTGGCGGGGATCTTGATCAGGGTGTTGGGGCGGTCCACCAGCCAGGCCAGCTGCTTGGCCTCGGCGATGGTCGCCTCGGTGTCGTGCGCCAGCCGCGGGTCCACCTCGATGGACACCCGGCCGTCACGGCCGTTGCTGGCGTCGTAGACCGGACGCAGCACGTCCGCGGCCTCGCGGACGTCCGCGGCGGTCATCATCCGGACGGCCTCGTCGACCGTTACGCCGCGAACGGCGAGGTCGCGGAGCTGGGCGTCGTAGGCGTCGGAGCTGCCGCCGATGGCCTTCTGGAAGATGGTCGGGTTGGTGGTGACCCCGACCACGTGCTTGTCGCGGACCAGCTCGGCCAGGTTGCCGGTGGTCAGGCGGGTGCGGCTGAGGTCGTCCAGCCAGATCGCCACGCCC
>NZ_BBPM01000125.1:0-2026 GCF_000787775.1 Streptacidiphilus carbonis | reverse complement strand
GTCGCCGACGTAGCGGTACCAGGTCAGGGCGATGCCGGCTTCGACGGCGACGCGGGCGCGGACGGCGGGGGGCAGTACGGTGTCGCGGTAGGCCAGGTCCTGCTCCTGGAACCATCGAGACCACCCGGGTGGGGATGCCCTGGGCCTGCAGCTTCTCGCGGGCGGCGACCGCGATCTGCACCTCGGAACCGGTGCCGATCAGGATCACCTGCGCGGCGCCGCCCTCGGCCTCCAGCATCACGTAGCCGCACCTCGGAACCGGTGCCGATCAGGATCACCTGCGCGGCGCCGCCCTCGGCCTCCAGCATCACGTAGCCGCCCTTGGCCGCCAGCGCGTTGGCCGGGTAGGTGGGCACGTTCTGCCGGGTCAGCGCCAGCCCGTGCGGGGCCGGGTCCGCCCCGTGGCGGCGCATGATCTCCGCCCACACGATCGCGGTCTCGTTCGCGTCACCGGGACGCACCATGTTCAGGCCGGGGATGGCGCGCAGCGCGGCCATGTGCTCGACCGGCTGGTGGGTGGGGCCGTCCTCGCCCAGGCCGATGGAGTCGTGCGTCCACACGTAGGTGACCGGCAGCTTCATCAGTGCGGCCAGGCGCACCGCGCCGCGCATGTAGTCCGAGAACGTCAGGAACGTGCCGCCGTACACGCGGGTGTTGCCGTGCAGCGCGATGCCGTTCATGGCCGCGCCCATGGCGTGCTCGCGGATCCCGAAGTGGATCGTGCGCCCGTACGGGTCCGCGGACGCCAGCGGGTTGCCGGCCGGCAGGAACGAGGAGTCCGCGTCGATGGTGGTCAGGTTGGAACCGGCCAGGTCCGCCGAACCGCCCCACAGCTCCGGCACGATCGCACCCAGCGCCTTGAGCACCTCCCCGGAGGCCTTGCGGGTGGCGACGTCCTTGCCGGCCGGGAAGGACGGGATCGCCTGCTGCCAGCCGTCGGGCAGCCGGCCGGCCGCGATGCGGTCGAACTCCGCGGCCCGCTGCGGGTTGGCGGTGCGCCAGTCCTCGAACCGCTTGGTCCACGCCGCATGCGCCTCCCGCCCGCGGTCGCCGACCTGCCGCGCGTGGGCCAGCACCTCGTCGGCGACGTCGAAGGACTTGTCCGGGTCGAAGCCCAGCACCCGCTTGGTCGCGGCGACCTCGTCGGCGCCCAGCGCGGAGCCGTGCGACTCCTCGGTGCCCTGCGCGTTGGGTGCCGGCCAGGCGATGACGGTGCGCATGGCGATGATCGAGGGGCGCTCGGTCTCGGCCTTGGCGATGACCATCGCCTCGTGCAGCGCCTTGGGGTCCAGGTCCCCGCTGGCGGCCGGGGCCACCCGCTGCACATGCCAGCCGTAGGCCTCGTACCGCTTCAGCACGTCCTCGGAGAACGCGGTCTCGGTGTCGCCCTCGATGGAGATGTGGTTGTCGTCGTACAGGAACACCAGGTTGCCCAGCTTCTGGTGGCCCGCCAGCGAGGACGCCTCACCCGAGACGCCCTCCTCCAGGTCGCCGTCCGAGCAGATGCCCCAGATCGTGTGGTCGAACGGGGAGGCGCCCGCGGGCGCCTCCGGGTCGAACAGGCCGCGCTCGAAGCGGGCCGCCATCGCCATGCCCACCGCGTTGGCCATCCCCTGCCCCAGCGGACCGGTGGTGGTCTCCACCCCCGCGGTGTGGCCGTGCTCGGGGTGACCGGGGGTCAGCGAGCCCCACACCCGGAACGACTTCAGGTCCTCCAGCGTCAGCCCGTACCCCGACAGGTACAGCTGGATGTAGAGGGTCAGACTGGTGTGCCCGGGCGACAGCACGAACCGGTCGCGACCGGTCCAGGCCGGGTCCGCCGGGTCGTGCTGCAGGAACCGCTGGAAAATCAGGTACGCGGCCGGGGCCAGCGACATCGCCGTGCCCGGGTGGCCGTTCCCGACCTTCTGCACGGCATCCGCCGCCAGCACACGCACGGTGTCCACCGTCCGCCGGTCGAGCTCGGTCCACTCAAAGGTGTTGCTCGGCTTCGTACTCACCCTGAATCAGGGCTCCTTCCATATCG
>NZ_BBPM01000126.1 GCF_000787775.1 Streptacidiphilus carbonis | reverse complement strand
GCGAACACAGCGAGTGCCTACTTGGGAGCGCGCGCGTCCGCGGCCCGCAGCACGACGACCCGCTCGGCCGGCTGCCGTAGTTGCTCGGCGTAGCCGGTGAGGGCGCTCTCCTGCAGTCGTCGCAGTCCGCCTCGCCGCTGACGGCGCCACTCGACGTACATCTGGTCGACCTGGCGGCTGGCCGCGATCAGGTCGACTGCGTGGCTGTCCTGTCCACACGCCGTGCACCAGGTCCGGATGTCCGAGTCGGTCGGGGCCGCCTTGCCGTGCTCGATCCTGGACGTCTTCGCGGAGTGCCGGCCGCAGTGGGCGGCCATCTCCAGCCCGGACAGGCCGGCCTCCAGTCGCATGTCGCGGAGCTGCGCGGCCACCCGCTCCCGGGCGGCCTGCGCACTCGACGATGGGGATGTGGCCATGGTGGGGCCGTCAGCGGATCTTGTAGTCCTCGTGCGGAACGGCCCGGGCCACACCGTCTCGAGGCGGAGCGGACCAGCTCGACCACGGCCGGCTTGGTGGACCACTCGCGTTCGACGACTACGCCGTCGCCGGAGAAGAACGTGAACTCGACGGCCTCTTCGTCGAACATCCACAGGTCGGTGCCGGGTAGGGCGATGTCGGCCGTCTGGCGTCGGGGCAGCCAGCGCACCAGCTCGCCGGCGTTGAGGTTGGCCTCGGTGCCGGAGTGTTCGTACTCGATGTACTCGGTGGCCGGCTCGGACACGATGCCGGCCCGGCGGACGACGACGCCTCGGGCGATCATGTCGCGGACTGTGGCCATCCATCCGGCGCGGGCTGCCGCGTCGAGCTGCGGGTCGCGGGTGCCGGTCCGCTTCCACAAGTCGTAGCCCTCGGCCTCGCCGGCGACGCCGTAGGTGTCCCGCATCTCCAGGTGCACGGCAGAGAAGCGGACCGTCTGGAACGGGTCGTCAGCCGTCCAGTCCTTCTGCGACATCACAAGTCTTTCGGAGGATCGCGGCCATTCGGGCGGGGATGCGGATGACGTCCTCGTGGTCGAAGATCCCGGGGGCGTGTCGCGGGGCGGGGCTGTTGTGGACCTTGGGCCGGAGGTCGTCTCCGGCCTTCCGGCCCTGGAGGATGATCTCCTTGGCGTCGGGGTCGACCCATGCTGTCGGCGAGTCGCGGTCTTCGGTGCTGGGGGCTACGCCGATGAACTGTAGCTCCACGATGACCTCCAAGTCGGGCCGACCGTCGCGGTCATGCACACCCTCCAGGGGCGGTGACTGGCCGTCAATATGCAGTCACTCGCGGGAACTGGGCGGCATCCGAGTCGACCACTGGGTGATCCGGCGCCGGGGGGGTGTACGGATTCGTACGGGAAACGTGACTCTGTACAGCCGCACCGAGCAACCTGGTGCTGCCGCTCAGCGCAGGGCCGGCCCAAGCGGCAGCACGTTCGGGGGAACCACACCGCCCCGGCAAGGGGCACCAACCACGGGGGAGACACACCCATGCTCAAACTCGGGAAGTCCAAGCGGGCCATCGCCATGGCCGCCGCCACCGTCGCGCTCGCCGGCGGCGCGGCGGTCAGCAGCACCGGCACCGCCAGCGCCGCCACCGACCAGTACTGCCAGCACGGCACCTGTATCAGCGGCAGCAACTACAACGGCTCGGCCCTCGGCGAAATCTGCAACGACCAGAGCTCCGCGAACGACTTCTACCTGTGGCTCACGGACGACGCCAACGGCCACACGGTGAGGATCACCACTCCCAAGCTCAGCCCCGGCCAATGTGACCTGATGGCCATGAACGTGGGCAACGACCCGGTGCAGGTCTTCGCCAGCTCCGCCGGCAACTGGACATACGGCACCAACCCGATCAACCCGAACTGACCAACACCAGCACCGGCTCCGCTGCGCCCCGCCCGACGGACACCCCGTTCGCGGCGGGGCGCAGCCTGTCCGGACGGGGCAGGCGGCGAGTGCAAATTCAGCCGGGCCAGAACTCACGAAGACCTGCCTGCCCGACGATCCACACGGCGGACTGCCGCCCGCGACCAGTACGAGCACCCGGGCACGGAATCACACGAGTCCCGTGACCTGGCACTTCACGATGCTCACAACTCAGTGCTCGTTCACCGACCATGGCGACTTGCGCCGCGTGCCCCGCCCCGGACCGCGACCTGTGCCCCGACTGCAGGGGGGTGGGGCTTCCAGGCCGCCACCTCCGGCGAGGACCAGCCGAAGTCCCCCGCTGCCGGGGCCTCGGCGGACGGGAACCCCACGACCTGGAATGCCCGGTGTGGGAGCTGCACCCAGCGCGGTGAAGCACCAGCAACGTGGCATACGAGACCTGGGCCCGACAGGGCAGCCCCTTCGGCCCCCAGACGAACGTACCGAGAACGGGCGCTCCATCAACTCGCGCCCTCCATTTGATCGTTCGGTCACATCTATGGTGATCAAGCGGCATATGCGGACAGAATCGGCACGCGTCTGAGGGCCGCCACACCCGTGGCCGCCTCGGCGCCAGGGGGAGGAATCATGCAGGCACCTGCCACAGAGCGCGACCGGACGCGCTGGGCCATGGACACCGTCGCCAACAACCCGGGGGTCTACCACTGGTCGTGGGAGCCCCGCGCCAACCTGACCAGGAAGGCTGTGCGCGTCGACAACGGCCCCACCGTCCTGATCATCGACCTGCACATGAAGGTCAACGGCCAGAACTGGATCTACGGCGGCGCCTACCAGCGCGACACCGACGAGAGCGAAATCAACATCGCCGCCGTGGTGTCGGCCGGAACACGGAAGCTCATTGCGGACCACATCAACGCGACGTTCCCCGGCGAGATCGCCGACGCCGTCCTGCACGCGGACGACGGCAGCAGGGCCAGCAAAGCGACGTCCTGGCGCCGCGTCTGAGCCACCGGACCCGCTGAACCTTGCGACACGCGGACCGAGCAGAACGCAGCAGCGCCCCGCACGGCCAGGTTGATGGCGTTCCTTGATTCCCCAGGTACGCGCCGTTCAGGGGTGGTGGCAGGCTTGCGAGTGAACCGGTGCATGTGAGAGTCGGTCCTCCGCAGCAACCCCTCGGTGACGCTTACCCCGAGGGACCCGTGAGACTTTCGGCCCACGGCCCGCTCTCAGCAGAACGAGTGAGGTCGGCCACCACCAACTCGGCCGCCCGCGCCGGCTCCCCGCCGGCGCGGGCGAGCAGCGAGACCGCGTCGTAGCTCGCGTCCACCATCTCTCGGTGGGTCACTTTTATCGAGTGCACCGACTCGTAGCGCGGTGAGACAAGCGCCGCGCCGAGGTCGGGGTGCAGTTTCTCCAACTGCTCGACGACCCTCCAGGCGTCGTGCTCTATCCGGGCCCGCCGCACCGGGTCGCAGGCCGCAGTGGCCTGGTCGGTTCCGGGTGAGTCGGGTTCATAGGTATCCAGAGACGGGAGGAGCTCAGGGACGCCCAGGATCTCCGCTGCGTCGAATGTGAAGATGTGGGCTCCGTCGTCGGAGTCCAGCAGTTCCGCGATCAGCGGGACGGCCCGTGGGTCGTGCCGTCTGGCCAGCCCTCGCGCGCCCTCTTCTCGGACCTCGCTGTACTCATCAGTGGTGCACTTCCACAGCGCGTCCCTGATGGCGGTCGTGTCCTGCTCCAGCTGGAATCCCAATGTGAAGGCCGCCCAGTTGCGGACCTCGGGGTCCTGGTCCTGGGTGAGCTGGATCAGCGCCTGGACATCGGGGCCGTCGGGCAGCCCACTGTTGACGAAGGTGATGTCAGAGGCGACCTGACGCCGCAGGTCGGCGTCCCCGTGTCTGGAAAGCCTGACCAGCACGTGGACGGCGCGGGGGTCCTGGGTCTGGCCCAGGCCGCGGACGAGGGAAAGCAGCACGCAGACCTCTGTCTCCACCTCGGCCAGCGCCAGCAGGGCGGTCACCGCCTCGTCGCGCAGAGCCGCATGCTGGTCGGCTGCGTTGCCCACCAGATCGCAGCCCACCTCCCGCTCCAGGAGTCGGGCCGATTCCAGCAACTCCAACCCGCAGCGCAACGCGGTCACCCCGCGCTCCTCCTTCGCCGCCTCCCAGGCCAGCGCCCTGTAGGCGTCCCAGTCGTGCTCCGCCTCCGCGGCCTGCGCCACTCGCGCCGCAGTCATCAAACGCCCCGCCAGCCCCGCCGCGTTGTCCATGTGCGCATCCTTGCCCGAAGGGCCCGGTGGCGGGCACTGGATTTCCACGCCAGGGCCAGGACCGGCACTCCGCTGGCCGTTTTCGCGAAGCGTCATCAAGGTGCGGGGCGCTGGCTGGGCGCGGTTAGGCCGCGGTGATGTTCTCGGCCTGCGGGCCCTTCTGGCCCTGGGTGATGTCGAAGGTGAGCTGGCTTGGGCCGCTCGTCCGGGACGGCGCCAAGGCGACGGGTCGCCGTGGGCTCCGACGTGGTGTCGCGGACGTCGACAAGTGGGAGGACGACCCGCTCAGCGGCACAGGGCTGTAGCAATCCCTGGTCGGGTCCGTACCTGCTGCGATGCTTCAACTGCGCAGCGGAATGATCTTAG
>NZ_BBPM01000127.1:3977-4446 GCF_000787775.1 Streptacidiphilus carbonis | reverse complement strand
CACCACCCCCTGGGACTCCGCCCTGGGCCTAGCCGTCCTCCGTACCTGCGCCCCCGTACTGGGCGTGCCCGTGCCCGTGCCCGTGCCCGCCGGGAACCCTCCGACCCCCGAGGCCTACCTGGAGGCCCGCGCCGCCCTGGGCGCGGCCGAGTCCGCCCGCCGCCTCCTCCGCGCCGCCGCCTTGGACGCCTGTTACGTCGACACCGGCCTGGACGCCGCCGCAGGCACCCCCCTCCTGGACCTCCCCGCCCTGGCCGCCCTCTCCGGCACCCCCGTCCGCGAGATCGTCCGCCTCGAACACGTCGCCCAACTGTCGGCCACCACCAGCACCGCCGCCGCCTGGGGCGAAACCACCCGCGAGGCCGTCGCCGAAGCCGTCCGCACCGCCGACGCCGTAGCCGTGAAATCCGTCGTCGCCTACCGCCACGGTCTCGACATCGACCCGGCCCGCCCCCCCCCCGCCGCAGTC
>NZ_BBPM01000127.1:0-3950 GCF_000787775.1 Streptacidiphilus carbonis | reverse complement strand
CCCCGGCCCGCCCCGCCCCCGCCGAAGTCGCCCACGCCGCCGGCGAGCACCTCGCCGAAGCCGCCCGCAGCGGCAACCCCCGCATCACCAGCCCCACCCTGCTGCGCCACCTCCTCTGGACCGCCGTCGACCTCGGCCTCCCCATCCAGATCCACACCGGCTTCGGGGACCCGGACCTGACGCTGCATCGGGCCGACCCGTCCCTCCTCACCGACTTCATCAGGGCCGTCGAGCCGCACGGCACCCCGCTGGTGCTGTTGCACTGCTACCCGTACCACCGCCAGGCCGCCTGGCTCGCCCAGGCCTTCCCGCACGTCTACTGCGACGTCGGGCTGACCCTCTCCTACACCGGCCCGGCCGCCCCCCGCCTGCTCGCCGAGACCCTTGAGCTGTGCCCCTTCGGCAAGGTGCTCTTCTCCACCGACGCCTACGGCCTCCCCGAGCTCCACCTCGTCGGCGCCACCGCCTTCCGCGAAGCGATGACCCACTGGTCCGAGGACGCCGGCCTCCGCCCCGCCGAGGCGTCCCGCGTCGCGGACCTCATCGGTGCCGGCAACGCCCTCCGGCTCTACAAGTAGGCCCTCTTACGCCGGTAACAAGCCACGAGCACACTACGTACCGAGCACCCGGCGTACCGAGCAGCCGGCCCGCGGACCACAGCCGCGCCGCGCCGCGCCACTCCCGGCGGAAGGACCTGACATGTCCGACTCCACTCTCACCACCCCCACCGACCGCCCCGAACACCGGGGACTGCGTCCCAGCCTTAACGTCTGGCAGGCCGTCGGACTCTCCATGGCGCTGATGGCGCCCAGCATGGCCGTCAACATCAACCCCCAGGCCGCCGAGCCCAGCGTGGGACGCGCCGTCCCCCTGGCCTTCCTGATCGCCGCCGTCGGCGTGCTGCTGGTGGCCTACGTCTTCGTCCGGCTCTGCCAGTACTACCAGCACGCCGGCTCGGTGTACGCGTTCGTCGGCGCCACCCTCGGCCCCCGCAGCGGCGTGGTCGCCGGCTGGGGACTGGTCGGCACCTACCTCTTCTACGGCGTGACCACGTCCTCCGTGGTGGGTATCTTCGGCATCTCCTTCCTGCAGCGCATCGGCGCCTGGTCCAACCCGCCGGTGGACGCCCCGTACATCCTCACCGCCGTGGTCCTGCTGCTCGCCTGCTGGCTGACCGTCGCCTCGGTGCGCCGCGGCACCAACGTGCTGCTCACCGTCGAGGGCGCGACCGTGGCGCTGATCCTGATCGTCACCGCCGTGGTGCTGATCCGCCTGATCGTCGGCAACGCCCCGGCCGGGCACGGCTTCACCATGTCCGTCTTCTCGGTTCCGCCGGGCACCGCCCCGTCCGCCCTGTTCCTCGGCGTGGTCTTCGGCTTCCTCTCCTTCGCCGGCTTCGAGGCAGCCTCGACCCTCGGCGAGGAATCGCTCAATCCCCGCCGCGACATCCCCAGGGCGATCCTCGGCACCACCCTCTTCGGCGGCGCCTTCTTCGTCGTGGTGACCGCCGTCGAGATGATGGGCTTCGGCGCCGGCAAGACCGGCGTGGCCGCCTTCGGCTCCTCGTCCTCCCTACTCGGCGACCTCGGCGGGACCTACCTCAGCTCCTGGGTCGGCAACCTGATCACCCTCGGCGCCACCGTCAGCGCCTTCGGCTGCTGCCTCGCCTGCACCGTCGGCTCGGCCCGGCTGCTCTTCGCGATGAGCAGGGACGGCTTCGGCGAACGCGGCCTGGGCCATGTCTCCCGCTACGGCACCCCGGCCCGCGCCGCCGTCGTCGTCAGCGCGACGATGGCGCTGGTCCTGGGCCTGTGCATCGTCGCCTTCTCCGCCGTTCCGGAGGACACCTTCGTCTGGGGCGGGACCATCGGCACCCTGATCCTGCTGGTCGCCTATGCCCTGACCACCATCGGCGCGATCCGGCTGATCTTCGTCCAGCGCCGGATGCCGGTGCCGATGTGGCAGATCGTCATCCCGCTCGCCGCCCTGGCGCTGCTCGGCTACACCCTCTACCGCAATGTGGTGCCCTATCCCTCCACAGGACCGGGCCACTGGTTCCCCATCGTCGCCGGCGGCTGGCTGGCCGCCGCCGTCATCGCGGTCCTCGCGGCACCCACCACCGCCCGGCGACTCGGCGAACGCCTGACCGAATCCGACCAGCTGCAGGCCGAAGCCGAGAGGAATCGAGTGGCGGGAACCGCGTAGGCTCGGTCAGGCTGTGCGGACCGCCAGCGGCACCGGACCAAAGGAGAAGCGACACCGTGACGGACATCGTCGACGAGCTGAAGTGGCGCGGGCTGATCGCCCTTTCCACCGACGAGGACGCACTGCGCAAGGCATTCGCGGACGGTCCGGTCACGTTCTATTGCGGCTTCGACCCGACGGCGCCCAGCCTGCACATCGGCAACCTGGTGCAGCTGATCACCATGCGCCACATCCAGAACGCGGGGAACCTCCCGCTGCCCCTGGTCGGCGGTGCGACCGGGCTCATCGGCGACCCCCGCCCCACCTCCGAGCGCACTCTCAACGACCCGGAGACGGTCGCCGCCTGGGTGCTCCGGCTCCGGGGCCAGGTCGAGCGCTTCCTCGACTTCGAGGGACCGCACGCGGCCCGGATGGTCAACAACCTGGACTGGACCTCCGGGATGTCGGCGATCAGCCTGCTCCGGGACATCGGCAAGTACTTCCGGGTCAACACCATGATCGCCAAGGAGGCCGTGGCCCGACGGCTCAACTCCGACGCAGGCATCAGCTACACCGAGTTCAGCTACCAGGTCCTCCAGGGCATGGACTACCTGGAGCTGAACCGCCGCTACGGCTGCACCCTGCAGACCGGCGGCAGCGACCAGTGGGGCAACCTCACCGCCGGCACCGAACTGATCCGCAAGGCCGAGGGCAAGTCCGTCCACGCCCTCGGCACCCCGCTGATCACCAAGGCGGACGGCACCAAGTTCGGCAAGACCGAGGGCGGCGCCATCTGGCTCGACGCGGAGATGACCTCTCCGTACGCCTTCTACCAGTTCTGGCTGAACGCGGAGGACCGCGACGTCGCCAACTTCCTCCGTATCTTCACCTTCCGCTCGAAGGAGGAGATCGAGGAGCTGGAACGGCAGACCGTCGAGAAGCCGGCGGCCCGCGCCGCCCAGCGCGCACTGGCGGAGGACGTCACCGCACTGGTGCACGGTCAGGAGCAGGTCGACCGGGCGATCGCCGCCTCCAAGGCCCTCTTCGGCCAGGGCGACCTCGCCGACCTGGACGCCGCCACCCTCGCAGCCGCAGTCGCGGAGCTGCCGCAGGCCCAGGTGGGTGAATTCGCCGGCGTCGTCGACCTCTTGGCCGCCACCGGCCTGGTCCCCAGCAAGTCCGCCGCCCGCCGCGCCATCAAGGAGGGCGGCGCCTACCTCAACAATGCCAAGGTGACCGACGAGGAGGCCGTCCCCACCGAGGCCGACCTGCTGCACGGCCGCTGGCTCCTGCTCCGCCGCGGCAAGCGCAACCTGGCCGCCGTGGAGCTCGTGCCCACGGCCTGACCTGCACCTATGACATCGATGGTGAAGATCCCAAAAGATCTTCACCATCGATGTTTGACGTTGCGCGCGAGGTCGTCTAATGTTGACCGAGTCGCCTGATTCGGGCCGGTACGTCGTACGGGGCTTCGCCTCGCCGCACCAGCCCTCACGTGACCAAAGTTGCCAAGCTCATCCGCCACTTCGAATCTGAACTGTTCGAGTCGACGCCTGCGTCGGATTCGGACTGGTTCGTTTTGTCGTGCGAATTAGCAGCCGCGATTTCCGGGAATCCGGAAAATGCGGTAACGTAACGGCGGTCGCCAAGCGACAGCCCCTCTCGGCAGGGTGCAGAAATGAATTTCGGACGGTTCGCCCGGACGAAATGCATCTGCTAGGCTGAGAACAGAACGAAGCGCCCGGAGGGTCGGTGTGAAAGCCGCC
>NZ_BBPM01000128.1 GCF_000787775.1 Streptacidiphilus carbonis | reverse complement strand
ACTCGATCCGGCCGACGATGGCCTGTGCACCCGTTCGCAGTGGGACCGCCCAAGGCGCCGCCAGGCTGACTGCCGCGCTCGGGAGGGTGACGCCCGGTGCTCCTCCGCCCCCGATGACCGCATGGCAGTCGACCGCGCGGGCGTCGACGCCGTGTCGGGTCAGCTCGGCCGCGAGCGATCCAGCCCGTTCTCTGAGCCGTTGCACAGGCTCGTGCAGCGCCTGTGCGGTGGGGGTCGGGGGGCCGATCAGTGTTGCTTCAAGTGCGGCGAGCGTCAGCTTGTCGACGCGGAGTGCCCGTGCCAGAGGGTGCCTGCGCAGGCTGGTGACCAGGTCAGCGTGGCCGAGCAGCAGCCCCGCCTGGGGTCCGCCGAGGAGCTTGTCGCCGCTGGCGGTGATCAATGCCGCGCCGTCGGCCAGCGCTGTCGCGGCGTCCGGTTCGTCCGGCAGCAGCGGTTCTGGGGTGAGAAGCCCTGAGCCGATGTCGACGACAACGGGGACCTTCCTGTGGCCGTCGGGCCCCGGCACCTCGATCCTTGAAAGCTCCCGGATCGAGGCTTCCCTCGTGAATCCGAGCACCTGAAAGTTCGAGGGGTGCACTTTCAGAATGAATCCGGTCTCCTTCCCGACGGCTGAGACATAGTCATCAACGGTGGTGCGATTGGTCGTGCCGACTTCCCGCAATCTCGCCCCGGTGGCCACCAGTAGATCAGGTATGCGGAAGCCGTCTCCTATTTCCACCATCTCCCCACGGCTGATGATGATGTCGCGCCCAGAGGCCAGGGCCGTTGCGGCGAGCACGAGCGCGGCCGCGTTGTTGTTGACGACCAGAACGGCCTCAGCGGTTGGGCATGCTGCGCGCAGTGCACTCAGAATGCCGCGACCCCGCATGGCGCGCTTGCCTGTTTTCAGGTCGTACTCGACATCGGTACAGCCGGAGGCGGTGGCGAGCGCATCACGGGCAGCCGCCGACAGCGGAGCGCGGCCCAAGTTGGTGTGAAGCAACGCACCTGTGGCATTGAGTACCGGGCGCAGCGTCGTCGCCCGCGGGGGCAGCGTGGCCGAGACTGCTCCTGGTACGTCCTCCGGGGGAATCTCGCCGCGACGGGCTCGTTCCTGTGCGGCGATGATCGCCTGTTTGACCAGAGCCGTGCCAAGCCGATCCACCGCCTCTGCGAATCGGGGATCAGCGAGAAGGGCATCTGTCCGAGGGATACCGCGTCGGACGTCCACGTACGGCTCCCCCTTGCGTGCAAACCCTTGTGTCGCATGTCAAAGGACAGCACGGCCCTAGTGCACGGTGATGCGGCCTGAACCACCCTGTGTGACCTCGCCGATCACGGCCGCTGACAGGCCGTGCCCGAGCAGGTTGTGGAGCAGGGCGTCAGCTGTGGCCGTTGGCGCGGCCAGGAGCAGGCCGCCCGAAGTCTGGGCGTCGTGCAGTAGCAGAGCTGTCTCGGGCGCTATCGCCGGATCCATGACGACGGCCTCACGGAGCCGCTCGACGTTGGCGCGAGTCCCACCCGAGATGAAGCCATCCCGTGCCAGCATCGCCGCATCGGGCAGGATCGGCACCTGATCGCCGTACACCGTCGCGGCCGCCTCGCTCGCTGTCAGCATCCGGTGGAGGTGCCCGAGCAACCCGAACCCGGTGACGTCAGTCGCTGCCCGTACCCCAGCGGCCAGAGCGGCCTGCCCTGCATCGGCGTTGAGCAGTGTCATCGAATCGACGGCAGCCCGCAGGGTTGCGCCCCCGGCGGCACCGCGCTTGAGTGCTGTCGCGACGATGCCTGTGCCGATGGGCTTGGTGAGGATCAGTACGTCGCCGGGCACGGCGCGGTCGATCGTCATCAGATGCCGTGGGTCGGCCATTCCGACGACCGCCATGCCGTACTTGGGCACAGGGTCGTCGATGGTGTGACCGCCCGCTACCAAACAGCCGGCCGCGGCCGCCACCTCGGCACCGCCACTCAGTACTTCGCCAAGGATCTCCACCGGCAACCCGTCGCCCGGCCACGCAGCGATATTCACCGCGATGAGCGGTCGACCGCCCATCGCGTAGACATCGGACAGAGCGTTGGCCGCGGAGATCCTGCCCCAGTCGCGAGGGTCGTCCACAATCGGGGTGAAGAAGTCCGTGGTAAGGACCAGAGCGTGGCCCTCATCCTGGCGCAGCACAGCGGCGTCGTCGCCCTCGGCTGCTCCAACGAGCAGATCGCCGGAGGCGGGCTGGATCGTGTCCATTGACGCGAAGAGTCTTTCAAGCTTCGCGAGCGGCAGCTTGCACGCGCAGCCCGCACCTGGGGATAACGCCGTCAGCCGGGGAGCGTGCGCGGCTGGACTCGCCATCGGCTGTGCCTCCGATACGTCGGCGGGCTTGTGAACGCACCTCCGACCGTAACGCCGCGAAGCCTGGCGCGGAAGAAGGGCGAAATACCTGTGCACCCGCCCGCTGATGTCTGGACTGCCATCCCGGCACGTACGGCCTGGTCGTCTACCGTTCCGCTCATGCGGAGCGGGCGACGGTGATGAGTTGCTCGGCCGCGAGGTCGAGATCGGCGGGGGTGGTCCAGCGACCCAGCGAGAGCCGTACCGCTCCGAGGCCGCGTGCGTCGTCCAGGCCCATCGCGCGCAAGACCGGTGAGGGTGTGCTGTCGCCGCTGTGGCAGGCCGATCCGGTGGAGGCTGCGATCCCTGGGACGGCGGTAAGAAGGTCACGGCCCATGATGCCGTCGATGCTGATGTTCAAGGTGTTCGGCAGACGGCCGTGGAGGGGCCCGTTCAGGCGTACCCGGCCGGGCAAGGACTCGGCAAGGCGATTGTGAAGGCGGTCGCGTTGCTCGGCGATGCGCAGATGAGCCCCAGCTGCGAGCTCTTGAGCTGCGAGTTCGGCGGCCGCACCCAGCGCGGCCGCGAGGGCGACGTTCTCCGTGCCGGCGCGCAGCCCGCCTTCCTGGCCGCCGCCGTAGACCAGCGGTTCCAGGTCGACGCCGGCGCGCACATATAGGGCGGCGATGCCCTTCGGCGCGTACATCTTGTGGCCGACGACCGTCAGCAGATCCACGTCCAACTCCTCTATGTCCAGCGGTACTTTGCCGACCGCCTGCGCGGCGTCGCAGTGGAAGAGGGCCCCGGACGCGCGAGTGATCCGGGCGAGTTCGCTGATCGGCTGCAGAACGCCGGTCTCGTTGTTGGCTGCCATGATGGAGACCAGAGCCGTACGCTCCGTCAACGCTGCAGCCAATGCCGCAGGGCTGACCAAACCATCACGATCGACCGGGAGATACGTCACTTCGACACCGTGCAGGCGCGCCAGAGCCTGGCAGGCTTCCAAGACAGCTGGGTGTTCAGTGACCTGCGTGACGACCTGCGGGAGGTCGTAGCCGACGGCCAGGACGGCGCCGCGAACGGCGAGGTTGTCGGCCTCGGAACCCGAGCCGACGAACACTACCTCGGCGGCCTCCGCGCCGATGAGGGCGGCGACCTGAGTGCGGGCACACTCCAGGGCCGCCTTGGGCTCGGCGCCGTAGAGGTGAACGCTGGAGGGGTTGCCGAATCCGTCCGCAAGGTAGGGAACCATCGCTTCGACCACACGCGGATCGACCGGGGTGGTCGCGTTGTAGTCCAGGTAAACCGGCCTGTTCTGCAGTCCGGGGTGTACGAGTGTCACGCGGCGACCTCCGTCTCCACGGGCAGCCTGGCCACTGGCCGTTCCAGCATCCCGCCAATCAGTCAGCCTGACTGCTCTGCGGCCACGTGCGCAACGGCCGGGCAGCGTCGTTGTGCGAACGTGGCAGGCACTATGGCAGGACAGCCACCTTCGACTCGCGCGGAACCTCGGCGCTGGGATGCACTTTGGCGCTTGCTGCTCAGGGCTTACGCACTCGCGGACCTCCTCACCGACACCCTTGGCCAGTCGTTCGACATCAGCGCGCTGCCCACGGTGAACCGTGGGCTCCAGGGGGACCGTCCGCAGCACAGATTCAGCACACATGAGGACGAGAAACCATCGGAAACGGCGAGAACGAATGAGAGTGATTATCGCAGATCAGACGCTGTTCCTGCTGTATTTATGCAGGTCAGTGGCTTGCTCGGGGAAGTCTGCTGTTCCTCCTGGCCCTGCTGGCCGGCAAAATGCTCGCCACCTCGCTGACCATCGGCATCGGCGGCTCCGGCGGCGTCTTCGCCCCCAGCCTGTTCGTCGGCGCGATGCTCGGATCCGCCTTCGGCCAGGGAGCCCACCAACTCCTGCCCGCCGTGGCCGGATCCGCGGGCGCCTACGGGATCGTCGGCATGGGCGCT
>NZ_BBPM01000129.1 GCF_000787775.1 Streptacidiphilus carbonis | reverse complement strand
GGGGCCAGCATGGTCGGCACCTCGCCCGGAGGGCCCGACGAGACCGGCGGCGCCACCAGCAGCGACGGCTCGTCGGACTCGGCGGCGGCCCGCGCGTTCTCCGCGGCCATCGCCGCCGCCCCCGCCTCCTCCAGCCACTGCGGCGGGCTGAGCAGGAAGGACGTCGCCTCGGCCAGACCGCGCTCCGGCGGCGACTGGGTGCCCGCCGGGGTGGCCCCGGCCGGCCGGCCGTACGCCTCCTCGTAGTGGCGCACCACATCGTTGATCGGCAGCGCCGGCCACAGCGTGGTCACCCCGCTGTCCCTGGCGATCACCATCCGCACCGCGCCGCCGTCCGAGGACGGGCCATCCGCGCGGTCCACCGCCCAGGCCACGAAGCCCAGGTCGAACTCGCGCACCCGCACCTCGCGGCGCTGGTAGGCGGGCACGCCCTCGTTGATCCACTCCTCGGCGCGCTGCTGCGCCTCCGCATAGGTCACCACGGGCCCGTTCACCCCTCCACCGGGACCGCGCGGGCGAAGCCGCCGTCCACCATCAGCTCGGCCACCGTCTGCAGTTCGGGCGGGTTGCCGGCGAGCCGCAGCAGGAACGCGTCGAAGTCGTCGCCGCAGGGCAGCAGCAGCTGCTCGCAGCGCTGCTGGGGCGTCAGCTGCGTGCTGCCGTCGTCCCGCGCGTCGTCGTAGGGAAGGAACCAGACGGTGCCGATGGCCCCGCCGCGCACCTTCAGTGCGACCAGGCCGCCCTGGACGTAGCCGACGCCCAGGTAGTCCTTGGTCAGATGGTCGCGCAGGCACTTGTTGACGTAGACCACGTCGTCCAGGGTGCGTTCCTCACGCAGCGTCAGGAACGGCTGGTCGACCAGGACGCCCAGTTCGGTGTCCAGCGCCACGCCCTTGGGCCCGCGGCCCCCGGACGCCTTCAGGAAGGTCCGGTACGGGCCCGGCAGGCCGTAGCCGAGACCCTCCTCGGCGGCCTGCACCCGCTGCTCGCTCGCGCCGGCGTCGTTCTCCTCGGGGGCCGCACCCAGCGGACCCTCCCCCAGGGGGAAGTGGACCGGGCGGCGCTCCTGCAGCGGTCTGGTGCCGCGCTTGCCGTGGTCCGCGGTGGACAGCGCGAGCCCTGCGTGGTGCCGCAGCAGCGCCTTCACCTCGACCGGGACCAGCTCCATCCGGCGGTGGCCCGGGCGCGACCCGCCCACCGCGTGGTGCCAGGTCCAGCCCGTGGGCGTGGACACCGGGGTGCCGACGTCCGCCCACAGGTCGTGGCCCTGCGCGTACAGCGCCGCGTTCGCCGAGACGTAGTCGGTGAGGCGCAGCTCGTCCACGCCGAACCCCTCCGGCGGATCGGCGACCTCGGCCGCCGCACGGACGTAAGGGCCGAAGTCAGGGTGCCCCTGCCCGTCCACCCGGACCCCGTCGGGGTACTTGCGGGCGCGCAGCGGATCGGGGAAGTGCACGACCTGCCCGGCATAGGCGGCGTTGGGCCGACCTGTCGTCATCGAGTTTGCCCCCTGCTGGAACTGAATGCCGACCCCCAGCCTAGGGGGTGCACCCCCCGAACGGATCTCCAGAGTCCGCACAGGCTTCTCCGCACCCGCTCAACCGCGCCGCCGGGACCCCGACTTCCTCATTGTCACAGGCATTTGGCAGGCTGTGGTCTGCAGCAGCGGCGGGTGCGTCCCGTCAACGGGGGCTGCCGCGCGGCAAGTACCCGTGCTCCGCCGTGCGCGTGCACAGGGAAGGAACGACCGTTCGTGGACACCACCGAGGACCGCCGCCCGGCGACCGCCGCACCGCTTCTGAGGAACCGTCGGGACAGCCTGATGCCGATCGTCGCCTCGGCGCTGTCGGTACGCGGCGACACCTACACCTGCGCCGGGGACAAGGCCGACCAGCCGCCGCAGCTGCACCCGCTGGTCGCCGGGTTCCTGGCCGAGCTGCCGGTCTCCGAGCGTGAGCGCTTCACCGGGCGCTGCCCGGAGGCCGTCCTGCTGTCGCAGTTCTTCAGCGCCGCCGAGGACAACCGCTCCAAGCGGGCGGCGCGCAAGCCGTTCAGCGACGGCGAGGCGCGCAAGGCGCTGCGCGGCGCCCGGATGACCTCGGTGCGGATTCGCGAGGAGGGCGACCCCGCGCACGGGACCCACCAGCCGCCGTGCCGCTCGTGCGTGCCGCTGCTGGCCCACTTCGGGGTGCAGACCGTCTCCCTCGCGCCGAAGGGGGCGTGAGGGCCGTGGCCGAGGACTGGTCCCCCCCGCCCGCAGCCGCGCCCGGTCCGCGCTTCCCGGCCGAGGTCGCCTCCGTGCTGACCAAGTCGGGCTGGCATCCGGGGCGCAGGCATCTGCCGCGCGCCGAGCAGTGGGCCGACACCCTGTCCGGCCACGTCTCCCCCGAGGGCCACCGGCATGCCGTCTTCCCGGCCGCGGTCGAGGCCTGGGCCGAGTTCGGCGGGATCCGGGTGACCCTGGAGGGCGCGGGGGCGCAGCAGGCGCGCACCGCGTTCACCATCGACCCGCTGCTGGGGCTCAACCAGCCCCGCACCCTGGCCGACCTGGGCCGCTGCCTGGAACTGCCGCTGGCCCCGCTGGGCGAGGAGCGGGACGGGCAGGCCCTGCTGGCCATCGACGCGCTGGGCCGGGTGCACAGCCTGGACCACAGCGGCGAGTGGTTCCTCGGGCAGACGATCGACCAGGCGCTGGCCCTGCTGGTCACCGGGAGGACGCCGGAGCGCCTGCGCTTCGTCGCGGACGCGCTGTGAGGGATTCCCGGCTGCGGCATGTGCATGGTTGGCCGCGCAGTTCCCCGCGCCCCTATGGGTCTGCAACTGGCCCGCTTGCAATCAGCTAGGGGCGCGGGGAACTGCGCGAACAGCAACCACGCACAGCCCGCACCGGCGCTACCTTCCGTAAGCCGCGTCCAGGGCCGCCGCCACTACGGCCTGCGCCTCCCCTGCCGGAATGCCCAGACCACGGACCCGCTCCGCGTACACCGCAGCCGCCTTAGCCGCCACGGCGAGCGACGCGTCGCCGGCCGCGGCGATCACCGTGCCGTGGCGCCCACGCGTCTGCACCACGCCTGCGGCCTCCAGCTCGCGGTAGGCCTTGGCGACGGTGTTCACCGCCAGGCCCAGCTCCTCCGCCAGCCCCCGCACGGTCGGCAGCCTGGTCCCCACCGGGGCCTCCCCGCTGCGGGCCAGCTCGGCGATCCGCGCCCGTACCTGTTCGAACGGCGGGACGGAGGAGTCGGGGTCGACGGTGATCAGCACGATGTGGTCTCCGAGGTGGGCGGCAGCAGCGGTGGTGCACTGCGACCACGGTAGTACCGCCGCACGCCCGGCTGCCCGAGCGCGATCACGAAGAAGAACACCAGCATGCCCAGCCCCATCCAGACGGCCCCGGCGTCCGAGGCGGCCCCCGGGTTACGCGCGTCGGCCGCGGACAGCACGGAGTGCAGCCGCGCCGTCGCCACCAGGTAGACCAGCAGCGGCAGCAGCGGTGCCAGGTCGAGCACGGTCCGCACCCGGAAGGCGTCGTCGAAGGCCAGCGCCTGGCTGGAGCCCGGCGCCTGGCGGCCGTTGAGCACCGCCAGCTGCCGGCTCTCCACGCCGTACAGCGCCACCACCGCCACCGCCAGCAGGGCCGCGAACGCCCGGATGCCGAAGCCCTGGGCCAGCCCCAGCTGCTGGAACCACCACAGCACCGCGCCGGCCAGCAGCGGCGGGGCCAGGGCCAGTACCCGCACCGCCCACACCGTCCAGCCGGGCACCGCGTCCCGCAGCGCGATACGGACCGGCCGGTCGCCGCTCAGCGCGTCCGCGCGGCGCAGCCGGGCCAGCTCCCACAGCCCGGTCGCGGCGTTGGCCACCACCAGGGGTGCCATCAGCACCAGAGCGATCGTCGGCCCACGCAGCGGCGCGGCCGGGTCCGTCGCGGTGTCACCGAGGCCGGAGGCGAGCAGTCCGCCCTCCAGCGCCGCCACCGGCACCGCTATCAGCAGCGACAGCAGCAGCCCGGCCAGCGCCCGCCGCTTCAGCCGGGCCGCCAGCGGGTTCACCAGTTCCACCGGCAGCGCCAGATCGACCTCCTTGGCCCAGCGCAGGGCCCGCCGCAGCCGCAGCTCCTCGCCGTCGCGCCGCCAGGCCAGCCCGGCGACGCCCAGGACCAGCAGCAGCAGACCGGCCAGTCCCAGGCCGCCCAGCAGCACCGCCTCGTTCACGACGCCCACCCCCCTGCGTAGCCCGCCCAAGCGCGCATCATCGCACCCACGCCCC
>NZ_BBPM01000130.1 GCF_000787775.1 Streptacidiphilus carbonis | reverse complement strand
TATTGGAATCATGCTATAGGGCATAGAACTGGTTGGGCCAGTACCGGTGGTTTCCAGGTGGACTCAGACAGGAAGAACTGCAGGCGTTGCACGGCCGGGTTCTGGGCGCCGACGGCCGGTTCGGCGTCCGCCAGGCACGTCAGGGTCTTGTTCCGGTCCCGCGGCGCCAGCAGACCGGTCAGTTACTCGCGAAAGCCGCGCCGCTGGGCCAGCGAGACCAGCAGGTGCGGGTCGATGTCGCTGCTGTTGACGCTGAAGAACGCGAGCAGCAGGGTTGGCGGGATGGCCACCGCCGAGACGACAGCGAACAGGCTCGTCAGCACCCGGTCCTGCCGTTCGCGGGCTTCCTGGCCGGCCCCGATCAGGGCCGCGCTGCGGCTCTGGATGACCGTGCCCAGTCGCTCGACCATCCGGGCGGTGTTGGCCGCGGCCCCCTCGACCGCGAGCTGGTCGTACAGGGAGGCCCGGAAGAGCTGCATGAGGTTGTCCGGGATCAGGACGCTGTCGATGTAGGCCTCTACGCCGAAGCTCAGGTCCAGCTGGATCTCGCCCATCTCGTCGGTCAGCAGGGTGAATGTCTGCCGCGACTGGTCGATCGACTCGCCGCGCGACCTGGAATGGTCCTCCAGCGCACGGTAGGCGCGGCTCCGGGAGCGGTGGAGCACGGCGAATGCCGCGACGACCAGGATGGCGACCAGCGTCATCTTGTCCTGGGAGCGCCGATTCCACCCCGCGACTACGGAAGCGCCCCGGACGTGGGCCACCAGTGCCGTGCCGCGAGCATTCAGATCCGGCGGGGAACGGAAGCCTGGCTGCTCCCTGCGGCCGTTGTGCCGATGGAAGAATCTGTCATCCATGAGCAGGGTGTGAACGGCGGTCGACAACGACGGCTCGCCTCCAGGAGTTCTGCGGCGAACGCCCCTTCCGCAAAGATCATCGTGTGGCCGTAGCCGAGGCGGTAGCCCGCGGGCATCCCCAGCCTGCCCCCGAGCCAGTCGACGAACGCGGCACCCGCCACAGTGATCGCGTCCCGGTGCCCCTGCATCTGCTCCCGGTACCTGACGACGCCGTCCAGCGATGGCGAGCCCTCGAACCGCGACTCGACGAGGACCAGCGGATCGCCCCGTGACGTGAGCAGCGCGGTGACCGTCACCCGGGACAGCATCGTCCCGATCTCGCCGCAGAACTCCCGCGTCGGGACGTTGTCCACCATGATCACGCGAGGCAGCAGGCCCAGCGGATCCAACAGGTAGCGCTGAGACTCTCCGATGTCCAGAATCGCATGCAGGCCGCGACTGTCGTCCTTGGGCGCCAACTGCTCGGTCAGGCTGTAGACCGACACCGCTCGGACGTCCGGAGCCGCACCATCGTCCGCTGACATCAGCCCCCAAAGGATGAGCGCGAATCCCGTCATCAGCAGCGTAGAGAACCCGCGCCGCGCCGGTACGTGATTGCCCCTGATTCCCGGTCGGACCAGGGTGCTCCCGTGATAATGCCGTTCGCGCCTTGATGTCCGCTTCGGGATGAGATCTGGGGGGTGCCCTGCTCGGCGGGGTCGGCCAGTGCTCCGGGGGCAGGCCCGGGTGAACAAGCCGGGCTCGGTCTTGACGAGAATGCCACGGTTCACCAGGCACTTCAGCTTGGACGGGATGCCCTGGGTGTTGGCGGGCGGGATCGGCAGGTCGAGGGCCGAAGAAGCAGGATGGCGGCTGCGGCGGCGCTCAGGGGGTTGACCTGGTCGACGTCCAGATGGATCTGGCGGATGGTGGGTTGCGCAGTGCGAGGAGTCGGTCGGCGATTCCTTGGGCCGTGTCGGCGTTGACCACTCCGTGCAGGCTTGCCACGAGTTGGTCCGGTGGGCTGGGGTGCACTCGGAGCGTGCGGTCCTGGTAGGTCATGGTGCCCTCTCCGGTGCGGCGGACGGTGGAGCTGGCCGCTCTGCTGCCAACCCGCAGCTGTGGATGGCAGGTGGGGGGTGGTCATCGGGTGGGGATGCCGGATTCCTCCAGGTCGAGGTCGTGTTGGAGTTGGCGGCGGGTGGTGTCGCTGATCTGGTGGGCTTCGTACAGGCGCTGCAGTTCGGTGCTCTGCAGGGCGATGACCTCGCGGCGAAGTTGGTGGTAGGCGAGCAGGACCGGTAGTTGGTCGCGCTGGTGGTCGGCGTCGGCGTCGGTGGTCTGGGCCTGGCTGTGGCGCAGGCGGGTGTCGAGGGTCTGCTGGAGGCGGGTCAGGGCGGCGGTCGGTGCTGCGGTCAGGTCGGCGAGCTGGTCGAGGTGGTCCAGGCCGGCCTGGGCCAGGTGCTGGCGGGTTTCCTCTTGTTCGCGGGCGGTGTCCTGGGGTTCCAGAGCCAGACCGGAGCGGGCGACCAGCGGGGCCAGGGTCAGCCCTTGGACGACCAGGGTGAAGACGACAACCGCGGTGGTCAGGACCAGCACCAGCGGGCGGCCTGGCAGGGCGGTGCCGTCGTCGGCGACCAGGGGGATGGACAGGGCTGCGGCCAGCGGCATCACCCCGCGGGTGCCGGCCCAGGTGACCACGGCAGCCACCCGCCAGGACGCCGCGCCCTCGACCGGGCGCACGACACGCGACAGCGGCCACACCCACAGCACGCGCAGCGCGATCAGCGCGGCGGCCAGGGCCAGGGCCTGCAGTGGCCAGGCGCGGCTGCCGGCGGGCAGGTCGCGCACCAGGGTGGGCAGTTCCAGGCCGATGACCGCGAAGACCACGCTTTCGAGCAGGAACACCACGACCGAGTACACCGCCTGGACCTGCAGGCGGATCCGGGCATCGCTCAGGCGGTGGCCCGAGCGTCCCAGGACCACGCCCGCGACCACCACCGCGGTGACCCCGGAGGTGTGGGCCTGTTCGGCCAGTACATAGGCGGCGTACGGGGTGACCAGGGCGATCACGGTCTCCAGCACGGGGTCGGTGGTCCGGGCGCGGATCAGCGCCACCGCTGCTGCCACGGCTGCGCCGGCCAGTGCGCCGCCGCCGGCCAGCACCAGGAACTGGCCCCCGGCCGCAGGCCGGCTGACCGCGCTGGCGGCCACGGCCAGGCCGACGGCGACCTTGAACATCACCAGCGAGGTGGCGTCGTTGAACAGGCTCTCGGCCTGCACCATCGTCTGCACCCGCCCCGGTAGCGGCAGGCGGCGGCCCAGGGCGGTGACCGCGACCGGATCGGTGCTGGCCAGGACCGCACCCAGCACCACCGCCATCGGCGCGGTCAGCGGGGTCAGCGCCACGGCCAGTGCACCGACGGCGGCGGCCGACGCCAGCACCAGGCCCAGGGCCAGGACGGTCACCGGCTTCCAGACGATCCGCAGGTCGCGCAGCGACATCTCCTCCGCCGAGGCGTACAGCAGCGGCGGCAGTACCACCAGCGCGATCACCTGCGGTGGGATGTGCAGGGCCGGGGTGCCCGGTATAAGCGCCACCACCACACCGGCGATCACCAGCAGCGAGGGCGCCGGGATCCGCCACCGGCGCGCACCGGTGGCCACCACCGTCGCCAGGACCACCAGGGCAAGAATCGTGCCCACTTCACGCATTTGGGGAACTCCACGTCGCCACCGGGGTCCCTGCCGCACCGACGCGACAGATCCATCCCCAGGCCGACCAGACTTCCCGGCTCACCACCGGCCACTTTATCGAACCTTTAACGCCAACGGGCCCGACCGCGCTGGCACGCCACCGAGGAAAGCGAGAGCAGCAGGGCAGTGCCTCGGCGCGTCTACGGCGAGCAGTAGCGAAATCCCGTTTGATACCCCGCCAGGCTCTCCCATTGGCCGACTGGAAGGCTCGGACCGTGCCTTAACGCATTCTTGACGCCGGTGTTTCCGCTGCCCGTCCCTCGCCACTGTGGTCAGACGCTGTGGACTGGGCGGAGCCGTCGGCATGGCGGGTGGCCGACGGAAAGATTGACGTGTCCTTAACGCGCTCACCCTGAGTGATCATTTGGGCGCTTTCCCTTGAAAAGGGCATCTGGCCTGCGGGAATGCGGTGCGGTGGGTCGTCGGCGGTGTCTTGCTCCTGGGCTGGGGAACATGCCGGGGAGGCTGTCGGTCCGTACCCTCCCGGTTGTGTCCAACGTGCCTCAGGTGCTCAAGCGCCTTGTCATCGGTCAGGCCATGCGCAGTGAGGAGTTGGGGGAGACCCTGCTTCCCAAGCGCATTGCGCTGCCGATCTTTGCTTCCGACCCGCTGTCCTCGGTGGC
>NZ_BBPM01000131.1 GCF_000787775.1 Streptacidiphilus carbonis | reverse complement strand
GGGTTGGGCCCGGGGGTTGGGGCCCGGGGGTTGGGGCCCGGGACTCAGAGCCCGGCCAGTTGGTCCGTCAGGTCGTCCAGCCCGAACGCTCCCTGCGACAGCGCCTTCATGTGCCAGGCCTTCAGGTCGAAGCCGGCCCCGTGCCGCTGCCGGGCCAGATCGCGGCCGGCCCGCCAGGCGCGCTCGCCGAGCTTGTAGCCGATGGCCTGCCCCGGCCAGCCGAGGTAGCGGACGATCTCGCTCTCCCGCATCTCCGCCGGGCTGCCGTTGTAGGCCGCCATGAAGGCGGTGGCCAGCTCCGGCGTCCAGCGCTCGCCGGGGTGGAACGGGGAGTCGGCGGGGACGGCCAGCTCCAGGTGCATGCCGATGTCGATGATCACCCGGATGGTGCGCAGCATCTGCTCGTCCAGGAAGCCGAGCCTGCGCCCGGGGTCGGCGAAGAAGCCGAGCTCGTCCATGAACCGCTCGGAGTACAGCGCCCAGCCCTCGGTCTCGGCGCTGACGCTGCCCAGGGTCATCTGGAACCGGGACAGGGTGTCGGCGCAGCGCATCCGCTGGGTCAGGTGCAGGTGGTGGCCGGGAACGCCCTCGTGGTACCAGGTGGAGACGAGCTGCCAGGTCGGGAAGGTCTCCCGGTCCATGGTGGGCAGCCAGGTCCGGCCCGGGCGGGTGAAGTCCAGGCTGGGCCGGGAGTAGTAGGGCGCTGCGGCGCTGCCGGCGGGGGCGATCATCGCCTCGACGCGGCGCAGCGGTCCGTCCAGGTCGAAGTGGGGGCCGTCGAGTGCGTCGACGGCCTCGTCCATCAGCTGTTGCAGCCAGCTGCGGATGCCCTCGACACCCTTGACCGCGTGGCCGTGCCGCTCCAGGTGCTCCACGGCCTCCAGCGGTGCGGCCCCGGCCTTGACCCGGTCGGCCTCGGTCCGCATCTCGGCGTCCAGCCGGTGGAACTCGGTCCAGGCCCAGGCGTAGGCCTCGTCCAGGTCGAGGTCGGCGCCGGTGCAGTAGCGCGAGGAGCGCAGGTAGTGCTCGCGCCCGGCGATGTCGGAGGCGCCCGCGGCGGCCGGGGCGTAGCTGTCGCGCAGCCAGCCGCGGAGATCCGCGGTGGCGGCGGTGGCCATGGCGGCGGCGCGGTCCAGCTCGGGGCGCAGCGCGTCGGGGCCGTGGGCGGCGAAGTCGGCGAACCAGCTGCCCGCGCTGCCCTGTCCGGTGCCTGCTCCACTGCTGCCGAGCCAGCCGCCGAGCTGCCCGATCACCGTCTCCACCTGGCGCGGCCCCGAGTACAGCCCGCGCCGCAGGCCCTCTGTCAGTGTGGCCCGGTATCCCTGGAGTGCCGCCGGGGTGTTGCGCAGCTTCCCGGCGACGACGGCCCAGTCCTGCTCGGTGGCGGTCGGGACGGTGGTGAACACCTGCCGGACCTGGTGCACCGGCGAAGCGATGTTGCTCAGCGAACGGAAGTGGTCCCCGGCCGCGTGGACGGCCCGGCGGGCGCCGAGCCGCTCGGCCAGCAGCCGGGCGCAGGCCGCCTCGGCGGGGTCGGCCCTGACCGGCCCCGGCAGGGCCGCGAGCGCCTCCAGGGTGCGGCGGTCCAGCTCGTCGGCGGCCTCGAAGCCGGCCGGGGAGAGGTCGGGCTGGCGGTCGTCGTCCAGGTTGACGCCGAGGCTCGCGGCGACGCCGGGGTCGAGGGCCGCGTAGGCGTCGACATAGGCGTCGGCGAGCTGACGGGGGGTGCGCTGTTCCGTTGAGTCGGCCATGCCCTCATCCTGTCGCACCACTGCGCAGTGGTGACGGGTTGTCGGCATCCGCACGGCCGTGCGAACGCAGCCGCGGGGGCCAGGAGGGGCGCCACGGCGGGCGCCGGTCCCCGCCGGGAACGCCCCGGGTGATCGGGTAGCAGGCGACGCCGAGCAGGAAGGCGGTGAGGTGCCCGAGGTTGGTGAAGTCCCATTCGACGACGAACAGGAGGACGAAGAAGACCGTCGCCGCGCCCAGGTACCACCAGCGCAGCGGGCGGGCGAAGAACCAGGTCAGCACGCCGACCGAGCCGGACAGGCCGTAGCTGACACCGATGTCGATGGTGTGCGTGGTGCTGTGCGGCAGCTTCCCCATGCTGATCAGGACGCTCACCGCGCCCTCGCTGACCAGGGTGGCCAGCACATGCGCGATGGGGACGACCGCGAGCCAGCGCAGGGTGCCCAGCCAGCGTTCGACCGGGACGTGGAACAGCGAGAAGAGCAGGAACCAGAAGGCGAAGCTGGGGGTCTCGGTCCAGAAGGCGCTGCTGATCAGCGCCTTGACCGGATGGTGCCGCAGCTCGATCAGATTGGTGCTGTGGCTGAACAGGAAGTACTTCCTGAACCTCGGCGACATCTGCACCAGGGCGAAGGTGTTGGCGCCGAGGATCAGCAGGTAGAGGCAGGTCCCCGGGGCGCCCCGGTAGTAGCGGCCGACCGCCGCCGCCCGTCGGCGCGCCCGTCCCGGGCGTGTCGGCCCAGGTGGCGCCCCTGGCGTCGTCCCCTCCGAAGTCATGACGACATTGTGGTGCTTTGCGCGGCCCCCGCAGCAGGGGCACGCCCGACCCCGGAAGGGGATTGACGCTCTTGCTGACATGCAGTCTCATAAGAACAGGGAACCGGCCGACCCAGGGAGGGCGTCGTGATGGCGGAGAAGAGCGGGTCCGCACTGCTGACCGACCGTGAGCAGGTGGCCGAACGCCTGCTGGAGGCGTCGGCCAAGCACTCGTACGACCCGGAGACCGAGCTCGACTGGGACGCTCCGCTCGAACCCGGCAAGTGGTTCCTGCCCGAGCGGATGGTCTCCCTCTACGGCACGCCGATCTGGGACCGGCTCTCCGAGGAGCGCCGGATCGAACTCTCCCGGCACGAGGCGGCCAGCCTGGCCTCGGCAGGGGTCTGGTTCGAGGTGATCCTGATGCAGCTGCTGGCCCGGCACATCTACGACATGGACCCGCGCAGCCGCCATGTCAGCTATGCGCTGACCGAGATGGCGGACGAGTGCCGGCACTCCAAGATGTTCGCCCGGATGGTCACCAAGCTGGGCACCCCCTACTACGGTCCCGGCGGGACCACCCGCTTCCTCGGCCGGGTGCTGAAGACCACCGCGACCACCCCGGGCGCTTTCACCGCGACCCTGCTGGTGGAGGAGATCCTGGACCGGATCCAGCGGCAGACCTTCCCGGACGAGAGCGTGCAGCCGCTGGTCCGCGGCATCACCAGGATCCATGTGGTGGAGGAGGCCCGGCACGTCCGCTACGCCCGGGAGGAGCTGCGCCGGCAGATGGCCGCCTGCCCGGCCTGGGAACGCCAGTTCACCCGCACCGTCTCCGGCGAGGCCTCGGTGGTGGTGGCCCGGGCCCTGGTGCACCCCGGCGTGTACGCGGCGGTCGGCCTCAACGTCGAGGAGTCCGTCAAGCAGGCCAGGGAGAGCGAGCACCGCAGGGAGACCATGCGCTGGTCCGCCGAGAAGCTGACGGCCTTCCTGGAGGAGATAGGCGTGATCCACAGCGCCTTGGACCGCGCCGCGTGGCGCAGGTCCGGACTGCTGCGCTGAGCCGTCGGCCCCTCCGCATAGGCTGAGGGGCATGGATGCCGCCGTCGACCAGCCCGCGCAGCCACCACCACCGCCGCGGTCGCAGCGGGCTCCCCGGGCCAAGCGGGCGCCGTACCGGCGGCTGACGATCGAGCAGCGGCGGGAGCAACTGATCGCCGTGGCACTGGAGCTGTTCAGCCGGCACGCCCCGGAGGAGGTCTCGCTCGACGACGTGGCCGCCGCGGCGGAGGCCTCCCGGCCCCTGGTCTACCGCTACTTCCCGGGCGGCAAGCAGCAGTTGTACGAAGCCGCGCTGCGTACCGCCGCGGACGAGCTCTCGTCCCGCTTCACCGCGCCCGCCCACGGCGGGGCGGCGGAACGGCTCGGGCATGTGCTCGACCAGTACTTCGGCTTCGTCGGCGACCACGCCGCGGGGTACGGAGCACTGCTGCGGGGGGGCTCCGCCACCGAGACCGAGCGCACCACCGCGATCGTGGACGAAGTGCGGCGGGCTGCTTACCGCAGCATCGTCGAGCAGTTGGGGATCGATCGGCCGGGACCGCGGTTGGGGCTGCTGCTGCGGTCGTGGATCTCGGTGGTGGAGACCTCCGCGCTGACCTGGCTGGACGACAGTCGCCGGGGGGGCGTGGGG
>NZ_BBPM01000132.1 GCF_000787775.1 Streptacidiphilus carbonis | reverse complement strand
CTGAACCGGGCATCGGCTACCGCTACCAGCCGTGACCGTTCCGGAAGCGCGTCCAGGATCCGCTGCGCTCTGTTGAACGGACGCCTCCCTCAGTAGTACCGCCTGGTGGTTCTGCTTGGATGGGCGCCATGGCGAGCGCGGAGAGTCTTGGGTTGACGGTGCTGGTGCTGGCCGTGGTGGTGCTGCTGGCAGTGCTGTCGAACCGGGTCAGTGAGCGGCTGCGGATTCCCGCGCCGCTGCTGTTCCTGGTGGTCTCGGCGGCTGCCTCGGATGTCATGCCGGTGCTGAACCGGCGGGTTCCGGTGTCGCTGGTGGAGCCGGTGGTGACGGTGGCGCTGGTGGTGGTGCTGTTCGACGGTGGGATGGGGATCGGCTGGCGTCGTTTTCGCGGGTCGGTGGTGCCGATCGTCTCGCTGGGTGTGGTGGGGACCTTCCTCACCGCAGGTGTGTTGACGCTGGTGGCGCACGGGTTGTGCGGTCTGGGCTGGCGGACCTCGCTGGTGCTGGGAGCGGCGTTGTCGCCCACCGATCCGGCGGTGGTGTTCTCGGTGCTGGGGCGGCGCGAGATCACCGGGCGGACCGGGACGGTGCTGGAGGGGGAGTCGGGGGCCAACGACCCGGTCGGGATCGCGTTGATGCTGGCGCTGCTGGGGGCGAGCGGCAGCGTCGGGCAGCAGGCGGGCCAGGTGGTGGGGACGTTCGCGGTGCAGATGGCGGTGGGCACGGCGGTGGGTGTGGCCGGCGGGTTCGCGCTGCTGCGGTTCATGCAGAAGGTCTCGCTGCCGGCGGCGGGGCTGCACCCGGTGCGGGCGCTGGCTGGGGCGATGGCGGTGTACGGGATGGCGACGGTTGCGCACGGCTCGGGCTTCCTGGCGGTGCTCGTGGCGGGGATCCTGATCGGCGACGAGGGGATGCCCTACCGGCTTGAGATTCGGCAGGTCTCGGGTTCGCTGGCCAGCCTGGCGGAGATCGTGGTGTTCGTGGCGCTGGGCCTGACGGTGGGTCTGCGCGCGCTGGGGCAGGGCTGGGCGTGGCTGATCGGGTTGGTCCTCGCGGTGCTGCTGGCGTTGGTGGTGCGGCCATTGACGGTGGGTCCGCTGCTGCTGCCGGTGCGGATGCGGACGGGGGAGCGGGTCTTCATCGCCTGGGCCGGGTTGAAGGGTGCGGTGCCGATCCTGCTGGGAGCGTTCGCGATCACGGCGGGGGTGCCGGACGCCAGGCGGATCTACGAGGTGATCTTCGTGGTGGTGGCGTTCTCGGTCCTGGTCCAGGGCAGCACGGTGGCCTGGGCGGCGGCCCGGCTGGGGGTGCCGATGCGGACCAGCCCGCCCACCCCGTGGGCGCTGGGGGTGCGGCTTCCCCAGGAACCTGAGGGCGCGGGCCTGTGCACGGTGGAGCCGGGCTCCCCGGCGGACGGGGCCACCCTGGAGGATCTGGTCCTGAACGGGAACACCTGGGTCAGCGCCGCCCTGCGGGAGGGACAACTGCTGCCCATGGCCCCGGACACCGTGGTGCGCGCGGGCGACGACATCCTGGTGCTTTCCCGGCCCAAGGACTCCGACGGTGCCGACGCGTGAGCGGCTTGCGCTGTGGCTATTCGGTTCGCGGGTCGGGGGTGATCTCGACGAAGGGGATGTGGTCGTGGCCGATGCGGTACCAGTCCTCGGTGCTGCCGTCGGTGGTGAGGCCGCAGATCCGCATGAGGGTGCGGGCGGTGCGGGGGTGGAGCGGGGCGTAGGCGGCCATGGCGCGGCCGGACTCGTCGGGGGTCATCGGGCGGGCGGTGCCGGTCCAGTGGCGGCGGCCGGACTGCACGGTGACCTTCGGGGTGTGTTGGATGTTGCGGTACCACTGGGAGGCCGGTCCGAAGCCGGAGGCCAGGTGGACGGCGCCGGTGGCCGGGTCGGTGCCGGTGACCTCCAGTGCGGTCCGGCGGGGCAGGCCGCTGGTGCGCCCGGTATGGGTGAGCAGACAGATCCGTCGGCCCAGCAGCGGGCCCAGATGCCAGCGGTAGAGCTGGACGGGTGCGCGAGCGATCATGCGTCGCCAGCCGGCGGCCGGTGGCTGTGCGGGTGCGCGGCCGGTCATACCGCACCTCGGCGGGTGGGACCTTCGGCGTGGGTGCCGGCTGCCGGCGGAGGCGCCGGATGGGGGTGGATGCTCGCACTGTAGGCGGCGTCCAGGGCGGTGCAGCGGTCACCATGCCCGTGGATGCGGGTGATCAGGCCGCCGGTGAGGTGGAAGACGGTGTAGAGGCTCGTCGGTGATCCCTGCCCGCTGTCGTCCTTCGGCGGCCCCTCCGGGATCAGGCCGATGCCGAGCACGACGGCGTCGGGGTAGGTGAAGGTCTCCTCCACTGCCACCCGGCCACCGGGCTGGTGCAGGGCGGCGAGGCGGGCGAGAACCTCGGCGCGTCCGCGGCAGTCGGGTTGGCCGGCTTCGCGGCCGACCCAGTGCACGTCCGGGTGCAGGAGCGGGCTCAGCGGCAGTAGATCGACCTGGCTGAGAGCGGCGCGCAGGCGGGCGGTGACGGGTGCAGCTTTCACGGTTGTGCCTCCCGGTCGGGATGATGCTTCCATTGCAGTATGCAATGTTTGCACTAGGGTTGGAAGTGGGGGTGGGGAGAGGTTCGTCTTCGAAGCCTCGAGCGGGTAGAACTGCTGTCATGCACGATTCGCAGCCGCAGGACCTGGATGCGGCCAATGAGATGGTGGCCGCCGTGCTCACCGCGTCCCGGGTGCTGGTGGCGGTGTCCGCCCGTTCGCTGGCGGCGATCGAGGAGGCGCTGACCGTCCCTCAGTTCCGGATGCTGGTGGTGCTGGACACCGGGGGGCCGGTGAACCTGTCGGGGCTGGCCGAGCAGTTGGCGGTCAACCCCTCCACGGCGCTGCGGATGGTGGACCGGCTGTCCGCGGCCGGTATGGTCGAACGGACCCAGGACCCTGGCGACCGGCGCCTGGTAGTGCTCGCGGCCACTGCGGCGGGGCGTCAGGTGGTCCGTCAGGTCACCGAGCGCAGGCAGGCGGAGATCACCAGGATCGTCTCGGCGATGCCGGTCGACCACCGCGGCGCGATGATCGAGGCGCTGGAGGCGTTCGCACGTGCGGCGGGCGAGGAGCTGGTCGACCCTGCCGCCTACACGGGCCAAGGACTGCCCGGCTGGAGCTGAGGCGC
>NZ_BBPM01000133.1 GCF_000787775.1 Streptacidiphilus carbonis | reverse complement strand
GCCCAGGCCGTCGTGGTCCGGGACGACCGGAACGGCGACCGGCGCCTGGTCGGATACGTCGTACCGGCGGTGCAGGGCTCGGACGCGGCCGCGGTGGAGCAGGTCGACGAGTGGCAGCACGTCTACGAGCAGGTGTACTCGGCCGCCCAGCCGGCGGCCTGGGGCGAGGACTTCCGGGGATGGAACTCCAGCTACACCGGTGAGCCGATCCCGATCCCGGAGATGCTGGCATGGCGGGACGCCGCGGCCGCGCAGATCACCTGCTGGTCGCCGCGGCGGGTACTGGAGCTGGGCGTCGGGTCCGGGCTGCTGCTGTCCCGGATCGTCCCCGTGGTGGAGGAGTACTGGGGCACGGACATCTCGCCGGCGGCGATCGACCGGCTGCGGGCCCAGGCGGACCAGGCAGGCTGGGGCGACCGGGTCCGGCTGCGGTGCCGGCCGGCTGACGACACGTCCGGACTGCCCGGCGACTACTTCGACGTGGTCCTGCTCAACTCCGTCGTCCAGTACTTCCCGGACGACGACTACCTGGACCAGGTGCTGAGCCGGGCGATGGAACTGCTCGCCCCCGGCGGGCGGATCGTGGTGGGCGACGTGCGGCACGGCGGTTCGCTGCGGGTGATGCAGGCCGCCGTGCAGCGGGTCCGGCACCCGGCCGCGGCGCCGTCCACCGTGCGTGCGGCGGTCGAGCAGGCGGTGCTGCTGGAGAAGGAACTCGTCCTCGACCCGGAGTGGTTCACCCGCTGGGCGGCACGGCACGGTGCCGGCGTCGACATCCGGCTGAAGCCCGGCGAGGCGCACAACGAGCTGACGCGGCACCGCTACGAGGTGACGCTGCACCGCACGCCTGCGGACGCGGAGCCGCTGGACGGGCTGCCGGTGGTCGCCTGGGGCCGCGACGTCGACGGACTCGTCAGCCTCGAAGGGCTGTGCCGTCGGCGCGGCGACGCGCCGCTGCGCGTGGTCGGCATACCGAACGCCCGGCTCGCCGACGAGGTCGCGCTCGCCGCGGCGGCCTCGGTCGTCGCCGCCCCCGCCGCGCGGGGCGCGGCGGTCGACCCGCAGGAACTGAGCGCGTGGGCCGGCGCACGGGGCTGGGACGTGCTGCAGACCTGGTCGGCCACCGCGGTCGAGTGCTTCGACGCGATCGTCCTCCCCGCCGGCATGCCTGCCGGACAGGCCTTCACCGGCGGCTACCTGCCCTCGGACCGCCCGGACCAGGCACTGGTGAACGACCCGGCGGCGGCCCGCGAGGTGGGAACCCTGGTCACCGCGCTGCGCGGGTACGTGCAGGACCGGCTGCCGGAGTACATGGTGCCGTCGGCCGTGGTGGCCATCGGCGAGATCCCCCTGACGCCCAACGGCAAGCTGGACCGGCGGGCGCTGCCGGCGCCCGACTACGTCGGCGCGTCGACGGGGCGGGCCCCGCGCACGCCCCAGGAGGAGACCCTGTGCGGTCTGTTCGCCGAGGTGCTCGGACTGGACCGGATCGCCGTCGACGACGACTTCTTCGCCATGGGCGGGCACTCGCTGCTGGCGACCCGGCTGATCAGCCGGATCCGGACCGTGCTCGGCGTCGACATCGCCGTCCGGACGGTGTTCGCCGCTCCGACCGTCGAGGAGCTGGCCGCGCAGCTGTCGGCGGGGCGGCGCACCCGGCCTGACCTGCGCCCGGTGGCGGAGCGCCCGGAACAGGTGCCGCTGTCCTTCGCCCAGCGGCGGATGTGGTTCATCGACCGATTCGAGGGCCCCTCGGCCACCTACAACACCCCGTTCGTGTTGCGGGTGCGGGGCGCTTTGGACGTGTCCGCGCTGGAGTCGGCGGTGCGGGACGTGGTGGGCCGGCACGAGAGCCTGCGCACCCTGATCGTCGAGGACGCGCTGGGGGTGCCCGGTCAGCGGGTGCTGCCGTCGGCCGACACGCTGGTGGACCTGCCGGTGGTGCAGGTGGAGCCGCAGGCCGTCGCGGCTGCCGTGGCACAGGCGGCCGGCTACGTCTTCGACCTGTCGGCGGAGATCCCGGTGCGGGCCCGGCTGCTGCGGTGTGGGGCCGAGGAGCACGTCCTGGTGCTGACGATGCACCACATCGCCGCCGACGGCGAGTCGATGGTGCCGTTGGCGCGTGATCTGGCGGTGGCGTACGGGGCGCGGGTGGGGGGTGGTGCGCCGGGGTGGGTGGAGTTGCCGGTGCAGTACGTGGACTACACGTTGTGGCAGCGGGAGCTGTTGGGGGAGGAGTCGGATCCGGGCAGTGTGTTGTCGGAGCAGGTGGCGTACTGGCGTGGTGAGTTGGCGGGGGTTCCGCAGCCGTTGCAGTTGCCGGTCGATCGTCCGCGTCCGCCGGCGGCCTCGCACCGCGGCGACATGGTGGAGTTCGGGTTCGACGCGGAGCTGCTGACCGGGGTGGAGCGGCTGGCCCGCGCGCACGGGGCGACCGTGTCGATGGTGCTGCAGGCTGCGCTGGCGGTGCTGCTGCACCGGCTCGGCGGCGGCGACGACCTGACGATCGGCTCGCCGATCGCCGGCCGTACCGACGACGGGCTGGCCGATCTGATCGGCTTCTTCGTCAACACCTGGGTGCTGCGGGTCGACCTGTCGGGCAATCCGTCGTTCGAGGAGCTGCTCGGCCGGGTGCGGGACAAGGCGGTGGCCGCCTACGACCACCAGGACGCCCCGTTCGAGCAGCTGGTGGAGTCGCTCAACCCGGAGCGGTCCACCGCCTACCACCCGCTCTTCCAGACCATGTTCAGCTGGCAGAACGTCGCCCGGTCCGACTTCGAGCTCCCCGGTCTGCAGGTGACGCTCGATCCGGTGTCGACCGGGACCGCCAAGTTCGACCTGTTCTTCAACATGGCCGAGGTGACCGGCGAAGGCGCTGTCGGCCACCTGGAGTATGCGACGGATCTGTTCGATCGGGGGACGGTCGAGGGTCTGGCGGCTCGGTTTGTGCGGGTGTTGCGGGTGCTGGTGGGTGCGCCCGGGGTGCGGGTGGCTGTGGTGGAGGTGTTGGAGCCGGTCGAGCGTGAGCTGGTGCTGCGGGGGTTCAACGGCACCGGGGTGCAGAGGCCCGAGGTGACCGTCG
>NZ_BBPM01000134.1 GCF_000787775.1 Streptacidiphilus carbonis | reverse complement strand
GTCAGCCGTTGGCGGTGAAGCCTTCGAGCTTGTTGGCGGCGATGACGTACTGGTTGGTGTAGGTGTCGCTGATCTTGACCTTGCTGGTGTCGACGCCGGAGAGTTTGGCGGTGGTCTCGACGGTGGCGGGGCCGTTGGCGGGCATCATGCCGTCGGGCAGGAACTGTCCCTTGTCCTGGGCCAGGGCGGCGGTGTAGACGTCCTTGGTGATCAGGCCGTTGTTGGTGTAGGACGCGGGCAGGGCGTCGGCGATCTGGGCGGCGGTGTGGGTGTTGATCCAGTGCATGGTGGCGACCAGGGCGTCGACGACCTTCTGGGCGGTGTCCTGGTGGGACTGGACCCAGCTGTTGAGGGTGAGCACGCCGGCGGCGGGCCAGGTGCCGCCGAGCCATTTGGTGGCGCCGGTGGTGCTGGACAGGTCCAGGACCGAGGTGCCGGCGCCGGCCTTCTCGACGGCGCTGACGGTGGGCTGGGTGGTGATGGCGCAGTCGACCCGGTTCTGCTGGAGGGCGGCCAGCAGGGTGGAGCCCTCGCCGACGCCGACGCGGTGGAACTGGCTGGTGCTGAGGTTGTAGTGCGCGGCCAGTTGCTGGACCAGGTCGTCGGTGCCCGAGCCGAGGTCGGTGACGCCGATGCTCTTGCCCTTGAAGTCGGCCGGGGTGGTGACGCCGGAGTGCTTGGAGCACATGACGCGTTCGCCGGGGGCGCCGCTGAGCTGGGCGAGGTTGATGACGTCCTTGCCCTTGGCCTGGAAGTCGAAGGTGTGGATGTACCAGGCGCCGGCCATGTCGACCTGGCCGGAGGCCATCGCGTCCTCGGCGCCGACACCGCCCGAGGTCTCGGTGCTCAGCTGCATGTTCACGCCGTACTTCTTGTAGAAGCCCAGCTGCTGGGCCAGCTCGTAGGGCAGGTAGATCTGCTTGTCGATGCCGCCGACCATCATGGTGACCTTCGGCAGGCTGCCGCCGCCGGAGCCGCCGGAGCCGCTGCTGGAGGAACCGCTGGAGGAGGAGCCGCAGGCCGTCAGTGCGACGGTGGCGAGCAGGCCGCCGGTCATCGCCAGGGCGAAGGTCCGGCGGGATCTCTTGCTGATCTTAGTGGTGGACATGACAGGTACTCCCTTGTACGGTGAGGGTGGCTGGTACAGCAGGGGGCGGAACGTGGCCCGGGGGTTCGCCGGTCCCAGTCGGTCAGGGCCGGTCGGGGCTGGGCTTAGAGGCCGGCGACTTCGGTGGAGGCGGTGGGGCGCCAGGCCAGGAGCTTCTTCTCCAGGAAGCTGATGCCGGTCTCGGCGGTCAGGGCGATCACGGCGATGATGACCATGGCGGCGAACACCCCGTTGGGGTTGAAGTGGTTCTGGGCGTCGGAGATCACCAGGCCCAGGCCCTGCTGGGCGCCCAGGAACTCGCCCACGATCGCGCCGATGACCGCGAAGCCGAAGGCGACGTGAAGGCTGGCGGTGATCCAGGTCAGCGCCGAGGGCAGCACCACGTGGCGGGTGATCTGCAGCCGCGAGGCCCCCAGCACCCGGGCGTTGTTGATGAAGACCCGGTCGACCTCGCGCACGCCCTGGAAGGCGTTGAAGAACACGACGAAGAACACCAGGACCGAGGCCAGCAGCACCTTCGCCGGAGTGCCCAGGCCCAGCCAGACGAAGAAGATCGAGCCGAGCACGATGCGCGGCACCGCATTGACGATCTTGATGTAGGGGCCGATCACGTCGGCCAGGAAACGCACCTGGCCCAGCAGCACGCCCAGCACCACACCGCCCAGGACCCCGTACACGAAGCCCAGCAGCGCCTCCTCCATGGTCACCCCGATCTGGGTCCAGATGGAGCCGAACGAGGTGCCGTGCTGGAACCAGTCACCCAACTGCTTGACGATCCCCGACGGCTGGCCGAAGAAGAACGGATCGATGATCTTCCAGTCGGCGAACAGCTGCCAGCCGCCGACCACGATCACACCCAGCAGCACCCGGCTGACATTCACCTTGATCTTGCGGGCGCGGGCCTGGCGCAAAGCCCTGGCCTTCACCGTCGCCTCGTCGGCGGCGATCTCCGACTGCAGGACGGTGCGTACTTGGTCGGGGGTCTGCATCTGCCGCTCCCTGGACTCGGAGGTAGAGGTCGTGGTCATCGCTGCTCTCCCTTGCTCCCGGACACACCCGCACCAGCCGGCGCACCGGAGGTGCCGCCGGTCAGCGCGTAGGCGCGCTGCACCTCGTCCTTCAGCGACTCCCAGATCTGGTGGTGCAGCTCCAGGAACCGCGGATCGAACCGGATCTCCTGGACCGCGCCGCGCGGACGCGGCAGGTCGATGTCGTAGACGCCCTTGATCGTGCCGGGCCCCGAGGTCATCACCACCACCCGGTCCGACAGCGCCACGGCCTCCTCCAGGTCGTGGGTGATGAACAGCACCGAGGGCTTGAGCTCCTCCCACAGACCCAGCAGCTCGTTCGACATGATCGCCTTGGTCTGCACGTCCAACGCCCCGAACGGCTCGTCCATCAGCAGGATCGACGGCTCGTTGATCAGCGCCGCGGCCATCGCCACGCGCTTGCGCATACCGCCGGACAGCTGGTGCGGGTGGTGGTCCTCGAAACCCCGCAGCCCCACCCGGCCCAGCCAGTCCCGGGCCGCGGCCTGCGCCTGCTTCTTGCCCACCCCGCGGAACACCGGACCCAGCGCCACATTGGCCAGCACCGTCTTCCACGGCAGCAACGCGTCCTGCTGGAACATGAAACTGACACCGTCGGTGATCCCGTCGACCTCCCGGCCACCCACCCGCACGGTGCCCGCACTCGGCCGGTCCAGACCAGCCACCATGCCCAGAGTCGTCGACTTACCACACCCGGTCGGTCCCACCACCGCACAGAACTGACCCGGCTCAACCGTGAAGTCCACCTCACGCAGTGCCGTGAACACCTTCCCCGCCGGGGAAGTGAACCGCCGGGTCACACCGGACAGTTCAAT
>NZ_BBPM01000135.1:1915-3011 GCF_000787775.1 Streptacidiphilus carbonis | reverse complement strand
GTTCCCAAGTAGCACGGAGCCCGAGAAATTCCGTGTGAATCTGGCGGGACCACCCGCTAAGCCTAAATATTCCCTAGTGACCGATAGCGGACAGTACCGTGAGGGAATGGTGAAAAGTACCGCGGGAGCGGAGTGAAATAGTACCTGAAACCGTGTGCCTACAAGCCGTGGGAGCGTCGCCAGCGTCACTTGTGATGACTGGTCGTGACTGCGTGCCTTTTGAAGAATGAGCCTGCGAGTTTGCGGTGTGTTGCGAGGTTAACCCGTGTGGGGTAGCCGTAGCGAAAGCGAGTCCGAATAGGGCGACCAGAGTAGCGCGCCCAAGACCCGAAGCGGAGTGATCTAGCCATGGGCAGGTTGAAGCGCGGGTAAGACCGTGTGGAGGACCGAACCCACCAGGGTTGAAAACCTGGGGGATGACCTGTGGTTAGGGGTGAAAGGCCAATCAAACTCCGTGATAGCTGGTTCTCCCCGAAATGCATTTAGGTGCAGCGTCGTGTGTTTCTTGCCGGAGGTAGAGCACTGGATAGGCGATGGGCCCCACCGGGTTACTGACCTTAGCCAAACTCCGAATGCCGGTAAGTGAGAGCGCGGCAGTGAGACTGTGGGGGATAAGCTCCATGGTCGAGAGGGAAACAGCCCAGAACACCGGCTAAGGCCCCTAAGCGTGTGCTAAGTGGGAAAGGATGTGGAGTCGCAGAGACAACCAGGAGGTTGGCTTAGAAGCAGCCACCCTTTAAAGAGTGCGTAATAGCTCACTGGTCAAGTGATTCCGCGCCGACAATGTAGCGGGGCTCAAGTACACCGCCGAAGCCGTGTCATTGCAACGTGTAGCCTCAACGGGTGTTGTGATGGGTAGGGGAGCGTCGTGTGCCGGGTGAAGCAGCCGTGGAAACGAGTTGTGGACGGTTCACGAGTGAGAATGCAGGCATGAGTAGCGATACAAGAGTGGGAAACTCTTGCGCCGATTGACCAAGGGTTCCTGGGTCAAGCTGATCTGCCCAGGGTAAGTCGGGACCTAAGGCGAGGCCGACAGGCGTAGTCGATGGACAACGGGTTGATATTCCCGTACCCGCTTTGAAGCGCCAACGTCGAA
>NZ_BBPM01000135.1:1027-1643 GCF_000787775.1 Streptacidiphilus carbonis | reverse complement strand
TGAGACCTGATGCCGAGCCGATTGTGGTGAAGTGGATGATCCTATGCTGTCGAGAAAAGCCTCTAGCGAGTTTCATGGCGGCCCGTACCCCAAACCGACTCAGGTGGTCAGGTAGAGAATACCGAGGCGTTCGGGTGAACTATGGTTAAGGAACTCGGCAAAATGCCCCCGTAACTTCGGGAGAAGGGGGGCCGGAACTGGTGACGAGTCTTGCACTCCGAGCTGGGGCCGGCCGCAGAGACCAGCGAGAAGCGACTGTTTACTAAAAACACAGGTCCGTGCGAAGCCGTAAGGCGATGTATACGGACTGACGCCTGCCCGGTGCTGGAACGTTAAGGGGACCGGTTAGCTCTGTTTCGATGGGGCGAGGCTGAGAACTTAAGCGCCAGTAAACGGCGGTGGTAACTATAACCATCCTAAGGTAGCGAAATTCCTTGTCGGGTAAGTTCCGACCTGCACGAATGGCGTAACGACTTCTCGACTGTCTCAACCATAGGCCCGGTGAAATTGCATTACGAGTAAAGATGCTCGTTTCGCGCAGCAGGACGGAAAGACCCCGGGACCTTTACTATAGCTTGATATTGGTGTTCGGTTCGGCTTGTGTAGGATAGGTGGG
>NZ_BBPM01000135.1:0-769 GCF_000787775.1 Streptacidiphilus carbonis | reverse complement strand
GGTGGAGTCGTCGTTGAAATACCACTCTGGTCGTGCTGGATGTCTAACCTGGGTCCGTGATCCGGATCAGGGACAGTGTCTGGTGGGTAGTTTAACTGGGGCGGTTGCCTCCTAAAATGTAACGGAGGCGCCCAAAGGTTCCCTCAGCCTGGTTGGCAATCAGGTGTTGAGTGTAAGTGCACAAGGGAGCTTGACTGTGAGACCGACGGGTCGAGCAGGTGCGAAAGCAGGGACTAGTGATCCGGCGGTGGCTTGTGGAAGCGCCGTCGCTCAACGGATAAAAGGTACCCCGGGGATAACAGGCTGATCTTCCCCAAGAGTCCATATCGACGGGATGGTTTGGCACCTCGATGTCGGCTCGTCGCATCCTGGGGCTGGAGTAGGTCCCAAGGGTTGGGCTGTTCGCCCATTAAAGCGGTACGCGAGCTGGGTTTAGAACGTCGTGAGACAGTTCGGTCCCTATCCGCTGCGCGCGCAGGAGTCTTGAGAAGGGCTGTCCCTAGTACGAGAGGACCGGGACGGACGAACCTCTGGTGTGCCAGTTGTCCTGCCAAGGGCATGGCTGGTTGGCTACGTTCGGGAGGGATAACCGCTGAAAGCATCTAAGCGGGAAGCCTGCTTCGAGATGAGGACTCCCACCACCATCGAGTGGGTAAGGCTCCCAGTAGACGACTGGGTTGATAGGCCGGATGTGGAAGCCCCGCAAGGGGTGGAGCTGACCGGTACTAATAGGCCGAGGGCTTGTCCATAGTTGCTACGCGTCCACTGT
>NZ_BBPM01000136.1 GCF_000787775.1 Streptacidiphilus carbonis | reverse complement strand
TGACGGCGGCCGTGGAAAACTCCCCAGAGGCGGCCATTTACGGCCCCACTGATGGCCAGCGGTTTCCCCGCGGACGGCCAGATATCTCCCCGCTCACAAGATCCAGATCTCGTTCGGCGAGAGTCGAGCGGGTGAAGAACAGCAGGGAGATCATGGAAATCCTGGAGGCATACGACCTCACGGGCAGTTACCGCGCGGCGGCCGAGCTCGCCGGGTGCGACCACCACACGGTGGCCCGATACGTGCAGATGCGGGCGGCCGGGCAGGCCCCTGAGGCCCGGCGGCACCGAGACCGGGCGATCGACGCCTACCTCCCCAAGATCGAGGAGCTGGTGGTCCGCTCCGGCGGGCGGATCCGCGCGGACGTGGTCCACAAGCGGATCTGCGCGATGGGCTTCACCGGCGGTGAGCGCACCACCCGCCGCACCGTGGCCGAGGCGAAGGCCCAGTTCCGGGCCGGGCAGCGTCGGGTCTACCGGCCCTGGGTCACCGAGCCCGGGCTCTGGCTGCAGTACGACTACGGCGACGGGCCGGTGATCGCCGGGCGCAAGACCACGCTGTGGTGCGCGTGGCTGGCCTGGTCGAGGTTCCGGGTCGTGATCCCGATCTGGGACAAGACGCTGCCCACGGTCACCGCCTGTCTGGACGCGACGTTCCGCCGGATCGGCGGGGTCCCGGCCTACGTGTTGACCGACAACGAGAAGACGGTCACCACCGACCACGTCGCCGGGATCGCGGTGCGCAACCCCGAGATCGTCGAGGTCGCCCGGCACTACGGCACGACCATCCGCACCTGCCTGCCCGCCGACCCGGAGACCAAGGGCGGCTCGGAGGCGACCGTGCGCATCGCCAAGGCCGACCTGGTGCCCAAGGACGTCAACCTGCTGGATGAGTACCGCACCTTCGCCCAACTGGAGGCCGCCTGCCGGGACTTCACCGCCGAGGTCAACGGCCGCGTCCACCGCGCGACCCGGCGGACCCCCGCCGACATGCTCGCCGAGGAACGCACCCGCCTGCACCCGCTGCCCGGCCGGCCGTTCACGGCCGCGTTCGGCACCACCCGCCGGGTCAACTGGGACGCGACCGTCTCGGTCGAGGCGGTGCGCTACTCGGTCCCGCACGAGCTGATCGACACCCGGGTCTGGGTGCGGTTCCACGGCGACGAGCTCATCGTGACCGCTGTCGGCGCCGACGGCACCGCCACCGAGACGGCCCGCCACCGGCGCGGCAGCCCCGGCAGCCCGGTCATCGCCGAGGAACACTACCCCCAGCGCGAGGACAAGGAAGGCGACCGCACCCCACGCGCCACCAGCGCGGAAGAGGCCGCGTTCCTGATGATCGGCCCCGGTGCCGCCGCCTGGCTGGTCGAGGCCGCCACCGCCGGGACCCGCAGGGTCAAGGCGAAGATGGCCGAGGCCGTCGCCCTGGCCAAGCTCTTCCCCGCCGACCAGGTCGACCGGGCCCTGGGCACCGCCGCGGTCACCGGCCGCTTCGCCGAGAAGGACCTGCTGTCGATCCTGGACTACCAGGCCAGGCACGGCAGCGCCGAGCCGACCCGCGCCAGTGAGGACCACAGCCTGCAGCCCGGCACCTCGGCCTGGGCCCGCTTCGGCACCCCCGCCCCCGACAACGACGCGACCGACGAACAGGACCACCTTCGATGACGACCCCGCTCCGCAGCGTCCCCGGCTCGGCCGGCGACCCCCTGAACGAGGCGATCGCCCTGACCAAGCGACTGAAACTGCCTCACATCCGCCGCGCACTGGGCGACTTGATCCCCACCGCGAAGGCCCAGCGCTGGGACCCGGCCGAGGTCGTCCGCGTCCTGCTGGCCGAGGAGGCCGCCGGGCGCGACCGCGCGAACCTGCACACCCGCCGCAAGCGGGCCGGCTTCCCCGCCGGCAAGACCTTCGGCGACTGGGACGAGACGGCATCCTCCATACCCCGCGCTACCCAGGACGCCCTCAAGACCCTGGAATGGGTCAGGCGCCGGGAGAGCCTTTGCGTCTGCGGACCCTCGGGCACCGGAAAGTCGCACTTCACCGAGGCCCTCGGGCAGGCCGCGGTCGAGGCCGGGATGACGGTGGCCTGGTTCACCATCGACCTACCGCCTGGTCGACGCCGCCTACGAACGGCGCGCGCTGGCGGTCAGCAGCAACCTCCACCCCTCCGGGTTCGACGAGATCATGCCCAAGACCCTGGCCACGGCGACCGTCGACCGGCTCATGCACCACGCCCACATCGTGGTCACCCAGGGTGACAGCTTCCGGCTCACCCAGGCCACCTCCGGCCAAGGCGTCAAGCCCTTCAGCTGAGCACCACACCACCCACGGCGGGGAGATAACTGGCCGCCGCTGGGGAGACCCACCTGGCCGCCAGCGGGGATAGAACCTGGCCGCCTACGGGGAGAACTTCATGGCCATTGAC
>NZ_BBPM01000137.1 GCF_000787775.1 Streptacidiphilus carbonis | reverse complement strand
CGACTGGTTTCCGAACTGGCCCCGGCCGTCGCGGCCGTGGAGGCGGCCCCGGCACCTGTTCCGCAGGCCGATGCCGAGGACGATCCGATCGTCATCGTGGGCATGGCCTGCCGCTATCCCGGTGACGCCCGCTCCCCGCAGGACCTGTGGGAGCTGGTGCGGACCGGCACCGACGCGATCGGTCCGTTCCCCGCCAATCGCGGCTGGGACCTGGACGAGCTCTACGACGCCGACCCCGAGAGCGCCGGGAAGAGCTACACCCGCCACGGCGGGTTCCTCTACGACGCCGACCGCTTCGACGCCGAGTTCTTCGGCATCAGCCCGCGCGAGGCATACGCGATCGACCCACAGCAGCGACTCCTGCTGGAGACGGTGTGGGAGACCTTCGAGCACGCACGCCTCGACCCGGTCGCACTGCGCGGCAGCCGCACCGGGGTCTTCGTCGGCGCCATGTACGACGACTACGCCTCCCGCCTGGCCGCCGTCCCCGCCGAGTACGAGGGCTACCTGAGCATCGGCAGCGCCGGCAGCGTGGCCTCGGGCCGGGTGTCCTACACCTTCGGGCTGGAGGGGCCGGCCATGACCGTCGACACGGCCTGCTCCTCCTCGCTGGTCGCCCTCCACCTGGCCGCCCAGGCCCTGCGCCAGGGCGAGTGCAACCTCGCCCTGGCCGGCGGCGTGACCGTCATGGCCACGCCGCGGACGTTCGTGGAGTTCAGCCGCCAGCGCGGCCTGGCGGCGGACGGGCGCTGCAAGTCGTTCTCGTCCTCCGCCGACGGCACCGCCTGGGGCGAGGGCGTCGGCATGCTGCTGCTGGAGCGGCTCTCCGCCGCCCGCAGCAACGGCCACGAGGTGCTCGCGGTGCTGCGCGGTTCCGCCGTCAACCAGGACGGCGCGAGCAACGGACTGACCGCTCCCAACGGGCCTTCGCAGGAGCGGGTCATCCGTGACGCGCTGGCGGCAGCGGGACTCTCCGCCGCCGAGGTCGACGCCGTCGAGGCGCACGGAACCGGCACCAGTCTGGGAGACCCGATCGAGGCGCAGGCCCTGCTCGCCACCTACGGACAGGACCGCGATGCGCAGCGTCCGCTGTATCTGGGGTCGTTGAAGTCGAACATCGGGCATACGCAGGCGGCTGCGGGTGTCGGTGGTGTGATCAAGATGGTGATGGCGATGCGGCATGGTGTGCTGCCGCGGACGCTGCATGTGGATGAGCCGACCGGGCATGTGGACTGGTCGGCGGGTGCGGTGTCGTTGCTGACGGAGGCGGTGGAGTGGCCGCAGGCCGACGACCGGCCGCGGCGTTCCGCGGTCTCCTCCTTCGGGATCAGCGGCACCAACGCGCACGTCATCCTGGAACAGGCGCCCGCCGCCCGGCCCGCCGAAACGCGCGACCCGGCGCTGCCCGGCCCGCTGCCGTGGGTGGTCTCGGCCCGCGGCACGGACGCACTGTCCTGGCAGGCCGAGCAGTTGCACCGGTTCGTCGCCGCGACGGACGCCGGCGCCGGGTTCGGCCCCGGCCATGTGGACATCGGCCACTCGCTGGCGACCACGCGCGCCGCGCTCCCGGACCGCGCCGTCGTCCTCGCCGAGAGTCCAGCAGAGATGCGGACGGCGCTGGAGGCACTGGCCCGTGCCGAGGCCTCGCCGCAGGTGGTCACCGGCAACGTGAGCGGAACCCCGCGCCTGGCGTTCCTGTTCACCGGGCAGGGCAGTCAGCGGGCCGGGATGGGCCGTGAGCTGTACGGCAGGGAGCCGGTGTTCGCGCGGGCTTTCGATGCGGTGTGCGAGCGGATGGACGTCCACCTGGGCCGTTCCCTGAAGGAGCTGGTCTTCGCCGAGGAGGGCAGTGAGCAGGCTGCTCTGCTGGACGAGACCCGTTACACCCAGCCGGCGTTGTTCGCGGTGGAGGTGGCGCTGTTCCGACTCGCGGAACAGTACGGAACGGTTCCTGACTACCTGTTGGGTCATTCGGTGGGTGAGTTGGCGGCTGCGCATGTGGCCGGGGTGCTGTCGTTGGACGACGCGTGTGCGCTGGTGGCGGCGCGTGGCCGGTTGATGCAGTCGGCTGTCGCGGGTGGTGCGATGACCGCGATCGAGGCCGCCGTGGAGGAGGTCGAGCCGACGTTGGCCGACCGGAGCGGCCAGGTGGTGGTGGCCTCGGTGAACGGGCCCACCTCGGTGGTGGTCTCCGGCGACGAGCAGGCCGTGCGCGAGGTGGAGGAGCACT
>NZ_BBPM01000138.1 GCF_000787775.1 Streptacidiphilus carbonis | reverse complement strand
CTGCGCGCACTGCCGTCCGGCCAGGTCGGCTTCAACTACCTGGGCCGCTTCTCCACCGCCGACATGCCCGAGAACCTGCGCGGACTCGGCTTCACCGAGGCAGCCGACGCGGCCGGGCTGCTCCCGGAGCTCGATGCGGACCTGCCTGCGATGGCGACGGTCGACGTCAGCGCCTTCGTCGTCGAATCGGGGGCGGGCGCGGGGCTCGACGCGGTCTTCCGCTTCCCCTCCGGGGTGCTGTCCCGCGAGGAGGTGCAGGAGCTCGCCGATCTGTGGTGTGCGGCGCTCGAAGGCCTCGCCCGGCACGTCGCCGGTCCTGGTGCGGGTGGCCTGACGCCGTCGGATCTGCCGCTGGTGCCGGTGCGTCAGCACGACATCGACCTGTGGGAGAAGCGCTACCCGGGTCTGGCGGACGTGTGGCCGCTCACTCCCCTGCAGTCGGGTCTGCTGTTCCACGCCATGCTGGCGGAATCGGAGTTCGACGCCTACCACATGCAGCTGGTGCTGCACCTGTCGGGTTCGGTGGATCCGGGTCGGATGCGGGCGGCCGGGCAGGCGTTGCTGGACCGGCATGCCGCTTTGCGTACGGCGTTCGTGGCCGATGGTGCCGGGGAGTTGGTGCAGGTGGTTCCCGGGCGGGTGGAGCTGCCCTGGCGCCATGACGATCTGGCCGGACTCGGTGTGGAGGAGCGTGACGCGGCGTACGCACGCCTGCTGGCCGAGGACCATGCCGCCCACTTCGACCCGGCGGTGCCCCCGCTGCTGCGGATGTCCCTGGTCACCATGGGCCCCGACCGCTCCGAACTGGTCCTCACCGCGCACCATGTGCTGGTCGACGGCTGGTCGCTGCCGGTGCTCATGGCGGACCTGTTGCGCCTCTACGGGACGGCGGGGGACCCCGCGTCCCTGCCCGACCGGCGCGGCTTCCGGGATTTCCTGGTGTGGCTGTCCGAGCAGGACCGCGAGGAGTCGGCCCGGGCCTGGGCCCGGGAGCTCGAAGGGGTCGAAGGGCCCACCCTGCTCGCCCCCGAAGCGGGGTCGGCGGCGGACCAGGCCGGCGCGGTCGGCGCGGTCGACGTGCCGCTGCCGCCGGAGGAGGCGCGCGAGCTGTCGAGGCGCGCCGCCGAGCTCGGCGTCACCCTGAACACCGTGGTCCAGGGGGCCTGGGCGCTGCTGCTGTCCGGACTGACCGGTAGCGGCGACGTGGTCTTCGGCGCCACCGTCTCCGGTCGCCCGCCGGCTGTTCCGGGCGTGGACGAGATGGTCGGACTGTTCATCAACACCCTGCCGGTGCGGGTGCGGTGCGCCCCCTCGGCGACCCTCGCCGACCTGCTGACCGACCTCCAGCAGCGCCAGGGCGCCCTGCTGGACCACCACTACTACGGGCTGACCGACATCCACCGGGACGCCGGTCTCAGCACCCTCTTCGACACCCTCGTCGGCTTCGAGTCCTACCCGGTCGACCGCGCGGCCCTCGGCGAGGCCCATGAGGCCGCGGGCATCGGGATCACCGGGGTCACGCCGGACTCCGGCACCCACTACCCGCTGTCCGTGGTCGCGACCGCGGACCCGCACCTGCGGGTGGCCCTGCAGTACCAGGAGCAGGTGTTCGACCAGGAGGCCGCCGGGTCCCTCGCGGCCCGCTTCGTACGGGTGCTGCGGCAGATCGCGGCGGATCCGTATGTGCGGGTGCGTGCGGTGGATCTGCTGGAGCCGGGTGAGCGGGTCCGGTTGCTGGATGATTTCAACGAGACCGGGGCTCCGGTGCCGGTGGGTACCATTCCCGGGCTGTTCGAGGCGCGGGTCGCGGCGACGCCCGACGCGACCGCGGTGGTCTTCGGGGAGACCACGCTGACCTACCGCGAACTGGACGACCGGGCGAACGGCCTGGCCCGGGTTCTGGCCGGGCGCGGCGTGCGCCCCGAGTCGGTGGTGGGCGTGGCGCTGACCGGCTCGCCCGAGCTGGTGGTCGCGCTGCTCGCGGTGATGAAGGCCGGCGGTGCCTACCTGCCGATCAACCCCGACTACCCCGCGGAGCGCCTGGAGTTCATGCTGCGCGACGCCGGGCCGGCCCTGGTGGTCACCGATGCGGAGCGCGCGGCCGTTCTGCCCCCCGCCCCTTGCCCGCTCCTCCTGCTCGACGATCCGGACACGGCGGCGGCGGTCGCCGCGGCCGTCGGGGCGGCGGACCTCCCGGACCCGGGGACTCGGCGCGTGGACCAGACG
>NZ_BBPM01000139.1 GCF_000787775.1 Streptacidiphilus carbonis | reverse complement strand
TTGCGCGCACTGCCGTCCGGCCAGGTCGGCTTCAACTACCTGGGCCGCTTCTCCACCGCCGACATGCCCGAGAACCTGCGCGGACTCGGCTTCACCCAGGTCACCGACGCCGACGAACCGGCCGCAGCGCCGGACGACGACCTGCCGGCCCTGTCCGCGCTGCAGGTCAACGCGATGGTGGTGGACACCGAGGAGGGCGCCCAGTTGGACGCCGTGCTGGACTTTCCCACCGGGCTGCTGTCCCGGGGCGAGGTGCAGGAGCTGGCGGAGCTGTGGTGTGCGGCGATGGAAGGCCTGGCGCGGCACGTCGCCGGTCCTGGTGCGGGCGGGCTGACGCCGTCGGATCTGCCGCTGGTGTCGGTGCGTCAGCAGGACATCGACGTCTGGGAGGAGCGCTACCCGAACGTGGCGGACGTGTGGCCGCTCACCGCTGTGCAGTCCGGGCTGCTGTTCCACACCATGCTGGCCGACGCCGCCTTCGACGCCTACCAGATGCAGCTGGTGTTCCACCTGTCGGGTTCGGTGGATCCGGGTCGGATGCGGGCGGCCGGTCAGGCGTTGCTGGACCGGCATGCCGCTTTGCGTACCGCGTTCGTGGCCGATGGTGCCGGGGAGTTGGTGCAGGTGGTTCCGGCGCGGGTGGAGCTGCCCTGGCGCCATGACGATCTGGCCGGACTCGGCGTGGAGGAGCGTGACGCGGCGTACACACGCCTGCTGGCCGAGGACCATGCCGCCCACTTCGACCCGGCGGTGCCCCCGCTGCTGCGGATGTCCCTGGTCACCATGGGCCCCGACCGCTCCGAACTGGTCTTCACCGCGAACCACGTCCTCTTCGACGGCTGGTCGGTGCCGCTGCTGATGCACGACCTGCTGCGGCTGTACGGGTCCGACGGCGACGGCTCGGCCCTGCCCCGGGTGCGCGGCTACCGCAACTTCCTGGTGTGGCTGTCCGAGCAGGACCGCGAGGAGTCGGCCCGGGCCTGGGCCCGGGAGCTCGAAGGGGTCGAAGGGCCCACCCTGCTCGTTCCCGAAGCAGCGGAGTCCGCGGCTGAGGCGCAGGGCATCGGGCAGCTCGACGTGCCGCTGCCGCCGGAGGAGGCGCGCGAGCTGTCGCGGCGCGCCGCCGAGCTCGGCGTCACCCTGAACACCCTGATGCAGGGGGCCTGGGCGCTGCTGCTCTCCGGACTGACCGGCAGCGGTGACGTGGTCTTCGGCACCGCGGTCTCCGGCCGGCCGCCCGAGGTCGCGGGTGTGGACGAGATGGTCGGACTGTTCATCAACACCCTGCCGGTGCGGGTGCGGTGCGCCCCCACCGACACCCTCGCCGACCTCCTCACCGACCTCCAGCGGCGCCAGGGCGCCCTGCTCGACCACCACCACTACCCGCTGACTGACATCCACCAGGCCATCGGCCTGAACGTGCTGTTCGACACCATCGTCGGCTTCGAGTCCTACCCGGTCGACCGCGCGGGCATCTCCGAGGCCAACACCACCAGCGGAATAGCGATCACCGGGATCAGCCCGTTGAGCGGCACCCACTACCCGCTCGCGGTGACGGCCACCGCCGACCCGCACCTGCGGGTGGCCGTGCAGTACCAGCGACACCTGTTCGACCGGGACGGCGTCAGCACCCTCGCCGGCCGGTTCGCGCGCATCCTGCGGCAGATCGCGGCGGATCCGTATGTGCGGGTGCGTGCGGTGGATCTGCTGGAGCCGGGTGAGCGGGTCCGGTTGCTGGGTGATTTCAACGAGACCGGGGCTCCGGTGCCGGTGGGTACCATTCCCGGGCTGTTCGAGGCGCGGGTCGCGGCGACGCCCGACGCGACCGCGGTGGTCTTCGGGGAGACCATGCTGACCTACCGCGAACTGGACGACCGGGCCGAAGGCCTCGCCCGCGCGCTGGCCGAGCGGGGCGTGGGCCACGAGTCGGTGGTGGCGGTGTCGGTGTCGCGCTCGCCCGAGCTGGTGGTCGCCCTGCTCGGCGTGATGAAGGCCGGCGGCGCGTACCTGCCGGTCGACTCCGCCTACCCGGCCGAGCGGATCACCTTCATGACGGCCGACTCCGGCGCCGGCCTGCTGCTGGTGGACGCGGCGACCGCAGGGGAGCTGCCCGAGCTGCCCGTGCCGGTGCTGCGGGTGGACGCCCCCGAGGCCGTCGGCGCGGCGGCCGACCGGGAGCGGCGGCACTCCGTGATGGCGGCCAACACC